>NZ_CM011002.1:1007227-2207227 GCF_000158095.2 Roseibium alexandrii DFL-11
CGCTCATTTGCATTTTAAGCAAGCTCAACAGACCGCGTCAGGTCGCCTTTTCATATACCAGCTGCCTGACGTCGATGTTGCCTGAGCGAAAACCAGCTTCGCAGTAGTGCAGATAGAACTCCCAGAGCCGTTTGAACCGTTCGTCAAAACCCATCGGACGGATTTGCGGCCAGGCAGTGCGGAAACGTTGACGCCACTCCAGAAGCGTGCGCGCGTAATCCTGCCCGAAGATTTTCTGATCTTTCAGATCGAGGCCAAGGGACTTACCGATTTCCGAAAGTTTTCCGGGAGGTGGAAGCATGCCGCCTGGGAAAATGTAGCGTTGAATAAAGTCGGTGCCCGACCGGTAGTCCTCGAACATCTGATCCTGGATCGTGATGATCTGAAGGCCCGCCTTGCCACCTGGTTTGAGGCAATCCGAGACCTTTTCAAAGTAGGTCGGCCAGTATTTTTCGCCGACTGCCTCGAACATTTCGATTGAGGCAATCCGGTCGTAGACGCCTTTTTCGTCCCGGTAGTCCTGGAAGACAATCTCAACCTTCTCATTGAGACCCGCCTTGAAGATCCTTTCTCTGGCGTAATCATACTGCTCGCGAGAGATTGTCAGGCCTCGGACGTTCGCCCCGACCGTTTTGGCGACGTGCTCTGCAAAGCCGCCCCAACCGCAACCTATTTCCAGAACAGAGTGTCCGGGTTCGATCCCCGTCTGGCGAACAAGCGACGCGTATTTTTCAAACTGCGCTTGCTCCAAACTGTTGGTTTCATTGCTGAAGATCGCAGACGAGTAGGTCATCGACGGGTCGAGCCACTCCTGATAGAACGCATTTCCCAGATCGTAGTGCGCCGAGATATTGCGCTTGGAACCGCGCTTTGTGTTCGCGTTCAGCCAATGACGGAGTGACAACAGCAAACGGGCCAGTGGGCGGCCACGCAAGGCCTCCAAAGTAGACGCCTGATTGAGCGCGAAAATCTCGAGGAAAGTCGTGACATCCGGAGACGACCAATACCCGGCCATGAAAGCTTCACCGACACCAACATCGCCGCCTTTGACGGCCATGGTGAAAAATTTCCAGTTATGGATTTTCAGAACGCCGTTTGGCCCAGGTTCCGTCCCATTGATCCGGAACATGCGCCCGTCCGGAAAAGTGACGTCGAGTGTTCCATAGCGGATATTGATTGCCAGGTTTGCCGCCATGCGCGCTAGCCGTGGCGTCCCCTTGAGTTGCGTGCGGAGATTGTCCTCGGACAACACAATAGGCCCATTCATGCCGAACCCCTTGAAATGTTGTTTGTTGTTTCTTGCCAAAGTTTCGGAGCCGTGCTCCGGCCCGCGCTATCATCCCTACCATCATTCGCAGGCCGCGGATGAAATGGTACACGCTTGCGCCAGATTTTAAAGGCTTGCCAATGAATGGCCGCCATCACCTTGAAGGTCAAAAGCGGAACCCGTGCAAAGGCGCGCATCAAAGACCATGTGGTCAAGGGTTCCTGCGCGCCGGAAAAGGTCGCTGACAGCAACGGGCCTGTGTCGTCCGTCTCTAGGATCCGGACCCGCACCGCTTTGCCCGGCGGTAGCATTCGAAAGTGATAATGCTGCTGCATGCTGATAAACGGCGACACATAAAACTCTTTGCGCTGATCCTGTCGAACACCGGCATCGCTGATCTGTCCGTCACGCACCGGCCCGACATAGGTATGAAGACCGCCGAACGTGTTGCGGACCTCATAGACAAGTGCGGTCAGCCGGTCGTGCTCATCATAAGCATAATAGACGCTGAGCGGATTGAAACCGTACCCCAAAAGCCGAGGGTAGGCGAGGAGCACAACCCGGTGCGCACGCACCAAACCCTCTTTCTGCAGCAAGCTGTCGATGTGTTGTCTCAACGAGCTTCCGTCTCGCGGGCCATGGTCTTTTTCATGGAAGGAGAGAAGGTTGAACCGGTTGACCGAAAACATCCAGCTCATCTTTGTGGCTTCTTTCAATCGATCGATATCGATCAGAAGATTGAAAACGTCATACGAGAACCGGTGCTGTTTTGGTTTCATGCGCTGGTGCATGACAACGCCATTGTAAAGCGCTGCCGCTGCTTGCGGCGCGGGACCGTTGTCCGACATCCTGTTTGTGGCAGGTAGAGGTATCATTCAGCGGCTTCCAGCATCACCGGCTCTTGGCGATCGCGTTCCCAAGGCAAAACAGCGCCCAATGCCTTTGCCACGTTGAGGCCGGATGCCAATCCGTCCTCGTGGAAACCATGACCATTCCACGCGCCGCAATACCATGTGTTGTTCACACCCTGGATCTTGCTGAGCTGCTGCTTGGCCGCCAGGGCTTTGGCATCAAACTGCGGGTGGTCGTAGATGTATTTGGCGAAGGTCTTGTCTTCGCGCGGTGCCTGAAACGGATTGAGCGTCACAAAGACCGGCTTGGAGCGGTCAAGGTTCTGCAACCGGTTCATCCAATAAGACACGGTTACATCACGCGTTTCACCCGCCTCGCGGTCAGACATGTAGTTCCAGGATGCCCAGACCTTTTTCTTCTTGGGCATCAGGTGTTCGTCCCGGTGCAGATACACCTCGTTCGGGCGATACCGGATTGCGCTCAGTATCTCCCGTTCTTCCGAGCTCGGATCGCCGAGCATGGCAAGGCTTTGGTCCGAATGACTGGCGAGGATGACGTGATCAAACGTATCAGTGTGGCCGGTCTCGTCGCGAACCACAACTTTCCCATCGGTCCGGAGAATTTCGGCAACCGGGCTGCCAAGACGGATCTTGTTTGCAAACGGCTCGGTGAGCTTCTTCACGTAGTTGCGGCTGCCACCGGACACCGTCCGCCACAGCTGACGGTCGAAAGATAGGAGCTGGTGATTGTCGAAAAAGGCCACGAAACTCTCGGCCGGGTAGGCGCGCATCTCATTGATCGGCGTGGACCAGATGGCTGCCCCCATTGCAAGGAGGTAGTCGTTGATGAAACCGCTGGAATAGCGCTCCGCCTCCAGATAGCCACCAAGCGTCTGACCCGCGAGCCGGCCCGATTTCATATCCGCAACGGCTTGTTTGTTAAAGCGGAAGATGTCCCGAAGCATTTTCAAGAACCGCGGCGAAACGATATTCTTTCGCTGAGCAAATACGGCGTTCAGACCGTCACCACACCACTCCAGTTTGCCCCGGTCAGCTGACAGCGAAAAGCTCATGTCGCTGATCTCGGTTGCAACACCCAAGTGATCGAGAAGGGCCGTGAAGTTCGGATAGTTGAGCTCGTTATAGACGATGAAGCCTGTGTCGACGCTCATAGGTGTGCCGTCATAGTCGATATCGGCCGTTGCGCTGTGGCCACCTGGCCGGTCTCTTTTCTCGTAAAGAACGACATCGTGGTGGCTGTTAAGTGCCCATGCAGCACTGTTTCCGGAAATACCCGAGCCGATGACGGCAATCCGCATGTTAAATCCTTTGGCTTGGCAGGGCCGCCTAAATCCCAGCGTTGGGACGCCCATTCGGTTGGTCAGTTGGTATTCAAGACCGTCTACGGGGGAGTTTAAAGTGCGGATCACGCAGGACAATGAATTTCCTATGAAAATTCAATTCGAGGCAAAGGTGTGTTGAAAATGGAGAGATAACCAGCTGCTGCTTGCGGCGCAGTCATTTAAAGAGTGTTGGTTCGTGGCACTCTTGCGTGGTCAAGGGGCGCGGCCCGCTCTGTCGAGCGGGCCGCATCAACCTGTTCGCGGGGACTATGGCGATCAGGCTTGAAGCGTGTCGACCAGCCAGGTCCATGCAACCTTCACCTGACTTGTGGCTGCGTTGAAAAACGCAACAACCCGTTCCCAAACGGTCTGGCCGAAGTCGGCGATTTCGAGCATCGTGCCCTTACGAACGGGCTCGTCCGATGTTTCAATCAATTCAACTGCCGCTGCGTTGCCACCATCATTGATCACCCGCCGGGTCACAACAAGTGCGCCTTCGGTCACGATACGGGATTCATCCTTCTCCGCGACCATCGTCTGCGGATCCAGTGCATTGACCACGACCGCGCGTCCATCCGGCAACAGATGCGTTTCGTTGGTGCTGACTTCGGAATCGTAAATCACCTCACCATAGGAATCGATCAACTCGACCCAAACGACGTCGCGGCCATTCAAGTGAACTTCTCCAACCCATATGGTGAGTTCGCTCTCAAGCGGATCCTTTTGATCCAGGCTCGCAGAGGCGACCGTTACCTCAAGGCTGTCTTCCGGCAGAGTAATCGTTTCTTGCGGCAAAGGACTGGCTGCCGCGCTTCCCGCAAACGCGAGGATGAGGCCAAGCGCAAACGCTCCTGCTTTGGTATTCCGTTGCATGATCGCCTCCCAAGGCTAATACAACTCAATTTACCGCGCTTTGGGGCCTTGTGATCCTGGTCCGTTTTGGACTTCTTGACCAAATTCCTTTTGTTTTTCGTCTTTTAGCGAGAAAGCGCCCCTTTATGCGCAGCCACTATTTCGCCATTATCGCACCACAATCTGGTGAATGGGTGTAATAAACATCACAAAACTGCTTGTTTCTGGCTACTTTCCGTTAATAAGTGTGTCTTGATAGCCTCAGTGCAAGAAAAATCACGCTGACGTGATGTTATCTTCATTGTAAGTATTGCGGATAAAATGTGCGGTTGGTCGCGTCTGTTGCGGTTTGGCAACGAAAAGAGGCCCGTTTTGAGCAAAAAACCAGTAAGCTTCTTTCCGAAATAAATTGAATATGTGCATTGATCACTCTGACCTCTGCGGAAGGTCGAGGTCTGTGGGCCTGATCAGTTTTCATCTGTCTTTCTGGAGTGATTATCAAAAATCACGAGAAGGAATTTAAAGTTGTTCCCAAAAATTAATTAATAAATGCGTAATTCATTGGGTTCTCAATAACGTTGTGAGGCCAAGTTCCAGATAAATTGCCAAGAAAGGTAAGGGAACATGAAATACGCAGATCTTAAGCCATTCGTGAATTTACTGCCAATTCATGCTGTTTTGGTTGGAAGTGTTTCACTTTCATCTGCAGCCTTGGCGGATACTGTAATTGTTGGCGTTGAAGATCTAACATACTACCCGCATTACACGATGGACGGCGGGGAGTATGGTGGTTTTGGGCGGGCACTACTGGATGCATGGGCGTCTGATAACGGACACACGCTGAAATATGAGGCGTATCCGATCAAGCGCTTGATGGAAAACCTGGTCGAAGGCACGGTCGACATCAAATATCCGGACAATGCCTATTGGTCGGCGGATCTGAAGGATGGCAAGCCGGTGGTCTATTCCGACAAGGTGGTGGAATATATTGACGGGGTCTCGGTGACGCCGGGCAATGTCGGCAAGGGTATGGACTCGGTCAAGAAGCTGGGCACAGTGCGCGGCTTCACACCGTGGTCTTGGATCGATCTGACGTCGTCCGGTGACGTTGAGTTGTCGGAAGTGAAATCCCTAGATGGTCTGATCAAACAAGCCATAAACAGCCGTATCGATGCTGCGTATGCCAACGTTGCAGTCATACAGCACCAGTTGGGTGAGATGGGGCAACCGGATGCGCTCGCGTTCGACCCGGATCTCAAGCATACACGCGACTACTATTATGCGAGCACAACGACAAAGCCGGAGTTGATTGCGGACTTTAACTCTTGGATGTTTGAAAACGCCGACAAGGTCGCCGCATTAAAAGCTGAGTACAAAGTGACCCTGGACTGATCGACGGCAGTCAACGACAGGGTGGGGCTGGCGGTTTCCGTCAGTCCTTGACTTTCTTTGAAGTTTTAAACGCTAATCCCCGAGCGCGCGAACGGGTCTCAAAACCGATTGTGCGCCGAGCTGAACGAATTCAATTTTCTGGAAAAATGAGTGGCTCCCTGAGTAGAATGCCAACCTTTCGATATAATTTTCATAAAGCACTGAAAAATAATAGCAAAGAAATTTGATAGATAATTTAGAAACCCCACTATTTACCCCAAACTTACCCCAAAAGATTTTTGTTGGATTGCGACGGGGCGATGAAATCAGAGCTTTTCAAGTCGTGTTGTTTGAGAGTTTCGGAGACCGAATTGCAAACCGGCGGTCTTGCCGTGGCCGATGTTGGAGAATCACCCCATGCCAATACAGTTTGGCATGCCATGCCAACCACAGTGGGCATGCATAAGAACAGTATTTATAAAACAACATTGTCTGATGAAAACGAGCTCAATCGCTCAAGCAATGGCTACACTCCTCGTGATCGAAATGGGGTTCGGTAAGAGCTGTTCTTGATCAGTTGCAGGATGGTTCTACTTGAAATTGCTTTGACGCGAATATGGCTGATTTCAATGTGAGTAGGCATGTATCTCAACAATCTCAAAGTCTTATGAAGTAATTCCCAAAGATCGCATCAATCGGTAAACCTCTGTCCGACGAGGATACTAAGCGCGACCAGAAACAAAAATTTGGTTGGTTCGGATTTCCTGAATGCGAGGAAAAAGATACAATATTTCAACTGCATGCGACTTGGAGCAGGTCGCTTGAACGCAAGTAAGAAGTCGCTTCAGTTGGCTAATGCACAGCTTTTGGGGGATCCGGGGGTTGATTTAGTGCGACACTAAACGTTAGGGATTCATCAGTCTCAATAAGTGCGCCACCGGGCAACCGGGCGGCGCATTTTTCGTTTTAGTGCATCTAGTGCCGGGGAGGCGGGAATGTTGGATCAATCTCAAAACCGAGATCATTTAGGCAGCATCGGGCAGAGCGAGCACATGAGATGTGGCCAGAAAAACGCGCGGGTCCTTTCAGGTCGTTATCTGTCCCACGAGGTCATTCGCCATCCCGGGACACGGACGCACGTGGTGTTCGCCGAAGTGTCAGGTTCATGGTCAGGGTCATGTTGATATTGATTGGGATGCGAAAAGCTTTAACGAGTAAGTGCAGTGATGACTTCGAATTCCTTGCCGGCTCCGGCGCTTCTTCCATCTGATCGCAGATATCCTAAGTCACTTAGATATAGGGTTTATTGTTTAGACCAAGCGCGAAGACGCCGAGCGGCGGCACGGCCGACGGTGATCGGTTCGCCTTGACCCTTTAGGGTGACCGCCTGCTTTCCAGCCTCCGCGTGCCTGATCGTTCTGATGGCAGCGCGGTTCATGATTAAGAACCGGGAAATACGCACGAAATCGGGATGCTCAATATCCGCTTCAAATTGTCCCAACCTCTTGCTCACCAGTATCTCTCTCTCGTGGGTGAGGTGAATACGCGTGTAATCGCCCTCAGCCTGAAGCATTGCAATATCGCGTAGCACCAGGAACTGAATTGTACCATCCACACGGATCGTGACCCGTTGTTCGTCACTAGCAACTGCCTTTGCTTCCAAGTGCAGTTTGTTCAACCTGAGGCGATCAATTGCCCGTTTTAACCGATCGGGCTCGACCGGTTTTAAAAGGTAATCGACAGCGCCATGGTCAAAGGCCTGGACAGCGTGGTCGGCATGCGCAGTTACAAAAACGATTTGGATTTGGCTCTGCTTGCCATCCAAGAGTGCAAAACCATTTGGGCGATCCTGTCCGAGGTTTATGTCGAGGAAGACTGCGTCGGGGGAAAGGGCTTTGAGTTGCGAACTGGCTTCTGCCAGGTTCGCAGCCGCTCCGACGACCTCCACGTCGTCGTGTGAGGCGCACATACGGCTGAGCAACCGTCGGGCTGGGGGCTCGTCATCCACGACTATTAGGCGAAGCATGGTTCACCTTGGAGTTGGAGCTCAACGACCACGTCGTCTTTGTCAGGGCGGAGCTGAAGTTGATGACGCGATGGAAAGTGTACATCAAGCCGACGGCGAAGATTAGCAAGGCCAATGCCTGTATCAGTCTTGCCCGGGACCAGTTGTCCCTTGTTTTTTACTTGTAGGATCAGGACCTCGTCATCGCTCAGGGCTGACACCCGAAGTTTTAAATCCGAGGAAGCGCCGTGCTTAAACGCATTTTCTACCAGAACCTGGAGTGTCCAGCGAGGTAAAAGGTGTTCTGCAGCAGAGCCCGAGACATCGAGCTCCATCCGAAAAGGTAATTCAAAGCGGCCTTCCTGGATCTTTAAATAGGTGTGTAGACTATCGATCTCCTCACCCAAAGAGCAGACTGGGTGCTGATGCTGTTCCAGGTTATGGCGCAGAAAAGCAGCTGTGTTGCGGGTCATGTCTAGCGCAACTTCAGGATTGTCGTGAATCTCCGCCGCAATGGTGTTCAGTGCATTGTACAGAAAATGTGGATCTAGTTGTGTGCGCAGATGATTCAGTTCAGCGCGTGTTGCATTGTTTTCAGCGAGAATGCGCCTTGTTTCGGCTGCTCGGGCTCTGCTCCACGACATCGTCCAGGCATAGAGCGATACCCAACTTACCAGGATCGCAAAATAGTAGGCACCGGGAATCGCTGCCACATCTCCGTCGCGCCATGGGAGAGTCTTGCCAAAACCCGCAAGGATTCCACCACCAATTGCTGCCAGCGCGATAGCCGCAACGATACAAAAAATCAAACCCAATACTGCGAAACGTGGGCCGAATATCTTAACACCCAAACGGGACACAGTCAGATGAAACCCGGCTGTGATGGCGTATGCGAGGGGGTCGAGCACCAACGTCATTGTCGCGGCAAGTGCCGTATCATTGAACAAAATAACGCGCGCGCCGAACCCGAATGTGGCCAGGAAAATCCAGACGGTCGTGTGTGCCTTCAGCAGAGGAAAGCCAACATCATCTGGGGTCAGGCCAGTTCCGTTGAGTGCCCCGTGTTCAGCGGAAGAACGCGGATCAAGCTGAAACGCGCCCATGGGGTTCTCGGTGCGCGTTATTAGGTCTATCAATTTCATAACAAAGGTTGCTGACCTTCGCGGTTCTGTTTCTCACCAATGACCTTGCGAGTCCTTCGCACAACAGTCAATGGTGTCTGCAACCTGATGTGCGCATCGTCCCGGCCCAGTATGCTAGTTCATCGAGTGTTTTTGCCGGTTCATCGAACGTAACTTGCGATGTCTCCGGTGCGGCTGAGAAGGTCGACCCTGCAAGTCAGGGGTGGGCCAAGTCTTCGCCCCGTACGACTGAAAGTTGCTTGGGGGGCGCTTGGATGACATATCGCATGTTGACGGCTTGCCATTGGCAGGATCGCAATAGTTTCGGTCAGGTCCTTTGCCTTGGTGCAGGCAAGGTGGGATTGCTCGTCTCAACATCCGCACTCGCCCTGCTCATGTCCAGCCCGCTCCTGGCCGATGACTGTTCGGGATCTGTAACCTACGGCGATGCAAGCTGCACGCTGAATGCTGGGACCACCGACGGCGTTTCCATTGTCCAGTTCGGTTTCCAATCCGGAAACACAATGACCTTGGTCAACAACGCAACACTTTCGCAAAATACGGACACAGCAAACCACAACGAGAACAGCAACGAGCTGTTTCTTGATTTCTTCGGGTTGAACGGCACGACCGATGACGGTGTCAACGGCACTCAAGGGCCGCAGATTTCGGTCACGAACAACGGGGACATTACAACCTCGGGCACCTCGTCTCAGCAGGATACGGTGACCGAAGTCGCGCCAATCGAAATCTTCAGTTTTGGTGGCAACGGTGCCGAGCCGGGTAACAATGCAACCGGTGGAACCGGTGCCGAGGGCGGCATTGTGAGCGTCACCAACAATGCGAACATTCTGCTTGAGCAATCCGCGACCCTAGACGTTTCCGCGCAATTGAGGGGCATCCGGGCACACAGCGTTGGCGGAGATGGCGGTGATGAAAACCCGAGTTATGTCTTTGGAGATCAGCTTGGCGGCCCGGCGGGAGATGGAAACCAGGTCACCGTGACGAATGCGGCCGGCGGCACAGTTACGCTCGGCAGTGAGAGTGCGCCCGTGTTCGGCAGCAATCTCGGCCGTGGGATTGAGGCGGTAAGCCAGGGGGGCACGGGTGGCCAGGACAATGGTCCAGGTGGAGCCGGCGGGACGGTCACACTCACCAACAATGGCTCCGTCAGCGTGTACTACAGCGAACTGGCGGCCGGAAACGACGGGGTGTCTGGACTCTACGCCCGCAGCGATGGGGGGGATGGCACAGCGTCGTTTGACAACGATGATGACGGCGGGGACGGCGCATCAGCCGGGACGGTTACTGTCACCAACTCAGGGTCCGTCCGCGTGGATACGTCTGAAACGGCAAATGCGATTGGGGGCTATCAAGCCGGGATCTTTGCCGAGTCGATTGCTGGAAACGGCGGCGCGTCGTCCAACAAGGCTGCCGGTGGCGTTGGTGGCGCAGCCGGATCGGTCACCGCCGGCAATACGGGTTCTATCGTGACGATAGGGTCCGGGGTGGCCGGTGTCATGGCCCGGTCTGTCGGCGGCGTCGGCGGGAACGGCAATGGCGATTCAGATTCGACCGGTGGTGCCGGGGGAACCGGCGGCAATATTCAGGTGAACCTCGGCGGATCTGTCTCGACGGGCGGGCGGGAAGCCTACGGCGTGATTGGTCAATCGGTGGGCGGTCTGGGTGGCGGAAATGCCGGTACCGGTGGCCGCGGAGCAAATGGTGGGACGGTCGGCCTTTTCAGCAACTCGGGGACTGTCACAACCAGCGGCGATCTTGCGTCGGGGATCACCTTGCATTCGATCGGCGGTGGCGGCGGCACCGGCGAGGACTTTACCGGGGTGCTGGCCGGATCCGGCGGCAACGGGGGCAATGGGGGCAACGCTGGCAAGGTGGAAATAACTTCTGCCACCGGGGTAACAACAAGTGGTGACTACGCAACTGGTCTGGTCGCGCAATCCATCGGTGGATCCGGGGGGACGGGCGGCATCGGCGCGGGGCTTGTGCTTGGCCTTGGCGGTGATGGCGGCGGAGGTGGCGCGGCCGGAAATGCCATTGTCAACAACACTGGCAATCTGGTCATGACCGGATACGGATCGGGTGCCATTGTGGTCCAGTCGATCAGCGGCGGCGGCGGCTTGGCCGGCATGGACGGCGGCGCATTGTCAATTGGCGGTCAGGCGGGCAGCGGGTCGAATGGCGCGCGCGCGTATGCCACCAACAATGGCGATATCACAACCAGCGGCGATGCCTCTACCGGGATTTCTGTCCAGTCCATCGGGGGCGGCGGAGGTTCGGCTGCAGGCAGCGCCGGTATATTTGTCGTTGGCGGTTCAGGCTCTGCCGGTGGCAATGGCGGCGAGGCTGAGGCCTATCACGTCGGGGGGCAGATCACGACGGCGGGCGAGTTCTCCCACGGGATTTCAGTCCAGTCCATCGGCGGCGGCGGCGGCTCCGGGGGTAACGTGTTCGATCTGTCTGTTGCCAATGTCGGCCGCGGCGGTGTCGGGGGCGATGGCAGCGTCGGTGGCAATGGCGGATCGGTGTGCCTTACCGATGTGTATGACACGAGCATAGGCTGCTCGACTGCGCCCAGCGACAGCGGATCGAAAGCCGCTCAAGCGAGTTCTTCCGGCATCCTGACGACGGGCGATTTCTCCGTCGGGGCGATGGCGCAATCCGTCGGCGGTGGCGGCGGCAACGGCGGGTCCGCGACCGGGGTCGACATTGCGTCCATTACAAATATCCAGATCGGAGCGTCCGGCAGCGCGGGCGGTAACGGCGGCACGGTTCGCATGGCGTTCAACCAGCTGCAGCTGGAGACCAGAGGAAACAATGCGCAGGGCCTTATCAGCCAATCCATAGGCGGAGGTGGCGGAAACGGGGGCAACGCCTTGAACGGGGGAGCCGTGACGCTTGTTCCGGTTCAGGTGGGCGGCAGTTCCGGCATCGGCGGTGATGGCGGAGAGGTGACCACAGTGCTCGATGGCTCGTTTCTCGTGACCCGGGGGGCTAGCTCGGCGGGGGTCGTCAGCCAGTCGGTCGGTGGCGGCGGAGGCACGGGGGGCTCGGCAACCGGTTATAACGGCAGCATCGGTGTCAGCATAGATACGGCAGTTGGCGGCACGGGAGGACCGGGTGGCGACGGGCAGGCCGCAAGTGTCGTAGTGAGCCAGACCACCATTGGAACCGGTTTCAACTTTGCACCAGGCGAGCCGATGCCCGATGAATCGGCAACAGACTCCCATGGTATTGTCGCCCAGGCCATTGGCGGCGGCGGTGGTGTCGGCGGAACGGCAACGGCCGATGCCGTCACTTTGGCCGCCCCAACTGGCGAGGACGTCTCCTTCGCAGTTTCTATTTCGACCGCCGTCGGCGGCTCGGGTGGCGTCGGCGGCAATGGGGCGTATGTCGGTGTTGGTCTCCGAGGCGGCAGCTCCGTCCTTACTGGAGGGGACGGCGCCATAGGGATCCTGGCCCAGTCGGTGGGTGGCGGCGGCGGTGATGGCGGCGGCGCGTCCTCGCTTTCAGATACAATCGGAGATGCCAATACGATCTCGCTCGATATAAGCACCAGCATTGGGGGTGATGGCGGAAGCGGTGGAAACTCCGATGTCGTTGTCATCGGCCTCGATGAAGATACATTTGTCGAAACGTTTGGCGACCATGCCAACGCGGTTGTGGCCCAGTCGATCAGCGGTGGCGGCGGCAATGGCGGGGTTGGCAGCGCCTCCAGCAACAAGATCGGAGGCGGGTTTAACGCGTCTCTGGACATAGGCGTGGGCGGGTCTGGGGGAACCTCCGGTTCAAATGACACCGTCACCGTCGAACTTGCATCCGGCGCATCCATCCGCACGCATGGAGCCAACGCCCACGGTCTTGTGGCCCAGGCCATTACAGGCGGTGGCGGCACCAGCCAGGGGGGCAATATCGGACTGTCGGCTTCTGCCGGTGTTGGTGGCGAAGGGGAAGGCGAGGGTGGAACCGGTGGTGAAGAGGACGAGACCGAGATTTCCGGAAGCGTCAATGTCAGTGTCGGTAGGACCGGTGGGGGTAGCGTGACCGCCGGGTATGTCGATCTGGCAACCGGTGGGATGATTTCAACCGACGGAGGCGATTCAGACGGCATCATTGCGCAATCGATTGGCGGATCCGGCGGGATCGGGGGATCTGCCGGAAGCGATGCGGGCGATGAAGGCGACGACGGCAACGGATTTCTTGGAGGTGACGATGAAACAAGCTATGCGCTTACAGCCTCTGCTGGCGGCACAGGCGGTACCGGCGGGGACGGTGGCGATATCGGTCTGACCCACACCGGAACCGTAACCACGCTGGGAGACTGGTCTGACGGGATCGTTCTGCAATCCATCGGCGGCGGCGGCGGCACGGCCGGTACCGCCACCGCGGCGGGCAGCGGTGCAACCGCCACGGTGGATCTTGCCATTGGCGGTACCGGCGGAACAGGCGGGAGCGGGGGCGCGATTACAGCCAGCTTCACGGGTGGCAGTTCAGCGGTTTCCACGAAAGGTCACGCTGCGCACGGCGTTCTCATCCAAAGCATCGGTGGCGGCGGAGGTCACGGCGCTGACGGATCGGATTCGGCAACTGCGACAATTGCTGTCGGCGGCGGACTTGGCGGTGGTGGAGGTGCGTCGGGGCATGGCGGCCAGATCACCGTGACCGGGGACATGCTCACGGTCTCCACACAGGGCAATGATGCCTTTGCACTTGCCGCACAGTCGATTGGGGGCGGAGGCGGCACCGCTGGAGCGGGCAGCAGCAAAGCCTCGGATGACGATGACAGCCACAGCTTCGAGCTGTCCGTGGGCGGCAATGGCGGCGGCGGCGGCGGTGGCAACACGGTCAGCATTGACAGCGGAGTCACCCTCTCAACGTCGGGTGACCGGGCATTCGGTATTCTAGCGCAGTCGATCGGGGGCGGAGGCGGTGTCTCCGGCAGCGCCGATGGCGCCAGTATCAAAAAACTGAACATCAACGGCACCAGCGGGGCAACAGGTGACGGTGGGGCCGTTTCCATCACCCTGGAACAAGGATCGGGCATCACAACGGCCGGGCGCGGGGCGCATGCCATCGTCGCCCAATCGATTGGCGGCGGCGGCGGTATCGTGGGAGACACCAGCCGGGCATTCACAAATGGCGCTATCCTGATCAACCCCGGTGACGGGATCGGCGGCGCAGTGACTATGGATGTCAATGCCGATATCACTACGACAGGGAACGGCGCATTCGGCATCTTGGCTCAGTCGATTGGCGGCGGGGGCGGCCTTGCCGGAGACAGAAACGGTGTGTTTGCCGGCAGCAGCGCGTCTGGCACCACAACCGGCAGCGGCAGCGGCGGTGCGGTTTCGGTCACCCAATCCGGAACCATCGCCGCAAGTGGCGCGGGCTCAATCGGTATCTATGCCCAAAGCACGGGTTATGGCGAGAGCAGCCAACCCATCAGCATTCAGATCAACGGCACCGTAACCGGTGGCACGGGCGACAGCTCGAGCGCGACGCAGACGGTTGGCGGTACATCCGCCAACACGCTCCAAGTGACGGCCGATGCCTTGGTGGTGGCTGGCACCGGAGGTCATGCCATCCGGCACGAAATCCGGGAAACGGGCGGGGCTTCGGCATCGAGCACACTGCTCGTGGACAACACCGGCACCATTGACGGTTCCATCTCACTGCATGAGGCAAATGGCCCAGTCCTGGGCCTCATACAAAACCACGCAAGCGGGACCTTGCGGGGAGCGACACAATATGCCGGTCACATGACCAATGCCGGTATCGCTCAAATCGGCGATAAAGGTGCCAATGGGACGACGCGGCTAACCGGCAACTTCAGCCAGGAACAGAGCGGGACGTTGCAAGTCGGCGTGGACTTCGTCGGCGCGCGCAGCGATATCTTTTCGGTCGAAGGGGATGCGGCTCTCGCGGGATACCTGTCTGTAAACCCGGGCACCTTGGCGCCTAATGTCGAGCTGGACGTGGTGACTATTGCCGGGACGGTCACGGGGGACGTTGTAGCCGCCGAAAATCCTGCGGTGATCTACAATGTTCGCAGGGAAAACAACACCATCAAGGTATCGGCAACGGATACGCGTTTTGAAAGCGCGTTTGCCGCCATCAATGGCAACCAACGCAATGTTGGTGCGTATATGGATACTCTCTTCGATACCAGCAGCGGGACCTATGGAACATTGCTTGCAGATCTTGAACGGCTGGCACAAAGCGATAGCACGGGGCAAGCCTACGGCCGCGGCCTATCCGTGGTGTCTCCGGGTGGTTCTCAGGCAGCCGTCGCTGCGCAAACGCAGTTGGCACAAGGCCGTCTCGGAAAAGTATTGAGTTGTCCGCAATTCTCTGGCGTCGCAGCTATTTGGGAAGAACAAACATGTAGTTGGGGCACTTTGGGAGCTGGGGCAGTCAATCAAGATGGCACACCCGGCTATGACGGTACCGTCTTTGGCATGGCGGCCGGCGGTCAATTTGAATTTCAGCCTGACTGGTTCCTCGGTTTCGCAGCAGGCTATGAGAATTCCTCCTATGACGGCGACTACGGCTTGTCGAGTGTTGACGGTGATACGGGCTTCATCGCCGCCGCCTTGAAGCGGCAGTGGGGCGCATTGCTTCTATCGGGCGCCGTGTCAGGGAGTTACGGCACATTCGACACGAGCCGCTTGATTGATCTGCCGAGTTACAACGGGCTTGCCCGGGGGGATATGGATGTTGCGACCATTTCCGGCCGTGTGCGCGCTGCCTATACCATCGGCAGCCAACCAGCCTATGTGCGCCCTTTTGTGGATCTGGACGTTATCAGCACATATGCCAGCGGGTACGAAGAACGCGATGCCGGTGTCTACAATTTAAAGGTGGCCAGTGAAAGCCAGACGGCCTTTATCGCAACCCCTGCGTTGGAAGTGGGAACGCACCTAGAACTGTCAGACAGTTGGGAAGCTCGAGGTTTTGTTAGGGGTGGCGTGAGCATTTCAAGCGAGGACGAGTGGACGACTTCTGCTTCCTTAAGTGAAGCGTTTGCGGGGTCTGGTACATTTGATAGCGCAATTCCAATAGCTGACGTCGTTGGTCGGGTAGCAGCTGGCGCACAGCTTACACATGAAGCCGGGTTTAACTTGATCGCGGAATATGAGAGCGCATTCGGCAGCGGCTATTCCAGCCACAGCGGCACACTGAAATTCTCCTACAAGTTCTGACACAGGTCTGTCGCAATGAAAAATGGGTGAAGCACAACAGAGCGAAGTGTTGTGGTGTATCGTTCAACTTCAGGAGGAATCCGGCCGGAAAATTCCGCCTCAATAGGTAGAAATTTTAGCAACGCTCTAACACAATGTGACCGCGGGGTGTTTGGCGACTGCCGCCGATGTTGGTGATCAAGCCGGACAAACCGACCTTTTTTCTGTGGCTGCGCCAATGCCTGACTTCCCAGTGTAACGTGGGACTGCATCCGTACCCTTGCGGAAACTCTTTAGGGATCGGCGGGATTGTAGATACCTTGTTCTTCAATATAGGCTCTACTAAGAATGCCGTTCCAGATGGCCTGCCACTAGAAATCAATGAAAGCAGAGCCCGGTTAACTTGACATATGATGACCTTTGTTTACGCGAGAATGTCGACGTAAATCCCCGGCGACCAATCCAAAATGGCTGAAGCCATCTATGCCATCCAAGCCTTACTGGCAACCCGGGCCGCAGACGCGGCAGGGGCAGAGCGCGGTGCCCTGTGTGGCGCCGTACCGTCCAGGCAACGGCTCTCATAGGATCAGAAAACGCTGCTTTGGGCCCTTGACGGCCCGCGCGATTTGCGCGCCATCAAGGGCGGATGGTTCGTTCGCGGTGCAAGGTCCTGAGAGCGTTTAAGACGGCGCTCTTGCCCGGGCTTCGGTCCAGAACCCGGTCCACGCCCCTCAGACGACGGGCTTCGGAGTGGCTACTTCTTTTGCTCAGATGGCTTCCGTTTCGTTCTCAGGCCCCTTTATATATCGGCGTCCGGCGAGCAATCCATGCATCAAGACCTTCAATAACGTCTTTTGTGGCTGCCATTCGAGCGAATTGTTCCCGCTCGATGAGAAGGCCTTCTTCTATGGTTGTGTTCAAACCTCTTGTGACAGCAGAAATAATTCTCGATGCTGCAAGGGGAGAATGTCGGAGCACACGGTCTGCCAGATCAATTGCGGCCGGAAGCAACTCATTATGTGGAACGACTTTGTTGACCAACCCGAGTTCATACGCTCGCTGGGCTGAGAATGTGTCTCCAGTTAACAACAATTCCAGAGCTCGTTTCCGACCTGCAAGACGTGATAATCGCTGCGTGCCTCCAAACGTCGGCGGGATACCGATGTTAATCTCGGGCTTGGCAAACACGGCTTCTTCACTTGCTACTGCCAAATGAACCGCTTCCGTTATTTCACAACCGCCTCCAAATGCGACGCCATTTACGGCTGCGATTATGGGTTTCGGAAAGGCTTCCAGGCGCGCCGTCATGGTCTGCCCACGCTTGCAGAACTCTCTGACGGCAACCTCCACATCTTCTTTGATGCTTTCAGTGAATTCGTGAATGTCGCCGCCCGCTGAAAATGCTCGATCACCAGCACCGGTAATAACAACAGCACCAATACCGCGGTTTTGTTCTATCTCGTCGAGGAGCGCCAACATCTGATCATTGGTTTTATAGTTCAAGGCATTGAGTTTCTCAGGGCGGTTTAGCGTGAGAATGGCCACCCGGTCCTTCTGCTCAAAAAGTATGTTGGTTTGCATGTCAGCTTCTCCTGCTTGTTACGTTGACTTAACGCTACAAATCGTGAGAGACTGAGTAAACTCACTGGTTAGTATACATGAGGCAAATGGCTGAAAATAATACGAAAAACCAAATAGTAGACGCTGCAAACCGTCTATTTTATCAGGAAGGTATTCGGGCTGTCAGCGTGGACGCTGTTGCCGAAGCTGCGGGGGTAACCAAGAAGACGCTGTATTATCATTTCAAGAGCAAGGACGAGCTGGTGACCAGTTATCTGGAATCTCGGGATCACCCGAACCTTGCTCTTTTCTCCAAATGGTTCGATGACGCTGATGGTGACGTAACGGATAAAACAGCTGAAATCTTTTTGAAGGTTGCGCAAAATGCAAGGCACCCGAAGTGGAAAGGATGCGGTTTTATCCGAACCGTCGCGGAACTTGCCAACATGCCGGGTCATCCAGCAGTTCTCGTGGGCGCAAATCACAAGAAGAAGTTTGAGGCTTGGCTCTCAGAGCAATATCAAAGTGCGGGTCACTGCAGGCCGGAAAGACTGGCACGCAGTATTGTGCTCCTCATGGAAGGTGCTTTTTCTGCCATGCTCATCCACCGTGACGCAACATACGCCGAGGATGCAGCCGAAACGGCACGTGAACTCGTTGCGATCTCAAAGAAAAGATAGCCGATGTGTGAATTGCCTGGCCATTGTGTCTGACCAATTCTTCAAATCAGTTTGACCAATGCTGCTCCTTTTTTAGAAGCACCAAATCGACACAAGAGAAGTTCAAGAGACCATGGCGATCTCCTGAACCTCCTGCATAGCAAATTGTTCGTCTGCTTGCTTAATCAGACTGCCGGCTTAGGAGCGGCAGCCTCTGCCGCTGCCGCGGCAATGGCTTCCTTTTCGCCATCATCGAGTTTTGTGTTTTCCGGCAGCTGGACCCGAACCTCCTTGCGGGCAAACTGGATGCCGACCCTGGTTGCCGCCGCCGGTGGGCCCGACAATCTTCCCGAGCAGCTGCTTGAAGGGTATGACGGGTATACCGTTCATCTGGACGGCTACAACCAGCTCCCCTACCTCCTTGGAACGGGGGACAGCAGCCGGGATGAAATCATCTATTATGAGGGCACCGACCTCCAGGCTGTCCGGTACCGGGACTGGAAGGCGCATTTCGTGATCCAGGAGCATGGCTGGGCCGGACCGAAAGAAGAGCTAAATGCGCCGCTGCTGTTCAATCTCCGCCGGGATCCTTACGAAAAGGCGGCGGAAGAGAGCGGAATGTACACCCGCTGGATGGGCACCAAGATGTGGGCTTTTGGTCCCGCAGCCCGGCTGGTGCAAACGCACCTGGAAACGTTTCAGGCCTTTCCGCCACGGGGCACGGCCGTCAGCAATGAGAGTGAGGTGCAGGCACAGACGAGCTCCGAGGGCGGATTTGCCCAATAAAGGCGGTGGATGCGGCCCGCACGGGTTTTGGACACGGTCATGGGGTCTCTTCTGGGGGCCGTTGGCCACGCGCGGGGGGGGATTTGCCAGCGCTCTTCGTGATTTGGCCTGTGATCCGGCCGTGATTTATCCATTCTCTGTCCATGATCCGGCGCGCTGCGCCGGATCACTTGGTCACGTCGTGTGGGGTCACGCCCGCGCACCGGCGTGATCGGTCTTTTCAAGGGTGATCGTCTGTTGTCGACCGTCTGTTGTCGACGGGGGCTCGTTGGCGTGGTTTCGGGCGCCAATGAGGCGTTTTGGTGCGTTGGTAGACGCTTTTGGACAGAACGGTGTGACCGGTGTTCATTCGCGATAACAGTAACGGGCGGCCTTCAAACGCGCTCTGGGAGGCGTGTTATGGGAGGCGCGGTGTCCACACCCTGCTAAAAGGCGGGCGAAGAAACCCTTTCTGAGTGGGATGTCTTTTGACCGCGGCCGACTGTACCGGTGCCTAACCGCTTTTTTAATCTTTGCGCAACAAAAAAAGATCTGCCGGCGTATTGCAGGCAGATCTTGAAAAGTGACTGTGCAAGAGGCCCAACCACGGCCTCCGGCACCTTAAAAAATTTGAGAGCCGGATTTAGGCAAGCTGACACGTTTGACAGGGCTGGGCGGGCCAAACCGGCGTTTCTAGCTGCATGCAAAAAAACGGCACTGGAGGTGTGCAGGTTGCATTTCGATTAACCAGGCCTAGCCTGGCTCGCGATCCATTGACGCCAGGTTACTTTCAGCGGCTTTTTGGGCTGACCTTTTTAAATCCGTTCCGCAGACGGCGATGTCTCCTTGAGAAGTGGAATTATCAAAAGCCAACGGCGGTTCGGTAAAAGCAGGACCCAGCAGTTTCCGTCCTGTTGCTGCGGGTGGCTAGCTTGGCTTCGGAACGGGAGCTTCCTACATTTATGGCGCGGGACGCCCGCCAAGGAAACGTCGCCGAATTTCTGGTCGGGGAGGGCGGTGACGTCTGTTTCGGCGTTCGGGTTTGCAGTGCAGAATGACGTGCGGGATGATGCCCCGTTAGAGATCGAGGTCAAGCATGTAGGGCAGTGATCGATTGAGCAGCAACCGACTGCTTTGCGCTGCGAACTCTGCCCTTCTCTGCATTGCAGCCTAAGTCTGCAACGGAAATTCGTCCAGGATGGGTGGGGTGCCTATATGGTCTTGATCGGCGGTTTGCCGGTCTGGAGTTTTGTTGCGGGACAAAGGGCGAATCTGCCTTTCAGTCTGCGTGATCGGACCCCCGCTGATCGATTTTGACCACCGCTGCAGTGGTCACTGCTACTAACGCAATCCCCGCCCCGAAGTATCCAAGAGCCGCAAAGCCAACTGATCCCACAACCAAGCCACCAATGCCCGCACCGATTCCCTGTCCGAGGTAAATGACGGACGTGTTGAGAGCGAGGGTCAATGCACTTTGCCTAGGATCAGCTTGCACGAGAGCCTTTTCGATGGCTGGGGACGGTGCAATGAGAGTAGCTGAAGTCAGAAGGATCACGAGCGCCACAACCGCGATGGTGAACCACGAATTTGAGGTGCCGGTCAGGAACACGACGCTCCAGACACCAAGAACGACTGCAAAGACGAGATACATGATCCGCATGTTCGGCAGGAAGGCTCGCCGGTCCGCAAGCCTGCTGCCCACGACAAGACCGCCGATCGACCCAAAGCCGATGGCTGACTGCATTGCACCGATCCCAGCGCCTTCAAGACTTGTGGATGCGGTGATGATCGGACCAAGATATGCGATGATGGGATAGGCGGCAATAAATGACGAGCTGATCAGGAAGAGCGCCAGGAGCACAATCGGCTTTTTCACAACGGACCAATCGGATTTCGGCGGCGCTTTGTCGGCGGCGCTCGATGGGACCAAGAATGCGATCGCAGGGATCACCGCCAAAGCGACCACGGCGGCAAACACAAAGGTTGCGCGCCAGCCAAAAGCGCTGCCGATGACTGTGCCGAACGGAACGCCAACAATGAAGGCAATGGTGAGGCCAGAAAGGATCATGCCGAGGGCTTGCCCCTGACGCTCTGCCGGGACGAGGCTTGCCCCGATAGAACCGGCCATCGGCATGACGCCCGCCGACACAATTGCGACCAAGACCCGAGCCGCAAGGAACCCCTCGAAAACGGGCAAAAACGCCGTTACCAGATTGATGGCCGAGACGCCGGCCAGAGAAGCGATCAAGACTTTCTTGCGTTCGAACCGCGACAAAGCACTGACCACCAGTGGGGACGCCAAGGCGCTTGCAATGGCAAACACCGCAACAAGCTGACCCGCCGAAGAGACAGTCACACCAAGATCGCGAGCCAGGTCCGCCAAAAGGCCTGAGAATACATAGCTCTGGGTACCCACGACAAAAGCCGCAAGCGCAAGGATATATATGGCCGTGGGCATTTGGGGTCTCCTTCGCTCAGAGTGTTTTAGAGATCACAGGGACTTAACAAGTTCGGAATTTGCTTGCCGGTGTTTGGGCCCGGCATGCTCTGCGCGCCAAATTTTGACCGTCGAAATCTGGTGACGGGATCTGTCTTGAACGACACGTATGGACGCCCCCGAAGGTTGCTCGTCGGGGTTAAATGCTATGTTGCATCAAAGTTGGATAGAGTGTGAAATGCGCACAACATGCGCAATAGAGTGACAAACGAAGATGGATAACTGGAATGAATTTCGCACTGCGGCTCATGTCGCCCGTTTGGGAACTGTGAGCGCCGCTTCCGCCGCGCTGGGCGTTCACAGGATAACCGTGACCCGACACATTGATGCCTTGGAAGGTTTGCTTGGCGCCAAGTTGTTTCAGCGTCATGCCCGTGGGTTCACTCCGACAGAACTCGGGTATGAACTCCTCAGGATTGCTGATGCAACCTATGCACAGTTCGGTGAGCTCAAACGATTGGCCCGCGGTGCTTCCGACGAGCTTGAGGGAACGGTCATCATCACAGCACTCGACGTCTTGGTTCCTTTCATCCTGCCTATGATCGCCGATGTCCGAGCCCGTCATCCCAGTTTGAACGTAAACCTTGTCAGCAGTGACCGGGTCCTTAAGCTGGAATACGGAGAAGCCACGCTTGCGTTCCGTATCGGACCAAAACCCGATCACCCGGATAACGTTGTTATCCCGGCCCTGAAACTAGAGATGGGCCTTTATGCAGCACCGCAATACCTTCAAAAACGCGGACACCCGCTAAAATCCGGGGAGTTCGCCAACCATATATATGTCGGGCCAGACGACAGTTGCCCGCGCCCACCTTACTTCGATTGGCTGGATGCGAATGTTCCATCGGATCGGGTTCATATCCGATGCAACAATGTGGCGACTTCCTTTGAAGCTGTTAAAGCGGGAATTGGTGTCGGCTTTTTGCCGCGCGCGACAGCCGAAGCGAACGGCTGCGTACAGATTTGTGAACGAGAGCATTCGTGGAACGAGACGGTCTGGGCAGTCACCCACATGGACCTTCACAGAAGCTCTAAAGTTCAGGCGATTCTTGCAGCAATTCGCAGGTGATGGACGGCCGCAGTAATGTCACTTTTATGAGCATAACATGCTCATATCGCGACCTACTCAACACATGAGTAACAATACATCTTTCCGGTACCACCAACTTATCCGGAGTGATTGTGCCCATGTTCTCATCCCCAAAAGTCTATGATCGTCCAATTGTTGTTACTGGTGCCACCGGCAAGCAAGGCGGTGCCGTTGCAAAGCATCTGCTGGCGCATGGCCATAAAGTGCGGGCTCTTACGCGGAACCCGAATAAGCCCGCAGCCCTTGCCCTTGCAGAATCAGGAGCCGAAATCGTGAAGGGTGACCTGGAAGACCGGGCGTCGCTGGATGTGGCCCTGAGTGACGCTGCTGGTCTCTACTCGGTACAGGATTTTCTGGAAGCGGGTGTCGATGCGGAAGAACGCCAGGGAATGAACCTGATTGCTGCCGCAGCAGCGTCCAACATCGACCATGTTGTCTATACCGGCGCATCCACAATGGACCGCAACACCGGTGTTCCGCACCTTGAAAGCAAGTGGACCCTGGAGATGGCGGTCCGCGCTTGCGGCAAACCCTGGACGGTGTTCCGGCCGGCCGCATTCATGGACAACTGGGAATGGGAGCGGGAGAGCATCGCCAAAACCGGTGCGATCTATTACCCGATGCGCCCCGACATGCCTTATGCGCAAATCGCCTGTGACGACATTGGTCGCATGGTCGCGCTCGCGTTCGAGCAACCCGGTTTCTGGGCGAACAAGGCGTCTCCGATCACCGGTGATATCTCGACCATGCACGAGGTCGCTGCCTCGCTTGGGCGTGTGATGGGCCAAGATGTTGCGTACGATCAGATCAGTTACGTCGAGGCCGGGAAGGCTATGGGCGAAGAACTGATGCTGATGTTCAAGTCCTTCGACGAACTCGGCATGGATGGCAGTCCTTATAACCTACGTCAGTGGCTTGGCGACATAACTGATTTTGAAACCTACCTGCACACTGCCGGGTGGGGCGAAAACTGAGACATCGACGCAAGCGCGGCGGCGTCCAAGCCGCCTGCGCACTAGCGTGAGGACGATCCAATGACCGTTAGTATCCAAGATGTGCTGCACTTTTGGTTCGCAAAAGGCGCGGCTCTCAATTGGTTCGAGGTTGACAAGGCGTTTGATGCCGATGTTAAAAACCGTTTCAGATCCACATTACACGCCGCGGCGAACAGCAAGCTTGAGCATTGGACAGAAACCATCGAGGGGCGCCTGGCCCTTATCATCGTACTTGACCAATTCAGCCGCAACATCCATCGCGGAAATGCAGCCGCCTACGGCAATGACAACGCTTGTCTCTTGCTTGCGAAACATGCGCTTCGTATGGGCGACGACCTTTGGCTGAAGACCTATCGCCCCCATGATTGGCGCATTTTCCTCTACGTGCCGTTCATGCACAGCGAAGATATCGAAGATCAACGCAGGAGCCTTGAGCTCTTCCAGACGCACGGCCCCGAGCCAGGCGTGGCTCATGCACGTCATCACCTTGAAATCGTGACGCGTTTCGGCCGTTTCCCGCACCGGAACTCAATCCTCGGCCGCGACAGTACGTCAGAAGAGCTGGCTTTCCTGGCAATGAAGGAGATCGCAGGATGACTCAACGCTACGAGACCGGCGAGGAGATAACCCGCGCCTTTTTTGAAGCTTGGAACGCTCAGGACCTGGACCGATTGGCCGGTCTGTTCGTTGAGGACGCAGACTTTGTGAACGTCGTGGGTCTCTGGTGGACGACGCGGCGCCAAATTCGCAAGGCCCATGACTATGGCTTCCGTAAGATATTTCAGAAAGCCCGCGTTGAAATCGTCGCTCTGAAATCCCGCCCTTTGGGTGATGACGTTGAGGTCGTTCACACCGTCTCGACACTCGACGGCCAGACCGATGAACACGGTATCATCGCAGGCCAACGTACCGCCGTCATCACCATAGTCGCACACAGGCAGAGGGAGGGCGGTTTCCGGATCGAGAGTTGTCAGAACACCGACCGTGTGGACGGCGCCGACACGCATCTCAACACAGGTGCCGGGTTCCGTCCCGCCTCCAATTAAACAGGTTAGAGAAGCCTGATCGGGTTTCCATGAGTGGATAACGTTCCAAAAAGCGCGTGACAAACGGTGGGTCATCATCGGAGGTAAGGGCTGGGAGGGGATCTGGGTGCAACCTTCGGCCCGGCGGCGTCGATCAGTGGGTGAGGAGATGCTATTTGCCGGACCGTCTTGAGGAATTTCCGGTTTGGCGCAGGTGTGCGGCTGCCACAGGAGTTGTGCGGGACGCGGTCCTCAGATCCGCGACACTGCTCGTCAGTCTGGTCGGGTTTTTGGGCGTTGCGCTTGTGCTTGCCTATAAGTAGAAGGGCGCCGAGAAGCGCTTATCAACCGCCATCTGACCGGGCCAGGCCTGACGGTGTAAAGAGGCCTACGAGTATCAAGCGGGCTACAGCGACATCGCCCGTCCATGACCGATGTGGGTCGCCTCCCGGGGGCGTGACAGTGGGACAGTGTGGCAAAACCGGCTCCAAAACGGCCATTTGCTCCAAGCGCATCGAGGGTCCACTTCGTGCCTTTTTTTGCCGCCCCCGCCAAAGAGTCCGAGGGGACATTTGGATCAAACCGGTTTGAAAAATGACGATGAAACCCAGGGCGAATTTCCTTTGGGGAAAGCCGGAGAGTGCCAAATAAAATTTGAGTCACTAGACTGTTGGGTTTGCCGAATTTTATCGTTAATTCTGAAAACGTTAAGAATTTTCAGTACTTTTATTTTAAATTATTGCGCTTTGGTGAAGCAACTGTGATTGCTATACTCAGGATCAGCCCATTATGCCCAATGTCCCCACCGTCCCGGCTCGTCACAGCGGCGTTGTTTACGTTTTTGACACTGCGGTTGACGGATAACAGGACCTGCTCGCAGGGATCGACCGTCCGGCAGATGTGCTTCTGATCGATGGGAGGTGCGGCGGGTTTCAGCAGCTCGCCGATTAGTTTGTCGGCCCAAGTGCCGTCGAAAAAGTGCACATCGGTTCTCATGGCCAGGATGGCGTACTGGTGCTGGGCACAGATGTCTTGTCGCGTGAGACGCTGCACAAACACTCAGACGCATTGATGGTCCTCAACCGGGCCCTGAGCGAAACCGCAGACATTCTTCTTTATGGCTGTGAGATCTCCAGAACGGGAAAAGGCGAAGCGTTCGTTGCCGCCCTGGCGGAGCTTCGGCTAGTTCGATTCTACAGAAGAGTTCGCTTTGGGCCTGAAAGCTGGATGGATAGCGTTGCTGCGTTTGGAGGGAACAAGTTTACTTAGTATTTGATCTAGCTTCTCACCGCATTCGTTTCTTCTGATTACTGCCTTGGCCGGAAAAGCTCTGTAAAACTCGCGGCGGATACGGGCTTCAAGACCAAGTTTCTTGATTGTTTTCTCAGTCGTCTGCTCAGCATAAATAAACGCATCTATTCGACCGAGCATGAGTTTTCTTAAAGAACATTCTATGCAATCGCTTTCAATGACTGGAAAAGGAAAGAAATGCGCATGTTTAGCTTCAGTCTCAATAGTCTTAAGCTCGTCTTCATAGTCTGAGTCTAGGGAATTCCTCTCTGAACTCGTGTACACATAGAATGGTACCTCGAAAAAGGTTGCCTCCGAGTACATAAGATTTTCATCAATAAACGCTCTATCATCGGCCTGAAGCATTGGCAGATGCATATCTGCGCGCCCAACCGATACGCTTATTATTGACCGTCTGAACGGTGTTATTTCGTAGGTCAGTTTGACGCCAATGTCATCAGCCAACTCGCTTACGAAATTTACCATGGGGCTCTTCTTGCCGGGCTCGGTAATTCCAGGGGTCAAACCAAAGCTGACCCGCCATAGCTTATCGATATTACAATCCGCGGCTTTGACAGAATAAGTCATCAAAAAAATAAATAAAGATGATAGGAAAAATGCGATAGGCCGCATATCAGTTTTTCTTTCGATATTAGTATTCTATCGCCGAAAGTAGCTGCAGAAAAATAGATTTCAATATGTGGATTTTATCAATGAATGATGTGTTCCGATAATTCTCATATAGGCCCAATGTCATTGATTTCAGGCTTATTGAGTTAATATAGTAATCTTCAGATGTGTCGCTTCTGCTGATGTATGGGGCCTTCCCCTTGAAGAGAGGCGGAGACATGTGCGGAACCGCCTATCGTAGCCTTAGGCCTGTTGATCCCCGCTGATTGGAAGCGGGTGGTAATGTCAAAGATCTTAAGCACTTTCGTTTTCAGGCGGCGGCTCAATGCTATTTTTTGGTTATTGTAGAGCTGTGCCACGCTCATATGTTTGCGAGTAGACCGATTGCCGGCTGCGATGTTTCGAACCTAGCCATTTGCGCAGTTCCGGCGGCATCTGTCCGGTTTTCCCGAATTCGACAAACTTCTCCAGAATGGGTCCTGAGGGACAACCCTCGAATGACTGGGCCAACGCAGGCGAAGCAGCAGCCACTACGGCCGCGGCAAGAAATCCCTTTATGAGTTTCGTCAGCACCATCGTCTTACTCCAAGTAGACCTGTCCGTTTTTCTGTGTCGTCTGCAGGTTACTTTAATGGTATGAGTTTGCCGGGGTTCATTATGTTGTTCGGGTCAAGAGCTGTCTTGATCGCACGCATGGCCGCCAGCTGCGCCGGCTCTTTCAATTTCGTCATGACGGGCAGCTTGCTCTGACCGATGCCGTGCTCTGCGCTGAAGGATCCGTTCAAGCGCGTCAGAAGAGCGAAGGCCACCTCTTTGGCCGTTTCCAATGGCAAGCCCGACCAATCATAGCTAGGAGCTGCCGCGAGCGCATAATGCAGATTGCCATCCCCGAGATGCCCTATGGTCAGCGGTTGGAACCCAAGGCTGTGCGCTTCCTGGTCCATTTCGGTCACAAATGTCGCGACGTTTGCCAGTGGCAGGGAAATATCGAGTATGTGTGCGGGACCATTTGCCGTGATGGACTCTAGAACCGACTCGCGCATGCGCCACAGCTCGCCACGCTGTCGTTCCGATTGCGCCAGCATCGCGTCCACGATGAACTCCGCTTCCATCAGTTCTGCCAGAATTTCCATCAGGTCGTTCTGCAGACCGATCGAGCCATCTTGGAGAACACGGCCGTCTGCCGGACGAATCGAGGCGACTTCCAGCAGCACGCCTGTTTCCACTGTCCCCTCAAGCGGCGGGCGGATATCGGGAAAAGCGCGGCAGATTACGTCGATCGCGGGCTGAGACATGTATTCAAACGCCTCGACCGCACCGCCCGTTCGATCCTGAACCTTGTTCAAGACTTCAATTGCCTGATCCAAGCTTGCAACAGAGAGAAACGCCGTAGCGCGCGCTGTCGGCTCAGGAAACAGTTTGAAGACCGCAGCCGTAATGACCCCCAGCGTCCCTTCGGCGCCGATCAAAAGATCCTTGAAGTCATAACCGGTATTGTCCTTGCGCAGTCCCGTCAGGGCGTTGATCACGGATCCATCCGGAAGCACAGCTTCAATCCCGAGGCAAAGCTCGCGCGTGTTGCCGTATCGAACGACATTCGACCCGCCGGCATTGGTCGCAAGATTGCCGCCGATCGTGCAGCTGCCCTTGGCCCCGAAACTCAGCGGGAACGCCAGACCGCTCTTGGCCACTTCGGCTTGCAAGGTCTCAAGAACAACACCTGCTTCCGCAACCACCGTCCTCCCGGCGGCATCCAACGACCGGATCTTGGTCATGCGTGTCAGGGACAGGATGACAGAGGGCTTTCCAGGCACGGGAACGCCACCCCCGCACAGGCCCGTCCGTCCGCCCTGGGGAACGATGGCGACGCCGGATGCAGCACATGCGGCAACAACCTCGGTGACTTCCGCCGTGCTGGCGGGACGGACAACGGCCAGCGCCTCGCCGCGATACTTACCCGTCCAGTCTTCCGTGTAAGCAGCCATATCCCCGGACAGGGCCAGGATGTTTGCCGGACCAACAATCTCAGATAAACGCTCCAAAAGAACGTCGTTTTCTGCCTCTAAAAGACGGCTCCCCAACAAGGTATAAACTCCACATTGAAACACGCCACAATCCCAGCATCTAACATGTTACATGTTGGAATTTATTGCTAAATACCATGTAACATGTTAGGATTCAAGCTGAGCTGAACCAGCACGGTGGACGGATGAAAGAAATTTTTGACAGGATTGTTCCAGCGCCCTCTTTGACGGAAGTGACCGCCAACCGCATTCGCGACGCGATTACCACAGGAGATCTGCCACTGGGTCACAAACTGTCGGAGCAGCGTCTGGCGGACATGCTCGGCGTCAGCAGATCTCCTGTCCATGACGCCCTCGCGATCCTGCAGTCCGAAGGGCTTGTCAACATTTCGCCAAAGCGCGGCTCTTACGTCTTTACGCCGGACCTGAAAGAGGTGGACAACATTTGTGAACACCGCGCCCTTTTGGAAACCGGGTCGGTCAGGCGGGCCATCGCCCGCAACAAAGACAAGCTGGTAGCGGGATTGCAGTCCTGCGTGGACGAAATGGAAGAAGCGCTGCGGGTAAACAGTTCAACTGACTACACCCGGGGCGATCTGCGTTTTCACGAAACAATCGTGCGCGCGAGCTGCAACCGCTCCATTGCCTCAGCTTACAAGCGGACCATCAGCCCGCTGATAGCGCTGCGCACGCACCTGTTTACTATCATGAACGCCAATATCGAGCGTTCACTGGACGAACATGTGGAACTGCTCGATGCCTGCAAGCGTGGCGATGCCGACCTAGCGGCGGCACTGCTGGAAGACCACATCGGCCATCTGATCGAAGCCTATCGTCAAGAACTCTCAAGCCAGACCGGGTTTGAAGATGCAATCACCGCCAGCCGATAGTTATTTACCGAACTCCCTGACCTGACCGGATCGAAAGGCAATCTCGTGGAAACGTCCAACACAGACCATTTGGTCGATGCAATTGTGGCCAATGACGTTGATACCGTTTTTGGCATTCCCGGTGCACACACCTATGAATTGTCAGATGCGCTGCCACGCCGGTCGAACAAAATCCTTTTCATCCATATTTGAAGTATAAGGAGGAACTCAGCAGCTTTTTTAGCGTTTGCGGTGGCAACAGAGTAAGATCGCAAAAAATGAGAACCACCATGAAGCGAAAATATCAGCGCACCATCGAAGATCTAAAAGATATGCTCTAATTCAATGCATCCCGCCATGAGTGCTTTGGTTCAAAACCGACGATCCGCTTAGCTTTCTTGTTTGAGAAAAAGGTTTCGTTCTCATCCATTTCGCAACGCACTTCTACACCGTGATAGAACTGCTCAATCACTTGATCCGATGTGATGCCAACCGACATATCGTCGTTCGATACGTTAAATACTTGGTATCCCATTCCATCTGTTTTCAAGCAGCAGTCGACCATATGCCCCAAATCGCGGGCGTCGATATAGGCAAAAACGTTACGGCGACGCAGAGCCGGGTTTTCCATGAAAGCTGGGAACATCTCGGCATATTCATGCGGTTCAATTACATTATTAATCCGTAATCCATAAATGTCGGCGCCTGTACGAGCCTGAAAAGACCGCGCGGTAACCTCATTGCAGACTTTCGACATAGCATAGCTGTCATGCGGTACCGTTGGGTGGCTCTCATCAACCGGCACGAAATCGGGTTTTAACTCTCCGTCCGCAAAGCAAATGGCATAAGTCGTCTCAGAACTTGCAAAGATTACCTTGTGTACGCCCAGCTTCACTGCGGCCTCGATCACGTTATAGGTGGTCAAGGTATTCTGCCGAAAGCACTCGCCGTCTGTACCAATCATAACGCGGGGGATAGCCGCGAAGTGCACAACGGCGTCATAGGTCGGCACGCCGGTGCCAGCATCCAGTTCCGCGCCTTCAACGAATTGGGACATGGCACCAATGACCTGACCCGCATCGCAAAGGTCGATTAACAACTCCGGACAGTCAAGCCCAGAAGGTCTTCGATCCACGTTCACCACATGGTGGCCTTGCGCCTGCAAGTATTGGATTGCCCATTTACCCGCCTTGCCGCTGCCACCTGTGAAAAAAACTCTCATCTTATCCCCCCATTTTTACCACCTGAGCGCCCTCTTCATTTGATCAGATGATGAACCATGGTTGGTTTTGATGGCAAGGCCTGGCCCGAGACCCAACCGATATTCGGAAAAGGCTGTGCAACTAATATGTCCATGTGGAAAAATTGAAAGCAAAACTATTTCGCTGGACTGGTTGTTATTTTGCAAAACGGCCATTCGTGCCAAGCGCGTCTAACGTTAGCCTCCGACCCTGACGAGAATTGGTTGAAAATGGCCCAAACCTGCCGTTTGCACCAGGCGCAGCAAAGGTCTGCTCCGAGCCAACAGGAGACCCCTGGAATTTTTGCTGTGCGCGCTCGCAGCATGGGTTTCGCCGCGATTGCCCAATTCTCATAATTGCAAAGTCTTGGAATGCCGGCCCTTCAAGCACCGTGCAGCGAAGAGTGTGTTGGAAATTCGCCCGTCACAGACAAAGTGACAATCAATTGTGTAAGCAGATCGCAGATTTGGTGCACTCTGTAGGGCTGAATTCAAGTCGCCTAAGACTTGCACATGTGAAGCGGCTTTGGCTTTGATTCTGCGGAGCAGGTGTGATCCTCCATGGCCGATATTTAGAATCGCACAGCTTTGGTGGCTGCGCAAAGACTATTCGATAACCCTCATGGATTTGCTGGCGTGAGCAATGGTCCCGCCTTCCATGCCGTAGAAAACGCCAAATGTTTGACTACCCCGCTCCAGGCGGGTTTGGGTGCGCCTAACCTCTACCCCAATTCCGAAAATAAATTCAGAAAAGTTCCAAAGCCGGGTATTGCCTAGCACGGAACGCGTACTTCGGAGCAATGCTCATGGGATACCGGAGTACCCGCCAATTGGCTTACGCAGAGGTTTGAATGTTTCACCGCGTGCGTATTCGACGCTACGCATCGCAATGGTTGAGTTGCGATCTGATCCACTGCGTTTGTGGATCAGAGTCATTTCGGCGATGCCAGACAACCGAAACTGGAAAGGACGGGATGTCCAGAGGCGGTCTGCAGGTGACAAGGCCAAAGCGACCCGCAAAGGCCTCAGCCACGCGGGCCGGGAGGGTTATTAGCGCATCGGATGCCGCCGCAGCTGCAAGCGCTGGCACGAATGCGGGCAGCCCAAGTACGACCCGGCGCTGCCGTCCCAATTTTTCCAGGTGAGTGTCCACGACACCATGAAGCTGAGCACTTGGCGACGTCAGGATATGATCCATCGCGCAATAGGTCTCGAGATTGAGAGGTGTTTCTAAGGACAATGTCTGGGGACTTCCGGCGACAAGATAGGTGTCTTCGTAGAGGACCTCGGCCCGACAGGTCTTCGGCACGTTCCGGAAAAAACCCAGCGCCAGATCAACTTCGCCATCTTGCAATGACTGCATTGCCTCTCTACGGCCGCGCGGAACTACTGAGAGGTCAAGCCCCGGAGCTGTATTTCGAAGCCGTGCCGCCAAGGCGGGTATGAGCACGGCTTGCTCGGCATGCATGGCCGCCAATCGCACCTGTCCTGTCGCTGTTCTCGGATCGAATGCGCGCGCGACACCAAGAGCCTGCCGTAGTGTCTCGACAGCGTTGGCGATTGGGGCCTGCAGGGCTAGGGCTGTGGCGGTCGGCTCCATACCGTGCGGACGGCGAAGGAATAACTCATCCCCAAATACCTCGCGCAATCGCTTCAAAGCCTGGCTGATCGCAGATTGCGTCAGGCCCAGTTCATGGGCCACATCCATCGCCTTGCGGTGTTTCAGCAAACCGAGGAACACCAAAAGCAGAGTTAAATCCAACCGCCGGAGTTCGGATTTACTTAATTCAGACATTAGCATTATTCGTTATCACTTAATTCTGGTGAGCGGTAGTCAAAAGTTAACAGTCCATCGGTTCGGCGGAGTGCTTCACTCTGATCCGCCCGACGCTTCGTTTTCAGGAGGTACCCATGCAACTGCTAGATAGACGAACCTTCATGGCGCTTTCGGCGGCCACCGCCGCGACAACTCTTGCTGGGCCTGCGCGAGCCGCGAACGGTCGTGCGGACATCTTTACGGCCGACCTCTGGGGGGCAGCTGTGGATAGTGCGATCATCGTCGGCGAGGAAAGCGCCGTGTTGATTGACGCGCAATTGACAGTGCCGAACGCCAATAGACTGGCGGATGTCATAGCGGCGACAGGAAAGACGCTTGAGACAATCTGCATCACACACGTTCACCCAGACCATCACCTGGGGCTGGCCGCGATCATGGATCGTTTCCCGGATGCGAAGCCGGTTGCGCATCCGCTGATACAATCTCAATTGTCGGCAGCGGCTCGCTGGATGCTCAGCACGATGTCTCAAGGTGCCGAACCCGGAACTTTCGCGGACCGCGTGGTCGTTCCCGCACCGATGACGAGCAATACGATCATACTCGAGGGCGAACGGATCGAAGTCCTTGAACCGATGCACGGCGACACGGACCTGCTAACGGCGGTGCACATTCCCGCACTCGATACACTGATCGCCAGCGACTTTCTGTATTCCGACACGCATCAATGGATGGCGGAAAACACGACACCTGAACGGCTGGCCCGGTGGCGCGCTAGCCTTGATCAACTCGAGGCCATAGGGGCCGGGACCATCGTGCCGGGGCACGAAGGTCCGGGTGCGGTGCGTGATTCATCCATCTTCGGTACGACCCGCGCCTATATCGACCAATGGGAGGCGGGACTCGCAGAGACATCCAACGCCGAAGATCTGAAGGCCTCAATGCTGTCGGGCAATGAGGAGAAAGCCTTGGAATGGGTTCTGGACAGCTCTGTCGCCGCTGTCTACCCCAGCTGAAAATGAGAGTAGTTCGGGGCCGGATCGCGATGCAAATGAGACGAGGTGCGTAGTGTCTGCACTATCCGAGTTTCCAATTACAAACCGCTGGCCCCCCAGCGATCCCAGCGTGATCCAACTCTACGCTTTCCCGACACCCAATGGCGTGAAAGCCTCGATCGCACTGGAGGAGCTCGGATTGCCCTACGAGGCGCACCGCGTCACGCTGGCCGAAGCCGATGTCAAGAGTGAAGCGTTCCTGTCTCTTAATCCGAACAACAAGATCCCTGCGATCATCGATCCGAATGGACCGGATGGTGCGCCGATCGCACTTTGGGAGTCTGGGGCAATCCTGATCTATCTTGCCGAGAAGACGGATAAGCTTTTGGGCGCAACGGAAGCAAGCAGGTACCAAGTTCTAAAATGGCTGATGTTTCAGATGGGCGGCATTGGCCCGATGTTCGGCCAACTCGGTTTTTTTGTGAAGTTGGCAGGCACTGAAGTTCAGGATCCCTTGCCACGCGAGCGCTACGTCAACGAGGCGAAACGACTTCTCAACGTTGTCGAAAACGCACTGGAGGGGCGTGAATGGATCGTAGAGGACTACTCCATCGCCGATATCGCGCTGGCGCCATGGTTGGGGATGATGGAGAACTACGAGGCGAAGGACCTCGTTGGATGGACTGAACTAAGGAACATCCCAGCATACCTTGAGAGGTTCAATGCGCGCCCGGCCGTGCAGGTCGGCCGCAATACGCCTCCACGCAATATCTAAGGCTGCATCGGGGATCTGTTGCGGTCGTTCCGCGCCACCACTCACAGGAACCACCGGGTTGACCAACACTAGTGCGACGCCAGAACACGAGCCTATCCGTTTCTGGGCAGTTGGCGCAGACTGGCGAAGGCAGATGACCAGCCCCAAAACCTGAGGCGCGCGACATGAGCGACACAGTCACCATCGTTGTTCGGCAATACGTCAAACCGGGCCATGAAGAGGCTTACGAGGCTTGGTTGAAACGGATGACCGAGGGGGCCCAGGCGAATTTTCCCGGTTATCTGGGTGTGGGATTTCATCGCCCCGAAAAAACCGGCGGCCACTATCGCCAGATCTTCCGCTTTGACAGCATCGACCAACTGGAAGAGTTCGAGCGTTCCGAGTACCGGGCGAAGATGCTGGCCGAGGGGTCCAAACACTTTGCCACCGACCCGACACTGGAACGGATGACCGGGCTCGAGTTCTGGTTTGATCCCCCGCTTGGCACGAGGGTGGCGCAGCCCAGCCCTCATCGTATGGCAATGGTCATGATTGCGGTTGTGTTCACAATGATCCTAATCCTCAGCACTACGATCACCGCGCTAACACCGCATTGGCCGCAACCGCTGCGCCTGCTGCTGACGGTCTGCATCCAGGTCACGCTGATGACATACGTGGTTATGCCATGGCTGACGCCACGCATTGCCAGATTTGTTTATCCAAAATCAGAAACCGTTTAGTTTGAAAGGAATACCGCATGTCTGATGCCGCTGATTTTCCAAGCAAAAAGAGGGTGCTTATCATTGCCGGCAACCCCGGCACCTCACCGGTAACCGGGTGGCCTGTCGGCTTCTGGTTCTCCGAGTTAAGCCATCCATATTGGACTTTCGTCGAGGCTGGTTACGATGTCGATATTGCTTCACCGGCCGGCGGCGATCTTGTTCCCGACGGCATGTCGGATCCGGAAGATGAGAGTGGCTATTCGGCGCATGACCTGATCTCGCTCGGGTTCAAGAAATCGGAAAAGCATGCAGCGCTGTTGAAGGGAACGAAACCGACCAACGAGATTGACCCGGTAGCGTATGACGCGATCCTTGTTGCGGGCGGCGGGTCGCCTATGGTGACAATGATCGGCGACGATGACTTGCATGCGTTCGTGGCGCGCGCCTATGAGGCTGGAAAGATCGTCGCCTTGCTGTGCCACGGTACTTGCATCCTGCTTAAAACCCGGCTGTCCAATGGTGACCTGCTTGCCAAAGGTAAGACGTGGACAGGATTCGCGGACAGCGAAGAGACGTATGTCGAGGCCGCCGTCGGCCAACCGTTTCAACCCTTCTGGATCGAAAAGGAAGCAAACAAGCTGGAAGACACCAATTTTATTGTCTCCGGAATGTGGAAACCGTTTGCCGTGCGCGACGGAAACCTGATCACCGGGCAGCAGCAGGATTCCGGTTTTGCAACAGCCGAACTTGTCGTTCAGGCACTGGGCAAGTGAGTAATCATACCGTTGATTGGAGTGGATTTCGAGCTTACTGAATCGGGATGGGAGGCCCCAACCGCTTGCAAATCTGAATCACCACTTTGCCTGTTGATGACCTACATCACATGCCGTCGCTGACGCCGCGGATTGCGCGCTTCATGTACCCCGGGAGTCGAACAGCCTGACTTTTCAGGGCAAGAACATGTTCGGTGAACGACAGAGGCGAGCAGTTCGCAAAACGGCGATGACGCCTGCTTCTCTCAAACACAGAGAACAACCACATGACAAAACTTCGGATTTTTCTTGTTGCATCAACAGTGGGCATCTACGCCCTGACCCTCATCGCCATCGTCGGTCACGGGTGGCTGTGGCCGGTGACGGCCATTCGCGATCTGGTCGCGTTGAACTGGCGCTCCCAATTCAACTTCGATTTCGTAATCTATCTTGTTTTGTCCTCTTGCTGGATCGTTTGGCGCGAGGGAGCTGGCGGGAAAGCGTATTTGTATGGTTTCTTGAATATTTTTCTTGGTGGCATGTTTGGCTTTCCTTATCTCTTGCTTCTCTCCTACCGCGCGAAGGGTGACGTCAAAAGAATTCTTCTTGGGGTCAACGCCAGTAAGAGTGGCAGGCAGTCTGATAGCCTCAGCCGATAGAACGTAGGAATGCTGCCAAGCTTTCTGAAAACACCTTTTGCCGAACGTATGCGATCCTCCACCTTTCATGCGGCGGCCCGGCGTAGCTTGCGTTGGTGCACAGTTCTAACTTCTGGTCTGTCCTATGACTAGCTTGTTTGAGCAGGTGACATGGAAAGTGCGACTTCGGATTCGGGCAGTCTGACGCATTTGAGTGACTGATCTCGCAGCTTCCGACGTGCGGCAGACAACTGGCTGCAGCAAATGCTGCGTCAGCAATAGCTGCAGTTGCACACGACCGCTCCGTCTTTGGAGCCGACATTTGTTTCCTCCGCAAAGAATGTCCGCTTCCCGCCCATTCCGGCCCCAAGCCGATCTTGGTGCGGAGCGCGGAAAAGGTCCGGGTCCTCCAGGCCTTTATTCGCCGCAGACATCAGATAGGACGGCAAGCGGATCCGCGCCCGGTACCCTTGAACCCGGCTGGCGGTATTGAACACCAATAGCCCTTCCGCCCGGTAGGGACTGGCCGTCGACCGGTCGCAGGTCACAGGTTGCGACTTTGGTGGAAACATCCCCCCCACGCTAACCGTAAAACGCCAGTTTTTCGATCACGGTCTTCTTGTGTTCCAATGTTGGGCCGGTGCCATAAACGGGCCGGTCGAACTTGTGGCCCATGAGCTCAGTTTGCATCCGGTCGGGAACGTCCAGGGCCGTCAAGCCATCCTGGAATGTATGCCGCAAACTGTAGAAGCTGTGGTTCGGGGTTTCGCGCAAATTGTGATCGGACAGGTACTTGTTGACCGCTGCCGAGAGGGATGATGTTTTTGCCATATAGCGGCGTTTTTTAAGCCCAACCAAAAGCCGCGCGCCGTCCAGGGCCGAACCGCACAACGGCACAATCCGTTTTGAATATTTGGTTTTGATCTTCACCTTATCGTCGGGCTCAATGATCAAATGTGGAATGTCCGCGTCCAGGCGGAACTTCTCATTAGGTGCGCGGGCCGGTTCCGATGGCCGTGCGCCGGTACTGGCAACGATCATCAGAAGCGCGCGTGCTTCATCGTTCATGGACGCGATGCCCGGCAAGATCTTGTTTTTGATCCAATCACGCGAGAACGGATATTTTTCGCCCTCAATCCCTTCGGAAAAGTAGGTGTCCTGGAAGGGCTTGATATGATCGATCCGGTGGAACTTGCACACGACGCGGTGCATCTTGTTGAGGTGCGTAAGGTCTTTGTTCGCCGTGGAAGGTTTCAGGCCGTCAACTTCGATCCGCTCCAACCACCAGTCGCGGAAATCCAGCGTGTGAAACTGGGAAATCTCGTCAATGTGACAATCACTGACAACCTTGATCCAGTTGGCAATTGCCCGTTTTTTGGGGTTTCTCCAAACCCGCATTTGATCGGCGTTTTTCCCTGTTGTTTCGTCCTTGGCGATCTTCTCATATTCCGCCAACAGGGCACCCATCTTGATCCGGGGTTTGTCTTCGGTGCCAAAAATCGCTTTGAAGTGTGCCGGGTTGTCCGGATCATTTCTTGCCAAGATATTCGCTCGTCGAACAAATTCGGCGGCGGGCAGTTGTATCACTTCGGAAAAGGGCCGGTATTCAATGCCGAAAACCGACGCTAGATCGATCGCCGCGCGGTAGCGGTCATTGCTGTGAGCGCTGCCGCTTTTGACAAGGCTTGCCCAATAGGCCGTAACCCGCCGGTTGACTTCACCCGCTCGAACGACGGCTTCGGCATAATCTCGGGTTTTGAGGGCCTGGCGCACCCAGCGGCGGCGGTCAACCCATTTATAAGCGGCAGGTACAGCGCGTTGGAAGTGATACCAGTCACCTCGTTTTACGACATATCGTTTGTACTCGCTCATGATTGAGCCGATCAGATATGCGAGGCGCGCTTACCCCAAATTTACCCCAATATTTACCCCGTTCTTACCCCAAATTACGGGATTTCAACCGGAAGTAAAAAGTTCGGGCGAAATTATTGGCGGAAAACAGCCGTTTTTGTCAAGGTGGTTGTTGGGGTGCAATTAGAAAGTGTGGCTCCCTGAGTAGGACTCGAACCTACGACCCAGCGATTAACAGTCGCTTGCTCTACCAACTGAGCTATCAGGGATCACCGTGCCGGGGCAGTGCGTCACCGCCCCCGCCGATGGAGATGCGTATAACGCAGCCCTTATCCATTTGCCAAGCCCTGAAATGCGTTTTTTTCATTCCATCGTTATTTTTTCGTCAGGTATGTGGAAAACTACAAATTTTTCAGATGCCTAGTTGTATCGATCGGTTTTTAACAGAAGCGCTTTGCCGGTCATAGTTCTGCGTTGCCGCCAAGATGGAACCCAAAACGCTGCGTTTTCCAACTGGCAATGGCAATTTGCGGTCAAACATATGGCTAAGAAGACTTACCTCCGTAAACACTCTTGCTTGTGTGGTCGATTGGTTCCGGTTAGGAAGGAAACAGACGGTTCTGGTGCTGGAGTGATCCGGCCCGGATGAAACGGGAATCCGGTAGGTCTTCATTTATGATTGATCCGGAGCTGCCCCCGCAACTGTGAGCGGCGAGTGCTGGCACAAAACCCACTGGGTACCTCTGAGCGTTGTTCTCAAGGCTTCCGGGAAGGGGTGCCGGTCACAAGGAACCGCGAGCCAGGAGACCGGCCGTCGATAGAGTTTAACCGCAAGGCTGTCGGGCGGACGGCTGGGAGACACATGTGACGCAGTCTGACCATGGCCGGTCTACCCTCGTTTTTGGCGGGGCCCGGTCCGGAAAAAGCACCTTTGCAGAAAGGCTTGCAGCTCGAAGCAGCCTGGAAAGGGTGTATGTCGCAACGGGTGCCGCTTTCGATGACGAGATGGCGGACCGTATTGCCCTTCACAAGGACCAACGCGGATCTTACTGGATTACCATTGAAGAGCAGCTGGATCTCGCAGGGGTGCTGAGCCGCGAAAGTGCCGCGCACCGGGTTATCCTCGTTGACTGCCTGACCCTTTGGCTGTCCAACCTGATGTTTTCTGACAAGGACATAGCTGAGGAAACGGCGCGCTTGATTGAAGCCACCAAGGGTCTTGCCGGGCCGTGTGTGTTTGTCTCCAACGAAGTCGGCATGGGGATCGTGCCGGAGAACCGCTTGTCGCGGTCGTTCCGGGACGCGCAAGGCCGTTTGAACCAGGATATCGCATCGGCGTGCCATCAGGTCGTGTTTGTCGCTGCTGGACAGCCGCTTCTTCTCAAACCCTCGCATCAACCGGAGATCGGATTGTGACTTCTTCAACGCTTAGGCCGGGTCAAAAAATCCCGGCAACCATCGTGACCGGTTTTCTTGGCGCGGGAAAAACGACCTTGATCCGCAACCTGTTGCAAAATGCCGGCGGCAAGCGGATCGCGCTTATCGTCAACGAATTCGGCGATATGGGATTTGACGGATCGCTGGTGAACGGCTGTGCGGACCCGAGCTGTTCGGCAGAAGAAGTTGTGGAGCTAACCAATGGCTGCATTTGCTGCACGGTCGCCGATGACTTTCTGCCCACCATGGAAATGCTGCTGGCTCGTGAAAACCCGCCGGAGCATATCGTAATAGAGACATCCGGTCTTGCCCTGCCGCAGCCGCTGGTCCGGGCCTTTTCGTGGCCATCGGTAAAACCAAAAGTCACTGTGGACGGTGTTGTCACGGTTCTGGACGCAGCTGCGCTTGCAGAGGGGCGGATCGCCTTGGATGAAGCCGCGCTGGAAGCCCAGCGCGCCGCGGATGAAGCGCTGGATCATGAAAGCCCGGTTGAGGAGCTTTTCCAGGATCAACTGCGCTGTGCAGATCTTGTGGTGCTGAACAAGGCCGATTTGGTCGCGGGCGATATTCTTGCGGGTGTTCAGGCAAAAATTGCAGCTGAGGTCCGCCCGGCCGTGCATATCGTTGCGTCTGAAAAAGGCACTTTGCCGATCGAGGTTTTGCTTGGCCGCGGCTCAGCGGCTGAGGATGACATGGCCTCCCGTCACGAACATCACCATCACCACCATGATGATGACCATCACCATGATCACGATGATCATCATCACGACCACGACCACCATCATGATCATCACCACCACGATGACTTTGAAAGCCATGTGATCGAGGCGCCGGTTTTTGCGTCGCTGAAGGAAGCTGAAGCGCAGGTGCTTCAGGCCATGGCATTGATAGGTGTTCTTCGGATCAAAGGGGCGGTTCAGGTGGATGGCAAGGCCGCGCCGGCCATGGTTCAGGCTGTCGGTCCGAGGGTTGAAACCTGGTTTGCATCAGGTGCGGAGAGTGCGGGCAAGTTGGTGGTGATTGGGCTCAAAGGTTTCGATTTGGGCGCTGTTCGCGGGGCGCTATCGGGGCTTGCAGAAGCGGCTGAGTGATTTCAGGCGCCGTTACATGCTGATGTTGCCGGGCTGTGTCCTGCAATTCAACGGAAGCCTTTTCTCACTGAAAAACAGCGACGGATCTCATGGATCTGCCATGGGATGACATAATAACGAGAAACCATCCAGATGCACATTCTCGCAAGCCAGACGCGCCGGATCGACGACGGGGGCGATGCTGTCGACCTCGCTCAGCAGCCTGCCGACATCCTGTTTTTGTCCGCCGCCGACACCGAGCTTGGAAGTCTGGCAGCGGCGCAGTCAGGCTTAGGGTCGGGTGCCCCAAGCCTACGTCTTGCGAACCTGATGGCACTGTCGCATCCGTATTCGGTTGATCTTTATGCAGAGCAGACGGTTCGCGGATCCCGGATCGTAATCCTGCGCGTTCTTGGAGGTGTTGAGTATTGGCGCTACGGGTTGGGGCGGTTTGTTGAAGAGGCGCGCGCCAGCGGTATCGATCTTGTTGTCATACCCGGTGACGACAAATGGGATGAAGCTCTCACAAGCCATTCGACGCGCAGCACGGATGATGTGCGTCAGATGTGGCGCTACTTCATTGAGGGCGGGCCTGAGAACTACGCCAACGCATTGCGGTTTGCCGGTCACCTGATCGGGCAGACCGAAGAGCCTGCGCATGCGGTTCTTCTGCCAAGAGCCGGGATTTACCTGCCTGGCCATACCGCGCCGGGTCTGGAAACGGTGAGATCAACCTGGGCAGACCCGAAAGCTCCCGTCGCTGCGATCACCTTTTACCGGGCGCTGGTGCAAGGGTCCCAGACCGCGCCTGTCGATGCTTTGGTCTCAGTACTCGCAGATGCCGGCGTCAATGCGCTGCCGGTCTTTGTCTCCAGCCTCAAAGAAGCAGAATCGATTGCTGTTCTGGACGCCTTGTTTGAAGGGGCGCAGCCGGATGTCGTACTGAATGGCACTGCATTTGCCGTTTCCAAGGCCGGCATTGAGCACCAGCCCACACCGCTCGATAAATGGGGCAAGCCTGTTCTTCAGGTCGTGTTCTCATCCTCATCGAGGGAGGGCTGGGAGGAGAGCGATCAGGGGCTGTCAATCCGCGACCTTGCGATGCATGTGGTGTTGCCGGAAATCGACGGGCGGTTGTTGACCCGGGCCGTGTCTTTCAAGGAAGAGGGTGTATTTGACCCAGAGACGCAATCGACGCCCGTGAAATTCACCCCTGTGCAGGATCGCATGCGGTTTGTGGCCGACTTGGCGGCCAACTGGGCCCGCCTTGGACGGGTTGCTGTAAAAGACAAAAAGACCGCGCTGATCCTGGCGAACTATCCGAACAAGGATGGCCGTCTTGCCAACGGGGTCGGCCTCGATACGCCAGCCTCCTGCGTTTCTGTGCTCAATGCTATGAAACAGGCCGGATATGATGTCGGAAATGCCCCGGAAACGTCGACGGGCCTGATGGACATTTTAACGTCCGGCGTAACCAATTCTCTTGCGCAGAGGCAGGAGAGGGTGTGCTATGAACAGCTGTCACTTACCACTTATGCCGCCGAGTTTGCCAAACTGCCCGAAGTGGTCCGTACAGCTGTTCAGGATCGATGGGGCAACCCGGAAGACGATCCGCACCTAGTCGACGGTACGTTCCGGTTGGCGCTGCATCGGTTCGGCAATCAGGTCGTCGGCATCCAGCCCGCACGTGGCTTCAACATTGATCCCAAAGAGACCTATCACGACCCGGATCTGGTGCCGCCGCACCACTATTTCGCGTTTTATATCTGGCTGCGCCGGGAGTTTGGCACTGATGCGGTGATCCATCTCGGCAAGCACGGAAATCTGGAATGGCTGCCTGGCAAGGCGCTCGCCCTCTCTGAAGGCTGCTTTCCGGAGGCCGTGCTTGGCCCCATGCCGAACATTTATCCGTTTATCGTCAATGATCCGGGTGAGGGGGCGCAAGCGAAGCGGCGCACATCCGCAGTGATTGTTGACCACCTGACACCGCCGCTCACGCGGGCCGAAAGCCATGGCGTTGCCGAGGAGCTGGAGACCCTGCTGGATGAGTATTACCTCGCAAGCGGTGTCGATCCTCGGCGGCTCAAGGCGCTGACCCGGGACATCCTGGATGCGGCCAGCCGGCACGGCCTCGACAAGGATATCGGCATCACCGACGAGATGGACGAAGACACCCGTCTTGCCCGGCTTGATGCACATTTGTGTGATCTGAAGGAACTTCAGATCCGCGACGGCCTGCATATTCTGGGCGAGAGTCCGGAGGGTAACCTCCTGACTGACCTGCTGTCGGCCCTTGTGCGGGTTCCGCGTGGCGGTGGGGCGCGGCAGAACAGTCTTCAGCGGGCGCTTTCAGAGGACTTGGGGTTTTCCGCGTTTGACCCGCTTAATTGTGATTTTGCGGCACCTTGGGCCGGAGCGAAGCCGGATGTGCTTGCAAGTGTCTCTGACGCGCCATGGCGCTCAAATGGCGATACGGTTGAGCGGCTTGAGTTGCTCGCGCAACGAATTGTCGCGGGCGATATAGTCACTTCGTTGGACTGGCCGGCGGTGCAGGCGGTGCTGGCTGAAATCGAAGAACGGATCCGCCCGTCGGTGACCGGTTCCGGACAGTCGGAGCTGGACGCAGTCTTGACCGCGCTGAATGGCGGGTTCGTCAAACCGGGCCCGTCAGGCGCGCCGTCTCGTGGCCGGCCGGATGTCTTGCCGACGGGTAAGAACTTCTACTCGGTCGATGTGCGGGCTGTTCCGACAGAAACAGCCTGGCGTCTCGGCCAACAATCGGCCTCGCTGGTGGCCGAGCGGTATTTTCAGGAAGAAGGCGAGTGGCCGGCGTCGTTGGTTTTGACCTGCTGGGGCACGGCCAACATGCGCACGGGCGGCGATGATATTGCGCAGGCGCTGGCGCTGATCGGCGCCAAACCGGTCTGGGAAACTGCGTCAGGGCGCGTTACAGGCTTTGAAATCCTGAAATTGTCGGAGCTCGGACGCCCGCGAATTGACGTGACCTTGCGAGTGTCCGGCTTTTTCCGGGATGCTTTCCCGCATCAGATGGACCTTTTTGACAGCGCTGTGCGGGCAGTCGGTCAACTGGAAGAGCCGGAGGATGCCAATCCCGTTGCCGCGCGCATGAAACAGGAAGAGGCGAAATTGGCTGCCGCAGGCCTTTCGCCAGATGAGGCCCAGCGCCGGGCCGGGTTCCGGGTGTTTGGCTCAAAACCCGGCGCCTATGGGGCTGGGCTTCAAGCGCTGATCGACGAAGGGATCTGGGATGAACGCGGTGACTTTGCCGAAGCTTTCCTGACCTGGGGCGGCTATGCCTATGGCGGCGGTGCGTCGGGTGATCAGGCGCGCGGCGAACTTGAAGGGCGGCTGGCTTCCGTTGATGCGGTTTTGCACAATCAGGACAACCGCGAGCACGACCTTCTCGACAGCGATGATTATTATCAGTTCGAGGGTGGTCTGGCGGCAACGGTTGAGCACCTGAAAGGCGACGTGCCAAAAGTCTATCACAACGACCACTCGCGTCCCGAGCGCCCGGTTGTGCGTTCCTTGTCTGAGGAAATCGGCCGTGTCGTGCGCGGTCGGGCTGCCAACCCGAAATGGATCAAGGGCGTGATGCGTCATGGCTACAAAGGCGCTTTCGAAATGGTGGCAACGCTCGACTATCTGTTTGCGTTTGCCGCAACGACCAGGGCTGTCGGCGATCACCATTTTGATCAGCTTTACGAGGCCTATTTGGGCGATGAAGTCGTGCGCGACTTTCTTCAGGACGCGAATCCGGCAGGCTATCAGGAAATGCTGGCACGGTTTCAGGAGGCGCTTGATCGTGGCCTCTGGACACCGCGCCGCAATTCGACCCATGCTGCACTGAATGATTTGAACAAAACACAATAATCGGGAGACACACCATGACCGCCGATACGGATAAACCCGAGCTTACGGAAGACGAACTCAACGCGCGCCATGCGGAAAAGATGCGCAAGAAAAAGGCCGCGCGCGACAAGATTATGGCGACCAAGACCATCGAAAAGGGATTGGTGATCGTTCACACCGGAAAGGGCAAGGGCAAGTCGACGGCCGGGTTCGGTATGGTCTTCCGTTCCCTTGGCCATGGTCACAAGGTCGGCGTTGTCCAGTTCGTGAAAGGCCGGATCGAAACTGGCGAACGCATGGCGCTTGAGCGGTTCCACGATCTGGTGACGATCAAGCGCATGGGTGAGGGATTTACTTGGGAAACCCAGGACCGGCAGCGGGATATCGATGCGGCTCAACAGGCCTGGGACGCTGCCAAGGACATGATCCGCTCCGGAGACTTCCGGCTGATCCTGTGTGATGAACTCAACATCGTGCTGCGCTACGACTATCTCGACATCAACGAGGTCGTTGACTTCCTCAAGAATGAAAAGCCGGAAGACGTCCACGTGATCATCACCGGACGGAACGCCAAGGATGAGCTGCTTGAAGTCGCGGACCTTGTCACGGACATGACGCAGGTCAAGCACCCGTTCCGGTCTGGCGTAAAGCCGCAAGAAGGCATTGAGTTCTAAGACCGAGCGATGCCTTACACAGTTGAACGCGCCAGCAGCGCGGACTCTCACGAGATCACGCTGCTGCTGCGCGCATCCATTATTGAGCTCTGCGGGCTTGACCATGGTGACAATCCGGATCGCTATAAAGCCTGGCTGAAAAACAAAACCGCGCCGAATGTGGAAAGCTGGATCGATGGTCCGGGGGCAGCGTTTGTCGTCCAGGATCAGGACAAACGCATTCTCGGCTTTGCAATGGGGACACCCAAGGGGCACATTCCCTTGATGTATGTGTTGCCGGATGCGCGTTTGACCGGGGTGAGCAAAACCTTGATGCGGGCGCTTGAAGACACGTTTCGCGACCGCGGTCTGGATGAGTCTTGTCTTTCCAGCACGCTCACGGCGGAGCGCTTTTATAAATCCCTTGGATATGCTGAAACCGGAGAGACCAAAACCCAGCTGGACATGACCTTCCGGTGCTTCAAAAAGGGCCTTTGAAATGAGCAAGCTGTTTGATCATAGCCTTCGCAGCGCGTCTCCGGACCATGCGGAGATCGTGCGCAAGTATGAACTCTACCGGACAATAGTTGAGTTTCTCGCAGCGCTCATGTTCGTGATCGGCAGTATCTTCTTTTTCTACGAGAGCCTGCTTTATGCCGGAACCTGGCTGTTTCTGATCGGCTCGATCCTGTTCGGGGTGCGGCCGACCATCCGGCTTCTTCTGGAGCTGAAACTCGCCAACCTCCCGGTGCCGAAGGAATTCCGGCCATATGGCGCGCCGCCGGTTGATGAGCCGGTGAGCCGATGACAAACAGCACTGGCCGCCGCACACCGGCTCTGATGATCCAGGGGACCGGATCCAATGTCGGCAAGAGTCTGATTGTTGCCGGGCTGTGCCGCCTCTATGCCAATCGCGGCATGACGGTCCGCCCGTTCAAGCCGCAGAACATGTCCAACAATGCCGCTGTCACCTCCGACGGCGGCGAGATCGGCCGGGCGCAAGCCTTGCAGGCGATGGGATGCCGCGTACCGCTGACCGTGCACATGAACCCGGTTCTCTTGAAACCCGAAACGGATACTGGCGCGCAAATTATCGTTCAGGGAAAGCGCTTCGGCACCATGCGCGCCCGCGAATATGGCAAGCAGAAAGCAGAGCTTTTGCCGAAGGTTCTGGAGAGCTTTACAAAACTTCAGTCAGACGCCGATCTCGTCATCGTGGAAGGCGCGGGCAGCCCTGCCGAAATCAACCTACGCGCAGGTGACATCGCCAACATGGGGTTTGCGGAAGCAGCCGACCTGCCTGTTGTCCTGTGCGCTGACATTGACCGGGGCGGTGTCATTGCTTCGGTGGTGGGTACCCATGCAGTGCTGGAGCCGTCCGAGCAGGATCGCATCAAGGCGTTTTTCATCAACCGGTTTCGCGGCGATCCGAGCCTCTTTGATGACGGCATGCGCGAGATCGCCCAGCGCACCGGCTGGCTGGGCCTGGGCGTTGTGCCGTGGTTTGCAGATGCCAACAAACTGCCTGCGGAAGACGCGCTGGATCTTGCAAGCGGCGCGGGCAGGGGCGGGATCAAGATCGTCATTCCGGTGATTTCCCGGATTGCCAATTTCGATGATCTCGACCCGTTGCGTATGGAAGCGGATGTCTCTCTCGAGTTGATCCAGCCCGGAACGCCCTTGCCGGGAGATGCGGATCTCGTCCTTCTGCCTGGATCCAAATCAACCATCGGCGATCTGGCGTTCTTCCGGAAACAAGGCTGGCACATTGACTTGGCAGCTCATGTGCGCCGGGGCGGCCATGTTATCGGGATATGCGGCGGTTATCAGATGCTCGGCAAAACCATCTCCGACCCTGATGGCATCGAGGGATCGGCCGGAACTGTCGAAGGGCTGGGGCTTCTTGATGTCGAAACGGTACTGACGGCGGATAAATCGCTCGTCGAGGCTGAGGGCAAGCACCTGGCATCGGGTGCCAGTGTCAAAGGATACGAGATCCATATCGGTCGCACATCCGGGCCTGATTGCGCCCGGCCATATCTCCACATCCGTGATGCGGGCGGGACGCCGAAACTGGACGGGGCGCAGTCATCAGATGGCCGTATTGCCGGAACCTATTTGCATGGGCTCTTTACCGATGATGGTTTTCGGAAAACCTATCTGAAAGGCTTCGGGGCGGTATCCGACCTTGCCTACGAGCACCAGATCGACACGGTGCTTGATGAATTCGCGAAGCATTTGGAGCGTGTGCTGGATGTTGAGGTGATCTTGGAGATTGCAAACAACCGATAGGTCCGGCGATCGTTTTTTAAGGGAGTTCTTATGGAATACATTGGGACCGTTCAGGTCCGACTATTCGCCATTTTTCTTCTGGTTAGCAATTTGAGCACTTTGTTGAGTTTTGCTTTCTTCGCCGCAAATTCTGATCCAGCCCTGCAAATTGTGTCCTTTGGCGCTGTCGGCGGTGGTCTGCTCATAGCTGGTCTGCTGTTCTTCTTTCCCCAACTTGTTCTACGCGATCTGAAAACACCTGATCCGCAAGCAGAACCGGATCACATCCCATCTGAAAATATGCTGCAGATCGCGATAGTTGTGATTGGTCTCTACTTCACAGTTCGCGGTCTGCAATCGTTGTTCAACGCCGTCTTGTTCAAGTCTTATATGGACTCTCAATCGGCTTTGGCTGTTCTGGCAAACCCGGAACTTGGCAACGGATTGTTTACGCTGGGGATGGGAGTGTTTCTCACGATTGGCACACGCCGATTTACTAACTTCATACTAGGCCTGAGGCGACTTTAAGCGGCAGTGTGATCCAGCCGAGTATTGCAAGCTTATACCCGACATGTGTTCCGATGGGCTGGCGCGGCGCACGCATCTCGTGTAGGCGGGATAAATGAGACTGCTTTCATCTTCCACGCCCCTTTCCAGACCAGCTGCCGGGATTGTCTTTGTTCTTGCCGGCGTGACGGCAATTTCCGTCAACGACATGCTGATCAAGCAGTTGTCGGGCGGATATCCCTTGCATCAGATGATTTTTGTCCGGTCCCTGATCGGTCTCATTTTCATGCTGTTTCTTGTGCATTTCGAGGGTGGTTGGACGATTCTGAAGACACGGCGGCCAATTTTGCATGTCGTCCGTTGCGTGATGGTTCTGATTGCAAACATGAGCTTTTTCACCGCGCTCGCCGTTGTGCCACTTGCCGATGCAACAGCGCTGTTTTTTGTTGCGCCGCTGCTCATCACGCTATTGTCGATCCCCATACTTGGCGAGAAGGTTGGACCCTGGCGGCTTGGTGCAGTCGGGATCGGTTTCTGCGGAGTCGTCCTGATGATGCAGCCCTGGAAAACCGATCTGCAGATTGAAGGTGGGCGCGCGGTTCTGATTCTGCCTGTTATTGGCGCAGCGGCCTATGCCATGATGCAGGTCTTGACGCGGAAACTGGGTGTTGCAAGCAAAGCCTCCGCCCTTGCTGTTTACTTGCAGTCCGGATTCCTCATTGTATCCATAGGGTTTTTCCTGGTCGCCGGGGATGGCCGTTACGCTGACAGCTTCGACAACGCCAGCCTGCAGTTCTTGCTGCGCGCCTGGGTTTGGCCGCCGGAAGAGGATGTCTATTGGTTTGTTGCGCTCGGGCTTTGTTCCGGTGTCGTTGGGTACACCATGTCGCAAGCTTACAGAATCGCGGATGCGGCAACGATTGCGCCGTTTGAATATATTGGTTTGCCGCTCGCCGTTTTCTGGGGCTGGCTGATGTTCGGTGAATTGCCGGCGCCGGTGGTCTTTGGGGGAATTGGTCTGATTGTCGGCGGCGGTCTTCTGGTGTTCTTGCGCGAACATCAAAAACAGCGAAAGCTCGCACTTGCCACGAAAATTGGCCGCCGTTAGGGCAATAGTCCCCACCATCTGGCCGTTGTGACTGCTGGGAAAACTAGCCTCGTTCCCAGACCACAAGCTGGTTGTTGGCAGGCATGGCGTGATCTACGGCGAAGGTCAGGCCCGTGTTTTGGGCAAGTGCGTCGAGTTCTTCAAAGTCACGGATGCCGCTCACTGGGTTCCAGCTTTTCAGCTGGACATCAAAGGCGGCATTGCTTTCAGTGGTGAAGGCGCCGCCGTACTTGAGTGGTCCATAGACGCAAAGAGCGCCGTCCTGTGTGCACAGGACTTCGCCAGCACGGGCGAAAAACTCTTCCACATGCTCAAATGACATGATGTGCAGTGTGTTGGCTGTAAAAATGGCATCGAAGGCCTCCGGTCCGTCCGGTGCTGGCAGAGGCCATGGAGGCGAGGCGACGTCGAGGGCAATCGGAGCGGGTGTCCGGTCATTGCCGTCTTGTTTCAGCCGTTCAGCGATGCCCGGAACGTTGTCCGGCAAATCGCTACATTGCCATGTGATATGCGGCAAGGCGTTCGTGACGTGAACTGCGTGCTGGCCGTTGCCGCTGCCGATCTCCAGAACCTTTGTTCGGTTCGCCAGGATTGGCCGCAAGGTCTCCAGAACGACGTCCTTGTTGCGGTCAGCGGCTGCAGAAAAGGGAAGCATGGGTTTGTCTCTCAAATCAAGAAAAGAACAGCCAGAAGCAGAACAAGCGCGGCTTCGATACCATACGCGCCGACAAGAACCTTGAGGCCGCGCGAGATGTCATCAGCCGTTGCGTCCCGGCGTCCGTTTGCGTTCATATATGGATCATCAACCGTGTATCCAGGATAGGTCCGTTGACCGGCCAACGCCAAGCCGAGCGCACCGGCCATTGCCGCTTCCGGCCAGCCGGCATTGGGGGAGCGATGCTGTTTCGCATCCCGAACCATGGCCGAAAAACTTTTTCTGACGGATCCGCCGGCAAGCGGCGCCGCTAGCGCCAGGAACATACCTGACAATCGGGAGGCAGGAAGATTGATCAGGTCATCAAACCGTGCCGATGCCCAGCCGAAATCAGTATATATCTCGTTCTTGTGCCCGATCATGCTGTCTGCTGTGTTCACCGCTTTGTAGGCTATCAGGCCCGGCAGTCCCAGAACGGCAAACCAGAAAACCGGCGCGACAATGCCGTCTGAAAAATTCTCGGCGCAGGATTCGATTGCAGCGCGGGAGACACCCGCTTCGTCCAAGGAGTTCGGATCCCGGCCAACGATCATGGCGACTGCCTGCTGGCCACCGGCAAGGCCGTTGTTTAGTAAGCCGATTCTCACCGCTGCAACGTGCTCATAAAGGCTTTTTTGAGCGATCAACACTGCAGCAATAACGACGATCAGGAATTCACCGAAAGGGATCGCGGTTGCGAATTCCTGAACGAGGAAGCCCAGCGCAATACTCCCGACCAACAAGATCAACAAGGTCACGATCCCGGCGACCCGGCGGGTCTGAGGGCGCCAGTCTTTGCGGTTCAGTGCTTGATCAAGTGCTGAAATAACTTTGCCAATCCAGACCACTGGATGGGGCAGGCGACGCCAAAGCCAGTCCGGATCACCGACAATCCCGTCGAGGATCAGGGCGGCGAGTAGCAGCCAAAGCGCGTTTTCATAAAGCAGCATGGGTGCTGGTTAGAGGTCTTTTTGAACCGCTGCAAGCGCGTCGGTCAGGCGTGCCAGGTTTTCAGCGCCACCCGGCAGGCCGAAGCGGATCCAGGTTGGTGCGTAGTCGAAGACCCGGGTCCAGATCCGCTGTTTGGCAAGTGCGTCATGCAGCTTGGCGGCAGATCTCGTCCCGGCAAGCGCATATAGCGGGGTGCCGCCAAAGACGCTGAGCATGTTCTGTTGCAGCGCCAGTGTGAGATCGGCCATTTCGTCGGCCAGTTGGCGGGTCATGGATTTTTGCCAGGCTTGGTCTTTCAGTGCGGCCGTGCCGAGTTCCAGAGCCGGGCCGCTGAGGCACCAGCTTTCCAGAAGGGCTGAGACCTTTGCGATCATCGGCTTTGGTCCTGCCAAAAAACCGAGACGCAGGCCGGCCAGACCAAAGAACTTGCCGAACGAACGCAAGATCAGGATGTTTTCATTGCCCATATGCGGCAGAAGGCTTGAACCGGGCATGACATCGGCAAAAGCTTCGTCCACCACAAGGTACCCGCCGCGCTCCGTCAACGTTCTGGCGATCTCCAGAAGACTTTTGACATCAACAAGTTGACCGTCGGGATTGTTCGGATTGACGAGCAGAACGATTTTCGCATCGGCGGGCAGGGCGTAAATACTGGATAGTTCGACCGGTTTGCGGCCGTCCCGGGTCCACACGTCTGCATGGCTGGTATAAGTTGGGGCCGCCAGGGCAACAGGGCCTTGGGGCAGAAGCTGCGGCAACACTGACAAAAGCAGCTGGGTGCCGGGCCCTGCGGCAAGTCCAAGATGATCCGGCACTGCATAGGTCTGTCGCGCAGCGCCAATAAGCTGATCCTGGGCAGACTGTGCGGGCAGGGAAGTCCACGCTTTATCGGAAAACCGGTCCGGGACTGGATAGGCATGCGGATTGATGCCGGTCGACAAGTCTAGCCACTGGTCAGGTGTCCCGCCAAAGCGCTCGATTGCTTCGCTCAAATCTCCGCCGTGCTTCATGACCCGGTCAGTCCTGTGTGATGCGCAAGCCGCATGGTTGTCCAAGGCTGCTATCTAGCGGATATCAATGATAAAAGTACAGGCGGATCACGACTTATGCTGCGTTAGAAACGGCACGTGAGACAAGGTTGCAGTTTTGCGCGTGGGAAAAAGACATTGTCGATTTGACCAAGTCGCCAAGGTCTGCAGATCAAGTTACCAATTCTCGTGTGTGTTTTGTATGGTAGGTTTCAGTCAAGGGAGACGCAATGCCCGGATCACGTGCAGTGCTTGTCTTTGTCCTGATGCTCTGGATGTCCGCAAGTGCGGGTGTTCAAGCACAGCAGATCGTGCGGCTTGGGATCGAACATTACGATGATGGTGATGACCGTTACGAAGTTTCCTTGCTGAAACTCGCATTGGAACATTCCGGAGAGGATGCCGTCCTTGAGGTGGTTTCGCTCGGTGATACGACGCAGGAACGCGTGTTGATCGAGTTTGAGCAAGGCCGCTCAAATTTTGATGTTTTTTACAGCGGCGGATCGCCGCAACGCGAAAAACGTTTTGAGCAGATCGACATCCCCTTGAGCCGCGGCCTGCTTGGTCACCGCATATTTGTGACCCGCAAGGACCAGCTGGATCAGCTGGCGCAAATCAAGACATTGGATGAGTTTCGCGACTATGCTGTGATTGGCTCCGGCTTCGGCTGGCCGGACACGGATATTTTCAGGGCAGCCGGGTTTAAGGTTCTGCCGGCGGAATGGAAAAACATCTGGCGGATGCTGTCTGTCGGCCGCACGAATGTGTTCAATCTCGGTGTCCATGAAGCCCATGCCGAAAGAGCGAATTTCGATGAAATCTATCCAAACCTCACCGTCGATAACAATCTGCTTGTGAAATACCGCTTCGGGTTTTTCTTCTACGTGCGAAAAGACAACCGTGCCGTGGCAGAATTGATCGAGCGCGGGCTAGAACGGGCCTATGAGGCCGGTGCCTTCATGCAGCTTTTTGAAACACATCCGCGGATTCAAACGGCTTTGGGTCATATTCGGCAGAACGATCTGACCGTACTGGAAATTGCGAATCCCTTTTTGTCTGACCGGCACCGTGCGATCCCGGACCGGTATTGGCATGATGTAAAATAGCCAGGCTTCATGTTGACACGCGGGGGCGCTTGGCTGAAAATAGAACAAAATAAGAACATCAAGCTGTGCGCAGGATTAAATTGACCATGTCTCACCCAAGGCGAACCCGGTCTCCACTGGACTTTGACCGGGATAAGTTACTGCAATCACTGGGAAGTGCCCGTGCGGCGTTGATTGAGGCGCATCGAAGCATGAAACCGAAGTCGGGCCTTGCGCGCTCTGCAGATGCAGTCGTGTCTGAAATTGATGAATTTGCCCTGGTTCTGACCGGATCGCGTGACTTTTTTCATCTTAAAGCCCACGGAACACCGCCATCCAGGGACGATCCGAGCTAGGGCTGCGATTTCCGGGAGATCAGATCAGCGTCATCCAACTTTGGCCGATGCAGGAGCTTCGGCAAGGCCATGCTGGGTTTCATGGACCAGTTGATCCACCACGGCCTCCAGTTTCGTGCGGTCGATCAGGCTGTCTTCCGTAATGTCGCCTGCAAGTGCCAGCTGACGATCAGCTGATGTACCGCGCTCTGCAATCGTCCGGATGTGGGCGATCTCCGCTTCACAGCCAAAAAACGCAGCATCTGCCGCCACCAGCTCGCTGATTTCGTCGACCAGATCCTTGAACGCGATGGATTTCTTCTGGCCGAAGTCGATCAGGTTGGCGGCCGAGCCATGCCTCTGCGCCTGCCAGCGGTTTTCCGCGAGCAGGAACCTGGAATAGTGCCGCCACCCCTGATTAGCGCGCCGCAAGCGGTAGAGCATCCGGCACAGGCACCGGAAGAGCGCTGCAATTGCAACGGCATCCTCAACGCACGGGCAGACATCCGTCACCCGCATTTCAAGGGTTGGAAACCGGTCGGAGGGTCGAAGGTCCCACCAGATCTTGGTCGCATCCTCAATGACGCCGGCTTGAACCAGCATGTCAATTGTGTGGCGGTAGTCTTCGTGGCTCTCAAATCGCGGCGGCAATCCGGTGCGGGGCAGCTCGTTGAATACCGACAACCGATAGGATTTCAGTCCCGTGTTCCGGCCCCGCCAGAAAGGCGAAGACGTGCTCAGCGCCAGAAGGTGGGGCAGGAAATAGGTCAGCTGATTGAAAAGATCGACGCGCAGCTCTGCATCTTCAATACCGATATGAACATGCATGCCGCAGATCAGGAGGCGCTTGGCGACAACCTGCATGACCCTCGCAAGATCGTTGTAGCGTTCCTTGTCGGTGTGTGGCTGCTCGGTCCATTCCGCAAAGGGATGGGTCGAGGCGGCAATGGGTGCCAGGCCATGTCGGGCGGCCTCATCGGCTATGGTTTTGCGGAAATAAGCCAGTTCTGCCTTCACTTCGCCAAGCGTCATGCAAACCGGGGTGCCAACTTCGATCTGGCATTGAAGAAACTCCGGGCTGACTCGGCCTTCAAGCGCGGTTTCGCAGGCAGAAAACAAATCGGTAGGCGGGGAGCTCGCGATATTGCGGCTGGCGCGGTCGACCAGAAGATATTCTTCCTCAATCCCGATGCTGAAGCTGGGCTCTTTCATCTAAACAGCTTGCGGGAGCAGGCTTTGCGGGGTCAAGCACGAATTATTGCGTAGTGCACCATCGATATTTGCGGTGAGAGCCCTCTTGTGGCTCCGGCGGGCTCAGCTTGACCGGATGGCGAAACTCAAAACACCAGGGCAGATGCCGCGCGGATCTGGTGCCAGGTTGCCGAGATCGGCTTGATAGTATGAAATTTTCGAAGAAAAGTGGAGGCCCCGACCGGAATCGAACCGGTGTACACGGATTTGCAATCCGCTGCGTCACCACTCCGCCACAGGGCCCCTCGGTGGTGTGCCGCGCCTTATCAAACACTTGGCGCGGCAGGTCAAGTCCTGATTGATTGGCTGATAACATTTCCACTGGGACACCCGTGGAAAGGTCTGTATGACTGATTGTCAGCGGTAAAAAATCTCCCGGAATTCAAAGGGTTTGGTGATAGAGCCGCATCTGGTGCTTGTCAGGGCGGGTTTGCCTCGGTATGGAACCAGCCGAAGAGGTGCCGGGACGCCGGCAATTCAAGCGAGGGCCGATATGACGGACTTTAACCAGTCCCGCCGCAAGATGGTGGACAACCAGTTGCGTACCAACGATGTGACGGATCACCAGATCCTGGATGCAATGGAGGTGGTTCCGCGCGAACGGTTCGTTCCTGCATCGAAGCGGGCAGTGGCCTACATCGATGAAGATCTGCCCATTGGTGCTTCCGGGTCAGGCCGATACTTGATGAAGCCGCATATCTTCGGAAAGCTGATCCAGCTGGCGCAGATCAGTGCGGACGACATTGTGCTCGTGATTGGAGCCGGCAGCGGCTACAGCACGGCGGTCGCGGCAAAGCTGGCGGCATCTGTCGTCGCCCTGGAAGAAAACGCGGATTTGGCCCGCGATGCTGGGGATCTCCTCGTTGATCTCGGAACTGAAAACGCGGTCGTCGTGGAAGGTCCGCTGGTGGATGGGTATGCTGCGGAAGGCCCATATGACGTTATACTGATTGATGGTGCGGTTGAAGTTCTGTCCGAGGCTTTGCTGAAACAGTTGAAGTCTGACGGCCGCCTTGTTGTCATCGAAGGCCAAGGCGGAGCAGGTGTGGCCAAGCTGTATCAGAAATCGGGCGAAGTGGTGAGCGGACGGTTTGCCTTCAATGCGTCGGCAGCGCTGCTTCCCGGTTTTGCTCAAGCCGCAGAGTTTACCTTCTAAAGGTCTGTAAAAAGAATTGTTTCCGGTCTGATCTGAAGACCGGGCATGATCGGCCAGTTTCACGTGTTGTGTTATGCAGTGTGCTCCGTTAGAGCCTGTTGCCTATAAGCCGCACTGGAAGATTTTCATTAAATCTGAGCCCCTACCGGTTGAAGATGGACACCGGTGAGTTTACTCAGGTTTTAAGTGTACGTGGGTGATCCGGAAGGAGTGTAGAGTGTCTGGTCGTTCAAGGGTGAAAGCAATGGCACTAACGAAAGGACTGATGAGCGGGGTTGCCGCCGTCGTCTTGTCCGGCTTCATTGCGTCCTCGGCCAGTGCAGACACGATCCGTGATGCGCTGTCTCTCGCCTATGCGAATAATCCGACCCTGAATGCTGCCCGGGCCCAGCTGCGCGGTGTTAATGAAAATGTGCCGCAAGCACTGGCCGGCTGGCGGCCTACAGCTTCGGCTGCTCTGGCTGCTGGTGGTGTTCGGTCTTCTCTTAACGGCCGGCAAGCCTATCGGAACAACGCTGCCATCTCGCTGACCCTCAGTCAGGCGGTTTTCCGCGGTTTTCGCACGGTCAATTCCACCCGTCAGGCCGAAGCTGTTGTCCGGGCCCAACGCGAAAGCCTGATGTCGAGCGAACAGGACACGCTGCTCAGTGCAGCGACGGCCTATGTCGACGTGATTCGCGATACTGCGCTTGTTTCGCTTCAGCGTAGTGACTTGGCGTTCCTTCAAGAACAGGTGCGTGCAGCGCGCGACCGGTTTGATGTGGGCGAGGGCACCCGGACCGACGTGTCCCAGGCTGAAGCGCGTGCCGCGGAAGCTCAGGCATCGTTGAACACGGCGCTTGCCAATTTGAACACCAGCCGGGCGATTTACCGTCAGGTGATCGGCGTTGATCCGAAGAGCCTCTCGGCGGACACATCCATCACACGCCAGGTGCCAAAGTCTTTGGATGTTGCGCTTCAGACCAGTGAAGAGAAACAACCTCTGATCCAGCAAGCGCAACACTTGGTGGATGCTGCCATCTTCAATGTGAAGACCATCGAGGGGGAGTTGCTGCCTACTGTCTCGGTTGATGCGAGTGTCGGCCGGAATTGGAACCCCTCAAACACGATCGATCTCAGCAACGAAGCGCAGATCTTCGGCAATGTGAGCATCCCGATTTATCAGGGCGGCGGCGTTTATTCACGTGTCCGTCAGGCCAAGGAAGAGCTGGGTCAGACCCGTCTACAGCTGGATGTCGCTCGCGATCAAGTCCGCGCAAACGTGATCACCGCTTGGGGCATCTTCCAGGCTGCTGAAGCGTCTATCGTTGCCGCGCGTGCTGCTGTTGAAGCACAACAGCTGGCTCTTGAAGGCGTGATCGAGGAACAGCGGGTCGGCCAGCGGACGACGCTCGATGTTCTGGATGCGCAGCGCGAACTTGTTATCCAGCAATCCAATCTTGTGACTGCCCAGCGGAACCGGATCGTTGGCGGATATCAGCTGGTGGCGGCTGTTGGTCAGCTGGACGCGGAGTCCCTGAGCTTGAACGTCAACGTTTATAATCCCGAGCAGCATTACAGGTCCGTCCGCGGCAAGTGGATTGGTCTGCGGACGCCAGATGGGCGCTGAGGAACAACCGCTACTCCCTTTGCTAGAAGTAGGACGCTAATGGAACCGGCTTTGGCCGGTTTCTTTGTTTCTGGAGTTTGTAGAGAGCGATTCGGATTGCAATTACCCAAAAGTTTACAAAAAGTGGACTTAAAAGGGGAAAAGCCTATCTCAGGCCGTGCGGTTGCTTTGCGCGTTTCCAGATGATCCGCATAATTTCATTAACGAATCATCCGGGGGACTTCTGGTTGGAGCGTAGAGTAGCCAACAAGTACGGGGGACGTCATGTCACAGGCGAGCAAGGCTGAAGAGCCGTCGATGGAGGAGATCCTCGCATCGATACGCCGGATCATTTCTGATGAAGACTCCCAGAGCGCGGACTCCGGCAATGAACAAGCAGACGAAACCCCAGTAGAAGCAAAGGCGGAGGATGATATGGGTGATGCCTCCGAGATGTCACAAGACGACCTCGACAAGCTGTTCGATATGGACGGTGATGACGATGTTGCCGAAGACGAAAGCGCGGATGACATGGCTGCGGCCATGATGGCCGACGCTGCGGAAGATGAAAGCGATGCGGGGGACGACGATGTCCTCGAACTAACGGAAGAGCTTGCTGTCGAATCCACCGACGATCTGGATATGGTCGATGGACTTGCAGAAGACCTGGACAATGTGGACGGTGACGTTTCGTTTGCACCGGACCCGGAGCCTGCGGAAGACATCATGGCCCCGCCAGGGCCAGAAGCCGAACCCGAGGCGCTGTTCGAGCCGGAAGAGCCGGCGATCCAGTCGAAGCCGATTCCGGATGACCTGCCGGATGTTGCACCTGAAGACTACCTGACATCCGCTGCGACAGGGCACGCGGTTCATGCGGCGCTCGACAATTTTTCTGACATGTTGATCAGCACGAAAGCGCAGACCATTGAAGAGATGGTTCGTGACATGCTGCGTCCGATGATCAAGGCGTGGCTTGACCAGAACCTGCCGCCCATGGTGGAGCAGATGGTCAAGAAGGAAGTCCAGCGAGTGATCCGCCGGCGCGACTGATCCTGAGGATACTCGGATGTATGAGATTACTGGGGCGGCCGGAGACGGCAGCCCCTGAAGTTCGTTTGGGCAATGCCTGTACAAAGCTCGTACCACTCGCACCCAGCACATGCCTGCCGAATGCTTCCGTCCTGAAAAGCCAAACGTAGTCTGGAAATGTCTTCGCCGCTGAGGCGGAGAGGGCCAATTGATAGCGGTTTGCCGGAGAGCAGCAGCCCGATGTTGTGTGCGGCCAGTCGATCCCGCTCGCGCACGCTTTCATTGTAACAGTGACAGGTGTTGTCGTTCAGCATGGGCACACAAATGTCGTCCGGACCGTCGACCAGTTCAATGGCCGCACCGTCATTGAGGCGTTTTACGATGGCTTTGTAGGACGCCACGAAGGCAGGTGTGTAGCCCTTTCCGGCGAAGGTCAGCATGCATAGCAAATGGTGCGCGCGGAGGCGGATGGTCATGAGAACAGTTTTCGTGCTGGCTTTGGTATCCGTACTGTCGAGGCGGTCTAGATTACTCGGCTTCGCCCGGAAACTTATGCCAGTAGTAATCCGGAAGGGAAGCTGTTTCCGCCGTCAGATTGGGATTGTCGAAACGGATCGGCCGCCGGCTGTCGAGATTTAACTCCGTGAAAATCTCCCGGATCATCGGGTGGGTTCTGAAGTATTGAATGAAACTGCCGTCCTCATACGCGGTCACCAGGCCCGTTTCGATGATCTCCGCAAGTTCCGCGTTGTGCTTGCCGGTAAAGAAATAGAAGGGAAACCGGTCGTAGATCAGGACAACTTCCTGCTCGATATCATAGTCCAGTTGGACGTATTCCATCCGCTCGCTCAGGATTTCAACAGAAGCCCGCGGATATGCATCGGCATCCGCCGCGGCAATCATCGGATAAAGCTGGCTTTTCCGGGCGGTTTTTACTGTCAAACCCGAGCCTTCAAGGATAATGATGTCTCCCCAGTCGATACCTTGAAGGAATGTCATGTCCTTTAGGTCGCCCACCGTGTTGACCGGTAAAAACTTGTTCTGGCTGCCTTTCGGGATCGCGTTGATCCGGGCACCAATCAGACCACGCACCAGTGGAACGCGGATCGGCAGGGCAATCTCTTCGTAGTGTTTTGAAGTGCCCGCCGCATAGAGATTGAACTCCGAACTCGCCGGGTCGGTGAGTTTTTCCATGACCTCTACGGCGGTGAGGTCTTTGGAGTTCTCCGGCAATACGATCTTGAACGGGCGATCCTGTTTGGAAAGGGCGAGTTCCAGGAGGGGGACCGTGTACTCCGGTATAGACGCAAGCTGCGGCAGACGTATTTCGATTGGCTGGTCAGCAGCAGCCGTCCCTGCAAAAAACAGTGTGGCCATCAAACCGATGATACCGCATTTGGGTATCGTCATTCGAAACTCCTTTCCGGTGCGCAGCTGGCGCAGGTGTCATAGGCCGGATTAGACGACGAAATTTCTACTCAAAGCCTAATTCCAGCTGAGAAACCGGGCAAGCAACTTTGGGTAACGAGCCATTGGATCCTCATCTTGAAGGTCAACCGGATCGCCCAACGCAATTGTTTACAGCCCTGGAAGGGATAGAAGCGTCGAACCATCTCTCTTAGGCAGTTGACTTGCGGGGCGGCTTCCGATTTACACGGGAACTCACGATTTTCTGGACAACTTCCCCATTGAGTGACCCTGATGCTGGATAAGACCTACGATGCGGCCAGCGTTGAGCCGCGGATTTACGAAACCTGGGAAAAGGCGGAGGCCTTCAAGGCCGGAGCCGGTGCCAAGGACGGCGCCGATGCCTTTACCATCGTAATTCCGCCGCCGAATGTGACAGGCTCCCTGCACATGGGCCATGCGCTGAACAACACGCTGCAGGATATCCTTGTCCGCTGGAAACGCATGCAAGGTTATGACGTTCTGTGGCAGCCGGGCACCGACCACGCGGGCATTGCAACGCAAATGGTTGTCGAGCGTGAGCTTGCCGCTGACAACAAGCCGGGGCGCCGCGACATGGGGCGTGAGGCCTTCATCGAGCGGGTCTGGGAACAGAAACGCAAGTCGGAAGGCACGATTCTTGGTCAGTTGAAGCGTCTTGGTGCGTCTTGTGACTGGAGCCGGACCGAGTTCACCATGTCGCCGAATCTGTCGGACGCTGTGCTGAAGGTTTTTGTCGATCTCTACAAGGAAGGCTTGATTTACCGGTCCAAGCGGCTGGTCAACTGGGATCCGAAGTTTGAGACGGCGATTTCCGACCTTGAGGTCGAGAATATCGAGACTGACGGTCACATGTGGCACTTCAAGTACCCGCTGGCCGGCGGGGAGACTTATGAGTATGTCGAAAAGGATGAGGACGGCAACGTCACCCTGTGCGAGACGCGGGACTACATCTCCATTGCCACCACGCGCCCGGAAACCATGCTTGGAGACGGCGCCGTCGCCGTTCACCCAAAGGACGAGCGTTACAAGCCGATCATTGGCAAGCTCTGTGAGATTCCGGTCGGGCCGAAGGAACACCGCCGCCTGATTCCAATCATCACCGATGAGTATCCGGATCCCGATTTCGGCTCCGGTGCGGTGAAGATCACCGGCGCGCATGACTTTAACGACTATCAGGTCGCCTTGCGCGGCAAGATCCCGATGTACCGGCTGATGGACACACAAGGGTCCATGCGGGCCGACGGGGCGCCATACACCGAAGAAGCGCAGAAGGCGCAGGCGATCATCGACGGCGCGCAATTGACCATCAACGAGATCGATGAAATCAACATCGTTCCCGACGAGCTGCGCGGTCTGGACCGGTTTGCGGCGCGCAAGCGTGTCATTGATCAAATCACCGCGGAAGGGCTTGCCGTTATGGTCCCGGCCAATTATCCGGACGTTGCCTGGATGAAGGGGCAGGCGCCGGAGTGGGACGAGACCGGAAAAGCGAAAATCCGCAAGCTTGGCGAGGACGAAGAAGGTCCGGCCGCGTTGCCGATGGTCGAATCCAAGAAGATCATGCAGCCGTTTGGCGACCGCTCAAAGGTCGTCATCGAGCCGATGCTGACCGACCAGTGGTTCGTGGATGCTAAGACGCTGGCGGAACCGGCGCTGAAGGCCGTTCAGGATGGGGACACAAAATTCGTTCCGGGGAACTGGGACAAGACCTACTACAACTGGCTGAACGACATTCAGCCCTGGTGTATCTCGCGCCAGCTCTGGTGGGGCCACCAGATCCCGGTCTGGTATGATGAAGACGGCAACGAATACTGCGCAATGAGCGAGGATGAAGCTGTCGAAATGTCAGGCGGCAAAACCCTGATGCGCGATGAAGACGTGCTCGACACGTGGTTCTCGTCCGCGTTGTGGCCGTTTTCGACGCTCGGCTGGCCGCATCAGACACCGGAACTTGAGCGCTACTACAAGACGGACGTTCTGATCACCGGCTTCGACATCATCTTCTTCTGGGTTGCCCGGATGATGATGCAGGGCATCCACTTCATGAAGGAGGTGCCGTTCCACACGGTCTACATCAACTCGATCGTGGTCGATAAGAACGGGAAAAAGATGTCCAAGTCTTTGGGCAACGTTCTCGACCCATTGGAAATGATCGCGAGTTATGGCGCGGACGCGACCCGCTACGCTCTGGCCAGCCAGGAGGTTCAGGGACGCCGGACACTGCGCATGTCAGATCAGGCAGCCGAAGGTGGCCAGCGCTTTGCGACCAAACTCTGGAACGCGGCCAGATTTGCTGAAATGAACGGCTGTGGCCGGGTTGAAGGGTTCGATCCGTCGACTGCGAGTCATACGCTCAATCGCTGGATCGCGACCGAAATGGGCAAGTGTATTGCCGAAGTCACGCAGGCGCTGGACGACTACCGGTTCAACGATGCCTCTGGCGGGATCTACCGGTTCACCTGGAACACGTTTTGCGACTGGTACCTTGAACTCGCCAAGCCGATCTTCAACGGGGACGACGAGGCGGCCAAGGCCGAAACACGCGCAACGGCTGCCTGGGCGATCGACGAGATTCTAAAGGTCCTGCATCCGTTCATGCCGTTCCTGACCGAAGAGCTTTGGGAACGTCTTGGCGACGAGGGCCAGAAAGCAGGTGAGCTGTTGATGCTGAGCGCGTGGCCGAAGCCGCTTGTCAGCGATGAGTCGGCCGCCGGGGAAATCAACTGGCTGGTCGATTTGATCTCTGAAATCCGCTCGGTTCGTGCTGAAATGAACATTCCGGCCGGAGCCAAAGTCCAGCTGGTTGTTGTCGGCGCAAACGACGTATCAAGGAGCCGGATCGCGACTCATGAGCCTGCGATCCAGCGTCTGGCGCGTGCCGAGCACATCTCGATGGCAGATGCGGCTCCTGCTGGATCTGCGCAGATCATTATCGGTGAAGCAACGATCTGCCTGCCTTTGGCCGGGGTGATCGATCTTGCTGCTGAAAAGGCGCGCCTTTCCAAGGATGCCGGCAAGCTGGAGGCCGATATTTCGAAGATCGAAAAGAAGCTCTCCAACCCGAAGTTTGTCGAAAAGGCTCCGGACGAAGTGGTTGCCGGCGAGCGGGAAAAGGTAAGCGAAGCCAAGGAAAAGCTGGATAAGATCAACATCGCCCTCAGCCGGCTTGCCGAAATCGGCTAATTGAGGCCGTACAATCTGCTTGATAGACGGCCCGGATGCGCTTGTTGCCGCGTCCGGGCCGCATTTCAATGCCAGTGGTTTGACACCAACATTTGCGTCACCGTGCAACAAACTCATATTTGCAAATGTGGGTGTCTTAAAAACCACTAGCCAAGTCTATGTTTCTAGTGGATCTATTACATTCGACATTTGAAAAATGTGCCCATCCGCAAATGGGTTTCAAATGTCGAATTCGATCCACTAGCGCCCGGTCCCCAGGCAGGGATAGGATTGAAATTGCGAATCTGGTCGGAGCTGATGCCCCACGTGTTTTTTGATGGTCGAACTGTTTTAAAGCCTGCCGCAATGGCATTCGGGCTCGGGATGCTTGCTTTTCAGCCGCAGACTGCGCTCGCGCAGGCGGAATCGGAAAAAATTGAAAACCCGGTGGCTGTATTCTCGGGGCTCGACAAGATCACGGGCCGGATCATCAACTTCGACGTCTATGTTGGCGAAACGGTTCAATTTGGCGCTCTTCAGGTGACGCCGCGGGTCTGTCACACCCGCCCGCAAACCGAGTCGCCGCTGACGACCGGATTTGTCCAGGTCGATGAAATCACCTTGAACAACGAGGTCCGCCGGATCTTTTCCGGCTGGATGTATGCGGCAAGTCCGGGCCTTCATGCAGTTGAGCACCCGGTCTACGACATCTGGCTGACCGACTGCCGTCTAGCGTCCAAGGTACCGCCGCCGGAGGACTATGACGGTCCGCCGATCAAGGGTGTCGTTGCAGAAGGCGAAGATCCTCTGGCAGGTCCTGACGATGGGGTCGATACCGGACCCGGTATCCCCCGTGCCAAGCCGTTTCAGGGGTAAATCTCGAATTTGATTGGTATCGCAGCAACAAAAAACCCGCCGGATTGGCGGGTTTTTTATTTTCTGATTGTCTCAGGAATCAGTCGATGTCGACATAATCGGTGGGTGTCAGGCCGAGGCGGCCATCGACATAATCCCCGCAATTGTCGATCAGCGTGTCCATGTCGTTTTCAAAGAAATGGTTCGCGCCCGGGATCGTCTGGTGATCGATGACGATGCCTTTCTGAGTTTTCAGCTTGTCGACCAACGTCTGAACGTCCTTTTGCGGAACCACCTTGTCCTGCTCGCCGTGAATGATCAGGCCGGAGGAAGGGCAGGGGGCCAGGAACGAGAAGTCGTGCAGGTTCGCCGGCGGGGCCACGGAAATGAAGCCTTCCACTTCCGGGCGACGCATCAAGAGCTGCATGCCGATCCAGGCGCCGAACGAGAATCCGGCAATCCAGCAAGCGCGGGCATCTGGATGAACGGTCTGGACCCAGTCGAGCGCGGCTGCTGCATCAGACAACTCGCCTTGTCCGTGATCGAATGTGCCTTGCGAACGGCCAACGCCGCGGAAATTGAAACGCAGAACCGCGAAACCGCGCCGGGCAAACATGTAATACATCTGATAAACAATCTGATTGTTCATCGTGCCCCCGAACTGGGGGTGAAGGTGCAGGACCAGAGCGATGGGAGCGTTGCGCTTTTTCGCGGGATGGAACCGGCCTTCCAGCCGGCCGGCGGGACCGTTGAAGATCACCTCAGGCATGAAGCGATTTATCCTTGTGTTTTGACGGCGGCCGAACGGCCGCCGGTGAATTCGGTTCTGTACGTGGTTTCCCGTAAGTCTAAACTTGACTCTCAAGCTCCAAGTTTTTAGAACCTTGTTTAGAATTATTCGAAAGTTCGTGCTGCCGCGGAAATGGCAACACTCGGTTCGACCGGTTGTCGCTGTTATCGTCATCACGGCGGAAAATTTCAAGTTTTTCGAACAGATGCTTGAAAATTGTACGGATTTTTGAAGCTAAACGTATCCAGTCTCTCCGAAGAGGTGTCATGTCCCGCCGCTCCGAACCGGTTTATCTCGATCACAACGCAGGTGCGCCCATGCGCCCTGACGTGCGTGATGCGATGATCACTGTGCTTCAGGACGCAGGAAATGCCTCTTCCGTTCATACCCACGGCCGGAAGGCACGGGGCAGGATTGAAGAAGCTCGCGAAGCGGTGGCCCGCCTGTGCGGTGCCAAGACCCGAGCGGTGACCTTTGTGTCTGGTGGCACGGAAGCCAACATGACCGCGCTGGCGCCTGCGTGGCAGGATCAGGGTACCCCCTTCTATCTCGACAAGTTGTTCCGCAGTGCGGTCGAACACCCGTCCGTTGTGACCGGCGGGCGTTTCCCGGCGATAGATCAAGCGGTTGTTCCAGTTGATTCGCACGGCGTGGTCGATCTTGGTGCGTTGGAAGACTTGATCAAGGACGCCGCGCCTAGCCTGATTTCGGTGATGGCTGCAAACAATGAGACTGGAGTCATCGAGCCGCTCTCAGATATTGCTGCTTTGGCTGCGAAATACAGTCACTTTTTTCATGTCGACGCGGTTCAGGCTGCTGGCCGGATGCCGATCGACATTGAGGCCTGGGGCGCGGACGTTATCACACTGTCCGCGCACAAATTTGGTGGCCCTCAAGGCATGGGCGCTGTTGTGGTCCGGTCCACAGCCCGTGTTCCAGCCCCGCTTATGGTGGGCGGCGGGCAGGAAAACTGGCGCCGGGGCGGTACGGAAAACGTCTCGGCGATTGCCGGATTTGGCATCGCGGCGAAGGCGGTCCTTGAGGACGCGGCCGATACATCCCATTTCAGTGCTCTGAGGGAAAAACTCGAAGACGGCTTGCGGACAGTGTGCCCGGAGACGGTTATCTTCGGTGAGGGCACCGACCGCTTGGTCAATACTGTTTGTTTCGCCGTTCCCGGCATTGCAGCTGAAACCGCACTGATCGCTTTTGACTTGGAACGCGTATCTGTTTCATCGGGGTCTGCTTGCTCGTCCGGAAAAGTTTCCGTGTCGCATGTTCTGACCGCGATGGGTGTGGATGAAGACACGGCGCGGGGCGCACTCAGGATCAGCATGGGTTGGGACACGGGCACACAGGAAATCGAGCGTTTTCTTGAGGTCTGGCCGAAAATCGTCGACCGGCTGAACCCGGAAGCACGAAATAAGGCTGCGTGAGGCACGAAATCTGGCGGGCAACCGCCATCACACCTTGGGCCGCGGTTCGCGGCACATGGACATGCAAAAGACGCGGACACGTCCGTCCGCATAATGGAGGCAAGCGATGCCAGCTGTACAGGAAACCATCGACCAGGTGAAAGCCATCGATGTTGACCAGTATAAATACGGCTTTGTAACCGATATCGAGTCGGAAAAGGGTGCCAAGGGTCTGTCCGAGGAAACCGTCCGGTTCCTGTCGGCGAAAAAAGACGAACCCGAGTGGATGACGGAGTGGCGTCTTGACGCTCTGCGCCGCTTCCAGCAGATGGACGAGCCGGATTGGGCGCGCGTCTCCTATCCGAAGATCGACTTTGACGAGCTTTACTATTGGGCAGCGCCGAAGTCCGTCGAGGGACCAAAGAGCCTGGACGAAGTTGATCCGGAACTCCTTGAAACCTACGAGAAGCTCGGTATTCCGCTGCGCGAACAAGAGATCCTGGCAGGTGTTGCGCCTGAAAACCGGGTCGCTGTCGACGCTGTCTTCGATTCAGTTTCTGTTGTCACGACTTTCAAGGAGGAGCTGAAGAAGGCCGGCGTCATTTTCTGCTCCATTTCCGAAGCGATGCGCGAGTATCCGGACCTTGTGAAGAAATACATCGGATCCGTGGTTCCGGTGACCGACAACTATTATGCGACGCTGAACTCGGCCGTTTTCTCCGATGGATCCTTCGTATACATCCCGGAGGGCGTGCGCTGCCCGATGGAGCTGTCGACCTACTTCCGCATCAACGAGCAGAACACAGGTCAGTTCGAGCGCACGCTGATCATTGCCGACAAGGGCTCCTACGTTTCCTATCTGGAAGGCTGTACGGCCCCGCAGCGCGATGAGAACCAGCTGCACGCGGCGGTCGTGGAACTGATTGCGTTGGACGATGCGGAGATCAAGTACTCCACAGTTCAGAACTGGTTCCCGGGCGACAAGGACGGCAAGGGCGGCATCTACAACTTCGTCACCAAGCGGGGCGATTGCCGCGGCAAGAACTCCAAGATCTCCTGGACCCAGGTCGAGACCGGCTCTGCGATCACCTGGAAGTACCCGTCCTGCATTCTGCGCGGCGACAACTCCCGCGGTGAGTTCTACTCCATTGCGGTGTCCAACGGCCACCAGCAGATCGACAGCGGCACCAAGATGATCCACCTCGGCAAGAACACATCGAGCCGGGTGATCTCCAAGGGCATTTCCGCCGGCAAGTCGGAAAACACCTACCGTGGTCTGATCTCAGCCCACCGCAAGGCATCCAATGCCCGGAACTTCACCCAGTGTGACAGCTTGCTGATCGGGCAGGACTGCGGTGCGCATACGGTGCCGTATATCGAGAGCAAGAACGCAACGGCGCAGTTCGAGCACGAGGCCACAACCTCGAAGATTTCGGACGACCAGATGTTTTACTGCCTGCAACGCGGGATGAACGAAGAAGAAGCGGTGGCGCTGATCGTCAATGGCTTCGTCAAGGACGTCATCCAGCAGCTGCCGATGGAATTTGCCGTTGAAGCTCAAAAGCTGATCTCGATCAGCCTTGAAGGATCTGTGGGCTAAGCCCGCCTGAAAAATTGGTTTGGGCGACGACTGCCCTTTGAATGACAAGGACCATCTCAATGCTTGAGATCAAAAACCTGCACGCCCGCATCGCGGAAGACGAGACAGAAATCCTGCGCGGCATCGACCTGACCGTCAACGCCGGTGAAGTTCACGCCATCATGGGCCCGAACGGCTCCGGCAAGTCCACGCTGTCCTACATCCTGGCTGGCAAGGACGACTATGAAGTCACCGAAGGCGAGATCCTGTTCAACGGTGAAAACATGCTCGACATGGAGCCGGACGAGCGGGCGGCGGCCGGCATGTTCCTGGCGTTCCAGTACCCGATCGAAATACCGGGTGTTGCGACCATGGAATTCCTGAAGACAGCGATGAACGCGCAGCGGAAGGCGCGCGGCGAAGACACTCTGTCCATTCCGGACTTCATGAAGCGTGTCAAGGAAGCAGCGGCTCACCTGAACGTCTCCATGGACATGCTGAAGCGCCCGCTCAACGTTGGTTTTTCCGGCGGTGAGAAGAAGCGTGCTGAAATCCTTCAAATGTCTCTTCTGGAGCCGAAACTGTGCGTGCTCGACGAGACCGATTCCGGCCTCGACATTGATGCTCTGCGCATCGTCTCCGAAGGCGTCAACAAGCTGCGCGGTCCGGACCGGGCCATGGTCGTGATCACGCACTATCAGCGTCTGCTGGATCACATTGTCCCCGATGTTGTCCACGTCTTGTCCAAAGGCAAGATCGTGAAGACAGGCGACAAGAACCTGGCGCTTGAACTGGAGAAAAACGGTTACGCTGACATCATCAACGCAGCCGCTTGATAGGAGCCGCGACATGAACGCAAATGCACCCATCAGGAACACCCAGGCCGAAAGTGACCTGATCGACCGATACGACGCGGCCAAGAGCGCACTTTCAGGCTCCGTTGCTGTATCAGCCCTCCGCGAATCCGCGCTTGGTCAGATCAAGAACAAGGGCCTGCCGCACCGCCGCGTTGAGGAGTACAAATACTCCGATCTGCGCGCCTTCATGAAGTCTGCTGCACCACTGGCAACCGCTGCTGACAGTGCCGCCGTCAAAGGCGTTCTGGAGGCCTCCGAGACTTTCGGAGATCTGGATCGTTTCAAGATCGTTGTGGCCAACGGCAGTTTTGTTGCAGAGCTGTCGGACATTGATGCACTTGCTGCAGAAGGTGTCACAGTCTCCAATCTCGCGGATGCACTGTCCGGTGACGAGGGCGCACAGCTGCTGAAGTCGCCTAAAACCGGACCGAATGACGGTTTGGTTGCGCTCAACACGGCCTTTGTTCAAGGCGGTGTGGTTGTCACCGTGAAGGACGGCGCGGAAGTCTCCAAACCGCTTGAGCTGGTTCAGCTGGCAACTGCAACCGGAGCACAGGTGGTCCGCAACAAGATCACGGTTGGCAAGGGCGCCAAGCTGCGTGTTCTGGAGAGCTTTTCAGGCGACACCGGTGCCGGTGAGATCAACACCGTGTTTGACTATCACGTTGCAGACAATGCATCTGTTGCAGCAACTCGGTTGATTGCCGGAAAGACCGAAGCTGCGCGTCTTCTGACGACGATTGCAACGCTTGGAGCCGAGGCTGAGTTCAAGTCTCTCGGCTTCATCGCAGGGCCGCAATTCGTTCGGAACCAGCAGTTCATCAACTTCACAGGTGAGAATTCCGAGGCCAAGATCTACGGTGTTTCGATGGCGGGAGGTTCTGATCTTGCCGACCAGACACTGATCGTCGATCACGCCGTACCGCATTGTAACAGCCGCGAGTTCTTTAAAACTGTGCTCGATGGCGAAGCACGGGGTGTCTATCAGGGCCGGATCAATGTGGCACCGCATGCCCAGAAGACCGACGGCGAAATGATGACCCAGGCGCTGCTTCTGTCTGAAACAGCGGAAATGGCGAACAAGCCGGAGCTGGAAATCTTCGCTGATGACGTTCTGTGTGCCCATGGTGCGACCAGCGGCCAAATCGATGAAGATCTTCTGTTCTACCTCCGTGCCCGCGGCATCCCGGAAGACGAAGCCAAGACACTTCTCGTTCTTGCCTTCCTCTCCGAAGCCATTGAAGAGTATGGCGAGGATGATGTGACGGAAGGTCTGGAACAGCGGGTCCGCGACTGGCTTGCCGGTCACTGATGATGTGGTTGCGCGGGTTGGGCAAATCCGCGCACACTCTTGTTTTCCGCCGGGTGATGAAGCATCTCTGCGGGAAAGGAAATTTGGAATAAGGAGCAGCGCCGCATGACGGTCGCAACCGCACAAGAGACCATGATATCGACGGCATACGATGTTGAGGCGATCCGCAAGGATTTCCCGATCCTTGCGCGCGAGGTCTATGGAAAGCCGCTGGTTTATCTCGACAATGGCGCCTCGGCGCAAAAACCTCAGGCGGTGATCGATGCGGTGACCAAGGCGTATAGCCATGAATACGCCAACGTCCACCGGGGCCTGCATTACCTGTCCAATACGGCGACTGACAACTTCGAAGCGGCGCGGGAAAAGGTTCGCCGTTTCCTGAACGCTGGTTCTGTCGACAATATTGTTTTCACCAAGTCGACCACCGAAGCGATCAATCTCGTTGCCTATGGGCTTGGCGGGAAATTCTTCGCAGAAGGCGATGAGATCGTTCTGTCGATCATGGAGCACCACTCCAACATCGTGCCCTGGCACTTCCACCGGGAGCGGCACGGAGCAAAGCTGAAGTGGGTCTATGTCCGTGAGGATGGCTCGTTTGATCTGGACGCGTTCAAGGACGCGTTGACCGACCGGACCAAGCTTGTCGCGATCACGCATATGTCCAACGTCCTTGGAACCGTGGTTCCGGTCAAGGAGATCTGTGAAATCGCGCATGAGCGCGGCATTCAAGTCCTCGTGGACGGCAGTCAGGCAGCCGTGCATATGCCGGTCGATGTTCAGGACATTGGTTGCGACTACTACGTTTTCACAGGACACAAGGTGTACGGCCCGTCAGGCATTGGCGTGCTCTACGGCAAGCCGGAACGTCTGGAAGCGCTGCGTCCGTTCCAGGGCGGCGGCGAAATGATCCTCGATGTGACCGAGGATGATGCGACCTACAACGCTCCGCCGCACCGGTTTGAGGCCGGCACTCCGCCGATCGTTCAGGCGATTGGTCTTGGTGCTGCGCTGGACTACATGGATTCCATTGGCCGCGAGAACATTGCGCGCCATGAGGAAGATCTGAAAATCTACGCACATGAAAAACTCCGCCAGATCAACTCGCTCCGGATTTTCGGCGATGCACCGGGGAAGGGGGCCATCATCTCATTTGAGATCGAGGGGGCCCACGCTCATGATGTCTCAACGATCATTGATCGGTCTGGCGTGGCGGTCCGTGCGGGCACACATTGCGCTCAGCCCCTCTTGGCAAAATATGGTGTAACCTCCACATGCCGGGCAAGTTTTGGAATGTACAATACGCGCGATGAAGTTGACGCGCTGTATGAAGCGCTCGTAAAGGCGCAGAGCTTCTTCGGGTAAGGACCGACGGACATGGATAACGCAACCACGATCGACACGAATGCAGCTGGTGAAGAGCTCCAGGCTGAGGTCAGCGCCCAAAGCGCGATCTCTCCGGCCGAACTCGACCGCCTGACGACGGACATCATCGGTGCTCTCAAAACCGTCTACGATCCAGAAATTCCGTGTGACATCTATGAACTCGGCCTGATCTACAAGGTCGATATCGATGATGACCGGTCGATCAACATCGATATGACCCTCACAGCGCCCGGTTGCCCTGTGGCCGGTGAAATGCCGGGCTGGGTTGAGAACGCTGTTGCCTCGGTTGCCGGTGTTGGCCCGGTGGCTGTCGACATGGTCTTTGATCCGCCCTGGACGCCGGATCGCATGTCCGATGAGGCCAAGGTCGCACTCAACTGGTATTGAGTTCTTTCCTTTGTATCCTTAAGCTGAGTTCCTATATCAGGTTAAACTCCTGAGACTGCTTGAGAGGACGTAATGGCTTCTGCCTCAAAATTCCAGGTCATGACACTGACCGATGCCGCTGCCGAACGGGTCTGCGAGCTTGTCGATAACGCGGACAAGCCAGCATTGGGTTTGCGTGTCGGCATCAAAAAAGGCGGCTGCGCCGGCATGGAATACGCCATGGATCTCGTCGAAGAGGCGAGCCCCGGCGATGATGTGATCGAAGACAAAGGCGCAAAGATCTTTGTCGACCCGTCCGCAGTGCTGTTCCTGCTCGGAACGGAGATGGACTTTGAAGTGACCAAGTTCCGGTCCGGCTTCGTCTTCAAGAACCCGAATGAAGTGTCCGCCTGCGGCTGCGGCGAATCCGTGTCTCTTCAGGCAGCGGACCTCAGCGCACATGCGCGGAACTGATTGACCACACTCCAATATCTCAGGTGATAGCGTGAAGTTGTTTGAGCGGCTGAAGGCCGATGCGGCCCCGCAGTGGGCGTCCTATGTGGACCACGAGTTCGTTCGCCAGCTTGGCAAGGGGGATCTCCCGCTCAGCGCTTTCAAGCATTATCTGGTTCAGGACTATCTGTTTCTGATCCAGTTTGCGCGTGCCTACGCACTCGGGATTTACAAGAGCCCGACCGTTGGGGATATGCGCCAGTCGCTGGAGGGCGTTAAGGCCATCCTGGATGTTGAACTGGACCTCCATCTGGAGCTTTGTGGCTCCTGGGGCATGACACGCGAAGATATTGAAAGTGCCCCAGAAAATACGCCTACTATGGCATACACGCGCTTTGTTCTGGATGCGGGCATGTCGGGCGATCTTCTGGACCTGCAAGCGGCACTCGCACCATGTGTGATCGGTTACGCGGAAATCGGGTCAGCGCTGAGGAATGCGGGAGCGGCCACCGATGGCAATCCTTACAGCCGCTGGATCGAGGAATATGGCAGTGATGCCTATCAGGATCTGGCCAAGGGTTTTGCCAACTGGATTGACGAGACTGGGGACGTCTATCTGACCGAAGCACGGTATGCGCGGCTTTTGTCCATGTTCGAAAAGGCAAGCCGACTGGAAGCTGATTTCTGGCAGATGGGATTGGACGCTGCAGATTAGGTCCCAGAGAGATTTTCAGGAGATCATCAGCCGTCAGGCGACGTTTTCCTGATTTTCTTTCACTTCAAGATCGTTTTCGGTTTTCACAAGGTTACGGCCAGCGTTTTTGGCCGCATACATTGCTTCATCAGCACGCGAGACAATGGTGTGCTCATTGTCGTCCGGATTGTAGGCGGCAACTCCGGCAGAAATTGTAATGCGACCAAGGTTTTCGCCTGTTGAACGTTTGACAAGTTCTTTGGCCATCACAGCTGCCCGGATTTTTTCAGCCACTTCAACAGCTTCGTCGAGTGCTGCATGCGGCAGGATGATCGCGAACTCTTCGCCGCCGTATCTGCATGCGACGTCTTGGCTTGATATATTCTGTTTCACGGACAAGGCCACGAGGCGCAAAACCTGATCGCCCGTCTGGTGACCGTAGGTATCGTTGAATTTCTTGAAATGATCGATATCCGTCATCAACAACGCAAACCCGCGGCCACTCTCTATAGAGTTCCGTATAACTTTCTCGAGCGAATTATCGAAGTGTTTGCGATTGTTGAGGGTTGTCAGCTCATCTATCAGAGACTCATAGCGGATCGCCTCAAGGGAGGACTGCAGGTTCTCAATGTGCTTTTTTGATTCCAGCAGCTGGCTTTCCAGCTTCCGATTAGAGGCAACCGCATTCTGGGTCGATTTTACCAAATGGGTCACATAAAGCTTCAACTTATCGGGATCGGAGATGCCGGCAATCTTCATACCGGCCTGTTCTAGTGCGGCACCATAGTCCGAGGTCGCATCAGCGCTCAGCTTGAGGGTCTCGACTATTTCTTCGACTTCGCGAGAGACTTTCGAACCAACATCATCGAGCCGGTCTCCCAATCGGGTAGGGGATAAGAACCGGCCATAGAGAGACAGCATTTCATCGGTGCTGATCCGGCCATTGTCTTTTACCGCTTCGTTGATTGCCCGGTTTAGGCCCTGATTGTATCCGGCGGAATATGTGTACCAGAGTTCATAAGATCGCGGATAAGCGGGTAAGGTGTTTTTCCTTATGTACCCGATCGCGGACTCACCGTATCCGATGGTCCTGATATGATCGTCCTTATCCGACATCAATCTTCTCTCAGTCAAGTCTTCTTCGGTGGCCACCCCACACGGCCCGAATTCCCGACATCCAAAATCTGACGTAACGTTTAAGGACGAGTTAAATATATAATTAGGTTTCCCATTAATTGGGGATCAGGACGCTTTTTTCGCCCGTGGGTCCCGAAGCAGGAACGCTGGAATATGCACACCTTCGCTGAAGGCTGGCGCGTTATTGTCCTGCTTTTGCGGCTTGTTCGCTGGTTTCTGAGAAATCTTTTGAACTCGGTTAGTTGGGCGTGTTTCTTCAACTGGAGATTCAGGGGCAGGTTCTTCGGTTTTCCGGCGTGACTGGCCCCGTTTTTTCGGCGCTGGTTTGCTCTGAGCTGCGTCGTTATCGTTGCTGGAATCTGCCTTGGAAGTTTTTGAGGAACGGCGCTTGGCTTTGCGTTCCGCTGCGGCAGCTTCAAAGTCAATCGATTCGCCGACCCATTCAATTGACTGGTTTGTCAGCTCTTCGATCGCGCGCAAATACTTCTGATCGCTTTCCGTTACAAGCGTATATGCTGTGCCGCTGCGGCCAGCGCGTCCCGTCCTACCGATACGGTGAACGTAGTCTTCCGCATTAATCGGAACATCGTAGTGAAAGACATGACTGACTTCCGGGATGTCCAGGCCGCGGGCAGCTACATCACTTGCAACGAGCAACTTGATCGCGCCTTTCCGGAAGTTTTCCAGCATCATCATGCGAGTGCGCTGGTCCATGTCGCCATGCAGGGCGCCAACATTATACTCGTGGCGCTCGAGCGACCGGAACAGCGTTGAAATATCGCGCTTGCGGTTACAGAATACAATCGCGTTCTGAAGGTCTTCAGCACCTTCCAGAAGTTCGCGCAAGGCGACACGTTTATCGTAATCTTTGCCGCCAGCAGCCTTCAGCTGCTGCGTAACATTTTCTGCCGTCGAGGAGGTAGGAGCCACTTCGATCCTTGCAGGGTTTTGCAAGAACGTTTCGGTCAACCGCTGAATTTCCGGTGGCATCGTTGCAGAGAAGAACAGGGTCTGCCGCGTGAACGGGATCAGTTTGCAGATCCGCTCGATGTCCGGAATGAAGCCCATGTCGAGCATACGGTCAGCTTCATCGATCACTAGGATTTCGACGCCTTGGAGGAGCAGCTTGCCGCGCTCGAAATGATCCAGCAGGCGGCCAGGCGTTGCGATCAGCACGTCGGTACCGCGATCGAGTTTCTTGTCCTGCTCGGCAAAGGAGACGCCGCCAATCAAGAGGGCTACGTTCAGCTTGTGGTTCGTGCCGTATCTCTCGAAGTTTTCCTGGACCTGAGCGGCCAGTTCGCGCGTCGGCTCCAGGATCAGCGTGCGCGGCATACGGGCCCGGGCACGTCCTTTTTCAAGCAGGGTCAGCATTGGCAAAGTGAAGCTGGCAGTCTTCCCGGTCCCGGTCTGTGCAATGCCGAGGACATCGCGCCGTTCCAGAACTTGAGGTATGGCACCCGCCTGGATAGCTGTTGGATCTTTGTAACCTGCCGCATCAACTGCAGCGAGGACCTTCTCGCTAAGACCGAGAGTATTAAATGACATGGAGCACTTTGCCCGAATGATGTGATTTGATGGCAGCGGTTCGTTTTGAACCGCCCTTCGCCGATTTGGCCACACCCTACATTTGTTCGCTGGTGAGTCAATGCATTGGCGAGGTTAAATATCAGAAATGTTCAGTAATTCTCTGGTGGTTTTGCCAACTCAGTTAATGGTTGGACATAAATCATGCGCGATTAAATGTGTTTTATGAGTGATCATACGCATAAAACTTCAGCATCACATGATTTCATCGGCATTTGAGACAAATGAACGCCAGTTGCCGGCAAACCGGTAACCTGTTGAATTGATTGGGATCCATGCGGAAATGCGCTATATATCAAGGTCGTCGGCGAATTCCGCATTGTCCTGGATGAACCGGAAACGAGCTTCAGGTTTGTTGCCCATGAGCCGTTCGACCGTATCGTTGGTGTCCGCAATTGCGAGCTCATCAACGCGGACCTTAAGAAGCGACCGTTTGGACGGATCCATGGTCGTTTCCTTCAGCTGCGCCGGCAGCATTTCGCCAAGACCCTTGAAGCGGCCGATTTCAACCTTCGATTTGCCTTTGAAGACGGTCGCCAAGAGTTCGTCCTTGTGCATGTCGTCGCGTGCGTAAAGCGTCTTTCCGCCTTGGCTTAGGCGATAAAGCGGCGGCACCGCAAGATAGAGATGACCGCCGCGTATCAGTTCCGGCATCTCGCGATAGAAGAACGTGATCAACAGAGAGGCGATGTGCGCGCCGTCCACGTCCGCATCAGTCATGATGACGATTCTTTCGTAGCGCAGATCTTTTTCGGCGTAGCTGGAGCGAGTCCCGCAGCCGAGCGCTTGAATGAGGTCCGCGAGCTGCTGATTGGCGACCAGCTTGTCGCGGCCTGCATTGGCGACGTTCAGGATCTTGCCGCGCAGCGGTAAAATGGCCTGGTTGGAGCGGTTTCGCGCCTGTTTTGCAGAGCCGCCCGCCGAGTCCCCCTCAACGATGAAGAGTTCCGTTCCTTCCGACTGACTGGTCGAGCAATCCGCGAGCTTTCCGGGGAGACGAAGTTTGCGCACGGCCGTCTTGCGGGCAACGTCTTTTTCCTGGCGGCGCCGAAGGCGTTCCTCGGCACGGTCGATTACCCATTCCAGAAGTTTGTTGGCTTGATTGGGCGAGGCGGTCAGCCAGTGATCAAAGGCATCGCGAACGGCCGTCTCGGCAACACGTGTCGCTTCGTTGGTCGCCAGTTTGTCTTTGGTCTGGCCGACAAACTCGGGTTCCCGGATGAAGACCGATAGCATCCCGCCAGCAGATGTCATGACATCATCGCCGGTAATGATCGAAGCTTTCTTGTTGTTGACCAGCTCGCCGTAGGCTTTCAGACCGCGCAGCAGGGCATAACGGAAGCCCGCTTCGTGGGTTCCGCCTTCCGGGGTAGGAACCGTGTTGCAGTAGGAGTTAATGAAACCATCCCCTGCGAACCAGCTGACGGCCCATTCGACCGCCCCGTGTTTGCCGGTCTTGTCGGTCCGGCCGGAAAAAACCTCATCGACAACCGGCCGTTCCTTGCCGAGGCGCTCTTTCAGAAAGTCCCGCAAGCCGCCGGGGAAGTGGAATACAGCCTCCGCCGGGGTTTCGTCCTTTTCTGAAAGCAACTCCGGAGCGCAGTGCCAACGGATTTCCACGCCGCCAAAAAGATAGGCTTTCGAGCGCGCCATCTTGAGCAAGCGTGCCGGCTGGAATTTCGCACCCTTGCCGAAAATCATCTCGTCCGGTTTGAAGCGGACCATTGTGCCGCGGCGGTTTTGCGTGTCGCCAATATGCTCCAACGGTCCTTGGGGATGACCGCGACGAAAGATCTGACGATAGAGCTTGCGGCTTCGGGCCACCTCCACAACCAGTTCGTCCGACAGGGCATTAACGACAGACACGCCAACGCCGTGCAATCCGCCGGACGTTTCATAGACTTTGCTGTCAAATTTTCCGCCGGCGTGCAGGGTCGTCATGATGACTTCCAGAGCCGACTTGTCTTTGAACTTCGGATGCGGATCGACCGGGATGCCGCGGCCGTTGTCCGTGATGTTCAAATAGCCATCTGCACCAAGAGAGACATCGATCCAGGTGGCGTGTCCCGCAACAGCCTCATCCATTGAGTTGTCGATGACTTCTGCAAAAAGGTGGTGGAGGGCCTTTTCGTCCGTGCCGCCAATATACATACCCGGACGTCTGCGAACGGGCTCCAAGCCTTCCAGGACTTCAATATCGGCAGCTGAATAGTCGCTGTACTCGGCAGCAGCTTGTGACTTCTTTCGCGCCTCAGAGAGATCCGCAACAGGCGTTGGCGCAGGCTTGGGTGCTGGTGCTGGTTCCGACCCTACTGGATTGGAAACAGCTGCATTGCCTGCAAAAAGATCGTCTTTTCCGCTCATTGCGTATCGCCCGATGGGTACCTGGTTTTTCTATTGCTGTGCTGACCGCGCATGTGAATTCGCTGGTCCTACACCGAATCATGCGTCAGTTTGAAGTACAAACATAGAACAGCCAAGGAAATTGGCCTGAAGCCCCCGTTTTCCCCAGCGTTGACGCTAATTGGCATTGCTGGAGCCGTTTTGAAGATATGGAAACCGATCGTCAACCTGCGTGTGTTTCGATTGGGTTTGAGGAGGGGCGGCAAATTGTGCCTATTCAGCAACACTTGGCGGCAAAGTATTGCGGTGCCTTTATGGAACCGCTTGATGCCCATGTTCGGCCATGATTGCGGTACACGAGTGGATCAACACGCAGCGCTCGGCACGAATACGGATGCCAGGTTGCGCGATGGTTCAATGCGTTACGGCGGTTTTGCTGGGGCAGGGCGAGCAGCCCAACTAAGGCCAGATTGATCGCTCACATTTGGGACATCGCGCAATCGTTTCAAGACGCATGGTGAGGTGTCAAACATTCAAGCATCAGCTTGGTGTAACAGATGAATGGGATATGTGCCCGTGACGATGAATATCGTTCGCGGGAGAATAGTGTGAACGGGATGTACAGCAAGAAGACACATCGTCAGCACTTAAGCGTCGGTGGGGCCATCATCGGCGCGCTCGCCTTGATGATGGCAACAGTGCCGTCCCAGGCGTTTGACGGCCAGCCGGCGGCGCCCGGACCGATCAATCCGTCGACCATGTCGCCCAATGAAGCTCTGCGCACTGGTGCCCGCCAGTATTATTCCGGCGATAAAACAGCAGCGATCTCGTCTTTGAAATACGCGGCAGAAAACGGGCAGACCATGGCTGCCTGGAAGCTTGGTGATATGTACGCCAAGGGCGACGGTGTTCAGGAAGACGACTACAAGGCCTTTCAATACTATAGCCAGATCGTCCGGGATCATGGCAATGACAGCCCGGATTCGCCGGACGCACCGTTTGTTTCCAGCGCCTTCGTAGCACTTGGCTCCTATTACCTGAACGGCATTGACGGCACCGTCATCAAAGATGAAGGACAAGCCCGCAGGATCTTCACCCACGCAGCATCTTATTATGGCGATGCAGCTGCCCAGTTTCATCTTGGTGAAATGTACCGGGAGACCAACAGCCGGATGGCGGTGCGCTGGTATAATCTGGCTGCGCTCAAAGGCCATGTCGGTGCTCAGGCCAAGCTCGGCGAAACGCTTTACTCTCTTGGATCTTCAGACAAGAAAAAAGCTCGTGCTTTGATGTGGTTGACTGTTGCCCGTAAACAAGCCACCGGCCAGGATACAACCTGGATCAACAACCTGCATGAACAGTATTTTGCAGTCGCGCCGGAACCGGTTCGTGCACAAGCACGGTCGTTGGCTGAAACATGGATTGAAAACAACCGTCCGGATATGCTGACGGCTCAGCAGGTTCCAACGCAGTAATTTGCGCAATGCGGCTTTGACCGCGTGAAACCCACCAGACACACAGCGCTGTCGTTATGAAGATAAAAACGCATGTTTTCTGCAGGCGGCGACCAATCACGATCAATCAAAGGATCGGTGTATCCGCCAAATCGTCCGGTGACGCCTGTTGAATGCGCGATACCTCAGGAATCTCCAGAGCTTGCGGGCAGGGAGCGTTGCTCATCTTCCAGGACGTGTTGTTCAGAACCATCGAACATGTCGCCATTTTCGGGCTTGAGCCGCTGGACAAGCAGATGGAGTCGCCGATGCTGTAGTCCTCACCCTGATATCGGCACGTGCAGGGCACGTTCGGTTTGGCCGTGTCTTGGGCTTGAGCTTCAGTTGAAACGTATAAGGATCCGCTCGACAAGAGCGTCGCAGTCAACGCGGCAAAGAGATTTGGGGAGCGCAGCTTGAAGCTGCGCCAGGAGAAATACCCGCTTTTCGCCGGTGCGGGCCAGTGGCCTTGGTCCTTTATCCCATTACTGAAAACATAGCATGCCGGCGAAGGATCGCAAACGGCATAGACCAGCCAATGTCTTCAATGCAGTGGATACAAAGGCGCGGGGGGCATCGGTGTTCAGGCTGCGAGTGTAACCCACACGGGAACATGGTCGGACGGCTTTTCCCAGCCGCGAACATGTTTGTCGATTCCGCAGCCGAGCATTTTGTCGTTCGCTTGCGGTGACATCAAAATGTGATCAATGCGGATACCGTTGTTTTTCTGCCAGGCTCCGGCCTGATAGTCCCAGAAGGTGAATGTTTCTGGAGCTTCGGTGCAGGCGCGGATGGCTTCGGTCATGCCAAGATGCGTAAGCGCGCGGAATTTCTGACGGCTTTCGGGCTGAAACAGGGCATCGTCCGTCCAGTTTTCCGGATTCTTCGCATCGACCGGATCCGGGATGACATTGTAGTCGCCCAGGAGAATGAAGGGCACTTCTTCCGCAAGCCGTTTTTCAGCATGAACCAGCAATCGGTCCATCCAGCCGAGTTTGTAAGGAAATTTTTCGGTCCCAAGCGGGTTGCCGTTGGGCAGATACAGGCAGCCAAAGCGGACAACGCCGTCTCCGTGCGTCACCGTTGCTTCGATATAACGCGCCTGTTCGTCGTCGTCGTTTCCTGGAAGTCGCCGTTCAACGTCTTCCAGTGGTGTTTTTGAGAGGATGGCGACGCCATTGAAGCCTTTTTGCCCATGGGTTTCCACGTTGTAGCCGAGATCTTCAAATGGCTGGCGGGGAAAGTTTTCGTCGACCGACTTGATCTCCTGAAAACACGCAACATCGGGCGAGGCTTCTTTCAGCCATTCCTGCACTGTTTCCAGCCGTGCCTTGACGCCGTTAATGTTCCAGGTGGCAATTTTCATTGCTAGTCTCCGCCGCTCTCTGCGCCGCATCATATGCGAAGGAGATTGTTTGTCGCCCACGTTCTGAAAATATGCCCAGCCATTAGCATTCAACCAGATCGGTCTTTGAGCCAAAAGCTTGGTTCAGGCAGGCCTTTAGATCGTAAAGCTTGTGCCGCAGCCGCAACCGGCAACCGCGTGCGGATTGTTAATCTGGAAGGCCTGACCGATCAGATCGTCGACGAAGTCGATCTCTGATCCGCCCATATATTGCAAAGAGATGGAATCGATCAGCACTGTCGCGCCGAGTTTCTCGATAACCAGATCATCGTCTTCTTGTGCGCCGACCACATCGTATTTGTATTGCAGGCCCGAGCATCCGCCGCCTTCCACGCTGACGCGCAGCATGCTGCCGGAAGCCTCTCCCGACAAAATCTTGGCAATGCGCTTGGCAGCGCGATCACTGACTGTTACTCGATTTTCAAGCGTTTCGGTCATCTTCTACGGACTCGCTGTGTCGGCGCCAATGATAGCGCGACAAAATTGACTTAACCCGATAGTTAAGATCTCGAAGCGCAAGCGTCAATAACTGGGCCAGTACCGGTGCGTTATTCAAGGGGACGGGCAGTGAACGACAATTGGAAGAAAATCCAGGCAGACATCGGGTATGGGGCGCAATCCCTTGCAGTCTATGCTCAAAACCCTTTCAAAAGCCGAGGTCGTCTTTTTCCGGAGCCTGAAAGCCCGACCCGGACCCCTTTTCAGCGGGATCGGGACCGGATCATCCATTCTTCGGCCTTCCGGCGCCTCAAGCACAAGACACAGGTGTTTGTGTATCATGAGGGAGATCACTTCCGCACGCGTTTGACGCACACGATTGAGGTTTCGCAAATCGCCCGCTCGCTCGCCCGTGCACTTAGGCTGGATGAGGATCTCGCAGAGTGTCTTGCACTTGCACACGATCTTGGACACACGCCTTTCGGCCATGAAGGCGAGGATGTCATGCATGAATGCATGGCTCCGTATGGCGGCTTTGATCACAATGCCCAGTCCCTGCGGGTCGTTACGCATCTGGAGCATCGATATGCGGAGTTCGATGGCCTGAATCTCGCCTGGGAGACCCTGGAAGGGCTCGTGAAGCACAATGGCCCACTGGTCGATGATGCCGGCGCACCGCTCGGCAAGTTCAAAGACGGTGAGTTGCCCTTTGCGATCCGGGAGTACCAAAGACAGCAGGATCTCATGCTCGGAACCTGGCCGAGTGGTGAGGCTCAGGCGGCAGCGATTGCAGATGACATCGCCTACGACGCGCATGATCTTGACGATGGACTTCGGGCTGGTCTGTTCGCAATCGACGACATGCGGGAAGTTCCCTTTCTGGCTGATATCCTTGCCGAAGTGGACCACAAGTATCCGGGCCTTGAAGAAACACGGCGGATCCACGAGATCGTCCGCCGCAGTATCACCCGGATGGTGGAAGATGTTATACAGGAAGGCGTCCTCAATATCAGCGAGTTAGATCCGCAAAACGTGGAGGATGTGCGTACTGCCGGAAAATGCCTGGTCGGGTTTTCACCATCCATGATCGCGGCCGAAAAGGAAGTGAAACGTTTCTTGTTTGCGCGTGTTTACCGCCATGAAGATGTTTTGTCTGTCCGCCGCCTTGTTGCCCGTGTCGTCAGAGATCTGTTTGCGCGCCTTCTTGCCGAGCCGAACCTGATGCCGGCCCCTTGGGACAGGGGCTTGGATAGCCTTGACGATACCAGCAAAGCGCGGCGTGTATGCGACTATATTGCTGGCATGACAGATCGTTATGCGATCGAAGAACACCGCAGACTGTTTGACGACACACCGGATTTGGGGTAGGCGCAAGGTCAAAATCGGATCCCCGCCGCGCCAGAGGCTTTCCCGTTGGCGCGTGCGGGGCCGTTGTGTTTGAAGTATCAACCCTGACCGGTGCCTGAATGAACATCTTTGCCGAGTTCACGCGACGCGTGAAAAAATGTCTCGAAGCGCTTGAATTAGAAGGACCGGACGGCAATGCGCCAGATCTGTCCCGCGTTGTCGTCGAGGCACCTCGGGATCCGGCTCATGGCGACTTTGCAACCAACGCTGCAATGGTTCTTGCAAAGCCGCTCGGCATGAAGCCGCGTGATCTGGCAGAGCGTCTGGTTGTCGAACTCTCGAAAGACCCGGAAATCACGGAAACCACGGTCGCAGGTCCCGGGTTTATCAATCTACGGGTCGCCCAAAGTGTCTGGCAGAAGATACTCGGGCGCATTCTTGCGGAAGGCCTTGGTTATGGCGGTACGAAGACCGCTGACCCTTCCAAGGTGAATGTCGAGTATGTCTCCGCGAATCCGACCGGCCCAATGCATGTCGGACATATTCGCGGTGCAGTGGTTGGCGATGCGCTTGCAAATTTGCTGGAATTTGCCGGCAATGAAGTGGTCAAGGAGTACTACATCAACGATGCAGGCTCTCAGATCGACACGCTCGCCCGCAGCGCCTTTCTGCGTTATCGCGAGGCACTCGGCGAAGACATCGGCGAGATTCCGGCAGGCCTATATCCCGGAGATTACCTCGTCCCGGTTGGCGTGGCGCTGAAAGACGAATTCGGCAGTGATCTGCGCGATCAGGACGAAGCCGACTGGCTCCCGAAGGTCAAGGAACGTGCCATCTCAGCCATGCTGGAATTGATCCGCTCGGATCTCGCCGCACTTGGTGTTGAGCACGAGGTCTTTTTCTCCGAACGATCTCTCCATGAGCGTAGTGACAGCAACGGGTCAAAGATTGATCACATGCTCGATGGTCTGCGGGCCAAGGGTCTTGTGTATGAAGGCACGCTCCCGCCGCCCAAGGGCCAGGTCCCGGAAGACTGGGAAGACCGCGAACAGACACTTTTCAGGGCGAGCGACTATGGAGACGATACCGATCGGGCGCTGAAAAAATCTGACGGGTCCTACACGTATTTTGCTGCCGACGTTGCGTATTTCGAGGACAAGTTCAAGCGCGGCTTCAAGGAAGCGATTTACGTTCTTGGCGCGGACCACGGCGGCTACGCCAAACGCTTGCAGGCAGTCGGCAAGGCTGTCTCCGGCGGTGATACGGAAGTCATTGTCCGCTTTTGCCAGCTTGTGAAGCTGATGCGTGACGGCGCGCCGGTGAAAATGTCAAAGCGGTCCGGTGATTTCATTACTTTGCGCGAAGTGGTCGACGAAGTGGGATCGGATCCGGTCCGGTTCATGATGTTGTTCCGGAAGAACGATGCACCGCTCGACTTTGACTTCAAGAAGGTGACGGAGCAGTCCAAGGACAATCCGGTCTTTTATGTTCAATATGGTCATGCGCGTTGCTGTTCTGTTTTGAGGCAGGCCGCAGAAGAGCTGTCCGGGCAAGATTTGGGTGATTCTGTGCTCGCGAGTGCCGACTATTCCCTGCTTGATGACACCGGTGAGCTTGAATTGATCGGCAAAATGGCCGAGTGGCCAAAAGTTGTCGAGGCGGCGGCCGACACTCATGAGCCGCATAGAATCGCGTTTTACCTGCATGAACTTGCAAGTTCACTGCACGGTCACTGGAATAGAGGCAAGGAATTGCCTCATTTACGTTTTATTGATTCTAGTAACACGAAATTAACCGTAGCGCGTGTTGCTTTGGTTCGTGCAGTATCCTTGGTACTTTCGTCAGGCTTGGCGATTCTCGGTGTACAAGCTCCTGAGGAAATGCGCTGATATGCCTTGTGAGCAGTGATCAGGGTATGTTGTTAAAACGTAGCGTAACGAAACCGGTTCTTTAGAGCGCTCATGTCAGACGAATACGACAAAAAGCGGCCAGATGCGGCAGAGACCCCGGCACCGTCCGGGGGAAACCGGCCGTCTGGTGAAGATCCGCTGATTGAATTGGCGCGCATTGTTCATAATAACAAGCAATTGGGGGCGCCGGTGAGCAGCGGCCGGGTTGGAAGCACAGACTATTTCGCAGACTTGGATGATTTCGCGAGTGAACCGAAACCCGCTGCAGATCCCAATCCAACGCGCCAGGAACCCGCATTCGGCGTCGGGCAATCCCGGGAAATTCCTCTGTCCGGCGACACGCGGTCGAACGAACAGCCGCGTTTTGATGCTCCGCAGCCCACTCGTGAAACTGGGTCCTATGCAGCTACGGATGTTGTGCGGCCTTCTGAAGCGTCTGCACCGGGCTATCAATCGCAGGCGGTCGCCGCAGGCAATGTGCCTGACTGGCCTCAGGTGCCGCAGCTGGATACGATTGAAGCCACCGCTGCAAGTGCGATGAACCGCCCGGCACCATCTGTGCCGACACCGCCAGTTTCAGAGTTAGCGCAACCAGCTTTCCAACCGTCGTCTCCGCCTGAACCGCGCGGACCGGCTGTCAATATTGGACGTGATTTTGGAGCAGGTTTGGCAGCTTCTGTTGCCAATGATCTTGAACAGAATTTGACCGCTGAACTTGAGGATGAGCTGAAGGGCGCCCTGCGTCAGACCATCGATCCGCCCGAAGTACAGGAGTTCGGTCAGAGCGCTGCGCCCGCGCGCAATTCGCCGGAGCCGCACACTCCATCGCAAACCCAGTCGCCGGCTACGGACTCGAGCTACTATTCTGGTGGGTACCAAGCGCACACGGCAAGCTACAGCCAAACACCGGCTCCGGCGCGTTCCGAAAACTATCCGGATACAGATACGCCGGATGATACCCTAAGCCGCACGGGCGATCTGGGCCCGGCATTCGGTCCGGAAACCGCTCCACCCATGCAGGCTTTTGACCGTCCAGCACAGGATATTCGGCCTGAGGGCTATTCGCCGTCCGCCCCGGCGCCGCAACGACCGGCAATCAACGAAGATGATCTGTTTGCTGCCCTAACCACGCCACAAGGTGGTGCGGCTGCTGAGAGTAAGCCTCAGGCATCGGAGGACAGTCAGCAATCGATCGCCGGGATCGATACGCTTCTGGCAGATCTCGATTTTCCGGAACGGGACGACCGGGCTCGTCAACAAAGCGCGGCAGATAATTCATCTGAGCGTGCCGCGGCACAAACGTCGGCCGAAACAACGGCCACTGCGGCAAGTTATGCTGCCGAGGCTCCGGTTCCCGGTCGACAGACAGCTGATGACATCGACGACATGGTCTGGCCGGCAGCTGCAGATGCTGTTCGCGACCTTGGCGATGATGACACACCGCCGCCGCCAGAAGGTTATGATCTTGATGCTGTCGCACGTGCGATGCAGGAGAGTGACCCAACCTTGAAGGGCAGCGGGGTTTTGCCGCCGCACTCCCGGGCAGAGCAGGCTGCGGTTCCACATGCAGAAGAACGTTCTCGCCGCGGCATCTTTGTTGCTGCTGGTGTCCTGGGCGTTGCTGCACTTGGCGCTGTCGGGTTCTTCTTCCTGGATACCGACACGATTGCAGTTCCAGATGGTCCGCCACCGGTAATCAGCGGCCTCCAAGAGCCGCTAAAGATTTTCCCGGAAGAGCAGGATCCGTCTGGCGGCAACAATCAGTCCGCTAAACTGATTTACGATCGCGTCGATGGCCGCAACGAAAATGCGCCGACACAACTCGCGCGGCCGGAAACACCAGAGCCTGCCTCCTTGCCGCCGGCACCGGCCGGTGTTCAATCCGGTGCGGAACTCGTTCCGGGGGCAACCAAGCGGGTCCGCACGGTTGTTGTGCGCCCGGACGGAACGATCGTGTCGGGTGATGATGCGGCCTCAGCCGCGACTGGTACCGCACAACCGGCAGCCCCTGCGCCAGCTGAGCCCCGTGTTGTTGCAACACAGCCGATAACAGCAACACCTTCGCCGGAACCGGCTGCCGCAACGCCTCAGCCTGCAACGCCGGCACCGAGCACGCCCGCAATTGTTGCTGCAGCAGAACCTGCTGCGCCGGTTGAAGAGTCTGCAGGTCCTGTTCCGACTGTCCTGCCGCGTAAGAAACCAGCTGCGCCTGTGCAAGTTGCGCAAGCACCTGCAGCTGCCACAAATCCTGCACCGGCAACGCAGAACAATGGTCCACTGAACCTGTCTCAGCCAGCATCGGCACCCGTCACGACCACGGCATCTGCCGCAACAACTGCTGGCGCCGGGTCCATACCGGCCGGAACGTATATCGTTCAGGTGACGTCTCAGCGCTCAGCGTCGGCTGCGAGCGATGCCTATTCGTCGCTGCAACGTCGGTACCCGTCGATTATCGGAAATGTGAATGCTGTGATTGTGGCGGCTGACCTCGGCGATCGGGGGGTCTTCTACCGGGCCCGTATCCCCACTGGATCGCGTGACGAAGCCATCCGGTTGTGTGAGCAGCTGCAAGGCGCTGGCGGCGACTGTTTCGTCCGCAGGCAATAGACCAAAGCACACCAATACAACGATTAGAATGGCCGGGTTTTCCGGCCGTTTTTTATTCGGCTGCAGTCATCTTGACTTGGCTCTGCAAGCCCAAAAGGTGCGGGGTCATATGACGGTAAACATCCGAAATAGCGTCGATCGCCAGACGGACGGCAGGTTCACGCCGGACATCGCGGTGAACGATGATATGCTCCGGATTGGTGAGTTCCGGCAAAGGCCCCATGACCCGTAAGAGATCTGGATGCCGGTCGCCCATGAAGACTGGAAGCAATCCGAGGCCGGATCCGCTCGCGATCATGTTCATCATAGTGGTCATGGTGTTCGTGCGCAGCCTCGGAGGCGCCGGCAGGCGTTCTGCGAGCCAGCGGTTATGGGCCGGATACCAGAGGTCGTCCGGCGTAAATCCAAGCCAACTGCACGCTGTGTACCGGGCTTCTTCAAAAACAGATGGGTGTGCCGCAGCATAGGTTTTGCTTGCATAGACGCCGTAAGCGAGATCTCCGATTTTCCGGGCAATCAGCGTATCGGTCTCCGGCAGGCAGTTTCTGATCTGCAATTCGATGCTGCGGCTTTGATGATCGACATGGCTGTGGCTGGAGATCAGCTCAAGCTCAATGTCTTTGAGCCGGTCGTCCAGAAGGGGATACATATCCGTCAGGACGCGGGCGCGCACCTCATCGACGGCAACACGAACGACCCTGAGCGAAGCACCTGCCAGATCCGGCATAATGCGTGCTGCAGCATCCGCACGTTGGCGCATGTCTGCGGCAAGTGGAATTAGCCGCAGCCCTGCTTCGGTGGGCTTGAGGCCTGAAGGTGTTCTGTCAAACAGCCGGGCTCCGACGCGGTCCTCGAATGCTTTCAAGCGCCGGCTGAGTTGCGGCTGACTGATATCCAAAGCCTTGGCAGCACCGGATAAAGACCGCGCCCGGGCCGCAGCATCCACGAGTTTAAGATCATCCCAATTCATGACGGTAGTATACGTATTCGCCTAAATAAGCGCAATGTTATGCGTATTCGCATAGTGTGCATGAGGATCTGGTATCTGTTTTGAGAGACTCCTGAGTGGTAGTACCCAATCATCAAGTACACGAACTGGAGCCTTCGCCGTGATACCAACTGCCGCCATAGGCCAGCGCGAAAACATCCCTGCGGCACTGTTTCTGGCGCTCCTGGGCATGTCAGCCTTCACGCCGATTTTTGCGGCCGGGAAACTTGCAGGCGGTGTGTTGCCGATTGTTGCTCTCGTCTGGCTGCGGTTTGCCGGCGGGGCTGCAACCATTCTGTGCATTGCAAGCGTGAAGAAAGTTCCGCTCCACAAACAGATAAGTCCCTTATGGAAGCTCCATTTGATGCGGGCGGTGTGCGGTGTGGGAGGCTTGTCCTGTGCGGTCTATGCAGCATCCGTGATGCCGCTTGCGGATGCGACAGCGATTGGATTGACAAAAGGCATCTTCGCGATTGCCCTGGCCGGGTTGATCCTGAAAGAGCTGGTGACCGGCAAGCATTGGATTGCGGGAGCTATGAGTATGCTCGGCGCCTATCTCGTCGTTCAATCGGCCGACAATGTAGCTCAGAATTCGGAGATGGCGCTCGCTGGGGCCATAGCAGCGATTGCAAGTGCGCTCTTTATGGCGGCGGAAAGCTTGATCATGCGCTATATCGCCCAGCGCGAAGATACAGTTACGATCCTGGCCTATGTGAATGTTTTTGCAGCGTTGTTTCTGGCCGTGCCGGTGATTTGGCTGATCGCCCAAGACGGTGTTGCGATGGGTGATCTGCTCGCGTTCGCCTGGCTTGGCCCGCTCGCAATTATCGGCCAGTCTTTCAATATTTCAGCTTACCGAAGAGCGGGAGCTGCAACACTTGCGCCTGCCTTCTACGCCACCGTGGTTCTTTCGGCGCTGTTTGGTTATGCCGTTTGGGGCGAGGTGCCGGGACCTGAAGCCCTCGTCGGTGCGCTGCTGATCCTGGCCGGGGGCGCGGTCTTGACCCTGCGCCTTGGCCGGTAAGTGCCTATTTCAGAAGTGCGTTTGCAAGGAACGGCAGGCTTTCGTCCATTCGGTAGTCAATCGACGAGTGGGTGTCATTGAACTCTTCGTAGATGTGATCAACACCGGCGGCCTCAAGCTTCCGTTTCAAACGGCGCGCACCATAGACCAGATTGTATTGGTCGATGTAACCGCAATCGATCCAGAGCCCTTTCATGGATTTCAAGGCATCTGTATGCGCTTCGATCATTTGCAAAGGATCCCAGGACAACCAGGCATTCCAGCGGTCTTCAATGATTTCGCATGTCTCTAGGTCAACAGGTAAGCGAATCCCGCAGAAGGTGTCCGGCGACGGATCTGGATCGTAGGTCGCAGCCATCGCGAAGGTCATTAGGTCATGCAATGCGCCACCGGGATACTTCGGTCCGGCTTCAAACCAACGAACAAAAGCCTCAATTGATCCATGTTTCTGGATTGCCCGCAGGGCACTTGGCATTTCTGGCAAGTAACAGAGTTCAAACGCCATATCTCCGGAGTGACAGGCAGCTGCCGACCAGACGTCGGCATATTTCATGGCATGGACGATGGCGCCATAGCCGCCGGATGACTTGCCGAACAAACCGCGTTTGCCGTGTCCACCGCAGCCGAATTGGCCCTCGACAGTCTGAAGCATGTCTGTGGTGAGCCACGTTGCCCAAGGTCCCATAGATGTGCTGTCGATATACTGGTTGCCACCGAGGCGCGTGAAACAATCCGGGAAAGCGACGACAACCGGCGGGAGTGCACCATCCTGGATCAGCCGGTCCAAACGCTCCGGAACGTTTTCGCCGAAATTCTTCCAGTTCACATGCGCCGGGCCGCCGGACGTATAACCAACGATATCGACCAGAAGCGGCAGCCCGCCGCCGTCATGTCCATGTGGAACGTAAATGACAACTGCGCGCGTTGCCGGATCGCCAAGCCGGTTTTGTGTCAAGATTTCGGATGTGACGGAAATCCGGTGCAAAGTGCCGGCCGGAATGTCATGGCGCGCGCGCATGGGAAGCAACTCCAGTGAGAAACAAAATGAGGAAGCCTAGATTGCAAGTTCGTATCATGAGCGCAAGTGCGCTTGCGAGGGCTCCGGACCTTTCTTGACGGGCAAGGGTGGTGCCGGTAAGCGATGGTCATGATCAAAGCCTTTATTTCCGGCTGCGCCGGCACAAGTCTCTCCGCTGCTGAAAAAGCGTTTTTCAATGAGCATAATCCTTGGGGACTGATCCTGTTTGCGCGAAATGTCGACAATCCGGACCAGGTTCTGGAGCTGACCCGGTCTTTTCGCGATGCTGTTGGCCGGGCGGACGCGCCGGTTCTTGTCGATCAGGAAGGAGGCCGGGTGCAAAGGCTACGGCCGCCGCATTGGCGCAAGTATCCAGCACCAAAGCTCTTCGGCGATCTCTACAAGACGGATAAGGCCGCTGGAAAACGTGCCGCATTCCTGGGCGCCCAGCTGATTGCCGCTGAACTGTCCGAGGTCGGAATTACCATCGACTGTTTGCCGTGCCTTGATGTACGGTTTCCGGACACCGTCGATGCGATCGGAGATCGCGCGATTTCCGAAGATCCGGAGACTGTTGCAATCCTCGGGCGCGAGATGATCAATGGCGCGATCGCCGGGGGTGTTCTGCCAGTTATCAAGCACATTCCAGGGCACGGCCGCGCCAAGGTGGACAGCCATCTTGAACTGCCGCGTGTCACGGATGACAAAAACTTATTGGAAGCTTTGGATTTCCTGCCATTCAAGGCACTTGCAGACATCTCCTTGGGCATGACCGCACACTTGCTTTATGAGAGCATAGATCCAGAAAACCCGGGGACGCAGAGCAGTGCAGTCATAAATGGGATTATCCGCGATGAAATCGGCTTTGACGGCTGTCTGATGAGTGATGACATCTCCATGAAGGCGCTTGGCGGCGATGTGTCGAGCCGGTCAACAAAAATTTGGGATGCCGGATGCGATGTCGTGCTCCACTGCAATGGCAATATGTCGGAAATGCAGGCAGTTGCGGATGCCGCGCCGGTACTTGCGGGACGTTCCCAGGAGCGCTGTAACACCGCTTTGGCTGGGTACAAACCGTTGGAACCAGACTTTAATGCAGACAAGGTCTGGGCAGAGTTTCAATCCCTGACTGGCTGGGCGGGAGCGTAACGGGACAGCACATGGCGGAACAGGACACACAACCGGTATCTGCGCCAGACAAGTCATTTGACCTTCTGAGCGCGGTGCATACTAGCGAGGAACGGGCGATGTCCGATCCGCAGCTGGTAGTGGATGTCGATGGTTTTGAGGGGCCGCTTGATCTGCTTCTCGGTCTTGCGCGCACACAGAAGGTGGATCTCGCCAAGATCTCGATCCTAGCCTTGGTGGAGCAGTATCTGGAGTTTGTGACCGAAGCCCGGCGGATGCGTCTTGAGCTCGCCGCGGACTATCTGGTGATGGCCGCGTGGCTGGCCTATTTGAAATCCCGCCTTTTGCTTCCCGAACAAAAGGGTGAGGACGAGCCAACCGGGGCAGAACTGGCTGCAGCGCTTGCCTTTCGTTTGCGCCGCCTTGAGGCCATGCGGGAGGTTTCTGAAAAACTGCTGGCCCGCAGCCGGGCCGGGCGCGATGTGTTTTTCCGGGGGGAACCTGAAACCATGTCCGTCGTACACAAAAGTATCTGGGATGCCTCGGTCTACGACCTCCTGTCGGCCTATGCCACGCAACGCCAGCGCCAGTCGGTTACATCTGTTCGGGTTTTGCGCAGAACAGTGTGGTCGCTCCAGGAGGCGCGGGAGCTGCTGACCAAACTCGTCGGCCGGGTCAGTGAATGGACCCCTTTGAATGCGTATCTTCGCGACTACCTTTATGACAACAAGGATTGGGCGACGGTCGTGGCAAGCAGCTTTTCCGCCAGCCTGGAGATGGTCCGAGAAGGAACGGTTGAAATCCGCCAAGGAGAGCCGTTTTCGCCGGTCTATATTCGCGCCCTAGAACAGGAACCTGACAAAGATGTCTGAGCTTGAACAGCTTCATTTGGACGGCGGTGCGGGTTTGGGCGCAGCACCACAAAAAGCCTCTGATGATCTTGCCGGCCTGCGGATGGTAGAAGCACTCTTGTTTGCCTCGTCCGAACCATTGTCTCTTGAAGAGCTGACACTCCGTTTGCCGGAGGGAGCCGATGTCCTTGGGCTGCTGGAAGCGCTGCAGGAAATGTATGCTCCGCGCGGTGTTAATGTGGTTCGGCTGGCGGGCAAGTGGTGTTTCCGGACAGCTGAAGATCTAAGTTACTTGATGCACCGGAACGTTGAGGAGCAACGCAAACTGTCGCGCGCAGCGCTTGAGACCCTGGCCATCATCGCGTATCACCAACCGGTAACACGGGCTGAAATTGAAGAAATCCGCGGCGTATCGACATCAAAAGGAACGCTGGATGTCCTTTTGGAGACAACCTGGATCCGGATGCGGGGCCGCAGGCGAACCCCGGGGCGTCCGGTAACTTACGGAACAACCGAGCAGTTTCTGATTCATTTCGGTCTTGAAAACGTCAAGGACTTGCCGGGTCTGGAAGAGCTGAAAGGGGCAGGCTTGCTTGATAGCGCGATCCCGGCGTCCTTCCTGGTGCCAATACCAAGTGACGATGCTGCCTTGACCGAAGACGAAGATCCTTTAGAGGACGGCACATTGTTCGATGAAGAAACGGATGAGACTGCCGGTAGCTGATGTTCAAATCCAACGAATCCAACTGGAATGGCGGTCCGAAAACATGGGGTGCGCGAGGGTCAGCGAGCGCCACGATTGCCGCTGGCCTGGTCTTCGAGAACATTTCTCATGACTATGAGGGTGTGCCGTCTGTCCGGAACTTGAGTCTCTCGATTGCTCCGGGCGAGATCTTGTGCCTGCTCGGCCATTCCGGCTGTGGCAAGACCACCTTGATGCGCATTGCGGCCGGGATAGAACGGCAAAGCGCGGGCCGGGTCCTGATCAACGGCAAGGAGATCGCGGGACCGCAGACGTTTGTCCCGCCCGAGCGGCGCGGTATCGGCCTGATGTTTCAGGACTACGCCCTGTTTCCGCATATGACGATCCTGGACAACGTGGTGTTCGGCATCAAGAAACTCGGCAAGGAAGCGGCAAGTGCGGCCGCATTAACGGCCTTGCGGCGGGTTGGCCTGGCCGACTACGCCGACGATTATCCGCATGCGTTGTCGGGGGGCGAACAGCAACGTGTCGCGCTTGCCCGGGCCCTGGTGCCGCGGCCGGGCATCCTTTTGATGGATGAGCCGTTTTCAGGTCTCGACAAACGTCTGCGCGACAGCGTGCGTGATGAGACGCTGGCAGTGATCCGCGAGACACGCGCCACCTGCATCATTGTGACTCACGACCCCGAAGAGGCCATGCGGATGGGTGATCAGATCGCGTTGATGCGGCGCGGGGAGCTCGTTCAGCACGGGACCGCTGCCGAACTCTACAACAACCCTGCCGACTTGTTCGCCGCCCGGTTCTTTTCCGAACTCAACCAGATAGAGGGCAATGTGACATCTTCCGGTGTTGAAACGCCGCTCGGCATTGTTGCCTCATCCGGGATGAACCAGGGATCTGCCGATGTCTGCATCCGTCCGCAGGGCATTCTTCTCGGCAGGGCCGGTTTGTGCGGCGTGAGGGGACGAATCCAGTCCAAACGATTCGTTGGAGAGGTCGATTTGCTGACGATTATCGTTGAAGGTCTCGATCAACCGTTACAAGCGCGGGTGCGGGCAGGGTGCGAATGGGAGCAGGGCATGGACGTTGGTGTTACCACTGATCCGAAGGATGTCCTTGTCTTTCCGCGCTCGTGATACCAAATCAATATAAGCTAATTCACCGGCTTAGCCTTCTGTCTAGGAGTACAGAAACATTCCAGCATGTATTGTTGCGATCAAGGAGCCAGTTTTGTACAAGGGCTCAAAGGGCGAGGAAGCCGGTTATCAGGAGTTTGGCGTATGGGCATTAGTATCTGGCAGATTTTGATCATCGCAGTTGTGGTGGTTTTGCTGTTCGGACGTGGCAAGATTTCCGAGTTGATGGGCGATGTCGCCAAGGGAATCAAAAGCTTCAAAAAGGGTATGGCTGAAGACGATACCGAGGAGCCTCCCAAGACCATCGATCATGAGAGCGGTGAGCCAGTGAAGTCCACCAAAGCGGAAGATCAGACAAAAGCGAGCTGATTTTATCTGCGTCGCGTCTCCTTAAGGGGCGAAAGTACCTATGTTCGATATTGGTTGGACGGAGCTCTTGGTGATCGCCTGCATCGCGATCATCGTTGTGGGGCCGAAAGACTTACCGCGCATGCTGCGCTCACTTGGCCAGAACTTGGGCAAGATGCGTCGGATGTCGCGTGAATTTCAGTCCACGTTCAATGAGGCTTTGCGAGAAGCTGAACAACAAGCCGATATCGCGGACATGAAGAAACAGGTCGAGGAAGCAGCCAATTTCAATCCTCTCGGTGACTTGAAGAAGTCGATTGAAGAGGATGCTGTGAAAAAGACCACTCCGGCAAAACCTAAGGAAAAAGCAGAGACCAATTCGACGTCTGAGAGCGAAGAGGTCGAGGCGCCAGCGGTTTCCCCGCCGAAGCCGGCCGCTGCGGACAAGGAAACGCCGGTGACGGAAGAAGCCAAGGCATGAGCCAGGAAGATATCGACGCCTCAAAGGCGCCCTTGATCGAGCATTTGATCGAACTGCGCCAGCGGTTGATGTGGTCCATCGCGGCCATCTTGGCGATGTTTGTGATCTGCTTCTATTTCGCCACCGACATCTACAACATCCTGACTGTGCCGTACCTGCGTGCCGCGCCGGACCCGGAGCACGTGAAGATGATCTTCACGGCCCCGCAGGAGTGGTTCTTCACCCAGCTGAAACTTGCGCTCTTCGGGGCCTTGTTCCTGGCTTTCCCGGTGATCGCCAGCCAGATCTACATGTTCGTAGCGCCGGGCTTGTACAAGCACGAGCGTGGTGCGTTCCTGCCATTCCTGGCCGCAACACCCATCCTGTTTCTGATCGGTGCGTGTCTGGTTTATTTCCTCGTCATGCCGATGGCGATGGGTTTCTTCCTGTCAATGGAGCAAACCGGCGGGTCAGGCCAGGTTGCTATCGAGCACCTCGCAAAGGTGAGCGAATATCTAGGTCTGATCATGATCCTGATTTTCGCTTTCGGTCTCGTGTTCCAATTGCCGGTGATCCTGACTCTTTTGGGTCGCGCAGGCATGGTGACCGCTGACGGTCTCAAACAGAAACGCAAATACGCGATTGTTGGTGCCTTTGCAGCTGCTGCTATTTTGACACCACCGGACCCGATCTCGCAGATCGGTCTTGCGCTGCCAACGTTGCTTCTCTACGAAGTCTCCATTCTGTCCGTCCGGATGGTGGAGAAAAAGCGCGCGGAACGTGATGCCGAGCGTGAAGCTGAGGATGCTGCGGCATAAACCTCAAGCCCAGTCTTCCTCCCGCGGCGGCCAGTCCTTAGACAAAGACCGCCGTTCGGGAAGCGAAGATGTTTGATATCAAATGGATCCGGGAAAACGCAGATGCCTTCGACAAGGCTTTGGCAAAGCGGGGCTATGAACCCTCTGCTGCCAATTTGATTGCCTTGGACGATTCCCGTCGCTCCCACATCACCAAGCTGCAGGAAGCTCAGGAACGGCGTAATGCGGCCTCCAAAGAAATCGGCAAAGCCAAAGGCTCCGGGGATGACGTCCGGGCTCAAGAGCTGATCGACGAAGTTGCTCAGATCAAGGCCTTCATCCAATCTGGCGAGGAAGAAGAACGCAAGCTGATCGCAGCTCTGGAAGAGGCGATGGCCGTCATTCCGAACCTTCCGCATGATGATGTCCCGGAAGGTGCGGATGAAGCCGGCAACGTGCTTTACAAGACGCATGGTGAAAAACCGGCGTTCACCTTCAATGAAGCGCCGAAAGAGCATTACGAACTTGGCGAAGAGCTCGGCGGGATGGATTTCTCCACTGCCGCCAAGTTGTCCGGCTCACGTTTTGTCGTGCTGAAAGGCCAGATTGCGCGGCTGGAGCGGGCCCTCGGTCAATTTATGATCGATATGCACACGCAGGAAAACGGCTACACGGAAGTCTCGCCGCCGCTGCTGGTCCACAGCGATCCGCTCTACGGCACCGGTCAGCTGCCGAAATTTGAAGAAGACCTTTTCAAGACCGCAACGGATCACTACCTGATCCCGACTGCTGAAGTCCCGCTTACCAATCTGGTGGCCGGGGAAATCATGTCCGAGGATCAGCTGCCGCTGCGTGTCACGGCCTTGACCTACTGTTTCCGGTCCGAAGCTGGCTCTGCGGGCCGGGATACCCGGGGCATGTTGCGCCAGCATCAGTTCCAGAAGTGTGAGCTGGTGTCTGTCACGACACCGGAGGAGTCGCTCAACGAATTGGAGCGAATGCTTGGTTGCGCGGAAATGATTTTGCAGAAACTCGGCCTTCATTACCGGGTTATGACGCTGTGTACCGGCGACATGGGCTTTGGGGCCCGCAAAACCTATGACATTGAAGTCTGGTTGCCGGGGCAGGACACGTTCCGCGAAATTTCGTCCTGTTCGGTTTGCGGCGATTTCCAGGCCCGGCGCATGAATGCGCGCTTCCGTCCAGCCGGTTCCAAGCAGCCTGTGCATGTCCACACACTGAACGGATCCGGGATCGCGGTCGGGCGTGCGCTCATCGCTGTTCTTGAGAACTATCAGAACGCGGATGGCTCAATCACTGTGCCTGACGTTCTGCGGCCCTATATGGGCGGTTTGGAGAAAATCGGTTAAGGGCATCAAGCCCTTGATCGCGACTGGTTGGCCTGGAGCATACTGCGTTTAGGAAAACGCAGGATGCTCTACCACTTTAACATCGATCAGCTTTTGGTAGTTCAACCGGGTCCGGTAGAGCGGCCGCCGATCTAGAACGGATTTTTCATGCGTATTTTGATCACCAATGACGACGGCATTCATTCTTCCGGGCTCTACGTTCTTGAGCGGATCGCAAGGACACTCTCCGATGATGTTTGGGTGATCGCGCCGGAGACGGATCAAAGTGGCGTGGCACACTCGCTGACCCTTGGAGATCCGCTTCGACTGCGCCAGATCGATGACCGGCATTTCGCGGTGAAAGGCACTCCGACGGATTGTGTCATCATGGGGTGCCGTAAGGTGCTTCCGGGTTTGCCGGACCTGGTGCTGTCGGGCATCAACCGCGGGCAGAACCTTGCAGAAGACGTCACCTACTCGGGGACCGTGGCAGGAGCGATGGAAGCGGCAATCCTGGGTATCCGCTCGATCGCCGTTTCCCAAGCCTACAGCTGGAACCCTAAGTCAGAGCCGGATTATGGTGTCGCGGAAGCGCATGCGCCGGAGCTCTTCAAGAAACTGATGACCTTCGATCTGCCGCCGTACTCCCTCCTGAATGTCAACTTCCCGGTTGGTCCCGCCGATGCGGTCAAGGGTGTGAAGATCACGGTGCAGGGCCACCATGAGCAAAGCGGCCTGTCCATTGACGAGCGAACGGATGGCCGCGGCAATCCTTACTACTGGCTGAAATTCCAGGACCGGGGGAAATCTGTTCTGGATAACTCTGACCTGCACGCTGTTGCCGATGGGTATGTTTCCGTAACCCCGCTGCGGATCGATCTGACGGCGCATGATCTCGTCGGTCGATTGACGGACAGCTTGGGCTGATTTCCTTCTTTTTCGGTGGCAACTTCTTTTGAGTAGAGCGCTCGGGGTGTTCTTTAACCGGGAAAACAGGGCGCCATGCCTGAACGGCCATTGTGTCTTGGCGCTCGGGTCGGTCAGTATGAGGACAGGGTGACGGTGGGAATCTCTCACGGTTGACCCATCTGCACGCTGCCACAGATGTCTGGCGGCGAACGGGTATCCCGGGGCCGGGTAATGGAGAACGCGTGAATGGCCGCATTCGTTCCCGGTGATGACGACCGGGCAACGCAATCGAACTTACCGGATGAAGCGGAGGCGCGAGCAGCGCTGGTGCTTGGTTTGCGTCAGCGCGGCATTGCTTCTGTGAACATTCTGTCTGCCATTGAACGTCTGCCACGGCGGCTTTTTCTCGCGGCCCGCTATCACAATCTGGCCTACGAAGACACCGCGCTTCCAATGGAGTGCGGGCAGACCATGACCGCGCCGGGCGAGGTTGCGTTTGCGCTCCAGCTTCTCGACTTGCAGCCAGATCAAACGGTTTTGGAGGTTGGGACGGGTTCCGGGTACCAGACTGCAATCCTCTCACAGCTCGTCCGGCATGTTTACAGCCTCGACCGATATCAGACCCTTCTCAAGCTGGCGGATCAACGCCTGGCGGCCTTGAAACAGACCAACGTTGCGCTTGAGCACAGGGATGGGCTCTCGGGCCTTGAGAAGAAAGCCCCCTTTGACCGGATTGTTCTGAACGGGGCAGTCTCGGAGATACCCGATACTTTGATCGCGCAGCTTCGGCCGGATGGCATTTTGATCGCTCCATTGGGTCCACCGGGAAACGCCCAATCGCTCGTACGGATCACCAATGCCGAAAGCATCGGCGCAAGCAAAACAGTCGCAGAAGTCCGCAGGGTTTCCCTGATGCCGGGTGTTGCTCAACATCTGTAGACGCTTAAGCGCCGGATGACGGAACCTTCCATCTGACGCCGATCCCGTAATCCCACTGCAGGGCGCAGTAATATCGATTATCGGCGAAAGCGAGGGAACTGAGTCGGACGATCCAGCCGGTTGCCCGATGGATGCGGGCCGGTAGGTCCAATGCGCGTTTACCTTATGCAATTGCCCTGAGAAGAATTGAAAATCGGCAGAATTGCGGGTGTTGCAGGCGTTGAGCGGCATACAGGTTTTTCAGGTTGGCCGGAATTCGAGGCCTCTTCTTTAGTCTTTATAAACCTTACTGCTTTCTAATCTTAACCACAGCAGCCATGTAAAGCAGTTTGGGTTGAGTCGATGAAAAAGCGGATGCGTTTCCTCCGCCAGGATTTACTGGGTAAAGTCGCAACGGTTACTCTTGGAGCAGCAGCTCTTGCAGGGTGTTCCTCGGCCACCGAGCGGTTCGGACCCAACGACATTTACACCGCCAGCACCGCCAATCAGAAAGAGATCCTGACCGGATCTGCACCCGCGCAACCGTCCTATCAGGACATTATCAACGGCACGGGTGGAACGACGGCAGGCTTGCCGCAAAACACGTCTTCTCCTGTCTCGACAGGTTCGATCCCGCGTCAGCCAGCACCTGCAACGTCTCCAGCTGTCGTCAGCGCTCCGATTGCACCGTCCATCACCTCGGCTCAAGTTCCGGCGGTTCCTGCACCGGAGACACTTGCGGCTGGCAAGGACTGGAAAGGCTGGAGCTCAGCTGGTGGCACACAGGTCAAAGCACGGCAGGGCGATACGCTAGCTTCAATCTCCCGCCGCTATGGCGTGCCCATTCAGGCTGTCGCATCCGTCAACGGTCTTCAGAGCCGATCCAGTGTGCAGGCGGGGCAGTCTCTGATTATCCCGACTTATGTTTATTCGGACCGCAATGGCTCTACGAGCACCACCGACGGTGAGACGAGAGCCGTGCAACTGCCGACTGTTTCGCGGACCGAAAACGTAGTCACTGGCTCCATACCGAACGTGTCGCGAGCGGCACCACGTCCGGACCGGAAGCCCTATGCGCAACCGACCTTCGCGCAGGTGACCCAATCAACACCTGCGATTGTCGCAGCCCCGGTTGTTCCGGTCAGCGCTTTGCCGAAGAGCAAGCCTCAAGGGGTGAGCGCACCGATTGTAACCGCATCTGTTCCACAGACGGTATCAGGTGGCGGCTCAAGTGTCCCGTCTCCCAAGCGCCAACCGGACCGGATTGTCTCAACGAACCGTTTAAACGATTCAATCCAGGTCGAAACGACCCCAATTGCAGCTCCAGATTCTGCGGCAGATGTACCGGTCAAGACGGAGGCTGCACCTGAAAAACCAATCGAGGTTGCGAGCATTCAACCGCAAGCCGATGAGCCTGTTGCCAAGTTTCGCTGGCCGGTTCGTGGCCGTATCATATCCGATTTCGGCGCAAAACCGGGTGGTGGCCGTAACGAAGGTGTGAATTTGGCTGTTCCTGAGGGAACGCCGGTCAAGGCTGCCGGTGATGGGTCAGTTATCTATGCCGGTAATGAGCTGAAAGGGTATGGAAATCTTGTGCTTGTCCGCCATGACGAAGGTTGGGTGTCCGCCTATGCTCACAACAGCGTCTTGAATGTCAAACGCGGCGATACGGTGCGCCGGGGAGATCCAGTCGCGCTCGCAGGTGCCACAGGCTCGGTCAATCAGCCGCAAGTGCATTTTGAATTGCGTCAGGGCAACAAGCCGGTCGATCCGCTGAAATATCTTCCACGGCGTTAGGCTGGAGCGGCCCTTAGGCTAGGGCAGCTTCGCAATCGTTACCAAAGCTTGATGGAAAATGAATTGGTCGCTCTGAAAAGGGCGGCCATTTCTCGTTTTTGAGGTACGCGTCCTTGCTTCCGGGTACATAAGGACCACTCATCAAGACACGCAGAATCATTTGAGCCGGGCATCTTTCAATGCCTCGAGCATCAATTCGGCTTCCTTGTCCGGATCGCCGCCAGAATCGGGAATCTCAACATAGGACACGTTCACCGAATTGTCGGGCGAGGCCAGAACAACAGTGAAATAGATCCAGACACCTTTGTTGAGGAATTCCAGGTCCAGCCTTATTCGTGGCAGGCTATCCCAATCGAGTTCAGCCTGTCCGCCCATGGAATACCGTAGCGTATCTTCCTTGAAGAACAGTTCGGCAGAGGTCTTTACAAGGTCGGCGATGTTGGCGTGCTGTTCGAGCCGGATGTAAGCGGCAAAATCCAGAACATCGACGAGCTTCAAGTCTTCTATGAAACCGGTCAAGGCCTCGGCAATTGCCGCCTGGCGCTTGCGGGTTTTATCATCCGCTTCAGGTTCCATTGCGGCAGCCTCACGCAGCTTACTCATCCAAACCCTCCATTATTCATTGTTTTATACAGCGGTCTTGGATTTGCGTGAATAAACGAAACAGATGATTTCAGCAACAGCGCGATAGAATTCAGGCGGTATCATCCGCTCCACTTCTGTCGCCGCGTAAAGTGAGCGCGCCAACTGCCGGTCCTCGATCACCGGGATGTCGTTGGTTTCTGCGATTTCCCTGATTTTTAATGCAATCAGGTCCTGTCCCTTTGCCACAACGACCGGCGCCGGATTTTTCTCACCGTCATACCGCAACGCAACCGCGAAGTGTGTCGGGTTCGCGACCACCAGGGTTGCCTGGGGAACCGCCGACATCATGCGGTTACGGGCGCGGTCGCGTGCAAGCGATCTCTGCCGCGCTTTGACGATCGGATCGCCCTCCATCTGTTTGTGCTCGTCTTTGACTTCCTGCTTGGTCATCCGCAGGTTCTTGCGCCAGTGAGAACGCGACCAGAGGATGTCGACGGTCACGAGAAGGATTGTGACAATGCAGACACCGGAGATCAGCCGCAGGGATATCTGCAGTATCATCTCGGGGAGGGCACTTGGATCGGTGAACATGGCGTTGATCAGATCCGATTCATGAGCGCGGAACTGAGCATACACGATTGCGCTGACCGTGCTGAATTTGAAAACAGCCTTGAGGAATTCGACAAAGCCCTGGGCTCCAAAAATCCGCGACCAGCCCTTTTTGAGCGATAGCTTGCTGAGTTCTGGTTTGATCCGGTTTGGAACGATGCTGGGTTTGTTCTGAAGGAAAGCGGATGCAAGGCCGGACACCGACAAAATGGCGATGATCGGCGCAAGGAACAGCCCAACCTTGATGGACAGGCTGTGGGACAGCATGAGTGCGTCTGCGCTGTTACCAAGGTCCAATCCTCCCGATACGTCCAGGAGGTGCGCCATGTCTGAAACAAGCTGGCGCACCCCAGATGTTATTGCGAAACCGCCGATCAACAAGGCACCGATCAACATTGCAAGAACAGGAGCTTCCTTGGAGACCGGCGTGTTGCCCTTCTCAATTGCGTCCTGGATCTTTTTCTCGGTCGGTTCCTCTGTTTTTGAGTCCTTATCCGCTTCTTCCGACATCGCCCTGCAGTCTCCTTAGAAACGCAGGCCGCCGTTGGGCCGGAACAAGTGATCCTTATGCAAAGTAAGCCCCTTCATCCTGTTTCGGATTAAGCTCGATTTCGCCGCGTCCCGCCATTTCCAGTGCGAGGTTCGTGATCGAGCTGCGGGCTTCCAGCACGTCGCGCTGTGCTGCCGGTTCGCCAGCTGCCAGTTCGTGTTCGGCAATTCTGCGGGCACGGGACGTCATGGACGAGAGGACCACTTCTCTGAATTCTGCCGATGTTCCCTTCAATGCCAGGACAATCCGGTCTGCTGGGATCTGATCGAAGATCGCCATCCGAGTACGTGCATTGAGGTTGCTGATGTCGTCGAAGGTGAACAGGAGACCCTTCAGGAGTTCTGCCGTTTTCGGCCTGATCTCGTTGAGGTTTTCCAGCGCATCTTCCATGTGATCCCGTTCCATCTTGTTCAAGATGTCAGCCATGCGCGCATGGGAGTCTGCTTCCAGTGTCCCGGACAGGTTGAGCATGAAGTCCTCATGCATTGTCTTTTCCACGTCGCGCATGATTTCCGGGACCACCGCCTTGATCGACAACATCCGCCGCACCAGCTGATTGCGCATGTCGGCCCGGATGTGGCCGAGAACCTTTGCGGCTGCGCTTGGCTTGATTTTCGTTAGGATCAAGGCCGCCGTTTGCGGGTGCTCTTTCAACAGGTAGTTGGCAAACACGGTTTCCGACACGGTCGTTAGCCGGTCCCAGATCGAGCGGTTTGAATTGCCGTGGACGTCCGACATGATGTCCGCGAGCTGTTCGTCTGGCAGAACGCCTTCCAGCATCTTTTCCACTTCGTTGGCAGACCCGAACAAGGTGGTGCCGTTGGAAAACTGGTCGATGAACTCTTCGGCAAGCTTGTCCAGTTCCGCAGAAGCGACCGTTCCCAGCTGGGCCGCGCTTACAGTGATCATCCTGATCTCTTCCTGATCAAAATGGCGCAGCAGTTTTTGGGAGCTGGTCCGTCCAAGCGATAGAAGCAGGGCGGCGACACGCTGCACCCCATTCAAACGCCGGATCGGTGGAGCCGGTGGCTTGGGGACGGCGGCAGGTGCCGGGGCAGCTTTGGCTTGGCTTGTCATTCTCGCGTGTTCCTCAAAAGGAGCATGGCAATCAAAGGGTTCGGAAAATCTGGCGTCCGGCTGGTTGGTTTAGATTTCCAGCGGGCTTGTTTGTGAGCTGATGATCTCTGTCAGGGACACACCGAAACGGGAGTTGTCGTCTTCCACAACAACCACTTCACCGCGGGCGATGACACGCCCATTGACAACAATATCGATCGGCTCACCAACACGGTGGTTGAGAGGGATAACAGCGCCGCGGCCAAGCTTCAAAAGATTGGATACCAGCATGGTTGCAGAGCCCAAAACCACCTGAATATTGACCGGAATGCCGAGGATCGTGTCGAGGTTGCGATCATCGCCCATGGTGTCGCCGGCATTTTTCTTGTCTGGCGCTTCAACCCTGGCGAAATTCGCCGCATCGGCCGTTTTGATGGTTGCACCGGTTTCTACATCAACGTTTTCAACAATTTTGTCGGACATTAAAACGTATCCTTTTGGTTCATAGAGACAGAGCGGAAGGGGCTTCCGAGCGTGTTATCGATTTTGTGCACACGGGCCGGAGCCTTTGGACCGCTGGTTCCACGGTGAATAACCGGTCCATCTTGCGGGGAGCTTGCCACAGCTGAAACAGGGCTTGGCTGCGCCGCAGTTTCATCATTGAACAAATCGAGATCTTCACGAACAGGCGTAAAGCGGTTTGCCTTTTGCAGAAGGGCATGAGAGCTAGAGAGTTCCTTGAGTTCGGCTTTCAGAACTGATTGCTGACGTTTTGCCTCGCGTGTGAGGGCGTCAATTTCTGCAATCAACTCCCGGGCATCATCCATACGATTGCCCAGCGCATTGAGGATCTGAGCGCCTTTGACATTGATCTCCTGGATGGAGACTTCAATCCCGTCCAGTGCCAGTGCAGTCTGGTCGAAAATGCGCTGGTAATCTTCGTGATAGGACCCCAAGCGGCGCAGATCCTTGTGCATTTGCAACATTCGGATAGTGGTTACGACCAATGCCAGAAGCAGCACGCCGTCAACGATTGCGGAGATCATCGAAAAGATCCTTTTCTTCCTCGTGGATGAGTTCTTCAATCTGCAGGGTGTAGGATCCGTCCAGCTGTCCAAGCTGGCAGGTAAATATCGGTTGGTCGTTGCAAGCCAGGGTGACCGGCGACCGCGCTGTTGCCTGAAGCTCAATCACTTGGCCGACCTTCAGGTTCGACAACTCACCGAGGTGCATCTCGCGTTCTTCCAGGATCGCTTCCAGCTTGACTTCCGTCCGCTGGATTTCATTGTGGAAGTGCTGCGTCCATTGTTTGTCGCGGCCGGACATTTCGCCGGACAACACCTGGGACAGGGCCTGACGCAACGGATTGAGTGTCGCGTGCGGCAGAACGACGAAAACTTCACCACCACGGCCGATGGCCTGCTGGAGCAGGCGCCCAACGACCGCCGGGTTGTTGCTCCGGCCGACAACCGCAAAATCCATACGGCTTTCGATTCTCTCAATCTTGAGGGTCGTCTCCGCAATTGGCGCGAAAGATTCTGCAAGTGATTTGGCGGCTATTTCAAAAATCGTCCGGGCAATCCGTGTTTCGATATTTGAGAACGGCCGTTCCTCATCAATCGGCGGCTCGGTGCCATCTGCCCCAAACAGAACGTCGACGAGCGTGAAAATGAAATCGCGGTCGAAGCCGACGAGCACGCGAGCATCCCATTCCGGAGAGTAGAGAACGGCAACAAGCGCATTGGATTCAAATTCATCGAGGACATCACCAATACGGTTGTTTTCCACGTAGCTGACCGAGATGTAGGACGGTGAGGGCGACTTCTGCCGCATTACGTCGGCCATCAAGCGCGCCATCCGGTCAAACACCACCGGCAGCATAGGCAATCGGTCAACGGAAATGCCGGCGGCGTCCAGCAGGCGGTCCGTGATCATCGCCCGTTCTGAGTTGGAGGTAGATTGCGTGTCTGTTGCTGCATCGAGCATGGTTTATGCGGCTCCCTGGAGATCGGCCGTGCTGGTTTCTGCTCCGCCGGCTCTCATGGTTTCGTTCTCGACTTCGTCGATGGTTGGCCGGTCGTATCCGGAGATGGTCTTGCGGCCATGCTCGAGTGCGATTTGCGGGTCAGCACCGTTCATGAAGGCAAGCAGGGTTTGCTTGACAACGATGTAATTGCGCAGCCGCGTTTCCCGGACCGATTTGATCTTTGCTGCCAGGGGGCCAAACAAGGAGTAGGAGAACAGGATCCCGATGAACGTTCCCACAAGGGCTGCCCCGATCAGGCTGCCGAGCAGCTGCGGCGACTGGTCGATTGCGCCCATTGCCTTGATCACGCCGAGGACCGCAGCAATGATCCCGATCGCCGGCAGGGCATCGGCCACGCTGCTCATTGCATGATAAGGCTTCATCTGATCCCGGTGGATGGTCTGGATTTCCTCATCGACCAGGGCTTCGATTTCATGCGCTCGGGCGTTTCCGACAATGATCAGGCGGAAATAGTCGCAAATGAACGTCGTCATGTTGGCGTCGCGCAGGACCGACGGATATTTCTGGAAAATCGGGGATGTGCTTGGGTCTTCGATGTGCGGTTCAACAGCATTGCGGCCTTTCGCACGCAATTCTCGCATCAGTCCATAGAGCAGAGCCAGCACATCCAAGTAATCACGTTTGGACGGTACCGCATTCCGCAACGCGTCGGAAACGGCAACAGTCGTCCCGAGTATGACTTTCACTGGATTGGCAACGATGAATGCGCCAATTGCAACGCCGAGAATGATCACCAGTTCCCAAGGTTGCCAAAGAACGAGGACCTTTCCGCCCATGGCGGCGAAACCGCCAATCAGGGATGCCGCGCCGATTATCAGGCCGATAATAATAGTCACCAAACAGCTCCTATCGGGTGAGGTTTTACTGTGCTGGTGAAAAGCTAGGGGACGAGACTTGTCCGAAGCTGACCGAACGGCCGGTTGCACCGGTGTGGCCCAGTCAGCTTGGCGTAAGCTCCGGGCGCGAATGTGTTTTCAAGACACTTACCGCTTAAAGGGCGCGGACATGATCAATACGCTTACTCAAGTTCAGATTGTCAGAAACAACATGGATCGGTCGCTGGCCACTGTCGCCGCAGATCCGGTGGTGGACCGACAAACCGAATATTACCGCGAGAATATCCGCAACATTAAGTCTGTAGACGACTTCATGGCGGATGATCGTATTTACCGGTATGCAATGACCGCCATGGGGCTTGAAGACATGATTTATGCGAAAGCGTTCATGCGCAAAGTTCTTACAGAGGGCACAGCAAGCCGCGCGGCTTTCGCCAATCAATTGGCGGATTCAAAGTACCGAAATTTCGCAGAGACATTTAATTTTGCGAACTACGGAGAGACCGCAACTTCCTTCAGCCGTACACAAGAGGGCATAGTAGATAAGTTTCATCGGCAAACCCTCGAGGTCAAAGAGGGTGCTCAGAACGATGGCGTGCGCCTTGCCTTATATTTCGAACGCAAAGCGTCCGAAATAACAGGCCCGTTCGATATTCTGGCAGATCGGGCGCTCGCTGAAACAGTCCGTACAGCGCTCGGGTTACCCGATGCTTTTGCTTTGACAGACATAGACAAGCAAGCCGAGTATTTTGACAAACATCTGGACTACGAAAAACTAAGCAGTGACCCGGAGTACCTTTCCAAGTTTTTGGAGAGATTTTCCGCGATGTATGACTTGAGTAACGGTGCTCAAACGGCAGCTGCCCCAACGCTGGCTGTATTCGGTCCGGGTCCCGGAATCGTTCCATTTGGTGAAGGCCTTTTGTCCAGCATTCAGAACTTTAAACTCGGAGGCAGTTGAGCCATGCAGTCAGCCCTTTATGTCGCGTTGTCCGCTCAAGTCGCTCTTTCCAACCGGCTGGAAACAGTCTCTCGGAACGTTGCGAATATGAACACTGCGGGTTACCGCGCTGACGAGATCAATTTCGCTGAAATGGTGTCCAAAGCAGGCCCCGATAAAGTCAGCTTTTCAAGTGGTGGCGAGAACTACATCTCGCGTCAGAACGGCAGCCTGAACAAAACCGACAATCCTCTGGATTTGGCAATAGAAGGAGAAGCCTGGTTCGCCATTCGGGATGCAAATGGCGGACTTTCCTATACACGCGATGGCCGCTTGCACATCTCTGATGACGGAACCTTGAAGACTGTGACCGGGCAGGTGGTCGTTGGTGCCGGCGGGCAACCGATCCAGCTTAATCCGGACGGAGGAACACCTCTTATCACGCAAAACGGGGACATCATACAAGGCGATGAAGACATCGTCGGCCAGATTGGTCTCTTCCTGATCCCGAATGATGCCAAACTGACCCGAAAGGAAAACTCTGCAGTTGTTCCGGACCGGGCCGTAATTCCTGTACAGGTCTTCGACCAGCATGGGATCCGTCAGGGCTATGTGGAAGGGGCGAACATAAATCCCGTCCGCGAGATGACCAAGATGATCATGATCTCCCGCGCCTTTGAAAGCGCCACGAAAATGATCGACATGGGCAGTGAAAGCCAAAAGACGGCCATCCGCGAATTGGGCAAGACATCATGAGTGCGGTCGTTGGCATAAGCTCGCCCTCTGAGGATCCATCCCCACGTCATGTGTTGCTGAAAGCGGTGGAGGCAACACAAAAAGCAACGGACGCAACCGCGCCGGCAAAGGCGGGGTTCGGGTTTTCCGATTTTGTTGATGTGATCAATCCGCTGCAGCACATCCCAGGTGTTTCTGACGTCTACCGCGCGTTGACGAACGATCAGATTTCCGAAGACGCGCGTCACGCCGGACGCACATTGTATGGAGCTGCATTGGGCGGTCCGGTCGGCATCGGTTTGATGATGGCCTATGATGCGATGACAACACCTGGATCTAGCGGCACTGCGCTGGACACTTTGGATCCTGAAGTTGCATCGGTTGAGACACCTCGAACAATCAACCCCGCCGACACATCTAGTAGGGATGGCGTTGATAGCGGCGTCGAAACAATGGTATCCGGGCCGCCCCCAATCCTCGGCGAAACAGTTGCGAGTGCCGGTGAGCGAACATTGGGAACACCGTTTAATTTGCTGCAATTCGGCGAGTTAACAGCGGACGCAGTTCCTGCGCCGAAGCCGGACAATAACAGTTCCGCTGAACGCGTACCCGAACCGGGCAGGGTATCAGCAGGTGTCGCACCGGGGGGAGCCGACCAGACCGATACCAAGACTGTTGTGCCAAGCAGCGACGATTTGGGCAGGCTCGCAGAGCATGACTCCAACCACCTTTCCCTGGATGTCTTGAAAGCCCTACAGGAGCGTCATGCCAAGCTCTCAGCATCTTAACAGCCTGGATCAAATCACGGCCTCCTTGGCCGCTCTTGATACAGAAATTGGCCGCGTCAAACTGAGCGGTCAGGTCACGCAGGTCTCCGCAGAAGCGATCCGGGTGTCTGGATTGTCACGCGTGGTTTGTTTGGGAGACCTGATCCAGTTTGAAGGCCGGTCCGGTGTTCGTCAGGGCGAGATTATCCGGCTTGAACAAAAGGATGTTGTTGTTAAACCTCTGGAGCGGGTATCGGACATCGGAATTGGCAGCGTTGCCTCGCTGATGGGAGGTTTGGCGATCCATCCGGACCTCAGTTGGCGCGGGCGCATCATCAATGCACTCGGAGAGCCGATCGACGGGCAGGGGCAATTGCGGCACGGGGTCGAGGCTTTTCTTCTGGACCGTGCTCCACCTCCGGCAATGAATCGGGAGAAGGTCACGGAAGGTGTGCGAACAGGTGTTCGTGTCATCGATCTTTTTACTCCGTTATGTGTAGGGCAGAGGATCGGTGTATTCGCAGGATCCGGAGTAGGGAAATCGACGTTGCTCGGGATGCTCGCAGGGTTCGGAGAATTCGACACTGTCGTGGTTGGGCTTGTTGGTGAGCGCGGTCGTGAAGTCCGGGAGTTTATTGACGACATTCTTGGTGAAACGATTGCCAATTCCGTCGTTGTTGCTTCCACCGGTGATGAAAGCGCAATGCAGCGCCGTCTCGCTCCGAAGACGGCAATGAGTGTTGCCGAATATTTCAGGGCTCAAGGCCACAAAGTTCTGCTGATTCTGGATTCTGCAACCCGGTTTGCGCATGCGGCCCGCGATGTCGCTCTTGCGGCCGGTGAGCCTCCGGTCGCCCGTGGGTATCCACCAAGTGTTTTTGCTGATCTTGCCCGGTTGATTGAACGCGCTGGACCAGGAGCCAGCGGCGAGGGCTCGATTACCGGTATTTTTTCTGTCCTGGTAGACGGTGATGACCACAATGATCCCGTGTCTGACGCCATTCGGGGTTTGCTTGACGGTCATATTGTTCTGGATCGAAAAACCGCAGAATCAGGAAGATATCCGCCGGTAGAGATTTTGAAGTCAACATCGCGTCTTGCGTCCCGCGCGTGGACAGAAGATCAACAAGAATTGATCCACCGGATCAAGGGGCTGATTTCTCACTATGAAGATACGAAAGATCTTCGGATGATGGGTGGATTTCAGATTACTGGCGATGAGCACTTGGAGAAAGCGTGCCGCCTTGTTCCCAGGATCTACGAAGCGATGCGTCAGGGTGCAAAGCAACCGGTGCCTGGAGATCCTTTTGCCGAGTTGGCTCAAGCCTTGGCTGCGGACGCGTAAACCATTTTCGCCGAAATCATGTAAAAGTTACGAGGCGTCGCTTTATTTAGCGGCGCTTTTTATATATATCTTCGACTAATTCATTTGATATAACCAGTGGAAACGTATTTTAATAAAATTACTTATTATTTTTATCTCAATCTTTCTGTCGTTTTATTTAGTTTTGCAATTTCCAATAAGCTTAGTCGTTACCAAAAACCTCCAAATACAACTCTTGCGATGGAAGAATTGTTGACGGCGCGATGTGGTAATTTTACCCATACTACATCGAAAAGTTTTGGGGGCTAAATCATGTTTATTATCGTTGACGACAGAGAGATCGTCACAAGTGGCTATGCCGCTGCCTTTGAGAGGGAGGGGTACGCTTCCCTCGAATTGTTGCCTGGTGAATTGCCTGATTGGCTGGAAACAGGGTGCTCGCAAGATCTAGCTTCTGTTGATGCAATCTTGATTGGCGAATGTACTGAGAGGGCGGGTTTTATAACGCAGATCAGAAGTCGTTGCCCGGAAGCGCAAATTGTTGCCCTTGAAGACACTGCAAGCTTGCAAGGTACACTTGATCTTTTCTCAGCCGGTTTCGACGAGGTGTTGAAGAAACCAGTTCATGTTCGCGAGATCATTGCCCGGTTCGGTGTATTCCGCCGCCGCGCCATGGCGCGGGACACGTCCTCGGAGGCTGGTGCCATTGAGGTGTTTTTTGACGGTCGCGACCCGACTGTTGGCGGGCAGGTCATGGAGTTGCCGCGCCGTGAGCGTCGTATCCTTGAGTATCTTGTCAAAAACAAGGGCCGCAGGGTTACCAAAACGCAGATCTTTAATGCAGTTTATGGTGTTATGAACGAAGGCGTAGACGAGTGTGTGGTCGAGAGCCATATCTCCAAGCTTCGCAAAAAGCTGAAACGGCAGCTTGGTTTTGATGCCATCGAATCCACCCGATATATCGGGTACATGTTGAAAGACACAGCGTCTCCAAAACGTCTCGTCAGCGAAACGCCTTTGCCGAAATCTGCTCGTCAGCCAGTTTGGGCGGCGGTTAACAAGCGGGAATTGGTTCTTGCGGTCGAGAATGTTGGATAGAATGCTCACATAGCCAGTGTGTCCTGGCCTATCCCCCAGGCCCTCCGGACCTACTAATGCAGCCGGGGTCATTCATGGCTCCGGCACTTGCAGTATACGCCCCCCTCCAAAAAAACGACTGTATTGAATTCGCGTTTTTTTTAAAGACACACCGCCATTTTCTTGTTTTTGCGGTTTCGTGTTGTTTGTGTTGAATGCGGCCTGCTTTCTGCGCCGCTCCAGACCTGTCTAAATGATCGAACCTAAGTTTTTGGCCCGAGCGAACAACTCGTCTATTAGCGGTCTTGGATGGCTGTTTTCTCAGGAATGCTGATCGCTGCACAAAAAGCGCACCAAAAATGATGTCTAATCGACGGATATAGGCGTAAGTTACAATTGTCTTTTAAGAAAAATTTAGAAAACTAGACCAATCTCTACAAACGAGTTGGGCTTTGAGTCTTGTTAAAACTTTTTCCAATGGTCGGTCTGACGTTGTTGGAGTTAGAATGATCTGGAGCAGTTGTTTGTCGAGCGGGTATCGAATTCCTAAGGGTGGCAGTACGCGCAATGGTCAAGGCCTAATCGGCGCCTTGGTGTTGGTTGGTAATTCGGCTTTTGAAGCTCCGGCCAAGGGGGCAGTGATTTGAGTTCGAGTGCCAGTACGTCTTTGCCGTTCGCGGCATCAGAGATGGGTCGGAACAGCCTGTCGCGAACTTTTATTGTTTATACGCTCGGTTTGTTTGCTGTTCTTGGCATAATTTTCATTGGTATCCTGACCAAGATCACATGGGATGCATCGCACGCTCGCGCCATTCGAGTGACGGAAGCATTTTTTCAGGCGACAAAACGCCCTTTTGAGCGCGCGATTTGGACAGTCAACGCGGATGCAACTCTGCAGTTGATTCGTGGTCTTGAAAGTTTGGACGTGGTCGAAAAGGTTTGGGTTGAAACCCCGGATACGGGCAATTTCGGAGATCCACTCGCCGACGACCGGCGGCAATCAGCGCTTAGTTACACACTGAACTCGCCAAGCACGATCCTCCACAAGGATATGATCGGTCAGGTCTTTATCATGATCGACCGGAATTCCATTTCGTACGAGATTATCTCGACGGTTGGGCTCATCGTGACCGCGATCATCGCCTATTTGCTCGTTTTGGCGTTTGTGATCCGAAGTATTTTCCATAGGCTAATCGGACTGCCTCTTTCCGAGATTGTTGCATATCTTTCAACGCCGAGATTGATTGAGGATCCGCCGACAGAAGCCTTGATGCCGGGCCGGGCGGACGAGATTGGGATTCTGGCGTCCAGCCTGCAGTCTATGGTGCAGCGGCGCCACTTGGATCTGCAGAAAATCCAAGAGTACCAAACCAATCTTGAGGAGCTGGTCACACATCGGACCGAACAGCTAAAGTTGGTTCAGGAAGAGCTCATTCAGGCAGACAATCTGGCCGCGCTCGGGTCCTTGGTTGCCGGTGTTTCGCATGAACTCAACACGCCGTTGGGCAATGCTTTGATGGCGGCCACAACCATCAAGGATTCGGCAACACATCTTGATGACGAACTCGAGCGCCAAACTTTGAGCAAAGAAGCGCTGGAAAATGAGGTTGCGCGGATATCTGAAACCGCGAGTATCATTGAGAAAACTTTGGCGCGTGCCCGCGAGCTGGTCGGGAATTTCCGGCAAGTTGCCGTTGATCGGCAAAGTGAGAAGAAGCGGGCCTTCAACTTTGATCACATCATCCGTGAGACGATCGCAACCTTGCAGCCAACACTTCAGAAAACGCCATTCAAACTGGAGCTAGATCTTGATGGCGATCAGGTCATTGACAGCTATCCAGGCGCTGTTAGTCAGCTCGTCTCCAACTTTGTCGAGAATGCGGTGAAGCACGCCTACGAGGGTAAGGAACACGGAACTATCCGGCTGTCGTCAAGTATAGAAAATCGAAGCAAGGGAGCCGGCGCTGCTGGCCGAACAATCGTGTTCAAGTGCCGCGACGATGGCGTCGGGATACCCGACAAGAATTTGAAGAAAGTGTTTGAACCGTTTTTTACAACGAAATTCGGTAAAGGGGGATCCGGGCTCGGTATGGCCATTTGTTATCAGCTTGCAACCGAAGCTTTGAATGGCACAATCTCCGTGTCATCCAAGGTTGGACATGGTACTGAGTTTACTGTTGAGATCCCGGTTACGGAACCGCAGAAGAAAAAGGCACACATAACAACAACGACGAAGGTGCATTGACATGGTGATGGATTTTCTGGCGCCTTCTGAGCCTAAAACCGGCGAGGAGCTTGAAAAGCCCTGGAAGGTTCTGATTGTTGACGACGATCCGGACGTGCACGAAGTCACACGGATAGCAGTGTCGGGATGCCGGTTCGAAAACCGTCCGTTCCAGCTGTTGCACGCATTGTCCGCACACGAAGCCAAGCAGATCCTTCAGGAACACGATGACATTCCGGTTGCGCTTGTCGACGTTGTTATGGAGAGCGATACAGCCGGGCTTGGTCTGGTCAGCTGGATTCGCAAGGATCTCGGTAATCGTTTCACCAGATTGATCCTGAGAACCGGCCAGCCGGGATATGCGCCCCAAACCGATGTCATCATGAAATTCGACATCGACGGATATGCCGAAAAAGCTGAATTGTCGCGCACCAAACTCATCACCGCGATCGTCACCGCGTTGCGGGGTTACAAGCTGGTGATGTCAATTGAAACCAACCGCAAGAAGCTCAAGGATTTGAACGCGCATTTTGCGGAGATCGTTCAGCAAAATGCGCTTAGTGAATTCGCGGCGGCGGTACTGGAGCAATTTACAGCGTTGATCGGCAAGCCGATCGATTGTCTTTTGTGCGGCTACGAGACCTTACCGGAATATGCCGGGTCAGAAAAAATCGGCGTCCGTGTGTTGTCCGCCCGAGGCATCCATGAAGACAAGGTTGACTTACCGCTGGATGTGATTAGCAGCAGCGATATCCGTCATGCTGTGTCTCAGTGTATCGAGTCACAAGAAATGTGCGCAAACGCAGACGGCGTTGCACTGCCATTGGTCACCCGCAACGGTATGTCAGGCGCTCTTTATCTTGGAACCACTTACGAGGAACTTGAAGAACTTGTCGGTTCCGAAGTGGTACAGCTCTTTGTATCGAATGCTGCCCTTGGTTATGAGAAAACCGGATTGTTGGAGCACATCCGAAATCTCGCTTATGTGGACCGGATGACGGGTCTGTCGACGTTTTCCGGTTTTTTGGAAGCTTTTTACAGGAACACCCTTACAGCTTCCAAATTGCTGGTCGTGCACGCGGATATCCAGCGGTTCCGGGTCATTGTTGACGGCATCGGTGATGAAAAGGCCTCCGGTGTCCTGAGAAAAACCGGCCACCGTTTGTCGCGGACGTTCCCGGATGCCTTGTCGATTGCACGCAAGGAACGGGATGAGTTTTTGATCCTCCTGAAGGGCAACAGTGATGACGATGTTCAGGACGTCGTTGCCCGCGTAGAAGAGGCGTTTCAGGAACCCATCCGGTTGGACGACACACAACTGACACTGCGTCCACGTCTTGGTTTCGCGATGTCGTCTGATCCGTCCAATGCGGCTGAAGACATTGCACGTCAGGCTTCCATTGCGCTCAACGACGTGCGGCAGAATGCTAACAGCAGCTACGCTGTGTTCAATCCTTTGATGCAGGAAGCGGCATTTGAACGGCTTCGTCTTGCTTCTTTGTTGACAGGTGGTCAGGAGCAGACGGAGTTTTCCGTTCACTACCAACCGATCATGTCGGCCAAGGACGAGGGCATCGCCTCCTTTGAGGCCTTGATGCGGTTCCGTACACCAGGCGGCGCATTCCTGAACACCGCCAGCATGATTGAAGCGGCGGAGACCAGCGGGTTGATTACGGAGATCGGTGCCTGGATGTTCCGGACGTCTTTCTCGGAATTCAGCAACTTTCAGGGCATCTCTGATCAGGTTCGTTTGAACGTGAATCTGTCACCCCGCCAGGTACATGCCAGCCGAATCTATAAGGACATCGAGGACGCTGCGACCAACGCTGAGCTTTCTCTAAACCGGCTTGTGTTCGAGGTCACAGAAGGCTTGTTCCTCAGCAATGATCAGGTTACCCTTGATCTTTTGACGTGGCTTCGCAAACGCGGGGCAACCGTCGTCATAGATGATTTCGGAACCGGATATTCTTCGTTGAGTTATCTGCGTAAACTTCCGGTGGACGGTATCAAGATTGACCGCAGCTTTATCATGCACATGGATCAGGATCCCGATGCGCTTGCTGTTGTGAAGTCGCTTCTGGCTGTTGCAAAGGCGCTTGATCTTAGCGTGACCGCTGAGGGTGTTGAGACCGTTGCGCAACGGAAAATAATGCAGGATCTCAACTGCAGTTACCTGCAGGGCTATCTCTACTCCAAGCCCCTCAGCGCGGCGGACCTGACGGACTTTATCAACAAGGCCGTGGAGCCCGGCGTCGCTTTTGGTTGATTTTATTAGCGGAACCGATGCTGCTTCCGCTCGTTTATACTGATCCGTCAGAGAACCAATACAGGAACAGCAGCACCTGCGGGCTCAGCCGGTGCAAACGGCGGGCGTACAATCAATCCGCCCGATTTTGCCAGAAGGGCCAGCATTGAGCTGTCTTGCTTTGGGAACGGAGCTGCAATCAGCCGGCCATCAGCGTCTTCACTGAGCATTGCACGCACATAGTCCTGACGCCGGTCGTTTTCTCCGATCGCCTCGGCCAAGATTGCTTCTTTTGGAGTTGCCGAACCATTCGGAGCGCCTAGCATTTTTGCGATGAGCGGTTTTAAGAACAAAAGACCGCACACGAGACTGGATACCGGGTTTCCCGGAAGCCCGAGAACCTTTGTTTTCCCGAGGCGGCCCGCCATCAGAGGCTTTCCGGGGCGCATAGCGATCCGCCAGAACGACAGGTCCATCCCCTCATTACCAAGAACATCCTGTACAAGATCGTGATCGCCGACGGACGCGCCGCCAAGGGTTACAAGAATGTCGGCCTCTTCGGTAATGGCCCGCTTAACGCAAGCCGCAAGTTCCTTTGGTTCATCGGGTGAAATGCCAAGGTCGAGCGGTTCCCCGCCGCAGTCCTCAACCATCGCCGCAATGCCGGCATGATTGGACGCAATGATTTGGTCAGGGCCGGGTCTGCCGCCTGGCCGGACAAGTTCGTCGCCTGTCGCGAGAATGGCAACCTTGGGCCGCTTCACGACGGTCAAGACCGCATGGTTCATCGCAGCGGCAAGAGCCAAATGCCGATAGTCGAGTTTCAACGGTGGATTTAGGAGGATGTCGCCTTCTGAAAAATCCAGACCGGCCGCGCGAACGAACGCACCTTTTGCGGGGTTTTCCAGAACCTTGATACGACCATCGGAACGTTCGGCGTTTTCCTGGATCAAGATTGTGTCGGCGCCATCTGGAACCGGGGCGCCTGTAAAGATCCGAACCGCTTGTCCCGGACCAACCTGTCCGGAATATCCATGACCTGCCGGAGCTTCGCCGATGACGTCGAGTTCTGTTAGCCCGTATGTCAAATCGGAGCGCCGGATCGCATAGCCATCCATCGCGGATGCCGCAAATGGCGGCTGTGTTCGCGTTGAGGCGAGGGGCCGTGCGAGAAACCGGCCATTGGCTGCCTCCAGCGGTACAGTCTCCGCCTCCAGAGGAGCAACGCCTTTCAAGAGCTTATCAAGGGCCTCCGAAACCGGCATCAGGCTCATCAGGTGCCGCCCTCGCTGCCGTCCTTTTCCAATGTCCAGTGACCGGATTTTCCGCCAGCCTTTTCAACAAGGCGGATATCTCCGATGACCATGCCGCGATCGACGGCCTTGGCCATGTCATAGATGGTAAGGCAAGTCAGCGAACACGCTGTCAGCGCTTCCATTTCAACACCGGTTTGGCCGCTCACTTTTGTGGTCGCCGTAACGACAAGGCCCGGAAGACTATCATCCGGCTCAATGTCGACGTTCACCTTGGACAGCATCAGCGGGTGACAGAGCGGGATAAGCTCGTGGGTTTTTTTGGCAGCCAAGATGCCCGCAATCCGGGCAGTTCCGATGACATCGCCTTTTTTGGCGTTCCCGGAGCGGATGAGTTCCAGAGTTTCAGCACGCATGGTGATGTGCCCGCGCGCAACAGCGATCCGATGTGTTGTTTCCTTTTCGGAGACATCGACCATGTTGGCCGCACCAGCTGCATCCAAATGTGTGAGGGTCGGTTCAGCCACGTGTCAACCTGCCTTTGACAGTGTTTCTTTGGCAAGAAGAGACTTCGTGGCTGAGGCGACGTCGTCTTGACGCATCAAGCTCTCACCGATGAGGAAGGTGGAAATGCCTACCTTGTTCATCCGCGCAAGATCAGCTGGCGTGAACAGTCCAGATTCGCCGACGATGATCCGGTCATCAGGGATCATCGTCGCCAGTTCTTCGCTGGTTTCCAGTTTGGTCTCGAATGTCTTCAGGTTTCGATTGTTGATGCCCATCAAAGGAGACGACAGCTTGAGCGCGCGTTCCAGCTCCTCTGCATTGTGAACCTCCAGAAGGACGTCCATGCCGAGCTCAAACGCCGTGTCTTCGAGCGCCTTCGCCGTGTCGTCATCGATCGCAGCGAGAATGATCAGGATACAGTCCCCGCCCCAGGCTCTCGCTTCGTAGACCTGATAGGTGTCGTAGAGAAAATCCTTGCGCAGGGCAGGGAGGCTGACGGCATCACGAGCCGCGGTCAAAAACTCTGGCTTGCCCTGGAAAGAAGGCGTGTCGGTCAGAACGGACAGGCATGCAGCGCCTCCCGCCTCGTATGCTTTTGCAAGCAGCGGCGGATCGAAATCCTCGCGAATAAGTCCCTTGGAAGGGCTCGCCTTTTTGATCTCGGCAATCAGAGCGTAGTCGCCAGCAGCATGTTTGGTTTCAAGGGCTTTTTGAAAACCGCGCGATGCACTCACATCCTGAATACGTGCCTTCAGATCGTCGAAAGAGACTGCTGCCTTGGCAGCTGCGATCTCATCGCGTTTATAGGCTTCGATTTTTTGAAGTATGTCGGCCATGTCTTATCCGTTCGAGACTGCGACGAGTTCGTTCAATGTGCTGGCAGCAGACCCTGAATCAATAGACTGGGCGGCCATTGCAACGCCTTCCTTAAGGTCGGTGACCTTGTCCGCAACGATCAGGGATGCAGCTGCGTTGAAGAGCACGACATCCCGGTACGCGTTTTTTGCACCAGCGAGGACTTCACGAAGGGCTTTGGCGTTTTGCGCTGGCGTGCCGCCTTTCAGATCCGCAAGTTTTGCTTCCGGCAAACCAGCGTCTGCGGGCGTGACTTCGAATGACCGGATTTCGCCGCCTGACAACTCGCTGACGAATGTCGGGCCGGTGGTCGTGATCTCATCCATGCCGTCAGATCCGTGAACGATCCAGGCTTTTTCTGTCCCGAGTTCCTTCAAGGCCTGGGCGACAGGCTCGACCCATTTGCGATCGAAGACGCCGGTCATCTGGCGTTTCACGCGGGCCGGGCAGGATAGGGGCCCAAGAAGATTGAAAATCGTCCGGGTGCCCAATTCCATACGCGTCGGGCCGACATTTTTCATGGCAGCGTGATGAAGCGGGGCAAACATGAAGCCGATGCCGGCTTTGGAAATGCAGTCGGAAATGACGTCCGGGGTGACGTCAATATCAACACCCAGTTCGACGAGAGCTTCGGACGCGCCCGATTTGGAAGACAGCGAGCGGTTGCCATGTTTTGCGACAGGCACACCGCAGCCGGCGACAACCAGCGCCGTGCAGGTCGAGATGTTGTAGCTGCCGGAATTGTCTCCACCGGTGCCAACAATATCAATCGCATCTGCCGGTGCATCGACGGGCAGCATTTTCTCGCGCATTGTGGCAACGGCGCCGGTTACTTCAGCAACGGTTTCACCGCGCACCCGCAAGGCCATCAGAAAGCCTCCGAGTTGCGATGGCGTTGCCGAACCGCTCAAGATGATGTCGAACGCATTCCGGGCCTCTTCAAAGGTCAGCGAATGGCCATCCGCGACCTTAGATATATAGTCCTTGAAGCTCTGCATTTTACATTCCGCTGCCGCTGTGAGCCGTTCCGTCCGGGTTCAAGCCCATAACTTGCGCAACAGCCGCGCTGTTGATTTCAACACCAGCCCGGGTTTCCTGTTCCGCGACAAACAGATCCAGCAAGGAATTTTGAACCTGCTGGGAGAGCTGACCTTCAAGCGCCGTGACTTCTGATGTCTCAGGGCTAAACTCGGGGATCTCAGAACCGGTGACCTTTAGAACAACCCGGCCGTTGCCGTCCGCAGATTCGGCTGTCGCAACAGAGCCTGCCGGCCCTTCGAAGATCGCAGTGAGAGCATCACTGCCAAGATCGCCGGTCGGCATACTGCGCGTGACACCTTCTGCGGTTTGAACAGATACGCCTTCGGCCGCTGCAAGGTCGCCCAAGCTTGTGCCGCTCTCGGCTTTCGCCAGCAGATCCGTTGCCTTTTGGCTAAGCCGTTCGTTCAGCTGATCCGATTTCCAGGCAGCAATAACCTGATCACGTACTTCATCGAGATCGCGATCTCGTTCCGGAGTGACGCTGGTTACGTCGTACCAGAGGTATCCGCGATTGCCGATTTGAAGGACGTCGTTTTCAATGCCGATATCGCTGTCGAACGCGCCCGCAATCAGGCCTTCCGCATCCGGCAGAATGGCGTCGGTCTCAATTGTGGTCTTGCCGTCGCGGTCAAAAGAGCCGGTGCTTTTGACCGCCAAGGAAAACCGCTCACCGATTTCGTCAAGAAGGGCGCCGCCCGCGCGCGCGTCTTCGACTTCATCGAGGAGATCGAGGATTTCGCGTTCAGCCTGTTCCAGTGCGAGCTCTTCTACAATCTCGTCCCGCACATCTGCGAAGGGGGTCGTGTTTGCCGGAATGATTTCTTCCACGTTCACGATAACGTTGGAAAAACGGCCCTCGACGACATCGCTGGTATCGCCCGCGGAAAGCGTGAACGCTGCGTCCCCGATCGCATCGTCGAGGAAATCTGCACGAGACATGACACCGAGCGTGACATCATTGTTGGTCAGATTGCGGTCTGCCATCAGGTCCGCGAAGGTTTTGCCGCCCGCCAGGGCTTGAGCCGCAGCCTGTGCATCTTCATCGGAGTTGAACGACAGCTGGCGCACACGGCGGCGCTCTGGTTCAGCGAAGTCGGAAATCCGGCGATCATATTCTGAGCGGGCGTCCGCGTCCGTGATGTCCTCAGGACGCGCAAGGGCAGACGGGACAAGTTCGACATACCTGATTTCGCGGTATTCGGGAGCCCGGAAGTCAGCCTTCTTGCCATCATAGTAGGTGACAAGGGTATCTTCTGCCGGGTCCTCGATGTCGCCAATCTGTTCCGCCGCTATGGCAACATACTCGACGGAGCGGGTTTCATTCTGGAAGGCGTCGAACGCTGCAAGGTAAGCTTGCGGCGCGCTCATGCCGCCGATGAGGCCTTCGATCACCTGGCCGCGTTCTGCTTCCTGACGGCGCAGGACCACGTATTCATCTTCCCGGTAGTCATTGGCGTTCAGCACCTGTTGAAGGCGGCTGCGGTCATACCGCCCGGAAGCGCCCTGGAACGCCGGATCCGACTGGATGATAGCGCCCAGGCGATCGTCGGAGATGCCGACTTTCAGCTCCTGTGCGGCATTGCTCATCGCCGCCTGGCCAATGAGGCGGGCCAGCGCTTGTTGCGGAATTCCGAGCGATGCACCTTCTTGCGGCGTCAATGGACGTCCGAATTGTTGGCCAAGCCGGTTCAGGTCCTGGCGGTACATTCGGTCAAATTCCAATAGGGAGACTTCTTTTTCGCCGACCTTGGCGACCGTGTTTTGGCCGTAGCCCTGGAGGAAATCTGTCACACCCCAGATCGCGAAGCTGAAGATCAGCAGGGCGATGAACAGTTTTGCAATCCAGGTACCTGCGCCCTTGCGCAATGAGTCAAGCATGACGTCTCCCGTTTCTTTCGTCTCATGCGGGCGCCTGTCGGGCGCCGTGGTCCGGCTCGTTAGCGGAGCGGGCGGATCATAATGAGGCCTTCATAAACGAGCAAGGCGGCAAGAACAAACATCTTCATGACATTTTGCTGACCCATTGCATGGCGGCTTTGCATCTGGTCTATAGGCGCAAAAATGCGGATCTGCAGGAGAGATGAATGAGCACACCGATCAAGCCGATGGTGGCCGGAAACTGGAAGATGAACGGTCTGAAGGCCGGCCAGGCAGAGCTTCACAAGATGCTGGCTGGGATTTCGGACGATTTGGCTGATTGCGTGGATGTGATGATTTGCCCACCGGCGACCTTGATCGCGTCCTTTTCCGAAAAAGTGACCGGCAACGTGATGGCAATTGGTGCACAAGACTGCCACGCGGCGGCATCGGGTGCGCATACCGGTGATCTTTCCGCGGGAATGATCGCGGATGCGGGTGCAAAGGCGGTCATCGTTGGCCACTCAGAGCGCCGCACCGATCATGGCGAGACGGATGCAGATGTGAATGCCAAAGCCCAAGCGGCTTGGTCAGCTGGTCTTGTCGCCATCATCTGCGTCGGCGAAACCGAGGCGGAACGGAAAGCCGGCGAGGCAGTAGCCGTCGTTGAGCGCCAGTTGGCGGGCTCTGTACCGGATGGCGCAACTGCGCAAAACACGGTCATTGCTTACGAGCCGGTTTGGGCAATCGGAACCGGATTGACCCCGACAGCGGGTGATGTGGCCGAAATGCATGAAGCTATGCGGGTCGATCTTGCCAAGCGGCTTGGCGCCGAGGGAAGTGCCATGCGTCTGCTTTACGGTGGGTCGGTGAAACCCGGAAATGCAGCAGAACTGATGGCTGTGGACAACGTTGATGGAGCACTCGTGGGCGGCGGCAGCCTCAAGGCCGACGATTTCCTTGGTATCCTTGCTGCCTATCAATAAATCACCGAACCTTGACGCTTTGAACAAGAAGCATCAATTCATGGGTGGTAAGCAGCCTACTTGTGGTGTAGAAGGCCGCCAATCTTGTATTTTGAACTGAACGGAAGCCGATGGAAACCGTAGTCATCGTGATACACCTTATGGTCGTTCTGGCCCTGGTGCTTGTTGTCCTCCTGCAGCGCTCTGAAGGCGGTGCGCTCGGCATGGGCGGCGGCGGCGGTGGAGGCGGCGGATTGATGTCCAGCCGCGGAACAGCCAACGTGTTAACACGTGCGACGGCCATTCTTGCTGTTGCGTTCTTCGCAACATCGCTGACGCTCAGCCTGATCGCATCCAACGAAGACAGTCCGGCATCGATCCTTGATGCTGCGCCAGCTGCAACCAGCGATGCGCCTGGTGCGCCTGGCGCCGACACAGACACCGGTGCTGGCGGCGGCGGAATTCTCGATTCGCTCAGACAACAGAGCCAACCCTCCGGGCCACAGGTTCCAGCTGCTCAGTAACAGAGCGGCGCCGGAACCCGGCCTATTCGCCTAACATATGCCCTGCGGCCCAAATCGCAGGGCATTTTTATGTGTTAAGAACGTAACTCCCGAATGGTCAAATGACCTTTCGAAAGGATATGGTATTGCTCCATGGCGCGATACATCTTCATTACCGGCGGCGTGGTCTCCTCGCTAGGAAAAGGTCTTGCTTCGGCTGCACTGGGCTCTCTGCTCCAGTCCCGGGGCTACAAGGTTCGGCTTCGTAAGCTCGATCCGTATTTGAACGTGGATCCGGGCACAATGAGCCCGTATCAGCATGGCGAATGCTATGTCACCGACGACGGGGCCGAGACGGACCTTGATCTCGGTCACTATGAGCGGTTCACCGGGCGTCCTGCCAACCAGCAGGACAACATCACTACCGGCCGAATTTATCAGGACATTATCGCCAAGGAACGGCGTGGTGACTATCTCGGCGGCACAGTGCAGGTGATTCCGCACGTCACCGATGCGATCAAGAATTTCGTCCTAAGTGGAAACGAAGACTACGACTTCGTGCTCGTGGAAATCGGCGGCACGGTCGGCGACATCGAAGGTTTGCCGTTCTTTGAAGCAATCCGACAGCTCGGCAATGATCTGCCACGGGGCGATGCGGTCTATGTTCACCTGACCCTGATGCCGTACATTCCGGCGGCTGGGGAGATGAAGACCAAGCCGACACAACACTCTGTAAAAGAGCTGCGATCAATTGGTATTCAGCCGGACATTCTCATGGTCCGCTGTGACCGGCCGATCCCGGAAAATGAACGGCGCAAGCTGTCCCTGTTCTGCAACGTCCGCGAGACTGCAGTCATCCCGGCTTATGACGTCAAATCCATTTATGACGTGCCGATTGCCTATCACAAGGAAGGCCTCGATGATGAAGTCCTTGCGGCATTTGGCATCAAAGGGGCCCCGGCGCCGGTGCTCGACCGCTGGAAGGGTATTTCCGAGGCCGTTGCCAATCCTGAGGGCGAGGTTAAAATCGCCATCGTCGGCAAATACACCGTTCTGAAGGACGCTTATAAGTCCATGATCGAGGCTCTGGTTCATGGCGGGATTGCCAACCGGGTGAAGGTCAATCTGGAATGGATCGAATCGGAAACCTTTGAGAAGGAAGATCCGAGCCCCTACCTGGAGGGTGTCCACGGTATTCTGGTTCCCGGCGGTTTTGGCGAGCGTGGCGCGGAAGGCAAAATCGCAGCTGCACATTATGCGCGGACCCGGGACATTCCGTATTTCGGGATTTGCTTCGGTATGCAGATGGCGGTCGTTGAAGCGGCCCGCAACCTTGCCGGAATCAAGGAAGCGAGCTCCACCGAGTTCGGCCCAACCAGTGAACCTGTTGTTGGACTGATGACCGAGTGGACCAAGGGTAATGCCAAGGAAATGCGCGTTCAGGATGGCGATCTTGGTGGCACGATGCGTCTTGGTGCCTATCCGGCGGCCTTGAAGCCGGGCTCGAAAATTGCCGAGGTCTATGGCTCAACGTCGATTTCCGAGCGTCACCGTCACCGCTATGAAGTGAACATCGATTACCGGGATCGTCTTGAAAACTGCGGTCTGATCTTTGCCGGGACATCTCCGGACGGCGTTCTGCCGGAAACGGTTGAGATCGAGGACCATCCTTGGTTCATCGGCGTTCAGTACCACCCGGAACTGAAATCACGTCCGTTTGAACCACATCCGCTCTTTGCATCCTTCGTCGGTGCAGCTATGCGTCAAAGCCGTTTGGTTTAAGGTCGCATTTCAGGAAATGGAGTTGAAGTAATGGTGCGCGGCCTGGATCATGTCGTAATGCCCGTTCATGACCTTGCGGCCGCCGCTGCGGCTTTCGAGCGGCTCGGGTTCACGGCATCGCCGGAAAATCGCCATTCCTGGGGAACTGCCAACCGGCTGATTCAGTTGGACGGCTTTTTCATTGAAATCCTCTCCATCGCCGACGACAGCCTGATCACGGAAACTCAGGGCTCAACGTTCTCTTTCGGCGGCTTCAACCGGGCATTCCTGAAAAAGCGGGAAGGGGCCAGCATGCTGGTCCTCGACAGTGTGGATCCCAAGATAGACCGGTCCGATTTCGAACAGGCCGGTTTGCAGCTTTATGACCCGTTTTCATTTGAACGGGTGGCCAACCGGCCGGATGGAACGAAGGCGCAAGTGGGGTTTGATCTGACAATCGTTGGAGATCCTGAGAGCTGTGAGATCGGTTACTTCACCTGCCACAACCGTTTTCCGGAGAACTTCTGGCAGCCAGCGGTGCAAAACCATGCCAATGGCGCTCAGACCGTCAAAGCTGTTTACATGATCGCCAAGGATCCGTCTGATCATCACGAGTTCTTGGGTGGTTTCACTGGCCAGCGGGAGATGCGGGCAACCAGCCTTGGCCTTGAACTTGAAACAGCACGTGGTCAGGTCGTGGTTCTTAATCCGCGCGCCTATAGATCCTTGATCGGGGATAAGGCCGCCGATGCTGTGTCAGGCGATCTTCCGCAAATCGCAGCGCTCGAAGTCGGCTGCAAAGGTCTGAAAACGCGCCAAGTGGTGCCTGCAAATGATTTGTTTGGCCTGACGCTTATCTTAAGCCCGGCTGGCTGATTCTCGCTTCTCAGACCGCCTCTGCCATGCAGGGATGGCTGTCACCACTGCCAGTCACGTCTTCGCGACAGCCCTTGTTGAAACTCTAAGTCGCAATATATCCGACTAAGAACGCGATCGGTTTCGTCTCGCGATTTGGATCTCGGAGCGTGTGATTGTCATGATCAAGATGCGGTTTGAGGCTTTGGCGCCAAAGATTGCCATTGCCGCACTTTCGGCGATTGTGTTGGCTGGCTGCTCGCCGACCGCCAATACTGGCGGAAGCACCAGTGGTTTTTCTAATGGAACGTATATTGAGCCGCCGCCACGGCAAGTCGGACGCGGACAGTCTGGCGGTGGGCGCTGACCAGCTCATACCGATCCATCGTCCCCACCCGAGCTTATTAGCAGTAGCCTGCTGGCAGTTGGCTCTTGCGCCGACAGGGTTAGGGCGGATGAGCGAAACTGTAAGAATGTTTGAATGGATGGCGTTTGATGAAATCTGAAAGACTAAAAATTGCATCCCGGTTTCTCGTTCCAATGCTGTTAACTGGCGCTGTGTTGGTTGGGTGTTCTCCAACCACAAACAGCGGTCAAGGTTCGACAGCAGAAGTCGGGACTTTCACGAACGGCAAGTATAATGCCCCGCCGCCTCGATTTGTCGGCAGCGGGATGGGCGGCGGGCGCTAAACTGCGCCAAATGGTCCACTGCGGGCTCTTGATAAAGCTCAAAATCGCCTTCAAGATATGACAATCGCTTCAGGCGCAAGGTGTGGAATGCGACATGCGCGTTTAGCCGGAAGATTTGGATGGACGTTGTCTCATGAATGCTTATCAGTCCAAGAGGTCAATACGTGTTCTTGTCCAAACGCTGCTGATCGGCGCGGTGTTGGTTGGGTGTTCCCCAACCACGGGTGGGGGATCCGGCCCAACGCCAGGTGAACCCGGCACCTACGTTGGCGGTAAATATATTGAACCGCCGCCTCGGCGAGTCGGAAGCGGTGGTGGCCGCTGAACCGAACATCATGCGTGAGGTGATCCGTGAATAGGCGCTTTCCCGTGCGTTTGTGGAAACTTCGGAAATCCTTTGCCAGTTCATTCGTCTGGCCACTTTAGTGCAACAATTCTGCAGATATTCAGGTCTTCGCTCGGGTGGTTCGTTGAAAATACTCCAGCGGCTTCTGAAACTTGCGCGCTGTGAAAGTTGAATAATCGCTTGTTGAAACGGGAACTCCTTTTATAGTGAAAGGCAAATCACTGGTCTGGCCGGATCGGCCATCACGTGGGAGCCTACCCTTATGTTTTTTGAGCGTTTTAGCCTCAAAACCCGTTTCGCCGCTGCACCGTTGTTAGCTGCTGCTGTCCTCGCAGGATGTTCTGATGACAGCACAAACCAGCAGTCTGAAGCACCACCGCCTCCGGCAGTGACAGTTGCGAAGATTGAAAAAACCGACATTCGACAGAGTGCGCGTTTTGTTGGTCAAGTCGCTGCTGTTGATCAGGTTGACCTCGTGGCCCGGGTTAGTGGGTTCCTGGAAAACAAGGCCGTTCCGGATGGGTCGGTCGTTAAAAAAGGCGATCAGCTTTTCACAATTGAAAAGGCCCAATATGAAGCATCGCTGTTGAAGGCCAAGGCAGATGTTGCCAGCGCCAAGGCGGATGCGGCGCTGAAGGCTGCTGATGAAAAGCGCGACAAGGATCTTTTTGAAAAAGGCCATGTGTCGGAAGCCGCATACGAAGCGACACTGGCTCAGAAAGAGCAAGCTGAAGCCTTGGTCGAGGCCGCGGAATCAGCCCAGAAACAAGCAGAGTTGAACCTCAGCTATACGGATGTGTCTGCGCCATTCCCCGGCCAGATGGGCAAGACGACCTACAGCGTGGGCGAAGTTGTCGGCCCGAACACCCAGCCGCTTGCCAAACTCATTCGACTTGCACCTGTCTATGTGAATTTCTCTGTGAGCGAGTCGGAATATCTCAATGCTGTACAGAACCACGGTATCAACCCATCTGACATTGATGCGAGCAAGTCTCCCGATATCAAGCTGATCCTTCCGAATGGCCAGCAATATGAGGAAGTTGGAAAGATTGTCTATATCGACAACGCAGTCGACCCAACCACCGGGACGATCGCTTTCCGTGGCCAGTTTACCAATAAGGACATCCGTCTACTGGCTGGGACATATGTCACCGTCATTCTTGAGGCTCCGGAAACAGAAACAGCCCTTGTTGTGCCGCAATCTGCAATCCAGCGGGATCAGCAGGGTGATTTTGCGCTTCAGGTCGCCGACGACAAAACCGTGAAGCAGGTCTATCTCGATCTGGGCCAGCAGGTCGACACGAATTTCGTTGTCAAAAAAGGCCTCGATGAGGGCGCTGAAGTGATTGTCGAAGGGCTGCAGAAAGTCCGCCCGGGCGTTGAGGTCGATCCGGTTCTTGCCTCACAGCCGGCGGAGAGCAGCTAAATGTTTTCACGCTTTTTTATCTACCGGCCGAAATTCGCGCTGGTCATTTCGATTGTGATTACGCTCGCCGGCTTGTTGGGATATGTGTCCCTGCCGGTCGAGCAATTTCCAAATATTACCCCTCCGGTGGTGAACGTTGCAGCCACCTATACAGGTGCGAACGCCGAGGTTTTGGAAGAAACGGTTGCAGCGCCCATTGAGGCGCAGGTGAACGGCGTTGACGACATGATCTACATGCAGTCGACGAGCAACGACAGCGGCAATTATTCACTCAATGTCACCTTTGCCGTCGGAACGGACCCGGATATCGCGACGGTCAACGTGCAGAACCGAGTCAGCCAGGCGGCCAGCCAGTTGCCGTCTGAAGTGACGCAAAACGGGGTGACCGTGCAAAAAGCCAGCACGAACATGCTGCTGGTTGTCACGCTTTATTCGCCGAACGGCACGTATGATGAGTTGTTCCTGTCGAACTATGCTTCGATCTACATGAAGGATTCGCTTGCGCGTGTTCAGGGGGTTGGTCGCGCCGATGTTATGACCGACTTCGCTTACGCGATGCGTATTTGGCTGGATCCGGACCGCCTTGCCAGCCTTGGCATGACGCCGACCGACTTTATCAACGCGGTTCGTGATCAGAACATTCAAGTGGCAGCGGGCCAGATCGGGGCGCCACCTGTTCCGGCTGGACAGCAATTCCAATACACGATCAAGGCAGAAGGCCGTCTGGCGGAAGCTGAACAATTCGAGCAGATCGTTTTGCGGACCGGTTCCGATGGCGCGGTTGTGACCATTGGGGATGTGGCCCGCGTTGAACGCGGCGCGCAGTTCTACAATGCGAGCGGTCAGTTCAACGGTCAGCCGTCGACTGTCCTGGCGATCTACCAGGCACCCGGCGCGAATGCGCTCGCGGTTGCAGACGCTGTGAAAGCACGTCTTGTGTCGCTCTCGGAAAACTTCCCGGAAGATGTTGAATATGGAGTGCCGTTCGACACCACGGATTTCGTGCAGCAGTCTTTGAACGACGTGATTTCAACCCTGTTCCTGACCTTCCTGCTGGTTGTGTCGGTCGTGTTTATCTTCCTGGGGAATTGGCGGGCGACGATTATCCCGACTGTTGCCATCCCGGTCTCTCTCATCGGAACGTTTGGTGTTCTTCTTGCGCTTGGAATGTCGCTGAACACCATCTCCTTGTTCGCGCTCGTGCTGGCGATCGGGATCGTGGTGGATGACGCGATTGTCGTCGTCGAGAACGTCGAACGCATCATTGCGGATGAGGGGCTTGGGCCGAAGGAAGCCACGGCCAAAGCGATGTTGCAGATTACCGGCCCTGTTGTTGCAACAACTCTGGTTTTGCTTGCGGTTTTCGTTCCGACCATCTTTATGCCGGGGATCACCGGCCAGCTCTATTCTCAGTTTGCGGTTACGATTTCCGTTTCGGTAGTCATTTCTTCGATCAATGCGTTGACGCTGTCTCCGGCACTCTGTGGCCTCATCCTGAAGGCACGGTCCGGTCCGCCCAAGGGTATCATGGGTATATTTGACCGTGGCATCATGTCGATCCGTGATGGGTATACGGCGATTGTGCGCCGCTTGGTGCGTGTTGCTGTCCTGTCGTTGGTGGTGGTCGCCGGTGCGGTGGCCATGATCATGACGCTCGGCAGCACATTGCCGCAGGGCTTCTTGCCGCTCGAAGATCAGGGATACCTGATGGTCGATGTTCAGCTCCCGGATGGGGCTGCGCTTGGACGGACAGAGGGTGTCACGCAACAGGTCGTGGATTTGGCGACCAAGACTCCGGGTGTTGAAAACATCGTCCTTGTGAATGGATACTCGATCCTCAATGGGGCCACCTCTTCGAATTCTGCGCTGGTGATTGCAACAATGACCGGGTGGGATGAGCGCCAGGAACCAGGGCTCGATATCAATTCAATTTTGGGCAAGTTCTGGGCGGAGTTTTCAACGATCCCTGGCGCAAACATCATCGCCTTTAACCCGCCACCGATCCCGGGCCTTGGGACCACCGGCGGTGTTCAGGCGATGCTGCAGCAGACAGCGGGCGGCAGTCCGCAGGACCTGGCATCTGCCGTGGGGTCAATGGTCTACTCGGCGAACCAAAACCCCGCGATTGCAAGGGCCTATTCGACGTTCCGCGCGAATGTCCCGCAGGTGTTTGTCGATCTCGATCGTGAGAAGGCCAAAACGCTTCAGGTGAACGTGTCAGACGTGTTCACAACGCTGCAAGCTTATCTTGGTTCGTACTATATCAACGACTTCAACATTTTCGGCCGCGTTTACAAAGTCATGATCCAGGCCGAGGGACAGTTCCGTGACCGAGTGGATGACATTGGTAATCTCTATGTCCGCTCAGCCGACGGAACCATGGTGCCCTTGCGCAGTTTGGTGACAACGGAAAATGTACTCGGACCGCAGATCCTGACTCGATACAACATGTTCCGTTCCGCGGCCCTCATGGCCGATCCGGCGCCCGGCGCATCGACGGGTGTCGTGATCAATGCTGTTGAGCAAGCGGCGGTGGAAGCGATGCCTCCGGGGTATGCCTATGAATGGACGGGCACAGCGCAACAGCAGCAAGGCTCCGGTTCGATCGTGATGTTCATTCTCATGCTGTCGGTCATTTTCACCTATCTCTTCCTGGTGGCTCAGTATGAGAGTTGGACGATGCCCGTGGCGATCCTGATGTCGGTCACATTCGCGCTTCTTGGTGCGTTGGTGGCGGTGGCGGTGACCGGTGGGGATGTCAACCTCTATACCCAGATCGGTATGATCATGTTGATCGGTCTTGGGGCGAAGAATGCGATCCTGATCGTCGAATTCGCGATTGAACAACGCGAAAATGGCATGTCGATCAAGGACGCGGCCATTGAGGCCGCGCATTTGAGGTTCCGGGCCGTTATGATGACGGCATTGTCGTTCCTTCTTGGGGTCGTTCCATTGATGACCGCATCGAGTGCCGGCGCGGCCAGCCAGAAAGCGATCGGCTTTGCTGTCTTTGGCGGAATGTTCTTCGCAACCACAATTGGCGTGATACTCATTCCGGTTCTTTATGCCAGCCTCCAGAGCATGCGCGAGACGGTCAAGGGGTGGTTCGGCTCCAAGCCGCCACAGGCGCCGTCTGAAGGCGGTGAGACAGGCGGTGAGACAGGCGCTCAGCCGGCATAAGCTGCGGCTTACTCTGTGCAAGGCAAAAGGGCTCCGGAGCAATTCGGAGCCTTTTTTGTATCAGCCTTTCGGGTGCATCGCTGGCATCCTATCGACGATGGTCGGGATCAAAAACAGATGCCTGCGTGTTGTTCTTAGAAAAGACGCTCGTTGCGTCTGCAGTAATTCGGTTTGCAATTGATTCTGAAATGCAGAATCGATTTGCTTCCCGAGGCCGTGCTAAGCGCTGCTGCTCCAATGCAATGAAAAGGCTGCAGGCCCATGGTTGAACGAGCTTGATTGAGGAGTTGCAATATCTATGATTGCGCTTCCAGCGGGATCTGATAATTTTCGTGGAGGAAATTTGGTGAGCCGACAGGGGTTCGAACCCTGGACCTACTGATTAAAAGTCAGTTTTTATCGATATTTCCTGATGCAGCCTGATAAAACCTGACATCAAAAAACTCAGTCTATTCAATAATCTATAGCGGAAAACCGTTGAATCGCTTGCCGGAATCCGTTACGCGTTGGGTGCTACGTGGGTGCTATGCCCGCGACCGTGACACCCAAAAGGCGCTCAAATGGACATCCCAGCACTTACCGAAAGCAGTATCAAAAAGATCACCGTCGAGAAGCCGATCGATATCAACGACACCGGCGCCGGGCGTGTTGGCATCCTAAAGCTGCGCGTAACACCGGCCGGAAAGAAAACCTGGGTTTGCCGGTTCCGATCGCCGGTTGAGGTAGGTAAGGACGGCAAGGGCAAGAATCGCCGACTGGAGCTGGGCGAGTGGCCAGCATTGCCGGTGAAGGATGCCCGCAAGAAGGCGCTCGCAGTGAAAGCCATTGTAGATGGCGGTGACGATCCGACACTCCGGAAAGAGCTCAAAGGTGCGGAGACGATCCGGGATCTGGTCGCGTGGTATATGACGATCATCGATCTGAAGCCAAACACGCTGCGCGAGCGCGAGCGGCAACTCGATAACGTGATCCTTCCCAAGGTTGGCGACATAAGGCTCTCAAAGGTGAATTACAGCGTCCTGGCGTCGGTCTGGGAGCCTTATGAGGTTGCGGATAAAAAGCGGATGGCGTCGGCACTGTTCGCAACGCTCCGGCATCTGTTCAATGAGGCCCATGAGCGCGGCCGGATTGCCGAAAACCCATTGCTTGGCCGGAAGCTGAAAATCAAACCAGTACGGCGCAAGCGTTATCTGCGCGTCAATGAAACCATAAACGAGGTGGCAGCGTTCTGGCATGGGTTGGACGCGGTTCCACTTGATCAAGTGACAAAGATCGCTCTCCGGCTCCGGCTACTTACCGGCCAGCGGACAGAGGAGATTTACGGGATGCGGGAATCTGAATTCATCGCAGATGATCTGTGGTTCCTGTCCGCTGATCGAACCAAGAACGGCGAGGAGCATATCGTGCCGATGTCACCGATGGCGCTCGACCTGATCAATGAGGCGCGGGCGTTGGCGCAACGAAAGCGCGGCGATGAAACCGATCTGATCTTTCCATCCCTGACACGATCGATTCCCAAGCGATGGGTTCCAACGGCGGTGGGTGTGATGTCGAAAGCGATCAACCGAAACTATGAGGCCATGGGGCTGGAGCACTTCACACCGCACGATTTGCGCCGGACGCTCTCGACGCACTGCAGCCGGATAGGTTGCCGGGCGGAGGCTGTCGAGCGGTTTGTGAACCACATTTCAGGGCATCGGGCAGGGGTGGCTGGCACTTACAACGTGGGCGACGATCACGAACATATTGGAGCGATGCGGGGCGTGGCGATGGCTTGGGAGGCTGAGTTAAAACGACTGATCGCCACATGATGTGAGGGCGTAGACTCGCGGCACAATATGATGTGTTCGGGTTGTTGCTATCGCTGATAGGTGCTGATTATTGGTGAGATCGACTGAAAACAGGAGGTCTCAAAATGGACATGCAACTTATATCCCCCGCCGAAGTCTGCAAGAGGTTCGGCATCGGCATCGCCACCCTTGCCCGCATTCGGAAGCGGGACGAAAGCTTTCCTAAACCGTTCAAGCTGTCTGGAAGCCGTATAGGCTTTGCTGAGCATGAATTGACCGCATGGCTTGAATCGCGCCGGGCGGTGACATGACTCACGGCGCCGGGCGGGGGCTGGATCATTCTATATGCGCCGGGCGATCCTCTCAGAGTTCAACCTGAAAGGAGGCCTTCCCGATGATTTACTGCAATGCAAGCCGCGCCGGAGTTGTCCTGTCTGCGAATCCAATCCCCGATGCCGTCCTATGGGCACTGCCAACCCCGAACGGCATCTGCGAGGAAACGCTGATCTCCTCGATCGACACCCGCAAACCAGACAAAGACCTGAAGGCGATCGTCAAAGATGAGTTGGCGATCTATTGGGAGGCAGACCGCCAGGGTTTGACCCTTGATCGCCCGACTGAGAAGGACGGATTCAGTGCGTCCACAAATGCGGTGAGCGATGCCCTGGCAAGGGGTGAGGGCGATGGATACGTCCTAGACTGCAAGGGCGCTTTCGACGCGAGCATGATGGTCGAGGCCAGCCTTGTCATCGTCGGGCAGAGGGTGGTTTCGAGGTTAGCCGGTTCTATCCGGGACAATCACTTCAGCAAGCCTGCAAGAGGCCTGGGGCGCTATACGCTGTTCTCCGACCTGTATGATGCGGCGACTCTGGACGGCATTCATTGCGCGGTCACGATTGGCCTGGATGCCAGTGAGCGGGCGGAGGTCGAGAAGGTTTTTGATGACTGTCCTGTCATTCATTGCCCGGCGCCCAAGGCGGTGAAGCCTAGGGCCGCATAGCGGCCGGGCGAGGGCTGGGCGTTTGCCGCGGCAAGTTATCCCAACCCTTGTGGATAATAGAAAAATGAATATCACCTGATCAGGAGTCGCAGAAATCAGCCAAAACAAGTAAATACAATCCAGAACAATCTCGAAGACTCTCTTTCACTCTCAATAGACTTTTCTATATTTCATTTCGAAGTGTTGACTCGTGTTGGTTACTTCAGCAATCATGTATTCAGTTGCACCAAACCAAGGAGTTAATTCAATGCACACAATCGATATCACCGGCGTGGCTGAGCTATGCCTCGTAAGCGAGCGCACTGCGGAGAAGTACGTCGCAATCCCGACTTTCCCGGCGGCTATGCGCCCAGGTGGGCGCTCTCGCATCTGGGATCGCGATGAGGTGGTCGCATGGCTGCGGGATCAAAAGGACGATCGCCAGTTGATCGGCAAACTTTCCGATGAATACCGCGCGGAGGACGGCAGCGAGCTGGACCCGCCGAAAATGACATCGCCCGTCGAAGCGCGCGCGTTCAAGCCGCAGTTATTTGATCGTGACAAGGCGTGGAATGAAAAGGGACCGGCGCCGATCGCTCTCAAGATCAGTGAGGTTATTGACCGCCTGGGAGCCGTCAAAAGCGAGCATGGTGATATCGCTGTTTTTGCCGGGCAGAACGAAATCACGGCGGAAAGCATCCATGTTGACCCGGCTGAGTCGCATGACAATTTCCCTGGGCGTGTTTGCTTGTAAGTTGCTCCCCAAAATTGGGGAGCGAGATGACCTTAAATCTCAGGGCATGTCTGCAAGTTTCTGATTTTATTGCAATTACCCAAAACTGGGTATTACTCAAAATTGAGTAAAAGCCCAAACGGGCTAAAAAGAAAGCCGATTAGGAGTTGGGGCTCCTAACCGGCCTGGAATGTCAAAACGTTCAACAGCAAAGAAGAAAGGTCCTGACCTTATGAACATTACATCAAGCGCCGTCGAAACGGCAAGCACCCTCTATTGTTACATCTGCAGCCTACTGGCCGGGTCCGCGATCGGCTGGTCAACCGTCCGCATGATCGCAGAGGGAGGCCTGGGCTGATGTCAGAATTCACCTCAATTGAAAACGCATCATTCCGGCTGCAGGAAGAAACAGACCTTCACCCGGATACCGTCATGCTCGCCAAACTTCTGATGCAGAAGCTCGATGCCGACATAGGTTTTGACTCGTCCTGGGACCGGCCAAACACGGTCTATTCCGCACTTGAAGATCTGGAGCTGTCCGGCATGGGTTCATGGGACCTTCAGCAGGTATTTTTCATCTGGTCACTTGCCGAGCACATGAGTTGTTTTGATTTTGTGCCGCATGGTGGTTTTCAGTATTTCTATCATCAGTTCGGTCTGCCGAGTTCGGATCTCGACCTTGGCAAGATTGCCCGTGCCGTCATGAAGGACTGCGACCGGGAATTCTACGACTCGCTTCCGGAAACGTTCCGCGTTTACCGGGGGCAGGAGGCGTCAATTGACCTGGGCTGCAGCTGGACAACCGACCTTAAAACAGCCCGTGAGTTCTCCATTCGTGGAAGCCGTCCTGGCCGCCGCAACGAAAACCCCGCCATTCACTATGCCGACATCAAAAAGAGTGACGTGCTGGTCGCGTTGAATGACCGCGAAGAATTCGAGATCGTTTGGATGATGCCGCGATCGGACGGTCTGGTGACGGCACCCGTGCCGGAGGCCGCGTGATGGCAGGGAGCCGGACCCGTTGTGGTGATCATTTATAACTAAAACTTATGAAAAAATACCGCGGCATAACCATGTGTTATAGCTGCGGTTTTGCCTCTTGCGGGTGGCTTGACCATTGTTTGTCGCGTCCCGCAGACTGCTTTCACTAGCTCTTGAAGTCTTCGCGTCGGTACTCCTCCGATGCGTAAAGGAGGAGACTTCAGGAGCGCTCTTCGATCCTAAAACGAAGAAAGGCCGCTGTCCGGCAAGACAAGCGACCTCTCAGAATTCGCTAAGGATTAACGCCACCACAACGTCAAGAGCCTCAGAGCCTTGGCAAGCACGAAAGAAAAGAAAATGCCCGCTGCGGCCTATGACCCCAATATACTCGCAGAAACTGGCAAAAATCAAGCCCCTTGCGAGACTCAAGCTCCCCAAGATTCACCGTTTCATACGGCTGCGCCTAAATTGGCTGCGGCCGGTTTTGCGTTCTTGCAAGTTGCATACGGCGGAAAGTTGCCAGCGCGCGCAAACAAGGTTCGTCACCCCTGGCAGCCTGATGAAGAATTTGCATGGATCGCACGCAGGCCCGGGTTGCCTTATCCGGAGTGCGGAGATCCGGTTTATAGACCTCTGGACGGCTGGCAGAACGTCACGGCTGAGACCGCTGTCGAGCGACTGAGTGACAATCTCCGCAACCCTTACCCGCACAATATCGGCGTCCTCCTAAACGACGGCTTGGTTTGCGTTGACGTTGACACAGACCACCCCGGAATCGTTGATGCCGTGGAAGATTGGGCGCGCAGCCTGGGCGGTGATTACGTTGCCAAGGTTGGTGGCAAGGGTGTTTCTGTATTTGTCCGACTGGAAGATCCGGACCTTCACTTACCGGGGAAGCTCCATGTCGGCGATCACTTGATCGACATCCTTGCAAGCGGGCGTCAAACAATCGTCCCGCCGTCCATGCACACCTCTGGGAAACGCTATCGCTGGGTTGGCGATGTCGCGCTAGAAGATTCAAGCCTCGATGATCTTCCAAGCCTAAATGAAACCGCATGGCAAGCACTTCTCGATGCGTTGGGCGTTCATGGCGATCTGGCCGGAAAGGGCTCTGCACTTGGCTCCGGTCAAAGCTATGAGAAGGATGGCTTTTCAAAGTACCTGGAAGATCTTGCAACAGAGTCATTCGATCACATGGCGCGGTGGATGCGTCCACTGGAGCTTGCCCGGATACAGCGGGTTGGCAATGGATTCCGCGCGGTCAACACAACCCGCAAATCGTCAACGAACAGGCCTACAGCCCAGCGCACGCAATGGCTTGAGATCTCGCCGGGCCGTGTGGTCGATAAGGCAACCGGTGTTTATGGTATCGCAAAGCTCTATCAAGCAAAGTTCGGAGTCTCATATAATGAGGCCGAGAACATGCTTTTTGAGCTGTTTCAAGATGAAATTGATGAAGAGTTTCCACCGTGGGAACCTGCACCACGTCCGCAACCGGACCCCGACACTCCGAAGCCGATTGACAAGTCAGCCAAGCCCGGCATGCAACGCCACAAAGAGGGCAAGCACGCGCGGCTAAACGACTCCTTGCAGGCTGGCACTGAAGTTTTTGAAGCGATCAACAAGCAGTTTCTGAAAGCCGTCCGCAAATGGTGGGCGGCCAAGGGTGAAGTCCGCAAGGCTAATAAGAAAATAAGAGAGAGCAATGAGGCCTTTGACATCGGACCGAAGCAGGAGCTTCTGGCACACCCGGAACCTCCGCGTCGGGTTGTCAATGGGTCCGCTGGGCTTGGGAAGTCTCAGAACGCCTACATGCTCGCAACTGAATTACTAAAGATTACCGGCAACCGTTCGGAACCTGGGCGCATTCTGTGGCGTATCCCGGACCACGGTCTCGCACGGCAGGCGGTTAAGGAGCTTTCCGGATACCTCAAAGCGGAGGGTTTCAACCCCGATGAGATCATCGGTCACTACAAAGGACCTGATCAGCTGGTCGATCCGGAGAGTGACGACTCCACATTCATGTGCCCGCGCAAGCTGGAGCGGGCGGAGCTGACGATCGCGGGCGGATCTGGAAACGATCTTTGCGGTGACGGCGCCACCGGCTTCTGTCCGCACGCTGCGCGTTGGATTCCTGATGAGTTCCTGGGCAAGCCGGAAGATGAGATTCCAGAATTCAAGAGAGAAGCTCCGGTTTGCGGATACCATAAGCAGAATTGTGCCGGTAAGCGCATCGTCATCGTGGCCGGTGATGCATCGATCGAGAATCTTCCGTCCGGCACTTACCGCCTGGATGATGGCAAGAGGACGTTCTACGGCGAGTTTGACCTTGTGGTCATCGATGAGGTGACACCGACATCGTTTATCGATACCCGCAAGGGCGTAAACGTGGAAAGCCTCAAGACCGATTGGGCAGATGAGCTGAAGCGGAATCCCGACTATGCAGCGTCATTGGTGACGGCGGAGGGTGTAGAACGCGCGCCCAGCGCTATGGTCGAGGACTTCTGCAACACTGTCGTAAAGCTTCAGGGATGGCTGAAGGACGCGGAGGCGCTCGACAAGCTGACATATGCCAAGCTGAAAGAAGATTGGCCGGTTGTTGAGGGCGAGATACCGGCGGAGGCTTTCGGCATCGAGAGCACCGCAACCGTAAGCGCCGATACGCTGACACGGGCGGAGCGGTTCTCCTGGCGTTTGACCTGGGCGATCAACAAGGGCGATGGCCTGCACCGGGCGGACGTTGATGTCATCAAAAAGAAGTTCGGCAAGCAACGGAAAATCAATCAGGCACTCCGGAGCATCCGCAGCATCATCGCCGGTATCCGGCAGGCCCGAGAGCGTTCAAAGAGTGACGATCAAAGAGTCGCTGAGATCCAAGTCCTTTCAGAACCTGGAAAGGAGGAGGATGAAATCCGGATCATGTCGAGCACATGGCTGTTCAAAGATGTCGATTGGGATCGCATTGGTCATGTGCCGGCACTCATTCTTGATGCCAGCGCTGAGCCCCTCCTGCTTGAGAGAAGGTTCCCCGGCATCGATGAGGTGAAGATCACTGTCGGCGATGGGCGGGGCGTTACCCGCCTGCAGTGTTTTGACTCGTGGTTCTCATATTCCAAGTTTGTTGAGGGCTCCGGCTATGAGGCCGGATCGTCGGCGGATGAGCTCGACAAGCGCAATCAAAAGAAGCGGCAACGCTGCCGGGATCATGCTGCACTGATGAGCGTTCTAACCATGGTCAATGGCGAGCAAGCCCGCTGGGTAGGTCCTAAGAGGGTAGAGGAGGAGATCCTTGCGCACGGTATGCCGGAAGGCTCGACAATGCACTTCAACGCAACGCGGGGGCTTAACCACTTCAAGGGGTGCGCTTCTCTTGTCGTTTTGTCGCGGCCGTCAATTCGCCGGAATGTTGCGGAGCGTTATGCCGGGATGCTTTCCGATCGGGATATTGATGAGATTGAAAACACTAAGGAGATGAAACCTCATATGTATGAAACTGAGCGTAGGGTTTATGAAAAGCGCAACGGCGGACGGAATGGTTACATTGGCGAATATCATCCCGACCCCGTGGTCGAGGCTGTTCGGCGATCCACATCCGTTGGTGAACCTTATCAGGCTGCAAAGCGGAGCCGGGACATCTGGATCGATGAAGATCAACAGCATACGCAAATCATCTTAAGCGCAACCGATGTCGGCGTGGTGGATGGCACATTCACCCGAGAACAGTATCAGGCCGCCGCGTCATGGGTTGGTGCGCTCCTGGGGGCTGGCATCTGGATCACCGGCAAGGGTGGTTTGATGGATGCACGTATTCGAGCGCTGGGCTCTATTAAGCGGTTGACCGGCGTGGATGTCGGCAAGATGACTGCGGAGGGGATTGATGACGCCACGCAGAACAACCCAGAAATAAAGGCGCTTGTTGCTGCTGCCAATGAGGCATCCCGCAATGGTGGTTCGTTCAAAATCCTTGGACACGTAAACGTCGATATGTCCGACTGGCGCACGGTTAAGGTGAAGGCTGAAGGTGGTTCGTGGGTGAATATTGCCTTACATTCGTCACATTTTGAGAGGGGTGGCTATGAATTGCTGAACACCCTTAGCGAGCTTTTTCCCGACTATACCCTCAAAACGAGCAAGGGCATTTTGGGCAAAAAGTCCCGTGAATGGGCTCTGAGAGGGTTAAGTGATTGTTCTAATGAAGAAAAACGAGCTACTTCGCAGAATGACCAAAAAACAGCTCAAAAACCGTGGTTCCTAAAGAGAGTACTATTATTAGAGGGTTCACGGTTTTGCAGCTCAAAAACTGTTCTTACGAGAGAGAACTCGTTTTCGGGCGAATGGACACCAGCAACACCACGCGATGAGGTGGTGCGTTCGTCATTTTTCGAACACAATCTAATTTCGACAAGCCCGGCGCATATGGCGTTCAAGGGTGTGGGTGAGAGTAACGAGCAAGCAAAGCGAGCCATCAACCGCTTTCTGGATGCATGGGCTCCGCAGTTGCCGGACGCCATCAAGGTGACGTACACGGCTGCGCTGGGCCGCCAAAAAGTCACGGCTGATGCATACGTCATTGCTGAGAGTGAAGCGGAGGCCCGTGAGAAGGTTCTGAAGGCTTTCCCGACTGCGACGTTTGGCAATGAGAAGAAACCCGCACAGAAGCCTCAGAAACGCGTTGTGAGGGGTTCTAAGGTCGAGGACGGGAAAACCATCAAGGTTTGGCCTACCGACGCTGAGCGGGCTGTGGAAGCTGGTCTCTGGGGTGACATTGACGCTGCCACGGCGGGATTGAATGAGGCATCTATCCCGAAAAATCTAACGGATCGCGTCACCGTCCGCACCGACACCGGCGAGTTTGCAGTCTGGGTGGATAAGAACACCTGCATCCCGGCGTTGCGTGAAATATGGCCCAGCGCTGAGCTTGTCTAAGCGTTGGGCGGGTTATCCCCGCAGTTCAAATTTTCACTTCCATTCCAGATTTGACCTGATTTGACCATTTCAGGGGCCGCATAGGATGATCATAATTGTGAGGCAATGAAGCCCACGCAATCAGAGGAACCTGAGGGAATGGAAGTCAAAACACCCAAGCAGCACCCGCTCAAAGTCGGTCTTGCATCCGACATCGAGCCGATGATGCGAAACATCGCAGCCAAAGAAGGGCGCACGGTCACCAACCTTGCAAACCACCTGCTTCGAACCGTCTTAAACAGCGAGGACCGGCCGCAAGCCAAAATCTAACCATCAATGTCAATCAATCAGCAAAGGAGAGAAAGCGTGATTAACCGTGAGAGTACCAATTTGCAAGGAGACGTTCGGTCTCCTGCTTGGCAAGGGCAACAAGTCCAACGTCTATAAAGCCAAGGAAGTAAAAGCCGCACTCGAAGACCTGGAAGACTGGTCAGTCGTTGAATTTACCGAGTGGCGCGCAGCGCTGATGTACCTGTGCAGGGTTGGCAGCGAAAGTTTTCATCACGAACAAATGTTTGAGATCGGAATCCACATGGCAACACGCGGATTCGCGCACGAAGCGCGTCAATATTTTGAGGCCATCGCCCGAGCTGCTGACAATCTGGCGGAGTCTGATCTGTCGAGTATCCGGCACGCAAATGCCGCCTACTTCGAGTCCTGCAAAATGGTCGAGGAGGCTCTGGGCGTGATCGATACGACATCACAGATCGAAATTGAAACGCACCCGCTGGAGTATCACTGATGAACCTCAATCCATTCGGCCGCAAGGCCGCTCCCAGGGTAACTTTGGCAGACCTTGGCAAGCTTGGCCGCGATGCCGCCCAGGAAAGCCCGATCGGCGATCTCACACTCCCGGCAATTACGATGACCGGGGCCGACACCGACACCGACAAGGAATCCAAATGACGAACAACATTCTTTCTTTCGCGGACGCGCAAGCGCACCGGAAAGCACTTGAGACGCGAGATAGTGCGCTCGATGAGGTCACATACGCGGAGAACGCAACAGCACTGATTCAGCATATGTGCGCGATAGGTCAAATGCCCCAGCATAAGGATCTGGCGATCGGGGGCATCGGAGCCATGGTCGCAGTTCTTGAGCAGCTTCAATCCTCAATTGAGGCAGGCGACAACGCCACACTGCAAGCGATCCATGAGGCATCTGGCATCGAGCTGGCCGCCGTTACTGCGGAGGCTGCGCAATGAGTCTCAAGCGTACAGATCTCCGCCGCGCAGCTGTGGCCACGCTCTCAAACCTGGGCCGGGCGCCGTGGCCTACTATCGCCGGTGAGAACGTCTTTGACAGTCGCCAGGATGCCCTGCAGCACCATGAGAGCGATCAGGATGCGCCATTCATCCTGGTATACACCGATGAGGCTGCAGCGTACCTGGAGGCCTCTGGCCTGGGCGGACAGTACCCCTGGCCGGTCCTGCAAAGCCTTGTGATCGAAATTGGCGTGACGAATGCCAGTGCGGCAACTGAGACCACGGCGGAGCTTGAGGCCAAGCTCGATCAGTTGCAGCAGGAGGTCGAGGATCTTCTCTTCGATCACTCGCAGAACGTCCACGCCAAGCGCTTCAAAAAACTCTATGCCCGCACCCTGGAGGCCAAAAGCTTCAGGATGGCATCATCGGCATCAAACAACCGAAAGGCTATGCGATGCCTGGAGTACGTCCTCCTGATCACACCTGACTGCAAGGATTATGCTGCCGTGTTTGGACCGCTTGAAACGATCGGGTTCACAACTGATCGCAATGGCGAGCAATTGAATGCGGACATGACAGGGCTGCAGCAGTGATCGAGATCCGCACTGACTTTGACAAGCTTTTGAATGATCTCCGGAGCACGTCAAAGGATACGAACAAGGCTGTCGACAGAGGGCTCCGCACTGGAGCCCGCGATGCCCAGCGCTTTGCGATACGGGAAGCCGTCGAGGTCACAAATTCCAAGGGCAAAGTCGGAAGCCGGGGCAGCATTGCCAAAGAGTTCCGGCAGAAGGCAAAACGCAAGGTGGCTGGAAACGAAGCCACCCTGACATTCATTGACCGCACGAACCGGAGTCTTGCCCGCTATGCCGTGGGCAAGAAAAGCCCGACTGCGGACTATCGTGGAAGCGGTGTTACGGTTGACCACTATGGCAGGCGCAAGATCTTCACACGCGAGGCTGCATTCATCCGCAATGGCGCCAATGGCGGTCTATTCATGGCGGAGCGCGAGGGCTCCGGCTCTATCGGCGAGTCCTATCACTCCAAACCTCTCTCTCGAGCTGCCCTTGATCCAAGCGTAGCAGAACCCACGGTCGACATTATGCGGGACAAGGTGTTCAGTGCCGTTGATCGCATGTTCACGCGCGGCTGATGTCCGGCATGCAATTTGAGCCCCCAGGGCACACCCTCAAAATCTCATGAACGTTAGCGTTCTCAAGAGCGGTTAGCTTCCACAAGCTGGCCGCTTTTCTTTTACCTGGAACATGGTTCGAGTGTGTTCATTGACGCAAGACTCGACAGTGAGTCACACCTGATCGCAGCAGGAATCTCAGCTCGATCCATAAGTATTTGTTATGGATTACCCCTTATCTACCCCCGATCGATCTCGTGTCCCAAAATGATACAAAAACGGTAGGTAGGTGGATTGATCGCGCACGATATAAGCTAAGTTATTGAAAACAAACGGGTCCTCAGAACGAGAAAGCGGCTCTGATACGGGTGGCCAACTTGCCGATTCTCATTGTTGGACGATTTTTTGAGGGGTGTTGGCGCTATTAAATGCATAGCGAGGCATTGATTCCATTAATCAATCGTATTTTTACGATGAGAGAAAATCGCCATTTGGAATCTCGAGGGGGTTGACGCTGATTTGCCAAATTAAGGCGCTGTGAGCTCTAATTTCAGAACAAGAAAAAACCCGGCAGCGCTGGCGGCGCATACCGGGTTCGAGCACCCACGGAAATAGAGGTTCCGAAGATGTCCTTAGAATGTATGCCGGGCACGGCTGAAAGTGCAACATCTCCCCAAAAACTAAAAAAGAGGTATCGCAAGTATACCGATGAGATTCTTGCCGAGATTGCCAGTTGTTACGACTCGCGCGGTGCACTCAAGAAAGCTGATGAAAGTGCATACGCCGCAGCCCGCAGGCGCGGCCAGGAGTTCTTAAATCGCATCTGCGCGCACATGGAGCCAAAGCTCCGCAGTCATACCGATGAGAGTCTTGCGAAGATTGCGCTTCAGCATGACTCGAAAAGCGAGTTTGCAGCAAAGGATGCGGGCGCATATCAATCAGCGCGCGCACGTGGTCCTGAATTCCTTGATGCCATTTGTGCGCACATGCACAAAAGGCGGCGCACCCACACTGACGAGAGTCTCGCCGCCGCCGCTATGCTCCACATGACTCGCAAGTCTTTTGAGCGAGCTGACTACGGCGCGTACCAAGCCGCCCGCAAGCGCGGTCCCGAGTTCATGGACCGCATCTGTGCGCACATGGAACCCGTTCACCGCACCCACACCGATGAGAGTCTTGCCGAGATTGCTAGTCATTACGACTCGCGAATGGAGTTCGCAGAGGAGGATGGCGGCGCATATAAGTCGGCGCAGAAGCGCGGTCCTGAGTTCCTCAATAAAATCTGCGAGCACATGAGGCAGCCGCCAAGAAGCCTTACCGATGAGAGTCTTGCCGAGATTGCCGGTCTCTATGACTCACGCAAGGCATTTGAAAGGGCTGACAACTCTGCATACAACGCGGCACTTAGTCGAGGGCCTGAGTTCATGAATCGTATCTGCGAGCACATGATCAGTAAGGTGTCTCAATCAACCCACGCTTACACCCATATACTGGCTGCAACCGCTTGCGCAAACTACATCGTAAAAGTTGGCAAAGGTCAAGGCACGCGCGTGCGGCGTACAGATGTCCTGCGCAGCCTTAAGACACACCTCCCTGAGTTTTTCTCCGGAGAACCTGTCATTTTTGACCTGGGTGAAGGCGAGACCTCCGAAATGCTGCAAGTGCCGTGCAAAAACCCTGGCACCGTCGAGACAATTCTCAAGACGATCGGCGAGCCGATCGAGTTCACTGTGGACGGCAACCGCATGACACCCGACGGGAATACCGAAATGCGCCTAATGTCCCTGGAGGAAATTATCAAGTGCGCTGAAATCCTGATGGAAAACGCCACTCCGGAGCCCGCACAATGACGGGCAAGGTAAAACGGCTCGCTCCGGGTTTTAGCACAATGTATGCCACAGCATCGCAGATGGCAGACATCTTGGGGATGTCGAAACAGAACCTTGCGAAGCTGACGCAGAAGGGCATTTTGACCCGCGAGGAGAATGAGAGTGATCTCCCGTACAACGTCCAAAACACAATCCAAGCCTATGCGCTGCGGATGCGAGAGCAAGCGGCCGGAAGATCAGGCGGTGGCGAATATGACCTTGTGTCTGAGCGTGCTCGAGAGACGTATCACAAGGCGAACCTCGCTGAGATAAAGGCCGCTGAAGCCCGCAAAGAGGTGATCAGCCGCAACCTTATCCTGTCCGCCTGGGCGCGCGTAATGGCGACAAGCCGGTCAAGACTCCTGGGGCTGGGTTCGCGACTTAGGAAGCAGATGCCGTCGCTCACAGATGAGCAGATTGAGATTATCGATAACGAGGTGCACAGCACTCTGGAGCATTTGGCTTCAGGTGGCGAGATTGCCGTCGAACGCGTGCTGAAGGATGGCTCGACCGATGAATAACTATGCCTCCCCGTTTGATGCCGATGAGGGTGCGGCCGAGATTCTTACTGAAGACGCTCTGAGCTTTTGGCGTCCACCGCCCAGACTCCCCATGGATGAATGGGCTGAGAAATACTTCGCGCATGCTAAAGATGGCGTGTTCAAGCCCATTGGCTACCAGCGCGAGATCCTCCGCGTGATGGGCGATAGGTCCACGAAGAACGTCACATTCCTCAAGGCTGCAAGAACCGGCATGACGATGATGATGTCGATTGCCGCCGTCTACTATGCCAGCGTAGACCCCTTGGAAGTGGCTCTACTGCAGAAGACCGGCGATGACTGTAATGGCGTCGGCGCGGACTTGATCGATCCGGCGTTTGCAAACTGTCCTGAGACCGCAAAGCTCCTTGCCACTACTGCAACCCGCGATAGCTTAACTCACAAGGTACTCGGAAATGGTGCGTCACTCAAAATTTTGGCTGCCAACTCGCCTCGCAGCCTCCGCAGGCACGATGTCGACATTCTCATGCTAGATGAGCTAGATGGGTACGAAGTGACCTCCGAAGGCTCCGCTGCAGACCTTGCGGAAGCCCGCACCCGCAACTCTCTCAGAAAGAAGGTCATAGCGGGAAGCACACCCACACGCGAGGACGTTTCAGAGATCTATGCCCGGTGGTTGAGATCTGATCAGCGTCATTATTTCGTCCCTTGCCCGCATTGCCAGGGCGAGCAAACGATCGAGTTTGAGAGCCTTTACCTGGTAGGGCATGACAAAGAGACCGGCGAGGAGTTATTCAAGCGCGCAGATCTGGTGACCAAGGGTTATTACGATAGCTTGACACACCGGCACACCGTCATGGAGTGCGCCTGCTGTAAGGAGCGAATCTCAGAACGGCACAAGGCCCAGATGGTCGAGAGCGGTCGCTGGGTTGCGCAAAACCCCGAGGTCGAGGATCACGCGGGTTTTCACGTTTCGACTCTGCTGAGCCCTTTCCCGGAAGCGTCCTGGACGATCCTGATCTCTGAATTTGCCGAGAAGCGCGCAAGCATTGAACGTCTCATGACCTTCAAAAACACCGTGCTCGGGCAGATATGGAGTGACTCCACTACGAAGTTATCCGCCGAGGACCTTATGAAGCGCTCCGGCGACTTCTCACTCGACGCTATCCCGGAGTCCGTCCTCCTGATCACCGCAGGCGTTGACGTGCAAGCCGATCGCGCGGAGATCATATACATCGGCTGGAGCCAAGAGGGGCCGATCTACATCCTGGGGCACAAGAAGGTTTATGGAGACCCGACCGGGGGACTCTGGCCTGCACTGGACGCTGAGTTAAAGAACACCTACCAGCATCCTTTAGGCCACAAGATCGGCGTGGCTGCGACCTGCATTGATTCCGGCGCGTTCACGTCTCACGTCTATCGCTATTGCGCTGGCAAGCAAGGCCGCAACATCTACGCAATCAAAGGTGCATCCGGTCAGCGTCCCCTCTGGTCTGATAGCAAGGCCACAAACACCCAAGGCGCGAAACTGTATATCGTCGGGTCCGACACCGGGAAGGAAACCTGGGTTCACCGTCTCACAATTTCAGATCCGAATGAGCCCGGCTATGTTCATTTCTCCGGACCTGGACTCCCCAGGGAAGACGATACGCTATTTCAGCAGTTCCTCGCAGAGGTGCGCATGGTTGCGCTGAAAGGTGGTCAGCTGAAGGAATTCTGGAAGCCACGGCAAGGCGTCCGATCAGAGGGCATGGATTGCGTGGTGTATGCGCTATCAGCGCGAGAGGCTCTCGCACCAAATTGGGAGCATTTGCGGGACAAATTGACCGCGAAGCACCAGAAACAGCAGAAAACCAAGCGGAAATCATACGACTTCAGCGATCTTGATTAAAGTCACGTCGCGCAGGTACTGTGCTAATCAGCACTTAGATTGTTGGTGTTGTTCCTGGGGTTTGGTCGCCCGTCCCCTGGTCTCGAGAGAGATCGGGGGATTTTTTTTTGCCTGAGTCCGCGGCGCCGGCCTTTATAGCCATTTCCATGTGAAGTCAAGTAAAATCTTACTAACGACCAACCATGTGGAAAAACCAATGTCTGAAAGTCAGAAAAGTTTCACGGCCTGGATCAAACTGGGCTCCAAATTCTCCGCGACTGGATTTGTCGCTGCCGAGAACGCACTGCGGCGCCTTGATGCCAAAATGGGCGCAATGCGCACCGGCGCTCGCCGCCTGTCTACCTCATTCTCGAATATGGGCGATCGGCTCGCAGGTGCGGCCGCCGTTGCGAGCACGATAAGCATCCCGGCTGCGATTGGTCTCAATCAGACCGTCACCCAATTAGGCGATCTTGAGAAGTCATACGCCAATATCGCAGCGTTCTCCGGCGAAAGCGCGGAGAACCTGAAAGCACTGCAGGAGCAAGGCCGCAAGCTGGCCAGGACCGGCGCTGTCACCGCTCCGCAGATCGCCACCGCACAATTTGAGCTTACAAAATCGGGATGGTCTGCAGACGACATACTGGCTGGGATGCCGGATCTCGTTAAGGGTAGCGTTGCTCTAGGACTCGATATAAGCCCACTTGCGGACAAGATGACCGATGTCATGGCTGGGTTTGGAATTGCCCGAGACCAAATGACGGGCACCATGGAGCTTTTTGCTGCAGCCGTCGGTTCGTCCGCGATGAACGGCAATCAATTTTTCGAGGCGATGAAATCGGCGGGACCGGCCGCGCAGATCGCGGGCGTGCCGATCGAGCAGCTAACCACCATGATTGCCGGGTTTGCCGATGCTGGCCTGTTCGGGGCTGAGGCGGGCAACAGCCTGAAATCAGCGCTGATCAAATTGACCGCTCCGACACCCAAGCTCCGGAAGCAGCTTGAAGGCATCGGAGTCAACTTCGATCAGGTCTATCAGAAAATCTCAAAAATCCAGTCTGGCAAGATCAAAACCGCTCTGGAGCTTGTCGGCATCGAGGGCGAGGACAAGCTGCGCGCAGATATCCGCAAGACGCTTCTCGATGACACGATGTCAGTGCAGCAGCGGGTTGACGTGGCTGTGGACATGGCCGCCGATGGCCGAAACCTCAGTAATGAGATGCGGCAACAGCTGGAGGATTCTTTCAAGGGTTCAATCGAGCTGACCGATGGCAATATCGATCCGCTCAAGCTTATTGATCAGATCCGCAGCAAGTTTAAAGAGACCGGCCAAGTTGACGCGACGATTATGCGCGAGATCTTTGGTCTTGAAACGTTAAGTGCAGGCCAAAAATTCCTGGATCAACTGGATTCCCTGGAAGAGCGCGAGCGCGCCATCATGAAAAAGCGCGCAGGTTTTCTTGGGTCCGTATACGACTCAAACCTCGACACCATAATCAACGCGCAGCAGCGCATGGGGAACGCGTTCAAAGAGTTCTTCCAGACGCTGGGCGGACAGGATGGCGAGACATTCAAGAACGCGTTTAAGGGCATCGCGGACACGATCTTTTCGATCACCGACGCACTGCGCGAAAACCCGGAAGCCGCACGCGGCGCTCTGAAGGCTCTCACAGGTTTGACCCTGTTGGCGCCTGGACTCATGGCTCTCAGCCTCGCAGCGTCCGGCCTGGGCACCGCACTCCGCCCAGTTGCTGCACTTTCCAATTTGGCACTTGCCCCCGTACAAGCCGGAGTGATGAAGCTCGCAGGCGGGTTTGGCGCAATGGCCGCCGCTCTGCCGACCTCCACCCGCAAGGCCAAAGCTTTCGCAAAGTCTTTGAAAGGCATCACCGCAGCGTCGATCGCCAGCAAGGCTGCACTGCTGCCACTACGCGGAGCACTCGCCGCAGTCGGCGGCGCAATGAAACTTCTGAAATTTGGCATCCTGGGAACCGGCTTCGCAGCTGCTGCCGTAGGTGTTGCCGCGCTCGCCGATGTCTTCCCGGAATTGTCCCGGCGCATGGGTCCGGCGCTCGCTGATGCGGCTACTGATGGCCTTGTAGCGATCAACCGGCTGACCCAGGGTGACTTCTCCGGCGCGTGGCAATCCCTCAAGGATGCCTGGGCGGATATCACGAAAGGGTTTGAAGAGTCCGCGCCGCTGATGCGTTGGGCGTTCTCCGGCGTGTTGAACGGTCTTGAGGAAACATTCCCGGCACTGGCCGGGTTCCGGAAGACAGTTAGCGAGACATTCAAGAGCGTTAGCGATGCATTCTCCGATCTGTTCAAAGGGGACGGCACAGAGAGCAATTTCCTGGGCTGGCTGAGTGATACGGCAAGAAACGCTGGAAACAATCTGCTGGGCGTTTTTGATGCGACACTGGCGACATTTAATGACCGTTTCACCGGTTGGATGAAGGGCATCAAGGACGGGTCCGCAACCTGGGCCGATGGCTTCCGGGTTGGTTATGACACCCTGAAAACCCTGATGTCCGAAGTCTGGGCACTGTTCGAGGACTCACCCGTCGTTAGGTGGCTGGACGAACAGCTACCAAGCTTTGAAATCTTCCGGGATGCTGTTGAAGGCGTCGGTAGCGCGTTCGACAAGATGATCGGCGTTTTCACCAAGAAGCGCATCAACGCCAATGGCGATGAGATGGCGTCACTGGGTGAGCAACTTGCGAGTCTTGGAACATCGATCACCGACTCCATGCTCTCCGCCGCCGCAACGGTTCTGGAGACGGTTGCTGCTGCCATCAATCAACTTGCAGACGCACTCGATCGGTTCCGGCAGGCTCGAGCTGATGGCAAAGGGTTGTTTGCGTCCCTGGTCGACGGTCTGGGCGAGCTGGGTGCGGCTGGATGGGCTGGCGTCATTTTGGCTGGCATCTGGGCGATTAGTAAGGCCTGGAAGGCTGCAGCTGCGACTGTCGGCATCTACAAGGGCGCCGTCGACCTCGCAAAAAGCAAAATGGGCTGGGCATTCGATCTCCCTGGTGCAGGCGATGCCGACACCAAGAAGAAAGGTGGCACCGGGAAGGGTTCCGGAAGCGCACCAAAGACCGGCAAGGGCGGGATCTTCTCTCACTTTGCGGATCTGCTGAAAGCGGCGTTCGGATACCTCGCCAGCATGGCAAAGTGGTTTGGCGGCCTCCTAGGCAAGATCGGCGGCGCGTTCAAGGCTGCGGTCGCAATCCTCCGCATTGGTCTCTCGACGCTGAGTGGCTGGGCTGTCCGCGCCGGTGTGGCTCTCGCAGGACTGATGACTCCTCTTACCGGCCTGATCGCTGCGGTGACGGGCGGGATCGCCTTGCTGACAAGCCCGCAGATCACACAGAAGGGTGATGCCTGGATCAAGGAGAACGCTCCGGAGTGGCTCTCAAGTATCCTGACCTGGAAGCCTTTCGAGGGTAGTTCGTTTGATCCGGTTGTCATGAACAATGCGGTTCAGGAGAAGATTTTCGGCAAGGAACAGATCAAAGCTCCTGCACAATCTGCCGAGATCATCGAGCTGCAGAAATGGGCAAAAGAGAACGGCATCGAGACCGGCAAACTTGCCCCTGTCGAGTGGCCTGAGATGCCTAAGATGCCGGGCGTAAGCGCTGAATTTGCGGTTCCGGACTTCCCCGCAATGCCCGCGAATGACAATGCGGCGCCGTGGTGGTCTCCGGTCGAGATGCCGAAGATGCCCCAAGTCTCCGGAAACACAGCCCTTGCGCCGTATGTTGATCCCGTGGACGCGATCGGCACTGAGACCGACTTCCGGCCGGAACCAAGCGGCTTTATGTCAGTTCCGCTCGATCGGCAGGATAGCGCTGCAGTGGTTGCCGCGATTAACAACCTGGACGGCAGGATGACCGGCCTGCAGACACGGTTGGACTCGATCGACGGATCATCTCGCCAAACAGCCACCAACACCGGGCAGACGGCAGCGAACACCGCCAACCTGGGCGCGCAGATCAGCGCAACGCTGCGAGGAGCACTTGCAAGGGTTCCGGCATCCAATGCCCCAGGATCTCCGCAACGCTCTGTCGTATCGAGCAACGGGCAGAGTGGTCCGCATCTCTAAGTCGACGCGCTGATTCAAGAGTCCCCCGCATCTATGGACAGTTTTTGGCCGTGCGGGGGATCATAGTTGCAGACCGAAATCACAGGATATCAAATGACTTCCACAATCAGCTCGCCGCGCCATCAAGGGTCCGGCTATCATACACCGTACAATGACCGCATTCGCCAGATGTCAGAGGGCGAATATTGGGCTCCGCCGCTCCGCTCAACTGATGGTGACATCATCGGGGCTCGACCGTACACAGAAGCCCGACTTAAACAGCTCGCCCAGACCGCGCCATTCCTGGCCGGGGCGATCGATCTTATTTGCGTGCTGGCGATCGGCAGCAAGGCTCCACGGGTGCAGTCTACCCCAAATTGGCGCCTTATCCCGGGTGCGACGGAAGAATGGGCGGAGACGTTCTCAGATCGCGTCGAGCTCGAGTGGCAAAGCTACATTTCAAGCGATCAGAATTATGTCGACAGTTCGCGGAAGCACAACTTCCTGGCGTTCCTCTGGCAGGCCTATCGAAGCTTTCTCGTGAATGGGGAAATTGCCGCTCTCAGCAAGATCGACAAGAAGCAGCAGCTGAAGAACAGCACGGCGATTATGCTAATAGACCCAGCTCGCATCAAGACATCCCCGACCGCGCAGAACAAGCAAGACATCCGGGATGGCATCGAGCACGATGAGCAAACCGGCGAGGTGAAGTTCTACCATATCGCGAATAGCAATCCGCGCGACTCCCTTGCGCAGAAGGTTGAATACGTCCGGACCCCGCCGAAATCATCCACCGGTCGCAAGCTCGTTTTGCATCATTTCGATCCAGTAGGATGTGAACAATCGCGCGGCATTAGTCCGCTAAGTCCTGCCATCAACGCGGTCAAGCAACAAATGGATTTGTCCGAGTCCGCCCGGCGCTCCGCTGCACTTCAGTCCGGCTACATGCTCGCATTCAAGTCGAAGCTGACCACGGAGGAGGTGCAGGCTGCGCTTGGACAGGTGTTTGAACCTGATACTCCAACAGATGGTGGCGGCTACGTCTCCGCATCATCTTCTGAAGATCCGCTGGGCGGGTTGCATGACCATGTTCGCGCGGTTCAAGTGCGAGATGCAACATACCTGAAAGGCCGCAAGACCGGGCTTCAAAACATGGTAGGCGGTCCAAACTCGCCAGCAGCCTTGCAGCTGTTGCCGGGGCAGGAGGTCGAGTTCCTGAATGCGGACATCTCAAGCGACTTTTCCCCGTTCGTGGACGTTGCAATCAAAGAGGTTGCAAGATCTATGGGTCTCAACCTAGACGCGGTGTCGGGGGACTTCTCAAAAACGAGCTACTCGGGCGGGACCTTAAGCCTCGCCCTTCAGCAGGCATCCACCGCAAGCATGGCCGCGCGTGTCCTGGTTCCCTTCATTCGCGAGATCTATGCACTGTTTGTCGAGACGTTCCTGATGACCGAGGAGGGTATGGATCTCCTCCCTTCCGAGGTCGACTTCTGGAGCCATCGTGACGCGATCTTATCGTGCACGATCAAAATGGGCACACCTCTCAGCATGGACCCCGTGAAGATGGCCAAGAGCCTCGAGATCATGGTGAAAAACCGCATGATCAGTCTCGAGACGGCGAGCTCTCGTATCGGCGAGGACCTCTCCGCATCCCTGCTGCAGCAGAAGCGCGAACAAGACACGATCGATGCCCTGGGGCTCCGCTCTTTGGAGAGCAACAAGAACGAAACCATTGACGAATTCCCCGATGATGAAAGCGATGACGCGCCGGGCAATCGTCAGCAGCAAGATCAGGAGTCCTGAGATGCCGTGCTTTAACAACGGGTCCGCTGGAAACGGCGGATCATCTTACGAGTGTTCCGTCGAGCTGAAGCGGCTTTACGACATCTATATGAAACTGACCTCCGGCCGGGCGATCAGCGAACAGCAGGACGCGGAATATCGCCGGGTGAAGTTTGCCCAGGGCGATCCTGAAAAGATCCTCGAGCTCTATGGAATGTACTGGGATCAATGCGGAGCTGAATCCGGTCTTCCGGATCTCCGCAAGGCTGGGCGCATTGAACAGAAGGCGATCAGATTCCGCGGTTAGATTCCGGAGTGAATCCAAGGTTTTCCCTGGGGTTTACCTTTTTGGGCAGCCCCCCTTAAGGTTTTAACAAGGCTGGAAACAGCAAGACCAAAACACAGGAGTTAGGATGTCTATCCTAGATCAAGCATTGGGGGCCGATGCCCCCTCGAGCGCATTAGCGCGTAAGAACATCGTTCACGATATTATCGATCAGCAGAAAGTCTCGCACGCTGAATTAGGGCGCGAGGTGAAGCATCTGCGGAAGGTTCTCGAAGACACAGAGAACGCAGCCATTCTGTCAGCAGCCTCAAAAGAGGACGTGCGGCAAGCGAAAGCCAATCTCGATGAGGCTGAGCGCGATCACGCTGCTGCAAAGCGCGTCATCAAGGCGCTCGAGGATGAGATGCCCGATCTGATCGCTGCCGCCGAGCAAGAGGTCGAGGCCGCCGCGAAGCGGAAGGCTGATGCCGAAAAGGCCATGGAGACCATCTCCGCCGATGTCGACGCAGCCCTGCAGGCCCAAGCCGATTATGAGGCCGCTGTCGCCGCAGCCCAAGAAGCGCGGGACAAGGTGATCGATGAGCTTGCCCAGGTCACTCCTGAGGCCGCGCGCATGGTTCGCGGTGGTGCTGATGCCGACGCGATCAAAGAACGCGCGCAGCAGGAGCTCGAGGCCGCTGCTGAAGGGCTTTCAATCACTGAATACGATCTCCGGAATGGAGCGCTCCGCACCGACGCTGCAAAGCGCAATGACGCGCTGCAAGAGATCGACCTCGATGGCCCTTCCGTTTTCATGATGAAAAGCGAGCCGATCGAACAAACGGCGGAGTCGCTGCAAGTACCGCAGCAGACGCGCTGGGACCCTGAGCTTAAACAAATGGTGGCAATCTAATGAGCGGCAACCCTGCAAATATTCAACGTTACTCCCAGGCTGATGTCGAGGCCATGGTCGAGGAGGCAGATGTCCCGTCTCGCTTCCTGACTCGCCTGCTATTCCCGACTGAGGTCTATTCCGACGCGCAGCATATCGAGTGGGATATCGTCCGGAAGGGCCGCCGCATGGCGCCATTCGTGGCGCCAACCGTTCGCGGTCGCCCGATGGCTCGCGAGGGTTTTGTGACGAAAGCGCTCAAGCCCGCTTATGTGAAGCAGACAACCACCGTCGACCAAATGCGGCCACTTTCCCGTACACCGGGCGAGTCCTGGGGTGGTGATCTGACACCGGCACAGCGTCTTGATATCTTGCTGGCACAAGACATCGTGCAGCACAAAGAGTCTCTGAATAACCGTATTGAGTGGATGGCCGCGCAGACGCTCTTGAATGGCGGTTACACCATTGTCGGCGAGGAGTACCCGGAAACCGCGATCGACTTCATGATGCCGTCCGCTTTGAACATCGCAATGGCGGGCGCTGCGACCTGGGATCAAACCACGTCGAGCCCTATCCGCGATATCGAACAGATGGCGTTGACCGTCCGCACTGTCGGTTATGGCGTTGTTTGCCGCGACATCATTATGGACCCTCTGGCGTGGTCGCTGTTCAAAGAGCATGCCGATGTTAAGGAGAGACTCGATCTCGACGTTGGCCGATCTGGAGCCTGGGCGCAGACAAGCCTGGATCTCGGCATTCAGGCGGGCGAGGACTATCAGTCGGGCTGGATGGCTGGCACCCTGGACGGCAGATTTAGAATTTTCGTTTACAACGCCACATACGAAGATGAGACCGGCACCCGGCAGGACTATATGCCGCCGTACACCGTGATCGTTTGCGCGCCGGGCGAGATGGGCGGACGCCAGTATTTCGGGCAGATCGTGGACACGGAAGCTTCCTACGAGGCTGTGAAGCAATTCTTCAAGTCGCGCTCACAGTGGGACCCGTCCGGCGAGGAGGTTCTCTCTCAGAGTGCTCCATTGGTAGGCCCGCATCGGTGGGGTTCCTGGGGCGTGATGACGGTGGCGTGATGAGTAAAGAGCAATTGAAACAGGAGCGGGCGGCCAGATATGGCACCCGCACCGCAAACCGGATGCTCGATGAGGCCGCAATGACAGAACAAGAGCACGCCATCGAGGCCGCTGTCGCAGGTGCGATCGCAAGCGAGCGCAACCGGATCGCATCAATCATGGCCCTGGACGAATACGCCGGGCGCGAACAGCTGGCCAAGATTGCCATTCAAAAGGGCATGGATGTTTCCACGGCTGCGGAGATGCTGCGCGCATCACCGATCGCCCAGGCTCCAAGAGCGGAGAACGGCAAGGCACAACGCGCGGCCATGGAAAAGCTATTCGGCGAGGTTCCGGCTGTCCGGCCAGATCCGCAAGGCACCGGGCTTGTGTCTTCCGAGAACAACCGGCGCGCGGACATGGTGGCAGCTGCGCGACAGGCGCGTGAGGCAAAGTACGGGGCGGGGCGATGACAGTGACGATCGAAAACCCGGCATCGGCTAAACGCGCCGTGAAGGTGGCGTTCCGGAAAGAATCCGAGACGGCATTCCTCGAGGCTGCTGATGCAATCACCGCAGGGCGTCCTGGACGCCGGAAGTTGCGTGAAAGACTGATCAGGGAGTACCGGCGATCAGATCGCCTGGAAGGCTCTCAATATGTCATCGCGCCGGGCGAGGTTGTGAGGTTGACTGATGGCACGTCCGGCCACGATGACGCGGCCGCGCAAAAGGGCACCCTGGAAGCGCAAGGCCTGATCGTCACAGTGAAGTAATTCCTTCTGCGGAAGGCGCTGCGGCTCCCAAAACATAAGCAGCGCAAAACTTGGCCCCAGCTGGAAACGGCTGGGGTTTTTTTATACGATCGCCGGATCGAAGAGCAGGGCGGTCTTTTTTTTCGCCCTAGGTGCTACGCAGGTGCTACGGCTTATTTTGTTAGGGGTGTGGGGTGCTGGTAAGTCTTTGATTTTGTTGGTGAGCCGACAGGGGTTCGAACCCTGGACCTACTGATTAAAAGTCAGTTGCTCTACCAGCTGAGCTATCGGCTCTCACCAAAACCAACGTTTTATGGTGCCGCGTTTGCGCCGCATCTCGTCGGTGGCGCTGTGTTTATGCCGTCACCGGACACAATGCAAGAGGCAATTTTGATTTTTTCTACAGGACTGTAAAAAATGCGGGGAGGGGTGTAGGTAGAATGATCATTCCACGTCAAAACTCATTAGGGACTGGTATCAGGTAGGCTTGTAAAGTATATCGGTGTTGATGGTGAAGATACGTTGTTCTGGGTGTCGATGATTACATAATCACGACTTAATTTGATTCATATTTATGAAAATATTTTCTTTTCTACTGCGAAAAATGTCATCTAGCGGCGTGTTCTTTAGTGCTGTAGCTTGATGTCAACATTGAGAGGCTACATGTACACAAATAAGAATGAGGCGCAAATGAGCTCGATCGAGTTTGATTTCGTGAAAGGGCATATTGCGGCGACAATGACATTAATTCATGCATTGATTGATCAAGGTGCGGTCGATCGGGAGCGTCTCGACAGTTTTTTTGGTGCTTTTGTAAAAGATCTGCCAAATGACCGGGAAACGCTTAGCTTGAGGCTGATTATTGATCAATGGCGTGAGGGTCTTCGAAACGGAGAGTCGGAAGATTCTTTGAAAGGTCAGATATTTGCCGTGATTGAAGGCGGGCGCGTCAACTGAGGGTGTGCGAACCGGGACCCAGATGTAACCAGCCTTAATACACCCCTGAACAAACTGACATGACATCGTGTTTTGCTGTGTCACCTGCACTCAGGGACGCAGCCTACACGAGAAGCATGGCCTGGAAAACACAACCCAGGTGCCGAACACGTGTTGCCTTATCTGGCCGCAGCTTCATCTCTTTGGTAAGGATGCAGTCTCAGCATAAGCATGTGAAGAGGTGGAGTGTGCAACAGTATCGGACACTGATGGGTGCGCTTGGATTGGGCAAGAAGAGCATGTCGATGCTGGCGCAATTCCCAAGCAATAGCAGTCTCATCACCGTTGCAGGATTTTGTTGCATCGTTTTGACCGCACCTGCCGTTGCAAAGGACCAAGTGTTTCTCACACTGGCAACGGGCGGGGTGACCGGTGTCTATCATCCGGCCGGCACAGAGATCTGCCGGGCAGTCAATAAAAGCCGTTCTGAGCACGGGGTGCGGTGTGCTGCTGAAGCGGGCCGCGGATCAGTAGGAAGCCTCAAACAACTTCGGGATCGCGACGTCGATTTCGCGATCGTTCAGGCCGACTGGCAACACCATGCCTATTTGGGAACGTCCGTGTTTTCAGAATACGGGCCCATGGAGGATCTGAGGGTTGTTGCCGGACTGCATACCGAAATGGCAGCCATCGTTGTGCGGGCAGATTCTGGTTTCATGGACGTCTCTGACCTTAAAGGGCAGCGCATCAATATCGGCCCGGCGGGCTCTGGTTCTGCCGCGACCTGGGGTCAGTTAACGCAACACCTTCCCTGGTCGGAGGAGGATCGCGCAGCGATCACCCAAGAAGATCTCTCCGGGCTGGGTGAAGCGCTATGCGTAGGCGAAATCGACGCTTATTTTGTTGTGATTGGTCATCCAGCGGGCGTCATTGAGGAAACACAAGAGGTCTGCCCCGTCCAGTTTATTGAGATCGGTGCCGACATCTCAGAGAAGATGGTGGCTGATACTCCCTATTATCGCGCCGCGGAGATCCCTTCAGGGGCTTATGGTGAATACAATGCGATTGAAACCATCGGGACCCGCGCTTTGCTTGTCACCGTTGAACAAATGCCTACTCATGCAGTTTCAACCGTCCTGAGATCTCTTTTGTCGGACATAGAGCGATTCAGAACCGTCCATCCAGCTCTCACAGATCTGGCTGGGGCCCTACTTGTTGAGGCAAAAACGGAAGCACCGCTACATCTTGGCGCAGTGCAATTTTATAAAGATCAAGGCTATTTGCCTTGAAAGGCCCACAACCAAAGAGCAAGCGGTGATGTCAACCGCTCGCCAAATGGTGACCAGGCCGTGTTTGTGTCGGCAGCTTGAGCCGGATAAAAGACACACATTGGAATAAGACCGCTTCGGCCCATAGGGAATATTTTCTGGAATGATCCAAGACGTCACCATCATCGGCGCCCTCCTTGCCGGGGTCCTATCTTTTGTGTCTCCATGCGTCCTGCCGCTTGTGCCACCCTATCTGGGATATCTCGCTGGGGTCTCACTGGATCAGTTGACGGGTGAAGACGACACTGACGAGGCCGCTTCGCGGCGTGTTTTCTTCAGCGCTCTGGTTTTTGTGCTCGGCTTCTCGACGGTCTTCGTTCTCCTTGGCGCCACCGCAAGTTTCCTTGGTCAATTTATTCGTATGTATCTGGATTATCTCGGATATATCGCCGGAGCTGCCATCATTGTGATGGGTCTGCACTTCCTTGGCGTGTTCAAGATCGGTTTTCTTTACAAGGAGGCCCGCGTGCATGTGGACCAAAAGCCCGCTGGCCCGATGGGCGCTTATGTCATTGGACTTGCATTCGGATTTGGCTGGACGCCCTGCGTTGGGCCGATCCTGGCCGCAATCCTGTTTGTTGCCGGGGCCAAAGATACAGTACTGCAAGGAACAGTTCTTCTGGCAGCCTATGCCTTGGGCTTAGGCATTCCGTTCCTGATCGCTGCGTTGTTCGCAAGGCCGTTCCTGAGGTTCATGAAGCGTTTCCGCAAGCACATGGGAACCGTTGAAAAAGCCATGGGGGGGGTGCTCGTTCTAACAGGGATCATGTTCCTGACCGGGCAGATGGCCGTTTTCTCATACTGGCTTTTGGAAACGTTCCCGGCTTTCCAATACATCGGCTAGCCGCCGAGCCGCGTCTGGGCAGGGGGCGCTTTAAAAGGTCTGTTGCGGGAAGTCGGCAGCAGAGACCATCGGCGCTCCATTGTAGAGCGCAGGCTGGCAGACGTTGGTCACGTCAAGAAGGTAATAACAGGCAGCTGCTGCATCTGCAGCGTTTCCAAACGGTCCGATCAAGAGTGAGACGCCGCCGTCAGCGGAGCGCTCCTTTATGAGCGGCCGCAGATCCTGCATACGTTCTTCATTCTGCTCCCGGAAATTCGACCAGGCATTTGCGGCTTCCGCAAGCGAAGTGTAATGGCCCACAATTGCTCCAAAATCACTCCGCCTGAGCGTGCTTGATCCACCACCGCGCAGGGTGCCGACACCGTCTGACGGAACAATAATCTTGGGCCGCAAGCTTGTTCCTGCCGGAGTGCTGTCAAAATCATCTTGTGGCAACAGGTTGTCTGATTGCCGGATGGATCCTGTGGTTGCCGGAGATGTGTCCGCCGACGGCAGTTGAACGATCTTCACCGGGGCTTGTGAGGCGATCGGCGGTTCATAGGCCGGTGTTGCTTGCCCGGAATAGATTGTTATCCGCCGGGAAGGCGGGCGCCGTTCATTTTGTGGATCTGAAGATGCGGGGGCTTCAAGCCCGGCGGTCTTGGTGTCGTCCAAAGCATGCGGTTTCGGCAGCGGTGCCATCGGGCGTTTGATGTCAGTCGCATCGGCAAGATCAGGAACACCAGGGTCCTTCATGAAGGATGCCGTCGTCGAAGAGGTCTGGTTTTCTTGCGCCGGGATAGCGGCGACTGGTCGCGACAGTTCCGATTCAAGTGCAGCAATACGGCGGGAATAGCCATCATTCTGCTCACTTATCGTGCTCAGCCGGCGGCGCAAGCGGGCGATTTGATCCTGCAAAACGGAAATCTGGCTCTGATCCAACCCCAATGTTTCTTGAGATGCTGTTTGTGCCGGGAGATGAAGCACTTCGACAGCGTTTGGGCTCGTGTAGGACCGGATCGAAGCCGTGGATCCGACGTCGCCTGCCGGCGGCAGTGGCAATCCTGCGACCCGTGTTCCTGCGGGCGCAAAGCCGGAGGTTGATGATCCGAATTTGTAGGACGCCATGCCAATGGAGCCCATCACAATCGCGGCAAAAGCCCAAGATAACACACCTACACGCGATGGCGTGAAGGTGTCGCGGATATTTTCCCGCACCGGTTTTTTGGCACTGGCCGCCTGCAACTGTCCTGTTCCCCGATTCTCGCTTCGAATCCTTCGAAAGGTAGTTCATTTGGCGCTGAATATGGTTAATGAAACGGTAATATGCACTGTAGGCCGTTCAGATCTTTCAATGTTCTGTGGATCGGGGCATATAGGGGCCAAAGTGACTGGGCGCGCCGCCCAAGTTGAGTGAATTGAGGCGTTTATGACATTGCGAAGCTGCCATTCCGTGGTACTGGCTGCCGGACTTGGGACCCGCATGAAATCGGACTTGCCAAAGGTCATGCATCCGGTTGGCGGGTTGCCGATTGTCGGCCATGTCCTGAAGGTTCTCGGCCAAACCGGCTCGAGCCGTCTGTCTGTCGTGACCGGACCCGGCATGCCGGAGCTTGAAGAACTCGTAGGTGATTTGGCACCGGATGCGCGTTGTTTTGTTCAGACGGATCGCCTTGGCACTGCGCATGCGGCGCTAGCGGCTGAAAAAGCCTTGGAAAATGTGACCGACGACGTACTGGTGCTGTTCGGGGACACGCCGCTGGTTACGGCAGCGACCGTCGAAAAGGTGCGGGGCGCACTTGCCGGCGGCGCCGATGTGGTTGTTCTCGGGTTTGAAACGGACACTCCGTTCGGTTATGGGCGCCTGCTTACGGACGACGGACGGCTTGTGGCGATCCGGGAGGAAAAAGACGCCAGCGATTCCGAGCGGAAGATCACCTTCTGCAATTCCGGGATCATGGGCTTTGCGGGTGAAAAAGCGCTTGGCATTCTGCAGGCGATTGGCAATGACAACGCAAAGGGCGAATACTACCTGACCGATGCGGTTGAAGTCGCCAATGCCAAAGGCCTGAAGGTTGTCGCTGTTGCGGGAACTGAAGCGGAAACCCAAGGCATCAATACGCGGGCCCAGTTGGCAGCGTGTGAGGCTGATTTTCAGGCAAGCAAGCGCGAGCAGTTTTTGGAGAGCGGCGTTACGCTTCTAGCGCCTGAAACAGTATTTTTCGCCCACGATACCGTCATTGAACCGGATGTTATCATTGAGCAAAATGTTGTTTTTGGGACGGGCGTAACCGTGCGGTCCGGCGCACAGATTCGGTCGTTCAGTCATCTTGAGGGCGCCGACGTCGGGAACGGCGCAGTTGTTGGGCCTTACGCGCGTTTGCGCCCCGGAACGGTCCTTGGAAAAGATGTTCGGGTGGGCAATTTCGTCGAAGCCAAAAATGCCGTTTTCGGCGATGGCGCAAAAGCCAATCATTTGAGCTACGTGGGGGATGCGCGTGTTGGTGAGGCCAGCAATATCGGCGCCGGCACCATCACGTGCAACTATGATGGTTTCTTGAAACACCACACGCACATCGGGACGGGCACCTTTGTCGGATCGAACTCCACGCTTGTCGCCCCGGTGACGCTCGGTGACGGTGCATTCGTTGCAGCCGGCAGTGTCATTACAAGAGATGTCGCGGGCGACGCAATGGCCTTCGGGCGTTCACGCCAGCAATCCAAGGATGGGATGGCTAAGGTTCTCCGCGATAAGCTGAAAAAGGCGAAAAACCAGAAATCCTGACAAGGTGCCCGTCGGACCCGGCTTGTCACTTTCTGAAATAAGCTTTGATTTCAATTTGCCACGCCGCCTCGTCTAAACCGGAGCGGACGATTTGATTTGGGTAATGTGAGGAACATAACTGCATGTGCGGGATTGTTGGCATTTTGGGCGGGGTTGCAGCGGCGCCGAGGCTTGTGGATTCGCTCAAGAGGCTGGAATACCGCGGTTATGATTCTGCTGGCGTTGCAACGCTCGTCGGCGGTGAACTTCAGCGCCGCCGTGCGGAAGGAAAGCTGCGCAACCTCGAAGGCGCTCTTGAAAAGACACCGCTGGAAGGGTCCAGTGGCATTGGTCATACCCGCTGGGCGACGCACGGCGCCCCGACTGTCGGCAACGCCCATCCGCATCAGGCCGGGCGCGTTGCGGTCGTCCATAACGGCATCATCGAAAACTATCTCGATTTGCGTGATGAAATCACTGCGGCCGGTGCGGTCCTAGACACTGAGACCGACACGGAAGTCGTTGCGCATCTTTTGAATTTCGAGATCGCAAAGGGCGCTTCCCCGAAGGACGCGGTCGCCACAGTCCTTCCCCGTCTCAACGGGGCATTCGCACTCGCCATACTGTTTGCCGGTGAAGACGATCTTCTGATTGGGGCACGCAAGGGATCCCCGCTGGCAGTTGGTCATGGCGACGGTGAAATGTTCCTCGGATCTGATGCAATAGCTTTGTCGCCGTTCACCGACCGTATCACCTATCTGGATGAAGGGGGATGGGCTGTCCTGACCCGGACATCCTGCGAGATTTTTGATGCCGGCAATCAACCGGTGTCACGGCCGGAGGCGCGTTCATCTGTCACCGCTGCGCTGATGGACAAGGGCAATTACAAGCACTTCATGGCCAAGGAAATTCATGAACAGCCGGAAGTGCTCGGTCACACCTTGTCCCGGTATCTGGACTACGGCGCGCAATCTGCAAAGGTGGCCGGCGCTGACAAGATTAAATTCAAGGATCTGTCCCGTTTGGTCATTTCCGCCTGCGGAACAGCATATCTTGCTGGTCTTGTTTCCAAATACTGGTTTGAAAAATACGCAAGGCTTCCGGTCGACATCGATATTGCGAGCGAGTTCCGCTACCGCGAAACGCCGATGAGCGACAAGGACAGTGCGCTGTTCATCTCTCAATCCGGAGAGACAGCCGATACGCTCGCCTCGCTCCGTTATTGCAAGGAGCAGGGGGCTGCCATCGGCGCTGTCGTCAATGTGCCGGAAAGCACGATTGCCCGCGAAGCAGACGTGGTGTTCCAGACGATCGCGGGTCCTGAAATCGGTGTTGCCTCCACGAAGGCGTTCACTTGCCAGCTGACCGTTCTGGCTGCACTTGCCCTGCAGGCCGGTCGGGAACGCGGTGTCTTGTCTGCAGAAGACGAGAAAAAACTCGTGGCGGAGCTCACCGAAGTTCCAAGCCTTGCGCTGAAGGCACTTGCCAGCGAACAGGCGATCGAAAAACTGTCTCAAACGTTGTCCCAGGCAACGAACGCGCTTTATCTCGGCCGGTCTACCAGCTTCCCTCTTGCGCTCGAGGGCGCGCTGAAGCTGAAGGAACTCTCCTATATTCATGCGGAAGGTTACGCCGCCGGTGAACTCAAGCATGGACCCATCGCGTTGATCGACGAGAACATTCCGGTTTTCGTTATCGCGCCCTACGATCGGATTTTTGAGAAGACCGTTTCGAACATGCAGGAAGTCGCCGCACGTGGTGGCCGCATCGTTCTCATTACCGATCAAAAGGGCGCCGCAGAAAGCGGAAACGCTGCGCAGGACACGGTTATCCTGCCGGAAATGTCGGATATCGTTGCACCGATCATCTACGCACTGCCGGTTCAAATGATTGCTTATCATACGGCCGTGTTCATGGGCACTGATGTCGATCAGCCGCGCAATCTCGCCAAGTCGGTGACGGTGGAATAATCATGCCGGATGCGGACAAGTCAGTCATCGTTCTGTTTGAGGAACAGCACCGCCAGGATGTGATCGCGCTTTGGAAAAAATGTGGTCTGGTGCGCGCCTGGAATGATCCGGACAAGGATATTGACCGGTGTCTCAATGTGGACGCCAGCCGCTTGTTTGTGTTGATGAAAGACCAGACAGTCATTGGCTCGGTGATGACCGGTTACGATGGCCATCGTGGCGCGGTTTATTATTTGAGTGTCGATCCGGCGCATCAAGGCGGCGGATATGGACGCAAGCTTATGCAACAGTGCGAAGACTATCTGACTGGCCTTAGCTGCCCTAAGATCAATCTGTTCGTACGTAAAGACAATGACGCCGTGCACAGGTTCTATGGGGAAATGGATTATGCGCTTGAAACGTCGGCAGCCTTCGGAAAACGGCTGATCCCGGACGACTGATTGACACCCAAGGACTCACCACCTGCGTTACATAGGATCCGCGCCCTGGTCCTTAGGAGTGGGGCCAGACGGACGGGACACAACATAGATGGCGCATCCGATCATCCCCACCGCGACTACAGCCGCGAGCCAGAGCTGCGGTGCAGTGCCCCAATAGAAAAGAGCATACCCGAAGCACATTCCAGCTATCGCATAGAGCTTGGCATTCAAAGGGATGGCGCCGTGTTCCCGCCAGGAAATGACCGGCGGTCCGAAGACGGGATGATCGAGGATCTTTTTTTCAAGCCGGGGGGAGGATCTTGCAAAACAAGCGGCTGCAAGAATGAAGAAAATCGTGCTGGGCAGAATCGGCAAGAATGCCCCAACGATGCCCACCGCGACGCAAGCCAGTCCGAGTATCATGAACGTGGTGCGGTGCAATCGTGCCTCCGATTCCGGCAGAAACTCCGGTCAAAGCCGAAAATTAATTCAAGCGCAGGATACTGCGCTGCGATAAAGATACTTATCTAGCTGGTGGCTGGATGCAAAATGGAAACTCACAAACGATGTTCAGGTTCCGCTTATGAGCAAGCACAAACATAATGCAGATGATGAGCATTTGGTAGCCCACCGCCCCAATGCCGCAACGCGTGTCCGGAACTATTTTCTTACAGGTCTCGTGATTACCGGTCCGATCGGCATCACGTTGTGGCTGACCTGGACATTCATCAAGTGGGTCGACAGCTGGGTCAAACCCTTTGTCCCGCGGGTCTACAATCCTGAGACCTATCTGCCGTTTTCGATACCTGGGTTCGGGTTGATCGTCGCGGTGGTCGTCCTGACGATCGTAGGGTTCCTGGCGGCTAATTTCCTGGGCCGCAGTTTGATCTCTTTCGGCGAACGCCTCGTCGACAGAATGCCACTTGTTCGCAATATTTACAGTGGCTTAAAGCAAATCTTTCAGACAGTACTTGATCAGCGCGGGACGAGTTTCAACAAGGCTGCCTTGATCGAATATCCGCGGAAAGGCCTGTGGGCGATTGTGTTCATCTCCACAGACACCAAGGGCGAAGTCTCCTCGCAGCTGAAGAACTTGGCAGATACCGTGTCTGTATTCCTGCCCACAACGCCAAACCCGACATCCGGTTTCTTGTTGTTCGTTCCCAAAGAAGATGTCATCGAACTGAACATGAGCGTTGAAGACGCGGCCAAGCTGGTCATTTCGGCCGGCCTTGTGAGCCCTGATTATCCCGAATATGTGGAAGATCTGGTGGTAGATCCGAAACAGGCGGAGCGCCTGAAAAAGGTCGAGAAAGTCTAGGAAACCAGTCTCTGCGTCGGGTCTGGACCAGACACCGGCAAACACCACGAAAGCTTTCCAAGAGGTATACTGTTCGGTTACGGTGAAGGCCCGTCTTTTGTTCCTCCCGGACAGTTTCGAATGCCCTTTGTTGATGACCTGATTGCCTTCTCTGCGCAGCCTTCCGCCGACTTGCCTGCACCTGCTGTCCAATTGGCGAAGTTCTCCCTGCTGGATTGGCTCGTCTGCGGCAGTGCCGGGGTGGAAGAACCGGTGGCGCAAAAACTTCGCGCGTTTGGCGCCAGCGAAGGGGGTGTTCAAACTGCCTCAACATTTGGCGGTTCCAAGATGCCGCCAAGAATGGCCGCTCTCATCAACGGTACTGTCAGCCACGCGCTGGATTACGACGACACCCATTTTTCCCATGTCGGCCACCTGTCGGTTGGCATCTATCCGGCGGCGCTTGCCGCAGCTGAAGATGTAGAGGCGTCCGCTGCAGACATGATTGCGGCCTTTGTGGTTGGTGCGGAGGCCGCGATCCGCATAGGAACGGTTCTTGGAGCTGCGCACTACAATCTCGGTTTCCATCAAACGGCAACCGCAGGCGCCTTTGGCGCGACGGTCGCAGCTGGCCGGCTCTATGGTCTGTCGTCAGAGCAGATGCGGGCGGCGATTGGGCTCTGTGCAACGCGGGCATCCGGGCTGAAGTCGCAATTCGGCACGATGGGCAAGCCTTATAACGCCGGGATCGCTGCCTCCAATGGTATTGAATGTGCCCAGCTTGCCCGGCTTGGCATGACCTCCTGTGAGGATGGACTGATGGGGCTGCAAGGGTTTGCGGAAACGCATAATCCCGACACTACCCCAGAGAAGGCTATTTGGAACGATGGGAGCCAGAACCGTCTGCGCTTTGAAGACAACAAATACAAACTGCATGCCTGTTGTCATGGATTGCATGCCATGATCGAAGGGCTGTTGTTGGCAAAGAACACTGGCGTAACCTCTGACGATGTTGCCGAATTTGTATTGAGAACCAATCCGCGTTGGCTGAAGGTTTGTGACATCAATCAGCCGCGCACAGGGCTTGAGGTCAAGTTCAGCTATGCCTGGCTCGCCGGCATGACCCTAAGGGGCGATGTAACCGGCGCACCGGACACTTACACCGACGCATTGGCGCTGGATCCGGGATTGGCGGCATTTGGGGAGACCGTGACTGTGGTTGGCGATGATACACTAACCGACCTGCAGGCTGATGGCGTTCTGAAGCTCAAAAACGGAGAGACGCGCCCAGTGTCCTTTGATCTTGCAGCGCCACTGCCAATGGAAACCCTGGAAGGCAAACTACGATCCAAAGCGCACGCTTGCCTCGGTCAAGAAGGAGATCACATTTGGTCAATCCTTGACCGGCTGGACCAGATGAATGCGCGGGCAATAGGAAAACTTGTCGCCGGCTAACCTGCCCGCAGCAGTTGGATCGCGGCGTCGCGGCCGAAGAGATAAAGCAGGCAGCGCAGGGCCGCGCCACGTTTTGATTTCAGGTCCGGATCCGTCTCAAGAATGAGCCGCGCATCATCGCGGGCAACTTCCATCAAATCGGCATGTTCATCCGCCCGGGCAATCCGGAAACCCGGTGTCCCGGACTGGCGTGTGCCGAGAATTTCCCCGCCGCCGCGCAGACGCAGATCTTCTTCCGCAATCAGGAAGCCATCGTTGGTCTCGCGCATGATGTTGAGACGCGCACCGGCTGTTTCCCCGAGCGGGCCTTTGTAGAGCAACACACAAGAGGACGGCTTGTCGCCGCGACCGACCCGGCCGCGCAGCTGGTGAAGTTGAGCCAGGCCAAAACGCTCGGCATGTTCGATCACCATGATTGTGGCATCTGGAACATCAACGCCGACCTCGATCACGGTAGTGGCGACAAGAACCCGGGTGCGGCCGGATTTGAAATCGTCCATCGCCGCGTCTTTTTCTGCTGCGCTCATCCGCCCATGCACCAATGAGACTCGCTCGCCGAGCGCGTGTTCCAGCACCCGGTGCCGATCTTCCACGGCCGCCAGATCTATTTTTTCAGATTCCTCAACCAGTGGGCACACCCAATAGACCTTTTGTCCCTCCCGGGTCGCAGCGCCAACACGGCCGATGATTTCTTCGAGGCGGTCCAGTGATACGGACACGGTCTTGATCGGCTTTCGCCCGGCAGGCTTGCCGAGAAGCTTGGAGACATCCATGTCACCAAAACACGTCAGAACGAGCGTGCGCGGGATGGGGGTTGCTGTCATGACAAGCACATCGACGCCGCGCCCCTTGGAGGATAGTGCCAGGCGCTGATGCACGCCGAACCGGTGCTGCTCGTCGACGACGACCATCCCGAGGTCCTTGAACGTCACCGAGCCCTGGAACAGCGCGTGCGTGCCGACAACCAGGTCGATCTCGCCCGCATCCAGTTTTTCCTGAAGCAGGCGGCGTTCCTTTTGCGTGTCCTTGCCGGTCATCAGCGCCATCCGGATTCCGGCCTGCTCGCAAATCGGCGCCATGGAGGCATAGTGCTGGCGGGCCAGGATTTCGGTCGGGGCCATCAGGCCGCCCTGGGCCCCTGTTTGTATAACCTGGGCCAAGGTTGCCAGCGCAACAACGGTTTTACCAGCACCGACATCGCCCTGCAAAAGACGGAGCATGCGCGTGGGTTTGGCGAGGTCCGCGTTGATGTCCTTGATCGCGTCTTTCTGGCTGTCGGTCAGCTCAAAGGGCAGGGCATTGATGACGGCCGCCTGTAGTTTTCCATCGGGCTTGCGTTCAATCCCGCCAAGCGTGCGCATGTTGGCCCGCACCAGCGCAAGCGCGAGCTGACTGGCCAGGAGTTCGTCATAGGCAACCCGTTGCATGAAGGGCGATTGCGGCTCGACATCCTGCCGTCCCTTCGGCGCGTGAAGGGTCTTCAGCGCTTCGGCAAAGTCCGGCCAGCCGGTCTGGTGCAGATACGGCTCATTCAGCCACTCCGGCAAATGCGGGATCTTTTCGCAAGCCGCCTTCATGGCCTTCTGCAGCGTCTTGGAGGCAAGGCCCGCTGTTAACGGATAGATCGGCTCGATCGGCGGCATCTGGTCGGCCTCTTCCGGAGACACCGAGTAATCCGGATGCACCATCTGAGGCCGGTCATTAAACCATTCCACCTTGCCGGAGACGATCCGCCGTTCGCCTTCCGGGAAGGTTTTTTGAAGCCAGTCCTGACGGGAATGGAAGAAGACGAAGGTGATCTGACCTGTCTCGTCATAGGCGGAAATGCGGTAGGGCGCCTTGGAGTGTCGCGGCGGGGCAGAATGGCGTCCGATGGTGACATCCAGCGTGACAATGTCGCCGTTTTCCGAATAAGCGATTCCCGGTTTATGACGCCGGTCAATCAGGCTGTGCGGGATGTGAAACAACAAATCGGCAACTGTCGCCTCTCGGTCCGGCTGACCGCCGACTAGGCCTGCGACCAGTTTGGCAATCTTCGGACCGATCCCGGGCAGCGTGGAGACGGGAGCAAACAGCGGATCAAGGACCGGGGGGCGCATGGAAGGTGTCGTACCTTTGTCAGACAGGCGGCGAAGCGGGCGGGATCTGTTCTGCCATGAAGATTGGCTTGAGTGCAACAATTGGAACATTCTGTGAACTTGACCGCTGACATCCAGCAAGTTGGGCGCTATATAGTCGCCAGTTTTCATTCGATCCGGTAAGGTGATAGGCCACGCGTCTGTCTTTTCTTCTGGCTCCAGATCCGAAGGTTTTCCATGTCCGATCATCCGAGTGCGACCAATGACAATGTAACCGGTAGCCGGGATGCGCGGCGCAAGAAGATCCTGTTTCGTTGCTGGCACCGGGGCATGAAGGAAATGGATCTGCTGCTTGGCGGGTTTGCGAACGCCAAAATTGATGAACTCAATGAAGACGAGCTGCGTGAGCTGGAACATCTTCTGACCGCGCACGATCAGGATCTTTATGCCTGGATGACGGGCCGCAAGTCGTTGCCTGCAGAATGGGACGGCCCGCTTTACCGCCGGATCATTGCCTATCATGAAGCCGCTGGACCGGCCGGCTTTGTAAAATAAGAATAAAAGGACGGTTTTCGTGTTCGACAGCCTGTTGAAGGACCAGGCCAATGTGACATTGGCTGGCGTGCCCGATGGTGCGGAAAGCTATGCGCTTGCGCGCTTGCTGACAGAAATACCGGCCCAAGGGTTGGCGTTGGTTTTTGTTGCCCGAGACGCGACGCGCATGGCCATGATCAGCGAGGCTCTCGGGTACTTTGATCCAGGTGCCGAGATCATTCAGCTGCCGGCATGGGACTGTTTGCCTTATGACCGGGTCTCGCCAAATCCGGCGATCAGTGCCCGGCGTCTTCTGGCCCTTGGTCAGCTCGCGCGCGGTATCGCAAAGGGGCGCAAAGTCCTTCTGGTCACCACACTGAACGCGGCCGTTCAGCGGATTCCGGAACGGGCGTTCATGGCCGAGCAGACCTTGTCCATGGCACCCGGCAATCAGGTCGATATGGCCGCGATCTCCAAATGGCTGGAGATGAACGGATTTTCCCGCACGCCAACCGTGCGCGAAACCGGCGAATACGCAGTGCGCGGCGGTATTGTCGATCTGTTCGCTCCCGGAGAAGAAGAGCCGGTGCGCCTTGATTTCTTTGGTGACACGCTGGAATCGATCCGCTCGTTCAACCCGGAAACCCAGCGGACCTCGAAACAGCTGAAACGCCTCGATCTCGTCCCGATGAGTGAGGTGGTGCTTTCTGAGGAGAGCATCTCTCGGTTCCGCCGTTCCTATCTTGCGAGCTTTGGCGCTGCCAGCCGGGACGATGTGCTTTACCAGTCGATCAGTGACGGCCGCCGTTATGCCGGCATGGAACACTGGTTGCCGTTGTTTCATGACAAGCTGGAAACGCTGTTTGATTTCATTGGCGACACACCGGTCGTGCTGGACGCCCGCAGCGCGGATGCGGTGCGTGAGCGGCTGGACCAGGTTGCCGAACACTACAAGGCCCGTGAAGAAGCCCGCGAGATGGGATCGGGTGCCGGTACTGTGCCTTACATGCCTGTGCCACCAGAAAAATTGTACTTCACACAGGATGAATGGACTGCGGCGCTTGCCGACCGGGCGACGGCGACGCTTGATCCCTTCACACCGCCGCCAGGCAGCGGCAAGACCGTCATCGAACTTGGTGGCCGCCAGGGGCGCAGTTTTGCCGCCGAACGGACTGCCGGTGATGTCAATATTTTTGATGCTCTCACGACCCATGTCCGCGAGCTTCAAAAAAGCGGCAAGCGCACCGTCATCGCCTGCTGGTCGGACGGGTCCCGGGACCGTCTCGGTCAGATCCTTGGCGATCATGGTCTTGGCGCGATTCATAATGTGGAGACGCTGGAGGAAACGGAAAAGCTTCCAGCCAAGACTTCAGCACTGTGTGTTCTGGGCATCGAACATGGATTTGAACTCTCCGATATCGCGTTTATTGGTGAACAGGACATTCTGGGCGACAGGCTTGTGCGCAAATCCCGCCGCAAGTCCAAGGGCGCGAATGTCATCACCGAGGCGACCGGATTGTCGGAAAGCGATCTGGTGGTTCATGTGGAGCACGGCATCGGGCGTTTCATCGGCCTGAAGACCGTTGAGGCCATTGGCGCCCCGCACGACTGCCTGGAACTGCAATATGCCGGCGGCGACAAGCTCTATCTGCCGGTTGAAAACATTGAACTTCTGTCCCGCTACGGATCAGAAGACCAGGAAGCGCAGCTCGACAAGCTCGGCGGTGGTGCCTGGCAGGCCCGCAAGGCCAAGCTCAAGAAACGCATCCTGGAGATCGCCGACGGGTTGATCAAAACAGCGGCGGAGCGGGCGCTCAAGACCGCACCTGTAGTGGAAACACCGGAAGGGGTCTACGACGAGTTCGCCACCAAATTTCCTTACGAGGAAACGGATGATCAGCTGAACGCCATTGATTCTGTCTTCGAGGATCTTTCCTCCGGGCGGCCGATGGACCGGCTGGTGTGCGGCGATGTTGGCTTTGGCAAAACTGAGGTGGCGCTGCGCGCCGCGTTCCTTGCTGCCATGTCCGGCCGCCAGGTCGCCGTTGTCGTCCCGACGACACTGCTTGCCCGGCAGCACTTCAAGACGTTCTCGGAGCGCTTTCACGGGCTCCCAATAAATGTCGCACACGCCTCCCGGCTGGTGCCGACGCGCCAGTTGACCCAGACCAAGAAGGGCATTGCCGACGGTTCGGTCGACATTGTTGTCGGCACCCATGCACTTTTGGGCAAATCCATCCAGTTCCGCGATCTTGGACTGCTGATCATCGATGAGGAACAGCATTTCGGGGTGAAGCACAAGGAGCGGCTGAAAGAACTGAAATCGGATATTCATGTTCTGACACTGTCCGCAACGCCGATCCCGAGAACGCTTCAACTGGCTTTGACGGGGGTGCGGGAATTGTCACTGATCGCAACGCCGCCCGTTGACCGGCTGGCGGTGCGGACTTTCGTGTCTCCGTTCGACCCGCTGGTGGTCCGCGAAGCCTTGCTGCGCGAACACTATCGCGGCGGCCAGAGCTTTTACGTTTGTCCGCGCCTGTCAGACATTGCCGAACGTAGGGACTTCCTGGAAGAGGCTGTCCCGGAACTGAAAGTCGCCGTTGCGCATGGTCAGATGCCGCCGGGCGAGCTCGAAGACGTCATGAACGCCTTCTATGAGGGCAAATATAACGTTCTCTTGTCGACCACGATTGTGGAATCCGGTCTTGATATTCCGACCGCAAACACGTTGATCGTACACCGTGCCGATATGTTCGGGCTTTCCCAGCTTTATCAGCTGCGCGGACGCGTTGGCCGGTCGAAAACACGCGCCTATGCGCTCTTTACGGTTCCGGCCAACAAGACGCTCACGCCCACTGCCGAACGGCGCTTGAAAGTCCTGCAATCCCTGGAAACGCTGGGTGCCGGGTTCCAGTTGGCAAGTCATGATCTGGACATCCGCGGTGCCGGCAATCTTCTGGGCGACGAGCAGTCCGGGCACATCAAGGAGGTCGGGTTCGAGCTCTACCAGCAAATGCTGGAAGAAGCGGTTGCCAAGCTGAAGGACGGCGGCGCTGATTTCGGCGAGGAAAAATGGTCGCCGCAAATCAACATCGGCACGCCCGTCTTGATACCGGAAGATTATGTCGGCGATTTGCAGCTGCGTCTGCAGCTTTACCGGCGTCTCGGTGATGTCACGGAAGCGCAGGAGATTGACGCCTTTGGCGCCGAACTGATCGACCGCTTCGGCCCGATGCCGGAAGAGGTCCAGCATCTTTTGAAGATCGTCTACATCAAGGGACTGTGCCGCAAGGCAAATGTCGAAAAGGTCGATGCCGGTCCGAAGGGTGTCGTTGTGTCTTTCCGCAACAGCGAGTTTGCGAACCCCGCTGGCCTTGTGTCCTACATTGCCGAGCAGGGTGTGCTCGCCAAGATCCGGCCGGATCAGAAAGTGGTTCTGACCCGCGACTGGGAAAACACCGACAAGCGTTTGAAGGGCGCGGCGACGATCCTGACCAAGCTGGCCCGTCTGGCGGCGGCTTGAAGGCAGTGGACATTGCGGCACTATGTCCGCAGCGTTTTGATAGAGAGCTGATAAAGTAGCGGTCTCAATAACTTCTGAGGAGTTCGTCAGATGAGTGCCGCCGTCAGTCTTCCTTTGGACAGTCAGCTTAACGCCTATCACGCTTCAAAAGACTACATGGACGTCTACAGCGGGGATTTGACCGGACGGCCGGATCTCATCGAGTGCGATATGCGCGTTCTTGCCAAGCACATGACCACCATCGACATGCCCTGGGCGCAGGGTCTGCTAAAGCTTCGTGACCGCCTCGCCAGAACTGTGAACCTCAAGACCACAGACGATTTGGCGAACGAAGCTCCGCCGAAGCCGTTATCTGAGGTTGGTCCTGGAGATCGGATCGCGTTCTTCAAGGTCTATGAGGTCCGAGAGAATGAAATTATGCTCGGCGAAGATGACTGGCATCAGGACTTCCGCCTCTCGGTCTTCAGGCAGTTGACGCCTGAACCGAAGGTTTTCGTTTCAACGTGCTGCAAGCGTCACAATTTCTTTGGTTACGCCTATCTCGCAGCAATCCTGCCGGCGCACAAAATGCTAGTGAAACAGAGCATTGATAACGCGTTGAAGCGTCCGATGATGAACTGACCGCAGGCGACCTATCGCCTAATGCTCTACGAGGCGTCTTCCCAGCCTTCTTCGCCGATCAGCGGCACGAAAGTGACGTCGCACAGAGGTTCGCTGGAGTACTCGGTCTCGGAAAGCCGGGTGACGCGCAACAACTGTTGTTGGTGGCGGGTGGGACCTGCAGGGATCACCAAACGGCCTCCAATCGCAAGCTGGTCTTTCAATGGGCCCGGCAGGGCCGGGCTACCGGCTGCGACCATGATGGCGTCGAATGGGGCTTCTTGCGGATATCCAAGGGTGCCGTCGCCGCAATGGACTCTGACTGTCGGATAGCCCGCGCGGACAAGATTGGCTTTTGCACGGTCCGCAAGCTCTGACTTGCGCTCAATTCCAATGACCTTAGCGCCCATCTCTGCCATGACGGCGGCTGCGTATCCCGAGCCCGTCCCGATATCGAGAACGCGTGACCCTGTTTCGATTTTCAAGGCCTCACACATCAGGGCGACGATATAGGGCAGAGAAATCGTCTGTCCGCATCCGATCGGTATCGGGCGGTCCTCATAGGCGTGATGACGGCTTTCGCTCAGCACAAACAGATGACGTGGCACCTTTGACATAGCTGCAAGGACTGCGGCATCGGAAATGCCACGCGCCCGGATCTGCCGATCCACCATATGCAAGCGCTCTTCGTGATCATCTTTCATGATTGCATTTTTCAGGAACCGGGGATGGTTGCAAGTTTAAGTACTGCATCAAGACTCTATTAAGCCTGAATCGCCATAGTAAGCTGACAAAGAGGCCACCAGTTTTAGCGTTCAAGGTCCCAAGAGTGCCCCGAGCAGCCACACGTCAGCGAAAACAATCCTTTCTGCGCCGTCTCATAACCCCCGTGCTTGCTATTGCAGCGCTCGGGTATTTCGGCTTTCATGCCATGAATGGTGAATTGGGCGTCGTCGGCCGCGCCATGATCGAACGTCAAGTTGCCGAACTCGAGGGCGAACTGCAGCTTCTTGTCGCCGAACGCCGGGAGCTTGCGGCCCGGGTCAGTTTGTTGCGTCCGGAAAGTCTGGATCCCGATATGCTGGACGAACGGGCCCGGCTCTATCTTAATCTGGTGCACCCGGATGAGCTCGTCGTGCTGAAACCGCAGACCGTGGCCCAATAAACTGGATTTGAGTTGAATTCTGCGACTTAACCGATATTTGGTTATGCAAAAATTAGTTCAATTATATCATATGAATAGCCGCCAATCGCACTGCGAGATTGCCATGTTGGATTGCCCTTTCATCCGGGATACGTTTCTCTGACCTGTCTTAGGGGAAACGTCACACCGAGTTGAGGGAAATGGCAGCAGCGAAGAAGACCAGCGCCGGCACCAGCCGGACCCGCAGTTCCGCCAAAAAGGCCGAACCTGCGATCGCCGAGTTCACCAAGGAAGAGGAATTTCACGCCTACCGCGAAATGCTTCTGATCCGCCGCTTTGAAGAAAAGGCCGGTCAGCTTTACGGCATGGGCCTCATCGGTGGTTTCTGTCACCTTTACATCGGCCAGGAAGCCGTGGTTGTCGGCATGCAGATGGCAAAGATCGATGGCGATCAGATGATCACGGCATACCGGGATCACGGTCACATGCTGGCGATGGACCTCGACCCGAAAGGCGTTATGGCCGAGCTCACCGGACGCCGCGGCGGCTTGTCGAAAGGCAAGGGCGGCTCCATGCACATGTTCTCCAAGGAAAAACACTTCTACGGCGGTCACGGCATCGTCGGCGCGCAGGTGTCGCTTGGAACCGGCCTTGGCTTTGCAAACAAATACCGCGAGAACGGTAACGTCTGCATGACCTTCTTCGGTGACGGCGCCTCGAACCAGGGTCAGGTTTACGAGAGCTTCAACATGGCCGAGCTCTGGAAGCTGCCGGTCATCTATGTGATCGAGAACAACAAATACGGCATGGGCACCAGCGTTGAGCGTTCATCGTCCATGACAGACCTGTCGCAGCGCGGCGCATCGTTCAACATTCCGGGCGAAAAAGTCGACGGCATGGATGTACGCGCTGTTATGGCAGCCTCCAAAAAGGCGCTGGAATGGTGCCGCGACGGCAAAGGCCCGTACATCCTAGAAATGGTGACATACCGTTACCGCGGACATTCCATGTCTGATCCGGCGAAATACCGGTCCAAAGATGAAGTTCAAAAGATGCGGACCGAGCACGATCCGATCGAACAGGTCCGCAAGCGTTTGCTCGACAACAAATGGGCAACCGAAGACGATCTCAAAGGGCTCGACAAGGATATTCGCGCACGTGTCGCGGAAGCTGCTGAATTTGCACAGACCGATCCGGAGCCGGACGCGTCTGAACTCTATACCGACATTTTGCTTTAAGGCCGGGGGACATTATGCCGATTGACATTTTGATGCCGGCGCTTTCGCCGACAATGGAAGAGGGGAAACTCGCCAAGTGGCTGAAAGCCGAGGGCGATACGGTTTCCGCAGGCGATGTGATCGCCGAAATCGAGACTGACAAGGCAACCATGGAAGTGGAAGCCGTTGATGAAGGCACACTTGGCAAGATCCTGGTTGCCGAGGGCACCGACAACGTCAAGGTGAACGAAAAGATCGCGATCCTGCTGGGCGAGGGTGAGGATGCAAGTGCCGCTGATGCTGCTGCGTCTGCGCCAGCTGCGGACGCTGCTCCTGCGGCCGCCGCTGCACCAGCTGCGCCGGCACCGGCCGTTGCATCCGCGCCAACTCCACAGGCACCGGCGCCGGAGACTGCCGAAGATCCGGAAATCCCGGCAGGCACGTCCATGAAGTCGTCGACTGTCCGCGAAGCTTTGCGCGATGCGATGGCGGAAGAAATGCGCCGCGACGGCGACGTGTTCGTCATGGGTGAGGAAGTGGCCGAATACCAGGGCGCCTACAAGATTACGCAAGGCCTCCTGGACGAGTTCGGCGAAAAACGCGTCATCGATACGCCAATCACCGAGCACGGCTTTGCCGGTTTGGGTGTGGGTGCGGCGATGGCGGGCCTTAAGCCGATTGTTGAGTTCATGACCTTCAACTTCGCCATGCAGGCGATTGACCAGATCATCAACTCTGCCGCCAAGACGCTCTACATGTCCGGTGGACAGATGGGTGCACCGATGGTGTTCCGCGGCCCGAATGGGGCAGCCGCCCGCGTTGGCGCGCAGCACTCCCAGGACTACGCCGCATGGTATGCGCATGTTCCGGGTCTGAAGGTGATTCAGCCATATTCGGCAGCGGACGCCAAGGGCTTGCTCAAGGCAGCGATCCGCGATCCGAACCCGGTGATCTTCCTGGAAAACGAGATCCTCTACGGTCATTCGTTCGAAATTCCGGACATGGATGATTTCGTCCTGCCGATCGGCAAGGCGAAGATCGAGCGCGGCGGCACGGACGTTACTCTGGTGTCCTGGGGCATCGGTATGACCTACACCATGAAGGCCGCTGAAGAATTGGCTGGAATGGGCATTTCGGCTGAGGTGGTCAACCTCCGCACGATCCGCCCGCTCGACATTGACACGGTTCTCGCCTCGGTCCGCAAGACCGGACGGGTTGTGACCGTCGAGGAAGCCTTCCCGATGTGTTCCGTATCGTCGGAGATCGCCTTCCAGGTTCAGGAAAAAGCCTTCGATTATCTCGATGCGCCGATCCTGCGGGTCACCGGCAAGGATGTTCCGATGCCGTATGCCGCAAATCTGGAAAAGCTGGCGCTGCCAAACGTTGGCGAAGTCATCGACGCAGTCAAAGCCGTAACCTACACCAGCTAAAGGCGGGGAACCGGACATGCCAATTAACATCACCATGCCGGCTCTCTCTCCGACAATGGAAGAGGGCAACCTGGCCAAATGGCTGGTCAAGGAAGGCGACACGGTTTCAGCCGGCGATGTCATCGCTGAAATTGAAACCGACAAGGCAACCATGGAAGTGGAAGCCGTGGACGAAGGAACGGTCGGCAAGATCGTCGTTGAAGCCGGAACGGAAGGCGTGAAGGTCAATGACCTGATCGCCGTTCTTCTGGAAGATGGCGAAGATGCAAGCGCGATCGACACATCCGGGGCCGCAGCCCCGGCAGCGCCAGCACAATCTCCGGCCCCTGCCGCAGATGCCGGTGCGAAGGAAGTCATCCCGGTTGGCGCTGAGGCGGCAACGGATCCGATCCCGGCTCCAAAGGCCGCTGACGGCGGACGCATTTTTGCATCGCCGCTGGCGCGCCGTTTGGCGCAGATCAATGGACTTGATCTGAAGGCTCTGTCGGGTTCCGGCCCGCATGGCCGGATCGTCAAGAAGGACATTGAGGCAGCTGTTGCAGCTGGTACCAGCAAGGCCGCAGCAGCGCCAGCAGCCGCAGAGGCTCCGAAGGCGGCCGCCGCTACGCCGGCTGCAGGTCCGTCCTCGGATCAGGTTCTGAAGCTCTTCGAAGAAGGCTCCTACGAACTCGTTCCGCACGACGGCATGCGCAAGACCATTGCCAAGCGCCTGACCGAATCCAAACAGACCATCCCGCACTTCTACGTGTCGGTGGACTGTGAACTGGATGCGCTTCTGGCCTTGCGGTCCCAGCTGAATGGGGCAGCTAGCACCGATAAGGAAGGCAAGCCTGCCTACAAGCTGTCGGTCAACGACATGACCATCAAAGCGCTCGCCTTGGCGCTGAGAGACGTGCCGGACGCAAACGTGTCCTGGACCGATGACAACATGGTCAAGCACAAGCATGCTGACGTAGGTGTTGCCGTGTCGATCCCGGGCGGTTTGATCACGCCGATCATCCGCCGGGCGGAGGAAAAGCCACTGTCGGTCATCTCCAACGAGATGAAGGACATGGGCGCCCGGGCGAAGTCCAAGAAGTTGCAGCCTCAGGAATACCAGGGCGGCACGACGGCCGTGTCCAACATGGGCATGATGGGCGTCAAGGACTTCTCGGCTGTCGTCAATCCGCCGCACGCCACCATCCTGGCAGTCGGTGCGGGTGAACAGCGCCCGGTCGTCAAGGACGGCGCATTGGCCATCGCAACCGTCATGTCCGTCACGCTCTCCACCGATCACCGGTGTGTGGACGGGGCGCTCGGTGCCGAGCTGCTGGCGGCCTTCAAGGGCTACATTGAAAACCCGATGAGCATGCTCGTCTAAGACTGGCTCTCAAAAGCGCGGCGTATCTGCCGCGCTTTTTTCAAGGTTTCTACTTTTCGCCGGGGAAAACACCATGGCTGATACCAATTATGACGTGATCATCATCGGCTCCGGGCCGGGTGGTTATGTGACCGCGATCCGGGCCGCGCAGCTCGGGCTGAAAACTGCGATCGTCGAGCGCGAACACCTCGGCGGCATCTGCCTCAACTGGGGCTGTATTCCGACCAAGGCGCTGTTGCGCTCTGCGGAAATGATGGACCATGCCAACCATGCCAAGAGCTTCGGCCTGAAGCTGGAAGGCAAGATGACGGCGGACGTCAAAGACGTGGTCGCCCGTTCCCGCGGAGTTTCTGCGCGGCTGAACGGCGGCGTCGGTTTCTTGATGAAGAAGAACAAGATCGATGTCATCTGGGGCGAGGCGAAACTCACCAAACCGGGTGAGATCGTTGTAGGCAAGCCGTCCAAGCCAGCGGTCGAGCCGCAGCACCCGGCGCCAAAGGGCACGAAGGGTGAGGGGACTTACACCGCCAAGCACATCATCGTTGCGACCGGTGCCCGTCCGCGCGCTTTGCCGGGCATTGAGCCGGATGGCAAGCTGATCTGGACTTACTTCGAGGCGATGAAGCCTGAAAAAATGCCGAAGTCCATGGTCGTTATGGGGTCTGGCGCCATCGGGATCGAATTCGCGTCTTTCTACCTTTCCATGGGCGTGGATGTGACCGTTGTCGAGTTGATGCCAAATGTCATGCCGGTTGAGGACGATGAGATTTCGAAGTTTGCCCGAAAGATGCTCGAAAAGCGCGGCATGAAGATCATCACCGAAGCGAAAGTGTCCAAGGTCGACAAAGCGGCCGACAGCATCACGGCGCATGTGGAAACCAAGGACGGCAAGGTTCAGCAAATCACGGCAGACCGCCTGATTTCCGCAGTCGGTGTTCAGGGCAACATTGAGAACCTCGGTCTTGAAACGCTTGGTGTCAAAACCGATCGCGGATGTATCGTCATCGACGGATACGGCAAGACCAATGTTCCGGGCCTTTACGCTATTGGCGACGTCGCCGGTCCGCCGATGCTTGCACACAAGGCAGAGCACGAAGGTGTGGTTTGCATTGAAAAGATCGCTGGTCTTCCAAATGTCCATCCGATGGACAAGGGCAAGATCCCGGGGTGTACCTACTGCACACCTCAAGTTGCGTCCGTTGGCTTGAATGAAGCCAAGGCAAAGGCTGAAGGCCGTGACATCCGGGTTGGCCGGTACCAGTTCAATGCCAACGGTAAGGCCATCGCTCTTGGTGAAGACGCCGGCATGATTAAGGTGATCTTTGACAAGAAGTCTGGTGAGCTGCTTGGCGCGCATATGGTCGGCGCGGAAGTGACCGAACTCATTCAGGGCTTTGTGGTCGCAATGAACCTGGAAACGACCGAAGAAGACCTGATGCACACCATTTTCCCGCATCCGACTTTGTCGGAAATGATGAAGGAAAGTGTGCTCGATGCGTATGGCCGCGTCCTGAACGCCTGATCGAAATTGCACATTCATATCTGGACCCAGGCAGCGAAATGTTTAACGTGGCGCTATCTGGGTTCAGGCACATAAGGAGCCGTTTGATATGGATGTTAAAGCAATTTTGATTTGGGCCGCGATCGGGATTATCGCCGGTTGGCTGGCCAGTGTCGTCGTTGGCGGCGGAGGATTGATCCGGTATTTGATCACCGGTTTGATTGGCGCGTTTGTTGGTGGTTTTTTGTTCAAGGCCGTCGGCATCAACATTGATCTTGGCAATGCGTATGTGAACGAGATCGTGGTCGCGGCCATCGGCGCTGTTGTTATTGTGCTGCTGGCGCGATTGATCGCCTGAATTTTCTCAAAGGAGTGCCCGCAATGGGGCTGATTATCACAATCATTATTGGCCTGATTGCGGGCGGTGTCGCCCATAGGGTGCTGAACAGCCGGGGCGGTTTTCTAGGCAGCCTCATTGTTGGCCTGGTCGGCGCGCTGATCGGCGGTGAATTTGCATCCATCCTAAATCTGAATGTCACCGGTGGGGTGCTCGATCGATTGATCATCGCCGTCATTGGCGCGATCCTTTTTCTGTTCGTCTGGAAAAAGGTTTTCAAATAAATAATGGTGCGGTTCGCAGCAGAACATCGCCTTGCCACATATGGAACGCTCGCGCCGGGGCGGGTGAACCATCATCACGTTGAAAATGTTCAAGGAAGCTGGACCACAGGGATGATCCGCGGGCGCTTGATTGAGGCCGGGTGGGGCGCTGGCCTTGGGTATCCAGGGCTTGTTGCCGACCCGAACGGCGACAGCATCGAAGTGCATGTATTGGTTTCAATTGACCTTATCAACCATTGGGACCGGCTGGACGCCTTTGAGGGAGCCGGGTATCAACGCGTATCGATCGATGTTGAGACACCTGAAGGGCAAGTCCTGGCATCGATCTACGTGATTGCAACTGAGACAGAAGAATGAAGACCGAAGCCTTCGCCCACATATCTGATTTTCCAATGACCGCTTCAGACAAGCTGCGCTACGCAGATACCGACCGTCAGGGCCATGTGAACAATGCGGTCTTTGCGACCTTTTTGGAAACCGGACGGACGGAAGTTATCTACGGTGAAGCTTTAGCGGACACTGGAGCGTCCTTCGTCATTGCAAGGTTGGAGCTGGATTTCCTGGCTGAAGTGAACTGGCCGGGGGAAGTGCAGATTGGAACTGTTGTGCAGGATGTTGGAAGATCTTCCTTCAAACTGCATCAGAAAATCTTCCAGGACGGCAAGGCTGTTGCACAGGCAGTCACTGTTATCGTCCAGATGAACAATGAAAGGCGCCGGTCGCATTTGCTGACAGACCGCGCGAAGAACCGTCTCAATACACTGACCAGCCCTGCGTCAACTTGCTAGCAGGCATGACAGTTTTGTGGCTTGATCTTTAACGGAAAGAACGACACTTAAGGCCCATGGTTACGATCGTCGACACGCTCAATCGCCCGAAAGATCCATCCGAAGCGCGCCCGCGGCACCCGGAAAAGGCGCATCGCCCGGATAATCCCGTCCAGCGCAAGCCCAAGTGGATTCGCGTCAAGGCGCCGACTTCGCCTGTCTACAAAGAAACCCATAACACGGTTCGGCAAAACAACCTGGTGACCGTGTGCGAAGAGGCTGGCTGCCCGAACATTGGCGAGTGCTGGTCCAAGAAACACGCGTCCTTCATGATTTTGGGCGACACTTGCACCCGCGCATGCGCCTTTTGTAACGTGCGCACCGGCATGCCGGGGCCGATCGACCCGAAAGAGCCCCAGGGTGTTGCGGACGCCGTTGCAACGATGGGCCTGGAGCATGTCGTGGTCACATCCGTCGACCGGGATGATTTGGATGATGGGGGGGCACGGCACTTCGCGGATGTCATTCAGGCCATCCGAAAGACATCTCCATCGACAACGGTCGAGGTGCTTACTCCGGATTTCCTGCGCAAGGATGGCGCAATTGAAATCGTTGTTGAAGCGAGGCCGGATGTCTTCAACCATAATCTTGAGACGGTTCCGTCCAAATACTTAAAAGTCCGCCCAGGCGCGCGCTATTTTCATTCAATCCGCCTTCTTCAGAAAGTGAAGGAACTGGATCCGGAAATGTTCACCAAATCCGGCATTATGGTCGGCCTTGGCGAAGAGCGGAACGAAGTGCTCCAGCTGATGGACGACTTGCGCGCCGCGGATGTCGACTTTCTGACGATCGGTCAATACCTGCAGCCGTCGAAGAAGCACCATCCGGTGATGTCCTTTGTGACGCCTGAAGAATTCAAGGGGTATGAGCGGATCGCTTACGCAAAGGGATTCCTGAAGGTTTCTGCGAGCCCGCTGACACGGTCATCACATCATGCGGGCGAAGATTTCGCGGATCTGCGCGCGGCCCGCAAGGCAAAACTCGGCCACTGACGGCCCGCTTAAAGGATTTGGCAAGGCGATAGGACCACACTAACCCATGCCCAGTTTCTCATCTTCGCATAAGGTCAATCACAAGGCAGACGACATGTTCCGCCTCGTGGCGGATGTTGAGCAGTATCCGAAATTCGTTCCGCTTTGCCAGGCCCTTCAAGTGCGTGGCCGGAAGGAGCTGCCGGACGGGCGCACTGTGCTGGTCGCCGATATGACCGTTGCCTATAAGATGTTCAAAGAAACATTCACCAGCCGGGTGGAACTTCAACCGGAGAGCAAGACCATTTTGGTGGAGTATCTGGACGGCCCGTTCAAGCATCTTGAGAACAAGTGGACGTTCAAGGATGTGGACGATGGTCGGAGCACGGTCGGGTTTTACATCAATTACGAGTTCCGCAGCCGAGCGCTTGGATCGTTGATGGGGGCCATGTTCGATAAGGCATTTCGGAAATTTTCAAACGCCTTCGAAACCCGCGCAGATCAGGTCTACGGCGGCTAGGTCTTGGTCCGGCCGCTAATGCCGATTTATTTGAACTGCTTGAATGCGTCGCGGATCGTATGGATGCGGCTTGCCCGTGTCTGGAAGGATCCTTCCGGCTCCCGCAGGGCTTCGATTTCCCGCTTGTCCAGGCCGAGGTCGTAAAGGCTGGCGAAAGCCGTGTTGTCGCTGCACAACACATTGCGCTCTTCACCGAAGTTTTCTTCCAGGATCAATGTTCGACCGGCGGCCACTTCTTCCTCGGTCCAAACGACGGTGGTCGTGCTGACCCAGAACATGCGATCGCAATACTGCGCCTGGTAGTAGCCTTCTTTCGGCCGTGTCAGAATTTCGTGGGAGCCGGTGAAGGTGCCATCCGGATATTGAGATCGGATATAGTAGTCGCTTTGCGCAAAACTGGAACCGGCCAGAGTGATTGCTGGCAAAAACGTCAGGATTGCTATGCATTGAGCGCGTGTCATCGGCAAATGTCCTGTGCGGTTTTCGGTCCTAGTCTTTAAGTCACGATCCTTTTTTACTGCAATTGTCTTGCGTGAGCCTTACCAAGGGATTTAAAGCCTATTCAGTGGCGTGATAAGAGCCTTTTGCCTTGTCACCAGAGCCGAATGACTTGCTAATTGCAGCGAAGCGGCTGATCGGGTTCACCAGCGGGCCGTCTTCCTGAATGATCAGTCGCGGATCTTCATTGATCCCAAGATCAGCAAGGGTAACTTGTTCTTCCGGGTTTGCGCAAATCGGCCGCCAGCCTTTGCCGCGATTGTACTCGACGCGCAGCTCATATCCGCGGTCCACTTCAATCTGGGTCCATGCAACAGTTGCATACCTGACCCAATAGGACCGTTGGCAATAGGTGACCTCAACCAGCCCTTCGGCCATGCGGTTGTAAATTTGATGGGAGCCGCGGAAAATGCGATGACCGTCCCGGGAGATGATGTAGGTATCACCCGGCTCGAGTTGGTCTGCGTAGGTTTGGGTTGTTGCGGTGCACGCAAGCGCCAGCGCGGCGGCCATTACTGTCTTCTGGATCATCATATCCGGTCCTTATTCGCGAACTCATTTCGCGAAAGCAAAGCTGCTCAAGGTCTTGAATAACCCAAATCCTTCAAGAACAAATTTCTGAAGGGGGTCGAAATTGTCTAAAGTTTTAACGAAAATAACGCTGCGGCATATTTGGGTGGATTAAGTTGAATGTCAGCGGGTGTGGTAGCTTTTATACCTGCTTTCAGCCTTGCTCTTGTTAAAGATGCCGCTGATCGCGCTCAAGCGACTGACAGGCTTGTCGTCATTTTGTGACTGTTGCAGGAATTCTCTCGGCTGCATGTCGATGCCAAGATCGGCAAGGGCGACCTGATCTTGCGGGCGCTCACAGATTGGGCGCCATCCACGGCCGAAATTGTATTCGATCTGAACTGTCCGGCCGAGTTCGGTCTCAAACTGTGTCCACGCAACGGAGTGGCTGCGCACATAGTAGTCGCGATTGCAGTAGCTGACTTGTTTCAAACCACTGGAATACTCGAGGTAGAGTTTGTGGCTTCCAACGAACGTGCCTTGTTGATCCCGGGATATAAAATAGAAGTCTCCAGGCTGGGGAATTCCACTTGCCTGAGCACTGACTGGAACCAACAATGTGATCGCCGCGAGAAGGGCGTTTCTAATCGTCATGGCACGGATGTTCTGTTTGCAACGACTGCAACCTACATTTGCCGGGCCAGGCCGTAAAACGCCTTTCTTGGCCAGTGTAAACCACCGGTTACCAAGCGGCGGACGGTTTTATAGGTGTTTTATTTGCATTGCACAATTGCCCGCAATCACACCAGCAGAACGCTGGGTCATGTGCTTTCGACAGCGATTGAGCAGCTTCTCTTTGCAGGCTCAAAAAACTTATGACCTAGCAGCTAGTCCAGAGCGTCGAGCAGAGCGGTGAGGGCGGTCTGAACCGTTTCTAGCCGGATTGAGGTCCTGCCATTGTCGGCAAACCAGCAATGCAAATGCCGCGTCGGTTTATTCTTCACCGCAACAGCAATATGAACGGTTCCGACCGGTTTTTCGTCGCTGCCGCCGCCAGGTCCGGCAATTCCCGTGACGGACACCGCAATGTCGGCTTTGGACTTGGCGAGCGCGCCTTCTGCCATTGCGATGGCAACGTCTTTACTAACTGCACCGACCTTATCAATCAGTTGTTCCGGTACACCGAGCATGTCCGTCTTGGCTTCGTTGGAATAGGTCACAAACCCGCGGTCCACGACGGCTGAAGAGCCCGCAATATCGGTCAAGCTCCCGGCAATAAGCCCGCCGGTGCAAGATTCTGCTGTTGCTACCATCATGTTCCGCGCCTTCATGGCGTCCAGAACGGAGGCTGCGAGGGTGCCAAAATCAGAGAGGTTTGCAGGGTGTTTGCCTGACATGTGGATCTCACTCATCTTCTTTCAGTGGCAGGCGGACCGTTACGCTGGCGAGCGCTGCGATACCTTCTCTCCGGCCAGTAAACCCGAGTTTTTCCGATGTTGTCGCCTTTACGGAAACCCGAGAGCCGGGAATGTCGCAGATAGCTGCGATGGATGCCCGGATTGTTTCGCGATGCGGGCCTATCTTTGGAGCCTCGCAGACGATGGTGACGTCTATATGGGCGATCCGGCCGCCAAGATCTGTGACCCGGCGGACTGCGTCCATCTGAAATTGGTCCGACGCAGCGCCTTTCCACTTTGGGTCACTGGGCGGAAAATGCCGACCGATATCGCCGTCGCCAATGGCGCCAAGTGTGGCGTCTGTAATCGCATGCAGGACCACGTCCGCATCCGAGTGGCCTTTCAATGATTGGGTATGAGGTATGGCCACGCCGCCAAGAAAGACCTCTGATCCGGCCTCAAATGCATGAACATCATATCCGATGCCGTTCCGGACATCTTGTAGGTTTGCCAGAGACGGTTTTGGATGAGTTGAGGCAGTCATGGTCCAGGTCTTTGCTAGGGTTTGTGCCCGGCTGAGGTCGGCCGGCGTAGTTATCTTGAAGTTCGCCGGATCGCCATTGCTCAGTGCGATCACAAGGCCAGCCCATTCTGCAAGACTGGTGTCATCGGTGAAGTCATCGTGACCAGCAGTTGCCGCGGCCTGATGCGCGGAAAGGATCTTGGCGAAGGGGAAACCCTGCGGCGTTTGTGCCGCATGAAGATTGCTGCGGTCGACGGTTTCCAACCTATCCGCGCCTTGTGGCTGGCGTTTTAAAGTGTCAACGACGGGAACTGCGGGAAGAACGCCGTTTTGGCCATTTTCCAATGCTTCGATAATGCCGTCCAATACGTCGGCGCTCAGGAAGGGGCGGGCTGCATCATGTATAAGGACAAAATCCGCTTCGGCTTTTTCCAAAGCCTTCAAACCGTTCAAGACCGACATTTGCCGTGTTTTTCCGCCAACTACCGCAGGCAAGAGCTTTGAAGATACTTCTTGCGGCATAGACTCGACGGCGTTGGCATACGCGTCGCCGTCTTCTGCGTGGATCACGGTGAGAATAGTTGAGATTGCGGGATGATTCCCGAGTGCTTTCAATGTATGGGAGAGGACCGGAGCGTCGGCGATTTGCCGGTACTGCTTCGGAGTGGTGCTGCCGTCTCGCGCCATTCGGCTGCCGCGTCCGGCGGCGACAACAAGAGCGGCGGTTTTCGGCATGGTGTTGGATCTCCAAAGGGCAGTTGCCTCGTCACGAGATCGTCTTTAACCAAATCAATGGCCTGACCGCAATTTATCCCTTGTTGCCATCTGTGAAATGTCTAGTATATAGGCAGAATGAGAAATGCACAGACAATGAGCATTTGTGAAAGCGCGTCGCGACCTGGCATGAAGTCTATCAAGATTGGCCCCCACTCCCTGAAAAATCGCGCAGTCCTGGCGCCAATGTCTGGCGTGAGCGATCTGCCGTTCCGCCGTCTGGCTGCCCGGTTTGGTGCTGGCATGGTGGTTAGCGAAATGGTTGCCAGCGAATCCTTCGTCAAAGGTGATGCGGAAACCCAGATGCGCGCTGAAGCGCAGGATGGGGGGCTGCATGTTGTCCAACTGGCTGGCCGGGAAGCGCGATGGATGGGCGAAGCGGCCAAAGTCATCGCAGGTCTGGGCGCCGATATCATCGACATCAATATGGGATGTCCGGCGAAAAAGGTGACCTCGGGGTATTCCGGCTCAGCCTTGATGCGCGATCTCGACCATGCCCTGACCTTGATCGAAGCAACAGTTGAAGCCGTTGATGTCCCGGTGACACTCAAGATGCGTCTTGGTTGGGACGATACGACGATCAATGCGCCTGAGCTTGCGCGGCGGGCGGAAGCTGCCGGTGTTCAACTGATCACGGTGCATGGCCGAACACGTTGTCAATTTTATAAGGGCACTGCGGACTGGAACGCTATTTCGGCTGTCAAATCTGAAATATCGGTACCGCTGATCGCCAATGGCGACTGCACGGGTATCGAGAGCGCAGACGCGATGTTGGTGGCGTCTGGTGCGGATGCGGTCATGATCGGGCGTGGTGCATATGGCCGGCCATGGCTGCCGGGCCTCGTTGGACACTATCTGGAAACGGGCGAGATCCTGTCAGCACCCCAAGGCAATGCGCTTGGCGATCTGGTGATCGAGCATTACGAGGCAATTCTGGACCTTTATGGCGTTTTGCCAGGCGTGCGCATCGCGCGAAAACATCTCGGCTGGTACCTCGATACGTCCATTGAACAGGGCGGACTTGATATGCCGGGCGCACTCAAAAAGACAATGATGACATCGAACCAGCCGGATGAAGTCGTCCGGATTGCGTCCGATTGGTTTTCTTCCTGCAAAACACGGACGGCAGCGTGACGGATCGAGATACTCCAAAGGTACGCACCGAAGCCCTGGCCAGCGATGGTCCAACCATCCTCGATGCACTGCCGCATCCGGTCCTGCTTGTTGCTCCCGACGGGGTGATTGAATCGGCCAATATGGCGGCGGAGTTTTTCATGCGGTCCAGCATCTCGGTGCTGCGCCGGCATCCAATTAATGAGTTCATCCCGTTCGGAAGTCCGCTGCTGACCTTGATTGATCAGGTTCGTGAGCGCGGTGCCGCTGTCAACGAGTACAAGGTCGACATCGGGTCGCCGCGCATCGGCGCGCCTAAGATTGTCGACATCAATGCAGCGCCGGTCGCAAACCGGCCCGGTGCCGTGGTGCTTATGTTTCAAGAGCGTACCATGGCGGAAAAAATCGACCGCCAACTGACGTCGCGCGGTGCGGCGCGCACGGTCACAGGCTTGGCCGCCATGCTTGCGCATGAGATCAAGAACCCGTTGTCCGGGATTCGCGGTGCCGCCCAGTTGCTTGAACAATCTGCTCCCGATGAAGACCGGGCTTTGACCCGGTTGATCACGGATGAAACCGACCGGATCGTGAAACTGGTCGACCGGATGGAAGTGTTTTCCGATGAACGGCCGATCGAGCGCGACCCCGTCAACATCCATGTGGTACTGGATCATGTGAAGCGCCTGTCCGACAGCGGCTTTGCCCGGGACAACCGGATCACTGAAAATTATGACCCGTCGTTGCCGCCGGTTTATGCCAACAAGGATCAGCTGATCCAGGTATTCTTGAACCTGATCAAGAACGCCAGCGAGGCGATTGGGGACGATCCGGATGGCGAAATCCGGGTCTCGACCGCGTTCCGGCCCGGTGTCCGTCTGTCCGTGCCCGGCACGGAAGACAAGGTCAGCCTGCCGCTGGAGTTTTGCGTCCAGGACAATGGTCCGGGCGTTCCTGAAGATTTGCTGCCGCATCTGTTTGAGCCATTTATCACAACAAAAACAAACGGTTCCGGACTGGGTCTCGCGCTCGTTGCCAAGATCATTGGCGATCATGGCGGTGTCATCGAGTGTGACAGCCAGCGCGGAAAAACCGTCTTCCGGATTTTGATGCCAGCGTATTCAACCACCGATTCCGGGTCTGGGACCGGAGCAGTATAAGGGCTGACTGACCATGCCGACTGGCACGATTTTGGTTGCCGATGATGATGCCGCCATCCGCACCGTGCTTAACCAGGCCCTGTCGCGGGCTGGATATACGGTGCGTTTGACGTCGAATGCGTCCACGCTCTGGCGATGGGTTTCTGCCGGCGACGGCGATCTGGTGATCACTGATGTGGTTATGCCGGATGAGAACATCTTTGATGTCTTGCCGCGCATCAAGAAGATGCGCCCGGAACTGCCCGTTCTGGTCATGAGTGCGCAAAACACGTTCATGACCGCAATCAAGGCATCGGAAAAGGGGGCCTATGAGTATCTGCCCAAGCCGTTTGACCTGAAAGAACTGACCGGGATCGTCCAGCGTGCGCTGGAAGAGCCGAAGAAACGTCCTGTGGCCGACCTTGAGGAAAGCGGCGAGGGAATGCCGCTTGTCGGCCGATCGCCGGCCATGCAGGAGATTTACCGCGTTCTGGCCCGTCTGATGCAGACAGATTTGACGGTCATGATCAACGGTGAATCCGGAACGGGCAAGGAATTGGTAGCGCGCGCCCTTCATGATTACGGCAAACGGCGCAACGGCCCCTTTGTTGCGATCAACATGGCGGCCATTCCGCGGGATCTGATCGAGGCCGAGCTGTTCGGGCATGAGAAAGGCGCATTCACGGGCGCACAGAACAGAAGCTCCGGCCGGTTCGAGCAGGCCGACGGTGGAACGCTTTTCCTGGACGAGATCGGCGATATGCCCATGGAGGCGCAGACCCGGCTTCTCCGTGTCCTTCAGCAGGGCGAATACACCACTGTCGGTGGCCGGACACCGATCAAGACTGACGTGCGGATTGTTGCGGCGACCAACAAGGACTTGCGGCACCTGATTAATCAGGGACTTTTCCGCGAAGATCTTTATTTCCGGCTGAATGTTGTTCCGATCCGCCTCCCACCGCTGCGCGAGCGGGTCGAAGACATTCCGGACCTTGTGCGGCACTTTTTCTCAATAGCCGAAAAAGAGGGCCTTCCCGCCAAACAGGTCGATCAGAGTGCGATGAACCTGATGCGCCGGTACCGTTGGCCGGGCAACGTGCGGGAACTTGAAAACCTCGTGCGCAGGCTGGCTGCGCTCTATCCGCAGGATGTGATTGGCGAGGCAATGCTCGATCATGAGCTGAGCCAACCGTCTACGAATCCGCTTGAAGATGAAACATCCGAAACCGTTGATCTTGGCGGTTCCGTTGAAAAGTACTTGTCCGGATATTTCGAAACATTCGGCGACGCGCTTCCGCCCCCTGGTCTCTACCACCGCATCTTGCGTGAGGTGGAGTACCCGCTGATCAGCGCAGCACTCGCGGCAACACGGGGAAATCAGATCAAGGCGGCGGAGCTTTTGGGCGTTAACCGCAACACATTGCGGAAGAAAATCCGGGATTTGGATATACAGGTCATGCGCTCCACACGGTGACCCTGGAACAGTATTCAGCGCCACTTTTCACTTGAATTTGTCAGTGGACGAATTTGCCTTGTCGCAATTTCGCAACATTGTGTGGTAAGTCTGCCGCATTCGCAGAGCTTCTGACTCTGCGCCGAAATTTTGCAGGCAAATACCAGGGGCCGAATGATACTGGAAACCGCGCAACATCCCGTAGCGCAATCCGGCAGCGCCAGTAAGTTCTGGCGGCGTGCCGGTCTTGCCGTGATGATCCTGGCGCTCATTTCCATCGGGGTCACGTTCTTCATCCTGATGGGTCTGACGTCTCTCGACCCGACACGCGACGTTATCGTCACAGCCATGGCGATCAACGGCCTTTGGGCCGTGATCCTGTTGGCGCTCATCGGCTATGAAATCATCAAACTGCTTCAGGCGCGCCGCCGGGGCCGGGCAGCTGCCCGTCTTCATGTGCGGGTGGTGGCGCTGTTCAGTGTCGTTGCTGCTGTTCCGGCGATCCTGATGGCTATTCTGGCGGCTGTGACGCTTGATCGTGGGCTCGATCGCTGGTTTGAGGACCGCACACGCACCATCATTGACAACGCCTTGACGGTGGCGCAGGCCTATTTGCAGGAACACGCGCGGGTCCTGCGGGGTGATCTCATTGCAATGCGGACCGATCTGGACCGGGCAAAGCCGGTTTATGATTTTGAGCCGACCCGGTTTGATCAGTTTTTCCGAACTCAGGTCTCCTTGCGCGGCATCCTGGCGGCCTACATCATCAACCGCGAAGGCGACGTGGTGACAAGGGTTGTTCTGGATCCCAACGCCGATATCCCGCTGCCGCCTGCAGATAGCATTTTCAAGGCGCAATCCGGTGATCCAATTCTGATTGCACCAGGAGTTTCAAACCTTGTCGGCGGAGTGATGAACCTCTCCGCTTATGATGGTTTCGTTCTCTACGCAGTACGCCGCCTGGATCCACGTGTCGTGGAGTACATGGGCCTTGCCGAAAGCGGTGCCCTTCAATACCAGCAAATGGAAAACAGCCGGTTCGGGGTTCAGATCGCCTTTGCGCTGGTCTATCTTGGCGTCGCTCTAGTTCTGCTGCTTTCCGCGATCTGGATTGGCTTCGGATTCGCCAATCAACTGGTCTCACCGATCCGCAGCCTCATTTCTGCGGCAGACGAAGTAGCGAGCGGCAACCTGTCCGTCACCGTGCCAACGGAGAAAGCCGGCGGCGACCTTGCCAATCTTGGGCAAAGTTTCAACAAGATGACAGGTCAGTTGGTCGGTCAAAGGGATGCGCTTCTTGCGGCCAACGAGCAGATTGATCGGAGGCGGCGCTTCAACGAAGCGGTTCTGTCCGGGGTCTCGACCGGCGTTATCGGGGTGGATGATGAGGGATCCATCATTCTGGTCAACCGGTCGGCTGAAGAGCTCCTGCAGGTTGAGGAAATCGGGATCCTGAACAAACCGCTGCCGGACGTCTTGCCGGAGTTGACGGACTACCTTTCCGATGTTCTGGCCCTGCAAGGCGACAAAATGCCTGAAACGCAGATCGAAATCACGCGTGGGGGACGGCTGCGGACAATCAATGTGCGCACTACAAGCGAGCAATCCACCCGACGGGAACACGGTTTCGTTGTGACACTGGATGACATTACCGGCCTTGTATCCGCACAGCGGAATTCTGCCTGGGCGGATGTTGCCCGGCGGATCGCACATGAGATCAAGAACCCATTGACACCGATCCAGTTGTCAGCCGAGCGGATCCGCCGGCGCTATGGCAAGCGGATCGAAGAGGATCGCGAAGTCTTTGACCAGTGCATCGATACAATCGTGCGCCAGGTCGGCGATATCGGGCAGATGGTCGACGAATTCTCATCCTTTGCGCGCATGCGCAAACCGAAAAAAAGAACCAGCGATTTGCGGGAATCAGTCCGAAACGCTGCTTTCATGCAGTCCGTGGCCAACCCGGACATATCAGTAACCGCCGACTTGCCTGAACGCCCTGTTTTGGCGACGTACGATGAGCGGCTGGTCGGACAGGCCTTCACAAATGTCATCAAGAACGCCACAGAAGCCGTCGCTGCCCGGACGGGTGACGATTTGCCCAAGGGGTCGGTCTCCGTTCACGTCAAATGTGATCCGGAGGACGATCCGCATCGGGTAATTGTTGATGTGGTCGACAACGGTATCGGCCTGCCGGAAGAAAATCGATCGCGGCTTTTGGAGCCGTACATGACGACACGTGAGAAGGGGACAGGACTAGGACTTGCCATTGTGCGCAAGATTCTGGAAGACCATGGAGGAGGCATTGAATTGCTGGATGCGCCAAAGGCCAAACCGGACGACACCGGGACGCTCGTCCGGTTGACGCTCTCCATGAAGCCGTCTGAAACCCTTGATACAGACCAAACCGAAGAAGAAGCAGTGACCGCCCATGGCGCATGACATTCTGGTTGTAGACGACGAAACCGATATCCGTGAGATGATTGCCGGCATTTTGGATGACGACGGATATGGCACCCGCACGGCACATGACTCAGACAGCGCGATTGCCGCCGTGAAAGAGCGCAAGCCGTCGCTTGTCATCCTCGATATCTGGTTGATGGGAAGCCGGTTGGACGGCTTGGCACTGTTGGATCAGTTCAAGGAAACCGATCCCAATTTGCCGGTGGTGATCATTTCGGGCCATGGCAACATTGAGACGGCTGTGTCAGCAATCAAGCGCGGTGCTTACGACTACATCGAAAAACCGTTTAAGGCAGACCGCCTGGTCCATATCGTCGAAAGGGCGCTCGAAGCTTCCAGTTTGCGCCGCGAAGTGCGCGATTTGCGTCAGCGCAGCGGGGAAACCAGCGATATCGTCGGGGATTCATCAGCAGCCAACGGTTTGCGTCAGACCATCGAAAAGATTGCCGCAACGAACAGCCGAATACTGATTTCCGGTCCATCGGGATCGGGGAAGGAACGCGCGGCACGAATGATCCATGATCTTTCACCACGTGCCAAAAGCCCGTTTGTGGTTCTTAATGCTGCAACCATCACGCCTTCTCGCATGGAAGAAGAGCTATTCGGCATCGAAGATGAAAGCGGGAACTTGCGCAAAATCGGCGCTTTGGAAGAAGCCCATGGCGGAACGCTGTACCTGGATGAAGTCGCCGACATGCCGGCAGAAACGCAAGGCAAGATCCTTAGAGTTCTGGTGGAGCAGAGTTTTTCGCGTGTTGGCGGGACCGGCAAGGTACAGGTCGACATCCGGATTCTGTCGTCGACATCAAAGAACCTGGAAGAACACATTGCAACGGGCCTGTTCCGGCAAGATCTCTATCACCGCCTGAGCGTGGTGCCTCTCCGAGTGCCGGGACTTTCGGAACGCCGGGAAGACATTCCCGTGCTTGTTAGCCACTTCATGGAGCAAATCTCCGCTGCGTCCGGCATTCCGCTGCGCCCGATTGGCGACGATGCCATGGCGGTCCTTCAAACCCACGACTGGCCAGGAAACGTCCGCCAGCTGCGGAACAACGTCGAGCGTCTGTTGATCCTGAGCCGGGGTGAGCCGGACAGCACCATTACCGCGGACCTTCTGCCGGCCGAAATCGGGGAAACCCTGCCGAGCTTGCCTTCGTCTGGAACAGGGGAACACTTGATGTCAGTTCCACTGCGCGAGGCGCGGGAAATCTTTGAACGCGAGTATCTTCAGGCGCAAATCAAGAGATTTGACGGCAACATCTCGCGCACCGCGGAATTTGTCGGTATGGAACGGTCAGCGCTGCACCGCAAGCTGAAGACCTTGGGAATGACCTGACGCGCCAGCGTGCCTTTGAGAGCCAAATAGGAAGAGCCGGGAAGGGGTTTCCATGAAAATCGTGATTTGCGGCGCCGGACAGGTCGGCTACGGGATCGCCGAACGGCTGGCTGCGGAACAGAACGATGTTTCCGTCATTGATTCCTCGCCCAAACTGATCGATGTGATCGGTGACCAGCTGGATGTCCGTGGTTTTGTCGGGCACGGAGCTCATCCGGATGTTCTGGCGCAAGCCGGCGCGGAAGAAGCTGACATGATCGTTGCCGTCACCTTGTATGACGAGGTGAACATGGTCGCGTGTCAGGTGGCCCATTCCCTCTTCAATGTGCCGACAAAAGTCGCGCGTATCCGCGCGCAATCCTATCTTCAGGGCCGTTGGCGCAATCTGTTTTCCCGGGAAAACATGCCGATTGACGTGATCATTTCACCCGAAATCGAAGTCGGTGAAATGGTGCTTCGGCGTTTGGCACTTCCTGGTGCCGTGGAAACCGTCCGTTTTGCCGACGACAATGTCGTTGTGGTCGGGATCATGTGTGAAGACGACTGCCCGGTCGTCGATACGCCCCTTCATCAGCTGACAGAACTGTTCCCGGATCTTGGGGCTGTTGTCGTCGGGCTTTACCGGAACAACAAACTGTTCGTGCCGAAGAGCAGCGATTCCATCTACACAGGCGATCTCGCTTATGTCGTTGCTAAACGGGATCAGGTGCGCCGCACACTTAGCATTTTCGGGCATGAAGAGCCGGAAGCCGGTAAGGTTGTGATCGCGGGCGGCGGCAATATCGGGCTTTATGTTGCAAGGGCTTTGGAACAGCGTCAGGCCGGCACAAAGATCAAGCTGATCGAAGCATCCCGTGAACGTGCCATTTCAGTTGCGGATGATCTCAAGCGGTCGGTCATTTTGCATGGCAGCGCGTTGGATCTGACAATTTTGAACGAAGCTGATGCAGGTGATGCGGACACAATGGTTGCTCTCACGAATGAAGATGAGGTCAATATTCTGTCGTCCGTTATGGCCAAAAAACTTGGCTGTAAACGGTCCTTGTCGCTCTTGAATAACCCGAGTTATCCGGCGTTCACCAACGCGCTTGGCATTGATGCCTTTATCAATCCACGAGCCGTAACGATTTCCAAGATCCTCCAGCATGTGCGCCGGGGCCGGATCCGCGGTGTCCACACATTGCAAAACGGCGCTGCCGAAATTGTTGAGGCAGAAGCGCTTGACACCTCTCCACTGGTCGGGCGGCCGTTGCGCATGATCGACTTGCCGTCCGGGATCCGGATCGGAGCGGTGTTCCGGGATGGCGAGGTTCTGACACCGAACGGAGATCTGCAGATCCAGGCGAAAGACAGGATCGTAATCTTTGCAGTCGCCAGCAGGGTCCGGCAGGTCGAGCAGATGTTCCGCGTCAGTCTTGATTTCTTTTAAGTCAGTATGACGTTTTTCTGATCTTGCATTTGTCTGACCAAACGGTCAAAACAGTAGCAATACCAATTGGTTCAAAAAGAACCTGCCGGGATCAGGAGAATTCATGAGCCGTATTGCCTATGTGAATGGTCAATATGTCCAGCATTCAGAAGCCGCAGTCCACATTGAGGATCGCGGTTACCAGTTTGCGGATGGCGTTTATGAGGTTTGCGAGGTTTGGAACAACCAGATCGTCGACATGCCGCGCCATCTGGACCGTCTCGGCCGGTCCTTGAGCGAGTTATCCATAGATTGGCCGATGAGCCGGCCGGCGGTCGAATTCGTGCTGCGGCAGGTGGTGCGCCGGAACAAGGTGCGCAACGGGCTTGTGTACATCCAGGTAACACGCGGCGTCTCAAAACGTGACCATTTCTTCCCGCCAGCGAATGTCGCGCCTTCAATTGTTGTCACCGCACGCTCTTCCAGCCCGGCTGCGGTGAACGCGCAAGCCGAGGCCGGGATTTCGGTTTTCAGTTACCCGGAAAACCGTTGGCCGCGGGTCGATATCAAGACCGTTGCCCTGCTGCCGAATGTTCTCGCCAAGCAGAGCGCCAAGGAAAGAGGCGGCAAAGAGGCTTGGTATGTGGACGCCGACGGCAATGTGACCGAAGGCGGCTCGACAAACGCCTGGATTGTGACCAAGGATGGCAAGCTGATCACACGGCCGGCGGAGAGCGGTATCTTGCGTGGGATCACCCGCACAGCGATTTTGGACCTTGTTGAGCGCGAAGGGCTGTCTTTTGAAGAACGGCCTTTCAGCCTAGAAGAGGCCTATGATGCCAAGGAAGCGTTTGTTACCGCTGCGACAAATATCGCAATGCCTGTTGTACGAATTGATGACAAGGTAATCGGGAATGGGCATCCCGGATCGGTTGCAACCCGATTGCGCGAACTGTTCCATACTGCTACTGATTTGAAGGTGGTGTGAATCGTAGCCCGCTTAGATGCTGGGCTGGGGATACTTGAGGGTCAGGGCAGATGACCCACTGATAGATGGGCAATAAAAAAGCGGGCAGGCTGGGTACACCATAATCTGAGAGGATTTGTGCTTGGAACAGTCAGCCAGGAGAAAACCGGGTGCCTGGCCGCATTCGGACCAAATAGGATAAAAGAACACATGGCTGAGCGCGCACAAAACCTACAAGACACATTCCTCAATCACGTTCGCAAACAAAAAACACCGCTCACAATTTTCTTGATCAACGGGGTCAAGCTGCAGGGCGTTGTGACGTGGTTCGACAACTTCTGCGTTCTGCTGCGCCGCGACGGTCATTCGCAGCTGGTTTACAAACATGCCATTTCCACAATTATGCCAAACGGACCTGTTCAATTGTTCGATCAGGCTGAGGAAAACGCGGAAAAGGCAAGCTGATTGAAACCTAAGTCTCGCGAAGACGACTTTTCGAAATCCAATGGTTCTGAAGAACCGGGTCAGAAATCTCTTAGACAAAAAGACACTGGGGTAGATCGTCTGCCCCAGCGCTTTCGTGCGATGATCCTCGAGCCGATCATCCAGCTGCGCTCTGAAAATTCCCAGGCAGATCTCAGATCCAACCGGAGCCCGGAAGCCCGGCTTGACGAGGCGATTGGCCTCAGTGCGGCCATCAACCTTGATATCGTCCATTCAGGCGTGGTGCGGATAAACAATCCCAAGCCGGCAACGCTGTTCGGTGAAGGAAAGGTTGCGGAGCTTGCCGGCATTGTTGCGAGTGAGGATCTGGATCTGGTCGTCATCGATCACCCGTTGTCTCCTGTTCAGCAGAGGAACCTGGAACGCCGCCTGAAGACAAAGGTCATCGACAGGACTGGTTTGATTCTGGAGATCTTCGGTGACCGTGCACGGACCAAAGAAGGCAAGCTTCAAGTCGATCTGGCGCATCTGACCTGGCAGAAAAGCCGGTTGGTCCGGTCCTGGACGCACCTTGAACGGCAAAGGGGCGGCGCCGGGTTCATGGGCGGTCCAGGGGAAACCCAGATCGAGGCCGACCGCCGTCAGATCCAGGAACGTATTATAGCGCTGCAGAAGCAGCTTGAAAGCGTTCGCCGAACCCGGGAACTGCACCGAAAGAAACGCAAGAAGATCCCGCAACCGGTCGTCGCCCTGGTGGGCTATACGAACGCCGGAAAATCTACGCTTTTCAATCGTTTGACTGAGTCCGAGGTGTTTGCCAAGGATCTTCTCTTTGCAACGCTGGATCCAACACTGCGCAAGATCACGTTGCCGCACGGTCGCGAGATTATCCTGTCAGATACGGTCGGGTTCATTTCGGATCTGCCGACGCATCTGGTGGCTGCGTTCCGTGCAACCCTTGAAGAGGTGCTGGAAGCAGATCTGATCCTTCATGTGCGCGATATTTCGCATGCTGACACGGACGCCCAGGCGGAAGACGTTCAAAAAACCTTGGAAGAGCTTGGTGTCGATGCGCTGACGGGCGCACCAATCATTGAGGTCTGGAACAAGATCGATCTCCTCGACAAGGATTACCGGGCAAAACTTCTCTCAGAAGAACAAGGTGAGGGGCCAGTCGCCCTCTCCGCAGTGACCGGTGAGGGCATTGAGCATCTGAGTGCCCGTGTCGACAGTTTCATGGCACGGCATGACGATATCCTATCGGTCCGTGTGCCAGTCGCTGAAGGCGCATTGATTGCAAAGCTTTATCAGATGGCTGAAGTTCTTGAGCGTTCAGACGGAGAGGAATACGTCATCGCGGAAGTCCGCGTTTCGGACAAGCAACGCGGACCATTCCGGGATCTTTTCGGCAAGTTTGCGATTGATCCGTCTGAATAACGTATCGGAACAAACCCTTCGGACTTCTGATACCGGTTCACCGCAACACTTTTGAATTGACTGGTTTTTGTTTCAATCAACCGGGACGGTACACGCCCTGGTTTGATGACAGGTGATTGCGTTCTCGCCGCCGTATCTCCTGTTTCCGGTCTCAGTGCCGCCGAATTTCCGGCTACTTCGCTAACTATCAGTATTAGAACAATATAACTGATCCCTAACGGATCGCTGGCACTCTGTTTTTTCGAGTTGGGGGCATATTTGAAAGCGGTCAAACGCATTCAGACATGCGGCACGGGAATTCGGGGAAACCACCTGAAGCTTAGACAAGCATAACAATGCTATTCATGGTGGGAGCAATTGATGCGACTTATCTATCCGCATGTCGGATTTCTTCTTTTTACTGCTGTCGTTTACAGCGCACTCCTCAGCGGCGTTCCTGCTGAAAACCTGATACCAGCCACCTTTGGAGTTGGTGCATTTGTGGCCATGACGGTGTGTATGGTGCTGGCCGCTCGAATAAGGATCGTTGACGGACTTATGGGTGGTCCCGGGCGATCCTACCAGGTGCACAGGATCTTTGCCCATTGGGCATGGATCATGACCCTTGCGCACTGGATTCTGGCCGAACCGCGCGGGGAAAGCATCGTGCCAGGCTGGGAAGAGTTTGGCTCCCGTGCCGGAACGTTTGCGGGGATTTATCTCATGATCCTCGTGTTGTACGGGCTTATCCCGGCAATTCCCTATCACTTCTGGCGCTGGACGCATTATGCAATGGGGCCGATTTATCTTGTCACGGTCGCCCACGTCTTCCTGGCGGCTGTTCCTGTCGAAGATTTCAGTGTGCATTGGTGGGTGCTGGCGGTCTTGTCTGTGGTTGGCATTGCTGCGATGGCGCGTGTCATCGCACACCATTTGCACCGGCCCCGCAGGATGCAGGTGAGTGCATTGAAGAACAATCATGACAGCATCGATATCCGGCTGGAACCCCGAGACGGCAAGGGGGCGGTCGCATGGTGTCCGGGGCAGCATGCGAGCCTCTCCTGCACCAAACGAGGCCTTCGGGAACCGCACCCGTTCACAATTGCATCGGCGCCAAGTCAGAACGGCATGCGCTTCGTCATCTTCGACCGTGGAGATTATACAAAGAAGCTGCAAACGCAGCTCAAGGTTGGCGACGAAGTGCTGTTGAACAGGATTGCGGGTGACTTTGCCCCACAAACCGATCCGAAACGGATCTACAGGCAGATTTGGGTTGCGGGCGGAGCAGGGATTACCCCGTTTCTGGCAGCGCTTGGCGCAATGTCACCTGACCACGGGCCGCGGATTGACTTGTTTTATATCTACAGGTCCATGAACCATGCGGTCGATCTCAATTATCTGGCGGCAATGGCCAAACGGTTGCCCCAGCTGGTGGTGCATTTTCTCGGCGATGCGGAAGGCGCCCGGTTCAACATGGAGACGTTCGATGCCCATTTGCCGCCTGGTTGGCAATCATCCGAGCTCTTTGCGTGCGGGCCGGATCCTCTTCTGACTATTGCTTGCCGGTCCTATCGCGCAGCCGGTGGTCAACTGCCGATCCACACGGAGGTCTTTGATTTCCGCAATCCCATACGGACATGGCGGCAGGTCTTCGGCCTCGGACCCAAACGCACCATCCAGCAGCGCCCCCCGTCAGAGGACGCTCATCCGATCGGTCCGAAAACCATCGGGGCACCAGCCGGAATGCAACCCGCCTGGCCACAGCGGAGACCTCAACTGACGCCTGAACCAGGAGCGATACCGTCGCCCGTGGCAAGTTGATGATCAAAGGCTAGGAATTGGCGCTGGTTCGTGGAGGACTAGCGCCAATTCATTTGGGTAAACACTCAGTGCCTAGTTCTGTTTGGCCGGGGGATGATAGGCGCAACAGGTAAGCTGGTTCCGGCTGAATTGCGGCAAAACAGTATTGAGGCGCACTCTTCGCGAGACGTTATCCCTCTCACCGGAAAAAGCCAGCACCAACGGTTTGCGAAACAATATGTATTTGTTGGCAACCAGCCCGGTGATACCCATTTTTTCGCTGATCCGGAGCATGACTGATGGATCGGTCACGGCGACCTCTATCCGGCCGGCTGCAAGCATACGGACGAGATCTTGTTCAGTGTCCACGCCCGTCGCCGTGGTGGCGTGGTGTTCGACCTCTTCTTGAATTTCAATCGGGTAGACAAAGCTCCGGACATACCCGACCGGGTAGTTTTCAAAGAGATCGTGCGTGTTGCGCCAAGACACGCTGTTGTCCTGACGATGAACAACTCCAACCTGAGACATCATGATGGGCCGGGAGCCTTTGAAACCTTCGATGATTTCTTCTGGCCAGGCCGGAAAATAGCCAATGTACCGGCCGCTTTTTGCAAGCGCCTTGGCACGGGGGAAGGACATATAATCGATTTCGAGGGTCACACCGATCTTGGCTAAAGAAGCGCGGAGCGCGGCAACAGCGTTACCGCCATCCTTTTCTTGCGGGCTTGAATAGGGCGGCCAATCCAACGCTGATATGCGCCACGTCTCGGCATGCGCTGAAACCGCTGCGGATAGTGTTGCCATTGCAAATAGCGCAAAAGCTTTGATGAAGGCCATGAAAGTCCGGTGCTTCCGATCGTGTTTTGCAGAAGTGTGAGAGATTCTGACCCTAAGTAAACCTTGGCAAAACACGTATGGTAAGTTTTTGCGAGTCCCCGAACAGAATCAAGTTGCAGCTGGATCTGGTTTCTTTGCAGCTTGCCACGCGGCTTCCATCTCTTCGAGGCTCATCGCGTCCAGGGTCGTTCCATTTGTCTCTGCAACACCCTCGATTGCTGCAAACCTGCGGCGAAATTTCCGGTTGGTCCGGCGCAAGGCCTCTTCCGGGTCAATTTCGAGGTGCCGGGCCAGGTTGGCCAAGGCAAAGAGTGTATCCCCCAATTCGTCGGTGATCCGCTCCTTGTCAGGATCAGATTTGGCGAGTTCCTCATCCAGCTCATGGGTCTCTTCCCGGATCTTGTCCAGGACCAGCCGGGCATCGTTCCAGTCGAAGCCAACCTTGGATGCGCGCCGCTGGAGCTTGTCCGCTTCCTGCAGGGCAGGGAAGGCTGTCGGTACGTCATCCAGGAAGCCCTTGTTCGGTTCAACAAGTCCCAGAGCTTCCCGTTCGGCACGTTTTTCAGCCCGTTCTTCCGATTTGATGCGTTCCCAAATTCCCTGGACGAGTTCGGGCTTTTCACCTGTTTCATCGCCAAAGACGTGAGGGTGCCTGCGGATCATCTTTTTTGTGATGCCTTCCACGACATCGGGAAACGCAAACTGATCCTCTTCCTCCGCCATCCGTGCGTGGTAGACCACCTGCAAGAGCAGATCGCCAAGTTCTTCGCGAAGCTCCAGCATATCGTCCTTCGCGATTGCATCGGCGACCTCATACGCCTCTTCCAGAGTGTAGGGCGCGATGGTCGCGAAGTTTTGTTCCAAATCCCATGGGCACCCGGTTCCGGGCGTGCGCAGGGCCGCCATAATCTCGATTAGGCGGGAAATGTCGCGGCTGGGTTTCATTGGTAGTCCTGGCAGATCAATGAGGTGTGGAAGAAGCCTTTCTTGGCAGGTTCCAAGGCCAGTTTCAATCCGTCTGACAAGTTGAGCAGAAGTAAGCCTTGCGTGTGTCGATTTCGACCTGCGTGATGCCGCCCGCACAGGTGGGGCAACTCCGTTTGCCAAAGATATTGACCCGTTCGCGATACCGGCCCCGACCGGGGGCGGCCTCATCGACAGTTATGATCGCATTGCGTTTGACGCCGATTTCGAGCAAATGTACGGCATCGGCCCAGAGGCGCTCAAAGTCATCCCTTGAAAGGTCTTTGCCAGGCCGGTCAGGATGAATGCCTTGGCGCCACAAAATTTCACTGCGGTAGATGTTGCCGATACCGGCCAAAACGGCTTGGTTCATCAAAAGTTTGCCAATGGATGACCGGCTCTTGGAGATCCGGGCAAAGACTTTCTCAGGATCTGCATCTGAGCGAAGGATGTCGGGGCCAATTCGCGATGTCAGCTTGGTCAGGTCATCCGGATCCAGGATCTCACACACCGTTGGTCCGTTGATATCGATGAGATGTGTGTCGCCAATCATTCGTATTCGGACCGCGCCACGTGGTTCTGGTTCAGGCAATTTCCGTTTTCGAATCCGGCCGAAAAGGCCGAGATGAACGTGGAGGAACGTTTCTCCCTCAAAGCGGTAGATCAGGTGTTTGCCGTAGGCCTCGACCTCTTCGCAGAGGCGTCCGTTGAGCCAAGCGGCACCGTCTTCGAACCACCCTTGCGGCGAAGAAACGGCCAAATAGCGATTTTTGATGATTTTCCGGTGGTCGCGGGCGGCACGATGGATCGTATGGCCTTCTGGCATTGGTGAATGGCTCTTGGAAATGCGGGTCGGATGAAGGGCTCCAAGTTGAAGTCCTTCAAACCATAGTGCGCGTTTCCGATCAGACCAGTCCTGAGGGTAACCTCCGGACGCGTTACCCGCGGATTGAGGGGTGCCAGAAGGTCACTGCGCGCTCCAGAAGCGCAACCAGGCCATAAAACAAAGAGCCGGCCAGCGCTGCGACAGCTATCTCCGCCCAGACCATATCGACATTCATACGCCCGACTTCCGTGGAAATCCGGAAGCCCATACCGACAATCGGGGTGCCGAAGAACTCCGCCACGATGGCGCCGATCAGGGCGAGCGTGGAGTTGATCTTGAGCGCGTTAAAGATAAACGGCATGGCCATAGGCAAACGCAGCTTGAACAAGGTCTGCCAATAGTTGGAGGCATAAGTCCGCATCAGATCCCGTTGCATGGCATCGGATGCGGCCAGCCCAGATACCGTATTCACCAGCATCGGAAAGAAGGTCATGATGATCACGACAGCCGCCTTGGACGGCCAGTCGAAGCCGAACCACATCACCATAATCGGCGCGACACCGATGATCGGCAGCGCCGATACCAGATTGCCGATTGGCAAAAGTCCGCGTCGCAAGAAAGGCACCCGGTCGACAAGTATCGCGATCAGGAAACCGGCTCCGCATCCGAGTGCGTAGCCGACGAGTACAGCCTTCATAAAGGTCTGCTGGAAGTCAGCCCAAAGGGTTGGGACAGACGTTGTCATCCGCAGCCAGATCTCCGACGGTGCGGGCAGCAAGACTTTGGGCACCCCAGCGCCGGTGACGAACAGCTCCCATAGGATCAAGAGCGTGACGCCAAAGATCGCGGGGATCGCCAGATTCACAATTCGGGTGGTGAGTAGAGACCGGCTTTTCCAGATCGCCAAACGTTCCACGAACAACCAGAATGCTGCCCAGGTTGCAGCTGTCAACGCCCAGAACCCGAGTGCCGCGTCCCCTTCATGGCGGCCTGCTGCGCCAATTAAAAGTGAGGCAGCAAGGGCTGCAACTATGCCAAGGGCTAAATCGCCAATCCAGTTGCGCATGAAACCAAGCTCATAACGAACGCCGAGGATCGCCAGAAGCACGAGGCACAAGGCAAGCTGCGGTGCTTCCAGAATACCTATATCGGGTTTGAAGGCGGTGCTGAACAGCCCGACAACGACCATGGCGACGACAAACCAGGCGAGCAGGGCCGGCATGTCGATCCGGCGTTTTGAGACAGTTTGTGTACTCATCTCGCCATCCCCATGCGCTTCAGGACGATTTTTTCAAGAACTCCGATCAGGGCGACCAGCGACCCGGCCAAAAACGCCGCCATCAGAAGGGCCGACCAGATCTGAACGGTTTGACCGTAATAGGAGCCTGCCAACAACCGCGCGCCAAGGCCGGCGATGGCGCCAGTGGGCAGTTCTCCAACGATCGCGCCCACCAGCGAAGCTGCCATGCCGATCTTCATGGATGTGAAGAGGTAGGGAACTGCGTAGGGCAGGCGCAGTTTCCAGAACGCTTGAAGACGCGTTGCGGAATAGGTGTGCATCAGATCCATATGAATGACTTCCGGAGAGCGCAGGCCTTTCACCATGCCCACGGTCACCGGGAAGAAGGACAGGTAGGTTGAAATCATCGCCTTCGGCAGCAATCCGGAGATGCCGACCGCGTTCAAAACCACAATGATCATCGGCGCGATGGCGAGGATCGGAATGGTTTGCGAGGAAATCACCCAAGGCATCAAAGACTTGTCGAGAACGCGGCTGTGTACGATCCCGACTGCCAGAAGGATTCCGAGCAATGTCCCGATCAGAAATCCGAGAAGGGTCGACGACAGCGTAATACCGGAATGGTAGATCAGGGACCGCTTGGACGTGATCTTCTTTTCGACCGTTGTGTTCCAGATTTCCACAATGACCTGATGCGGTGCCGGCAGAACGGGGCGCTCCTGCGCCAGTGTATCTCTGACCAATTGGCTTATTGGCACATCGGTCTGATTTGACCGTTCATACATGTCCTGCTGGAACGGGGTGTTCAGGGAAACAGCCGCGATGTACCAGATTGCTAAGATCGCCAGAACGACCACCAGAACCGGTCCAAGTGTTCCGGACATCAGACCAGCAAACGGATTTGTGCTGCGCGGCGCGGCGAGGGCTGTGTCAGACATAAGCTGCTCCCTCAGTCTTCATAGGAGTGACCGGCCTTCAGGCCTTCGCGGACACGGTGTGCGATCTTCAAAAACTCAGGCGTCTCGCGAATGTCGAGATTACGGTCGCGCGGCAAGTCGCTTTCAATCACATCGTAGATCCGCCCTGGCCGTGGGCAAAGAACGACAATCTTTGTCGACAGGAACACAGCTTCCGGGATCGAGTGGGTGACAAAGACGACGGTCTTGTTGGTTTTCGCCCAAAGCTGGAGGAGCTGTTCGTTCAAGTGATCGCGCACAATTTCATCGAGCGCGCCAAAGGGTTCGTCCATCAGCAGGAGATCGGGTTCCACAGCCAAGGCACGGGCAATGGATGCCCGCTGCTGCATTCCGCCGGAGAGCTGCCATGGGTATTTCTTTTCAAATCCGGTGAGGTTCACCAGCTCCATGTTTTTCTGGATGCGCTGCTGCTGTTCTTCGCGTGAAAGCCCCATGATCTCCAGTGGCAGGGCAACGTTTTTGGCGATCGTCCGCCAAGGATAGAGTGCCGCTGCCTGAAAGACGTATCCATAGGCGCGATTAAGCCGGGCCTCTTCCGGCGAAACACCGTTCACGCTGATTGATCCTGCCGTTGGCCGTTCAAGATCGGCAATCACGCGCAGCAGGGTGGTCTTGCCGCAGCCGGATGGACCGATGAAGGAGACGAAGTCGCCCTCCTCGATTTTCAGATCAATGTCGGACAGCGCATGGACCGGGCCATCGTTGGTTTCAAAGGTGAGCGACAGATTGTCGATATCGATCACCCGGTTCGCCTGTGAGCTCATGGCGTCTTCCAGTCCATCTTCAATTTCAGCGGCAGTCAGCATTTTCTTCTTTTTCCTACAGGCGACGGTCGCGGGGCAATGCCCGGCAAGAGCTCAGGCCGCGTTATATGGATCGCGGTCTGAGCTTGTTTCAAATCAGACGCCGCTGGCCGGAATGCCGGTGCGTTCGACCTTCCGTGGTGCGGTCAGTTCCTTCCAGGTGGACAGCGCCTTGTTGACGGCCTGGAACGGCTCGCGTTTGACGAATTCGCCATGGCCCTGTTGCGGGTTGACCGTACCGTCTTCGACCGCGACGCGCCCGCGGGTCAACGTGTAGCGCGGCAGGCCTTTCACATGCTTGCCTTCAAAGACGTTGTAGTCGATGGCCGACTGCTGGTTGGAGGCGGAGATCGTCTTTTCTTTCTCTGGATCCCAAACCACGATATCCGCATCCGCGCCAACCAAAATCGCTCCTTTTTTCGGATAGATATTGAGGATTTTTGCGATATTGGTTGAAGTCACAGCTACGAACTCGTTCGGTGTTAGACGTCCGGTGCCGACACCATAGGTCCAGAGCATCGGCATGCGGTCTTCAAGGCCGCCGGTGCCATTCGGGATCTGGGTGAAATCGCCGATACCTGTGCGCTTCTGATCGGTTGTAAAGGCGCAGTGATCGGTTGCCACAACTTGGAGGGATCCGGAGGCGAGACCTGCCCACAAGCTGTCCTGGTGCTTCTTGTCGCGAAACGGCGGCGACATCACCCGGCGGGCGGCATGGTCCCAATCGGAATGCTTGTACTCGCTGTCATCAAGGGTCAGGTGCTGGATGAGCGGTTCGCCATAGGCCCGAATGCCGTTTTGGCGAGCGCGGCGGATGGCTTCATGGGCCTGCTCGGAGGACGTATGCACGATGTAGACCGGGACGCCGGCCATGTCCGCGATCATAATGGCACGGTTTGTGGCTTCGCCTTCCACTTCCGGCGGGCGGGAATAGGCGTGGGCTTCGGGACCGTTGTTGCCCTCAGCCAGAAGCTTTTGCTGCAGTGTTGCGACGACATCACCGTTTTCTGCATGTACCAGCGGCAGCGCGCCGAGTTCTGCACAGCGCTGGAAGGAGGCGAACATCTCGTCATCGTTCACCATCAAGGCGCCCTTGTAGGCCATGAAGTGCTTGAAGGTGTTGATGCCTTTCTCGCGGACGACAGTCTCCATCTCGTTGAAAACCTGTTCGCCCCACCAGGTGATCGCCATGTGGAAGGAGTAGTCGCAATGGGCCATCGTCGACTTGTTGTCCCACATCTGGATGGCTTCCAGGAGACCTTGGCCAGGAGAGGGAAGGGCAAAATCGACCACCATTGTGGTGCCGCCCGAAAGTGCCGCTCGTGTGCCGGAATCGAAGTTGTCCGACGAGAACGTGCCCATGAAGGGCATTTCAAGGTGCGTGTGCGGATCGATGCCGCCCGGCATCACATAACAGCCGGCCGCATCCAGTGTTTCATCACCGGATAGATTTGGACCGATTTCGACGATCTTGCCGCCTTCGATTTTCACGTCTGCTTCATAGGAAAGGTCCGCAGTGACGACGGTGCCGCCCTTGATCACTTTGCTTGCCATTGTCGTTCCCCTTTTTAGCTCGGCTGTCTCGGATTTACCTCCGAACCGCCTGTCTCGTCTGTTTGATCAAAACTCTGCCTGGCAGAAGATCACCGGTGCGGTCACCGGCCGGTCCTTGCGGATCATGTTGATGTTCAGCCGCGCGCCTTCCGCGCAGGCTTTGGCAAAATCAATATCGGCATCCGTGTATTCGGCGTTGAAGGCTGGTTTGTTTGCCTTCGGATAAGCAGCGATCTGCTCGCATGTGCTGGTTTCAAAACAGCTTTCTGTGATCGCGAAGTCAAAATGCGGCATCAAGGCTTCCGTCAGCTCTGGCACGTTCTTTTGGGCAATCCCAAGGCCCAAGCCATGGGCCACATGGGCCAGTGTCGTGGCATAGCGGACCGTATCCGCTGCGGTTAGCGGAAAGCCACTGTCTTTTGCGTAAGCGTCGAAACCATCCGGCTCTATGGCGGTGAACCCTTGGTTTTTGCAGGCAACGATCTGCTGGGTGATCACCGGCACGACCATCTGAAGGCGGCGGATATCCAGATAACGCTCGTTCGACCTGGTCTTGTGCGGGCTGCCTATGACAGCGGGCGGAAGGTCGAAAAAACCAGGGTTTGTCTCTGCAATTGTTCCGGCGTTGACATGGCAGACCGTATCGACCCCTTGTGCGTGGAGCCCTTGCAGTTGGTCCGCGGTCACGAGCCGCGGATTAAGCGTCAGCATTTCGACATCCCGATCGAGATCGGCAGGTCCCTTGAGTTGCCAATCCCACCGGTCGCCGACATTGAACTTCGCCGTCGCAGATGCCGATCCCGAATAACCCCCGCAGATCCCAAAACCACATACCATCGCGATAGCCGCTGCTCTCAGCGCCTTTCCGATGTGCATGAATTTTGGGGCTGCGTGTTTCATTGGTGTCTCTGCCGGTTAGGAGCCTATTCCACGATCTCCGCCGTTTCGACGACCGCATGGAAGAGAACATCCGTTCCAGCTTTCGCCCAGTCCTTGGAGATCTCTTCGGCTTCGTTGTGGGACAGTCCGTCGACGCAGGGACACATGATCATGGCCGTCGGGGCGACCTTGTTGATCCAACAGGCATCGTGTCCCGCGCCGGAAATAATGTTCTGGTGGGTGTAGCCCAACCGCTCGGCGGCGTTGCGGACAGCGGTGACGCAGTTTTCGTCAAAGGTGACCGGATCAAATCCGCCGACTTTTTCAAACTCGACTTCAAGGCCCATCATGTCGCAAATCTTCTTTGCGCCTTTCTTCATGTCCTCTTCCATAGCCGCAATGACGTTGATGTCCGGCGAACGGAAATCGATGGTGAAAACCACCTTGCCCGGGATCACGTTTCGGGAATTCGGGTAAACATCGATGTGGCCGGCTGCGCCAACGGCGTGCGGCTTGTGGGACCAGGCAATCTCGTCGACCAGTTCCAGGATCCGGGCCATGCCGAGACCGGCGTTCTTGCGCATCGGCATCGGAGTTGATCCGGTGTGGCTGTCCTTGCCGGTGATGGTCACTTGGGTCCAGGAAAGGCCCTGTCCGTGAGTAACAACACCGATGTCCTTGCCTTCCGTTTCCAGGATCGGGCCTTGTTCGATGTGCAGCTCGAACATGGCATGCATCTTGTCCTTGCGGGCGCCAACTTCTTCATCGCCCACCCAGCCGATGCGTTTCAGCTCGTCCCCAAACTTCAGACCTTCATGGTCCTCCTTGGCATAGGCTTCATCAAGGCTGTGGATGCCGGCAAAAACGCCGGACGCGAGCATGGCGGGGGCAAAGCGTGTGCCTTCCTCGTTGGTCCAGTTCGTCACAACGATCGGGTGTTTGGTCTTGATGCCGAGATCGTTCATCGTCCGCACGACTTCAAGGCCGCCAAGCACACCCAGAACGCCGTCGTATTTGCCGCCTGTCGGCTGAGTGTCGAGGTGGGAGCCGACGTAAACGGGCAGGGCATCCGGATCGGTGCCGGGCCGGGTCATGAACATGTTGCCCATGGTGTCGACGCCCATGGTCATACCGGCGTCTTCGCACCATTTCTGGAACAGTTTCCGGCCTTCCGAGTCCGCATCCGTCAGTGTTTGACGGTTGTTGCCACCAGCAACGCCCGGGCCGATCTTGGCCATTTCCATCAGGCTGTCCCACAGCCGGTCTGCGTTGATCCTAAGGTTTTCGCCCGGAGCTGCCATGGTGCCGTGTCTCCTATTTCAGTTCCACTTCGACGAAGGACATCGGTTTGTCCCCGCCGTTGATTACATTGTGTTCCACGCCTTCAGAACGCCGGTAAGCCGTGCCAGCTGGAACCGCAACGGTTCTGCTTGTGCCACCCGGCTCCTCCAGCAACATCTGGCAGTCGGTGACCGCCGTGATGACGTAGTCGAAGCCATGACGATGCCAGCCGGTCTCAGCGCCAGGTTCGAAGTCAAACCGGGTCACGCGGACACGATCATCGTCGATCAAGGTTTCGCTGGTGGCAGCTGGTCTCGTCATGACTGGCTTTCCGTTAGTCGATCGCGTTCAAAACAGTCCGCAATTTGCCGAACAATTCGTCGATTTGGGCTTCGGAAATGATCAGCGGCGGCGACAACGCGATGATGTCACCGGTCGTGCGGATCAGAATACCGTCGTCATAGGCTTTCAAGAACGCGGAGAAGGCCCGTTTCGTCGGCGCGCCGTCAATCGGGGTCAGCTCGATCGCCCCAATCAGGCCGAGATTGCGGATGTCGATGACGTTCGGACAATCCTTGAGGGAGTGCAGGCCGTCTTCCCAGTATTGGGCCAGGCTTGCCGCCCGGGTCAAAAGGCCTTCCTCCTCATAGGTGTCCAAGGTCGCCAGAGCGGCTGCACAGGCAATCGGGTGACCGGAATAGGTGTAGCCGTGGAAGAGTTCGATCAGGTGATCGGGTCCGTCCATGAACGCGTCATAGATCTTCTTGGCGCAGAACACCGCACCCATCGGAATGACACCGCTGGTGATGCCCTTGGCTGTCGTCACCATGTCGGGAATGACGTCGAAATAGTCGACGGCAAACGGAGTGCCGAGGCGGCCGAAACCGGTGATCACTTCGTCAAAGATCAGGAGTATGCCGTTCTGGTCGCAGATTTCGCGTAAACGTTTCAGATATCCGACCGGCGGGATCAAAACGCCTGTTGATCCGGCAACGGGCTCCACGATCACGGCAGCGATTGTGGAGGCATCATGCAGCTGGACCAGACGGATCAGTTCTTCGGCATATTCTGCGCCGTTTTTCGGTTCTCCGCGGGAAAACGCGTTCCGGCTGAGATCATGGGTGTGCGGCAGATGGTCGACGCCGTTGAGCATGTTGCCGAACTGCTTGCGGTTCGCGACGATGCCGCCAACTGAAATTCCGCCGAAACCAGTGCCGTGATAGCCGCGCTCACGGCCGATAAACCGGGTCCGTGTGCCCTGACCGATGGAGCGCTGATATCCAAGTGCGATTTTCAAGGCCGTGTCGACGCTCTCAGACCCGGAGTTCGTGAAAAACACGTGATCCAGCGGGGAAGGCATCATGGCGGTGAGGCGGGCGGCAAGTTCAAACGCCTTAGGATGCCCCATCTGAAAGGCCGGGGCGTAGTCCATCTCAGCGACTTGATTTTGGACCGCCTCGACGATCTTCGGGCGGCCGTGACCGGCGTTGCAGCACCAAAGACCCGCTGTCCCATCCAAAACCTGGCGGCCATCAGCAGTGGTGTAGTGCATGTCCTTCGCGCCGACGAACATCCGCGGGTTCTGCTTGAACTGGCGGTTCGCCGTATAAGGCATCCAGAATGCTTCAAGATTGTTGGTTGCAGCCTGGCTCGATGCTGCTGATGCCGATGACGACATGCGTCCTCCTTGCGGTCCATAACGCTCAACGCGAACCGCCTGTTGGTTGTTTTCTATGGAGGAGAGTAAGACATAGGTCAGCTGCCCGCGCAAAGCAGGAATTTCACTGACATGCCGGGTCCTCTCCCCCTGGCTGTTCCGTGCGCACCAAGCGCGGGCTTTTGCCTCTTTTGCTTGGTGCGAAATCCTCTGTCGGCCATTTCGGCCAGACCGTTTTCCGGCTGTTCTTGCCTGATGTTCGAGGCTCGTCCGGTTCCGTCTGCCCCATTGCGGCGCCGATCCGGATCGTCTAGCCTTCTGACCATCTGGTCAATTTAGCCTATGGCGCTTTTGACCAAATGGTCAAGATGCAAAATCAGCCGGTGTGACTAATTTGTGATCATGTCCGTCTTTGGTGCATTTTCATGGCCGTGGACGGCGCAGATGTTGGTTTTTGACGGAAATCGGTTGTCTGCGGGGGAATACGCCGATAGCGGCAAATACGGGGTAGCTAAATGGCTGATGTCGGTGGGCAGGTGCCTGCAAGTTCAAGGGTCGGTGGAATGAGCCGGATCCAGGAAAAAAACAGGACACTGATTCTTGACGCTGCCTTGAAGGAATTTTCCCGATATGGGTTTTCCGGTGCAACGGTGGAGCGGATCGCCGCCGAAGCTGGTATGTCGAAATCCAACCTCTTGTATTATTTCTCGTCCAAAGAAGCGATCTACACGGCAGCGCTTGCGCATATTCTCGACGTCTGGCTGGCGCCTCTTAAAACCCTCGATCGGGAGGGCGACCCAGCAACAGAACTTGCTGCCTACATCCGGCAGAAGATTGAGATATCTGCCAACTTCCCAGAGGCCTCACGTCTGTTTGCCAATGAGGTGATGCAAGGGGCTCCGCAAATCCTCCCAATCCTGGAGACCGAGCTCCGGCGTCTGGTCGCGGAAAAAGTGGCGGTGATCGAAAGCTGGATTGCGGACGGCAAGATCAGCAAGACCGAGCCGTTGCATTTGATCTTTTCCATCTGGGCGACCACGCAGCATTATGCGGATTTTGCCGTGCAGATCCGAGCTCTGACCGGCCACGACTTGAGCGACGAGGATTTCAAGCGGGAAACCGAGCGAGCCGTAACACAACAGATCCTGGCCAGTGTTGGTCTGCGTTTGCCTGAAGAAACGCCCGAGACCGCATGAGTGGGGACGAAGAAGAGCCTGCACCCTCGTCGCGGATCCCGGTCATTGGGCGGCTCTACATCACGCGGGATGATTTGAACGAGGAATTCATTCGGGCGTCCGGCCCGGGCGGTCAGAACGTCAACAAGGTGTCGACGGCCGTCCAGTTGAGGTTCAATCTGTGGGCCAACCAGACGCTTCCACAAGACGTCAAATCCAGGGCCGCGAAGATTGCCGGAAGCCGCTTGACGCAATATGGGGAGATTATTCTTCAAGCGGATCGCCACAGGACCCGGGAACGCAACCGCGACGATGCGCTGGCCCGTTTGATTGATCTCTTGAAACGGGCGACCGAAAAACCCAAGCCTCGCAAAGCGACCAAACCAACTCTTGGGTCCAAACGCAGACGGCTCGATGCCAAGAAACAGCGCGGTCAGGTCAAGAAACTGCGGGGCCGGTCTTCCGGTTTCGAGGACTAGATTTCGGCACTATTCCGTTTTTCTGGCGGCATTCAGCAGAGCTGCCTTAAGATCCGGATCTTCGGTTGCCCGTGCCAAAACGAGGGCGCCAACCATCTGGGAGATGAACCTGAAGGCATCTTCTTGCTCGGAGAGGGGGGTGGTTTCATCTTTCCCCGAAACGAGAGCAGCCGTTTCGCGTAAGGCTTCGTCAAAAGCTTCCCGGACTTCTTTGGTCTGCCTCGGCGCATCCCCGGCAAGAGCTGCATAGGCGCATCCGGTCCCGCGGACGCTTTCGTGGGTTTCGGACAAATACCAGTGGGCAATAGTATCCTCGGGAGAACCTGAAGCATCCTCTGCAACGCTCCGGCGCCAGTGGTCCAGGTTTTCAGCCAAGGCATGCGAGGTGGCTTCTGCCATCAAGGCGTCCTTGCTGGCGAATTGCTTGTAAAACGCGCCATTTGTGAGGCCTGACGCCTTCATCAAGCCGGCAATGCCAATGCCGTCGAACCCGTGTTGGCGGAACAATTGGCTTGCCGTCTCGACAACCCGTGCCCGGTTTTCGCGTGCATCTTCGCGGCTCACTCTCATCTGAATATCTCCATGAACGACATTGATTATAGTCATAATCTTTTTGTTGACAATAAAGAATACGAACATAATCTATGCGAAATTCAAAAAGAGGTTAAGATCATGCCAACCACTCAGGACCGGCCAATCGTCATTAGCGCTGCACGGAGAACACCGTTGGGGGCCTTTATGGGGGCATTGGCGTCTGTGCCTTCGACGCTACTCGGTGCAACCGCGATATCAGCAGTTCTCAAGGATGCGGGAGTTTCAGAGAATGTGGTTGATGAAACCCTGATGGGATGCGTCTTGCCTGCCGGCCTCGGTCAAGCACCCGCGCGTCAGGCGGCACGCGCTTCCGGTCTGCCTGATTCTTGCGGTGCCACAACCATCAACAAGGTCTGCGGTTCCGGTATGAAATCGGTCATGCTTGGCCATGATCTTCTCAAGGCCGGATCAGCCGGTATCGTTGTCGCAGGCGGCATGGAATCAATGTCTCGGGCACCGTTTCTGCTTCCTGATATGCGCGGTGGGCGAAAGGCCGGCTCCTCGGAAGTCATTGATCATATGATGCGGGACGGTCTTGAGGATGCTTATGAGACCGGCAGGCCGATGGGAGCCTTTGGTGAGGCGACGGCCGAAAAGTACCAGTTCAGCCGGTCCGATCAGGACGGTTATGCTATGGAAACACTGGAACGGGCTCAATCCGCTGTTCTTAATGGTACCTTTGCGTCCGAAATCGTGCCTGTCCCGGTCCAGACGCGAAAGGCAACTATCCTGGTTGAAAAGGATGAGCGCCCCCCGCAAATCAACTCCGCCAAGATACCGGAATTGCGGGCAGCCTTTGGGGAGAATGGAACTATCACAGCAGCAAGTTCGTCCGCCAATGCAGATGGCGCGGCTGCTTTGGTGCTCACCAGCAGCGAAACGGCACATGAGCATGAAATGCCGGTCCTGGCCCATATTGTCGGTCATGCGACGCACGCCCAAGCACCGGAATGGTTCACGACAGCACCAATTCCTGCGATTCAGAAACTGATCAAACAGATCGGCTGGACGGTTGAAGACGTTGATCTTTTTGAAATCAATGAAGCTTTCTCCGTCGTTGCAATGGCCGCTGCCAAGGAACTGGGGATCCCGCGCGGCAAACTCAATGTGAACGGCGGCGCTTGTGCTCTTGGGCACCCCATTGGAGCGACCGGAGCCCGTATCGTGGTCACACTGCTGCATGCCCTGAAGGCGCGCGGACTTAAAAAAGGCATAGCGTCCCTGTGTATTGGGGGCGGCGAGGCAACCGCGATCGCAATTCAACTGGCGTAATCGCAGCGCTTCGTTTTTCAAATCCCTATTCCAAAGCTTGCCGGCAGAAACACCCGCCTATTGCGGCCGGGTGGTACGGCGAGCTTTGGCAAGATAATAGGAATACTTTCTTATGATGAGCCTTGCTCTCTTGTTGTGCCCTTTTGCGTTCACCATGGGTGCTTTTGCGTTCTCCGGCGCCTTGGTACCAATGGCTGCAAGTCTTGGTGTCACTGTCGGCGAAGCCGCGGCGCTGCAGTCCGGTTTTGCGATTGCCTGCGCGATTTGCGGTCCGGTACTTGCCAAACTGACATCATCACTTCCCCGCAAGCCACTCCTGCTGACGGTCTTGATGTTGATGACGGTCCTCAACGGTCTTTCGGCTATGGTGTCTGGGTATGGCGCGTTGATGGCCTCAAGGGTCTTGGTTGGTGGGGTTGGTGCACTCGCCTTTCCGTTGGCAACAGCGATTGCCTCAGCTGGCGCAACCGAAGACGGCAGACCGGCGGCTGTCGCCAAGGTCTATGCCGGGATACCTCTTGCCATGATCGTCGGCATTCCGGTTGGATCCGTCCTCGGGAATACCATCGGATGGCAGTCCTGTTTCGCGGCAACGGGTATTGTCTCGGCCATGGCCTTCGCGCTGGTTTTGGTGAGTGTGCCCTCCAAAATCCCTTTGCAACAGCATTCTGCCGGGTCTCGTGAGCCTGTTGGTGCGTCCATCGTGGCTCACCTCGGGATCATGCTGATTGCCTCCACGGCCTTGTTTACACTGGTGGGGCTGCTGGGACCAATTATCCGCGCGCTGACCGGGTTTTCAGGACCTGGGATTGCTGTGCTTCAAGTCATTGCCGGGCTGAGCAGTCTTGCCGGGATCAGGCTCGGGGTGAAATACGCGATGGGGCAAAACCGATCGTTGCTTGCAGTCCTGTTCTTGGTCTTGGCTGTTTCACTGGCCGTTGTCGTTCCATCGCTTGGACTTCAACATGCCGGCAGTATCGGACTGGGAACGATCTTCGTGAGTGTGGTCCTTGGGCCTGTTGCCCAGTTTGCCATTGGGGCGACTGTTCAAGCCCGGCTTGCCACCTTGACCGGGTCGTCGGCGACCTTTGTTTTCGCGCTGAATGCATCCATGGTTTACTTTGGTCAGGGCCTTGGAATTGCGCTCGGCGCTGCCGCATTGGATCTCTCAGGAATAGCATCCGCTCCGGCCATAGGAACCGCGATTGCGTTGACCGGCTGCCTGTTCGCCGTATGGCTCGGACACTTCACCAAAAACAATTTTCAAACAGCAAGAGGATAAAATGTCTCCAGTTAACAACGAAGCCAGGTTGGCCGCCTTTGAGGCCCGGGTCAGCCATCATTTCGCCGACAATAACGGCACCAAGATCCATTTTGCCAGCGCAGGCGAGGGGCCGTTGGTTGTGTTTATACATGGGTTCCCTGATCATTGGCTCACCTGGTGGCAACAGATGGATGTATTGTCAAAGACCCACCGCACCGTTGCAATGGACCTTCGGGGTTTCAATCTCTCCGATCATCCGGAAGATCCATCTGCCTACAAACCGGAAACCCTGGCCTCAGATGTCTGTGCCGTGATTGATGCCTGCGGAGAACGCGACGCTGTCGTAATCGGTCATGACTGGGGCGGCTTTGTCGCCTGGCAAACGGCGATGCTGTTTCCAGAGCGGGTGCAGCGCCTCGGGATCGTCAATCTGCCGCATCCCTGGGCCATAGCACGCGAACTTGCGAACAATCCGGATCAACAAAAGGCCAGTGGGTATGCGCGGGTGTTTCAGCAGCCGGGCTCTGAATCCAAACTAGATTTCGATCGGCTCTCTACCTGGATCCATGATCCGGCGTTCCGCACCCGCCATATGGCAGCGATGGAGAGGTCCAATCGCACAGGTATGCTCAACTATTACCGGGTGTGTTTTCCTGTCGAGCCTTACACCGAACGCACCGAGACGCCGCCGCAAATCAAAATGCCGGTTCTCGTCGTTCATGGGACCGAAGACCCTTATGTCCTGACGGCCGGCCATAACAACCTTTGGGAGTACGTGGAGGGCAGTTTGACCATTCGGGCCTGGTCCCGTGTCAGCCATTTTGTTCAACATGATGCCCCAGACCGGCTGACTGCGGCATTGAGGAGCTGGATCGGCGAAACGATCTAGGAGCGCGAGTACTTCGGTGATCTTACATGGGCGTGTTTGTTGACATGGTGCGCCACGCTTTTATCCTGATCCGAGCGGTGATTGGGGATCATCATGACGACCATAAATCATCATATCATCGACCGCGGCGACGGCGCCGCGGTGGAACTGTTTCAGGCGCATCCGATTGGAAGCGGAGAGCCGGCCGGTGCGATATTGTTCGTGCATGGCAACCAGGGTGGTCAATTGACCGGCGCCCGCGAACTAGTGGACCGGGGAACCTTAAGCACGTTTGCCGTTGCCATGAACGTCACAGCAGCAGCTGTGTCTCAACCCGGTTTTGGGGCTTCTGATGGTCCATGTGATTTTTGTGGTCCCAACACCCAAGACGCGATCATCGCGGCATTAAACGCGTTGAAAAATCAACCGTCTATCGACCCGGGGCGCATTGTTCTTTACGGCCACAGCCGGGGCGCTGTGGCAGCCGGTATGGTTGCTGCCCGGTATGACGGCTTGCGGGCTGTGATCCTCTCAAGTGGCGTGTATGATTTGAACGCGTTTCATATGGACTGTGCGGATGGCCTGCGAATAGCTATTGAGACGGAGGCTGGGCAGTCAGCTCAAGCGTTCCATGCCCGTTCAGCTCTGTTTCATGCCGACAAAATCACCACTGAAACTTTGCTGTTGCATGGCCGCCATGATGATCGGGCTCTTGTTGAACAAGCCGAAGCATTCTCGGTCGCGCTTGAAAACTCAGGCGGGAAGGTGGCATTGGAAGTTCTCGAGTGCGGCCACCGGCTGCCCGCGAAAACCCTTAAGGACGTTGTCGAGCCTTTTCTCAAGGAAGTTCTTTCTGCCAAACATTTGATGCACTAGATCACGCACAAAATACGCCACCAACAAACGTCCGGGAGCGACGTTTTTCGCCACTCATCTAGCGTCAGGCGTCGTTGAATTGTTTCGCGTGGTTGATGCTGATTTCTTGCGCAATTTTCGCTGCCCTAGCAATCAACTCGTTGCGGGGTACTCCAACATAAGTTGCAGTGAACACAAGTGGGCTTGGTTGCCATCCCGGATCGAATGATGCAATCCGGCCTTCGGCTACAAGACGGCGGCCCAGGACACTGGGCAGGATGCCAACGCCAATCCCGGACGCAACCATTTCAAACCCGGTCGACAGGGAGTTCGTTGGGAAAACTTGCGTCGAGATGCCGTAAAGATCTCGTAGTTTTTGAACGAGTTCGCGGTAGGGGCGGGAGCTGCGGTTGTAGGTAATGACCGGCACTTGGGAGAGGTCCGGCTCTTCAAGATCCAATGGCCTATACCAGCCGAGATCAAAGGGCGGAAGCGGCAAGTTGTCGGTGCTGTACTCGGAAATTGGCCCCATCAGGATGGTAAGATCGAGCGCCCGATCGAGCAGCATCTCCCGAAGGTTGAACGATGTATCGACCGTGACCTCGATGTTGAGCCGCTGAAACGTCGTGTGAAGCGCTGCGAGAAAGTCCGGCAACCAGGTCTGAGCGATGGTCTCTGCAACGCCCAGGCGGAGCAGGGAACTGATGCTGTCATCGGACATGACATCGCCCTTGATACGCTCCGTGATTGCCATGATCTGTTCCGCATAATCCCGAAGAACCACGCCCTTTGCGGTCAGCGAAACGCCGGTTGTTTCGCGGCTGAAGAGACGCGTGCCGAGATAGTCCTCCAGGCTGGAAATACGGGCAGAAATGGCCGGCTGTGAGATGTTCATCTGTTCGGCGGCCTTGCGAACACCACCCATACGCGCAACCGCCAAAAAAGCTCTAAGCTGTTCAAGTGTCATGCCAAAGAAGTCCAACTTCGTGAGTGATCAGAATTATGGATCACTTTCTGCAAAAAAACACGATTTGACTTGATAATGTATCCGCTGCAGCCTTTTGCCAACAAGGAATTGGGCAACCGATGCAGCAAGATCTCACAAAGTTTTCTGAATTGGCCGGTGCGGACATGGGGCAGGTTCGCGCCGCGATCCGCTCAGGCCGGTACTCGGGGCACACGGCCGGGCTGGCACACGGAAAACTCCAGTGCAACCTTGCGATCCTCCCGGGTGAATATGCAGATTCTTTTCATGAGTTCTGCCGGCTCAACCCAAAGGCTTGCCCGCTTGCCGGTGTCTCAAACCCAGGCGAACCTGTGATTGTTGAGCTCGGCGCAGAAGTTGATATCCGCACAGATGCCGCCCGCTACAATATCTACCGGCATGGCAAACTTGACCAGCAAGTGTCCGATCTGAACGCCTGCTGGCAAGACGACCTGGTGTCCTTTGCAATAGGGTGTTCATTTACCTTCGAGAACGCTCTGAGGCTTGCCGGCGTTCCAATGCGCCATATCGATCTTGACCGAACGGTCCCAATGTACCGTACATCTATCGAGACGCATAAAAGCGGCCCGTTTGGCGGCGGGATGGTGGTTTCGATGCGGCCCATTGCGAAAGAGCGGATCGATGAAGTCTATGAAATCTGCCGCAAATATCCATTGGCACATGGTGCGCCGGTGCATGTCGGCAATCCTGCCGAGATCGGCATTTTGACCATCGATGCCCCGGATTGGGGGAACCCGGTTCCCATTGAGGATGGGGAAGTGCCGGTGTTTTGGGCCTGTGGGGTTACGCCGCAAGTTGCCATCATGACGGCGAAACCACCCTTATCGATCACTCATGCTCCAGGGGCCATGCTGATCGCCGATGTCAGTGAACAAACGGCCCCGCTTTACACTTACAACGACAACTAAAAAACCAACCGCACCAGAGGAACTAGAGATATGAAAAAACTCACGATCTTATCCGCCGTCTCCGCAATCGCGCTCTCCATGGGCACCACGGCCCAAGCCGAAGAACTTGCAGTTGTCGGCAGCTGGAGCGGCCTGCCGCTGCACAAGCAGTTCGAAGCCCCTTTCTGGAACGACAAACTGGGGGAAGTCTCCGGCGGCGAGCTGTCCGCTTCATTGACCACACATGACCAGATGGGCATTTCCGGCGGCGATGTTTATCGCATGATGTCGCAAGGCGTTTTTGATGTCGGCATGACTGTTGCCGACTATGCAGTTTCAGACAGCGTAGCGCTCGAGGCCTTGGACGTTCCGATGATTGCAACTGACGCTGACACTGCAAAAAAGGCGGTCGATGCGGCCCGGCCGATGGTCGATGACATCTACAGGGACGTCTTCAACGCCAAGGTCCTCGGCATTGCGCCGTACCCGCCTCAAGTTGTTTTCTGCAACGCCGAAATCAACTCCCTGGATGACCTTCAGGGCAAGAAAGTGCGCGCGTCCGGCCGGATGACCGCAAAGTTCTTGGAAGCTCTTGGCGCAGAGGGCGTCAACATCGGGTTTGGTGAGGTTCCGGGCGCGTTGCAGCGCGGCGTGGTGGATTGCGCCATTACCGGCGCCGGATCAGGTTACAATGCCGGCTGGTGGGAAGTCTCCACACATCTTCTGCCGATCCCGCTGGGGGGATGGGATCCGGTTGTGACCGCGATCAATCTCGACAAATGGAACACCCTGAGCGATGTACAGAAAGCAGCGCTTGAGAAAGGCGTGAAAGAGAACCTCGAAGACCCGGCGTGGGAAGTTGCTCAAAATGCACTCAATAATGACATCGCCTGCCTCACCGGCAACGGCGAGTGTCCTTATGGCGATGCGCGCGGCCTTGTGCTGGTTGAAGCCACAGACGAAGATCAGGCCAAGGCGAAAGCGGTTCTGATTTCTGAAGTGTTGCCGGACTGGGCTGAACGGGCAGGCGGAGACTGGGCACAGCGCTGGAGCGACAGCGTCGGCAAAGTCACCGGCGTTTCCCTGGAAGCGAAGTAAGGATCTTTCCATGACCTCCTTGGTTCACCTCTTGCGGCGCTTAAACGACCGCGTTGCGATGGGCGTCGGCATTATGCTGCTGGTCTGTGTGGCCTTCACGCTCGTCGAGATCATCACCCGGAAGCTGGGGGCGGGCCTTGGAGGCGTGGACGAGATCTCCGGTTACGTTATGGCTGTCACGACCGCGTGGGGCATCAGTTACGCATTGACGGAGCAGGCGCATGTGCGCATCGACTTGCTGCGTCAGCGTCTTGTCCCGTTCGGCCGTGCGGTCTTTGACGTCATCTCCATGGCATGCCTGGCCGGCACGGCGATTGTGGTTGCCTGGCGCGGGTGGAGCGTTTTGGAAAAGACGCTCTCCACCGGCGCGCGGGCAAACACGCCGCTGGAAACGCCGCTTTGGATTCCGCAAACGCTTTGGTGGCTCGGCTGGGTCTGGTTTGCGATGTCCGCCACCATCCTTCTGGTCTCCGTCGCAGTCCGGTTCGCAACGTCAGATTACAAGTCCGTCGATCAAATCGCCGGTGCCCGGGGGGAAGCATGATTGCGTTCACGTCTTTCGGGCTCCTTGGCCTGCTTGCGCTGTCCATCCCGGTCGGCATCGTCCTTTTCCTGCTGGCTTTCGGCATCGATACGTTTTTCAGCCCGTTTCCGCTGATGCGCGGCCTGGGGCAGGTGGTTTGGTCGTCTTCAAACAGCGCGACCCTAATCGCCATTCCGCTCTTTGTGCTTCTCGGTGAAATACTGGTTCGCAGCGGCGTTGCACGCCGAACCTATTCCGCACTGGAAAAATGGGTTGCCTGGATGCCGGGCGGTCTGATCCACGCGAACATTGCCACGTCGACCATGTTCTCAGCGACTTCGGGGTCTTCCGTAGCAACCGCGGCAACGGTTGCGACAGTCGCAATGCCGCAAGCCAAGGAGCTGGGGTACAATCAGAAGCTCTTTTCGGGGGCCATCGCGGCTGGTGGCACGCTCGGGATCATGATCCCTCCGTCGATTAACCTGATCGTTTATGGCTTTCTGACGGAAAGTTCCATCCCGCAGTTGTTTCTTGCCGGACTTATTCCAGGCCTCGCATTGGCGGGTCTGTTTATGCTGATCACAGTGCTCTTGTGCATCTTCAAGCCGTCACTGGGCGGTCCGAAACGGCCCAGTTCACTGGCTGAAAAGCTCTCGGGGCTTGGCGATCTTCTCCCGATCCTCGGTTTGTTTGCCGCAATCATCGGGTCGATCTATGCCGGGTGGGCAACACCGACGGAAGCCGCAACTGTTGGGGTGGCGCTAGCGCTGCTAATTGCCGCCCAGCAAAAGGCGCTCAATTGGGAGATGCTGTCCGAAGCGTTGCGCGGGGCCGTCAAGACATCGGCGATGATCATGCTGGTCGTCATCGGTGCCTATGTCCTCAATTTCGCCCTGACAGCTGCCGGTGTCAGCCGGTCCTTGCAGAATCTCTTGGGTGGATTGGGACTCGGGCCACTGGAGACGCTTCTGGTGATCATCCTCATGTACATCATTCTGGGCTTCTTCATTGAAACCCTGTCCCTGATGGTTGCGACCATTCCGATCGTTGTGCCGATTATTGTCCAGCTTGGCTACGACAAGATCTGGTTCGGCATCTTGATGATCATACTGGTGGAGATGGCGCTCATCACACCGCCGGTCGGGCTCAACCTCTATGTTGTGCAGGCTGCGCGAAAAACGGGCAGGTTCTCGGATGTGATGCTTGGCTGCATTCCCTACGCTTTGGCGATGCTTGCCATGGTCGGTCTGTTGATCCTGATGCCGCAAATTGCCTTGTTCCTTCCGTCTACACTTTGAGGAAATTCATGAAGTTCACGACAACCGAAGGCGTGCTGGAAAGCACGCCCCAGCGGCTTATTGTTGCCGGATGGACCGGCCGGAACAAAGGGGCCGTTGATCACCATATTGCTGAACTTGAAGCGATTGGTGTTCCGGCCCCATCAACTGTTCCGCTCTATTATCAATGCGCCCCGGAGCTCCTCACCCAGGCACCCCAAATTCAGGTTGTCGGCAAGGAAACGTCCGGAGAGGCTGAGCCGTTTCTTATTGGCATCAACGGCAGGATCTGGTTGGGCCTTGCCTCCGATCATACGGACCGGGCACTTGAAACCTACTCTGTGGCCCATTCCAAACAGATCGCCGCCAAACCGGTCGCCGGTGAACTCTGGCCCTTTGAAAGCGTCCGAGGCCATCCGGACGAGATTGTTCTTCAATCCTGGATCCTGGAGGAGGGGGCGTGGACCCTCTATCAGGACGGCACACTGGCTGCGATCCGTCCGCTTCGTGATTTGATGGATGGTGCAAACTTCCAGGATGGAACAGCCATGCTCTGCGGGACGCTACCGGCAATTGGCGGTGTCCGCCCGGCAGCCGATTTCAAAATGCGTATGTATGATCCAAAAACCTCCCGGGAGATAACTTGGGCCTACAGCACACTCGCTCTGGATGCGGTCGCCTGAGCGGCAATTCTTTATGACCGGAACAAGGTTCCCAACGCACTGCCTGCAGTGTTGCTGTAAATCTAAGCGGTAAAACGTTGCTGCAATGCATCCAAGGCTTGCGCAGGTTCGTATTCCGGAAAATACTTTGCCGTCGCGCTTTCCGGGAGACAGGCTCATTCGCAAGCATACCGCAGACACCGAAAACCGGATAAGGCACTTAAGAACCTTGTTCTTGTCTGACATTCACCTTGGGACCCGCGGGTGCCAGGCGGATGTTTTGCTGGATTTTCTGGCGCTGCACCACGCCGATACGATTTACCTGGTCGGCGACATCATCGATGGCTGGCGGTTGAAGCGCAAAAGATACTGGCCGGAAAGCCATCAAGCCGTGATCGATGAACTGCTGGCGCGCGGCAGGGCAGGCACCAAAATCATCTATTTGCCTGGAAATCACGACGAATTCTTGAAAGACACCCAGCCGCTTCGGTTTGGCTGTGTCGAGTTTACGGAAACCGCGGAGTTCGAGACTGCGGCCGGATACAAGTATCTCGTGCTCCATGGAGATCAGTACGATCTGATCGTGCAGAACGCAAAGTGGCTTGCCTTCTTGGGAGACCGGTTCTATGCGTTTGCCCTGTGGACAAACACATGGGTGAACATTGTCCGCCGGAAATTTGACTTGAATTACTGGTCGCTCGGGGCTTTTGCCAAACAGCATGTCAAACAGTTCGTCAACGTCATCAGCGCGTTTGAGCGTGAAGTGACCATGGATATCAAGAATCGTGGTTTGGACGGCGTTATCTGCGGTCATATTCATCATGCGACCGATCAGGAAATGAACGGCACGCGGTATTTGAACACCGGTGACTGGGTGGAAAGCTGCACGGCCATCGTTGAAAGCCATGACGGCGTTCTGGAGATCATTCGCTGGCGGGCCAGCGGCGCGCATCCTGACGCTGGAAATTCAGGCGGAAGAACGGCCTTGAAACCGGCCGGAAAACTTGAAAGAGAGCGGACCGTCGCTGCATGAAATCACTGCTTTTTGTGTCGGATGCCTGGCATCCTCAGGTCAATGGCGTCGTCCGCACCTTGGAATATACGGCTCGGGAACTGGAAAACCGCGGCATTCGCGTTGAGTACCTGACCCCGAACGGCTTCACCACAATACCGTGTCCAACCTATCCGGAAATCCGGCTGGCGCTGACCACAAGGGGCAGGGTTGGTCAGCGCATCAAGGACTTCGACTGCGACCACATTCATATTGCGACTGAAGGCCCGTTGGGACTTCTTGCGGCAAAGGTCGCTCGCAAGGAAAAACGCTCTTTTACAACAAGTTATCACACCCGGTTTCCGGAATATGTTGCGGCTCGCGTACCGCTCCCCAAAACGCCGTTCTATGCCTGGTTCCGGCGGTTTCACAATTCCGCATCCGGGTGCATGGTCGCGACGGACGAGTTGGAAACCAGCCTTCGGGACCGCAAGTTTCAAAACCTGATGCGGTGGTCCCGCGGTGTCGATACAGACATCTTCAAACCCTATGAGGGCAGTGTCCTGCCTGCCGATCTCCCGAGGCCAATTTTCATGAATGTCGGCCGGGTTTCGGTCGAAAAAAACATTTCCGCATTTCTGGATCTGGATTTGCCCGGTTCCAAGGTTGTCGTTGGGGACGGACCGCAGCTGGAAACCCTTAAGCGGGACTATCCAGATGTCCATTTTACCGGATCCAAAACCGGGGAAGATCTGGCGCGGCATTATGCCAGCGCCGATGCGTTTGTATTCCCATCCCGGACTGACACCTTCGGACTGGTGCTTTTAGAAGCCCTTGCATGCGGAGTTCCGGTTGCGGCGTATCCCGTAATGGGGCCGGTGGATGTCATCGGGGACAGCGGAGCAGGGATTTTATCTGATGATCTGCGGGAAGCTGCTTTGGCCGCGCTCGACATCCCCAGGGATGTTTGCCGCGCTACGGCCCTCAACCAAAGCTGGGCGGTCTGCACAGAGCAATTTTTACAAAATGCCGCCACAGCAGACGCTGCGCATCGTCAAAACGGATCGGTTGTTTGATCTTTGTAGTCTAGTCGACTACCCGGAAACGGACACCTTCTGAGCTGATGTATCTTTTGTCACCATTCCGCTTGAAACTGACACAGCTTGTACCTTTCGCTGGTCCTCTGGGAAAAGTCGAGCAGATCTGGTTTCCGCGAGCCCGCCAGGTTCCATCGACTGAACCAAGAAGCGCCTTGGCCGACACGACGCCGCCTGGCAAATAGCGCATCGTGACCCGCATCCCGAACCGGTGCGTGACAATCGTCCTGTTCAACATCTCGTTCTGTATTTCGCGCGCTGTGAGCGTGTTCGCGACGGCCGTTTTAGGCAGCGAACCCAAAAGCAGCAGGGCAACCAAAAGCGATCTTATCATCATGACCATTCCATCCAATGTCGTGGTGCGATTGAAAGACATGCTCTGGATACGCAAGAAGACGGTGTGCGGACCATTCAGCATAATTGGCAAGTGCGTATGTGGAGGGATCTGCATCCATTAGCACATCAGTTCAGCTACATCGTAGCAAAATACGCATAATCAATATTATGGAATATTTATTATAGCCACAGAAACAGCGGAGTTACGGTCCAACCGGACACTTTGAAACGTAAATTCTCATCGTGTGATATCGACACTGGTTTGCAGTCATCACCTCCGCATCGCACATTGAAACAAACCACGCTCAGGATCTAAGCGCAGAGAACGTCCAGGTCTGCGTCAATGATATGACGAGCGGTCTCGTAATCAAAACCAGCGCGGCACATCGCAGCGATGTCTTTTAAGCGCCGGTCATCCCGTTTAGCCTGATCACGGAACGGTCCGAACCGTCGGCGCTTTGCATAGGCGATCGCGGCTGTGCGATCTTCCGACGTATCTTCGGCAACGACAACTTCGATGATGTGTACTGGAACGCCTTTGGCCCGCAGCTGGGCTTCGATCTTTTTCTTCGACTGACCCTTGCGCCGAAGGCTCGCCAGTTTCATCTCCGCAAACCCGCGGTCATTGACCATGCCATTGCGGACGCATTTCGCGACGATCGTTTCGATGAGGTCGCGATACTCATCCGGCGGCAAATCGAGCGCATGACACGCGCGGGAAACCTTGCGCTCAAGCACTCTTCGCAAATTGGCCTCGGTACTCGCGTACCGCTCAAGATAATGAACGGCCGACCGGGTCAATCGGTCTTCTGTCGGGATCTTGTATCGCCGTTCAGCCGGCATCCGCCGCGATCCTGGGCATGGTTTCCGCCAATGCACCGTCGATCAGAACTTGAAGACCATCAAAAGCCGGCTCGATGCCATCCGGCAGCTCAGCTTTCAGCGTTTCATAATCCAAATCGTTGTGAAGATTGGTGAAAATCGCGTGTTTGGGCGCAAGGTCCTTTGTCCAGCTGAGCGCGTCGTCCAAATTGAAGTGGCTGGGGTGCGGATTGCGGCGCAAACAATCCAAAATGAGCAGATCCAACCCGGTCAAAAGATCGAAACTTTCACGGGAAATATCTGAAACATCGGGGACATAGGCCGTGTTTCCAATCCGAAACCCAAGGGCATTGATTTCACCGTGAGTAACTTCGACCGGCAAAAACTCAATCGCACCGCCGGGTCCTTCGATCACAACCGGCGTCCCCGCCGTCATAGCATGCCGATCGAGAATTGGCGGATAGCTGGAGCCTTTGGGCGTTTCGAAACAATAGCCGAATGCGGCCATCGCCTTGTCGAATGTCGCGATATCCATGTAGACCGGGATCCGCCGCCGATCGCGGACCATGAACGCCCTCAGATCATCAATCCCGTGAAGATGGTCAGCATGTGCATGGGTGTAAAGCACGGCGTCCATACGCTGAACATTGGCACCAAGAAGCTGATCGCGCAGGTCCGGGCCAGTGTCGATCAACACCGTTGTGCAATCGTTATCCCCAAACTTTTCCACAAGTAGTGAACAGCGCCGCCGGCGGTTCTTAGCCTCCTTAGGATCGCATTTTCCCCAGTCGTTCCCGATCCGTGGAACGCCGCCGGAAGACCCGCAACCGAGGATGGTCAGTCGGACACTCATGCTGCGCCCGCTACTTCGTTCGAAACACTTTCTGGCTTCGGTACTTTTTTGAAAAGACGGAAGAAGTTTGCTGTGGTCTGTCTGGCGATTTCTTCCTCGCTCACGCCGCGAACCTCCGCCAAAACTGCCGCTGTCATTGCGGTGTAAGCCGGCTCATTTCGTTTGCCGCGTCGCGGCTGGGGGGCAAGGTAAGGGGCGTCGGTTTCCACAAGCAGCCGATCGGCCGGCAACTCCCGGGCGATGTCGCGCAACTCCTCGGATTTTTTAAACGTCAGGATGCCGGAGAACGATACGTAGAGGCCAAGTTCAATTCCGGTCAGAGCAAGATCGCGGCCAGACGAGAAACAGTGGAGCAACGCAGGGAAGGTTCCCTTCCCCATTTCCTCGCGCAGGATCGCCGCCATGTCGTCATCCGCATCGCGGGAATGAATGACCAAAGGCAAACCAGTCTGCCTCGCTGCCTCGATATGGATCCGCAGGCCTTCTGCCTGCGCGTCCCGCGGCGCCTTGTCATAAAAGTAGTCGAGACCAGCTTCACCAATGGCGACAACTTTCGGATGCTCGGCCAGTTTGACGATCTCATCGACCGGGATACCGCGTTCGGTGCCTGCATTGTGCGGATGGGTGCCGACAGAACAGTAAACCTCCGGGTAGGCTTCAGCGATGGCGCGCACCTGATCGAACTTGCGGACATGTGTGCAAATCGTCACCATCAACTCGACGCCCGCTTCTTTTGCCCGGGCAATAAGCTCGTCGCGCTCACCGTCAAAGTCTGGAAAATCAAGGTGGCAGTGGCTGTCAACAATCATGGAATGCCATTCTGAACGCTTCAGGTGGTGTTTTCAAAGAGGTACATACGGTGCTGGTGATCGAAAAACCAGACATCAAATTTACGCAAGTTATGTCCGCACGGACCGGAGTTTTAAAAAGAAATCCAGAACAACCTGTTTGCGGTCGAGATTAAGCGCATCAGATTCAGCGATCGCTTTTCGTGTGCCTTCCCAGAGTTTCACATAGGCATAGGCGGCGCCGGTGCCGGCTGCAATCGACCCGCGCATTTGACCATGCAGCCAGGTTTCTGCGACGTGCTGGAAACTTTCCCAGTTGTCGGTTTGACCGCGGGCGGCCACCAAATCAGACAAGGCGTGGAGGGCTTTCAGATCCATCTGACTGCCGGCCTCCGCCAGTTTCCTTGTGCCTTGGGTAATCGCCAAACCATCGCCTGCCAAGAGGGTCAATGCGGCTCTTAAGCTGCCATCGGCGGTCCGAGCGATTTCAGATAGCCCGCTCGCATCCGGGATCGCGTGTCCAGCAAGATCGCGCAGGCCGTTGGCTATGTCGGTTTCAGAGAGCGGAGCCAAGTCTAACCGGCGGCATCTGGACCTTATAGTGGGGAGCAATCGGCCAGGCGCATGGCTCAAGACAAGGAACAAACACCGCTCAGGTGGCTCTTCAAGTATTTTCAATAAAGCATTGGCAGAGCTTGCATTCATATCGTCCGCAGCGTCGACAATACAGACCCGCCAGGCCCGCGCTGATGCGGTTGTTCCGAAGAAGCTGACGGTTCGCCGAACCTCATCAACAGGAAGATCGGTTTTGAACCGTTTGCCCTTGTCATCCCATGGCCGGCGCAAATGCAAGATGTTCGGATGCCCGCCAGCGGCGACCTGCCGGACGACAGGATGGTCTTCCGGAACACTGAGATCCTGAGCCATCGCCGCTTGCGGCCCAAACCGGTCCGGATGCGCCAGAACAAACTTGGCAAAGCGAAATGCCAGTGTTGCTTTGCCGATACCTTTCGGTCCGCCCAGGATCCAGGCGTGGTGCAGCCGCTCGGAGCGGTAAGCGTCCAGAAGGCTCGTCTCCGTCTCACCATGACCGATCAAAACATTGCGCTGGTGCGGCAAGGGAACACCCGGCAGGGCATCAACTTCAGGGGTCTCAATAGGTTCGTTCTTGCGCGCCAAGGTCAGTCGGCCTCCTGCGCCGGGGTGTCTGTGGTCAACTGATCCTGAAAGGCAGCCTCCACAGCGGATTGAATGGATGCGCTGACAGCCTCCAAATCCTTCGACCCGTCGATGACAGCAAAGCGGTAAGCTTCTTCCGCAGCCAAATCCAGAAACCGTTTTCGGCGGCCTTCATGGACACGAAGAGCCTCGCCCTCGAAGCGATCCGGACCACCGCTTGTGTCTGTTTTCGCGCGTTCTTGAACCCTGGCAAGGCCGAGTTCGGCCGGCACATCAATCAGGATTGTCAGTTCTGGCCGGACACCGGCCACAGCTGCCGTTTCCAGGAGTCTCAGATAGTTGAGATCTACGCCAGCCTCCCCCTGATACACCAACGTGGAATCAGAATAGCGGTCGCACAGGACCCAATCGCCGCGGTCTAGCGCTGGCTTGATCAGCGTGTCCACATGATCTGCACGCGCAGCAGCGAAGAGCATTGCCTCGCCGCGCGGGCCGAGATCACGGGCTTCACCGGACAGGAGCATGGCGCGGATTTTCTCAGCGCCCGGCGAACCACCTGGTTCCCGCGTGACGATGACCGTCTTACCCAGACTTTCAAGAAAAGCCTTCAACCGGGCAATTTGGGTGGACTTGCCAGCCCCCTCACCGCCTTCGAAACTGATAAAGTGTCCCTGCACCTGGATCCGGCCCTGTTTTCTTTTTCCGCTGTTTGCCTTGCCGGGCTGAACGGGGGTTTGTCAACCGGCGGGTTTCAGGAATTTGTTATCCGATCCAGCCAAACAGAAGTTCTTGCACGCTGTCCAGCGCCTTGCCGACGAGGCCGCCTTCCGGAACGGATGCGCCGGTGACGAGTGGTGCCCTGTGAACCACGCCGTCCTGGCCGATTACCTGAAGTTCTCCGGCAGGGGTGCCAGCTGCAATCGGCGCTACAAGCGGGCCTAGATAGACAACGCGTAACCGGTATTCCAGGGTTCCGCCGCGCGGCAGAAATACATCAATATCTGCTTCAGAAATTAGCGGGACAGTGCCGTCGACACCGCCAAAGACACGGCCCTCGGCCACCGTCTCTCCGGCTGTAAAAACGGTTTTAACGGCATAAAATTCCCAGGTTCCCTCGAAGATTTCTTTCAAGGCGGCCAGGCGGTGATTGTCTGATGTCAGCCCGGCAACTGCGGCTATGATCCGGCGGCCATTGCGGTCAATCGATCCCAGGCCAGAATAGCCGTCTTCGGAATGTGCGCCGCCACCAAGCCCATCAAGATTTCGGATTTCGCCAAGGAGCGGGTTCTTGTTACGCTGGAAGATATTGTTCCAGGTGAATTCGGGGATTGCGAACATCGAATAGCGTTCGGTATGCTCCTCAACGAGGTATTCGCCAAGACGCACCTGATCGCGCACCGTCGTGGTGCTGACGGCCTCTTCATACCCGGTTGGATTGCCAAAGTTGCTGTTCGCCATACCGATTTCGGCAGCGAGCGCGTTCATCCGGTCAGCGAAGGCGGTCTCGGAGCCGTCCAAACACTCAGCCAGAATGATGGCAGAATCGTTGCCGTTGTGGACCAGTAGGCCTTTCAGCAAATCCTCGACCGAGATCTCTGACTTGATTGCGGCGAACATCGTGGCACCCCGGCCAGACGGGGCACCACCTGTCCGCCATGCGTGCTCACTGACAGTGCACAGTTGATCCTGCGTCAGCTCGCCGTCCGACAACGCCTTGAAGACCGTGGCCGCGGTCATGACCTTGACCAAAGCACCCGGCGCGAAGGGAACGTCAGCATCCTTCGCGAACAGAACGGTGCCAGATGCCGGTTCATAAAGAAGCGCTTTGGGGGCCTTGGTGGTGAGCTGCTCTGCCTGAACGCCGACGATAGCAAAAGCCAACAACAATACCGCTGCAGACCACCTTGTCAGGGCGGTCCGGCATTTTCGTATCAAATTCGGGATATGCGGCCCGCGGCTGAAGATACGTCGCATCATCAGCCCCGATCAATCAGTCAACAGCTGCCTGGCGTGCAAGCAGTTTCAAAGACAAACCGGACCCGGAGGCGAAGGTCAGCATCTCATGGGCATCCGACACACGCTGGTTCGCCATGTAGGAGGAGATAGCACTGCCCGGGGTAAGACCCTGGTCATCCGGTACGGTCAACGTTCCAAGTACGCCGTTTTCCGGCGCACGGGCGGCCGATTGCGGCTCAAACCGATTGTTTGCTGCCACCTGAACACTGTTGGAGCCCGCCTCAAAGGCGATTGCCGGATCAAACGCAGCTGCAATCGTGGTTCCCGGTGTTGCCACTGACGCAAGCGTTGCAGACGGCCTGTAAGGCCGCGGTGGCGGGGCTTGCGTTGGACCAACAACAAGGCGCGGAGCATTTTGCGCAATCAAAGTGCCCGGACGACTGGTGCCCGGCTGAACTGCACCTGGACCGTTGTACGATGCCATCAGGTAGGTTTCATCCTGGCCATGAAGTGGCGCACGGCCAACATACTCGACCTTGACCTTGGCAACACCAGCACTCTTGGTGTCGAGCATGTTCGCAACCCGTTCAGACAGATCGATGATGCGGTTGCCGTGGAATGGACCCCGGTCGTTGACCCGCACGATCATTGACCGGCCGTTGTTCAAGTTGGTGACACGGGCGTAGGACGGCAACGGCATTGTAGTATGCGCAGCTGTCAGAGCGTTGCGGTCAAAGACCTCGCCGTTCGCAGTTTTGCGGCCGTGAAACGTCGGTCCGTACCAGGATGAAAGCCCAACATTTTTGTAGTTCGGCTCGTGTTTCGGGTAATACCACTTGCCGGCAATCTTGTATTTCTTGCCAACGACGTAACGACCGCCGCCTTTGGGAACGGGCTTTCCGGCAGCAACCACTTTCGGGCTGCCTTTAACACCATATTTTTTCGGGCTGAATTTCGCTTTTTCTTGCGGTGCGGATCCGCAGGCCGCGACAAATCCGGCGGCGGCTGCAACCATCAAAAAAGTGCGCATTTGCCGCATCACAGAGCCCGTCCGGTCATTTCGTGAAGAAATAATGCCAGTGTCTTCGATAGACTTGTCATTCGAGCGCCAAGTCTGCCCGCCGATCCCATGCATCCCGCCATCCTACTCACAACGCGCTGGCAGCCCCTGAGCTCACGCGACTATTGATCCGGCCGTCCGGCAACCGGTTTCAAAGGTGTGCCCGGCAACTTGCCGGAAATGTAGACGCACTGCCCCCGCGATGCATCCCTAACCACACGCCATGTAACGGCAAACGTCTTACTTCAAAGTAAACCGCCCGTCGACCCTGCAATGCCGACGAACGCATCCCAGCGGAGACTTTCCACCGGTTCGTTTGACGGAAAAGCAAAACCGTGGGCCTTAAGCACTTGCAATAACAGACCAAATTATGTGGATCTACAAGCGTTACAGTTTGTTGCTTAAAGATCACGGGTACAGATTTATCGCCAAATGGCCGGGATGTGACACACATCACAACGTGCATTCGGGCCGCCTCGTAAGGTGTGTTCATTGCTGGTGACCGCCCTGTCACAAGCAATGCTGGACCCACCTCCAGCTTAAGGCCGCCGGTTCGACCCCTGCCCACGACACTGGACCGGCGGCCACTTCGATCCTCCCGGGTGTTGGTCTCAAGATGGTGGCCTCACAGCCCCCCATCCAGGCTGCCATTTTAATCAACGCCCGGGACGGTCCAAATTTTCTCAATTTAGTTTATCGAACGCGTGTTTCGGCCCGGCATAAGGCGCGCGGACACAGGCTGTCGGTGGACAGTCTTGTGGGCAATCACCCTGAATTCTGATTTCCCCGCTTGACTTTGAAGGCAAGACCGGAGAAACGGGTGCTCTCGCATGAGCCTTTCAGGTTCTTGCTCTGCGCCGGAGGGGTGGCAGAGTGGTCGATTGCAACGGTCTTGAAAACCGTCGAGCGTGCAAGCGTTCCGTGGGTTCGAATCCCACCCCCTCCGCCACTCTTTTCAATGACTATTGCGACAAGGTCGGACGACGAAGCCGATATCTGTCAATCGCTTGGGCCGATCATCTTTTCCGGGCGGACGAGCGCGTCGAATTCTGTTTCCGATACATAGCCGAGATTGAGCGCTTCTTCGCGCAAGGATGTGCCGTTCTTGTGGGCTGTCTTGGCGATTTCCGTGGCCTTGTCATAGCCAATCGCGGGAGCGAGCGCCGTTACCAGCATCAAGGAACGTTCCATCAGGCGGGTGATGTTGTCCTCATTTGCCTTAATGCCGGACACGCACCGGTCCGTGAAGCTGATGGATGCATCGGCCAGCAACTTGACCGACTGCAACATCGCATGGGCCATCACTGGCTTATAGACATTCAGCTCAAAGTGCCCCTGGCTTCCGGCAAACGAAATCGTTGACTGGTTGCCGTAAACCTGCGCGCACACCATGGTCATGGCCTCGCACTGGGTTGGATTGACCTTGCCCGGCATGATCGAGGATCCGGGTTCGTTTTCCGGCAACGACAGCTCCCCAAGCCCCGACCGCGGCCCAGACCCCAAGAACCGAATGTCATTGGCAATCTTGAACAGTGATACCGCGACCGTATTGAGCGCTCCATGGGCATAAACGCAGGCATCATGTGCTGCGAGCGCCTCGAACTTATTGGATGCCGTGTGAAACGGCAGGTCCGTGTTCGCGGCGACCTCGGCAGCGAATGCAGTGTCGAAGCCTTTTTTCGTGTTAAGGCCCGTCCCGACAGCCGTTCCTCCTTGCGCCAGCGCATAAAGCCCGTTGAGCCCTTCGGTGACACGCTCCATTCCAAGGGCAAGCTGAGCGGCGTAACCGCCGAACTCCTGGCCAAGTGTCAATGGCGTTGCATCCTGGGTGTGGGTCCGGCCGATTTTGACGATATGCGCCCACTCTTCGGATTTTTGCTCAAGAGCGGACTGCAAATGCGCCAGCGCCGGCAGCAGCTTTTCTTTTATTTCCGTGGCTGCAGAAATGTGCATGGCGGTTGGAAAGGTGTCGTTTGAAGACTGGCTCATGTTGCAGTGATCATTGGGGTGCACTGGTGTTTTGGAGCCGACAACACCGCCAAGGAGCTCAATTGCGCGGTTTGCAATCACCTCATTTGCATTCATGTTGGTCTGGGTGCCCGAACCGGTCTGCCAGACTACAAGAGGGAAATGATCGTCCAGCTTTCCGGCGGCAACTTCTGATGCGGCCCGTTCAATCGCGTCCGCCAATTTCGGGTCAAGCTTTCCTTGAGCCGCATTCACACGAGCTGCCGCCTGCTTGATGACACCGAGTGCATGGATGAGAGGACGCGGCATCGTCTCGCCACCGATCGGAAAATTGATCAAGGAGCGGGCCGTTTGCGCGCCGTAGTATTTGTCTGCGGGTATCTCCAGTGCCCCAAAAGAGTCTGTTTCGGTCCGGACGTTCTGAGACATGATTACCTCGTTTATCGCTACTATATGTCGGGTTTAAATTGGTCGTGCCGGTCAACAGTTTCCAGAGACCGGGCAAAAAATGGTTCAGGGGTGTACGTCGGACGACGTTCCACCTAAGTCCATTTTATCCCGGTAACCTTTGGCCCAAACGCAAAGAAGTTTTCGGATTTTTGAATTTTGATGACAACCACTGACACCCGTTCCGCATATTGAAAGGTTGGTCTTCGGGGGGTAGTGCTGGAGGCACGCAAATCCCGAACTTCAACCGAAGGACCTGAACATGGAAAGCTTTGCTGGTGACTTGAGGGAAATGGCTCGAACGCCTCTTCACCAAAGCCATGTCCAGGCGATCCGGGATCTGGGAACGGAAGTCCGCTTTGATGCGGGGACAATGATCGCCGAAGTTGGCGACCCGATGGATCGGTTCCTCTATATTCTGGAAGGGAGTGTCGAGATAATCGACACCTACACGCGGGAGGCTTACCTGCCATCCTCACTTGGACCGGATCAGTTCATCGGAGAAATTTCGTTTTTGAGTGGCGGGGCTTACACGCTACCGTTGCGCGCCAAGGAAGACACGGTATTAATCTCTGTCTCCCGGAAAGACATGCTTGCGGCCATGTCACGAATACCCGAGATGTCCGACATAATCATATCGGTTTTCGCCGCGCGCCGGCGCCGCCAGGTTGAAGAGCACGACACGTCGCTGAAGCTTGTTGGTGCGGATATTGACCGCGATGTCAGGCGGGTTGCGGAATTTGCTGCGCGGAACAAGATCGCGTTTCAAATGATTGATCTTGGGTCCGAAGACGCTGAAGAAATCGCGCAGAGCTGCAAGCTCAGCGGCCGTCAGCCAGCCGTTGTTTTCGGGAAAAACAAAGTAGTTGATCAACCCACACCCGCCAAAGTGGCGAAACTATTGGGCCTTGCACAGCATTTTGAATGTCATGAGACCGTTGATGTTCTCATCGTTGGCGGAGGGCCTGCCGGTGTTGCTGCTGCCGTTTATGCCGGAGCCGAAGGTCTTTCTGCCGTACTTGTTGAGGATTTGGCCATTGGTGGCCAAGCCGGGACATCCAGCAGGATCGAGAATTACATGGGCTTTCCGACCGGGATCTCCGGGTCAGATCTCGTTTGGCGGGGCGAAGTGCAAGCGCTCAAGTTCGGCACACGGTTTTTGCGCCCCCGGCGGGCCGAGAAGCTGGAACGGCGGGCCGATGGGACATTCTGTGTCACGTTGGACAATGGAAAGGAAATCTGTGCCAAGGCCGTTGTTGTCGCATCCGGTGTCCAGTATCGCCGATTGCCGCTCAACAGGCTGGAAGAGTTTGAAGGTACGGGAGTTTATTATGCCGCAACGGACATGGAGGCCCGCTATTGTCGCGGCGCTGATGTGATAGTGGTGGGCGGCGGAAACTCCGCCGGACAAGCTGCGATGTATCTGTCCAGGGCGGCGTGCCACGTCCACATGTTGATCAGGGGCGAGAGTTTGGCGGAGTCCATGTCGGACTATCTTCTTTCACGGCTCGAAGCTGACCCGTCTGTAACAATTCACTACAAGTCCCAGATCAAGGCGCTGGAAGGAGGCGCCGCGCTGGAGAAAGTCGTGATCGACCGGAACGGCGCGGCTTGGAACCTGGATTGTCCCGCTGCATTCATCATGGTGGGTGCAGCACCCAACACAGACTGGCTATCAAAAACCTGCGACCTGGATGAACGCGGCTTCGTGCTCACAGGCGATAAAGTTGGCGAACAATCACAATATACAACATCGTGTCCCGGTCTGTTTGCCGTTGGCGATGTTCGAGCTGGTTCGGTGAAACGGGTTGCTTCGGCCGTTGGTGAAGGATCTGTTGTGATTTCCCACGTATGGCAACATGTGCAAGGTAATTGAAGCGTAGGCCTTTTTTGGAAAGCTCTTGGAATGCCAAGACGACATTCGAAACTGTTCAAGATAACGTCCGGGCGGGTGCTCGCCGGGTTTGTGCTGCTGTCCGCGATCGTTGCAGTGTTGTCGGAACCCGTCATTGAGACGTATTTTCAAAAACAGGCCGGCCTGCAGGGACAAGCAACCCTGAAACTGACTGTCGAAGGGTTGAAAGGCGCGTTGCAGCGCTATGAACCCCTGCCCTCGCTGATTGCCGAGCGCCCGAGCCTGGTTGCTCTCCTGAAGTCGCCCACAGACCCTGAACTTTTAAAGCGGGTCAACGAAGACCTCCGGCTCTCTGCGTATCGTCTGAAAGCATCAGATGTTTATGTAATGGATGTGTCCGGCATGACGCTCGCTGCCAGCAGTTATCAAAAAGAGCTGTCCTTTGTGGGGCGGAGCTTTGCTTACCGGCCCTATTTTACTCAGGCACTCGAGGGGGGAACCGGCCGTTTCTTTGCGCTTGGAACGACCTCCGGGGAACGCGGGTATTTCTTCGCTGCCCCAATTGAGGACAATGAGCGTGTCATCGGCGTTGTCGCAGTCAAGTTCACCGTTGATGGGTTTGAACAGGCTTGGCGCAATGCAGATCATCAGATCATTGTGTCTGACCTCCGCGGTGTTGTCTTCATGGCCAGCCGGCCGGATTGGCACTTCCGCACCCTGCGTCCGCTGACAAGAACCGAGATCGCTGAAATTCAGGCGAACCGGCAATACCCGGCAGATGGGCTTCTTCCCCTGGTCAATACGGTTGAACCTCTCACCGAAGATCTCAATCTCATCACGATTGAAGATGAACCAAGTGGGTATCGCTATATCAGCAGCTCGGAATACATTTCCGATGCCGGGTGGAACGTCCGTATCCTGGTTTCCGCTACTAGAGCAAGAACGCAAGCCTTTGCGGCAGTTTTGATCCTTGTCCTCGGGATCATGCTGATTGGATTGGCCGTCGCTTTTTATATTCAGCGTCGCGCGCAGCTTCTTGAACGGCTATTGACCCAGCAGGCCGCACAGGAACAGCTGGAAGTTCGGGTTGAGGAGCGAACCGCGGATCTCAATCGGACGAATGCTCAGCTTTTGGATGAAGTTGCCGAACGCAAGGCAGCTGAAACCCGATTGCGGAAAACCCAGACTGAGCTGGTGCAAGCGGGCAAATTGGCAGCCCTTGGTCAGATGTCCGCAGCGCTCAGCCATGAGTTCAACCAACCCCTTGCCGCCGTGAAGTCTTATGCGGAAAATGCTCTGAAGCTTCTGGAAAGACAAAGAACATCCGAGACCCTGGAAAACATCAGCCGCATCTCTGAAATGACAGATCGCATGGCGTCAATTTCCAAGCATTTGCGGAATTTTGCGCGCCGGCCGATGGAAAAGGTTCGCCCTGTCGCTCTGGTTCAGATCGTCAATGATGCGATTGGGATCCTTCAACCCAGGCTCCGAGGGAGCGGCGCCAAACTCAATTTCTCTAAGCCCGATGAAGAGATCTGGGTTATGGGCGGACATATCCGCTTGCAACAGGTTGTGGTCAATCTTCTGACGAATGCGCTTGATGCTATGAAGGAACAGCAACCCGTCCAGATCGACATTGCACTTCAAACAGATGCCGACACTTGTGTGCTGTCGGTCCGGGACTACGGCGCCGGCGTCTCGGAAGATGAGATGAGCCAGGTTTTCGACCCCTTTTTCACAACCAAGCAGCCGGGCGAAGGCATGGGGTTAGGCCTTTCAATCTCATACAACATCGTCAAGGATTTCGGGGGTGCGCTTCGGGTTTCCAATCATGATGAGGGCGGCGCCATATTTGCGATTGAACTTGTTCTGGCCGGAGAGACAGCCAATGAGAACCTGGAAGCCCGCGCGCAGGAAACAGCCGCAGAATGAGCACTCAAAAAATTCTCTTTGTCGATGACGAAGAACATCTGCGTTTCACTGCCAAACAAAGCCTTGAGCTCGAAGGGCTTGAGGTTGAGTGCTTCCCCAACGCTGACCAGGTGCTGCAGCATGTAACGCGCGACTTTCGCGGTATTCTCGTGACCGACATTCGTTTGCCGGGAACCGATGGACTGACCTTGATGCGCAAGGCTTTGGAAATTGACCCGAGTTTTCCGGTTATTCTGGTGACCGGCCACGGAGATGTCGAACTCGCCGTCAGTTCAATGCGTGACGGAGCCTATGATTTCATTGAAAAGCCGTTCCCGCCGAGCCGCCTGGTCGAGACCGTGCGCCGTGCGCTGGACAAGCGCCGTTTGACCGTTGAAGTCCGTTCGCTTCGCCGGGAGGTTGGTGCACGGGATGCTGTCGAAGGGGTTTTGCACGGACGCAGCGCGGTTATGCGAGCCTTGAGGGATCAGGTAAGCGCTGTAGCGGCTGCCGATGTGGACTTGCTGATTATGGGCGATACCGGTGTTGGCAAGGAAGTCGCCAGCCGGGCAATCCACGAGGCCAGTTTACGCGCATCCATGCCGTTTGTTCACATCAATTGCGGTGCCCTTCCCGCAAATCTGGTTGAAAGCGAGCTTTTCGGCCATGAGGCAGGGGCCTTTCAGGGGGCAATGCGGGCTCGAACCGGCCGCTTTGAGGCAGCCCGCGGTGGAACGGTTCTTCTCGATGAGATCGACAGCCTGTCACTCCCGCTACAGACTAAACTCCTGCACGCCATTCAAAACCGTGTGGTCACACGGCTCGGGTCAAATGAACCGGTGGAACTGGATGTCCGGTTCATCGCAGCCACTAAAAAGGATCTTGTTGCGGAAGCGGCTGCCGAGCGGTTCCGGTCCGATCTCCTTTACCGGCTGAATGTTGTGACTGTTACCGTGCCGCCTCTCAGTGCCCGCCGGGAAGATATCCCGCTCCTGTTTTCCAAACTGGTCTCAGACGCGGCAACCCGCTTCAAGCGGGAGCTTCCAGAAATACCGGATAGTGTTTTGGCAAAAGTCGTCAGTCAGGACTGGCCGGGAAATGTCCGCGAGCTGCGCAACGCGGCCGACCGGTTTGTTCTGGGGCTCGCCTCTGGCGATGATCATAGCGGCGTTGAACACCAAGACCTCGGTCTTGCAGATCACATGGCCCAACATGAACGGGCTTTGATTGCGGCAACGCTTGCGGCCCATGGTGGCAGCATCAAGGAGACTTATGAGGCGCTCAAGATTTCGAGAAAGGCGCTTTATGAGAAGATGCAGAAGCACGATCTCTCCCGGAAGGCCTATTCTGAAGAAATCTGAATTCTGAACTGAACCGATGACGTGTCACCTATTCGGGACACGTCTTGACCGCTTTGTCACCGTCTCCACCCAAATAACCCTTCCCCAACGACAATCATCATTTATTTGGGGCGCGTAAGCTTGCCTTTTCCTACGTTCGCACTTGATTACAGAGCGGCACGCTTTGGGAGGAGCGCCGGTCCAATTCATTCTGGTCAGCAGGAATCCGCAAAAACTCCGTGCCCGTTCCGCTCGGAACAATAATCTTTGGAGGAACTCATGAAATTCACCATGATCACTGGCGCGGTTGCAATCGCAGCTATGACCGCGACGTCCGCTTTTGCCCAGGATGAGGATCGCACCGGCTGGCCTGAAAGCTTTACCGTCGGCACCGCGTCTCAGGGCGGCACCTACTTCGCCTACGGTTCTGGCTGGGCAAACCTGGTTGCAGAAGAGCTCGGCATTTCCGGCGGCGGTGAAGTCACCGGCGGCCCGATGCAGAACATGGCTCTGGTTCACACCGGTGACGCACAGTTCGGCATGACCACCATGGGTCCGGCTGCAGAATCTCTTGCTGGCACCAATCCGATCGCACCGGGCCTGCAGATGACCAACGCCTGCGCCATGTTCCCGATGTATCAGACCCCGTTCTCAATCACGGCTCTGTCCTCTTCAGGCATTTCATCGATTGCCGATATTCCGGATGGTGCAAAAATCGGTTTCGGTCCGGCAGGTTCCACCTCCGACACCTACTTCCCGCGTATGATGGAAGAGCTTGGCGTGAACTTTGATCGCCGCAATGGTGGCTGGTCCGACCTTGGTGGGCAGTTGCAGGACGGCCTCCTCGACGTGATCGCATTCGCAGCAGGCGTTCCGGTTCCGGCTGTCAGCCAGCTCGAAGTGCAGACCGACATCAACATCATCGAGTTCACGGAAGAAGAGCAGGCCAAGATCCTGGAAGCCTTCCCGGTTTCTGAGTTCGCAATTGCAGGCGATACCTACAGTACGTTGCAGGGAGATGCCCGCTCTGTTTCCATGTGGAACTTCGCGGTTGCCAACTGCGACCTGCCGGCGTCCTTCGTCAAGGCAGCAGTCAACGTCGTCATGTCCGACAACGACCGTATGGTGAACATCCATAAGGCCGCTCGCTCCACGTTGCCGGAGAACTGGACAAAGAACACAGTTCTGAAATGGCACCCGGGTGCAGCCGAGTGGTTCACGGAAAATGCTGGTGCCGATATTCCGGCCGACATGATCCACGGCAACTAAGACCGTCTTTACAAAAAACCAAAGGAGGGCCGCGGGACTTGCGCGGCCCTTACTTCAACGACAAGATAAACTCTGGCTGACGCAGCTGGAGGCGCGGGGGACCATGACCGACAAGACAACACCAGCCGAAGACGACGATCATCTGATCGCGCAAGGCGTCGATGAGGAACCGGTTGAGGTAAACCGGCGGCTGTATGAGGGAAAATCCCTCATGTTCATCACGTCCTTCGCAGCGCTTTATGCCGCCTTCCACATGGCAGCCTTGAACGGTCTCTCGATTTCCGAATGGACCGGCATCGTAATCCCATTCCTGCCCACGTTCCCGATGGAAACCTGGAACTTCCGGATTGTCCACGTAGCCGGAGCGCTCGCGCTCGGGTTCCTTTTGTTTGCCGGCCGGATTGATTTTCCTGAAAAGGGTCAGGAAACGCCAATTCTTGGCTATGCCGCCTATGCCTTGATGATCCCTGCCCTGTTTTCGCTTGGCATGGCCTTCTCCTTCGCCGCTGAAATATCCAGCGGCAAAATGTGGAACGGCATCGATGAAGGGATCAGGTTCAGCGAGACCTACCTCTTCGGCTTGCCGCTGATCGTAGCAACGGCCGGCTCCATCATCCTCTCCTGGTTCCATCAAAGGGAACGATCAGGGCTCGCGGCTCCGGATGTCGTGCTCGCTGTGTGCGGTGCGGCTGTCGCGGCCTATCTGATCACGATCTATGGCACATTGATGCGGAATTCGACCGGCACGCCGTTCGCGCCGATCGGCATCTCGATTGCCGCTGTTGCCGGCACTGCACTAATCATGGAATTGACACGGCGCGTCGCCGGCATGGCACTTGTGGTGATTGCGGCAATCTTCCTATGCTACGTGTTCATTGGCGACAAACTGCCGGGCTTCCTGAATTCACCGCCAATTACCTGGCAGCGGTTCTTCAGTCAGGTTTATACCGACGCCGGTATTCTGGGCCCGACGACCGCCGTCTCGTCGACCTACATCATTCTCTTCATTATCTTCGCGGCCTTCCTGCAGGCTTCGAAAGTGGGCGACTACTTCGTCAACTTCGCCTTCGCAGCAGCAGGGCGCGCCCGTGGCGGTCCGGCGAAGGTGGCGATCTTTGCGTCCGGCCTGATGGGCATGATCAATGGAACGTCCGCCGGTAACGTGGTTTCCACCGGTTCGCTGACCATTCCGCTGATGAAGAAGGTTGGCTATCACCGCAAGACCGCAGGCGCTGTTGAAGCGGCCGCCTCGACCGGTGGTCAGATCATGCCGCCAATTATGGGTGCCGGCGCGTTCATCATGGCGGAAATCACGGGTATTCCTTACACGGAAATCACCATTGCCGCTCTGATCCCGGCCGTCCTTTACTTCGTTTCGGTCTACTTCATGGTCGATTTCGAAGCTGCAAAGCTCGGCATGCGCGGCATGAAATCTGAAGAGCTGCCGAAATTCTCCCAGATGGTGCGTCAGGTCTACCTGTTCTTGCCGATCATTATCCTGATTTACGCGCTTTTCATGGGGTACTCCGTCATCAGGGCTGGCGCTCTGGCAACAATGTCTGCAGCCGTTGTCTCCTGGCTCACGCCCTATCGCATGGGTCCCAGGTCCATCTTCAGGGCCTTTGAGATCGCCGGAACAATGTCGGTTCAGATCATCGCCGTGTGTGCATGTGCAGGTATTATTGTTGGCGTAATCTCGCTGACGGGTGTTGGTGCAAGGTTCTCGTCGCTGCTGCTCAGCCTTGCCGACACCAGCCAACTTCTGGCGTTGTTCTTCGCGATGTGTATTTCGATCCTGCTCGGTATGGGCATGCCGACAACAGCCGCTTATGCAGTGGCCGCTTCAGTGGTGGCACCGGGGCTTGTTCAACTCGGAATTCCGCTCCTGACCGCGCACTTCTTCGTGTTCTACTTTGCGGTCCTCTCCGCAATCACACCGCCCGTCGCCCTCGCGAGTTACGCGGCAGCCGGGATATCGGGGGCAAACCCCATGGAAACGTCGGTCGCCTCGTTCAAGATCGGTATCGCAGCCTTCATTGTGCCGTTCATGTTCTTCTACAATTCCGCATTGTTGATGGATGGCTCGGTGCTCGATATCGGCCGCGCGGCACTAACCGCAGTGGTCGGTGTGTTCCTGTTGTCGTCTGCTGTTCAAGGCTGGTTCCTTGGCGCGGTAGCAGCCTGGTTCCTGAGGATCGGATTGATTGCAGCAGCGCTGTTGATGATCGAAGGCGGTCTTATATCCGACCTGATCGGTGTCGGGATTGCAGCAGCCGTCTTCGCAGTACAGCGGATCTTTCATCCAAAACCGGATGCAGCGATCCCGGTTCGCGGAGCGGATTGACGGATGAGCCGGTAAGCCAAAATCGGAACGCACCAATCCAATACAAAAGCCCGGCCAAATTGGCCGGGCTTGTTTAGTTTGGGCGCGCCCTAGCTGGCGGAACAACCATCGGTTAGAGTTGCAGGCCGCAGACACCAAACCACTTACGAATAGGGTCATTCATGCGTTCCAGAGCCACTGTTTATTCAAGTGTTTTTGTCCTTGTCTCCTTTGCGTTGGCGGCGCCTGCACTGGCGCATACCGGCCACGGATATGGCGGCGGGTTCATCAGCGGATTTGCGCATCCAATCCTTGGTTGGGATCACGTTGCTGCCATGGTCGCTGTCGGGTTGTGGGGCGCCTTCCTTGGGGCGCCGTCGATCTGGATCCTGCCGATCGTCTTTCCCCTCGTGATGGCGTTCGGGGCGGTGCTTGGCATTCTCGGCGTCCCGATCCCTGCCGTTGAAGCCGGGATTGCCCTTTCAGCTGTCGTTTTGGGCCTAATGATCGCGCTGGCAGTTCGAGCGCCGATCTGGGTCTCTGCCGTCCTCGTCGGCCTGTTTGCGATTTTCCATGGGTATGCCCACGGAACAGAGCTGCCCGTCTCCGCCAATGTCTTTGCCTACGCGATCGGGTTCGTCCTTGCAACCGGCATGCTGCACATGATCGGGATCGCATTCGGCATTCTCGTCAAATGGCCGGCTGGCCGGATCGCTGTTCGGGGTGCCGGCGGTGTCATATCCCTGGCCGGCGTAGCCTTTCTGGTTGGTGCCGTCTGAGCATGCGGGCAGCCGGAATTGGTTTTTGGATCCTCATCGTTCAAACCGGGGCGGCGCAAGCCCATAGTCCGGTTCCAGGGATTGAAGGCTTTTATGTCGGCCTGCTGCATCCATTCTCATCGCCCGCACAGATCCTTTTGATCCTCGGTGCCGGGCTTTTGATCGGCGGGTTTCCAAGGGACAAGGTGCGCTGGTTGCTGGCAGCCTTTCTCGCCTTTTCCTTCGCCGGTTTTTTCTGGTCCGGCGGCGATGTATCAGACACACTTGCCTACACCGTCGCCATCGCCACCAGCGCCCTGGCAGCTGCTTCCGCCCAATCGGCTTTTTCCTGGCGCTGTTGTATGTGTTGCGATCGCGGGGCTTCTACTCGGGGCAATGTCTGTGCCCAATGGCGGGCTGTGGTGGGACCGTTTCGTGACGATGAGCGGTTCCTTGGCGGGGCTCAATATCTTGATGCTTTATCTGTCCGGACTTGTCGTTGTACTCAACGAGCGGATTAAGTGGGCCATGTTGCCGGTCGCGTTCCGGATTGGAACGGCCTGGATTGCGGCCGTTTCATCCATGATGCTCGCGATAAACTTTGCACCAGCCCCCTCCATTGCGGCGTTCTAAGGAAGACGCATGACCTCACAGGCCTCTGCCGAAAAGATTCAAGAAGGCGAACAATCTGAAGTCTCGCTCCTTTGGCGGTTTTTCCGCGAACCTCTATTGCATTTCCTGCTTCTGGCAGCTGGTCTCTTTGTTGCGCAAGGCATGATTGGCGGAGACGAGCGGGAGGTGATCGTTGTTGATGCGGAAGCCCAAAGGTACCTGTTTTCCCGGGAAGAAGACCTCCGCCTTCGGTCATTGACCGATGACGACAAACAGAGCATCGTCGATGCCTTTGTTGAGGAGGAAATCCTCGTTCGCGAGGCAAAAGCCCGCGGATTTACGGACAGCTCCCGGGTCCGGGCATTGCTTGTTCAAAACATGCGCTTCCTTATCGGCAGCGACATACCCGAACCGGCCGAAGATGAGCTGCGCGCCCATTTTGAAGCCAATCTGGACGCCTTTACCAGTCCGCCGAGCTTCGATTTCAACCATGTCATGTTCTCAGATCCTGATACGGTGCCAGACGGTATTCTGGACGCGCTCAATCAGGCAGAAGATCCTTCCGCCCTTGGCGGCTTGGATACTCAGCTCGGATACCGTTTGCGTTTTCTCGATCAACGGCGGCTTGTGGGCCTCTTTGGCGTCGAATCTGCCAAGGACTTGCTTGCAGTAACCGAAGTCGACCGGGACTGGCGCGGCCCCTATGTATCTCCAGCTGGATCCATCCATTTTCTTCGTGTGATCAATCGGAATCGGCCGCGCACCCCAACTTATGAACTTGCCAAGGACTGGATCTCGACCCATTGGCTCTCGGCCAAATCCAACGAGCTTTTGGATGCAGCAATTGATGACATGCGGCAAAACTATCTTGTTGTGGTCGAGCCGGTCGAGGGCGGGCGGAATGACTAAGGCCTTCCCGGTTGCCGCGTTCGTGTGGATGGCCTTGGCGGTTTGGTTTTGGCCTGCGCCGGCATCAGCACATTCGCTGGGTGTCGATAAGGCCGAGCTGATAGAAACAGCTCCAGGTGCGTATGAGCTTCTCTCCAAGGTTCCGCCGCGCCTTGCCAGCGCAATTACCACACCTGTCTTGCCGGGCCAGTGCACCTTTGAAGGATCACCGCGCGGAGAACGTGGGGCGTACCATGTACTCTTCCGCTTCACCTGCGAAACAAGTTTGACGTCTGACGACCAGCTCGTCCTCCCATGGAAACGCGATGGTGCCTTGCTAACCGTGCGCTGGTTCGAGCAAGAGCCACTCACCAGGCTCGCCACACGTCAGGGCGACGCAATTGTTGTTGATCTTGAAGAATATCTTGCCGGGTCCGGATCCATCGTGAAGGCAGCCACCCGGTACACGAAACTCGGCTTTGAACACATTCTCGAAGGACTGGACCACCTTCTGTTTGTGTTTGCACTGATGATTGTCGTGCGCAACGGTTGGCGTTTGGTCAAAACCATCACCGCCTTCACAATCGCGCACAGCATCACATTGGCGCTTGCAACACTCGGCTATGTCAACCTGCCGTCCGCGCCCGTCGAAGCCACGATTGCCCTGTCGATCGTTTTTCTTTGTGTCGAGATTGTCCATGCCGCACGTGGCCAGATCAGTTTAACCTACCGGTATCCATGGATCGTTGCCTTTGCCTTCGGCCTGTTGCACGGCCTTGGGTTTGCCGGTGCGCTCTCGGAAATCGGCCTGCCGCCAAATGAGATCCCGATCGCCCTCTTGTTCTTCAACATTGGCGTTGAACTCGGGCAACTGGCCTTTGTGTCCGTAATCTTGATAGCGTTGAACCTGCTGGCGGCTCTGCGCTTCAGATTTCCACGATGGGCGGAGCTTGTTCCGACCTATGTGATCGGAACGCTCGCGATGTACTGGACCTTGGAACGAACAGCGGCGATTGCCGGTCTTTGACCGACCACTCCTGAAATCACATCAGCATCCGCGCAAGATTTGGCTGATCGGAAAAGAAAAGCGCATTCAAATCGTCGATCGCCATGGGGCCACCGAAGAGATACCCCTGCCCCAGTTCACAGCCAAGTGCGGTCAGCATATCGCGCTGTTCGATCGTCTCAATTCCTTCGATGAGCGCCGTAGACTCAAGCGTCTTTACCATGGTCAGCGCCATCGCAATAAGGCCATGGCCCGCGTCTCCGTCCCGCAAGATCTTCGTCAGGGACGTGTCGATTTTCACTTCATCCCATTTGTATTGAAGGATTCCGGACAATGCGGACGCCGGAGTGCCAAAGTTGTCCAAAGACAGGGTGACGCCGAGTGCTCGCAGATCCTCAAGGCAACCATGCACACGGTCGAACGTGTTAAGGAGCCGGCCAGCCGCGACCTCTACCTTCAGCCGCTCGGCGGACAAACCTGTGCTGTTCAAGCAGTCCTCGATCATCGGGGCAACATCCCCATGGAGCATGTGCGGGACAGAGAGATTGACCGCCAGATCCACGTCTCCGGGCAGAAGCTGGACCTGGGCACAGGCGGTTTCGATGATTTTGCGCTCCAATGGGATGATCAAGCCATTCTGCTCGGCGATCGGAATTACCTCTGCAGGTGCAATCCAGCCGAGGTGGGGATGATACCAGCGAGCCAAGGCCTCAATCCCAACGATTTGCCCGGTCTTAATATTAAACTGGGGTTGAAAATGCGGCAGGCAATCTTCCTGTTCGAGTGCCTGAAGCAATGCGCGAGAAATGCCGGATTGCCGCTCCGCAACCGCTCGCATGGGCGGCTTGTATGTCCCGACATGCCTGCGGCCCGTCCTTATTTCCTCCGAAACAGCCAACAAGGCGTTTTGCAGCCCCGCACCCGGGTCCCGTTCTTCCTGGTCGATATAGGCGATCCCCGCGATACTGTTTACGGGATAAATACCGGAGCGAATTGCAACCGGCCTGTGAATATGATCGCGCAGGCGATTGGTGACCTCCAAGGCCGTTGTTTCACTCTCCTGATCCATCTTCATGGCAACGAAGAAACCGCTGCTACTTGCCCGTCCAAGACATGCTGTCTCGGTCCCAAGATTGATCTGGTGTTGGATCCGTTCGGCAATGGCCGCGAGAATGGCATTGTGATCAGTTTCACTTGCAGATCCTGATCCGGTCCAGGGCATAACCAGATCAAGGTAAAGGACGACCAAATCCTGATCGTCGCGACGCTTGGACTGCATTTCCTCTATTTTCTCGATCAAGACCTTTTGTGTCATCAGCCCCGTGGCCGGGTCGTGCCTCATCTCTGCGGTTGCACGGGCAAGATTGAACCCATCACGTTTTCTTTCGTTGGCGAAGTGCCGCAATCGCCGGAATAGCAAGAAAATCCAGGCACTCAGACTTGCAATCAATCCAGCGCCAAGAAGTGATTGAATACGGGCTTGGCGATTAAGGGCCGCATTGCTTTCCTGTGCAATTGACGACATCCGGTTTTCGGCCAAATGCCGAATCTGGTTCAACGACGTGCCGATCTGGTGGACTTTTGCCAGCGCCTGTTCAATCGAACTTCTTTTTTCCAGATTGGAGATCAGTGGCTCAATTGACCCAGCCATTTCCTTGGCGTCTGCAAGCCTACGCGTTATGAGGGTCGCTTGCGGGCCAAATTCCAGTAGAGGATTCACGTGCCAGGAATTCAGGGCGTTTTGAAAGCGGACGAAAGCTCTTGCGACCCGGGCTTGATACTCGAAATCGGAGTTGTAAAGCGCACTCGTCAAAAGGCTTTCCAGCCGATGCGTGTTGAGCAGGCTGGAAGACGTAATGAGGGCATGTAGAGCGTCGTCTTTTACCTTCGCATCCTGCCGTTTCTGAAGCATCACGACTGCGCTGAACGACAGAGCAAACGTAATCGCGATCACGACCAAAGGAAGTATGTAACGGCTATAGCCAGGCCGGTACGTCATGCTAACTGTTCCACAAAACTCAATTATATTCAGGCAGAACCACGCTGGTACGCGGCCGGGAGACAGAGCCTCACCGTCCCGGGTGCAGTCCTGGTGGAAGCCAGACAGCGAATTTCCAAGCGTCGTTTGGGAGACAATGAGCGCAGACAGTTAACTGCACTTGAATCCATTATATGGCATTTTCTTCACCAAGGATATTATCCCTGACAAAACGCGGTACTACTAATGGCATGTTAAACCGATCATAGAAAATATGCCCGCGCCTTCCGGAGACGTTGATGCCGCATTCTCAAAACCGCCTGCCCGGTTGGATGATGTCCAACATGTCCACGTTTGCTGCAATTGTTGCAATCAGCGCGTTTGGTGCCTCGCTGACCCCATCTTTGATGCCACGCGACCCCTTGGTGCAAAGCCTCTTGTCAGGAATTGTCGCAAGCTTGGGTTATGAAGCGGCCCTTCTTGTCCGGGCGACGTGGCGCTACATGGAAATTCCGGGGCTCAAGGGGCGCTTGCGAACAGCTTGGGTTATCGGTGGCTTGGTGGCTTGTGCCGGTATTCTTGTGTATTCACTTTCACGAGCGGCAAACTGGCAAAATGCAACCCGCGAGGCTGTTGGACTGGAGCCGCTGGAAAGTGCCGCCCCGTTTTTCATTCTCGGGGTATCCCTCGGCGTGTTTCTGGTTCTTTGGCTGGTCTTCCGGGCGCTTGGGATCGCCCGCCGCCGGGTTGAGCGGATATTAGACCGTTTGGTGCCGCGTCGCGTCGGCATCGTGGTCTCAATTGCAGCTGTTGGGTGGCTCTTCTGGGCGTTGGTCGATGGCGCATTGATACGCAACGCGTTCAAAGCGGCCGACGCGTCCTTCATGGCCGCAGACCTTCTCATGGAACCGGATATTGAACAGCCACCCGATCCGCAAAAGACAGGGAGTTCAGCATCCCTCATCCGCTGGAAGGAAATGGGGCGGCACGGCCGGGCATTTGTTGCTACGGCCCCCTCATCAGATGAAATCGGAGAATTCTTTGACGGTGCCGTCCGAAATCCAATCCGGATCTATGTGGGCCGATTGTCAGCCGAAACGGCGGAAGAACGCGCTGAAATCGCGTTGCAAGAGCTTAAGCGCGTAGATGCCTTCTCGCGCTCAACACTGGTTGTCGCCGTCCCGGTTGGAAGTGGATGGATGGATCCGGGCGCTCATGACACGCTCGACTTCATGCTTGGCGGAGATGTGGCGACAGTCGCCGCGCAGTACTCGTATCTGACCAGTGTTTTGTCCCTGCTCGCCCATCCTGACTATGGCGTCGATCAAGCACGCGTTCTTTTTGAAAAAGTCTATGATCATTGGACAACGCTGCCGAAAGATAGCCGGCCAAAGTTTTATGTGCATGGCCTAAGCCAAGGGGCGTTCAATTCTCAAGCCACGATCCCTTTGTTCGACATGCTGGGAGACCCCATCCAGGGAGCGATGTGGGCCGGGTCGCCGTTTTTCTCAAAATTCTGGTCAGAAGTTCGCGATCATCGAAACCCGGACAGCCCCGCCTGGCGGCCCACCTATGGCAACGGGTCTCTGATCCGGGTCTTGGACCAGTATGGGGGACTTGAAGGAGAATTTACGCCTTGGGGTCCTATCCGCATGGTGTTTCTCAACTACGGCAGCGATCCGATTGTAAACTTCACCTACGACAGCTCAATCTTTGAACCGGGCTGGCTGTCACCTCCACGCGCTCCGGATGTTACACCTCAACTCAGGTGGTTTCCCGTCGTCACCATGCTGCAGCTCGCACTTGATTCCGCGTTTTCACTCAATGTCTCGGGCTTTGGTCATTATTATATTGCCCGCGACTACATCGACGCTTGGGCCGCAGCCGTTGATCCCGAAGGATGGACCAATGACCGTGCAAACCGCCTCAAGGAAATCTTCGTCAAACGCGGTGCGTCGTTCTAGCTTTGCAAGGACAGTTGCCTCAGATCTTTTGACCCAGCAGCCGGTCCAACCCACGTTTAACATCCTCCCGGATCGGATCGGCCGCTTCCAGAATGGCCTTAACTTCGAAGAAATCCATCGTTTGGAAATGACCGATGGCCGGTTCCAGGAGAAGATCGGGCTGGGCGCAGCCCAACTTCGCTGCAACGAGGGAGTGAAGCGTGATTGAAAACGAGCCGATCCAGGTTTCCATGCCGCTTGGCAGACCATCGATCGCCGAAAAATCTGCCCCTGTCACATCAACGGCCACCACCGGATAGTCTGTGTCTTCGAACACGTCAAAAGGTGTCGGGTTAACGAAGCCGCCATCAATCAGGACACGCCCATCGATCTGGACCGGTGTCAGCAACATCGGCAGCGCTGATGAGGCTGCTATCGCGGGTAGGAGCGCACCTTCGGTCAGAACGGCTTGGGATTGGCGATGAAAGTCCGTTGCGACGACTTTCATCGGGATTTGCAAGTCTTCAAAGTTCTCCGCCAGCCCGTCCGGAAACAGCGTCTCGAACAAAACCAGCGGATCAATTATCGACGGACGCACCATATTCAGAAGAGATCCCCAGGTCCGGCCATCGGTTAAAAACAGCTTTTGGAGCAACTGACCCTTTTGGGTGAAGAGATCAATTGTAAAGCTCCGGATGTCTTTGCCGCTCATTCCGCTTGCATAGTAGCCGCCGAGGATGGAGCCCATGGATGTCCCTGCGATTGCCTCCGGTTTCACCCCGAGATCATCCAGCGCTTCAAGAACGGGAATATGCGCAAATGCCTTGGCTGCGCCGCCGCCGAGGGCCAGGTAAAAGCCGTCAGTGCGTTTTACCGGATTTGCCGCAGTGTTTTCCGGTGTGACCTGTGAAGACGCGGCATGACCGTTAGCGCCTGATGCCAGGATCGTGCTGCCGGTGACAACGGCTCCGGTCAAAAAGCTGCGGCGTTCCATGCTGGGTCCATTCCTTCTGTCGTGACGACACGCGCCCTGCAGGCTGTACATACAATAGTGCGAAGCGGCTCAAGTCTATCGGAGAGTTTGGCAAGACTGCCAGACCTCTCCGATCAAGAAAAAGGCCGGGGAACAGGTGATCGCCTGTCTCCGGCCTAATCCTTAGTTCGAGAGCCGGCAGCTCCGGCTCTCATGGTGCAGAATTACTGCGGCAGTTGGTCATCAACGCCCTGTACGTACCAGTTCATGCCGAGGATCGCGCCATCATCGAGACGCACACCATCTTCTGCTGCAACTGTGCCATCCTGCTTGGTGATCGGACCGGTGAATGGCTCCCAACCGCCAACAATCTTGGCTTCGGTTGCTTTGGCCATTTCAACGACATCTGCAGGCAGATTGGTGTATGGGGCCATGACAACGTGTTTCTCGGCAAGGCCCTCCCAAGAGGAATGGCTTTCCCACTTCCCGTCGAGGACATCCTGAACGCGGTGAATATAGTACGGCGCCCAATCATCAATGATGGCGGTGTACTGTGCGTCCGGGGCAAAGGCGACCATGTCGGATGCCTGGCCGAATCCGTAAACGCCGCGCTCCTGAGCAACCTGCAGCGGTGCGGTGGAATCGGTATGCTGCGTGATGATGTCAGCGCCCTGGTCGATCAGCGCCTTGGCGGCATCTGCTTCCTTGCCTGGGTCAAACCAGGTGTTCACCCAAACAACCTTCAATTGGAAGTCAGGATTGACGGATTGTGCGCCCAACATGAACGCATTGATGCCCGAGATGACTTCCGGGATCGGGAACGAGGCGATGTACCCCGCTACGCCGGTCTTGGACTGTTTGGCCGCGACCTGACCGATGATGTACCGGCCCTGGTGAAACTTGGAGTTATATGTCGCGACGTTGTCGGCGGTCTTGTAGCCGGTGGCATGCTCGAACTTCACATCCGGGAACTTCTTGGCAACCTTGATCGTCGGGTTCATGTAGCCGAAAGATGTTGTGAAGATGATGTTGCAGCCTTCACGCGCGAAACGCTCAATGGCGCGCTCTGCATCCGGGCCTTCCGCCACGCTTTCAAGAAATGCGGTTTCGACCTTGTCGCCGAAATGCTCTTCAACGGCCAAGCGGCCCTGGTCGTGCTGGTAGGTCCAACCGAAGTCACCGACCGGTCCGACGTAAACGAAACATGCCTTAACATCGGCCGCGTTTGCTGCGGTTCCTGCTACGAGGAACGCGGCGGCAGCCACGGTTGCTTTCAATAGAGATTTCATCAGTTTGGTCCCCTCTGTTTGATCTCTGTTTGTGTACGATCTTTTTGCTTTGATCCAGCCCTGATCGCTACAGGCTGGACCCGACCGGTAACGGGGAGGCGCTACCGGTCCGGAACAAACGGCTTGCCAAGGCATGCCGGTGTATTAACGAGCGTCAGTCTGCGGTTTGCGGAGATGAGCACAAGTACTCCAATGGTCGCAAGATACGGCAGGCTGGACAGGAATTGCGATGGAACCCCAAGGCCGATTGCCTGGGCATGCAAATTGAGCACACTGACCGCGCCGAACAGGTACGCTCCGATGATGACGCGGAACGGCAACCAGGATGCAAACACCACCAAAGCAAGCGCAATCCAGCCGCGGCCGGCCGTCATGTTTTCCACCCACTGCGGCGTATAGGCGAGCGACATATAGGCACCGGCCAAACCCGCACAGGCCCCGCCGAACAACACCGCCATGAACCGGATCTTCAAGACCGAATACCCCAGCGCATGCGCCGATCCGTGATTGTCACCAACGGAGCGCAAGATCAGGCCGGCCCGAGTTCGGAAGAGGAAGTAGGCTACCCCAATGACAAGTGCAAAGCCGATATAAACGATCGCATCCTGCTGGAAGAAGACTGGTCCAATGAACGGGATGTCGGACAGAATCGGGATGTAGAGTTCCGGGATCCGCAGACCTGGCACCCCGATATAAGCTTCCCCGATCATGCCGGAGAGCCCCAGACCGAGGATCGTCAGCGCAAGACCTGTCGCGACCTGATTGGCGACCAGGACCAGCACCAAAAAACCAAAGAGGGCAGACATGGCCATACCGGCCGCGATTGCTCCGATCACCCCGAGTGTTCCGGAACCGGTCTGGTTTGCGACTGCAAATCCAATAACGGCGCCCATGATCATCATGCCTTCGACGCCCAGATTAAGAACGCCGGAGCGCTCCACCACCAATTCGCCAATAGCCGCAATGAGAAGCGGTGTTGCCGCAGTAATGACTGTAAGTAGAACAGCCTCAAACATGAGAAACCTCCCCCGCCGGATTGGCAGCACGGCGGGAGACCATGCGGATGCGATAAAGAATGAGCGTGTCGCAGGCGAGTACGTAAAACAGAAGCAATCCCTGGATCACGCTAGCAATCTTGTTGGAGACGCCAAGACCTGACTGAACGCCCTCCCCACCGATGTATGACAAGGCAAGGACAAACCCGGCAATGATAATGCCGATCGGGTTCAGGCGCCCCAAGAAGGCCACGATGATCGCCGTGAAGCCATAGCCCGGAGAAATTGACGGCAGGAGTTGGTTCAAAGACCCTGACACAACCATGGTGCCTGCAAGGCCGGCCAACCCGCCTGCCAAGGCGAACGAGAAAATGGTCAACCCTTTTACGGAGAACCCGGCAAAACTGCCGGCGCGCGGGCTTTCGCCCATCACCCGGATTTCAAAGCCCTTGATGGTTTTTGCCAATACAAGTGCGAGAACCAACGCAACAATGATGGTGATGGGCGTCGCCAGGCTCATCATTCCGCCAAAGACTTCGGGCAAGGTCGCAGCGTCCGGAAATATACGCGATTCCGGGAAGTTGAAGCCGTCCGGGTCCCGCCACGGACCGCGAACGAGATAATCCAGCAGAAGTCCGGCCACATATACCAGCATCAGGCTTGTAAGGATTTCGTTGGTGTTGAACCGGGTCTTCAACAGGGCCGGTATCATCGCCCAGAGCGCCCCGCCGATCACACCGCAGATCAGCATCAGAGGCAAGGTCAGGCTGTTTTCAAAACTCGGGAACATCACCGGCAGGATGGAGCCGAACATTGCCCCGACCACGAATTGCCCTTCGGCCCCGATGTTCCAGTTGTTCGAGAGGTAACACACTGCCAGACCGCAACCGATCAGGATGAGCGGTGTTGCCTTTTCGATCGTTGCCTCCAGCGACCACTGCTCAGTCAAGGGCTCAATGAAAAACTTGTAGAGGCCAAGGGCCGGATTAACGCCGGAAATTGAAAAGATGATCGCGGCCGACAGAGCTGTCAGGCCGACGGCAATCAGAGGCGACATCAGCGACATCAGTTCGCTGTGTTCCTTGCGTTTGACGAGTTCGATCCGCATCAGGCGACCTCCCCTTGTGTCTCGGCTCCGCCTGCCATGAGAAGTCCAACCCGTTCGCGGGTCACATCCGCGGCCGGCTCGGGTTCAGACAGGTAGCCTCTGGAGATCACTGCGATCTTGTCGGCGATTTCAAAGATTTCATCGAGATCCTGGCTGATCACCAGAACTGCAGAGCCGCTTCGGGCGAGATCAATGATTGCCTGACGGATCAGCGCGGCCGCTCCCGCATCGACGCCCCATGTTGGTTGATTAATGATCAGGACGCCCGGTTGCCGGTCGAGCTCGCGCCCAACCACGAATTTCTGCAGATTTCCGCCCGACAGCGACCGAGCTTCCGGATCATCATGCGACATGCGGACATCAAAGGCCTGTTTGATCCGTTGCTCCATTTGCCCGGCATTGGCCGTTGACACCATCCCACCATTGACCAGCTTGTCACCCGTGCTGTGCCGCGTGAGGACAATGTTCTGGGAGAGCTTCATGCCCGGAACGGCGCCATGACCGAGCCGCTCTTCGGGAACGAAGGCGGCGTTTTTCTTCCGGCGCCAATTGATGCTCTTGGAGCCGCAGGGCGCTCCATCCAGCAGGATCATGTCGGGGGCAACGCGCATCTCTCCGGAAATAGCGTCGAACAATTCCCCTTGCCCATTTCCGGCAACGCCTGCAATTGCCACAACTTCTCCCGCACGGAGTTCCAGTGATACGTTGTTCAACGCCGTTGCAAACGGTGTGGCGGCCGGTGCGGACAACTTGTTCAGTCCAAGCCGAATCTCCCCGATAGCCGGCTTTTGCGCCGCTGCATTTACAGCGATTACTTCAGCGCCCACCATCATGCTGGCGAGCGTTGCGGGTGTTTCCTTCGTGGGGTCACATTCATTGACAACCTGACCGTGGCGCAAGATTGTCGCGTGATGGCAGATCCTTTGAACTTCTTCGAGACGGTGGCTGATGTAAAGAACGGCGCAGCCCTCAGATGCCAACCGTTGCAGCGTGAGAAAAAGTTGATCCGCCTCCTGCGGTGTCAGGACAGACGTTGGCTCATCCATGATGATCAGACGAGGTTCCTGAAGGAGACAGCGGACGATTTCGATCCTCTGACGGATGCCGACCGGTAAATCGGCAACAATGTCACTGGGGTTGAGCGGAAGACCATACTCACGGGAGACTGTTTCAATCCGTGAGGCCAAGTCCTTCATGTTTCCGGGGTTTGGCAGTGCGAGCGCAATGTTCTCGACCACGTTCAGCGCCTCAAACAACGAAAAGTGCTGGAAAACCATCCCAATGCCGAGTTCACGGGCAGCGGCAGGATTGTCTATCGCAACCTTTTGGCCATCCCACCAGATCTCGCCCCCATCCGGCTCGAGCGACCCGTAGAACATCTTGACGAGCGTGGATTTTCCTGCGCCGTTTTCACCAAGAAGAGCGTGAATTTCACCCTTGTTGATCGTCAGATCGACGGCGTCGTTGGCTAGGATATCACCGAAACGCTTGGTCAGCCCTTGCGCGTCCAGCAATTTGTCCTTGTCAGATCTCGCGAACGGGGCAGCTGCCGTGTCCACTTCTGAATGGTTTTCTGTACCCACACTGTCCCCCGGTTGGATGCCGCCTTATTATTCATGTCTTATTTATGTGCAAGCCTCCCGCTTGCAGCGGCTTGTTGATAACAGGCCTCGTCCCGGGCGATCAGATCGACAACTATTCCAGCTGCGATCGCAGCCGGGTGTTTTGATTTTATCGTTGTTACCCCGACCGGGCAGACCATGGTTGAGAGAACGCTGTCACTCAGACCGCGTGTTTTGAGGCGTTTCAGGAACCGGGCCCGCTTGGTTTTGGAACCGATAACACCACTGTATTCAAAGCGTTGAGCGAGAAGCGCGCGGGCCATGATCTCTTCATCGAGACCATGTGAATGGGTCATGGCAAGAACGAAAGCTCCATCCGGCGCATCCGCGAGTGCTTTCGCCGGGTCCGAAATGCAGACCTTCGTGACATTGGCCGGCACAGCGGACGGAAACTGCTCGGCTCTGCTATCGATCCAAACGATCGAAAACGGCAAGGGCGCCAGCGCCAGAACGAGTGCCTTTCCGACATGCCCGGCACCGAAGAGATAAAGTGTCCGCCGCGTTTCGCCGAATTGTTCGATCAGAAGCTCTTTGCCGTTCACGTCCACTATTTCAAATGCGCTTTTGGACACTTGATCCGCGACCTCCCGTTCGCGAACGGAGCCGTTGTCGATTATCGCATGAGTTACGAACGGATACGGTTTGCTTTCTTCAAGTGCCAGCCGTTCCGCGGTTTTCAGCTGTTCCGACACAAAGACTTCGATCGCGATTTTGGCCCGGCCACCACAACACTGGCCGAGATCGGGTCCAAGAGAAACGGTTTGGAGTTCGAAACCGGCCGTTTTGCTGCTTGCAGCCTTTGCTGCCTGGCGGATCACTTCAAATTCCAAAGTACCGCCGCCGATCGTGCCGAAAAACCCGCCGTCCGGCCGCACAATCATCCGTGCGCCGGGTTCCCGTGGTGTCGACCCGCCGGTTTCAGCGACCGTGACGAGGGCACAGGCGCCGCTGCTTTTCAGGCAGTTAGCAATGTGCCCCCAGACCTTCATGCAAAGACCTTTCTTGAGCGCACATCCCGGACAGCCTTCATGATTGCCTCGGGTGTTGCCGGCGCATCAAGATTTGGAATTTGGCCCGGTGCGATGCTCGCCACCGCGTCATTGATGGCGCAGAAGACAGCGTTTGCAAGCATCACCGGTGGTTCGCCGACCGCCTTCGACCGGTAGACAGTGTCCTGCGGATTGCCGTTCCCGTTGTAAAGGCTGACGTTGAACTCCTCGGGAATGTCCGATGCCGTCGGAATCTTGTAAGTCGACGGGGCATGGGTGCGCAGCCGGCCCTTTTCATCCCATACGAGTTCTTCAGTGGTCAGCCAGCCCATTCCTTGCACGAACCCGCCCTCAATCTGGCCAAGATCGATCGCAGGGTTCAGCGAATGGCCAACATCGTGAAGGATATCAACCCGGTCGACTGTCATTTCACCGGTCATGGTGTCGATTGTGACCTCAGCGCAGGCGCCACCGAAGGCGAAGTAAAAAAACGGGCGGCCGGTTACGCTTTCCCGGTCCCAGGTGATGCCGGGTGTTGCGTAAAACCCGGCGTGGGACATTTGAATCCGCGCCATATGCGCCTGTTTGGCGACTTCCGCCAGAGCATAACTCTGATCACCAATGATGACCTTGTTGTCTCCGAAATGAATGGCTTCCGGACCGCACTGGTGCTGCTCGCACAAGAACGAGATCAAGCGTCCCTTGATTTCCTGCGCTGCAAGTTTTGCAGCCATGGCGTTCAAGTCTGTCCCGGAAGACGCGGCTGTTGGGCCGGTGTTGGGCACCTTGGAGGTATTGGTTGCGGTGATCCGCACCTTGTCCAGTGTCACGCCAAATTCTTCGGCAACGACCTGGGCGACCTTTTGATAGAGCCCCTGCCCCATCTCGGTGCCGCCGTGGTTCAAATGAACTGATCCGTCGGTGTAGAGATGAACCAGCGCGCCTGCTTGGTTGAGGTGTTTCAGCGTGAAGGAAATGCCGAATTTTACTGGCGTCAAAGCCAGCCCCTTTTTCAGGACGGCGTTGACCGCATTGAAATCACGGACATCGTCGCGCCGGGACCAGTAATCTGAGTTCTCTTCGAGCTGGGCGATGAGATCATGCATCACCGCATATTCTTCTACCGGCATGCCATAGGGTGTCAGATTGCGCTCGCCGTCATAAAAGTTCAGCTTGCGGATATCCAATGGATCCCTGCCGGTCTTGATAGCAATCGCATCAATCATGCGCTCTGCCGCCAACATGCCTTGTGGCCCACCAAATCCGCGGAACGCAGTGTTTGAGCACGTGTCCGTTTTCAAACGGCGGGACCGGATTGCCGCATCTGGGTAGAAATAGCTGGAATCGGCGTGAAACAACGTGCGGTCGTTTACACCAAGGGACAGATCTACCGAGTAGCCGCACCGGGCCAGAAACTCCATATCGACCGCGCGGATCTTGCCGGTCCCATCATGGCCGATGGTCCAGTCAACGCGGAAATCATGCCGCTTGCCCGTCATGATCATGTCGTCATCACGATCGAGCCGGACCTTGCATGCCCGGCCCGTGGCATGAGCGGCAAGCACGGCCAGGCTCGCCCATTGGTTCGCCTGGGACTCCTTGCCGCCAAAGCCACCGCCCATGCGCCGGACTTCCGCGGTGACCAACGCATCCGGCACCCCGAGGACCTTGGCCACGGTGTGCTGCACTTCCGTCGGGTGCTGGGTCGAAGTGTGCACCAGCATGCCGCCCGCTTCCTGCGGCACGGCCATGGCGATCTGCCCTTCCAGGTAGAAATGCTCCTGCCCGCCAATGCGGAAGGACCCGGACAAGACCTCTTCAGCCGCTGTCATGCCGGTTTCAGGGGACCCGCGCCGGAACTGGTAGTCCGGCAGCACCATTGTTTCTGCAGCTTCCGCGTCTTCCTGCGTCAGAATTGGCGGGATCGGCGCAACCTCGATTTTGGCCTTAAGGGCTGCCTTGCGCGCCTGATCCCTCGTCTCAGCGACAACGGCAAAGACAACCTGGCCGTAAAACAGGATTTCACCGTTTGCCAAAACCGGATCATCGCCAAAGCCGGACGAACAATCGTTGGTTCCCGGAATATCCTCAGATGTTAGTACGGCGACGACGCCGTCACTTGCGCTTACATCGGTCAGGTCGATGGAACTGATCTTTCCGCGGACTGCAGATCGCTCCCAGCCCGGAACGACATGCAGCGTGCCAACGGCCTCTGTGAGGTCGTCAATGTATGGCGCTGTGCCGGTGACATGCATTTCTGCACTGTCATGGGCTAAAGGTTTCCGCACGTGTTTCAGCGGAGCAGTCACTTTGCTCTGATCAAGCGGCGCGGTCATGATCTGCCTCCCGCTTTGCCAAAACGCGGACACTTTCCGCTGCCGTTCCGTCGGTTTCCATCAAAGCCTTCGCGAGCAATGCCCGCGCCGTTTCCATGCGGTACTCGGCGCTTGCCCGCATATCCGTCAATGGCGTGAAGTCGCTGTTGAGAGCCTCAATGGCGGCAGCCCAGGTCGATGCATCCTCCAGGATCGCGCCCTTCAAAGCGGCCTCCGCTCCGCTGGCACGCTTCGGTGTCCCGGCCATGCCGCCATAAGCAATCCGCGCATCGATGATCCGCCCATCGACGATAGTGAACCGGAAGGCGGCCATGACGGATGAGATGTCCTGATCAAAGCGCTTAGAAATCTTGTAGCAGTGAAAGACTTGATTGGCGGAGGGCCGCGGAACAAACAGCCCGGTCACAAATTCCCCGGGAAGACGGTCCTGTTTTCCGTAGTCGATGAAGAAGTCTTCCAAGGCCAGAGCGCGATCAGTGTCTGCAGATTGGAGCTCCAGAGTTGCGCCAAGTGCAATGAGCGCGGGAGGGGAATCTCCGATCGGCGATCCGTTGGCGATGTTGCCGCCAACCGTTCCGGATGCGCGAACCTGCTTTGATCCAATCCGCTTCCATAGTTCGCCCAAATCCGGGGAGATTCGCGTCATCGCGGCCTCAGTCGCGGCAAAGGTCGCCGTCGCCCCCATCAAAATACCGGACTCGCTTTCCTCGACCCTGTCGAGGCCCTCGATCCGACCGAGCCAGATGGTTTTAGGCAGATCGCGCAGATGTTTTGTAATCCAGAGCCCGACATCGGTCGCACCGGAGACCAGGGTCGCATCTGGATGCTGACCATAAAGCGCCGCCAAGCCATCCAAAGACGCCGGCGAGGAGAAAAACCTGTCACTGGTACCGAGGAAAATATCCCGGCTGTCAGCCAGTTTCTTTAGTTGCTCACGAGTTTCATTCGACCGCCAGGTGAACGCGTCATCCGCGAGGTTGAAACAAGCCTCCAGCGCAGCATCGACGATGGGACGATAACCCGTACACCGGCAAAGATTTCCGGCGAGCCATTCCGTGACCGTCTTGCGGGATTTCGCTTCACCTTCTGCATGATACAGGGTGAACAGCGTCATGATGAAACCCGGCGTACAGAACCCGCATTGAGACCCGTGAAGTTCCATCATGGCCTGCTGAACCGGATGCAGCCGCTTGTCCTGAGCAAGATCCTCCACGGTCACCAGTTCTGTGCCGTCGACCATACCCAAGAGCTGAATGCAGCTGTTCACAGGCTGATAAATCAGCCTGCCATCAATGACCCGGCCAAGCGCGACGGTGCAGGCACCGCAATCCCCCTCCCCGCAGCCTTCTTTCGTGCCGGTTTCCTTCCTTCGGAGCCGCAAATAATCAAGAACCGTCTCGGTCGGCCCGACATCGTGCAGCTCGACGATTACTCCGCCTTTGATGAACCGGATCGTGTCCCGCATCCCTCAACTCCCCCGATAGGTTGAATAGCCGAACGGCGAGAGCAACAACGGCACATGGTAATGCGCGTTTGCGTCAGCGATCCCGAAGCGGATTGGAACGATATCCAGAAAAAGTGGATCCGGGAGGGTTTGATTGGTGCGTTTCAGATACTCACCTGCATGGAATCGGAGTTCATAGGTTCCGATCTGAAACACATCGCCGGAGAGAATTGCACTGTCGACCCGGCCGTCGTCGTTGGTCACATGGCTCGAAATGTGAGCCGGTGTACCGCCCGCAGACCAAAGCTCTATCCTAAGGCCCTTTGCAGGGACTCCCAAAGCGGTATCCAGAACGTGCGTTGTCAAACGCCCCATCAGTCTCTCCCTCTTGCGGCAGTGCCGCAAAATCCATCAGATTAAAAATGTGCCTGAAATGGACGCAGATCCAAAGCGCTCATTTGCGTACTTAATGATGCCTAATTGGCATCAATGGATGCTAGCCGCTCTTTCAAGGCGAACACCGCGTGATCAAAAAACATCGCCGGGGCCAATGCCAAGGCGCGCAAAGACGATGTTACCACACAAAGACGATCAGCCTGAAGAGGTTGATCCTTCAATGGCTTAAAGATCAAATGTCCGGCTTCAATATCTTCTTCGCAGCCAATCTGCGTTTGAAAGCCAATGACATTCTCATCCCGCGCCAGTGCTCGCATCAACCGCAAGGAGTTCGCCTCAACATAGGTCATGGATGCACCAGGAATTCGGCTCCGAATGACATCAATCCGGGCTCGGATCGACAAACCTTCTGCCGGCAAGGCAACCGGATAGCGAAGACAATCGGCAAGACCCAGTCCGTTTTCGTCCGCCAGAGGATGGTTGGGGGCCATCACCGCGCCAATCACCAGATCATGATGGAAGGCTGCGGTCAGGGTCGACATGTCGGGAGGGTCGAAGGTGAACCCGACATCCGCTTCGGCCGCTTCTACCTTCCTGGCCGCTTCCTGCGAAGAGGAAACCGAAACGTTGACATGGATGCCGGGATAGGTACGGCGGAACGAACTGATGACCGCAGGCAACAACCGCTCTGCAACGCTCTCCACGGATGCGATGGAGACGGTTCCCCGGCGCAATCCCTTCAACGCATCCAGTTCAGCAACCGTGCCTTCAAAGTCGGAATAGGTCCGCCGGATGTGCGCCAGCAGCACCTCGCCGGCCTGAGACAACCGCATCCTCCGGCCTACGCGCTCAAAGAGCTGCAAGCCAAGGGCTTCTTCAAGCCACAGTATTTGCCGGTTGACTGCGGACGAGGCAACATTCAGCTCGCGCGATGCGGCCCGGATAGACCCAGCCTCGGCAGCGGCAAGAAAGTACCGCATTGCCGGGCTGTAGAGGTTTCGGGCCAGCTCCTGCGCGCGCGCTGAACGCATTTTCTACCGTCCTTACGGGATCAGAACGGTCGTGCCGGTGGTTTTCCGGCCTTCCAGATCGGTGTGCGCCTGGACCGCGTCGGCCAAACGGTACTCCTGGTTGACCGCGATCTTCACAATGCCTTTCGCGACAACATCAAACAGATCGCCGGACGTCGTCTCCAGCTGTTCGCGGGTCGCGATATAGCTGAAGAGTGTTGGCCGGGTTGCAAACAGGGATCCCTTTTGTGCGAGCAACGCGAGATTGAAATCCTGGATCGGGCCGGAGGATTGACCGAAGCTGACCCACAGCCCACGTGGCTTCAGGCAATCCAGCGACCCTGGATAGGTGTCCTTGCCCACAGAATCATAGACAACGTCACAGCCCTTGCCGCCGGTGATTTCCTTGACCCGCTCAACGAAGTTTTCGGTTCTGTAATTGATGACATCCTGGTAGCCGTTGGCCTTCGCTAGATCGACTTTTTCCTGCGACCCTGCTGTGCCAATCACCGTTGCCCCAAGATGGGCTGCCCATTGCCCGGCGATCAGGCCAACGCCCCCGGCTGCGGCATGAAACAGCAGAGTTGTCTCCGGACCGACATTGAAGGTTTGGCGGAGCAGATACTGCGCAGTCATGCCCTTCAGCATCATGCCGGCCGCGGCTTTGTCATCAATTCCGTCAGGAATGACCACAAGGCGATCCGCCGGAATGATCCGCTCTTGAGCATAGGCGCCAAGCGGACCGACATAGGCCACACGATCACCCGGCTTTATGTGGGAAACGCCCTCACCGACTGTCTGAACAATACCCGCGCCTTCATTTCCTGGAATGAATGGCACCCCATCGGGTGCCGGATAAAGGCCGGACCGGAAATAGGTGTCGATGAAATTAAGACCGATCGCCGTATGCCGGATGCGCGCCTCACCAGGCCCCGGCTCCCCCAACTCAACATGCTCCCAGGTTAAAACTTCGGCGCTGCCTGTCTCATGCACACGGATTGCCTGTACCATATCAACTCCCACAAATATTCATCATGATTGCACGCGGACACTTGGTGCAGATCGTTGCAAAGACCATATCCAGCCCGCCACAACGATGCCAGTGCGAAACGAAGAACACACTGTTTACAGTCGATTAGGAGCTAAAGCTGGGACAGGTTCCGGTTGAGTGGCTGATCAATCCACGCGATCGATCAGCTGCTGAACCGCGGACACCGAGAAGAGATAAAGGCTGGCAGCTGTAAAGAGGATTGCTGCCCAAGTGCTCAACACCATGCCATCCCAGATCGCAAGCGCTGCGAGCGCCATCCAGACAAGCGTGACCGGAAGGGTCAGCCAGCGCCAGCGTTTGACGCGGACAGGATGGACGAAGCGGATCGGCGCAAAGGTGAGGACACAGCACACAATGACAGCGGCAATGGTGAAAGCTTCGGACGGCGACAGCACCATGAGACCGAACACCACCATATTCCAGCCTGCCGGGAAGCCCTTGAAGGATCCGTCCGGCGTTTTCATGCCGTTGTCTGCAAAATAGAGCGCACCGGTGAACACAACGAGGCCGCCGCAGATCCAGTTCCACGGACTGGAGAGCATCAGGCTCCAGGACAGTGCAAAGGCCGGAAGGAACACATAGGTGGCATAGTCGATGACAAAATCGAGGGATGCCCCCGACCAGCGCGGCAGGCGCTCAGCGATGTTGTACTTGCGCGCAAGCGGGCCATCAATTCCGTCGACAAAAAGCGCCAGTCCAAGCCAGGCAAACATCTCGTCCCATTTGCCCTGCGCACCGGCAAGCAGCGCAATCAACGCAATCGGGGCTCCGGAGGCTGTCAGAATGTGGATTAAAAACAGCGCGGGTTCCGGCGCGACTTTGCCAGGCGTTACGTCCGTCACGGGCCTAGGTCCTCGTTTAAACAATAAGATCCGCGCGGAGTTGCATTTCTTTTTCCGTGGCGCGGCGGCTCCCAATTCTTCGCCCTGATAAGAGTGCTAAGGAGTCAACAGCTTCTATTTGTATTGCAAATCGATGACAGTGTGAACCGCAAAAGGAGAGAAACACTTCAAACTGCCATGTTTCTAAGTAGCGCCTTGGCCGAGAACCATTCCAAGAGCAAGTGCACCGCCCCACACAAGCAAAAATATCCCGATCCCAATTGGGAAAGCCCGGCTGGGAAATGTTTTTTCCAAAGCCATCACCGCGCCAAGCAATGCAATCCAGAGGATGTTCATCAACCCGACCGCGAACATCACTGTCATGACGGCCCAGCAGCAACCAAGGCAAATCCAACCCTGTGCCAGCCCCTCACGAAAGGCAGACTGGGCACCATATTCGCCGCTGTTCCGGGCAAAGGACCATCTGGGATACCAGCACCGTTCTAGACAGGCGCGCTTCGCCGGAGTGAATTGATACAGGCCCGCGGCAAGCAAAACAGACGTGGTAAGCGCCATGCTGACCGGCGCCATCATGTCGGACAACGCGCCAATTTTGGACAAACCAACCTGCGCGGCGGTCGCAACTAACGCATAGCCGATCCAGACAGCGAGATATCCGAACACAACTGCCACGGTTGCCGAAAAGGCTGATTTGGTCTGAGTGCCCTCAATAGACACATACCGGTGAAACGCCCTCACCATGGGCGTCGCGGACGGCAGCATCATCGCCAGTGCCATCATGGCCCACATCATGAAAATCTTGGCAATGTCGATGCCCGTCAACGCCACGCCGGGCATGCCGAATGTTGCGCCGGCCGGCAAACAAAGGGCTGCAAGCGCTGCCCTGGCCTCTTCCGGCAAACCGCGCATGAAATTGAACTGATTGAACAGAATCATTCCCGGCCCGGCTTCAGCCATGTCCATGCTTGGAACCATGGCCGCGACCATAACAATCAAATAGGACCAGCCGCTCACTGTCAGCGCCGCGACGACCAAAAGAACAAGCGGCCATCCCCGCTGCGTTTCGCCGATCTGCGGTTTCAAGCCATCAGGAGAATGCAAAACAGTCATAGGTGTTGTCTTGAGCCGGTTTTATTGCCAATTTCGTGCAGAACCTACCGCGGAAATCAGCCCAACGAATTGATATTTCTCATGGAGCAGACCACTCAGTAGACGCATTGAGGATAGACTTGCCGTCCTGCGTGATTTGGTCCCGTTGACCTTTCTGCAGTAAAGCCCAACATCCTAAGGCAAGTTGCAACAAGTCTTTAAGTGCGGAAACGAGCATGGCCCGGGCGAAGAAAGAAATCACGTGTGATGCAGTTGTTGTCGGTGGTGGCCCGTCTGGGCGGATCACTGCGCTGGCGCTAGCGAAGACCGGTGTCAAAACAGCTTTGGTAGCCCCTCTTGACGCGCCTCAAGACGCGCGGACAACGGCCCTCTGGAAAAAATCGATCGATCTCCTCAAAGACCTCGGTATCTGGGACGACATTCTGCCAACGGCAGAACCCTTGAAAACGATGCGCATGATTGATGGATCCAAACGCCTGATCCGCTCGCCCGAGACCCTTTTTGAAAGCGCTGAACTTGGCGTTGAAGAGTTTGGCTACAACATCATCAACGCCGAACTGAACAATGTGCTGGCCGCTGCTTGTTCCGCTGAGGAAAATCTCACTTGCGTCGATGACTTCGCTGAAAATGCTGCATTTTCCGAAGAAAAAGCCGTTATCACCACAAAGCCCGGGACAACCGTTTCTGCAGATCTCGCTGTTGCAGCCGATGGCCGTAACTCGCTTCTGCGGACTTCGGCCGGGATAGAGGTCAAGCGCTGGTCCTATCCACAGACTGCCCTTGTGCTCAATCTCGAGCACACGCTGCCACACCGCGGTATCTCGACCGAATTCCACACACCAACCGGACCGTTCACGCTTGTTCCGCTGCCTGGCCGGCAGTCCTCTTTGGTCTGTGTCGAGACGGCAGAAACCGCTGGGCGGTTGAAAACCATGGACAAGACGCTGCTCGCACGGGAGTTGGAAGACCGGGCACGCTCAATTCTCGGCAAGTTCACTGTGATTTCCGAACCGCAAACCTTCCCGCTGTCTGGCATGACCGCCCAGTCGGTGATTTCAGATCGTTTGGCTCTGATCGGGGAAACGGCGCACGTTTTCCCACCAGTTGGCGCGCAGGGCCTGAACTTGTCCATGCGCGATATTGCGGATTTAATATCGGCTGTGGCTGCGGCTCAGGCAAAAGGACTGGACATCGGCAGCCCGGAAGCCCTGAGAACTTTTGAGCACAAGCGGATGGCCGATATCCGGTCTCGGACCAATGCAGTTGATATTTTGAACCGGTCTCTTTTGACAGACTTCCTGCCGGTTCAGGCCGCCCGAAGCGCGGGCATGTATCTGGCCGGCAAGATTGGCCCCTTCCGCCGTTTGCTCATGCGCGAAGGGATGGCGCCGGGAACCGGATTTCAGCTGCGCCCATAACTCTAGTCACAGTGTAGGTGCTTTAGCGCGATTTCTTTCTGCTGTGGTAGGTCAAGGCCATCCCGATCATCTGCCTCAACTCCGGCAGAGGCAGGGGTTTGGCGAGGGAAAGGTGCAGGCTGCGGTCTCCGCCGAATGCGAGATCTGGAAAAAGACCCCGCCATTCCGACACAAGACTGGTGCTGCAAGAAACATAAAGGGCAATATCGCCCAACTCAGTATCATCTTTTGCGATCCGGATCGTCGTTCCTGATTTGGGTTTCTCGGTCAGATAGCTCGGCTGCCCCCATTTGAGCGTTTCGACAATTTTGCCTGCGCCATCTGTTTCGACAGCCGTCTCGAGGATCAGGCGGCGAAGCTCTAGCAATCCGTCACGAATTTGGGTTGGTTCCCGCTCGATTAGTGACAATGCGTCGGCTTCTGGCACATCACCCTCCCCGCATGACTTCTGCAAACCCGGTCGGCAGTGCGCCTGTAGTGATGGCCCAAATGAAGGTGGTGACCGTGACAATCGAAACAAGCGTACCGATCAGGACGAAGCTCGAGGCGCGCTGCACATAAGTCCCATAGTGCTGGGCGATCACGAACACGTTTGTCGCCGGCGGCAAACACGCCATCAGGACTGCCGTCGCGATCCAGACCGGATCGATATTGCCGAGCCACATCAAAAGCATAAAGATCAGCAACGGATGCACGATCAGTTTCACCGCTAGAACAATCGGCAGTTCAATCGGGATCCGGCCAATTGGCCGGATTGCAATGCTGACCCCCATGGCAAAGAGTGCACAAGGGGCTGCGGCGTTGCTCAAATAAACCAGAAGTGTCGAAAACGCCTGGGGCTGCTGCAGCTCAAAAGCAGCAGCCAATACCCCTGCGATGGTCGCCAGAATGAACGGGTGGCTGAAGATCCGCCAAAGAATGCTTTTGATCGTATCTGCGATGCTTTGATCTTCAGCGCCCGCGACCGCCATCATCATCGGCGCCAGAATGAACATCAGGGCGTTGTCGAACGACAGGATAAGCGCCGTCGGCACTGTTGCATCTTCTCCGAGAACCGCGAGCGTTAGACCGGGGCCCATATAGCCGACATTGGAATAAGCACCTGCGATCCCGAGAATGGTTGATTCGGCAATGCTGCCCCGTGTGGCGACAACACCGATACAAAAGGCAACGGCGAACACGATATACGTTGTGAATGTTGTTGCGGCGATGAACGCGAAGTTTGCCAGCTCCTCGAACGGAGTGCCGGACAACAGCCGGAAAAACAATGCGGGCAGCGCCAGATAGACGACGAAAAAGTTCATCCAGCCGAGACCGGCTTCCGGGATCTGTTTGATTTTTCCGGCCGCATAGCCCAGGAAAATCAACCCGAAAAACGGTAGGGAAAGCGAGATGACGTTCTGCATACTGGATTCAAAATACTTGTGATTGGCAGGTCGGTTGAGGTCCACCTCGGCTCGATGCTTGCATAATGCTGCGGCCTTCGATATTGACCCCTGCATGCAAGACGGCGCGCCGGATCGCATTCCAAACAGGTCTTGCGGCGAACCGCAAGGCCATAACGTTCCGCAAGCCGCTTGTCCCGTGTGCTTTTGACGGGACGGTGAAAAAAACTCAGGCCATGTGGACCGGGACTGTCCACCATCAGTGACCAGCTCTGCTTCAATGACGTTTCGAAACCACCTTGAGAGCCTTCTGCTGTCAGCGGCGATTGGCCTTTTTCGACTGTTCCCGGTGGATTTTGCCTCCCTGGTTGATGGGCCGTTGCTGGCGCTGGATTGCACCGATGAATGCTCGCCACAAACGGGCGCTGACGCATCTGAAAAACGCGTACCCGGACATGCCGCTCAAGGAGCGGGAAAATATCGTTCTGGGGATGTGGGACAACCTTGGAAGGGTCGCTGCCGAGACCTTCCATATCGACCGGCTCTTGCATCAGGATCATCGGTTCGAGGCCGATGCCGACGAGATAACGCAGGCGGTTCTTCGCGGCGAACAGGCCGCGCTGTTCGTGTCGTTTCACAGTGGCAATTGGGAAATGTGCGTTCAACCCGCGGTGATGGGTGGTCTTGAGATTACCGGGGTCTATCAGGCTCTGAAGAACCCGGAGGCAGACAAGGCGCTTCGCTCGTTGCGTAAGGATCTTTATAAGGGCGGTTTGTTGTCGAAAGGCCACCAGACAGCGCGGAAGATCCTGTCGACCCTGAAAGCTGGCGGGATCGTCGCCATTATGGGTGACCTTCGCGAGACCCGGGGAATTCAGGTCCCGTTTTTCGGTCAAATGGCTTATGCGAACCCGATTCCCGCCTCTCTGGCCCGCTCCTGCGGTGTGCCGATTGTCCTTGGACGAGTGATCCGAAAGAACGGCGTAAACTTCCGCATAGAAGGGCGCGCAATCTCCGTCCCCGTCACAGATGACCGGCAGGCGGACATTGAATCGGCCACAGTCCAGATCCATGAGATTTTTGAAGAATGGATTCGTGAGCATCCTGAGCAATGGATGTGGATCCATAAGAAATGGGCTGCGGCTGGAAGCGCCGCTCCGGCGAAGGACGCTGCGTAAGCGGGCTGCGCCTGTCCGCCTTTCGGAGCAGTTGCAGTGCAACAATTGGAAGATATGCTAGGGCCACAATTGTGGAGGACAGCATTTTGACCAAAACCCCGAGCGCATTTTACAAACCCCTTGCGATTGGCGCGCCGGATCCCTTCCGTGAACTGCCCGTAACCCTGGAGCGGATGATCCATTTCGTCCCGCCGCATATTGAGAAAATGCGCGCAAAAGTGCCGGATCTTATTGCAAAGGTAGACGTGGTTCTCGGCAATCTCGAGGACGCAATTCCCGCCGATGCCAAAACGGACGCGCGCCGTGGTTTCATCCAGATGGCACAAGACAACGATTTCGGCCAAACAGGGCTATGGACACGGGTCAACTGCTTGAACAGCCCCTGGTTTTTGGACGATCTGATGGAAATTGTTCCGGCGGTCGGCGAAAAACTCGATGTCATCATGCTGCCGAAAGTCGAGGGCCCTTGGGACATTCACTATCTCGACCAGCTTCTGGCGCAGCTTGAAGCCAAGGCGGGCATCAAGAAACCGATCCTCATCCACGCGATCCTTGAGACCGCAGAAGGTGTGAAGAATGTCGAAGCGATTGCCGCTGCAAGTCCGCGGATGCACGGCATGAGCCTCGGGCCAGCTGATCTTGCAGCCTCACGCGGCATGAAAACCACACGGGTTGGCGGCGGACATCCAGATTATGCAGTTCTTGCAGATCCAACCGAAGGGGCGGCAAGAACGGCTTACCAGCAGGATCTTTGGCATTACACGGTCGCAAAGATGGTGGATGCCTGCCTATCGTATGGATTGAAGCCGTTTTATGGGCCGTTCGGCGATTTTTCCGATACAGATGCATGCGAGAGCCAATTCCGCAATGCGTTCCTCATGGGCTGCCTCGGTGCCTGGTCACTGCACCCGACACAAATCGACATTGCCAAACGCGTCTTTTCGCCAGATCCCGGCGAAGTTGCCTTTGCTAAAAAGATCCTTGAGGCCATGCCTGACGGAACGGGCGCGGTCATGATCGATGGAAAGATGCAAGATGACGCGACCTGGAAGCAGGCCAAGGTGATTGTTGACCTGGCTAAAGTTGTCGCGTCCAAGGATGCCGATCTTGCAGAAGTGTACGGTCTTTAGAATTCGGCAAGTTTACCGAGCTAATATTGACACTTAGACCCCTTGCATGTGCACAATAGGAAAGCTACTTCCTGCACATGCAAGCAGTTGGCGATTGAGTATTCATGCGTACGGCAAAATTCAAAATTGGTCAGGTCGTTCGGCACCGGGTGTATCCCTTTCGAGGGGTAATCTTCGATGTCGACCCGACCTTCAGCAACACCGAAGAATGGTGGGATGCCATTCCAGAGGACGTTCGTCCGAAACGTGATCAGCCGTTTTATCATCTGCTCGCCGAGAACGATGAAACCGAGTATGTCGCTTATGTCAGCGAACAGAATCTCGTGCCCGACATGACCGGAGAGCCGGTGCGCCATCCTCAGGTTGCAGAGATCTTCGAAGAACAGTCAGACGGGTCTTATCTGCCGCGGGTTGTGGAGATGCACTGAAGATCTTTATGATTATTAGCTGCAAAGATTGAATGCCGGATCGTTTGGTCCGGCTTTTTTGTTGGCCTCGTCCCTGTTTTGACGACACAAACAAAAAGGGCCGGAGCGTGTACGCTCCGGCCTCATCAGATCTCATCTGAAAGAAGGAACTTACTGATTGGCCGCGTTCTGTGCGTCAATCAGCTTCTGACGTGCTTCATCAGCCCGTTTCTGCAACTCGTTCTGCAATTCTTCCTGACGCTTTTGCAGCTCAGCAATGTCCATCGGCTCGCCGTCATAAACCTTGGTGAAGCCAATCAGCGTGACGTCGAAAGCGATTTCCTTGCCTTGCTGGTTGAACGGGATGACCCGCATGCCACCACCCTGCTTCATCGCGTTGACGAAATTGCTGTCAATTGCCAACTCGGCATAACACGCATTCGGCGCACAGATGCTGTACTTGCCCTGAACCGGCTTGCTGTCATCGATCTGGATGCGAACGCCCGGCTGAATCAGAACGCCGGTCGGAACAGCCACCAGAAGTTTTTTCCGAGCTTCGCCTTCAACTTCTTGAATGGCGACATTGCTCAGGAACTGACCTGTATTCGTCCGCAGCTCTATAGATATGAAGCAGACTTCCTTGTTGTTGGTCTGCTCGTTCGCGTTACACGCTTTTGTCCAAGGGCTCTCATCTTCCTGGGCAATTGCGGGAGCACTTGCGAAAGAAGACAGGGTCACGAGCGCGGCGGCGGCGCCAGCGATCAATCCTCTTTTCAAAACACTCTTCATCGAAACGTCCTCAATCGTGGATGTGCAAATCTTTGCGCTGTTCTGTGACATTCCGCATACAACCGCAAGACCCGGCCGCGCTTTCATGTCGGTTTTCCATGGTAAGACATCCAATTTGGGCAAGAGGGTGACCGATATGCAACGCACTTTCCGATCTGCGAAACAATTCTGAATATCCAACAGTTTCCTGCTTGTTCGGCGCGCTGCCTTTATTTCCTTGTGGTACGCTTTTGAAATGAGAATCAACCGGTTTTCCGTATTTGAGATGTTCAATTGGCCGCGGCATTCAAAAAAAAGCAGCTGTGCGAAAACCGCACGGACGTTGCTGTTTGCCATTTCTCTCGGCATGGCCAATGTGTTTTCGACACTTCTTGCTCCCCTTGCATATTCGGGCGACGACTCGGTCGAATGGTCTCATGGCATCGCCATGCATGGCGAACCGGCCCTGCCACCAGATACGCCTTTTCCATACGCAAATCCTGATGCACCGAAGGGCGGTTCTATCACCTTGGGTGTTCAAGGGACTTTCAACAGCCTGAATTCCTTCATTGTTCAAGGCGGCTGGACGTCGGCCCGCGGCATGCGGGAACGTCAGTTCGGCAACAATATTTTTGAAAGCCTTCTTGTCCGGTCTTACGCAGAACCGTTTTCCCTTTATGGGCTGCTCGCGCAGCGCGTTCGAATGCCGGACAGCCGCGAATGGATCGAGTTTGAGCTCAATCCGGATGCCAAATTTTCAGATGGTTCGCCGGTTACAGTTGAAGACGTGATCTTTTCCCTTGAAATCATAGAGAAAAAGGGACGTCCGCCGTTCCGCAACTGGTATGCGCAGATCAAGGAGAAGATTGTCACAGCGCCCAACCGGCTGAAACTGGTTTTCGAAAACGGCGACAACCGGGAACTGCCCCTGCTGGTTTCCCTTGCCCCGGTCTTCTCCAAGAAACACACAGATGCCGAGAAGTTCGACCGCTCGACCCTCACACCGCTTGTTGCCTCCGGCCCCTACACATTCAAAACCATCGAGCCTGGCCGGCTGGTGGTTTATGAGAAATATCCGGACTACTGGGCGAAAGACCTACCGGTAAAAAGGGGTTTCGACAATTTCGATGAGATCCGGGTCGAATACTACCGCGATGAGACCACGCTCCAGGAATCATTCAAGAAAGGCCTCATCGACTTTCTGAAATTCGGTGACCCCGTTCGCTGGGCCACTGGCTTTGACTTTCCTGCCGCCAAGGATGGCGATGTCATCAAGCTGGAGATACCTCGTGGTGTTCCGGCGCCAACGCAAGGCATGGCGTTCAACACCCGGCGAGACCAATTCTCCGACAGAACCACCCGCAAAGCGCTCAGGATGCTGTTCGACTTCAAGTGGGTAAACGACAATCTCTACTATGGGCTCTACAGACGGACTTCCGGTTATTGGGACAATTCCGAACTGTCGTCGATCGGCCGGCCTGCAAGCGCACGAGAACGCGCGTTGCTTGCCCCGTTCCCCGATGCTGTTGACCCGGACGTTTTAGACGGCACGTGGCGGCCGGCGGACGCGGATGGCTCCGGCCGGGACCGGAAAGTTCTCCGTGCGGCCCTGAATGAATTCAAGAAAGCCGGATACACGCTTCAAGACCGCAAACTGATCCATCAGGAAACAGGCGAACCGCTCAGCTTCGAAATCCTGTCCAAGAACGAGGACGAGGAAAAATTGGCTCTTGCCTACATCCGGACCCTGGAATTGCTTGGAATAGAGGCTACGGTTCGCAGTGTTGATCCGTCCCAGTTCGAAGATCGGCGCACGCGGCGCGATTTCGACATGGTGTTCAACACCTGGACGTCTTCGCTGTCTCCGGGCGCAGAACAATACGGGCGCTGGTCATCACAAGCTGCTGAAACTGAAGGATCCTTCAACTTCGTCGGGGCCAGCGAACCGGCGATTGACGCCCTGATCGACGAAATTGTCGGTGCCCGGTCCAGGGAAGACTTTGTCGATGCGGTGCGCGCCTTTGACCGGGTTTTGATCTCAGGGGCCTACTCGGTACCGCTTTATCACTTGCCCGACTATTGGGCCGCACACTGGAAACGTGTTTCGCCACCGAACCATCATTCTCTTTATGGGGATGAACTGGACACGTGGTGGTCAACCTCACTCAACTGATCGGACCTACGGACGACTTGAAAAATGAAAGTAACGCCTGAAAGCCTGGTGCATGAACATCATGAAAGCGGAGCCTGGTCCGATTTGCCGCTTGATGAAATTTTCCGCCAAACCGCCGAAAACCATCCCGACCGTATCGCCATTGTCGATGCGCCGGATCGCGCAACCTGGACCGGTGGCGCGCCACGCCGTCTGACATACGCTGAAGCGGATCGTGAGATCGACAAGCTTGCCGCATTTTATGGCGCAGTTGGTCTGACCCAAGATCACGTGGTCGGCGTTCAATCGCCCAATACAGTGGATACGGTTGTCGCGATCTTGGCCGCGCTTCGCGCAGACTTGATTGTCTCGCCGCTCCCGCTCCACTGGCGTCAGAAGAACGTGCTTGATGCGCTGAATTCCATTGGGGCCAAGGGCCTGATTGCGGCAGACCGTATTGAAACCCGAGACGTTGGAACAGCTGCTCGGGACGTGGCCGCAGAATTGTTCTCGCTCCGGTTTGTGTTTGGCCTTGGCAAAGACATTCCCGACGGTTTGATCGAGCTTGGGCCAATGCTTGCGGAAATGGGAGATGAGTTCCAGTTTGAGCGGAGCGAACTGCGTCCGGATCCAGCGGATCATGCGGCGACCATCTGCTGGAGCCGAAGCGGCGAAGAAAACATGCCGGTCAGCCGATGCCACAATCACTGGACGTCCTGTGGCACTTTGGTGATCAATGAAGCCCATATCAAGGAAGCGGGCAACATTGTCCTTCCCTATTCCCTAAGCGGGCTGACGGGTCTTGGCGGCGGGCTTGTGCCCTGGCTGATGACGGCAGGAACACTTCATCTTCATCACCCGACATCCCTTGCTAATCTTGCCGACCACGCCAAAGCTGTTAAAGCGGATGTCGTTCTTGCTCCGGGGCCACTTGCGCAGACACTGGACCGTAAGCTTGGCGATATGAACACAACCCTCCTGGCTGCCTGGAATATCTCCTCGCCGCAGCCAACAACGTTCGTGCCGCGCAGGAGAATGGTTGATCTCAATATCGCCGACGAATTTGCCCTGACTGCCCAGGCAAGAGGGCCGAGTGCGAAATCAAGGCCCATACCCCTGGGAAAGCATCAGGGGCCAGAGGGGTGTGAAAGCGGGCCAGCCCTAGTTGAAATCGCCGTCTCTGAGACATTTGAAGACCAAATGCCGACCTTGCTGGTCCGCGGTCCATTGGTGCCCGATATCGGGTGGCGGACCTTGAACGGCAATCAGCGCCGCCTGCGCTGGGAGGGCAACGGATATCTGAACACGAATATCAAGGTCTCTGTAACCGACGAAGGGCTGAATGGTTTTGGCGTGCCTGGTCTTTATGCCTTGGGCACCGGAAACTTGGAAACGATCGACGTCATCTATTCGTCTTATCCCGGAATACGGGAAGCGGCTGCATTCGTTGTCGAAGACCCGGTTCTCGGCGCGCGCATGTACGCGGCCCTTGTTCCAGAACCGGGCCACGTGCCGGATGCCGGTGCTTTTTTCGCCTATCTTGACGCTGAGGGAGTTGACCTTGCAAAAATCCCTCACAGAGTGTTGATATTGCAATCGCTGCCGCGAAATGAAGACGGTACCGTGTGCCGGGACCGATTGACACTTCGCACACAAAGACTGCCTGCGGCTGTCGCGTAATACAAAAGGGACCTGATGAAGGCAGGTCGATGGTGGGAAACGGGATGGACGTAGAAACCTCGCTCTCTTGGCGCGGACCTTATTGGTATGTCGGACGGTGTCCTCTCCGTCCAGCGTCTGCCCACGCGGAGAATGATCAGGACATCTCTCTGATGGGCCTGTTTGACCGCTCACTCTCTCCACCGCAACAGCTACCGGCGGCGGTTATTGTCGACATCCAAGACATCCCGACCGAAAAAAGGCACCCATTCTTTCTTTGGCTGGCAGAAGAGATCCGAACTCTGCCCTGCGATGTTCCGCTTTATGTTCTGACTGGAAGCGAAGATGAGCCGGTCGACGGGCTGCGACCGATGGCGATCTTGGAACGGTCAGTTCCAGATGACATCCTGGTGATGCTGATTTGCATCCATCAGCGGGCCCTACTTCGTTCGGAAGAAGCCAGAATCCGCCGGCGCATCTTCGGCAGGGTCCCCGGGTTTGGTGCAGCACCACACTATACCGGCGGAAGCGGCCTAATGGTTGTTGGGGTTAGCGGGCGTTTTCTGGAGTGGCAGGCAGCAAGCAGCCACAATGTGGAAGTTGTCGGTGCATTTGACGGGGGCATGGCCACCGAATTCATGGCGCAGCGGGCGTTTGACGCGGTTGTCATCGACAGCACATCCGAAGACACCATCGACTACATGCAGCAAATCCGGCGGGATGCCCGATTTGCCAGCTTGCCGGTCCTGGCTGTGTGTGAAGATCCAGAAGATGTCGTTGCCTTGTTCCGGAATGGAGCCTCCGATGTCCTTTTGGGGCGAAACCGGCCCGATACACTCAACCGCAGGCTGGCTTCAGCAATTCGACTCGGTAAAAGGCGCCGCCTCGCAGACCGGGTACTCTCAGAAAGTCATATGTGGCTTCAGCAACAGATTACAGTCGGCGGTCTCGATTGTGATCTCTATGACCATTATCTGGAAACGACAGCCAACGCGATGGCCGCCCGCGGGCTCGACCTTTGGGAGATGCGCCTGTCTCCGGAAAACTTCAATATTCCGGCTTCAACCGCAGAGGATCGTGCGGAACTGAATGGCACTTTGCTGTCCGTTGCGGATGCCACTAGCCGGGATGAAGATTTGGTTTGCCTGGTCCGCGGTCTCGGTCCGGTGGCTGTCTTGAAAAATGAAGCCGGAACGTTGCGACTACAAAAACGGATCAACTCCATTCTCGCCCACACGGTGATGGCTCCCTGAGGCTCACACCTGGAATTCGGATTGAACACTGGGGCATTTCCCCCGGACGCTCATCCTGCTAGTCTGGCGGTGAAAGCATTACACCGTAATAAACACAAGGTCGCCCGGATGAACAGCACGCCAGCAATCACCATCGATATCGTCTCAGATGTGATGTGCCCCTGGTGCTATATCGGCAAACGCCGGCTCGAAGCTGCGCTCAAACAAGTGCCTGACATTCCGGTTGAAGTCCGTTGGCATCCGTTTCAGCTCGATGCAACGCTTCCCAAAACCGGTAAGGACCGGCAGCAATACCTAAGCGACAAATTTGGCGGAATGGAGCGGGCGAATGCCTTCTATTCCCAAATCAAAGCGGCTGGCACGGAAGAAGGAATTCCGTTCGACTTTGACGCCATCAAGCTGTCGCCGAACACTCTGGATTGTCATCGGCTCATTCTTTGGTCCCGTGCAGACGATGTTCAGGATGATGTGGTGGAGCGCCTGTTCAAGGCTTATTTTGTCGATGGCGAGGACCTGACAAAGTCCGAACTTCTGGTCCGCATTTCGGAAGAAGCGGGGATGCAATCGGATCTCGTCGAGCAACTGCTCGAGACCGAGACCGATCTCGACAAAATCATTGCACAGATTGGCAAAGCCCAGGAATCGGGCGTGACGGGCGTTCCCTGCTTCATCATCGACGGGAGGTTTGTGCTGGCTGGTGCTGAAAAGGCCGAAACCATAGCAGCCGGGATCATGCACGCCGATGCCACCCGCACCGACGTGGAAGCAGAAACAGCATCGTGATCAGGACGGCCTATTTCACGTAAGGCACGATATCAACGAACCCGAGTTCAGTCGTTGGGTCAAGACGGAAGTCGACAACCCGCCGGACCTGCCGTTTCTTTTCCATTTTCAAGCGCTTCCAAGCCAGCGCGGCAGCGGCCTTCGGATAAACGTGGAAGCCTCGTGGTGCCGTCGACAAATTCTTGAGGCCGAGTGTCCGGCGCAAGACGCCATTGCCATACCGAACAGCGAACTCGTGGCGGATGTCGCGCGTCCAATGTTCCGTGGTGACGGAGATGTTCAAACAATCGTGGTTTTCGACCCGGTGCGGGCCATAAAGTGGCCAGTGCATCATCTCGCCGGGCTCCAGATCGTGCACCTCGGCGTACTCGTCAAACCACGGCTGATAAGGAACTTCCTCTTCCGTCTCCTGCATCAAGATTTTTTCAAGCGACTCGTCGGTCAGGAAGGCTTGATTTACCGGGTACACGTAAACCCGTTTTTCCCCTTGCAATTGCCAGAGGCTCTGGCCTTGCACATCAGCATGGTAATAAACTTGGATCTTCGGCGAGGACACCAAAAGAGACATGTTCCGAATTGTAGTCTTCAAGTGCGGAACACGGGCCTCGAATTCTGAGAAAATTTGGTTGAGAACGCGATCATATTGCGGATCGATGTCCATGATCCGGAACACATTCATCCACAAACGGCCGTTGCGGATACTATTGATCACTTCGGTCCCGCTGGTGCTGCCGATTTCCCCGTGGCGCCACTCCTTGACATTCTTGTCGTGGCCCATCGTGTTCAAGGTGTATTGATGCGGCTCAAGCTTGTCGATCAGCTTTCCAAGAGCTTCCTCGGAAAACAATCCTGTTTCCGCGAGCCGGTGCTTCAGCTTGATGTTCTGGCGGTCAAACAGCGCGCTGTGTTGATCTTGCCAATTGGCAATGACATCTTGGGTTTGGGAAATCGCATTCATAACGCAGCCAATCATCCAGTGTTGAACGCTGACTATGTATAAGAACAACTTCAATATATTGTAAATATTGACGCTGCACTCGTGGTTAATGCATTAACCATTACTCCGACGATTTACCAATCAAATCAAGAGAACCATACAATCCAAAGGGTAAAAGAATACCCCGCAGAATTTTGCGGGGTATTGAACAGCGCGAATACAACGATCAGCCTTTGAGTATGGACCGCCCGGCGTAGAAAGCTTGCGGACCGAGTTCTTCCTCGATGCGGATCAGTTGATTGTACTTGGCAAGCCGGTCAGAACGAGCCAGGGAACCGGTCTTGATCTGACCGCAATTGGTCGCAACCGCTAGATCTGCAATTGTTGCATCTTCGGTCTCGCCAGAGCGGTGCGACATCACGGCCGTGTAAGACGCCTTATGCGCCGTCTCAACAGCATCAAGTGTTTCCGACAATGTGCCGATCTGGTTGACCTTCACCAGGATGGAGTTGGCAACACCCATCTCAATACCCTGACGCAGACGCGCGGAATTGGTCACGAAGAGATCATCGCCAACCAGCTGACATTTGTCGCCGAAAAGATCAGTCGCAGCCTTCCAGCCATCCCAGTCATCTTCAGCAAGACCATCTTCGATGGAAATGATCGGGTAACGGTTGACCAGGTCTTCCAGATACTTTGCCATCTCCTCAGGGTTCAGGGTCTTGCCCTCACCTTCCAGAACGTATTTTCCGTCCTTGAAGAACTCGGTAGACGCTGCATCGAGTGCCAGGAACATGTCTTCCCCCGGCTTGTAGCCCGCGGTCTCGATCGCTTTCATGACAAACCCGATGGCGTCATCTGTGGATGCCAGATTCGGAGCAAAGCCACCTTCATCGCCGACATTGGTGTTGTAGCCGGCAGCAGACAAAGCTTTTTTCAGTGTATGAAAGACTTCTGAACCCATGCGGACCGCTTCGCTCAGGCTTTCCGCGCCAACCGGCATAATCATGAATTCCTGGAAATCAATCGGGTTGTCGGCATGTTCACCGCCATTGATGATGTTCATCATCGGAACCGGCAGGGTGCGGGCAGAGGTTCCACCGACATAGCGGTAGAGCGGTAAACCAGTTGCTTGGGCTGCAGCGCGGGAGACAGCGAGTGAAACACCGAGGATCGCATTCGCGCCAAGGCGCGCTTTGTTCGGGGTTCCATCCAGATCGATCATTGCGCGGTCGATTTGAAGCTGGTCTTCGGCTTCCAGGCCACCGATCGTCTCAAAAATCTCGCCATTCACAGCATCAACGGCATTCTGGACACCCTTGCCCATGTAGCGGTCTCCGCCGTCCCGCAGTTCGACGGCTTCGTGGGCACCGGTGGATGCACCGGACGGTACAGCGGCGCGGCCGAAAGATCCGTCTTCCAGAAAGACGTCGACTTCCACGGTCGGGTTGCCACGGCTGTCAAAAATCTGACGGCCGGTGATGTCGATAATGGCGGTCATGAATAACTCCTCGTTTGCGCTCATCGGTTCTCAGCATTTGGAAGAACCACCGCGATAAGTCCGGGGCAGCGATTGTTAACACCGTCTCCCCCAAGCAATACGGGCCGCAAACTAGCGGCCCAATCGATCAAGCCGGCGTACCGGCGGATTTCTTTACAACAGCATCAATGGCTTTCAGTTCAGCCAGAAGAGCCCCAAGGTTCCGCAGTGCGATCATGTTCGGGCCATCTGATGATGTCGTGTTCTCGGGATCAGGATGGGTTTCGATAAAGACCCCACCAACACCGACAGCAGCGGCTGCACGTGCCAGCACAGCAACCATTTCCCGATCACCGCCGGAAGATCCGCCAAGACCACCCGGCTGCTGGACAGAATGGGTTGCATCAAAGACCACCGGCGCACCGGTTTGGGCCATGATCGGCAACGCGCGCATGTCGGTCACCAGCGTGTTATAGCCAAAGCTTGCCCCGCGTTCGGTCAGGAGCACATTCGGGTTGCCGGAATCCGTTATTTTCCGGAGGACATTTTTCATGTCCCAAGGAGCCAGGAACTGCCCCTTCTTGACGTTGATCACGGCACCGGTTTCAGCAGCTGCAACCAGAAGGTCTGTTTGGCGGCACAAAAAGGCCGGGATCTGGAGGACGTCGACCACTTCAGCGACTGGAGCACATTGCTCCGCGTTATGAATGTCAGTCAGGACCGGAAGACCAAATGTCTCTTTGATTTCAGCGAAAATCGGCAAGGCTTCGTTCAAACCGATACCGCGGGTGGCTGAAAGGGACGTCCGGTTCGCCTTGTCGAACGAACTTTTATAGACAACCGGAATTCCTAGACCGCCCGCAATTTCCTTCACCGCAGCCGCGCATTCCAGCGCATGATCGCGGCTTTCCAATTGGCATGGCCCGGCAATCAAGCTGAAGGGCGCGGAATTGTTGAAGGAAACGCTCCCCACGTTCACAGTGCGGTTGGCTTCAGTCATCAAGGATCCTTTGTCTGCTGGGTAACAGCTTCCCGCCCAATCGAGCGGGTAAATGGGGGTGACGTGAATTCGCGTGTTCAATAACCTTCTTTTCCGGAACCTGCAATATCAGCTGGCCCGGAACACTGATTTGATTTTAATCGATTTAAATTGCGGTCCGCCTCGGACGTGTGATTTACGCCACAACCGTTTCACGCAGATAATAGATACATTCAGTGTTAATACTCTCCGGGGTATTGCCAATACCAAGGGAACGTTACGTCCAAGAGTGTGTTGCGGTAACGCGCGGTCGGATGTGAGCGAACGTTAAAAAGAGCCACTTGCGTGGCAGTATTTGCAAGAGTTGGAATTTCAGGCATGACCAAACCGATCCGCAAAGCCATCCTTCCTGTTGCCGGTCTTGGCACACGGTTTTTGCCGGCGACCAAGGCTGTACCGAAGGAAATGCTGACGATCGTCGACCGGCCGATTATTCAGTATGTGGTGGACGAAGCACGGGCTGCTGGCATTGAGCACATCGTATTCGTCACCGGTCGCAACAAACAGGTGATCGAAGACCACTTCGACGTGGCCTATGAACTTGAAGACACCCTGAAAGCCCGGAACAAGACAGCGGCTTTGGACCTCCTTGAAAAACATCGCCCTATTCCTGGCTCAACCAGCTTCACCCGCCAACAAGCCCCGTTGGGTCTTGGTCATGCCATCTGGTGCGCACGCGACATCATCGGCGATGAACCATTCGCGATTCTTTTGCCGGACGTGATCATCAAGTCGCAAGTCAGCTGCCTGAAACAGATGGTCGACCTTTATAATGGAACCGGTGGCAACGTCCTTGCGGTCGAGGAAGTGCCGGACGATCAGACCCAGAACTACGGCATTGTGGAGCTTGCGGAGAAGATCAACGAAAACGCAGCGCACATTTCCAACATGGTCGAGAAGCCAGCCCCTGGAACTGCCCCGTCCAATTTGATGATCACGGGGCGCTATATTCTGCAGCCCCAGATCTTCGATTTGTTGTCAAAACAAGATACCGGTGCGGGCGGCGAGATCCAGCTGACGGACAGCATGCTGAAGCTGATGGAGACGCAGCCGTTCTCGTCGATCAAGTTCGAAGGCCGGAGTTTCGACTGTGGCTCCAAGGCCGGGTTCTTGAGCGCAAACATTGCGTTTGGTCTTGATGATCCGAAACTCGCCAGTGAAATCCTGCCGTTCATGCGTGAGATGCTCGACCAACCGGAGGCAGCTGAGTAACTGTTCCAGACTGCAGTCTCATCAAGACCCGTCACAAACCGTGGCGGGTTTATTGTTTCACGGCATAACGCCCCTTCCGAAGTGTTGGGCAAAATGCTGAGTTATCCCCACCGGGTGCTTTCCGCAGGGGATTCTTAGCTATTTAAGAACTGAAAAGGAAATACCGGCGTATAGTTGGTGTGTTCGAGAAAGGAGACACCGACTATGGCAGCCTCTTATTTCCGGAAGTACGCGGCCGGTGCCGTTTTTGGCGCAGCCTTGGCATTTGGCTCAGTTTCACCAGGTCTTGCCTCTGATACCAGCGTATTTCAGTCTATCATCAAGAACCAGATGAGTGCCTTCGCTGCGGACGATGCCAAAACGGCGTTCTCCTTTGCAACAAGGTCTCTGCAGCGGCAGTTCCAGACCCCTGAATTCTTCATGCAGATGGTCAAAAGCGGGTATCAGCCGGTTTACCGGCCGAAAGACGTAACGTTCGGACAGTCCAAAATGACCAAGTTTGGCCCGACCCAGGAAGTCTACGTTACCGGGCCCAAGGGCCAGAATTGGCTCGCCCTCTACAGTTTTGAAGAGCAAGAGGATGGGTCTTGGCGGATTTCAGGGTGCTATCTGACAAAGTCGGACGGGTTCGCAGCTTAGAAAACCGGGTCAAGGTTCAATGACGTCAAAGCGCGGCGATGTCGCCGCGCGCCCAATCTTCCTTGGTCTTGGCGTAGAATTCCTCGAACCGGCTCTCTTCAATCGCGTCCCGCATGCCCTGCATGAGCGTTTGATAGTAGGCGATGTTGTTCCAAGTCAGCAGCATTCCGGAGAGAGCTTCTCCTGCGCGAAACAGGTGGTGAAGGTAAGCCCGGCTGTACGTGCTTGTCGCCGGACAGGCGCTTTCTTCGTCCAATGGGCGTGGATCGTCCTGGTGCCGGGCGTTCTTCAAGTTGACCTTGCCAAACCGGGTGTAAGCCAATCCATGCCTGCCGGCACGTGTTGGCATCACGCAATCAAACTGATCAATCCCGCGTTTCACGCTTTCCAGAAGATCGTCAGGGGTGCCAACGCCCATCAAGTAGCGCGGCTTGTCGACCGGCATGACTGGCGTGGTGATGTCGAGCATTTTCAGCATCACCTCTTGCGGCTCTCCGACCGCAAGGCCGCCAACGGAGTAGCCTTCCATCGGCAATTTGGCGAGTTCCTCGGCTGAGCGGATGCGAAGTTCTGGAACATCGCCACCCTGAACGATGCCGTAGAGCCCCTGCCCCTTGCCCGGACCACGCATTTTATCAAATTGAGTGCGCGAGCGTTCTGCCCACCTCAGCGACAATTCCATGGCCCGCTGAACTTCTTCGCGCGGGCTTGGCAACTTGATGCATTCATCAAGCTGCATTTGAATGTCGGAGCCCAGCAAACCCTGAATTTCAACTGACCGCTCAGGTGTCAGATGATGCTTGCTGCCGTCGATATGGCTTTGGAACCGGACCCCATCTTCATCCAGCTTGCGCAGTTGAGCCAGAGACATCACCTGAAATCCGCCACTGTCAGTCAGGATCGTATGCGGCCAGTTCATGAATTTGTGCAGACCACCAAGACGATCGACCCGTTCGGCCGTCGGGCGCAGCATCAAGTGATAGGTGTTTCCCAGAACCACGTCCGCGCCGGTTTCACGCACATGATCGGTGAACATGGCTTTCACGGTTGCCTGTGTCCCGACCGGCATGAAGGCCGGTGTATGGACAACACCGTGCGGTGTGTTGATTTCACCGCGGCGGGCCATGCCATCCGTGGTGATCAGTTTAAAGCCGAATTTTTTGGTTTCGGTCATAACGATGCGTCCTGGCTTGCGTCTGGAAACAGCAGCGATGCGTCGCCATAGCTGTAAAATCTGTATTCGGTATCGATGGCATGCTGATAAGCGGCTCGCATAGTCTCAAGGCCTGAAAGTGCCGAAACCAGCATGAAAAGTGTCGACCGCGGCAGATGAAAATTCGTCATCAGCGCATCGATGGCCTTGAACTTGTATCCAGGCGTGATGAAGATCGAGGTCTCATCTGCAAACGGAACGATTGTCCCGGTTTCCTGTGCAGCGCTTTCAAGAATACGCAAGGAAGTGGTTCCAATGCTGACCACCTTGTTGCCCCGTGCCTTGACGGCTTGAAGAGCTGCGGCGGTTTCCTCCGACACTTCTCCCCATTCGGCATGCATCTTGTGATCGTCTGTATCGTCGGCCTTAACCGGGAGGAAGGTCCCTGCCCCGACATGTAGCGTCACCCGGTGCATCTCGATGCCGCGGTCCTTGATGGCCGCGAGCAGCTCAGGAGTAAAATGGAGACCCGCCGTCGGTGCTGCGACCGCACCATCCTTTTCCGCAAATATAGTCTGATAGTCTTGCCGATCCTGCTCGTCTTCGCCGCGCTTTTGCGCGATGTAAGGTGGCAGCGGGATGTGCCCCACCTGTGCAATGGCAACATCCAGATCGGGGCCGGAACAGTCGAACGCCAGCAGAACTTCGCCGCCGTCTGATTTTTCCTTCACTGTCGCCGTCAACCGGGCGCCGTTCCCTTCAAAAACGACAAGATCTTCGACCTGGAGCTTTTTGGCCGGGCGGACAAACGCCTTCCACCCGTCTGCCGCTGACCTTAAGTGCAGGGTAACGCTGATCCCCGCTTCGATGTCGCCACGCACCCGTTTGCCTTCCAGCTGCGCCGGAATGACTTTTGTATCGTTGAACACTAGCGCATCGCCCGGCTCCAAAAGAGCAGGAAGATCGCGCACGCCCATGTCGCTCAACTCAGGTATTTCACCAGGGCGCACGACAAGCATGCGCGCGGCATCGCGTGGCCGCGCAGGCCGCAATGCAATTCGTTCATTGGAAAGCTCAAAGTCAAACTGGTCGACACGCATGGCGAAGGCTAACTGATCCGGTTTTCGGGGTGTTCGGTTGGGGCTGATAATGCCGGTTTGGCATCAGGTCAACCGGAGGTGAAAACAAACACAGCGCGGATGTTGCCACCCGCGCTGTAAATGTCAGAGCTGAAGCCGAGACTTAAGCGTCTGCAGCAACCTTCATTGAGTTGATCTTGTCCGGATTCTGGACAGGCTCACCGCGTTTGATCTTGTCGACATTTTCCATGCCTTCGATCACCTTGCCCCAGGCCGTATATTGGCGGTCAAGGAAGGTGGCATCGTCGAAGCAGATGAAAAACTGGCTGTCACCGGAATTCGGATCCTGAGCACGCGCCATGGAGCAAACGCCGCGCACATGCGGTTCGGCGTTGAATTCCGCCTTCAATTTTGTGCCGGAACCGCCGGTGCCGGTGCCATTCGGGCAACCGGTCTGGGCCATGAAACCCTCAATTACCCGGTGAAAGACGATGCCGTCATAAAAACCTTCCCGAACCAGTTCCTTGATCCGCGCAACGTGATTGGGTGCAAGGTCGGGACGCATTTCGATCACGACTTCGCCTTGGGTGGTGTCCATGATCAATGTGTTTTCGGCGTCTTTGATGTCAGCCATGGTTTTCTCCTTGGGTATTCAGGGGCCAGTTGGTGAAGCACCGGTTAGCCGGCGTCCGCAGCAACTTGCATCTTGATGATTTTGTCCGGGTTTGCAGGTGGCTCGCCCTTTGTGATGTTGTCGACGAGGTCCATGCCTTCGACGACCTTGCCAAACACGGTGTATTGGCCATTCAGCCAGTCACCGTCCGCAAACATGATGAAAAACTGGGAATTGGCACTGTTTGGGCTGGATGACCGCGCCATGCCAAGCGTCCCGCGCTCAAACGGCGCGGACGAGAACTCGGCGTTCACGTCCGGCTTGTCAGATCCACCGCGGCCGGTTCCGGTCGGATCGCCTGTTTGCGCCATGAAACCGTCAATCACGCGGTGAAAGACGATGCCGTCATAAAACCCGTCGCGTGTGAGTTCTTTGACACGCGCAACATGGTTCGGAGCGAGATCCGGACGCAGCTCGATGACCACGCGGCCATCTTTCAGATCCAGGTAAAGCGTGTTTTCCGGATCCTGCTGCGCAACGGCCATAGCCGGCATGAAGATCAGGGACGCCAGAACAGCCAGGGCTGTGAAAATTCGTGACATTGGTTACTCCCGCAGTTCACGTCGTTGACATGGGGTGAATTGGGATCGGCTTAAAATGTGTCAATCCGGTCTTGCACGTTGCCGCAGGGGGTCTGCAACAGGATCCGGGACAAAAGCGGAGATTTCCCCGCCCATTTGAGCGATCTGGCGCACCAAAGTGGCCGTAATGTGCCGCACTGCCGGAGATGCGGGGAGGAACACGGTTTTTATGTCCGGCTCCAATGTTCCGTTCATGCCCGCCATCTGCATCTCGTAATCAAGATCCGTTCCATCGCGCAGCCCGCGCACAAGATAGTCAGCCTTCTGGGTGCGTGCTGTATTGATCACGAGATCGGAGAACGCGATCACCTCGATCCGGCTCGCTTCAGCCTCGGAGAACTCGGCCACCGCTGATGTGTGAATCAGCTCGACCCGTTCTTCGAAAGAAAACAGCGGTTTCTTTCCCGGATGAATGCCGATTGCCACGACGACCTTGTCCGCCAGCGCGAGTGATTGGCGCAGGATGTCCATGTGGCCGTTTGTTACCGGGTCGAACGAGCCGGGGTAAAGCGCGATACGTGTCATGGGCTCATCCTTACTCTGGCGTTCGCCGCATCACAAGGCATCCGGGCCCGTGAAAGACAATTTCCGCCATGCGACATTGTGTGATGGCGGTCACAGGTTTCTTGCCGGACATAGGCCAAGGTGGCCTCATCAACAAACGGCGTGAGCAGGAGCCAAGACGATGAGGAGCAGCAGTTTTTACAAAACAACCGGTCATCACCAGGTTGCCCGTCCCTTCACAGCGAAAACCAAAGCCATGGACCCGATTGCAAATTTCAAACTGGCCTCGATCTTCATCCTGGCACTGCTGACTGTCCTGATCGCAGGCATCATCAGCATGAACGCGAGCAACGCTTCACAGGCACAAGACGTTGGTCAGACAGCACCGCAGGGCATGATGGCAACCAAGACTGACCGCGCTGTCATCCCGGCAAAGGCTGGCAACTGTGAAAGCCAGACATGGGGCGCTTGGAGCGCTGAATGCGCCGCTGAGCTGACCGGTGCCTCCAAGGTTCGCACCGTTTCCTACGTCACGATCGAAAAACAGCCGAACACCGTCAACCAGACCATTTTGGCCCGTTATCCATCGAACAACTGATCCAAAACCTCCAAAACCAGATATCCCCAACGGCAAACAGCGGCTCAGGTTCCACCCTGGCCGCTGTTGTCGTTTTCGGTTTTCCAAATTGCGAAGAAACTCCCTATATCCGGCAAATCCGAACCAAATAGGATCAGCAACAAGTTCAACTTAACGATTGTTTTAATTGACTTATTTTCGTTCAAAACGCTTTGGCAAAGAGTTTGCTCCTCCAGGATCATCAGCGCTTTAGCGCAGCATCACAGGGAGCAGAATGATGACGAAGACCCACGCAACACGCCGTCCCCGCCCCGCAACTTGGGCCCGGACCACACTTATCAAGAACTATGAGGATCTCGGCATTGCCGCACTGCACGCGGCGCTGGTATGCCAGAACTTTTGTTCAACGGCGCAAACCACCCAACAAGTCTCAAACTGGCACGGCGCTCCGAACATGTCCGGCATTCTTGCAGGTGTTGCAGAGAGTTAAGCTTGCAGCGAAAAACAGAACCCAGAAAAAAAGGGCGGCATATCAATTCCTGAAATACCGCCCGAATTCTAAGCCTTATTCATCTGAGCCTGAGGAGCTGTCCGGTGCTTCACCATCGCCCCCCTCTCCCGATCCAGCGTCGCCATCCGCCCCGCCACCTTCTGGCAGTTCGCCTTCGACGAGCTCTTCATCCTCATCAACCTCGGAGATCCCCTCAACGGCGACGACCTTCTCGTCCTCGGCCGTCTTGAAGATGATCACCCCTTGGGTCGCGCGTCCGGCGATGCGGATGCCTTCGACCGGGCAGCGGATCAACTGACCGCCATCCGTCACCAGCATGATCTGATCACTGTCTTCGACCGGGAACGAGGCAATCAAGCCGCCATTCCGGTGGTTCACAGCCATCGCCGTGATGCCCTTGCCGCCGCGGCCGGTGACACGGTATTCGAAGGACGACGTCCGTTTGCCATAACCGTTTTCGGAAATGGTCAGGATAATCTGTTCCGCAGCGCTCATTTCCGCATAGCGTTCCTGAGACAACTCGCCTGCAACAACGCCGTCCTCGTCGGCAGCCGCGCCATTTTCATCCGCTTCACCGCGCATGGCCCGGGAAAGCTTCAGATATGCGGCGCGCTCCTCGGCATCCACGTCGATGTGGTGCAGGATCTGCATGGAGATGATGCGATCGCCGTCTGCCAGGCGAATGCCACGCACGCCGACCGAATTCCGTCCAGCGAAAACACGCACATCCGTGGCAGGGAACCGGATACACTGACCCGAATTGGTGGTCAGCATGATGTCGGAATGCTCCGAACAGGTGTCAACACCAACAATGCCGTCGCCCTCTTCGAGCTTCATGGCAATTTTGCCATTCCGGTTGATGTTGACGAAATCGGAGAGCTTGTTCCGGCGCACGGTGCCGCGCACTGTTGCAAACATCACATCGAGGTTTGCCCAGGTGTCCTCGTCTTCCGGCAACGGCAGAATTGAGGTGATCTGTTCGCCTTGCTCCAGCGGCAGCATGTTGACCAAGGCTTTGCCGCGTGAGGTCGGGCCGCCAAGAGGCAGACGCCAGACCTTCATCTTGTAGCAAATGCCACGGGAGGAGAAGAACAGAACCGGCGTATGGGTGTTTGCAACAAACAGACGGGTGACGAAATCCTCATCCTTGGTCGCCATGCCCGACCGGCCCTTGCCGCCGCGGCGCTGCGCCCGGTACGTCGCGAGCGGAACCCGCTTGATGTAGCCGCCATGAGACACGGTCACGACCATGTCTTCGCGCTGGATCAGATCTTCTTCGTCAAAGTCCGCACCGCCTTCGATGATTTCGGTCCGGCGCGGTGTTGCGAATTCTTCCCTGATCTCCAGCATCTCGTTACGGACGATTTCCTGGATGCGGGCACGGGAGCGAAGAATATCGAGATAGTCGCTGATTTCAGCGCCGATCTTGTTGAGTTCTTCCTCAATCTCGTCGCGGCCCATGGCCGTCAGACGCTGCAGCCGCAGATCAAGGATGGCGCGGGCCTGTTCTTCCGACAGCTTGTAGGTGCCGTCTTCCTGAACCATGTGGCGCGGATCGTCGATAAGCCGGATAAGGTCTTCAACGTCCCTGGCCGGCCAATTGCGTTCCATCAACTGGGCACGGGCGGTTGCCGGATCCGGCGCGGCCCGGATGAGCTTGATCACCTCATCAATGTTGGCGACAGCGATGCCAAGACCAACCAAGATATGCGCCCGGTCGCGGCACTTTTTCAAAAGGTATCGGGTACGGCGCTGGATGACTTCTTCGCGGAAGGCGACGAAAGCCTTCAGCATGTCGGAAAGGTTCATCTGCTCCGGCTTGCCACCGTTCAGCGCCACCATGTTCGCCCCAAAGGACGTCTGCAGCTGACTAAACCGGTAGAGCTGGTTCAAGACGACATCCGGGACGGCATCGCGCTTGAGTTCGATCACGACCCGCATACCGGAGCGGTCACTTTCATCGCGAATGTCGGAGATGCCTTCAACGCGCTTGTCACGCACCATCTCGGCGATCTTTTCGATCATCGTGGACTTGTTGACCTGATAGGGGATCTCCGTAACGATCAGAGCCCAGCGGTCCTTGCGGATTTCTTCGGTGTCCACCTTGGCCCGCATCGGAACGGAGCCGCGGCCGGTCTCATAAGCGCTGCGGATGCCGGATCGGCCAAGGATCATGCCGCCGGTCGGGAAGTCCGGACCCGGAACGATTTGCATGAGCTCTTCCAGCGTCATCGCCGGGTTTTCCATGATCGCGATGGAGGCATCGATCACTTCGCCCAGATTATGCGGCGGGATGTTTGTGGCCATACCGACCGCAATACCACCGGCACCATTGACCAGAAGGTTTGGAAATTTTGCGGGAAGGACGACCGGTTCGGATTCGGAGTTGTCGTAGTTCTCCTGGAAATCGACCGTATCCTTGTCGATGTCATCCAAAAGCCGGTGCGCGACCTTTTCCAGACGGCACTCGGTGTAGCGCATCGCTGCGGCAGGATCGCCATCAACGGACCCGAAGTTGCCCTGACCGTCGATGAGCGGCAGCCGAAGGGAGAAATTTTGCGCCATACGCACAAGGGCGTCATAGATCGCGCTGTCCCCATGCGGGTGATACTTACCCATAACATCACCGACCACACGGGCCGACTTGCGGTAGGGCTTGTTCCACTCGTAGCCGTTTTCATGCATCGAATAGAGGATGCGCCGGTGCACCGGCTTCAAGCCGTCCCGGACATCCGGCAGCGCACGGGATACAATCACGCTCATGGCGTAATCGAGGTAGCTGCGCTTCATTTCATCGACGATGGAGACCGGCTTTATGTCCGACGGAAGCCCGCCTGAAGGGGTGCTGTTGTCCTGGTCAGCCAAAGAGACACTCATTTGTTTGTTATTGCTGGTGTCTTTATATCCGATTCAAGTCGGGGAACCAAATTTCAAGCTGTTTTTAAGCTTGCTAATAATCATTTAATTTCAATCACTTATAAATCCTATGCACAGGCATACAGAAACAATTCACAAGGCTTGGTCGCGCCGGGTTCAAAAGCACTGTAAAACGCACGTCAAACGCCACGCACTGCCTGTCGGAGACACGCGATGATCGATTTTTACATCAATGCCTTCGCCACGTTGTTCGTGACCATTGATCCCGTTGGTTTGGCCCCAATGTTTCTAGCGATTACGGCCGGTATGAGTTCCGCCGACCGGCGCCGGGTCGCCGTCCGGGCCACCATCACCGCCACCGGCATTTTGGGCCTGTTTTATTTCACTGGTCAGACAGTCCTGAATGTCCTTGGCATTTCGGTTTCCGCCTTCCGGGTCGCGGGCGGCATTTTATTGTTCCTGATCGCCATCGAGATGATTTTCGGCAAACGCCAGGAACGCAAAAGCGAAACTGCCGAGAAGGCGATGGAGTCCGCTGAAGCGCATCATGCGACCATCAACGAACTCGCCATCTTTCCCCTGGCCATTCCGCTGATTTCCGGCCCGGCTGCCATTTCTGCAATCATTCTCCTGTCCAGCCAGGCACCGGACACCCTGACCTATGCCGGCCTCGGCGGTGTGATCCTGATCATCCTCGTCAGTTGCCTTGGGGCCTTTCTGCTGGCAGAACGCATTGAACGCGCCCTTGGGGACACGGCTCAACTGGTCATCACCCGTCTGCTCGGGGTCCTGCTCGCAGCCCTTTCAGTGCAATTCGTCGCCGATGGGATCCTGGCGTTCCTGGCCTAGAGACGATCAATCAGCTGATTGGCCGGCGCTGCTGGATCCAACAACCGGGCACCTTGCTCACTGCCAAGAACCGGCAAATCCTCGTCCAGCAACCCCATTTGCTTGAGCACGGTCGCCTGATCCCAATAGATGTGTTCGGAGGCGATCAGTCCGCCTTCAAAGGCGATGATGCCAACATGTGGCACAGCAAGTCTTTTGCCGGTTGGCTCGATGCCGGGCGCGAACCAATCCATGCGCACTGTATGGGTCAAATGCAGGATGAATTCATCAACAATCCGATTGCCGCCAACAGTGCGGGTCAAGAGTTCCAGTTCCGCATCCTCCGGCATCTGCGGGATGAATATCTCTGCATAGAATTTCCTGAGCGGCTCTTTGCCGGTTGCTCCGGTGTTGACCGGTACATGGATCAGAACCGGATGATCGGTCATGGTCGCAATGGCTTCGTCGGCATTCTTGTGGGCAAATTCGCTCGCCGTGTGCGCATCCCAGACATCAATGAGCTTCTGTTGCGCCTTGGAAAATGTTTCCATCACTGGCTCCCCGATATTTCATCGATTCAAATCAATTTCGAATTCCTGCGGCGAAACACCGTGCACGCTGTCCCGCCCGCGGATGATCACCGTCGTAACACCATCTGGGATTTGAACGCCCGACAAGGACCGGGTAAACGGTTGCTCGTTGACATGCGGGTGGGCCAAGACCCTTCTGCCGAGAAGATCTCCATCCGGTGTGTAGACCTCCCAAAGATCCGCATAGTGATCCCAGCCGGTATCCCCGTGCTTGAGCGTGACAGAAAACGTCCACCCGCCGGCCCCCTCTTTCGCCTTTGCATCAACTATCTCCACGTCACCAGCGACGCTTGCGCCAGAGACGAGCACGCTGATGATCCCGGCGGCGCAGATGGCTCTTATTCCCAGCATTCGAATGCTCCAATGACTTTTTTCAACGCGGCCAACTTGCCGGTAAATCGAGAGCACAAAAAGTCAAACTTGCGTCAATGCCGGGTAACTTGCGGACAGGCGCGTGTTGCGGAATGGCTAAATTCCAGGGTTTACGAACCACGTCCGGCTCTTCAGCACGTTGCGAAAGCGCAATCCTAGTGTAGGGACTACGCAACCTAACCATTCGGCTTCACTTTGGATCCCGCCAAACAGCCCAGACTTTAGTATTTATTTAGAACTCTCGGGCTCTACTAAAATCCAGCTGATTTATTTTTGCGAGCATGCCATGCAGTCCGTTGCCAACACGACATATTCTGGTCTTCAAGAACTCGCATTTGTCGAAGAATCCATGCCGGAATACAATGAGCATATCGTGAAACTCATTTCCGGAGCGCTTCGTGATTGCGAGGCTATCGTAGATTTTGGCGCCGGGATCGGGACATTGGCGGACGTTGTACACAAGCAAACAGCTGTGCGGCCGAGATGCATCGAAATCGACGAATCCGCACAGTCAATTCTTCGCCATCGAGGGTATCAGGTCTCTAACAGTCTTCTCGATCTGCCCGTCCAGGTTGGCGGCATTTACAGTTCCAACGTTCTCGAACATATCGAAGATGACCGTGGAGCTATCAGAGACTGTTTTGAGGCTTTGCAGCCAGGCGGAACCTTGGTCCTCTACCTTCCTGCGTTTCAGTTGCTGTTCTCTGGATTGGACAGGTCTGTCGGGCATTATCGCCGGTATTCGAAGCGGGACCTCATTCACAAACTCCAAACGTCCGGCTTCAATATAAAAGACTGCCACTATGTCGAAAGCTTGGGGTTCTTTGCCAGCCTGGTGGTGAAGCTTGTCGGATATGATGTCGAGGGTGGTCTCGGCTCAGCGTCTTCCTATGAGTTTTACAACAAGTACGTCTTTCCTCTCAGCAAGAAAATCGACGCTGTTGGAGCGCGCCACTTGCTGGGCAAAAACATTTTTGTCGTTGCGCAAAAACCGCACGCGGCCTAATTCGCTGATCCGGTCATTCATAGTCCGCTCGGCAACAGACCCTAATTTCACTCTGACTTGTGATGTCGTGTCCTGATCTGTCAAACTGACCGTCAGGACAGGAGGTTGCCCCTATGAACGACACGGCGGTTCGAGAAACGCTGGTCAGGCTGAAGGCAGAACTCGAGAGCTTCAGCGAGATTTCCGAGGACGCGCGCGCCACCGTCATGCTGGACCAACAGGCCGTTGGCCGCCTCTCCCGGATGGATGCTCTCCAGGGACAAGCCATGGCACAAGCTTCCGAGCGCCAGCGTCGCGCGGATATTCAGCGGATTGAAGCTGCGCTCAAACGCTTGGATGAGGGGGAATACGGCTATTGCGCCCAATGCGGTGAAGACATTGCTGCAAAACGCCTTAAAGTCGACCCGGCAGCGGCATTTTGTATCCGCTGCGCGAAGTAGAGCATCAGGATACCAGTCCGCGCAGTTGTTTCATCCAGTTCCTGATGTCACCGGCGACTTTATCGATCGGGAACCGGGAGAGTGTCTCTTCGGTCCACGTGTCATTTGAACACAACATAGCCTCGTAGGATTGTATCTGCGTGCTGTGTTCCGATGTCAGCGGCAATTCTCGAGCCGCTTTCAACAGAACCAGTTGTTCATGGATCCGCCGCAGTACAGAGAGCGCCGCGCCCATCTGGGCTTTTAGCGCCGGTTCTTCCCGCCAACTCCCGCCGCCAAACACCTCTTGAGTAACCCGTTGGCCGGCCCCGAAACACGTGTAGCTGACGCAGCCCGGAAATCCACGCTCAACCCGCTCTTCAAAAATTTTGCAAGCGTTGTCGGCTTTGAGGTTCGGGCATTCCTCACCGGCCGCCTTATCCAGACCAAATGACTCGGACTTGTCGAACGCAAACACCACGCAACACAGCGCAGCGCAATTCGTGCAATCCGGTTCAAGGTCGATGGGCGCCACCGTCACAAAAGCCTTTTATTTCAGCTAGAAGCAAATAGACCGCAGCTTGTTTCCAAACCGCGGCCTGCAAAAATTATTCCCACTCAATCGTGCCCGGAGGTTTCGACGTGATGTCGTAGGTTACGCGGTTGATGCCTTCGACCTCGTTTATGATCCGGGTCGCGGTTTCGCCGAGGAACTCATGCGTGAACGGATAATAGTCCGCAGTCATGCCGTCGACGGAGGTTACAGCGCGCAAGGCACAGGCGTAATCGTAAGTCCGGCCATCGCCCATCACGCCGACCGTACGCACCGGCAGGATCGCAACGAAAGCCTGCCAGATCTCGTCGTATAGACCGTGCTTGCGGATCTGATCGATGTAGACGGCGTCCGCCTTGCGAAGGATTTCCAGTTTGTCGCGGGTGATTTCACCCGGGCAGCGAATGGCAAGGCCTGGTCCCGGGAACGGGTGACGACCGATAAAGCTCTCGGGCAGACCAAGCTCCCGGCCAAGCGCCCTCACCTCGTCCTTGAAGAGTTCGCGCAACGGCTCCACAAGTTTCAGGCCCATTTTTTCCGGTAGGCCGCCCACATTATGGTGCGACTTGATCGTCACCGACGGCCCACCGGAGAAGCTGACGCTCTCGATCACGTCCGGATAGAGTGTGCCCTGAGCCAGGAATTCAGCGCCCTCGATCTCATTGGCGTGTTTCTGGAACACGTCGATGAACAGCTTGCCGATAATCTTGCGCTTGGTTTCCGGATCAGACTGGCCGTCCAGTTCGCCGAGGAACAGATCGGTTTCGTCGGCGTGGATCAGCGGAATATTGTAGTTGTCCCGGAACATCGAGACGACTTCTTCCGCTTCGTTGAGACGCAACAAACCGTGGTCAACAAAGACACATGTCAGCTGATCGCCGATTGCCTCGTGGATCAAAACAGCGGCAACTGAGCTGTCAACGCCGCCGGACAGACCGCAGATGACTTTCTTGTCCCCGACCTGCTGACGGATCTTCTCGATCGCGTCGTCTTTGTAAGCGCCCATCGTCCAATCGCCGCTAAAGCCGGCCAGCTTGACGAAATTCTCATAAAGCGTCTTGCCGTTTGGTGTGTGGTGCACTTCCGGGTGAAACTGAACGGCGTAAAAGTTTCTGCGTGTGTCCGCGGTGATAGCGTAAGGCGCGTTTGGCGAGGTGCCGAATACCTCAAAACCGGGAGCAAGCTTGGCGACGTGATCCCCGTGGCTCATCCAGACCTGTTCCTTGCCGCCCGCAAACCAGCCGTTCAGGATCGACAGATCTGATCCGGCAGGCGTCACGAAGGCCCGGCCGAATTCCGCGGTGCCGCCACCGCCGGATATCTTGCCGCCATGCACTTCACCGCCCAGTTGCTGCATCATCACTTGCTGGCCATAACAGATGCCGAGGATCGGTACACCGATGTTATAAACGCTCTCCGGTGGCCGCGGTGAGCCTTCCCGCGTAACAGAATCCGGTCCGCCCGAGAAGATCACGGCCTTTGGCGCGAACTCGGCCAAAAACGTGTCGGTGACATTCTGATACGGGTGGATTTCGCAGTAGACATTCAGCTCACGCAAACGGCGGGCGATCAGCTGGGTCACCTGCGAACCGAAGTCGATGATAAGGAGGCGGTCGTGATGATGTGTCATGGCGCGCTTCTACCTGCCTTTTCGCCGAAATTGAACCCGATTCTTACGCCGCAAACGCTCTCGCACAAGATTTTGCCTTTCGCTGTTCTGCACATCGGTCCGGGAGAAGCTGTGTACGGTTGGATTTGGCGTTTGCGCAGGACTCCCCGCCTGCCCTAGGTTAATGAATCAATAACAAGCCCAACCGAGCATCATGACCGCAGCTGCCCGCGAAATTTACGATCAGGCCCTTGGCTATGAAGCAAATGGCGACCTCCTTAGAGCCAAGACCGGATATATGCGCGCCAGTGACATGCTTCCGCATGACACCGAGATCGCCTATCGGGCGGCCTCGGCATTGCTGCGGACCGGCGAGCTTGAAGAAGCGCAATCCCGCTTGCGGCGGCTCATCTTTGCCGATCCAAGCCATATCAATGCCCGGTCCAGCCTAGCGAACTGCCAGTTGCTTATGAACGATTTGGAGTTGGCCGAAAGCAATTTCCGGGAGGTTCTGGATCGGGATCCGGACCACAAGAATGCGTTGTTCGGACTGTCCAATCTTCTATTAAAACGTGAACAGGCGCGGCTTGCAGCACCCTATGCGCAGCGGTTGTCAGCTCTGTTGCCGAACAGCCCCGCAGCGCAGACAGTAGTAGCTGAGGTTTTGGAAAAGGGCGGACAAGCACCTCAGGCCGTGGCCGCGTACCGGATGCTCCTCAAGAGCGCACCAAACCATATTCCAGCGCTACTTGGCCTTGCCCGCACCTTGCTGAAATCGAAGCGCTACGATGACGTCATATCCTTGGCTGTCAGGGCTGCCGAACAAGATGCAGACAATTACTATGCGTTTGACATGCTGAGCCAGGCCTTGGAAGGCCGCGGCGATCTTGAAGATTCTCTTGAGGCCGCCTCGGAAGCACTTCGCCTTGCACCAAACAAAACAGGACTGCTGACCCGTTTAAGCGTCATTTGCCGCAAGCTCGGCAAATTCGGCGCGGCGCTTCGTTACGCTCTGCAGGCGGTTGATGCAAATCCGGAAAACCGCGGCCCGGCAAATGCCCTTGGCGCTGCTCTGGCCGCGATGAAGTTCCCGAACCAAGCCCGCGTGGTTTTGACCTCGGGCAGCGGCAAAGACCTGGATCCAGAAATCCGGACGCTGGTTGAAAAGCTGATCAAGGCTTCGGAGGGTGCCATAAAATCAACCAAGAGCACTTCGACCAGTGTCGGCAATGCCGACAGCAAAGCGGCTCAGAGCTCTGCATCAGATCAAGAAACAGCTGAAATCGACAACGCAACTGAGACGGCGGCGGAAAGCGTTTCCGCCGATGGTACCGAAGCAAGACGAACGGAAGCCGGAGACAAGACCGAAGCAATTCAGGCTTCCGTAGACGGTGAAAAACCAAAATTCGGTGCAGGTCCGGATGAACCTTTGCCGAATGTACTCGGGCTCAGCCGGAGAGATATGTCCTGAAAGGCCTTACGCCGTTCGTTCCAGGATCGCGATGAAGAAGCCATCGGTCTTGGTGGATGCAGGCGTCAAGGTCAGGTCACCGCGCTCAGTGACATAGGCTGGAACCGGTTTGCCCGGCAGCATCGCGGTCCATGAATCCAGCGCGGAGACAGGGGCAAAGTCCGCATTTGCGGAGAGAAACCGGCTGATTTGGTCGGCATTTTCTTCTGGCAGCAACGAACATGTTGCATACACTAAACGCCCACCAACCTTTACATACTCTTTTGCATTATCAAGGACATGTACTTGATCGTTCATGCGATCGTTGAGCGCTTTTTCAGTCAGTTTCCATTTTGAATCCGGACGGCGGCGCCAGACGCCGGTGCCCGTGCATGGAGCATCAATGAAGACAAGATCCATCTGCCCTTTAAGATCGTCAAGCGTGGAACTCGCCGGATCACGGACCTGAATATTGCGGACACCTGCGCGCTGCAGCCGTTCATGGATCGGAGCCAAACGCAAACGATCTGCATCATAGGCGTAGAGCTGACCCTTGTTCTGCATGGCAGCTGCCAGCGCCAGCGTCTTTCCGCCACCGCCGGCACAATAATCCAGTACCTGTTGTCCCGGCTGCGCCCCCGCCAGCAAGGCTGCCAGCTGACTGGCCTCATCCTGAAGATCGAACCAGCCTTTGCGGTAGCCTTCTTCTGCTTGAACATGCGGCATCCGGCCAAGACCGGGCTTTGCTTCAATGCGCATTCCATGCGGCGAAAGTCCGGTGCCTTGAGCGCCTGTGTGGCCAAGCTTCTTCAGAAGTTTTTCGCGATCCGATTTCAGGGTGTTAACCCGCATGTCGACCGGTGCACGCTGCGCCAGAGCCCGGCCTTCCGTAACCGCGTCTCCACCGAAAACGGCAGTAAATTTCGGCCACAACCATTCCGGCACATCAGCCGCCTGCCACGGCTGCAAATCGTCCGGTACTGCAGCGGCAAGACGGTCTGCCTCGGCTTCGGTCAATGCCTCGGGCGCATGCCGGTCTTCATTCAAAACAGTGGTCAGCGCCTCAAGACCCTTGTCCCATGTCAGCACATAGGTTGCGAGCGCCAACGCCCGCGGGCACTCGTCCTGCATATGAGCTGCAAGGGAGGCCCGGTTTCGAAGGGCATCAAACACGAGATTGCCAATGACGGTGCGATCGCCTGATCCGGCAAACCGGTGGGATGACCCCCATTCCTTAAGGACCACCTGGACCGGCCGATGACGGCGTTCCACTTCGTCCAGGACTTCAATTGCCGCCGCGAGGCGTCCGCCATCTTTCATCGCTTACCCTTTGAAAAGAGCCGGTATGTGACCGGCTCCTTCGATTATGCTTTATATCAAACGTTTGTTGGATAGTTCGGACTTTCGCGCGTGATGGTCACATCATGCGCATGGCTTTCCCGCAAACCGGCTCCGGAGATCTGAACGAAGCGCGCTTTTTCCTGGAAATCCTCGATGGTTTTGCCACCGACATAGCCCATGGCTGCGCGCAGGCCACCTGCCAACTGGTGTAGAACACTGCCAAGCATTCCCTTGTACGGGACCTGCCCTTCAATGCCTTCCGGAACCAGTTTCAGGCTGTCGCGGACTTCTGCCTGGAAGTAGCGGTCAGCCGATCCGCGCGCCATCGCGCCAACAGACCCCATGCCGCGATAGGATTTGTAAGACCGGCCCTGATGCAGGTAGACCTCGCCCGGGCTTTCTTCCGTACCAGCAAGCAACGAGCCGACCATGACAGAGGCCGCTCCGGCTGCAATCGCCTTGGCAAGGTCGCCGGAAAACTTGATACCGCCATCGGCGACGACCGGAACGCCTTGCTTGTTGGCTTCGTTGACCGACTCAATAATCGCTGTCAGCTGCGGAACGCCGACACCAGCCACAATCCGCGTTGTGCAGATGGAGCCTGGACCAATTCCGACCTTCACGGCATCAGCCCCGGCATCGATCAGCGCTTTCGTCGCTTCAGCAGTGGCCACGTTACCGGCCAGAACCTGCACCGAATTAGAGAGTTTTTTGACGCGGTTAACCTGATCAAGAACCTTCTGGGAATGGCCGTGGGCCGTATCTACCACCACCATGTCGACCCCGGCATCGATCAGCCGCTCGGCGCGGGCAAATCCCTCTTCACCAACGCTGGTCGCTGCAGCAACGCGCAAACGCCCTTGGGCATCCTTGGACGCATTCGGGTTGAGCTGGGCCTTCTCCATGTCCTTGACCGTGATCAGGCCGGTACAGTTGCCGGCATCATCAACCACCAGCAATTTTTCAATCCGGTTTTGGTGGAGCAACCGTTTGGCTTCGTCTTGTTTGACGTTTTCATTGACCGTCACCAGATTGGAGCTGGTCATTAGCTCGCGGATTTTCTGGTCCGGATTGGATGCAAAGCGTACATCGCGGTTCGTCAAAATGCCAACGAGCTTTCCGGTCACCTGGCCGCCGGCTCCGCCATTCTCAACGACTGGGACGCCGGAAATCCCGAACCGTTTCATCAGATCAAGCGCGTCTTGCAGGCTTGCATCCGGTCCGATCACCAGCGGGTTCACAACCATGCCGGATTCGAACTTCTTGACCATGCGGACCTCTTCGGCCTGTTGATCAAGGGAGAGGTTCCGGTGAATGACCCCGATGCCACCGGCCTGCGCCATGGCAATCGCCAAGCGGCCTTCGGTGACCGTATCCATGGCCGACGACAGGATCGGAATGTTCAGCTCAAGTTCGCGGGTAACTTTCGTGCGCAGATCAACGTCACCCGGCATGACTTCCGAGTGGCCGGGGATCAGCAGAACATCGTCGAAGGTCAGGGCTTGCTGCCCGGTCGATGGGACAAAGAAGGATGCCATTGCCAATTCCCCTATAAATACCAATTGAGACGCACGGCCATTGGGGGGCCTGCATCTTGTCGAGTCGCTTCGGCTGTGCCGGAGAAGTTGGCGCGGGTGAATAACATGCAGGTGACAGAATGAAAAGGGCCTGTTCGAACAGGCCCCGCACTTTCGATCTCCGTTGTTTTCAACTTCTGCCTTTGAGTTCAGTCTTCAGGCAGGTCGCTGCCGCGAAAACCCTTGGCAATCACATAGAGCTCCGGGCTTTCTTTCCGGCTTGCCGGAGGTTTCAGGTGCGCAACGGATTTGAACTCCCGCTTCAACTCCTGAAGCATGGCGTTCTCGGTCCCGCCACGAAACACCTTTGCAAGGAAAGACCCGCCGGGAACGAGATTCCGGCGTGCAAAGTCGATCGCGATCTCAAAGAGATGCGTGGTGCGCAAATGGTCAGTTTGTTTATGACCCGTTGTCGGTGCCGCCATATCCGACAGGACAACATCCGGTTTATGCCCTCCGAGCGCTTCCATCAATGCTGCCGGCGCATCGTCATCCAGAAAGTCCTTTTTTAGGAATACCGCTCCGCGCACGTGATCCATGTCCAGATAGTCGATCCCGACAACCTTTGGGGAGTCGATCGTCGACTTGACCCGGTCGACCGCGATCTGACACCAGCCGCCCGGTGCACAACCCAAGTCCACAACCCTGTACCCGGGTTTCAAGAGCTTGTGCTTGTCGTCGATCTCGATCAGCTTGTAAGCGGCTCGGGACCGGTAGCCGTCAATTTTGGCGCGCCGGACATAAGGATCGTTCAACTGCCGGGAGAGCCAGCGGGTCGATGATTCCCGCCGCCCGGCCGCCGACTTGACCTTGACGTGCATGCCACGGTCGCCAGACCCTCTTTTTTTCGATCCACTCATTGTCTGTTCCTTGGACGGCCCCGGCCCTGCCGAGGTCCCATTTTTCTACGCGACCATACACCATCGGCAGACATCAACTCGGTCAAGATGCCTTCACGCAACCCCCGGTCTGCAACACGCAATCTCGGGCAGCTCCAACGCCGCCGGATTGCTTCCAAGATCGCGCACCCTGCGAGAACAAGGTCTGCCCGGTCTTCGCCGATGCAAGGATTGCTGACGCGCGCCTCATACGGCATGTCGCGCAGCTGATCAATCATCCCGCCGACTTGCGTGTCTTCCAGCCACGCGCCATCGACGCGCCGGCGGTCGTAGCGCCTCAGCCCAAGATGAACCCCGGCCAGAGTTGTCACCGTGCCCGAAGTTCCAAGCATATGAACCTTGCCACTGGAGATTGCTTCGGACAGATCATCTGCGAGATTGAATTCGGCCAGATGATCGGCAGCATCGTCCACCATGGCCTCGAAGATGTCCGGCGTGACATGAACGCCGCCATGCCGCTCGGCCAGGTTGACAACGCCAACCGGCAAAGAGATCCAGGACCGGATGAACCGCGTCAGCGCGTATCCGCGCGCGCCGCATCTGTTGCGCAGATCAAGCCAGACGATTTCAGAAGAGCCGCCGCCGATGTCAAACAAAATGACACCGTCGGCATCATGATCAACCAGCGAAGCGCATCCTGCCACAGCGAGCCGTGCTTCGGTTTCCCGATTAACGATTTCCAGCGCGAGGCCAGTTTCTGCCTGAACACGCGAAATGAAGTCTGCCCCGTTCTCGGCCGCCCGGCAGGCTTCTGTTGCAATCAGTCGGGACCGTTCGACGCCCCGTTCCGCCAACTTGCGATGACACTGCCCCAACGCATCGATTGCCCTGTCCATGGCGGCGTCGCCAAGCCGCCGGTGCGCGCCGACCCCTTCCCCGAGCCGGACGATCCGGGAATAGGCATCGACGACCCGAAAACCGCGTTCTTCAGGACGCGCGATCAGCAACCGGCAATTGTTCGTTCCAAGGTCGAGCGCAGCATAAAGAGGCGCATTGCCGGATGTCTGCACTGGATGACGGCGATGTCCGTTCCGAGCGCCTTCCGGACCCCGTGTACGCGGACGCCGAATAGGTTGCGGGTCACGTTTGGACGGCTCCGGCGGACGCGGTCCGCCGTCCGGTGTAGGTAAGCCATTCAAAGGTCTGGATACCTGCGGATCCGCGCCGGTCTCAATTTCAACAGCAGGTGTTTCCTGATCGGTGTGCGCAGCTTGCCCACGATTCTTTTTGGCCTGCCAACGTTTGCGGCCGCGCCTGCTGGCAGCTTTTTTGCCCTTTGCAGAGGGAGAACCGTCGAACTGCGGCGCATCTGTCCCGGCGATGGCTGCTTCCATCTGTGCTTTTGATTGTAATTCCGGATTTGCGGTCCCGCTCTGCGCCGAACGCCGGCGCCCACGCCGCTTTTTCTTCCGAGGGGAAGAGTTCGCAGCCACAGAATCTGGCGCGCCGTTCGCCGTCTTGGCGTCAGCTTTTCTGGTCTGCCCGGCCGCTTGAGAGACACTTGTGGCGTCAGATCCACTTGAAGGAGCTTGGTCATCGGGGCTGTTGCCCTCCCGACCCTGTACTCCTGAACCCTGACCGGACCGGTTTTTCCGGCGCCGTCGGTTTCGTCCCTTGCGCTCGTTGAGCGCTGCTTTTTGTCCGGACACATCAGGGGCACGTCGCCCGGAGTCGGGCGGTTCCTGACCTGAATTAGTCACGTTTTTACCTTTCGATGCCCCGGATCTGTGGGCGTTTCAGCACAACAATCACCCGGAGCAAGTCCTTTAGTTGGGAAAACTGTATCAGGTTGACCGCCGCTCGAAAAGAACCCCGCTTGGCAATTTCTGAAAGAGAAGGCAGGGTGTTCTGCACAAGTGCCAGGCCCGCGGACTTTTGTGATCAAAAAAGCTAAAACTTGCTCTTGCATTCGGTGGCCGGTTGGATGTATACGCCCCTCACCAATCGTGGCACGATCATCGTGCTCCGCCCGCGAGACTTCGCGTGTACCGGATTGGGGAATAGGTTAACGGTAGACCCGCAGACTCTGACTCTGTTAGTGAAGGTTCGAATCCTTCTTCCCCAGCCACCCCTTAACTCCCTGAAAACACTGACTTAATCGCTCTCAAAAGCGTCGTCTGCGGATGTAAGAAAGTTACTCTGTGGGGCGGCTTTGGGTCTCTTGCTTTCAGATCGAGAAATGACTCTGTGAGCCTACTAGACGATGCCCATCAACCCGCTGACGTACAGCCCGATGGCGATGCAGCAGATGAGGAAGCCGGTGAGGATGAGAAAACTGATCATGGTGAGGTATCTCTGCCGATAGGTCCGACTTAGTCGTCGAGGAGGCTTACAGCCCGTTTGGAAACGTCGAAGGTGTCGATGTCAGCGTACTTGGCCGACATGGCCGAGTCGGAGTGACCGAGGAGCTTCTGGATCCCGTCCAGGCCCATCCCCTTGCGACGTACGCGGGTGGCGAAGGTGTCACGCAGAGAGTGGATCGACCGGTTGCCGAAGATGGCGACCTTCTCCGGGGTGTTGATCCCGGCCCTCTCGAACGCCTTGATGATCCCCTTGGGAGCATACTTACGCGGCCCCTGGCCGGTGCTGTCAGCGAACACGTAGAGAGATCCCTGCCGTTCATGCCAGCGGCGCTTGAGGATATCCTGCACACGCTTGGTGCAGACGATCCGGCCATCGTTGTCCACCTTCGGACGGTAGACGTCGATGAACGACCAGTTCTCCCTATCGACCATCGACCACGGCAGCTTGGACAGCTCAGAGTACCGCATACCGGTGTCAGCGAGGATCACAACGAAGTCGTAGTTGTCCCGCTTGGAGATCGTAGCCTTCTCGCTCATGGGTCCGTTGTAGCCACGCGGATCCAGTTCCTTCAGGAGAGAGTTCAGCTCTGTCTCGTTTAGAGGCTTCGCCCGGTTCTTCACCTTGAGCAGCTTGAACTTGACCGGCTGCGGAGGCATGACGAACTCTTCCGTCTCCTCCAGGTAGTTCAGGAGCTTCCGGAACGCGGCCAGCTCACCGTTGATGGTCCGCTTGGAGTTCCCGGCAGCGAGACGCCAGGACTGCAGCTCAGCGAAGTGTCCCTTGCGCAGGTCACTGACCAGCATCTTCGGATCGAGACCCTTGTGCGGCTCCTCGCTGTGTCGCGGCGTGATCCAACCGAGGGTTTTATGCAATCGCCATCTCACATTCTTGAAGTCAGAAACATGCTGGTGTCTCTTGAGAAAAAAAGACACAGCCTTCTCCAGGGTGATCTCCTCCCGGTGGCCGAGCTGCTTACGGTCGAGCATCTGCCGCTCGATCTCGTCAGCGACCTGTTGAGCCTCACGCTTGTTCTTGCGCTTGGTCGATGCTCTCATCCGCTTCCCAGCGATGGATGCCGGGATGTCGTAGTACCAGTATGGACTACCGTCTTTCTTGAACACGTCAGCCATGTGAACCTCCTAGAAGCAGAAATGGTCAATCGTATCGATTAGATTGAGGACAGCGACCTCGAAGCTCTCGAACTCCTTGGCCCGTCCGCTGAAGGACTGCAAGACAGCCCTACCGTCATCTAGGTGTGAAACTGAGAAACCGGTCTCACACGTCGTCACCAACAGGACACACTCCCCGGTGTCCGTGTATTCCCAGTCAACCTCTGCGATGGTGCAGAGATGCTTGACCAGCTCGTTTGTTTGGTCCTGATCCAGACCAACTAATTCAGCACATCCACATACGTCGTTATTCTTCTTTCCTGCCGGTAGCATTTACGCGCTCTTTCTTACTCAACCTGTCTATCTTCAGGACGTCGTAAGTTTCCGGATCGTAGAAGCTCAGCATGTTCCATGCAAACTCCACAGGGTCCACCTTCAACGCAATGGCCCAGTCTCTCAATCCTTCGGGTGGTACTCGTCCCTTCCCACTCTCAATCTGTGTGATGAATGTGTAATACTTGATCCCCACAGCCTCGGCCAGCTTGACCTGCGTCAGATCGTTCTCGATCCGCAGCCGTCTGACATACCGCCCCGCCTCCTGTCTCTTACGTTTAGTGTAGTCAGCATCCCGTTTATGCTGTGGACTACTAGCCATTGGTCACTTCCTTCAAAAGCCCCCCTAGGGAAGTGAAGCGTCCGTATAGTTGCCAATGCAACTGCTGTAAAGCATGAACGTAGCGTCACTTTCTGAATAGGGTAGATGATGGTAAACAGTTGTTCTTACTAGCAATAACAAGTCTCTGAGATCCCTTAAGCATTATGTTGTTTGGGGGCTTCCCCCCTCCCCTCTATCCAAGAGGATCTCTAAGGCTCGTTACGGTCGAGAACGCATCCCACACTGACTGTTCACCTGATCTGCAATATGCCCCATAGAGTATCTTAATGGAGTCGTAAACTTATCTTTATGATACGTAATACTGTCTCTAGGAGAATATGTATAACAGTCTCTCTGCCGATAGGTCCGACTTAGTCAGCAGATGCGTTCGGCCTCCTTTGCGTGTTGGTTGTAGTCGAGGTTGTATTGGTTGTGCTCCTGTTTTTGAGTCACTTCAGGGTGCATGTCAATAATGACAGGGACAATTCGTTGTGAATTGTTAGACAGTCTAACGCCGTCTTGAAAAAAGGCCATAGAAGCTCTCTGAGAGTCGGTTGGCGTTGTCGGCTAGGGTAGGTGCGGAGAGGTCGAGAACGCCTCTCCACGAGTCCCTGTGAGTCTTCTAGGCGCTAAGCTCGTTGAAGGTGTCGAAGTTCTTGAACCAATCCCGTACTGTGTCGAACTGGAGCGAGGCTGGAGCCTTCTGAACCGCAGTGACAGGTCCAGCTGCCTTCCGGCGTTGGTGCCAGATGGCTCTGCAGAAGCGCTGGGTGCGGTCTTCGAAGGACTGCTTCTGATCGGTCCAGCTGAAGTAGGCGATGCCGTCGCGGACGGAGATGAACTGACCCTTGCGACGTGTCAGCGGCATCTCACACCATTGTCCTGGGCGGATCTCAAGCTCTCCTGACTTGATCGCTTCGAGGGTGGCAAGATCGAGGGTGATGGTAGGGAGGAATTTGTGGTTCATTGGGTGGTCTCCTTGTTTAGTTTGCGGACTTGTGCTGGACAGGATGCCAGCCGTTGTAAGGGTGGAACCAGACAGAGCCGTCTGACATCTCAAGGAACTCTCCGGACACTGCCCGGAGATCGTGCCAAGAGTCTCGACGAACGGCTTTGTATCCGTGGTATTGGTGGACAATGTCAGTCATGGACAAACCATCCTTTAGCTCCGAGGGCGTGTGCTACGTTCTTGTTGTAGACCTCAACTGCCTCGTTGATGTCGTCTACAGGCTCTTGGTTCAGCCCGTACCGGACCCATAAGCCAAACCCTGTGTCGATGATTGTGACGTCGTTTGTGATGTCGTGAGCGAGTATCTTGATCATGGTTATAGTCCCTGCTCGATGTAGTCGTCCCAACGCTGGAAAGCGGTCTCGTGAGCAGCCACAACGTCCTTGTGGTAGGTGCCGGAGAGACACTCCCCGTTGTCGTAGACAAGGTGCGTCGAGTACGGATGGTCCTCGTTGTGAAGCTCCAGAACGGCAATCCAGCGTTTCTCGTCGATCTGGTGATAAGCGACCACACGCTTGAGCATAGGATGCATTGGGAGGTCGCTGGGTGTGTTGTCGAGGTGCGGTAGAGTGTGTGTTATGGTCATTGTTCGTCTTCCTACTTTTCCGGATGCCCTTTCACCACACGGTCACCAACTCCGGAGATGAAGCGGGCCTTCTGCATGGTCATTGAGAGGCTCTTCATCGGATCGCCGATACGTGCTTTGGAGCCGTCAGGGTACTCAGCTGTGATGATGTAGCCGTCATGGTCTTTCGTGACGCGATATGTATTGGTCATGGCCAGTCCCTCAATAAAAACAGTGCAAGTCTAGATCCCAGATCCCGGCCAGAGCGTTGCCAATCAGCAAAGCATCAGCCTCAGTCTGGCAGTCGGTGAGTGACTCGATCCCGCCTTCCTTCAGGTGGAGGTAGACGCCCCAGATCTCCGCATCGTCACGGTCACACGGCTCGTACCAAGTCTCATCGTCTGTTTCAGATGCGTTGAGCAGCGGGTGGATCTCCAGTGCGTCACAGCTTTGGATCTCTTCAGCTGTCGGCTCCTGACCACCCGGCCAGCAGTTGTACATGTCTGGTGTCAGCGTCATGGTTAGCGCTCCTCTTCATCAAGGACGACATAGTCAAAGTTCTCGAACCACTCTTTGGCGGTTACCAGTCCCAGTAACAGAGCGTCTGCCTCATCCTTTGTCTTGAAGGCGAAGTTTCTAACAATCCCATCGCCGTTCTGTTCAATGTCCTCGCCAGAATGTCCCAAGGAGTGCGCAACTGGTGCGTCGGTACCGAAAACAATCGTTAAGGTGTGCATCACGCAGCCTCCGCGAGTGTGGTCGTTGCCGTTGTCTGGTGCGCCCGATAGCGGACCAAATAGGACCGGTGGACGGATGGATACCAGCGCAGCAAGAAGTCGTTTGCCTCCTCCGCAGTGTTGAACGTGTACGGCTTCCCGTGACTGGTCTTGATGTCCTTCCAGTCAGTGCCGGTAGGTGTTTTCAGGAGGATCTGTGCAACGTAAGACATGGTTAGTCCTTTCGATATAGTCGGAGACTTACTGTTATCAATGGGTCAAAAAGACCACGGCTTTTGTGCTTGTCCAGCATAGACCACAGGTGCCGCATGTATCGGTCTTTCCGGTCTGTTCAGGACAGATGAATGCTTGTTTGCTTTCCAGCAGGTCTGGAGCCTGTTCGTCATGCTCACTTAGAGCGCTGTTGGTGGCGTCGGTCCCGGCTGATATGCGGATCTGAAACCGTCCATCGGCACAGAGCCTTACCGATTGGATAGCATCGCCAATGGATGTCCCAATCTGGTGTGCGGTGTATCCGTAGACACGGAGCGCAGGAAACTTACCGAGCCATTTTGCCCATTGCGCAACGTAAGCCACATCAGGAAAATCACCAAGAACATGCAACCGCACCACAAAGCCGTCAGGGTGTTTTGCTTGATAGTGTTCCAGATCACGTTCCATTTGTTCAACAAGATGTTGGTCATAAGTGTACCTCACAGCGTTTCGCATGTTGTTGCCGTAGCAGTCAGCCCAGTGTTTACATGACCTTGGGCAAGTAGTCCGCTCTTCTAGTGTTACAGTCATGATAGGCATTCCCGCCCAATGACCTTTTGTGACCTTCTTTCCGAGCTTTGTATTTGTGCTCTTCTTGATGACACGTTCGGTCTTTCCCATGCCGTCAGAGACGCTCTTGACCTTATTCATGAAGAGTGGACGGCCAGCCATAACGGCCAGTTCGGTCTTGGTAAGGTGTTTCATAGTGTGGTCCTTTAGACTTGTCAATCTAGTCGGAGAGTTGCTGTTATTGAGAGGCACAAAAAGACTGTGCCCCCTGATAACGTCAACCGTTCATCGCAATGAGTTTTTTATCAATCCAGCCCTGAGTGAAGTCAGGAGCCGTTACGATACGAGCGTCGTATGGTCCGTTAAAACCTGATGTGATGTCCAGAAGCTCTTCTTTCACTGTCTCCTTGTCATAGTCACCGAATGTTATCTCCCAAGGAGCGTTGTATTCGTCTTGGACGATAAGCCAGTAGAAGCGCATAACAGTGTCTTTCCGTGTTCGTTGTGTAGTCGTTGTGTTGCTGTTGTTGAAAACAGTTATGAGTCCTTCCGAATCGGTAGGCAAGCAGTTTTTTCGAAAAAAATAGTGCCACAGTGGTAGGCGTTTGTTTTTATTAAATAAAATAATGTTATCCACAGGCTGATAAGAGCCTATTTCCGGCCGATTGGGACTCGTTACCAGCCCATTACCAACCCTTCCAACACGTCCATGCATTGCCCGGTTATGCCGTGCCAAGGTTCTGTTAGTCTGTTTGCCTACCTACCAGACGCGAGCATTTCTGCCGGGTCTAGCGTGTACCGTTAGAGAATGGGTCTAATCTGTGCCAACAGCTAAACGAAAACCCAGCCAAGCGATCACCTGACTGGGTTCCAGAGTGTTTCATCTTTGCGCCACGCTGGCAGCACCCCCACCCCCTCACCTCGATATCCTGGCGGGGGGCATGGGGGGCGCGTGAGCTGCGGCTCGGGGGAAAAAGAGGTCACAAATCGCGAAGCAATTTTCAAAGTGCCTCTTTACAGCTCTCCTGGACCCCGAGAAGATAATTCCCACGGATCATACGCCGCTGTAGCTCCTGCTCGTGAAGAGTCTCCCCACGAACCTCCTGAAGCCCCTCTAACCTCTCGATACGCCACTCCAAGTCCTCCGCACCCTCATGTACGCCAGAACCCTCTGAGAGGCCGTCAGGAAGCCCGAGGAACCTCTTCAGGAGTATCTCTGCCCCTTCGCATTGAACAGGTGACCACGCCCCCTCAGAGGCGCTTACAGAGGCTGTCCCTGCCCCGACCAACATGACCGAGGCAGTGAGAAGGATCTTGAAGTGTCGCATGGGTATCCTCTTGATTCGACAACGAGACTCGTTAGGACTGATATACGTCCCTTGTGGCTCGTTCTTCAAGAGTCTCCCCTTCACGTCGCTTAGATCTCACACGGACGCCACCTTCCAGACAGCCCTCAATGAAGTCTTCAAGCTCAGCCATGAACTCGTCTTCCTTCATCGCAGCGACCGCTTGGTCAGCGTCGATCATCATGTTCCGGGTGTAGTGAGCGATGGCTCCTGCGAGGCTGTCTACGCCGTCGTCATGAGACAGGCAACCACGGTCCCTGGTGATGTGTGTGAGCTGATAGAGAACGCTGTAGACGCGCTCCTTATCGACGTCATGACGAAGCAATGACTCCGACACGACCAGCCTGTGAGTGGCTAGGACAGGCTCTAGAGTGTCGATGATCCGGGTCTCTTTCTGACCCTTCGCCCATTCACTCTCGACGACTGTACAGCCTCCTGGCCAGATCTTACCGAGGATCGGATTGAAGGCAGATACCCACATCCCCTGACCGAAGTTAGGCTCGACCTCAACGGTGTTGACGTTGAACCGCTTGGCGTCCTTGGCGATGGCTACCATTGCCTTCTCAGGGTCTGCAATCTCAGCTCCCTGGTGGACCCAGTACAGGATCCCGTTAAGAGCCTTGAGGATGGTCCAAGAGGTCTCATCCTTGCCTCGTCCGGACGGGTCAACGAACAGCACTGACTGCTCGTAATCCCTCCACTCCTGGTCCACGAAGAGAGGACGCAGAAGGTAGTCCCCGGAGAAGCCCAGGTTGGGAATGTCCTTGATGACGTTTATCTTGTCTGAGTGACGTCCCCACTGGATCGTGACAGGAGCCTTCGTTGGGTTACACTCAAAGACGATGAGGTCGTGCTGCCTTAGCGGATACCGCTCAGCGTCCGATAGGGACGTGTCGAGCATGTACTGCAGGGCGAACGTTGACCGGCCCTTCGCCTCAATGGCGTTCATCTCTTCATCAGAGAACCGGGTGTCGATAGCGCGACCCTCACGAACCTCACTACGGTCTCTCATGTACCGCAGGTAAGGAGCCAGGATGTCGATCTCTTCACGACCCTCAGTGATGAGGACGTAGTTCTTCCGCTTGTCTGCTGTCGGGTATCTCACCGGGATGCAGAAGCAGCTGAAGCCCATTTCGATGACGAGGACGTTGTAGACCGACTCCTCTGTCTGAGGTGTCCCCAGGAAGATGATGTCGCCCTTGCCGTGTTCTGTCTTGGTGACCGGAACGAAGTCCGACAGGACCACGTTCAAGATACGTTGACGAGCCTCTTCCGTCTTGGAGTTGCTCTCGATCTCGATGTCATCAGCAATGAGTGTCGTGGCACGGGAACCGGTAATCTGACCGGTGATGCCTCGTGCAGTGACGCTGTGGGACTGGGACAGCGATGCCCCGGCGACGTCGAACTCGTCAGCCTTGTCTCGTCGTGTCGCGCCCTCCTGGCGGTCCCCTTCGAGCAGCCAACGGATCTCAGGCATCGACTGAATGATGCCCTTGGTCTGGTCAACGAACTGCTTCGCCTTGCCTGACGAGGCCGATACGACCATGACCTTCTCGTCCTTGGGGTTCCTCATCAAGAGCCAGATAACGAAGGCTGCAGTGATGTAGGACTTCCCCAGGCCACGGAAGGCGCGGATGATGTCTTCTCTAAGGCCCTTGTGTCGGACCTGTCTCTCTTCCTCTGAGAGCTTCTCCCATTCTAGGGAGTCAGCGCCGTACTGTAATCGGTGAGCGATCTCGTACTGGGCGCGTGTTGGTTCTGGTAGCCCAAGGTGTTCCCAGACGCGGTCGAGGAAGGCTGTAAAGCTCTCATAGAGAGGCCAATCCTCTTCCGGTCGGGTAACCACCCAATGGGGATAGCGCTCACCTTCGATCTCGTAGGTAAGCGGTTCAAGCATTCGCGGCGCGATACTTCTCTAGCTTGGATGAAAGGTTCTTCGCCATAGGGATGACGTTCTCGTCTTCCTCTTGTCCAGCGAAGTCCTTGGCGACTTTTGCAGCGACCGACAGGATCTGTGCCGGGGCCGGGGTACGGATGACTTCTCCGTCCTCTGATAACTTCTGCTCACCATTCTCAATCCGGTCGATCAGATCATCGATCAGGATTTCCTTGAGCTTCTTCACGTCAGCCATTACAGGCGTCTATCTTCATTCCATGTTTGGTGATGTCCACCACCCACCGGCCCAGGTCAGGATCTGTTTGCGAGACGTCTTCGAGCGTGTCGATGACCTCTGCGCTGGGCCAGGGGAAGGCAGGACATTCAGTTACGGGAACGCCTACGCAGCTCTGCAATAGCATCGCGAGTAGGCATGTTCCGACTATCAATGAGATCCGCTTCACGATGGAACTTGAGAGCCTTCTTGAAAGCAGCGTTCTCGGCCTTCACAGAGCCGTCAGCGCGTCCTTTGATGTAGACGACTAGACTGGCCAGGATAACGCCGAGAAGCTGTACAAGAGGCTCCCAGAGACCTTCTAGGATCACTTGTCGGTCTTGGCGTTGCCGACGTTAAGCGCCAGCACATCCACGACCTTCCGGACCTTTGCGACCACAGCGTCGTCCTTGGGAGTCGGCGTGAGAGCAGCGATAGCGGAAGCAGCAGCGATCACAGCAGTGACCGCGATGAAAATGTTGTCGAGATTGGAAACGATCCAAGTCATAAAAAATTCCTCACTTTGGAAAAGGGAAATGGGACACCACGTAGGATGCCCCTGCTCCGACTGCAGCAGCCCAGCCCGTCAGCGTAGCGCGGGACCGTTCGAGACTGCCTAGTCGTTTGTCATGGGTTGAGTGGGTTGCCTTCAGGTCTTGGATCTCTTGGAGAGCTGAGTCGAGCTTCCCGTCGATACGTCCAAGAAGGAGAAGGGTTTCGGTGTTGTCGGCCACTAGACCGGCCACCCAGCATTGATATCGACAGACGTGTCAGACTGATCAATCAGATCGGACAGAGACCTCTCGTGATCAAAACAAGCCTGGACGAAGTCACCAACAGCTTCACCGATGTTGATCATCTGATCAGCGGTAAGCGACACCCAGCCGTCTCGGCCTTTGAAGTTGATCATATATCCGGGGGCATCTTTCTTACGCTGAGCTTGTGCGTAGGCCCCGTTGATCATCGCCTGACTCTCACGAGAGGTGTCAATAAGAACGCCGTTCAAGATGAGACCACCAGTTTCGACTTCCCACCGCTTCGCAGCGAGAGCTTCCTTCTGGAGTTGTCGAGTCTTTTCTGGCGTTTCAGTGTATTCTGCGGCGACCTCTGGGGACAGCACGACCAGTTTGTCGTTAATGTAAGCTTTCATGGTCAATTATTAATATCCGTACAGTCGAATACGACCTGCATCTACGTTACCGCCCTGAAACTTAAAGCGAATTGCATTGATCCCACCTACAGCTCGCCACTGTATCGCGTTGTTTAGGCTATAGCCGATAGCGAGCGGGTTGAGGTTGAAATCACCTGATCCAAGGATCGTCCCGGAGTTTTGATTGTAACCGGGAACTATCAGACCGCCTGTCCATCCGTAACTTCCGTTTGCGCCTGACGAGTTGATCGCGTTATCAGCGTAGGACACGCCGTTGTCGTTACTCACCGCGATCCTAGCCGTGAAGTTCGCCGCCGCGTTGTCGTGACTGGCGTCCTCTATCACCATCAACAGGTGACTATACGTGGTCGGAAGGTTCGTAAACGCCACGAAAGGCACTGCAGTAGTAACCTCTGTCTCGAACAACAGAGACATACCAGGAGCCGGTAGATTGAGCAGTTCTGACCCGTCTACAGCCGGGAGCTTGCCACCCTGATCCAACTGGACCAAGTTGTCTGCACTTGTACCGACCGAAAGACCAGCACCAGCGACATTCGTCAGGTTCTCGCCAGAAATAGCTGGAAGCTTACCGTCGCCGTCCAGTTGTAGCAGATGCTCTGGTCCAGACCCGACAGGAAGTCCAGCCTTGAGCTGTCCTTCGGTCGTACTCCATTGCGGGACATGGTTGACAGTCACGCCAGACGGAGCAACCACAGCTCCAATGTCTTCTGCTGAAATACCTTGAAGAAGAGAAACAGCGTCAGAGATTGTGGAGATGTTGTCTGACACCGTGATGATGTCGCTCGACAACGCCAAAACCTGATCATAAGTCGCTGTGAGTTCCGGCCTAAAGACGTTGTAGAGGAACGAATAGGTGATGACGTCAGTACCGGCTTCCGGATCACCGACGTTGGTCAGCTTGTAACCCAGTGCGTCCCAAGACAGACCAGACCTGCCGATAATATCCGTCGTCTTATCAACCGCTTCTTGAGCGAGATAGAACGCTTGTTTGCTGTCGAGGTTCAGAACCTCTTCAGGAAGGATCGCTGGGGTCTGGTAATCCACCAAACGAGCGTCAGGCGACGAGCTGCGCTGGATCCGCACAACAGCATCGATAGCCGGTGCGGGAGAGATCTGAACGGTCGCGTCATTCGTCCAAGTGAATGACGTGTCAACACCGTCAACAAGTACGGATACGTGTTCCGGCTTTAGATACGGGAACGAGACCGCAAAGTTGGTTGTCGAGCCATCGCCAAGATGCTCAACGAATGAGTTTGCCATTTGTTTTCCTATGAAAAAGGAGGCCCGAAGGCCCCCTCAATTGATTATTCGATAAGAAGGTTTTCACCGACCCTGATCAGCTGCTGGAGAGGTAAGAGGGATCGAAGCTTCTCGAAGCCCTTCTCCGTGTCTCCGTCAGCGAAGGCCATTGCCATGCCGCCAGCGTCTTCGAAGGTCGAGACGCTCGGTCCTAGCAGCGACTCCCACCACTGGTTCCTGATGAACCGGCTGGAGGCTCCAGGCAGGACATCCATACCCAGTGCGTCGTTGACGCTGCTGCCGAACATCTTCAAGCCCATGTCCGCGTAAGGAGACATCCACGAGGCCAGACCTGACCGGTCGATAGCTTCGTACATGAGATCCTTGGCATCACGCTCGAACGGATCCTTGCCGTACAACGCCGCTCTCAGAACGGTGATGGCAAACCCGAGGGCAACCATCTGCGCTGCGGCCCAGGCGAAACGAGTGTCAGACGGATCGACATGACGTGCTTGATACATCGGCTGGATGACCCGGTTAGCTGCAGCAAAGCCAAACGACTGGAACTGCAGAAGGAACCGGCCAAGCTCCGTGGACATCACCAACGGACGGTCAGCGATACCTGGAGTGATCACAGCGCGGTCTTGAGTGTTCCGCATGATCCGGCGAAGAACCTGCTGCGCCTGGAGGTCTACGCTGTTCTTTCCCCATTGCTCGAAGTCAGGCAGGAAGACATCGTCTTCAAGCTGTCCGTCAATGTCGAAATACTTACGCAGAAGCTGTGCTTCGTAGTCCCCAAGACCAAGTGCAGTAAAGCGGGCCTTATCTATGTCGGAAAGACCGCCTTGTCCGGGCGATTTGTCCCAGTTTTTCACGGCTTTATTCAGCTCTTGGAGCTGCATGATGGACGCAATACCTTTGGTGGTTGCGTTCCACCCGGCCATGAGGTTCACGACCGACAGTTTGTCAGCCATGTACCGGGTCGTGGAGTCGATACCCTGGGTGATCTTGTGCGTCTTGGAGCCTTGCTTACCGATGCCGCCGCGACCACCCTCATGGATGTCGTAGAGAGCATGTGTACGGCTCCGAAGCAGCATGAACTCACTGGCCGTGATGATCGTCCGCAGCTGAGCCTTGTCCATGTCCTTCAAGGTGGTTCGCCAAGCCTTTGCGGCCTTCGTGAACTCCTTGGAGAACGGGCGCTTCCCAGTGGTGAAGTAGATCTGCGCGAGATCCGTGAAGGAACTCGTTACGAACAGTCCACCAAACCGCAGAAGAGACCAGCGACGGAAGTTCCGACTGGCGTATACCCAGACGCTGTCTGGATTGTCAGGCATGTCGTAGTGCCCGCTCAGACGTCCGACCATTGCTTCCAGATCCTTCCGGCCTTGATCCATCTCGGACCTAAGCTTTCCAGCTTCCTTCTTGTCACCCGATTGTTCCGCTGTTGCGATACGGTTCTCGTAATCCGCACGGATCGGATCCCACATCTCCTCGACGTTATCGGTACCGACAGTCTTCCGGAGAGCCACACGAGAACCAACGTCCCTGAAGTACCGGTCGTAGATGGACATCAGATCGGTGTCTAACCAACCCTTCTCCATCATCCGCCGCTTCTCTTCAGCTGTCAGCTTGATCGTCCGTGACTTCTGCCGACCAGACTCCATCAGCTCCGAAGGCATTCCGCCCCAGGGAGTGCGAGGACTCTTTGCGAGCGCCTTGACCATCTCGTCAACACGTTCACGAGCTGTCTTACCCTTGATCATCTTCTTGTAGGCAGACTTGGCCGACTTCAGCTCCTTGCCCTGCTCTTTGAGCCGGTCGCGGAGGTCTTTACGAGCGATCTCAGCGTTGGCCTTGAGATCCTTCACCTTTGCCCTGTTGGCTTCGATGTTGTCCAGTTTGGTCTGGATCCGATCAACCCGGATTGAAAGCCGCTCGAACTCTTTGTTGGCGGTCTTCAGCTCCAGTTCACGCTGCCGTGCGCGTTCCTCGATACGAGCCAGTCGCGGTGTCTCTTTGACCTTCGGCTGAGATGCCATAGACCGATGAAGACGCGCTTCAGCTGTCGCCAGATCGGACACGAGCTTCTGGTAGGTCTCGTCATAGGAGAACGACGACTGGAAGTCGCTGTCAGCCCATCGACCCTTCGCTCGGTCTGCGTTCCGGACCTCATTCATCCGGCCCGAGATATGAGCGAACAGACGCTGTTCAGCCTCTGTCACACCTTCCTCTGCCTTCCGAATGGTCACCGGAGCGTCAGTCTCCAGAGACAGGCGTTCGAGTGTCATCGTGCGAGCTGCTTCCGCAGCCGTGGTCAGAGCGTTCTGCTCAGCCTTGATGAGAGACACTTCGGCCCGCTGGAGTTCCGCCATGTTGACGGACAGTCGAGCAGCTTGGTTGATGCTCTTCATGTTCCAGTTCCGCAGAGCGGTCGTGGCCTTCTGAGCGAGCTTCTCGATACCACCCTGGCGACGGGCGATCTTCCGACCCTTCACGTCTGTTCCCAGATCCGCGATGTCACCCTTGAGAGTGTCCTTGGTCGTCTTCACGCTGTCTTCCGCCAGTCTGACACGCTCTTCAGCAGCGTCCAGGCGGTCGAAGTATTTCAGGTCTGTGTATTCGGTCGTGACCCGTTCCTTGAAGGCTGGATCGCTGTCGAACTCAGCTCTTGTCATCCCCGGATAGTTGTCCGTGATGAACTCGTCAGGGATCTCCCCTTCGAGCCTCTCCATGAAGTCCGCTTTGAACTCGTTAAGATCGCGCACGATATTATCGTACACCCACAACTGAGGCATACCGTACTCGCCTTCGATCTGATCTGGAGTGATCATACCGGTCGCGATCATATCGTCCACGATCTTTTGGTTGACCTCGTCAAACTTGCCGGAGACCGTCTCGACACGAGACAGGATTTTGTCAGCGTTTTCCTCACCAAACCGTTCTACCAGACCGGCCCGATCTGCGTCGTTGATCATCCCGTGCATCTGGTAAACCGTCAGCTGATGGAACTCCTGAGGAGACATTTCATGCTGGAACCGGGAGCTGCCTGTGATGTTCTCTGCAGCGGACCCGAAGTCGGCTTTGAGATCGCCCAGGAACTGGCTTGTCTTGTTGTCGCCGTCCACCAGACCGATGTCGATGAGCGTCTTGCGGTACTCTGTTTCCAGAGTGTTCATGACGTCGATCTGAGTGTCCTCAAGGAACTGCCCGAGAGCGTCTTCAGCGGACATCACATCAGCCTCGCCACGGAGGTGGTTCTTGGTGATAGTGCCGCCCTTGTTGACGATCTTCATGAACAGACCACGAGCGTTCGGATTGGACATCCGGAAGATCCGGCCAAGGGGTGTCGCACGGGCGAACCAGTTCACACCACCAACAGCTGTCGCTTGGTCTTCGAGATCTTCGACAGGAGCGTCAGCACTCAGTCCAGCGGGTCGTGGACCCTGGCCGAGGGGTTGGTTAGGAGCGTCTTCAGGATCGATTGTGATGGTCACGACGTCGTCACTGTCCATGTCCTCGATCTGACCGGCTTCCACCTTGATTGCTGTCGGACGGCGACCTTCCGCAACCTCCACTTCACCGTCTTCCTTGACGATGATCTTCTCGCTCTCTTCAACAGTCTCGCCCAGGTTCTGGGAAACGATGACCGGCTCCGGATCCCCGGAGAACATCTTCTCGGCCCGTTCCGGATCCTTGGAGAGAGCTGTGCCCATACGGGCGAGCTTATTCGACCCGGCTCCGATGCCTCCACCGAGGAGACCACCGGTCGCAATGCCCATGAAGACGTCGCTAGGGGTTCTTGTAGCCTGCTGTGAGTACAGATAGCCCTCAGTTAGGGCGGATGATGCAGCGACCGCTGTACCGGCCTTCAGGGCCGATTTGAGGGCCTTCTCGCCCTTCTTGAACTGGCCGAGGAAAGGGATCACGGTCAGCAGATCGACATCAGCCAGGGTAGACGCGACACCAAGGACGGTACCGAGGGTGTTACCGTTCTGAATGATCCGTTGTTTTTCGAGATCCTGACGCGCCCGGCTGACCTTGTCTTCGAACCGTTCAGGGCTGTAGACGTCGTCGAAATATCCGTTCAGCAGCAGCGGCTCGATGTCCTGGTACTGCTCCTGATTGTTCTTGTAATAGGTGAAGGGGTTGAACCCCGCCTCCTTGCGCTCTGAGAAGTCGTTAATAGCACCGTTGTCGAGCGCCTCACCCACGTTGGTTTCAGAGGTGTACCACGCGCCGACTGTCTCTCCGGTTCCGGAGGTCCGCTGTCCTACTTCAGGACCACGACGATGGAGGAGGTTAGATCGGACGCGGTTGACCGCGCCCTCTCTTTGGTTGGGTTTAAATTCCAATTACGATGCTCCGTAGAATAAACGAGCCTCTTTGGCGGCTCTTCCCCAGATCACCTTCAGGTTCTTGGGGTTGGTGTGCTTTCGAATGTGTTCAGCCACCTTGCGCCTATCCCCGGCCTTCACCAGCGGAATGAGTTCCTTGTACTGGGATGGTCGGTTGTAAGCGATGGAGAACAATGCGAGACGTTCGTGTTCCTTCAGAGCGATGCCCTGGAAGTCCCGGTCGATGTCTCGTTCGATGATGTTCGCGGTGTAGTCGAACAGCTGACGGACTTGGCGCTCAGAGAGGCCCTTCTTGCCGTTCACGACGTCCTGGTAGTCCTGGCCGGTGATCCCGAAGAGATCGCGGAAAGCGGTCTTACTGTCGTTCCGTCCGGTCATGTTGAACCCGAGACCAATGGATCTGTAGCCGACGTCGTCATAGGAGAAGTTCTTGAAGCCTTCCTTGGCCTTGATCATCTGATAACGGCGGTTGCCGTAGGACTCAGAGACAGGCGCTGTGGCGACATCAAGAGCCGTACCGCCTTTGGTGATGATCTGGTTCTGGATTGCGTCATCCAGCACCAAGAACGGGTCCGCGACATCTGGCTGCAACAGGTTGACACCTTGCGGTACCAGACCAGCGCGTTTCAGACGTGTCAGCATCCCGGTGGTCATCTTCTCCCTAGCCTTGAGGAAGGCGTTGTTACCAGCACGAGCTTGTGTCTGGTTGGTCGAGCTGACGGAAGGGAGCATGGACACCACAGCCGAGGTAGGCTCCACAGGAGTGTCCCCGTCCAGGTCTTCAGTGGTCTCATCAGCAGGAACAAACTGCTCCTCCTTCTCATCCACTGTCACGCCCTTGAACCGGCCCTTGTAGACCAGCGTGGCGTACCCGGCGTCGTTCATCACGAACTCGATGCCGGTCTGTTCAGAGCTGTCGATACCCATCGCTGCGAGGAGGTGCTGCTTGGCGAACTCAGGATCAGCATCGCCGTTCCAGTTCTGACCAAACTTGACCGTCATTCGCTCACGGGACTGCATCTCAGACCACGGAGAGTCGATAGGCTGTAGCTGATCGAAGTCCGGAACGGTGACAGTCATCTCCTGCCCGACCTTCAGATGAACAGGCTTTCCGTCCACCATGACCGTGTAACGACCATTGGAGGTGAACTCACCCGGCATCAGGGAGAACTCCCCCTCACCCAGGTCAAGACCCGTTTCCGCGTTTTCGAGGCTGTCAACGAGCAGCTGAGCGTCCTCTTGGAACGTCTCGACCGTATTCTCGGCCTCTTTCGTGTGCGGGTTCACAACGTCTGTTCCCATCGGGACGACCGGGATCGCCTTACCGTCAGCGTCTTGAACAGTCTCGGTGGCTCTCGGGATCAGGCGTGTGCGTCCGTAAGGAGCCGGTACCTGATCTGCGTTTGCCAGACCACGCTGAACAGCTTGATCAATGATCTCGTCATGATCCAGCTTGAAGCCTGCGTTCTCAGCCACTGCAGACTGGTATGCGATATCTTGGATGATCCGTTGCTTGATCTCGTCGCTGATATCGATGTTGCCCAGGAGAGCGTTGCCAGTCTCAGCGTCAGAGACAAGCGCCCCTGCCCGACTGAACCATTTACTCCAGCCCGTCGCCACGTTGTCACGGATCTTCAGCTCCAGGCTGGCGGATGCCTTAGCCTTCCCGATAGCATCGTCTTCATGACCACTGAACGTCGCCAGATTGAACTTCGACATGTCTGCCGCGATGTTCGGGTTCTGAGCGAGCGCTTCGAGAGCCATCCCCGGCTCCATCGCACCATTATTCGTGGCCTGTTGGAGGACGCTGAAGTAAGCCTTGGCTTCCTTCGAGATCGCTTGGTTGAAGAAACGCTTGTTGTGTGTCGGATCCTGATTGTACAGGGAGTTGAAGAAGTTGAAGCCAGCGAGAGCGTTGTCGCGGTTCCGGAGATCCAGTAGGCGACGGTTGAAGGACTTCTTGACGTCTGGAGAGATCGCCTGTGCAGAGAACACATGACCAGCGACTGAGTTGATCTCAGCGATGTCCGTTGTGGTCCGGTAATCGATACCCAGCTTGTTCCGGATGTATCCGTCTTGCTGTTTCTTGATGACCTCTTCACCTGGGAACGCCGCATTGTCAGTCTTCAGGTACTGATCGTAAAGCTCCATCTCAGCGAGATCGAAGCTGTACTTGTCCATCTCGACACGAAGCTTCTCCTTCATGTCCGCGTACTTGGCTGGGCTTCCCCAACGGCTTTCGCCACGGACCAGAGAAGCGTAGGCGTTAGTGATCCGGCTTTCGCGCTCTTCAAGAGCCAGTCCAGGGTCAGAAATACCCCGGATCATCGCCGCCGTCACCTCACGGTGCTGGGCAGCGCGGATGTCGATCTCTTCGTTCCAGATCTTGTGGAGGTGCTTGTTGAGGTTCGACCACTGCTGTGGACGCCACTCAGCGAACGTCTCGCCGTTCGGGCCGTAGCCTTTCTCCTTCTCCATGAAGGTCTGGACGTACTCAACAGCGTCCCCGCCTTGTGTCCGAGCGCCGTCAATGAGGGCAGTCAGAACAGCAGTCTTGGCCTGGGCCGGGTCGTCGATGTACATACCCTGGGCGTTCTCCAAGAGCATGTTGATGTCGCCCATTGTGAAGTCACCCTTGGCCCCCAGCTTGAACGCCTTCTCAGTGACGAGGGTCTTACCTTGCGTCAGCTGGTAGCTGGTACTCTGCTTCTGGCGACTGTTGACGAACGAGTCGATCCCGGCAAAGAAAGACTTACCGACTTCGGTAAAGTGCTTCATCTCGTCCGTAGAGTGCTGTCCTTGGGCGTAGGCTCCGGCAACCTCTTGGTTCCAGAACTCTTCAGCTGCAGCCTCGATATCAGCATCGAGAGGGATCTGCGTCTCGGCCATCTGAATAAACTCAGCGGCCAGTTGATCACCGTCAGCGCCGCCTTTCAGAGTGGCATACGTCTCCAAATAGGTGTCGCCACCGTCCGGATCCGCCTCTCGACGGGCATACCAATCGAACTCAGCGTTGTTCTGCTCAGCGACCTCTTTCTTCCGGTACTCCTCATCCATCTTCGCCTTGTTGAGAACCTGGAGGTTCGAGAAGCCCTTCTGGACGCCACCGACGAACTGAGCGATGCCGTTCGAGAGCGCTTCAAGACCGCTCATCTGCTGGCGAACACCAGCACCGACGCTCTCCTTCTGCTGCGCGAAGCTCTGGCGATAGATCTGCTGAACCTGTCGTGAGGTGTCCTTGGCGATCTCTGCCTGGAGGTTTACGTCGTTAACATACTGCGCTCCGAGCCTCTCAGCTTCACGAGCGACAGTTTGACCGGTTCTCTGAGCTTCCTGAGAGATGCCGGCACTTGGGTTGTAGCCCTGTGGAGTGGCTCGTGGAGTGACCGTGCGGTCTACCATCTGTGTTCCGACAGTAGGCCGCGACGTGGTCTCAACAGAGCTTCCCCGTGACCGTCCGTGACGATTACGAGACATTTATGTTCCTTATCCGAAGTTCATGGGAGAGGTGAGAATGCTCAGGCCAGACCCGATAGCGCCCCACATAGCGCCAGAGGCGCGAGCGTTAGCGGACAATCGAGCACTCTGAGCTTCAAACTGTGCAGTACCGACACCAGCTTCCTTGGCCCACTCAGTGTAGACCTTACCGGCTTTCTTGTTGTGTTCGAGCTGCATATCTTGGAGCGTCCGGTTGACGTCGTTGACCTTCCCGCCAGCGTCTATGATCTGGAGAGCGACGTTCTTCCGAGCGTTCGCCATACCGAGCGACAGAGACATCTTGGCGGTCTCGTTCTTGGCGCTGGCGTAATCCGCCTTGCCTTGAGCGTTGATCGCTTCGACCTTGCCGATAGCGTTGTCGCGAAGAGCCGTGACAGCCCGTTCACGGTTCCGGTCGATCTGCGTGACGTCGATGCCTTTGAACATCGCCAGTTCACGGACCTTCCGTCCCATTGTTGAAGTGTTTGTTCCCGAGACCCCTGCGAAGGCTCGTACCGAGGAAAGCTCCTTCTGGTACATCATGACCCGCGCTGAGACCTTGTTCGAAGCGTCTTCGTTGACCTCTTCGATATTCGCCTTGGCGTTCTTCAGGATCTCGTCTTGTTGACGGCGGTACTCGTCGTACCGGATGCCGAGGCTTTCGTTGATTGCTTCCGTGGTATGCTTATGCTCAAGCGCCATCGCATCGTATTCGAAGTTGGTACGCCACTTGGCGACCTGCGTCTGGAGATCCTGGTTGACCCGGTCGATCTCCATCTGCTTCTTCGTGAACTCTGCCTCATACTCACGCATTTCCTGGTTGAGGTCGAGTTCTTGAGCATTAATGACGCGACGATACTCTGCCCACTCGGCGTTCGCCTGTCCTTGGGCTTTGGCGTAAGCCGCTTGTTGCATACCTCCCGCGATGCCGACACCTGCAGAGGCGACGGCACCAACGGCGGCTAATGCACCCATAGATTATCCTTGCTTGGAAATTTCGTTGTAGAAGCCCCGCCAGACCGCTGAATTGACGATCATAGGGAGGTGAGTTTCGTTGATGATTTCGATCCTTGTGGTGTCTCCACGGGACTTCACAGGAGCGGAGATCTTCCCGGTCAGGATAGGAACGGTACCGACCGCATTGGATGGTGTCCCGATCTGACGTCCGGTCATCTTGACGATCCTCTTGTCGCGCTGTTGAGGGGTCACATGGACCTCGAAATACCCGCTGTTCGTGAATGAGAACTGGATATCCTTCAGCTGCAATCGGCCGGAAATCATCGCGGCGTTTGACTGGTCCCGCATGAAGATGCGCGACAGCTCGACCCGCTGCTTGTAGTTCTTGCCGACATAGACAGGATGAGCGCTGAAGTCCCCGACCACCTCAATCGTTGTTGAGGTCGGATAGGTCACTTGAAGCAGACGGCCTTTAAGACCTTCCACCCACTCGCCGCCGAGGATCACTTGGTACTCGTCATCATGTGGTTGAGAGACCGTGAACGTGGTCCGATCCGTCTGTGCGTCATAGACACCAGACAGCTCTTCACGCCAGTCCAGCTTGACGTCAAAGCCGAGTCCCTCGTCAATCGCTTCCTGCTCCAGGGGGATCTTCGTCAGACACAGGGTGTCGTTGTGTGTCACCAGCACGTAGGCCGTGTCGTTGATCACCTTGACACCGTCGATGTAGGAGTTGTCGAAGGTCCACCGGCTCCAAGCTGACTGGATCTTCTCCTGACCGTTCCAGAACACACGATAGGTATACATTGAGGCGCTGTCGCCATCGGCCACACACAGCAGCGTGTTCGCGATAGCTGAGCCTTCCATAAGGTAGACCCGGCCAGGGATGTATCCTTCAGCGTGTTTGGTCACGTCAATGGCGGTGTTGGAGAGCGTGTCGTCATCGTAGAAGTATTCGTAGATGACCGTCTTGCCTTGCTTCTCAGCAGCGAAGTACAGCTCGTCACCGAGTGTTGTCGGACGACACAGGTTGGTCGCCTCGTAGCTCGTTGCGAGATCCACAGCGACACTCGTCGGTGTCATGAAGTCACTCGATGCCAGCTCGAACTGAGCCAGATCGGCAGACAGGAAGAGCGCCCGTCTGAACGGGACCACCCACTGCAGGATCGTCACCTTGGTGGTGGACGCTGCGATATCTACCGGATCCGAGTCTCCAACCACGTTGGCCTGATCCGGCCAGAGGTTGAAGAAGTCAGCAGCCTGGGAGAAGAAGGTGTTCTCGTCAGAGACGAAGCCTAGACGGTTCTTGAAGAAGAAGATGTCCTTGAACGCTCGACCGACGAATGACGGATCCTTTACGGACTCAGCGTCACCCACTTGACGATCAGACCATTCCACTCGGGAGACGGAGAACGAACCGTCCTCTTCTCGAACGATCTGGTGAGGCATAGTCTTGGCGTCGAAGCCGATCACCTCTCCGGGTTTCGCACACTCCACCCATTCCGTATCAGCGGATACGTACTTGACGTAATAGTCGTCTAGTGGTGAAGCACCGTTGGAGATCCGGTAAACGTCACCATCAGTGGCGCTTCCCGGTAGGTCTGAGAACAGCTGAACGCTGTCCCTGAACGTCCCCGGTGCGGTCTTACTCGGATCCATCACCACTTCCGTGGTCCGGTTCACGACGAACGTGTAGTCGGCTACTGTGACGAATGAGAGGTTCTCAGGGATCTGGGAGAGATAGGTCTGGACATCGGCATCATACGCTTGGACGGTCTGTTCTGTGCCGTCAATGAGATCGAAAACCTTCAGGTCACCGTTCTCAGAGATCAGAATAGCGTACCGCTCATTCTCATCCCGGTCCATGATGTGCATCGTCCAGTCGAGAGAGCTGTCCACGTCTGTAAGCGCAGCGATCATCTGCATACACGGACGACCCTCGAAGCCTCCGCTCACGACAGAGAAGAGGACGTTGTCAGCTGCTTCGTGTTGAGACGGGAGACGGACGTTGGAGGGTTGCCGGGAGATGCCGTTGAAGAATGTCTTGATTGATTGATCGGTTAGGACACCCATTAAGCGTCCCTCATACGGCTGTTGCGGTGGCTCATGTAGAAAGAGAAAGGGTTACTGTTGAGGATGTTCGTGTCAGCGGTCTCAGACTCCTCGTCGAGGAGATCCGCCCAGGCTTCTGTGAGTTCCTCTCGGATCATCTGATCGAGGCTCGTCGAGGTCGGGCTGACACGTTGAAAGGTTCGCGCAGCCATCGCTGTGATGTAGCGCTGCAGCGTGTATGTGAGTTCATCCCAAGCGAGCTGATAGACGATGTCGCAGCTCAAGCTTTTGTTGAAGATGTAGGTCTTGTTGTCGAGATCGTAGAGGCGGTTCTTCCGCTTCACGACCTGACGTGATTTGTCGATACCGACTGTGTCCACCTTGAGGGTGTTGTTCGGTAGAAAGATTTCCCCTGAGATGGAACGGGAGAGAGTGACACCACGTTCTGTATTGGCGTACCAACCCTTCTGTTGGACGTCCATGTTCGTGTTGTCGAGGATCCGTTCGGCGTTCTCAGCATCGCCCAGACCGGACTCCAGCGAGTTGACTGGCGACTCGCCAATCGCGTCCAGCATCCGGTTGACAGCGTCCAGTTTGCTCAGCATTTCCTGTCCTTGACGAAAAAAAAGGTGACCCCGCCGAAGCGAGATCACCATGTGTTGCTCGGAGCTGATTCAGCTCGTGATTAGGCCGGTGCGCCGGTACGGAACTCGACAGCGCACTCCGGACGGAGCGGGTCAGAGCCGGTAGCCATCTTCGCGACCATGAAGTCAGTTTGACGACGAACGTCCCGCTCAGTTTCCATCGCGAGATCCATCAACTTGACGGTACCGAGAGCCCACGGGGTCCACAGAACACCAGTTGTGGTGCTGTAGTTGCCGCGATACTTCGGATAGACGCCAGCGTCCGCAGACTCGTCAGTGCCCGGAATGGTGCGCTGTGCCATGATGGCGACACCGTCAACCATCAGGACTTCACCACGACCAGCGATACCACCAGCCTGAGTACCGAAGTCACGGTTCAGAACGAGGTAGTTGCCGGAAGCGTCCTTCGCGTACTTGATCGCGTCGAAGACCTTCTTGTTCACCAGCATGAAGCGCGGGTGATCTTCCGGAACGTCCTTCTCGAACAGCTCCTGGTTCGCTTGGACGATACCGTCGATCCAATCCACGCCGGAGATGGTTCCGGTGTTGGTCAGGTTGGCGTCTTCAATGACGTTGCCGCCTGGGAACGGGCCGTCAGAAGCGGTACGCGCAGAGCGGATAATGGTCCGCATGGAGTTCTTGTCGAACTCGCGGGCCAGTGCGCGACCAAGCTCGTTGGAGAACTCGGACGTCACGTCGAAGTGCGCCATCTTACGGTCGAGGTCGTAGATCTCGGTGTGCGAGACCAGGAGACCGTCAACGGTGATGGTAACCTCGCCAGTGTCGATATCGTTACCGAGCAGCTCTTTACCAGCGACGTGGTACTCAGAGCTTGCCTTCCAGGTCTTCGGGAACTGGGCGGATTTGCCGTGTTCGATTGTCTGGACGCGGTGTTTGTCGAGCGTCAGAACGCGCTCTTGGAAAGCAGTGAGGACTTCACCGCCAAAGATTTTGAGAAAGAGATTGCGAGCGTCGGCAGAAGACTGACCGGCACCAAAACGAGCCGGGTTAGAGTCTGTGCCATAGCTCGAACCGGTGAAAGTTTCACCGAAGCTATTGGTAGTCATTGAAATAGTAACCCCGAAAAAAGGTATTGATTGAAAAAAGTTTTTGAGAAAATAATTCGAGTATCGCTTCGTTCTTACGCGGATTGTCCGACGTATCGGGTCCGGAATACTTGAAGACTACTCACGACAAGTCTTATCCCACGCCGCCAGCCCGACGTGCGGGGGACGGAGGACTCACCGTTTGTCTGCGGAGGGCTGGTCCACAGACGATAGAGGGACGCCCCGGTATTGAGCTTGAAATGAAGCCTGGGGAGTCAATAGGAGGACCGGGACGTACACCCGCCATAATGGGTGCAGTGGTCCCGGTCATTGCGCTCAACAAGTCAAGGAGGAAAACCCGGAGCGCGAATTAGAAGTTGGAGAGAGCGACACGCTTCCGCACTTGGTCCCGGTAGTCCGGATCTTCGCGATAACGAGGATCGGACATCGCCTTGACCATTTCGTTCTTGGAAGCGAAGGCAGTAGACGACGGACCAGCCGGAGCTGTGTCGTCAACGAGCTTCATACCCGGCTGCTGCGGAGCTGCCTTGCCCATACCGGTACGCTCTTTCAACGAGTCCAGAGCCATCCGCCAATTCGGACCAGCTAGTGTCTCGTTGTAGGCGTCGATCTCCTCCGCTGGGAGGTTGTTCTTCGCCCACTCGAACATCCCGTCAAGAGCTTCCTGACCGCCAGCGTAAGTGGTGGAGATCTGGGCTTGCATCTGAGCGGCTTGTTGGTTCAGCTCCATGAACTGCGTTACGATCTCAGGAGGAATGCCTACCTTCGTGAAGGCTTCCTTGTATTGTTCGTTCAACTCACCAGTCTCAGCAACAGATGTCCACACCTCTTCGAAATTGATCGGTGTGAAGTTGCCCTCCCCTTGACCAACCTTAGCTTGGTCGAGACGGTAGTTCAGCTCCTTGATATGGTTGGCGTGATCGTAGTCGCCGGTTTCCGAGTTCCAGAACTTGTCCATGCCGTAATCCGGCTTGGCAGCTTCCTGGAGGTTCTCGAAATTCTGTTTGTTCGGATCCACACGACCTCCTTGGTTGTCGTATTTCTCCGCCATCATCTGGTTGTATTCAGGGGTGCCACGAGCGGGAGCTTCTGCCCCGCCCGCTTCTGCACCAGTGTCAGTGGTGTCTGTCATGTGTTCCTATTGAGGCATTGGAGGACCGCCAGCTTGGCCTTGTGCTTGAGCCTGTTGCTCAGCCATCAGCCGCTGTTGACGGGTCTGTTGCGCCTCTTGTTCAGTTTTCACTTTACCCGGCAGACCGAGACCAATCATGAAGGTCTTCAGCAGGTCAGGTATGTCAAGGTAGTCGAGGAAGTCAGGTGGAAGTGCCTGGAGTGTCTGCAACACTGTCTGGACACGCATCACATCCTTGTCCCGCTCAAGAGCCTCCAGACCAACCGTAAGAACCGGTTGCGTCATCTGAAGCACAGGCGGCAGCTGACCAGCAGCCATCATGGACGTCATAAGAGCCTCGATACGAGCGCTCATCATGTCCTGGGAGAGATACGAGTAGACGCCGCCGAGGACGCTTTCTAGCTCCTCTGCAATCATCCGGACTTCCTGCGCCGTCACACGCTCCGCGTTACGGATCATGGACGAGGACAGAAGGAACGCTTGGGCAAGCTCTTGAGTGATCCTTGCGATCTCTTGCTGAGCGATCTGCATCCCGGTGACGTTCGCGAACTGCTTGAGGTCAACGTCTTCCGGATTACCGGAAATCACGTCACCGTTCTTCGCCTCTGCGAAACGTTTCCGGAGGTTGCTGCCAGCAGCGTTCGGACGGACCATAGTGATGTGTCGGGTCGCCATTGCGGAACCATCCACCATCGACTTGGACAACAGATCGAGATAGGTCAGATCGGAGAAATGTTCCTCGACCTTGCCGCGTCCGTAATCCTCACCCGGCACCGCGCTCCAGCGCAGCGGGTTGAAGGGGTTCGTAGGCGTAACGCCGCCCATCCCCTCAATGATCTGTCCTTCGACTTCCTGTTTAATCTCCCATCCATCTGGATGCCTCTTAGCGCAGGTAAAGATCTCAACGTCATCCTCTTGGGAAGCTTTGAGATAGCTCTGCGTCTGTTCAGGGAGTGAGGCTTTGTTGACTTTCTCGCGTAAAATCAGCTCGACCAGATTACCGGAGAGATCTCTCACCACAACGTACTGATCCAGGCGATACACACGGATAGAGTTATCCGGCATGTACCGTTCAAGAGCGTTGCCGGTTGATACCAGCAGCTCAAGGGTCAGGCTTGTGGGCTTCCTCCAGGCTTTCTTCTCGATCTCCTTGGTGATCAGGTTCGTCGCCAAGGCAAAGCCCTTCTCAAGGTCAGGCGGGGCTTCCATTAGACCTTCTTGAAGAAGGAGTTCAGGAGGAACCTCAAGACCGAAGAATGGCTGGCCCGTGGGGATAAACGCCACGAGCATTCGAGAAGCGAGGGTCACGACACACCTAGCGCCCAGTCCTTGATATGGCTGGGGGAGCTTGGAGGTCGCGTTATGACCCTCTGGGGGAAGCAGGGTTGGGATCGTCAATGCAGCGCAATCCCGCGCCCGTTTAAGAAATGGTTCTCGCTTAATCTGGAGGTTCTGATAACGCTCCTTCAGCGATTTCATTTAGAAGTCGATAAATAGTCCTGAAGACTGGTTGATGGCAGTGTTAACTGCTTTGGATTTCTTCTTGCTGGTCGTCTTCTTCGTCTTGTTCTCGTTCTTCACTCGAAGATCACCAGCATCTATTCGATCTTGGTCACGAGTTCCCATAATCGGGGCGTCCATGTCGAACTCGGATTCGTCGTACTCGACGCCCTTGTATTCTGGAACAGCGCCAATAGCCGACATATCGATCTCAGGAGCCGCGATGTTGATGTCCGGAAGGTTCAGTTCAGGAACCTTGAGTTCAGGCATCGGAGGCAACTCCGGAAGCTCCGGAGCCGGAGGCGGGTCTGGTGGACGTTGTACGTTGATTTTTGGTCTACCCATTAATCACCTCATTTCGGAATGAACACGCCAGCACCGCTGGACGCTTTGACCGGCGTAGATCCACCAGAACCAACCGAACGATCAGTCCTGAGTTTACCAGATCCTGAACTTAAACGGTTTCGACTGAGATCGGCGGTGTTGTTTGCCCGATCACGACGCCCCGCAGATGCGGCTTGGTTGATCTTGGCGTCTTTCTGAGCCTTCTTGATCTTGTTTAGCTCAGAGGTTCTGTTATGGATCACACTGAAAGCGTCATTCAGAGACAACCGGTATCGACCGATAGCTCCATTCAGCTGACCAATCTGTTGGTTCCTGCTGTTGATCTGGCTTGAGAGTGTGTTCGACATATCACCATACTGGATCTGCAGCTGGCCGAACTGATTTAGAATAGCTTGGTTGTGTTCAAGCACAGCCCCGTATCGGTTCTGGAGCTGCGCGTATTGTTCATAGATACTCACGGTTAACCTTCTCGTTCTATATCCAAGAATGACAGGTTTTCCGAGACCTCTTCAGCTCCGAGCATGTGAGCTATTGCTTTTGTCACCGGGAGATAGTGTTCGATCATGAGGGTCTTGATGTTCAAGATCTCACACATGACGTGGAACTTCTTTATCCCGGCTCGTGAAAGCCATCTTCCCCGGTAATGCGGGCTGACGGTTATGTGGAAGGACCACACCCCAGAAGCAACGTCCTGGGGCGCGAACCAAATGAAACCGACAGTATCGTCGCCGTTGTCTCCTCGTAATACGATGGAGGCAGCGATCTCTTCAGCTGTCCAAGGAAACGGATACTTCCACTCATGAAGATAGCTCAGCATACGCCGAGGATTGTCTTCAAGACGTAGTTTGATCATCTTCCTCAGTTTGCCTTTTCAGTTCTTTGAGTTCATCGATCAGTTCACGCCGACCGGCATAGCGATGAGCCTCTTCAGCTGTCTCGCCCTTACCGATACACTTGTTTGGGAACATCTTGTCGAGTTCCTCAATAAGTGTTGAACTGTCTAATGGAAGTGTAATCATTTTCCTCTCTTTGTCGGTAAGACCGATTTACTGTCAGGTGATGAGAGCTTTCCAGCTGACCGGGAACAACGGTTCGATGATCTCTCCGACCATCAAAGCGAGTTCTTGGATCTCCTCTTGAGAATGGGGATCCATCCGCTGCTTGTAGAAGCGGGCGTAGCTGGCAAGGTTGCCTGTCCAGATCCACTGCACTTCAGCGCCCTGCGGGAGAACAAAGCGAGCCTGTTCAGGACACACACCCTGGCTGATCAAGTGATCATAGGTGTCAATCGCGTCCTCAACGGTCTTCGAGTAGAGTTTCTTGAAGATCGCTTGGTTCTTCGAGTAGAACGTGCCGCCAGACCCCTGCTTCTTGTTGTCAGCCTTCTTCCGCCACTTCTCAGGGAGGTAGACCTCCGGAGTGCTGGAGATGTAGCGGCGGCTCTCTTCGTTCTCAGTGAACCCGGCCTTGTGCTTGAAGCATTGTGTCCGGATCGGAACCGGCGCAGACATCCGGATCGTGATCGCTGTGTGGGCGAAGGGTGTCCAGTGGTTGTGTGTCGCCAGGTAGTTGATGAGCTTCTGGTCACGAGAAGCTAGAGCCTTCTCTGCAGGACCGTTGGTGTCCACACCTGAGTAGACCCATTCACTGGTCTTGTCGAAGCTGACCCGAGCAGCGTTCACGACACTCAGGTCGTCACCCATGTGATCGACGTATTCAGCTTTCATCAGGAACCTCTACGAATGCTTCAAGGATGTCATACTTGGCCAAGACCTCTTCGTCAGTCTCCCGACGATAGTTGGTCCAGAGAGGCGGTTTCTCGGGGTCGATTAGTGTCCGTCCCCTTGCGTAACGCAGCGCGGTTGCGTGGGATTGATAAACAGCAATGTCACACTTACTGTTTCCCTTAATACCGCCGAGCGGTTTGGATCGTGCGACCCATCCGATAGAGACCTTCATCTCAGTCCTCCCAATGCTTCACCCACTGCGCACAGATCCCCGACCGGACGATGTCCGTATGGTCGAAGTTGATCACGGCTGCAGGGATGGCGTGTTTGTAGACAGTCTCGATAGCCTTCTGGAGGCCGCTGTCGGACTTGATATCCTTCTGTCGAAGATCACCTGTAATGACGATCTGGCTCTCTTCACCGATCCTTGTGAGGATCATGTACATCTCAGAAGGGGTGAGGTTCTGCGCCTCGTCAACGATGATGAAAGCATCATCGAAACTGCGACCGCGCATTGTCTCGAACGGGACAACCTCAATGTTGCCTCGTTTGATGTTGGTGTCGATTGCTCCCTGACCACCCATACGGACGGACATGGTCTCAAGGAACGGGATAACCCACGGGGCCATCTTCTCTTCAAGAGTCCCAGGGAAGAACCCTAAGGACGGCCCAGCTGGTACGTTCGGTCTGGTCAGGACCACCTTGCTGACTTGGTTGTTCATCAGCAGATCACCGGCATAAGCGGCGGGAAGGAATGTCTTGCCAGTACCGGCAGGACCAATCGCAAAGACCTGAGGCGAGGACCGCAAAGCATCCAAGTACATCTGTTGCTTCGAGGTCTTAGGGAGGAGCGGCGGAACCTGAGGCCCCACCTTCTCCCGATACTTGCTGCGCTTTCCCAATCAGATCCACCCCATGATCGCGCCAATGACCATCAGCGGGACACCGGCCAATCGAAGGATGAACTCGTTCGTCGCCATCTCAGCGTAGTCGTTGAACAGGGCGATCAGGTTATACACGTAGCCGAGGAGGCCGAGGATGATCAGGACGCAGAAAGTGACGAACGCGCCGACGGATAGAAACAATTTCACGAGGTATTCCTCCTTGAACGAAAGAAAAAGGCCGCAGCACCGAAGCGCCGCGACCCGTTAAGGCTGCAGATTGTGAGTGGGTTAGCGGACCGGACAGGCCCCGGTTGAACAGCCACCAGCGTCCATCTCGTGGAGACTGTTGGCCTGATCGATATCGACTTCCTTGAGACCCGCGACGTACTTCACGAACTCTTCTTCCGAGACCACCTCTTGAGGCAGGTACGGATAACCGAGGTCTTCAGCTGTCTTGGTCACGTCCTGGCGCAAGAGCCAGGAGACGCCAACGTAGGTGTCCCAGTTCTCGAAGAGCCAATCGACGATCTCAGGGATCTCTTCGACCCGGTAGCTGACGGTGATCGAACAGTTGTGATCGACGTAGTTGTCCATGAGCAGCTTGTAGCGCTCCAGCTGAGACACAGCGGACTCGTTGTCGATCAGGAGACCGTTGACCTCGTCGAACTTCACCCCGTCGTTGACAACAGGGAGAGCAGCCAGAACCCCGTCGCTTGCATAAGGATCATCGAATACGCGATACCCAGCATCCCGTAGGAGAGGAACAAGGGGATCTTCCTTCGAGAAGCGGACGTTGTTGATGATGTATTTCGCAATGGGACGGTGTACTCCTTCAGAGGTGTCCATGATCTTGCCGAGGGTGCCGGATGGCTTGACCGTTGTGGTGGCCTTGGAGAGCGGTAGACCGAGTTCATCGGCCATTGTGGTCACACCCTCTTGGGCGTAGTAACGACAGTGTCCGAGAATGATGTCCGGACGTTTGTGGCTACCTCCGTCAATCCACTTCACGATCCCTGTAAGACCAACACCGGTCAGTCGTAGGAACTCGTTCAGCTCATGCCAGCTGTCCGACAAGACACCGTCACGGAGGTTGACACAGGTCTGGCGATAGTTCGCCCGAGCGGCCAGATAGATCGCGTACCAGAGACCGCCTTCATCCCCGATGAACTTCGCCATATCCACCTCGACGAGGTTACAGAATGACTTGTCCCCCAAGAGGATCTCAGCGCACGGATTACAGCCCTTGAACCAACCGCCACGAGCCTTCGCAGCAGCTGCGTTGATGAAGCCCGGTTCGGATCCACCAGCGTCCACCATCATCTGGAAGAGACCTTTGATCTCCAGCTTGGTGGGCTTCTCCCAGAACAGCAGGGAGTTGTTGGACTGAGCGCGTTGTGGGTTCCAATACGCACCTTTCTCAGTGATCTCTCGGATAAACTCCTCGTACGCTTCACCGAAGCAGTCCTCTGGAAATTCAACCAAAGATCCGTCTGGCCATTTCCATGAGTAGTGGTTCTTCTTCGCGACAGCGAAGTCGAGAGCCTCAGGATCGCTTGACGGCATCACGCAGATCTCTGCCGACCGGCGCGAAGACAACGTGGTCCCGAGCCAGTTCATGATGTCCATGATGTCGATCTTGGTCAGGAGCTGACCGGCGCGGCGGTTGAGGATGTTGCAGATCTCGAAAAGAGCCTTGGAGAAGGTCTCGTCACCACTGGAAATCCAGCCGTAGCCCTTCAGTCGTTCACCGGCTGAGCGGATCTGAGTGAAGTCTAGGACGATCTTATCGACCTTCTTCTTCATCCGCAGGATCTTGCCAGGGACTTTCGCCCAGGCTTCAGCGCTGTCACCGATCTGGATAAACCAGATCTCCTTGCCGTCGTTGTCCACGTAGGAGTGTTCAACGTTGTGTTCGACGCCCTTCGGATCACCTTTCACCTTCTGTGAGCGGAGGATCTCGATCTCGACCGGATCAGTGAAGCCAGACAATGTCCCGTCGATTGGCTCGAAGCCGACACCACAGCCTTGCAGCAGCAGCCAGAAGGCGTCCACGACATCAAAGACGTTCCTCACTTGCGTGAACGAGCAGTTGAACTGCGAGGCTTCGCGGCTCTTGGCGACTTCGGTGCCACCCAGCCAGAGGGTTCGGCCAGACACACTCACCTTGCGGTCGAGCATCAGCTGCTTCAGTTCGAGCAGCTCGTTAAGCTCGTCTTGGGTCAGGACAGAGAACGGGTCATTACCATCGCCGCCCTTGGCGCGAGCCCAGAGCCACGCTTGGTGCATCATCACCCGGTCAACAGTCATGTCCCAGGTTTCAAAGGCCGTCCCTGCATCGTTCAAAGGACGGTTGTACGTGCGCCGCGTAATGAGCTGCGCCCGGAAAGAAGGTTGGTGTGTCATGTATTCCTAGAAAAGTTGGAGGTCAGTTGGTCGCTGCAGGTTTCGCCATCGGACCAAAGAGGAACTCACGGATCGTCTGTTCAGCCGGGACGTAGTTCGGACCTTTGAGGATCTTGCCGTCATCGCGGCGGATCGGGTTTCCATCGTCATCGAGCTTGGAGAGGTTGCTCTCATCCACGAACTGGAAGACCTGTTGACGCATCTCGGTGTTGTGGCCGCAGAGGTTCTCCAGAACGAAGGCAATCGCCTCAAGCTGGACCATCCGCTTAACCGGGACGGAGTCTTCACCTGACGCCAGGATGTACCCGGTCATGACGTATTCGACGTCAGCGAGTTCCTTGGCGAGGTTGACGACAGCCTCACGGACTTCAGCCAGTTCTTCAGCAATCAGCTTGTCCCACAGTGCGGGATCCTGGCTGGCTTCGAAGGTGGTCATGAAGTTGCGGAGTGCGTTGATTTTTTCCTGGTTCATTAATAGCCCATAGATGCGCGGACCTTGGACCGGAGTTGGTCAAGGGTGCCGTCGTTGAAGAGATGAAAGTCGAAATCGTAGGCGTGTAGACCTGCTTCACTCTCGTGAGAACGTGAGTCCAAGAGAGTAATGTCCGGTCGGATAACCTTGATGGCGTCTCCACCCATTTGCTTGATCAACCCAAGCTCATTCGGGAAACGCATGTCATCAACAACGACCGGCAGACCGCGTGATCGGAGAGACTTGATCTGGTCATGGGCGACCTTAATCCAGAGATCCTGATGGATATGATTTCGGCCCCATTCAGTCCCGAGTGTCTGCATGAGACGACGAGGTGTGAGTTCTCCCCAGCCAGGGATCGGCTCCTCTTTAAGAGACCCTTCGACCATTTCTTCAGGGTCGAAACCAATGTATCCAAGAAACACACGGGTCATCTCTTTGAGACACCCGGCGAACTTCACCAGGGTGAACCCGTATTCCTCGACAAGAACCTTTGCGACCTCGCTCTTGCCCGATCCCATGACCGGGCTGTAGAGAGCGATGAGATCAGGTTCAGTCTGGAACAGCTCCGGCTGGTCTACGCTGTCGTTCCGTTCCACAGCTTGATCTGCTTCGTGTCCCAATCGTAATCTCCATGTCTGAGGATCCGAGCGACGAGTGATTGCAGCGATAAGTCCGCCTCGCTCATGCCCGATTTGTTTGCGTAATCGACCATCGACTCCCAGACGGAACACGGACCTCCCTTGACCCAGTTGGTCTTGGACTTGCCCTTGTTCTTTCCGCGAGAGATCGTCTTGGTTTCTTTGAGAAGTCGATGAGGGTTCGCGAGGATCTCTTGAGCCTTCGCTGGACCGACGCCTGGGATGCCGGTGTATCCATCGACAGTGTCCCCGCACATGGTCTGCTTGAGGTGAAACTCATCAGCGTACCGTGTGTTGATCTTCCGGGGTTTCTTGTCTTTCGTGGGGTTGAAGAGGTAGCCAGGACAGGAATGGAGATCCTTGTCTATGGTGACACCAACGAAGGTTCGCTTAGGCGATCCCATCATGATGCCGATGATGTCGTCAGCTTCCAGCTTGGGCTGACGGAGAACCTCGTACTCATCCTCCAGGGCGTTGACCGCAGCGAGGTAAGCCTCAGGCTTCTCTCCGGTTCGGTTGGCCTTGTAGGTAGGCAGGAGTGTCTTGCGGAAGTTCTCGTCACCGGAGAAGCAGCAGATCGCTTCCTTACATCCAGCGGCTTTCATCCAATCTTCAGCGATGCGGAGGGCATCTTCGACTGCTTTTTCGGGGGAGACAGTGAGACCCTCCTGTCCGTCTCCCCAGTCGATGTCGTTTTGAGCTGCTACCGACGCCCGATAGGCGACGATGTCAGCGTCAAGAAGGGCGATTGACATATTCGTGTAGGTCGTCAAACAGCAGTTCGAGATCGCCAAGAATGTTCGAAGAACGCTCGAACCATTCCACCTGTTCCGGATCCGGCCAGACGTTCAGCTCGTTGGTCGGCTCAGTCTTCATCTCCGGTTCCCAGCCCATGCGACCGTGTTCGTCCAGTTCGAGAACGGACTTATAGTCGAACACCGGACAGAGCCTGGCCGCGACTTCGCGGTGACCACGGAAGCGGATCTGACCGCCGTATGCTTCGTTGATCTGGTGACAGAGGCCACGGAGAGTGTCGAATTGAGCCTCAGTGAAGTCTCCTTCATGGAGACCGTTCAGACAGATGCCGATGGAGCCGGTGTTGTGGCCCTTGACGTGAGCGCCAGTACGTTCGAGCGGTCGTCCCTGTTCACACAGACCACCAGTCTGGATGAAGTAATGGTAACCGATCCCGTTCCAGCCTCGTTGGAGGTGCCAGTCATCGACTTCCGATGCCGTGACCGTCGTTCGAGACACAGCTGAGCAGTGCAGCCAGACCGTATGGACGGGCCGCTTGGGTTTCACAAAGTACATTAGTGGGTGTCTTTCCAGTTCTTGCCGATGTCGTAAGCACCAGCCAATGGACAGCGCATGTCGAAGTGTTCACCGGCCTCACGGATACAGTCCGCTAAGGTCTCGGCGTATGCCTTCGAGATGTCTGGGTGGGTTTCTGATTGGACCTCGTCGTGGACATTGGCGCAGTAAGCCCAACGTTCCCCATAGGGTCCGAATTTGTGAGAGTGGTTGAAGTGGAACAGGATCAGCGCCTGTTTCATCACGATTGCGCCACCGCCCTGGAGCAGGAAGTTGAACGCAGAGTGTTCCGACCGGACATAGATCCGGCGACCGTCTAGGCCCTGGATGTACTTCTTCTTCCCGGCCTTGTCCTTCACCTTATCGACGAGCTTGTCGAGGCCTTTCATACCCTTCGCCAAGTCCTTACGGGCCTTCGCGCCGAGCGCCTTCTTGTTGCCTTTCAGGTTGATCCCGGCTTCTCGGGCATCATCGACAATGATCTGACCGAGCTTGACGTCCCCTGCCCCATACATCAGGGCGTAGAGCAGCCTTTTGGCGTTGTCGCGCTTGTGAAGGCCAACAGCCTTCTGGTTGATCGTATGGGCGTCTGTACCAGCTTCTTTACTACCCTCAAGGAGAGCCCTGGTCAGTGCGCCACCGTCGAACTTGCCGAGGTAGTGAGCCAGCATCCGCAGCTCTAGACCTTCAGCGTCAACCCCTACCAGATCCCAGCCGGGTCGTGCTTCCCAACACTCCCGCATCCGCAAGTCTTTCTTATCGACCTGCGCCATGTTCGGTTTGAAGTGTGAGCATCGTCCGGTCGCTGCACCAATGGTGTTGACAGCGCCGTGGACCCGGCTGGTTTCCTCATTAACAAGTTTCAGCCAGCCGTTTTCACCATCTACGACCTGTCCAAGAAGCTTGGTGATCCTGAGGTACCTGTTGAGGACTTTCGCCTCCGGATACTTCAGTTTCGCCAGGACCGACTCGTCGATTGCGGGGGAACCTTTGTCGGTGAACTTCTTGGGCTTCCACTTGTATTTCTTAATGAGCCGGTCAGCCGCTTGTGGACGTGATCCGGGGTTGAAGATTTCGAGCTTCAGACGACTGTATGGCTGACCCTTACGGATCGCCTTACGGTTGGCCTTAGGCATAACCTCTGCAGTGCCTTTCCGCTTGTCAGCGATCAGGCGCGGCGGGAACACCTCTTGCAGCTCACGCTCGATGTCAGAGGCTTCTTGGCGAAGCTCGGCTTCAAGACCACGAGCCTTACCCGTGTTCAGATGAAAGCCGTTCTGGACCTGCAGTGAGATGATGTAGGCAAAGAGGTTCTCAAGCTCGAAGCTCTGGCCCCAGTTACGGAGCTGCGGTTCAAGCTTGTGGTACAGTTTTCGAGTGACGACGACGTCTTGTCGTGCGTACTCGACGAGTTCTTTAGAGAACCGGGAGAAGTCCTTGAACTCTCCCTTGTATTCCCCGAGACGCTTCCCCCAGTCGTCGAGGCTGTTCGCTCGTTCTGACGGGTTGAGAAGACGCGCTGCGACCAGCGTGTCCCACACTTGATGAGGTGTGAGCGTCCCAGGGTAGAAATGGTTGATTGCATGGATGTCGAAACCCTGACCGTTGTGGAAGACCACACGGTCGGCTTCTTTCAGACGCTTAATGGCGTCTTTGATCGGAGGGAACCCGATCTGGTCTGCGTAGACAGTCGCTTCGTCAGTGTTCGCGTCACCTAACTGGATCGTCCAGAGGCGGGTCATGACATGTAGGAAGCCGTTCGTCTCGCAGTCCGCGATCAAGACTGTCAAGCTGAACCTCCTTGAGGATTTCTTTGGCTAAATCCGGAGGACACTCGAACCATTCACCCGCAGTCGGGATGCCGAGCATGGAGAGACGTTTGTGTGTCTCGGCCTCCGCTGTGATGCAGTCGCTGAACAACAACGCAAAGAAGATCGCGAACCCACGATAGGGGTCGGATCGGTTGTAGTTGCCCAGTCGATTTCTTGGATTTACTGAACGCCCGACAGTGATCCACGAGGGCCACTGTGCGGGGTTCCAGATGATGTAGACGTAGCCTTTAGAAGTCCGAGTCTTCGTCGTCTTCGGCTTCGAAGTCTTCTTCATATGCTACTTCGTTGAGACGCCCGGTGTCCTTGTCGTACCGGACGTATGCGGCGATCCCGGTCTCACCGGAAAAGCGGTTCTTCAGGACACGCACCTTGGTCAGGTTACGTGCGTCTTCGCTCTTGGCTTGTTGGTTCCGCTCAAGGCCGATGACCATGTCAGACAGCTGTGCAATGGCTCCGGAGCCCCGAAGTTGTGACAGCGAGATCTGAGCGCCATCCTCGTGACCCTTCTTGTCCGCTCGTTTAAGGTGCGAGATCAGGTGCATACCTACTCCGCTTTCTTCCACGAGGGATCTGAGTTGTGTCATGAGGTTGTCGATCACCCGGCGTTCGTCTGATCCTGTGTCCATGCCGGAAACCACGATTGAGATGTGGTCCAGTATGATGAAATCGACGCCGAGGCCTTTGGCCAGATACCGCATCTTGGACATCAGGTTGTCGTCTTCGAGAGAACCGAAGTGATCCAACAACCAGAAGCGTCCGCAACCGACAGTGGCTTCGAAGGCGATCCGCATGTCCTCCTCCGAGACCTCTTGGCCGGGGAGATGGATAGGCTTGTTGAGGTGGATCCCCATCAGCCCTTTAGCGGTACGTCCGACATTCTCTTCGAGCCGGATAGATGCGACCTTGTAGCCTTGCTTCAGGAGGTCGTATTCGATCTCTCGAACAAACGCTGACTTGCCCATACCGGACCCAGCGGTCCACGTCGTAAGCTCACCTTTCCGCTGGCCGTAGGTGATGCCGTTCATGGACGGCCAAGGGTAGGAAATACCCTGCTCTGTCTGCTTGACCGCCTGTTCCCAGACGTCCTTGCCAGACACGATGCCGTCAGGCCGGTACTCAGACGCTTCCCAAAATGCCTGGACAAGCTCCTGTGTCCGTCCCTCCTTGAGCATCTCGTTCGCGTCTTTCAACGGAAGCGTGGCGATACATGCCTTGCCCGGTGAGAGAACACGAGCGCACTCTTGAGCGGCCTTCTGTCCAGGCTCATCGCCATCGAACATGAAGACGATCTTCTCGTAGCTCTCAAGGAACTCCAGGTTCTCCTTGACCGCTGCGGCAGCGCTCTGCGCACCGTTTGGAATGGAGACAGCTGGCCATGTCTTGAGAGCTTGATGAACCGACATGGCGTCGATCTCACCTTCAGTCACTACGAGGCGTTTACCGCCTTTACGAGCGAGGTGTTGACCGAACAGACCGGCCTTTGAGAAGTCGCCAAGGGTGTAGAACTTCTTGCTCTTGCCGCGAACTTTTTGAGCAACGGTACGACCGTTTGCGTCTTTGTAGGGAGCCACCTGGATGGTGTCGCCTGTCTTCGGATCCTCGGTTACGAAGTACCCATATTTCTGACAGACTTCTTCCCTGATTTTACGAGCCGGGAGGTCGCGGAAACCGTCAACCGGCAAGAGGTCTTTGTTCTTTTTCTTCTCCGTCACGCCTTTGCTTTCTTGACCGTCGGGAGGGAAGCGCTTGTCACATGAAAAGCACTTGCCCCACCCGTCGTCGTTGATTGAATAAGCGTCGGAGGAGTCACCGCACGGACATGCGATGTGCTGCTCCATCCAACCCATTAAGCGGCCCGTGCAGCCGTCTCAGCCGGTCCCGGCCAGTGCGTCAGTTCGTACTGGACATAACGCTGTCCGGTGACCTTGTTGGTCTTGCGGTGACGCTCGAAGCGGAACCCTTCATCTTCCAGATCCAAGATCCGGCGCGGCAGCGACATAATGCGATGTTCGTCAATCGCCTCGCGGACAGTGATGGTCCGTTTGCGGGCAAAGTGAGAGGTGAGAATACGGGTCTGTTTCATGGAGTGTTCTCCGGAATGGGTTGGTTATCTGGCGATAGGTCCGACTTACTGAAGGTCTTCGAGCAGGGAGTTCAGCTTCATAGCTGCACGACCAGCCTGGGCGCTCTCATCGAGCAGCCGGTCACGCTCGGACTGGTGATCGTCGATTCGCTTCTGATGCTTCTCGACCTTGACGTCGTTCTTGTTCCGGAGCTTGTCCAGGTCGGCCAGGGTGGAGTTCATGCGGGAGATGATGGAAGGCAAAGTGATCATGTGATGTCCTCAGGGAGTGGGAAAACATGGAGGTGAGCGCCCGGTGTTTCGCCTTCTTCCGGGTACCGTTTGGAGATCCAGAGACCGACAACCAATTCGTCGTCCAAGTAGGCCCGTTGAGCCTTAGTCAGGCTGTCGAGTGGACCCTTGGCGTAGTTGTCAACGTCCCCCTTGGGGATCTCACGCTGTACGGTTTTGGGAGGTTCGGCGACGACTTCGGCCCAGACGACACAAGGTCCGTCGAAGACCTTCTCAGGCTCTGGTGATTTCAGGAGTTCGTCGAAGCAGTAGGTCTTGTACTGCTCGTAGGTCTTTGCGTAATAGACACCGCCCCACTTCGAAAAGCGGGGACGAGACGCAGGAACAGGCTTACCCGCCAGCCATGTAGAGAAGATGGCTGGAAGGCAAACCTGCCTGATCGTAGCTAGGATGAGTTGTCCGAGCTTAGAAGTCGTCGTCGTCGTCTTCGGCGTCGTCTTCTTCGTTCTCGGTATCTTCTTCGTCCTCGTCTTCTTCGTCGAAACCGTCGCCGTCGTATTCGTAGCCGTCCTCGTCCTCGAACTCGCCAGCGGCATCAAAGCCGTTGTTGTTCTTGGTGATCAGCTGTACGGCGTTCAGCCACAGAGCGATGGTCTTGTTGTTGCTTGGTGTGCAGGGGTTCAAAGCGACATTGAGCTTGATCTCGTCAGCGGACTTGATGACGTTGTTCGGCAACGTCTTACGCTTCGCATCGACCATCGTCGGACGCTTCTTGGACTTCGCCGTGATCAGGTACTTGCCACGGAACTCTTCCTTGTCCTGGCCCTTATCAGCAGCGTCGTCGGCGATCTCGTCCCCGTCTTTGATCGGTAGAGAGACACGCTCCGGCTTGGCTTTCGGCCATTCGGTCTTGGCCTCTGCCAGACACTTTGCGCGGAAGTCCTCGACCCACGGTGCGTCCTTATCGACGACCAGGGTCACCTTAAACTTGTCGTCAGAGAATTTCCGACCGCTGTCGGCCTTCACGAGATATGCATAAGCGGCAATACCAGCGCCGGTCGTGGTCCGGACGTACTTACGTTTTTCAGCCATTCTTGCGGCTCTTCCTTTTCCGTTTCTTTGGAGTTGGGATGTTGTGGAACTGGGACCATGTGTCCCGAACCATCCCAGCGAGGTGTCCCCGCTGGCGACGATCCAGACCTGACCGGTCGAACGTGGATCCGTTGATCGTCAGGTCGTCATGGGCAGCGCCCATTCGAAGGGTGATCTGCATCAGTTGACCTCCCCGTTGTTGGCGATGGCCTCAAGCAGCTCGTCCCAAGCCTCAAAGGGTTCGAGGCTGTAGTGTTCGCAGCTCTCCATGAACTCCTTAACGAGACCGAGAAGAACGAACGCGGGTTCGTTGACGAGGGTGGTGTCTTCGACGGTGGCTCCCCGACCAATCAGGAGAGCGGCATCGACGAGATCTTCGGAACGGAACTGGGCCATTCGGTATTCCTTGTGTGGTGTTGTGGTTTATCTGCCGATAGGTCCGACTTAGTGGATCGAACGTCAGAAACTTACTGTTGCTTATGAGAAAAAGAAGTCAGACCGGAGGACTTCGGCAACGTCAAAGTCGCCTTGGCCGAGGAACTCTTTCCAGTGAGGGATGGACGGACAGGCTTCTGCCCAGGTCTCGTGGAGAGTGTCCAGCCAGTTGGTTGAGTAGATGTCAACGAACTCCTTTCGAAGCGTCAATGCCAGCTGGTCAGTGTCACAGGCGTGGACACCGAAGCTGTCGTGGATCATAAGAAAGTCACTGTTACCCGCATCCGCAAGAGCATTGACCGTCCTGCTCAAGTGAGCCGCGTCGAATGAGTGGATGAGGTTCGGGGCCGATGCCAGGGCCTGTTTCTTTGGGTTCAGCCCGGAGAGCGGATCCTCTGACCAGAGAACCTGCTCACCGTAGAGTGTCTTCACCTTGGACCGGGCGAGGTTGAAGTAACTCTGCGTGATAAGGTTGTTGTTTGGAGTCTTCCACACCAAAGGAACGTTCTGATCGGCCATTTTTTCAGCACACGTCTGGATCCAGGCCATGACCTGTTTAGCAGCAGCGATAGTTTCGCTAAGTGCCTTAACAATAACGTCTTTAAGGTAACTTGCAGCTGCCCACTTTTCAGGCTTTGTCATTTCCTTGTAACCAGCTAGAAGCTTGACGTGGCCGTCCTTGTACAGCTGGGTGGCAATCCCACGTTCCGTCACTCCATAAGGCGTGGTCATAACTGCCCGCTTCACGACCTTACGTCCTTTAGCTGTGTCTTCAAGGACGGCCAGCCACTGCGCAGACCACTCGACACCGTTCGTGATGTCAGACGCCAAGATCCGGCGAGCGGATGCGGCCACCTCTAGGTAAATGTCTTCGCGCTGGGCGCGGGCCATGAGGTTGGTTGCCTTCGCTCCAACCGGGTCTTTGGACATCGCTGAGAGATGTTGCAGACCGTTGCAGGAGCCGTCGAGCGGGATCGCAAGGTGTGAGACATACTCAACCGATCGATCTCCCAGGGCAGTCGCCTCATCCAGTTCGAAACAGGTCGCCAGGAAGCCCCAAGGCTCATCCGCCTGGGTCCACCAACGGGATCCGTCGAGAGGATCCATAGCGCACTCGATGATCTGGTCGAGGTGGTCGAGGGTCCACTGGTACCGCTCATCAAGAGGCAGCTTGTCCTCTCCGAAGCAGTTGGCAGCACGAACGGCCAGCCAGTAAAGGCCGCGAGATCCGAGAGGCTTTCCACGAGCGAACTCGATCAGGCCCTTACAGACGTCATCACCCTGGGAGTGGAAGGTCTCACACATCGGATAGAACCGGCCCCGGAAGTCGAGGAAGAACGGCTCATAGAACTCAGGATGGTCAGCCATCTCACGAGCCACGGAGAGCTTGTCGAGGAACTGCTTACGGCTCGAACCGAGGCGAACGATCTCCATATGAGCCTCTTCACGAGACGCCTTGTGTTCGCTCTGCTCGTCCTTGGACATATCCTCCCACTCTTCGTCCTCCTTACGTCCAGGGACGACCGGATCGTGAGCGGAAGGGAGACCGGCGATCTGGTCACCGGCCATCCATGCCTCGTTCAGGACCGCAAACACACGTTGGTTGATCCGCTTGGGTGTCGCTCCGAGAGCGTTGAGGGTCCGCAGCGCGTCGTCAGAGATCGCGTTCGGGTTGGACCCGGAGTGCTTGAAGATCCCGCAGCGCATGATGTCCTCTTGGATCATGTAGTAGCCGCCGTCGAAGTCTTTGGAAACGTGTGTCATGTGGTCCTCGCGTATAAGAAAATCGCTGTTATCCGTGGGCAAAATTTGTGCGGGTCTCTCCCCGCTTGTCACCGGCTGACCCCCGGTCAGGCTTAGGGCGCTACCCTAAGATGCCTGCTTTGTCCGCACCCACGGCTTCGGTGGGCAGAGCATTGGACGGAGAACCGGCTTCTGAAGCTCACAGTTCTCCCGCTGGTCCTTGAGAGCAGCCAGAGCCTCCGGAGAGAACCGGACGACCTTGGCCCCGTGGCCGCGTTCGAAGATCATGGACATCTCGAACCAGCCTTGCCCTTCCTCAATAAGAGCCTGGACCATCCGCGCTCCGAGGATGATGGCGTCCTTACGCTGCTTCCTGGCGCGGCGTTCACCGTACTTGGTCATGAACCGGGACCACTGCTTCTGGTTCACCGGCTGGCCCTTGAGGAACGCAAGGAGCTTCTTGTACTTACTGATGTAGTCCTTGTCCTCCTTGGCAGCAGCCTGTTCAGCCGCCTTCCATTCCTCGAACTCCAGCTGCTGGAAGAGCATGTTGCCGATCTTCAGCTCGACCGAGGTGAGCTTCTTGGCGAGAGCCTTCTCGCTGTACTCATCGGCCATCATTCCACGCAGGGAGATCACAGCGGTCTGTTCAGGATCGAGGAGAGCCAGGGGAAGCATCCCCAGGGAGAACTGGCCCTTCGGTTCAAGGCAGTACAGAGCAGCCTCGTCACGCATCTGGGTGACACGCTTGATCAGTCCTGGCAGGATGTCGTCGTAGATGATCCGGGTGGCGGTCTGGTCCGCGAGACCCTTGCGAGTGGTGTGTCCGTCTTCGGTCGGCTTCCCTCCTTGGTCTTGGAAGCGGAACCGGCGAACGCCTTCCTCAATGCAATGGATCTCGAAGCGCTTCTGAGCCTCCATATCAGCCACCGAAACTTGGGCGGTAGGCTTTGTAGCCATATTGGGCTGGGTCATTTTTGTGCCTTTCGGAACCAGTTAATAGTCGTGACTTATCAGAGACTTACTGTTATGACCCAATATGAAACGACAGAAGTCTGCGATTTCTTCTGATGTTTCAATTAGTTAGATGGGTCATTTTCGTGCAAACGCGCACTCTGACTCTGTTAGTCCTGGTTCGAATCCAGGTTCCCCAGCCAATCCCATCGATCGAGCCCGAACTGTTGATCGCGTGAAAGTGTGCTGTTGCAGCTGATGACAGCTGACCTCTCAGTATATACCCGCCCAGCTATCGGCGTGGTGGAGCCGGAGGGGCGGCGTCGATGAAACGTCTTGCGGCTTGTGCTTGGCGTGGATCGGCTTTCAGGAGCGCGGCATAGCCGTCTTCGGCGAGTTCCGGATTCCCGCCCCAGACACCAGACTGGATTGAGAAACGAAGAGCTTGCGGGTCGTTTGGGGCAAGCTCCATGAGTTTGCGCGCATGTCCGGTCATTTCCGCAAACCGGCCGCCGAGCTGGAGCGATACCAGCAACGACATGCGGGAATTGATGGAGTTTGGAACCTGTGCCACAGCTTGCCCATGCATCCTGATTGCTTCGTCGAACTGACCGGCCTGGGCCAAAATGCGCCCTGCTTTGAGCAACTGACCATGGTTCGCAGCTTTACTACAAATCGTTGTAAGATCGGTTGTTCCAGGCGCACCGGACTGCCCTCCTCCGGACTCATCGAGCAATGCCGCGCAGTCTTCAAACCCGCTCCCAAGTTCTTCGGTCACACGATCCGCTTGCCGGTCACTGCGCAGATCGAGAAGTTTGCTCACATCACCCAAGGGGATCGCTTCAAACCGGCCGTCACCACCACCAACGGCAATGCCGACCAGGCGGCCGGCTGCATCGACAAGTCCCCCGCCGCTGACACCCGGTTGCATTTGAGCCGTGACATGGAGACGGGCAAACACACCATCTCCTGCTGGAGGAGACAGCAGTTCGCCCGGATCAAACACCCGGACTTGCTTGCGCGCAATGTCTGCACCAATCGCGTAAAAGGCACCAGTACGTTCAGGCGACACCGCTGGCGAAGCATTCAGAGCCGGGATCACGCTCCCGTCGGGCAATCCGTCCACCTGCAATAAAGCAAGATCTCCGCTGTAAGCCGAAGGAACCACAATCGCCGTCTTTGGACCGGATGGGGTGTGCACGGTCGCAGTCTTCGAATTACCGACCACATGCCGGTTGGTCACCAACAAATCGTCTGCGATGCGTGTCGCGCTTCCCACGGGATCAAAACTGGACACCGGAAAAACACTCTGACGCATTTGACAGACGTCTTCAGGATACGGGCAGTCCGGATCTTTAGCCGTTTCCCGTTGAGAGGCGACCTGCGCGGTCTCTTCCGCAAAGGACAACGAAACGGTTTTTGTCTCGCCGGACCTTTGCAGCGTCAGGCTTACCTGATCTGTTGTCTCTGGCAATATCGCTACGGCAGCCGTTGCATCTCGTGGGCTCAAGACGCGCCGCGCGCCAATGGTCACAATTTGATCGCCAACTATTATCCCAGCTCTTTCTGCCGGGCCGCCACTATCAACGGACACAACTACGGGCGCAGCGATTTCGGCAAGTTGCGACCGGCGCGCCCTGTTGAGACGCCAGCCGGACTCCAGATAAGTGACACTCCCATCTGCCATCAATGCGTCGGTAACCCGCAGAAGGAGTTGCGACGAAACCGCGAAATTGACCCCTATGTTGGCATCGGCATCAGAGGCAAAAATGGCAGAGACCATGCCAACCAACTGGCCATCTTTGTCAACAAGTGCCCCGCCTGATGACCCCGGATTTGCGGCGGCATCCGTTTGGACAAAGTCTTCAACAGTGTTGAAGCCGGCATTGCTGACATTCAGGGCCGAAACCACACCGCATGTTATGGACAAGCCAAGGCCGAAGGCATTTGCGATCGCGCACACAGGTTGAGCAATCGCTGGAGTTTCAGCGATCTCGATGGGCTTGATCGGTTCATCGATACTTAGAAGAGCAATGTCGGTGGACGCATCCTGCGCCACCAACCGCGCCGGCAGGATACGACCATCTGAGAGCCGGACATCGATGCGTGTTGCCGGTTCGATCACGTGCCAAGCAGTTGCGATTAAGCCTTCGCGGACGACAACTCCGCTGGCTTCCGGGGCCCGCCCCGGCCGGGCTCCCGCGCCACCTTGCTGATGGCCAGGCCAAACGGGCAGAACGGAGACCACATGTTCAAGCGCAGATGCGGGAGAGGCCTTTGCAGGCGTCCCCGCCAAGAGGGCCGCTGCAATTGCTGCGACGAGACACGAGATGAAACGGGCCACTTCCCCCTCCGATATATTAGCCGTCGATGTCGTCAGTGCGGACTGCATACGGACATCAGCCCGTCCGGGATTGAACAACGATCCCGTAATTTTGAGCCAATCGCAACAACCTGAATTACGCTGACCGCGGCACTACGTCTTTGAATTGTTTTTACAACGATTTTATTCACGTATTTCCGCAACTAATTCGATTTCGCCTAGAGATTCTGCCCTATTCTCACTACTCTTGCTTTAGAAAAAGAATCATTGTCCTGGTGTGCGTGCTCATGACGTTTTTGTGCGAACAGGTTGTGTCGGAGATTGATCGTCACGACCTGAATTGCGACCCGCGTATTTTTCATGTCCTGCATCTCTTTCTGACAGAACCGGATTCTACGGTTGCACGGGAAGTTCAGCGTCTCATCGCGAGCGAAGAGGGTTTGACGGCCAAAGCGTTGCTTTTCGTCTACGAAAACTTCGTGCAGCCAAATGTCAGCTCGGAAAAACAATTCGAGTCGATGAAACGCTCACATGGACACCTTGATGCGATCCGGTCGTCCGCCGAAAACTCCGCTGAATTGTGCAAGGATGCGAAACGCAAAAGCGCAAAAGACGATGTCATCAAGGCCTTGTCCGACAACATGGCTGAAATAATCGCGCGCACGGCAAAGCTGGAGCAGGAACTTGCCGCCAGCCAGAGCGAAATCTTCACAGACTCGCTCACCGGCATTTACAATCGCCGCTACCTGGAGGCCGAGTTTGCTGCACGACACTCACGGCCAAGCCCAAAATACTTTTTGGCGTTGCTGGACATCGATCACTTCAAGAACGTCAACGACACCTACGGACACATCATCGGCGATCAGGTCCTGAAACTGGTTGCGACAGCCATCAAAAGCTTAATCCGCAGCCAGGATGTGCTTTGCCGCTATGGCGGAGAAGAATTCGCTATCCTCTTCGACAGTGCGGATGAAACAGAATGTGCGGATGTTGTTGAGCGGGTCCGCTTGGGCGTCACCAAGCACAAACTGGTCAACCGGAAGCAAGGTCACACGATCGGATCGGTTACGCTTTCCGCCGGTCTCGCCCTTGTCGAACCGGACGACGATTTCGACACTGCGCTGGAACGTGTGGATAGGCTTCTTTACAAGGCCAAACAGGCCGGGCGTGACCGCCTCGTCATTCAAACGTGACCCTGTAATCAAACTTTTATCAGAAACACTCAGCCTCTAGACCTCAGAGAAGATAGCCTTTTGAGGATCGGCCCGGTTTTATCCTCAAGAGCGCCGCCCTGCCCTGTCAGGCTTGATCCAATAAACGGATCGGCCGTTTCCGACAATTCAAGATACTTTTCTGCGAACAACCGGCGCGCGGAAAGACCATCCCAATCAACCGGCAAAACTGATGGCGGAAGCCGAGGATCTTTCAGTCGGATAGCTCTGAACTCATGAACCATGGCGAGCCTTATGGTGACGGTCTCCAAACCGGACAGACCAAAACAGTCCAGCGCCTCAATTCTTTTGTAAAAGGACCGATACCGGGCTGCCAATTGGTCCAATCCGAAAACCTTATTGAGCATTTCGGCGACTTCTTTTTCGCTTCGTTGATCAGGACACGCCTTGAAACAGGCACCTGATGTTATCCTGCTAGGCCGGTCTGCACCAACAAACAGAGTTTCGGAAACGGCTCCAAAACCTTGATCGGCGAGACCTTGGTGATCCGTCCGATCCGGTTGGACGATGAACAACAAATCGCAGTCACTGTCCGGCGGACCGAATATCTGCTCCGATGCTGATTGGAACTCTATTCCCGCTGCATCGGTCAGCCGGTAGTAGCTGCGCCGCCCATTGCGCGCGCCTTCAAGCTGCCCCCTCGCGACCAGGCGGGATACAGCCGTCCGTACCAACGACTCATTGACGCCAAACTGTCCGCACAGCGTGATCAGATCGCCCATCCACAAAGTGCCACCGCGCGGTTCCACGATGTCACCATATATGGTGACGATCAAAGGCCCCGCTTTGGGCGGATAAGACGGTAGAAGTTTTGGGAGAAGAATTGGCGCTGGCGAAGTCATTGATTGGTCGTTTGTCTGATTGGCGCCACCATAGACCTGACAGCGCAGCATTCCAAGCAATCTGCCCGAAACAGCGAAAGTCATAGCTTGCACGCCAATTCCATGAACGTTATACCGTTACATGTTACAAAGTAACACTTGATCAATTTCCCTGTTCCTCTGGATGACCTAATTAACCGCCATGCAAAACGCCCGAAAACTTCGCCTTGCTCTCGCTGCCTCGACCTTGCTTGCCGGGTCTGCCCTGACGGCTCCTGCGTTTGCGGATGGACCAAACGTCGTGACCACGATCAAGCCGGTTCATTCTATCGCCGCTGCTGTTATGGCAGGTGTCGGTACACCGCATATTCTGATTGACGGTGCAGCTTCGCCCCACGGGTTTGCGCTGAAACCTTCCCAGGCATTTCTCCTTCAAGGCGCCGATGTCGTTTTCTGGGTCGGGCCTGAGTTGTCTTCTTCCCTGGAAAAGCCCATCTCGTCGATGGCGGATAAAGCTGCACACGTCGAACTCCTAGACGTTGAGGGTATAGAGCAGCTGAAATGGCGTGAGGGTGACCAATTCGACAGCCATGATCATGGCGAACAGGACGATCATGGTCATGACGATCACGCGGATCACGGGCACGACGACCATGCTCACGACCATGAAAAGACCGCTGAAAAGCACGACAATGGCCACGATGATCATGACCATGACAAAGACCACGCACACGATGATGACGCGCATGAACATGAAGAAGAGCATGCTGCGCACGATGATCATGACGAACACGCGCATGAAGAAGAGCATGCCGAACACGATGATCACGGGCATGACCATGGGCACGATCATGCCGGCGGCAACGATCCACATATCTGGTTGAACCCGGAAAACGGCATTGCGATTGCCAACGCAATGGCCACCACATTGTCAGAAGTTGATCCAACCAACGCCGATACCTACCAGGCAAACGCCAAGGCTTTTGCTGAGAAGGTTTCTGGCCTGGAGGCCGAGATTTCCGCCAAGCTGGAACCGGTGAAGGGTCAGAAATTCGTCGTGTTCCATGACGCCTATCATCACTTTGAACACCACTACGATATTGAAGCCAGCGGTGCCATCACTGTAACCCCGGAGGCTTTGGCAAGCGCGGAGCAAGTTGCAGAAATTCAGTCCCGGGTGCGCGACCAGAACATTGTCTGCGTTTTCCGGGAACCGCAGTTCGATTCCAAGCTGGTGAACGTCGTGATCGAAGGCAGCAATGCAAAGGTCGGTGTTTTGGATCCGCTTGGCACTGAACTTGCCAATGGCCCGGACCTTTACCCGGCTCTGCTGACAGGCCTGGCAGATTCTCTGGCGGATTGCCTCAAGTCCTAATTGAAAATTCTGGACCCGCTTTTGCCCACCAGGCGGGCTCAGACAGCTGGATCGACAATGAGGCCGGCAGCCTCTTACCTGAGAAAACTGGGCACTTTTTCTTGCCCGATTAGAGCCCGGTCATAACAGCCTAAATGTTGGCCCCAGCCAACAGCACTCGTCCAGCAAAAAGCCCGCCGATACATTCGGCGGGCTTTTCTATTTTCAAAGGAACTGTTCTCAAGAAGCGCGGGCTTTGGCACGAACCTCTTCAGTTTTCTCCAGTGCCTTCAACAGGTACCGGTCGCGGTCATAAACGTCCGTGTAGAAGCCGATCGAGCCGTCCGCTTCCGGCCAGGCCGTGAAATAAGACACGTAGACCGGAATATCTCCGGTCACCTTTTCCTGGGCGTTCTGACCTGCGGCAATCCGGGACGACACATAGTCCGTTGATTTGCCCAAGACGGCTGCTGCCATGCCCTTTGGATCATGCAAACGGATACAGCCGTGACTGAATGCGCGCGTGTCCTTGTTGAACAGGCTCTTTGACGGCGTGTCATGCATGTAGATGTGGTGCCTGTTCGGGAACAGGATTTTCACCTCGCCGAGCGCGTTGGAGCGGCCCGGATACTGGCGTACGTTGATCGACTTCTTCTTGTTGGCAACCGCATACCAGTCGACAGATGCGGAGGACACTTTGCGGCCACCCGGCGTCGTCACTTCATAGCCGGCCTGATCCAGATAGGATGGATTGGCGGCAAGCTTCGGAATCATCTCATTGACGATGATCGAATACGGCACGCCCCAATAGGGGTTGTATTCAACAATCTCGATCTTGTCGTAGAAGAAGTTGGTCTGATTGGACTTCTTGCCGACAACAACGCGCATCGACATCGGGTCTGTGCCCGGCTGATGGTATGTTGCGGTGAACGCCGGCTGGTTGATGAACACCTTCCGCTCGCCCAGCTCTTCTGGAAGCCAGCGGCTCCGCTCCATTGCAAGCTCGACCTTGGCGATCTTGGCCGCATTGGTCTCGCCGACCATGGCCTTAATCGTGTTCTTGCCGACAATGCCATCTGCCGTGAGCTTCGCTTCCTTCTGAAAGCCCTTCACAAGAGCCACGAGTTCAGGCGTGTAAAGATCTGAGCCGTCATAGGCTGCAAGCGTCGCCTCATGGTCCGTTTTCAGCGTCTCGGAGCCATGTTTGGAAATTGCAGCAACGATATTCTTCATTTCCGGGCTGGACTTGCCCGCCTTGAGGAACGTGCCAGGCGCGATCACGATCTGGTCGGATTCTTCATCTTCGGCCTTGAGACGAGCCAGCTCCGCCGACAATTTCTTGAAGTGATCACTCTGCGGCTGATGGGCTTCCAGCGCGGTCGCGACATTGTCAGATGCCGTGAACTCTTCCAGCGCGCCAACAAGATCAACATCATGCCTTGGCAGATCGTGATACTGCGAAATCCGGTTCGGATCGATCCGGCCTCGGGTCGCATCGAGGACGTAGGTTAGCGCGGCTGCACTCAGCTCCATTTCAAACTGCATGACCGCCGCATCAAGGTCATCCCCTTCCAGCGAAGCGGTTGCCGGCAAGGCCACGACATAATCGGCCGGGTTCAAACCATAAGCGGCAGCGTTTCGCAGAGCACGGCGCATTTGCGCAGCCTTGGCTGTAGGCTTGCCATCTTTGACCCAAAGAAAATCAGGATATTCCCGGTAAAACGCGATCAGCGCATCGCCAACTTCCGGCAACACCGTCAGCTTGATGTCTTTCAATGCCGGGCGGGCTTCATCAAAGGGTGTCAAGACAACAGGTGCGGACGTGCTGATATCTGCATCATTGATGGACGCTGGGCTGCCGTCGGCCGTGGACGGCGTGACTTCCGCGGTTTTCTTTTCCGACAGGGGCGCAAGCGAGACGGTTTTGAAGGTGTCTGGCTTGTAGGTCAGGTACCGCGGGGCCGACACACGGACCTTGGTCGCTTTCTTGCGGCGCTGCTCCTGAAGTTCCCGCTCACGCTGGCGTTGCTGGGCTTCAGGGTTGAAAAGGCGCTGAAAAAAGCCCTGGGCTTCGGCATCAGCAACCGGCAGCGCGGTGAAACCTGTTGCCAGAACGCTTGCCATCAAGCCTGCCTTGAGGCCGGCGCCAATTGTTTGTCCAAAAGACAGTTTGTAGCCGGAGGCCGGTTTGCCGTGTGCCATCATGCTCGTTCGCATTGTCAAAACCTGTATTTCAAATTGTCCAACACAAACCAGGAGCGCCCAAGACCCTGGTCATTGTTCCTGCCTCGTTGGTCATCCGGGGCTGCTGTTAGAATATGAGCAGTCCTCGATCACCCGCACGGTCTTTCAGCCGCCCCTCTCGGGCATCCGGCGTGGACCGCAATTCGTGTCATTTTGTGAAAGAATACTACACCAAGCCGGTACGTAAGGTTAAGTGCGTAGGTACGGTGCAGGTTTCCAAATCACGTCAGTGTGACGTATTTGCATGTCTCCGCCTGGCGTGCCAGCACACCGGCACACGCCAGACGGGAATTTTAAAGACTTAAAACGGGATTTCATCATCCATCGGGCCGGAGCCACCGCCGCCGGACGGGCCACCGAATCCGCCGCCCGAAGATCCGCCGCCGTAACCGCCGCCGCCGCCGCCGAAGCTACCGCCACCACCACCGGAGGACCCGCCGCCAAATCCGCCGCCGCCCTGGTCATTGCCGTAATCCGGAAGTCCGCCGGGCTGACCGCCGCCTTCACCGCGGCCGTCAAGCATCGTCAGATTGGAGTTGAACCCTTGCAGCACGACTTCGGTCGAATACCGGTCCTGCCCGGACTGGTCCTGCCATTTACGGGTCTGCAGCTGGCCTTCCAGGTAGACCTTGGAGCCTTTGCGGAGGTAGTTCTCCGCCACCTTGCAAAGGCCTTCATTGAAGATGACCACACGGTGCCATTCGGTTTTCTCGCGGCGCTCTCCGGAACTGCGGTCACGCCAAGATTCCGACGTGGCGATGCGCAGGTTGGCAATCGGCCGGCCATCCTGTGTACGCCGGATTTCCGGGTCCGCTCCAAGGTTCCCAACCAAAATGACTTTGTTGACACTTCCCGCCATACTCAGCTCCTGTTTGTCTTTTTGCTTCCGGCCCAGCTTTTTTGGCAGCAGCACGGCCTGATGCCCTGAAGAGGCGCAGCTTTATTGGGCCACACCCTAACGATCTCCTCGCATCATCGCCGCCACTTTTTCCGCATGCCCCCCATTTTCCACAATGTTGAGCACTTACCGGGTCTCGAATGCGCCGCATCACTGCACCTGCGTAGGCAGCATCGAAACCCCACGACCTATCTCCAACAGGTCTCAGTCCTCAAAATGGTGCGCGATTAGGATATATGTACTTGTTTTGTTCCTATCATCTTTGTATCTTGGGCGCAATTTTCGCAGAACCTTTTCGGCTTCCTGGTGACCTTGAACAGCATTTTCCGTCGCTGCCCATCTAGAAGCCCAACTGGAAACTGCTATATCGGGTCCGAGTGGCCCGCCCTGCCCGTTTAGCCGGACCGAATTCATTCTTGAGCCCAGACTGGGCGGCCTGCAAAAGACCAGAAAGACACGTAATATGACGACGCCGAAGGCCCCTGACACCGACAGCTGGAAGAACGACCCGACCAAGGTGCTCAGCGTCCGCGGTGCTCGTGAACACAATCTGAAAAACGTCGATCTCGATCTGCCGCGAAACAAGTTGATCGTGATGACCGGATTGTCGGGCTCGGGGAAGTCTTCCCTTGCCTTCGATACAATCTATGCGGAAGGCCAGAGGCGTTATGTGGAAAGCCTGAGCGCTTATGCCCGCCAGTTCCTGGAAATGATGCAAAAGCCGGATGTCGACCAGATTGATGGTCTTTCCCCTGCGATCTCCATTGAGCAGAAGACAACCTCCCGCAATCCGCGCTCCACGGTCGGTACGGTCACAGAGATCTACGACTACATGCGCCTCCTGTTCGCACGCGTCGGGATACCCTACTCACCGGCGACCGGGCTGCCGATCGAGAGCCAGACCGTCAGCCAGATGGTGGACCGGATCATGGATCTGGACGAAGGCAGCCGCCTCTATCTGCTCGCGCCAATGGTTCGCGGCCGCAAGGGGGAATACCGCAAGGAACTTGCGGAGCTGATGAAAAAAGGTTTCCAGCGGGTCAAGATTGACGGAACCTTCTACGAGATTTCCGAAGCCCCGGCCCTCGACAAGAAATTCAAGCACGACATCGACGTGGTCGTGGATCGGATTGTCGTGCGCGATGATATCGCGGGCCGTTTGGCTGATTCCCTTGAAACTGCGCTGAAACTTGCCGACGGCATTGCCATTGCCGAGTTTGCGGGCGAAACGGTAGAAAACGGTGATCCGAAGCGGATGATCTTCTCCGAGAAATTCGCATGCCCGGTTTCCGGCTTCACGATTTCGGAAATTGAACCGCGCCTTTTTTCTTTCAACAACCCGTTTGGTGCCTGCCCCACCTGCGACGGCCTTGGCACAACGCTTGCCTTTGAAGAAGATCTCGTTGTTCCGGATCACACCTTGTCTTTGCGGGAAGGCGCGGTTCTGCCCTGGGCGAAGACCGGAACAACATCGCCGTATTACACCCAGACGCTCGAGGCCCTTTGCAGCCACTTTAATGTGTCAATGGCAACGCCTTGGAAAGACCTGACCGCCGAGGTTCAAGAGGCCGTCTTGCACGGCACTGGGAAAACGGCAATCGAGTTCGTCTATGACGACGGCGTGCGGAGCTACCGCACCGAAAAACCGTTCGAGGGCGTCATCGGCAATATCGAACGGCGCTGGCGCGAGACCGAATCGGCCTGGGTGCGCGAAGAACTGGCCCGCTTTCAATCGGATCACGCCTGTCCGTCCTGTCAGGGTTTCCGTCTGAAACCTGAAGCCCTGGCTGTCAAGATCGCAGACCGGCACATCGGCCACATCACGGAGCTGTCGATCCGTGACGCCGCACTCTGGTTCGATGCTCTCCCTGAAAAACTCAACGACAAGCAGACCGAGATCGCCGGGCGTATCTTAAAAGAGATCCGCGAACGGCTGAAATTCCTCAACGATGTCGGCCTTGAGTACCTCTCAATGGCCCGGTCCTCCGGCACTTTGTCCGGTGGCGAAAGTCAGCGCATTCGTCTCGCCTCGCAGATCGGCTCCGGCCTGACCGGTGTTCTTTATGTTCTCGATGAACCCTCCATCGGGCTCCATCAGCGCGACAACGCTCGTTTGCTGGAGACGCTTCGCCACCTCAGGGATCTTGGCAATACGGTCATTGTAGTCGAGCATGACGAGGATGCCGTGTTGACCGCCGACTATGTGGTTGATGTCGGCCCCGGCGCTGGGGTTCATGGCGGCCAGGTCGTTGCGAAGGGCACGCCGCAAGAAGTCATGACCAATGGCAACTCGCTGACTGGCCAGTATCTGTCCGGCGCAAAGATGATCCCGCTGCCTGCAGAACGGCGCAAGATCAACAAGAAACGCAAGATTTCCGTAAAAGGCGCGCGTGGCAACAACTTGAAAGATGTCGATGTCGACGTGCCGCTCAGCACGTTTACATGTGTCACCGGTGTATCCGGTGGCGGCAAATCCACGTTCCTGATTGACACACTCTATAAGTCAGCCGCCCGCCGTTTGAATGGCGCGCGCGACAATCCGGCACCACATGACCGCATCGAGGGCCTTGAAGTTCTGGACAAGGTAATCGATATCGACCAGTCGCCGATTGGCAGGACACCGCGCTCGAACCCGGCAACTTACACCGGCGCTTTCACACCGATCCGTGAATGGTTTGCCAGCATGCCGGAGGCCAAGGCCCGTGGTTATCAGCCTGGCCGTTTCTCGTTCAACGTCAAGGGCGGCCGATGCGAGGCCTGTCAGGGCGATGGTGTCATCAAGATTGAAATGCACTTCCTGCCGGACGTTTACGTCACGTGTGACGTCTGCAAAGGGAAACGCTACAATCGGGAAACACTGGAAGTGGAATTCAAGGGCAAATCCATTGCCGATGTCCTCGATATGACAGTTGAAGAGGCCGCCAGCTTCTTCTCCGCCGTCCCAGCCGTGCGCGACAAGATGGAAACTCTGGCGCGCGTCGGGTTGGGCTACATCAAGGTGGGCCAACAGGCCACAACGCTCTCAGGCGGTGAAGCGCAGCGGGTGAAGCTTGCCAAGGAATTGTCGAAACGATCCACGGGCAGAACACTCTATATCCTTGATGAACCGACCACCGGACTGCACTTCCATGACGTTGCCAAACTCCTGGATGTGCTTCACGAACTGGTCGATCAGGGGAACACCGTTCTGGTGATCGAACACAATCTGGAAGTCATCAAGACAGCAGACTGGATCATTGACCTTGGACCAGAAGGCGGCGATGGCGGCGGTACGATCGTTGCGGCCGGCCGGCCGGAAGATGTGGCGTCTGTCAAAGAGAGCTACACAGGCCAGTTTCTTGCAGAATTATTACACCGCAGGCCACACCGGGCGACTGATGCTGCTGAATAAAATGGCAACCTGAAATGCGGAGCTGCATTGCTCCGCAACATATAATTCCAAGTATTTGTTTTTACTTTTTATTCCGATATATTAAATCGATTAGTTTGATTATATTTTTTGCAATGCACAAAACGCATGTCAGGCATGCAGATGCGGCACTTCTTTAAATTTGGCTGGTGAAATATATATGGTTTCAACAACGACGCAGCGGGTTGGAAACGACACCTCTGCCAATAAGGAAAAACAAAATGTTCGATACCGTTGTACGCAAATACAACAACTGGAAATCCTACCGCCGTGCGGTTGACGAACTTTCCAGCCTGTCCAGCCGCGAGCTGCAGGATCTCGGCATCAGCCGGGGCGACATAAAGTTTGTTGCCCGCCGCAGCCTTCAGGGCTGATTGAAAATTTAGAGATCGCGTCCCGAGGCACTCCTCCTCCCAGCCAACGGACGTGTGACACGCAGGGCATCCTCCTCCCAGCCCTGTCACGTCGAAACAACGCCCGCCAGTACCTCCTCCCACTGGCGGGTGTTTGTTTGTCTAGCGTCCGGTTTTCCCAAACGCATTCAACTCCCCAAACTTCAGACGCCGAAGCTCAGCCACCGATTGGTCGTGTGCGTTTGTGCATCCGCTGGCTTCTGCGTTCAGTAGACGTGGCCTTCCGCATTTTAGGGATTATCTTGTTGGGGAGAGCCGCCTGAGATCTCGCTTTTTTCTGTACGGCTCGGACCTCATTCCTGGTGCCCATAGCCGCTCGCTCAAGCCTGCTCCGCAACTAGCCGTGCTGCAGTGTTCAGCACTCCCATGCGCTGAACGTCAGACTGAGGCGTTAACTCTTTATTAACTTGCATTTTTTGCATATCAGCTTCGCGTTTGCCCCTCTACCTCGCAGCGCACAAAACACCTATTTCCCCGCTGTAACGAGATGAACGGGCCAGTCGCCGATCCGCGGTGTCATGGCCATTAGATAAAAAAGGCCAGAGCCATGATCGATAACGTTGTACGCAAATTCAACAACTGGAAAAGCTACCGCCGGACCTACGACGAACTGTCCAACCTGTCCAACCGTGAGCTGGACGACCTGGGCATTGCCCGCGCGGACATCGCGCGCTACGCCCGCGCCGCCATCAAGTAATTCAGTTTCGCGGTCAAAGGCATCCTCCTCCCAGCCAATGACCGTGATCCTCTGCGGGTTTCCGCAGACCTCAAAAAGCGCTTGCCGGATCCTCCTCCCACCGGCAGGCGTTTTTTTATGTGCTCAGGAACCAGCGGTCACCCTCGGCCAACCAATGATCGATTGGCATGATATCCGGACGTTTGCCATTGGCATTGACCCAGGAATCAACGGCATAAACCGTACCGGTTTTCTTTTCGGTGACTGTCGCAGTCGCATGAGGATAACGGCCATCAAGAAAAAAGCCGCGCGCAACGGGAGCGCTCACGTCGTGATGCCTCAGCATCTTGTGTTTTTGGGTAACTAGCAGAAGCGACGTAGTGTTCGTGCTCTCATCGATACAGTCCATTTGACCGGATACACCCGCGTTTTCAATATCAAATCCACCGACATCTTCTTCAGATCCGACCGTTACGGCAACGCGGCGCTCTTGCCATGCGACCGCATGCGCAATTGCCTGCCGCTCGGCACTTGGCGATGCCCTGCCGGACACCAGAATCACACGTAAACGAGCAAGATCCTGCCGGGAATACTCAACAGGCGTTTTGTAGACGCAACCAAATCCATGACAAATGTAAACTTTGTTTGCTTTGGGGGGGACACCGTCGTGTGTACCAAACCAGCCGGTCGCTTCGCTGGTAGACTGGCTGGCGCACGCAGTGACAATCAACAGTGCGGCAACCGCCATGATTGCTGTAGGGGACAGCGGAGAGAACATCAGGATACCTCTGGCGAGGATGATTCACTTGCCGGATACGCTGGCGACTTGATGGGATTGGATGTTGCGGTGATTCTTCTGCAGCAATCAATGCATAAGCAGCCGAGTGACCAAACCAGCAAAAGCTCGTTCTTCAAAGAGAGTCTGTCCGGTAAACCCAACCTTGCGATCATCCTCAATGATTCTGGTGGCTTTGAAGAACTCGAAGAATGTCTGATTGGCGGCGGCAAGGAGCTTGTAATAGGTCTCAATATACCGCTCTGGAACCGGGCCTGGCCGCGCAGCGTTCCTTCGGGTAAACCCATGGAATACCAACCGGCCCTCTGGGGCCATCCAGCGTTCGTCTGCGGCAAGGAACAAGAAGGTGCAGCCTGACATGCAGGTGTCTCCTGCCGACACTTGTGCGACAACGCGCGTGCCTTGGTCCTGCGCCGATCTTATGATGTCCACCAAGCGAAAAGATGCCGCAGCATCGCAGCCTTTGGGGAGATTGAGATGCAAATACACTGGCGATGTGCGATCACCGGCCATTGCCAAATCCAGCAGGGCTTCCACCAAATTCCGGTTCAAGGCGCCCGGGCTGTAATCCGCAATCTCGCCACTCAGCACAAGGTGGTTGGCAAACCGTTCAATTTCGACAGCATTCGCTCGTCCGGGCATAAGAAAGAAGACCAACGACGCCATCATCAGTCCAAACCCAAATAAAGACCATTCTCCCATGCGAATGCCGCTGATTACGGCGTGATACGTTGTCGGTGTATTTGATTCAATTCCGGTTCGAGATTCCTTCCACATAGGGATACCTCCGCGCACAGTTTAGGCGCACTTTTTGCGCCTTTTCATAAAACTGTCATTGTTAGCCGGGAGGCTGCAAGTGTTATTCTTGCGAAAATTTTCTTTTGCCGGGCAAGCAATTAATGTCTTGTCACACTGCACAAAAACTCAGCCGGCTAGATATTGGAAATCGAGGTTTCGCATCAAAGACCTGCCGACACGAACAGCTCTTTCGTCGGTTTATCGGGGTTTGCGAACCTCTTTGCCCGAACCGTTGCGATGAATTTGTTTTCCCTGTAATCAGGGCGCAAGAGAGAGTGGCCTTGTCGATGCCAGGAGACCCGCGCATACGAATCGGGCCCGCAAACCGTTCCAAGGCTCGAAATTCCAAAGGAAACTGCCATGCCCCCCATCCATGTGATTGGCGGCGGCCTTGCCGGGTCTGAAGCTGCCTGGCAAATCGCCAAAGCCGGATTTGACGTTGTGCTGCATGAAATGCGGCCGGTTCGCAAAACAGAAGCCCATCAGACCGACGGATTGGCCGAGCTGGTCTGTTCCAACTCCTTCCGCTCAGATGATTCTGAACAAAACGCTGTTGGCCTGATTCACCATGAGCTGCGCCAGCTTGGTTCGCTCATCATGGCCTGTGCCGATGCCAATCAGGTTCCAGCCGGCAGTGCGCTGGCCGTTGACCGGCATGGCTTTTCTGATGCCGTGACCAAAGCGCTGGAAGAGCATCCCCGAATCACGATCTCGCGAGATGAAGTCGCCGGCTTGCCGCCGGAAGACTGGGAAAAAGTGATCATCGCAACTGGCCCTCTGACATCGCCTGCACTGTCGGAAGCCGTGCTTGCCAAAAGCGGTGAAGATGCGCTGGCCTTTTTCGATGCCATTGCCCCGATCGTTCATTTTGACTCCATCGATCTCGACAAGGCCTGGTTCCAGTCGCGTTACGACAAGGTTGGCCCGGGCGGTACTGGCAAGGACTATCTCAACTGCCCGTTGGACAAGCAGCAGTACGAGGCGTTCATCGACGCCCTGATCGAAGGCGACACGGCCGACTTCAAGGAATGGGAAGAGAATACTCCCTACTTCGACGGTTGCCTGCCGATCGAGGTAATGGCGGCGCGCGGCAGGGAAACACTGCGGCACGGGCCGATGAAGCCGATGGGTCTCACCAACGCCCACAATCCCGATGTGAAAGCCTATGCTGTCGTCCAGTTGCGTCAGGACAATGCGCTCGGCACGCTCTACAACATGGTAGGGTTTCAAACGAAGCTGAAATACGGTGCCCAGGGCGACATCTTCAAGATGATCCCGGGGCTGGAAAACGCGCAGTTTGCCCGTCTCGGCGGTCTCCACCGCAACACCTTCCTGAACTCACCGAAAGTCTTGGACGATACCCTGCGTTTGAAGGCGGACCCGCGCCTGCGTTTTGCAGGCCAGATCACCGGCTGTGAGGGCTATGTCGAATCAGCCTCTGTCGGCTGCATGGCCGGACTGTTCGCGGTTATGGAAGCCAAAGGGCAGGACATCATCACACCGCCGCAAACGACGGCCATGGGCGCACTGCTTGGTCACATCACAGGCGGTCATATCAGCCGGGATGACGGAGCTGGAAAACCACGCTCATTCCAGCCGATGAACGTCAATTTCGGCCTGTTCCCGTTGGTCGAAGCGCCAACAAAAGACGCTGACGGCAAGCGCATCAAGGGCAAGGAAAAGTCGAAAGCCAAAAAGCTGGCGATGACACAGCGTGCCAAGACAGACTTTGCCGCCTGGCAAGCGCAGATCGGCCCTGTCCGCGAAGCAGCTGAATGATCTCTAAACGGAGCTGCTATGCACTATTATCACGATAAAAAGAATGCGGTCGCGTATGCGGAAATGTGCGTTGGCTATGACGCCGCTGTGCAACTTGAAATCCTCTTTAACGTATTGCCCGACGGAGCCGAAGTCCTTGAGCTGGGGTCCGGGCCTGGCAACGATATGCAACTTCTGGATTCGCACTATCAGGTAACGGGATCGGACTATTCTCCGGCTTTTGTTGATATGCTAACAGCCCGCTTTCCTGACCAGACCGTAATGTCTTTGGACGCTGTGACGATAGCAGCCGACGGCCCCTTTGATGCGATTTACTCAAACAAGGTACTCCACCACCTCAGTGATGAAGAGCTGGCAGCCTCCTTTAGCCGTCAGGCCCAACTACTAACACCCGGTGGATTGGTGTTTCACCTTGTCTGGAGCCGCCTGGAGGCACCAGAAGACGAAACCGGACTCATTTATGAAGCCAGAAATGAGGTTGCTTTGGAAGAAGCGATGGGAAGTGCATTCGAAGTGCTGGAAACTCATTCTTTCGGTGAGTTTGATGCTGATGACTCCTTAGCCATATTGGCGAAGAAAAAATAAGGACAGTACGGACAAGTGTCTTTAGGCAGTCCGGTTCCGGCTCAGCTTCTATAGTACAGCTGTGATGTGACAGAGAGCCTTACTCACCCCTACCTGCAACCCACGTTAGGGCCAGCCGTTCTGTGCTATTAATGAACTTTTCTTTCCCGGAGACGTAGCTGTCCCAGTCTCCGCCGTCGATTTTGGAAAGTTTGCGCTTCAAATTGCCGTATTCACCAGCTGTTTCGGGATGCGCGATCAGATAATCCCGGAAAGCCAGGTGCCGGATCGCGTGATCCGACCCATTCAAAAACACATGAAGGTGATGGGTCCGGCGCCTGTCCGCGTTGAATTTGCGGAAATAGCGCCGTCCCGGAATACCGTAAGCGCCCATCGCCTCATAGCCGAGCAACTGCATGGCCGGCTGCGCCTGATCGCAGGCCTCAAGGCTTGCCACTTCTGCCATCAGATCAATGATGGGTTTTGCGACCAATCCCGGTACAGCCGTGCTGCCGATATGATGGATGCTGGTGAGATTGTCTCCCAGCACACGCGAGATCCGAAGCGCCTCGTCCTCAAACTGATCCGCCCATTCCGGCGCATGCTCCGTCAGCTCGACCATGTCCCTCACCAAGCTCGCTCGTTTCGGTGCCTAAAGGCTGGCGACCGATTTGCCGCTTGCGCGCCACAAGATCCACTGACGGCGCAGTTGCGAGAGTTCCGCAACGTCCTTCAATGGATTGAAGTCGGCAGCTTCCATCTTTTTCAAGAAAGGTTCAACCAACGACAGCGGGAGGAACGCCGCCCGACAGGTATCGGGAACATCGCTCGCAGCTTGTTTGACCCGGGACATGTGATGGCGCACATGCGCCCGCATCTCTGAAAGCGCAGCGGCAAGCTCCGGGGTTGCCTCGCCTTTGAATACGGTCCGCAGGTCAACGCCGTGGCGATCCAAAACGTCTTTCGGCAGGAACATTTGGTGGCGGGAGGCATGCCAGGGCAGCGCACGCATGAGGCCGGTCATGCCGTACGCCACCCCCGCGTGACCCGCCGCTGTTGCAGTACCAGTATCTTCACCGTTGTTGAGCACCCAGCAGGCAAGCTGGATCAACCCGGACACCGTCTCACCGGTATACCCCTCCAGATCGTTGAGGTTCGGCATCGGATCATTGTAGAGATCGAAGATCCGCGCTTCCGTCATGGCGATCAGGCCGTTTTTTGGAAGTTTGTAGCGATCAATGGTCTGAGCGAGCGCGGAGGCAACCGGATTGCCGTCAACTGCGCCATGGGATGTTCCCTCCAAAAAATCCCGCCACCATTGCAGCCGGACTTCCCCCGGCAAGGGCTCCGAGACGATTTCCCGGATCCGGGAAATTTCTGCATTGAAGCCATAAAGCGCCATCAGCCCCGGGCGATGGTCTTCCGGTGCAAGCAATGCGCTCAGATAGCGATCCTTGTCGTATTGGCGCACGACATCCGCAGCGTGTTCAAAGTCCTCGGCCATAAGGGCTCATATGGAATTGTGAGAGGGTTTAGTCCACTGCCAAAAGAGCAGCAGCAACGGCGCGTCCCTCAGACAGGAGAACGTTGTATGTCCGAACAGCTGCACCAGTCGACATCGGATCAGCCAGAATGCCTGCCTCCCGGAACGCCCCCTTGAGATCGGCGCTGAGCGGCGACAAGTCCGGTCCGGTCCCGACCAGCAGAACCTCGATGTCGGGCTGTTCTTCGATGACCCGGTCGAAAGCCTCGAGGCGGAACTCAGCCGGCGTTGTCAGGTTCCAGCCATAGATCCCGCTCGGTACGCACAAGAGAGAGCCGCGATGAGACATTTCAGCAAACCGGAACCCGCCGTCGCCATAAGCGTCCAGCGGGGCCCGGCCCGGGAAATGAGCATCGCGGATTTCGAGGCCTTTCACGATCAGGCTGTTGCCTCCGTGCCCTCATCTTTCCCGCCATCGTCATCCTTGGACGACAGGGCGTCCGGACGCAGGTTCAGCAGGATCAGGAACGGCGCGGCCAGGAAGATCGACGAATAGGTACCGATCACAATGCCGAAGATCATCGCGAGCGTGAACGACTGGATCACTTCCCCACCGAAGATGTAGAGCGCCAGGAGCGCCAACAACGTCGTGACAGAGGTCATGGTTGTCCGCGACAAGGTTTCGTTGATCGACTGGTCGAGGATCTCGGTGAGCGGCCGTTTCTTGTATTTGCGCAAGTTCTCCCGGATCCGGTCATAGACCACCACGGTGTCGTTCAGCGAATAGCCGATGATCGTGAGGACCGCCGCTATACTGGATAGCGAGAAGTCGAGCTGCAACAGCACAAACAAGCCGATGGTAACGACAACGTCATTGGCAGTCGTCAGGATCGCGCCGACGGCAAAGTGCCACTCAAAGCGGAACCAGATGTAGAACATGATGGCCAGAAGGGACGCCGCCACCGCAATCGCCCCTGCCCGCGCCAGTTCACTGGAGACCCTTGGTCCAACCACTTCCACCCGGCGGAAGTCGACATTGTCATCCGCAAAGATCGTGCGCACCTTAGCGACTACAGCCTGCTGCGCCAATTCTCCGCCCGGTTGTTCTTCGATCCGGATCAGGATGTCATCCGGCGCGCCGAACTCCTGGACCTGAATATCGCCGAGCTGCAGGCTCGACAATTCGGACCGGATAAAGCCGATGTCGGCAGGACCATCGGTTTTGATCTCGATGATCGTGCCGCCCTTGAAGTCGATGCCGTAGTTCATGCCGACGGTGAAGAAACCGGCGAGCGATGCCACGACAAGGACGATGGACAGCGGAAAACTGATCTTCCGCAGCCACATGAATTTAAAATGCGTGTTGTCCGGAACGAGTCTCAGCAACATTTTTTGTTTACTCCCGGATCAAATCGGCAAGACGGACGGACGGCGGTAGCGGACCCAGAGGGCCACCATCAACCGGCTGAACGTGAAGGCGGAGAAGACCGTGGTGAAAATCCCGATCGCCAGTGTCACCGCAAAGCCGCGCACCGGTCCAGACCCAAGCTGGAACAGGATGACGGCTGCGATCAGCGTCGTGATGTTGGCGTCCAAAATGGTTCCAAGCGCGCGCTTGTAACCGGCGTCGATCGCCGTAATCGCCGAGCGACCTGCCCGGGCCTCTTCGCGGATGCGCTCAAAAATCAGCACGTTGGCATCAACCGCCATACCGATCGTCAACACAATACCCGCAATCCCCGGCAGCGTAAGAGTTGCCTGCAGGGCCGTAAGCGCACCGAAAATCAGGAACATATTCCCAACAAGCGCAACATCGGCAATCACCCCGAACCGGCCATAGGCAAGGATCATGAAAATGATCACAAGCGCGCCTGCGATGATCGAGGCCATTTTACCCGCCTCAATGGAATCAGCGCCAAGGCCCGGACCGATGGACCGTTCCTCGATCACGGTCAGCTTTGCCGGAAGCGCACCCGCCCGCAGCAGCACTGCAAGGTCGTTCGCGCCTTCAACGGTGAAGTTTCCGGAAATCTGACCGGACCCACCAGTGATCGGCTCACGGATAACCGGTGCGGAAATAACTTCCTCATCGAGCACGATGGCAAACGGACGGCCGACGTTTTGCTGGGTCACAGTTGCGAACTTACGGGCGCCGGATGTGTTGAAGCGGAAGTTGACCACCGGTTCGTTGGACCGCTGATCGAAGCTGACTTGCGCATCAACGAGGTCTTCACCGGCCAGCAGCGGCGTTTCTTCCAAAAGATACGGCAGGGGCGGATCGTCAACCGACATCATGACCACGGTTCCAACCGGCGGACGGCTCTGCATGGCCTGATCGCCGGACATGGACGTATCGACCATGTGGAAAGTCAGCTGTGCGGTCTGGCCGACAAGATCCTTCAAACGCTCCGGATCGTCTTCGCCTGGGGCTTCGACAAGAATCCGGTCTGTCCCCTGACGCTGGATGTTCGGCTCTGTCGTGCCGAGTTCGTCAACACGGCGGCGAATAACCTCGATCGACTGTTGTACGATGTTGGTCATCCGGTCTGTGAGACCTTGATCTGAATACGTAAAGCGTACGAGGCCGTCATCGCTGACCGACAATTCGAATTCGTCGACTTGCTGGCCGCTGAAAACGTTGGACACGAGCGGATTGACCAAAGGTTCCAGCCGTTCTTCGGCTTCTGCCAGCCGTGTCAGGTCGCGAATCCGAACCTGAGCAGCATCGCCCTGTACACCAAGGCCCGTATAGCCAATGCGCGGGTTTTCACGGAGCGCAGCACGGATATCGCCAACAAGCGCCTTCATGCGCTTTTCGATGTAATCCTGCTGATCGATTTCATAGAGAAGATAAGCGCCGCCCTGGAGATCGAGACCCAGAACCATCTGGTTCTTCGGCAAGAAATCCGGCCAGCTTTCGAGAGTTTTTGCAGAAAAGAAATTCGGCAGAGTCGTTACGATGCCAGCGGCAACGACAAGAACGATCAGCGCAATTTTCCAGCGTGCGAAATAGAGCATGGTCTAGCCTTAAAAGCGGACGGGCCGAAACACCTTCGGCCCATCAATACTGGTCTTGGCAGTGTTAGGCTTAAGCGCCTTCTTTAACCGGTTCGGTCTTGGAACGGACTTCCTGAACCATGGAGCGGACGACGCGGACCTTCACGCCTTCGGAGAGCTCCAACTGGATTTCCCCATCATCGACGACCTTGGAGACTTTGCCGATCAATCCGCCTGTAGTCACCACCGTGTCCCCCCGGCGCAGGTTGGAAACCAATTCCTGATGCTGCTTCATGCGCTGACGCTGCGGACGGATGATCAGGAAGTACATGATCGCAAAGATTGCCACGAACGGCAGCATGGACATAAGAAAATCAGGTCCGGCGGCTCCGGCACCTTGTGCGTAGGCTGGGGTGATCAACATTCAACTCTCCTAAGGGGCGTTTTTTCTTTGCCGCAGGCAGTCTTCCGGCCCTCGGCAAAACGCTCAATTCTGGTGGCGCGGACTATAACGTTGGCGCGCTTCTTTTCAAGCATAACCGGCAAATAGCTGCGTACCGGAATGGGAATAAGTGCCATTTGCGCTCCCGGTCCGTCATGATACTGCTCCGCCGCATGGTTTCCGGCCCCCACGTGGGCTTTTGTTGTAAGGGTTGCAAGACATCATGAGCGCGCCGAGTGACATTGCCGCATTGAATGAAAAGCTCGATTCCCTGATCGATTTGATTTCCCGGGCGGTCCCGGCCGCCCCAGTTCCGGCCGATTTTGAAGCAGCCGATGCCTTTGTTTGGTCGCCCAATCCCGGCGAACTGATGCCGGTTGCCAAGGTCAACCGGGTGGATATCGCATTGCTTTGCGCGGTTTCACATGTTCGCGATCTTCTGCTCGACAACACCCGCCGCTTTGCCAAAGGCCTGCCGGCAAACAATGCTTTGCTGTGGGGCGCACGCGGCATGGGAAAATCGTCTCTGGTAAAGGCTGCACAAGCTGCCGTGAACACGGAACTTGGTTCCAGCACACTCAAACTGATCGAAATTCACCGCGAAGACATCGAATCGCTGCCCAAGCTGATGACCCAGATCCGGCTGGCGTCATACCGGTTCATCGTTTTCTGCGATGACCTCAGCTTTGACCATGACGATACATCCTACAAATCGCTGAAAGCGGTCCTTGAAGGCGGTATTGAAGGACGGCCTGAGAACGTCCTCTTTTATGCGACCTCGAACCGTCGGCATCTCCTGCCGCGCGACATGATGGAAAACGAACGGTCAACCGCCATCAATCCGTCCGAGGCGGTTGAGGAAAAGGTATCGCTCTCCGACCGTTTCGGCCTGTGGCTTGGCTTCCACAAATGCAGCCAGGATGATTACCTGGACATGGTCCGCGGCTATGCAGCCTATTATGGCCTCAATGTCATTGAAGAGAACCTGCGCGCAGAAGCGTTGGAATGGTCCACAACCCGCGGCAGCCGCTCCGGCCGCGTAGCGTATCAGTTCATTCAGGATCTCGCCGGTCGTCTTGGAAAGTCATTGGATTGAGAACATCTGCTTGTCAAAAAAACCGACGCCTGTTCGAAAGCAAGCACCGGTGAGACTGCCAGGGAGGCGGCAAGGAGTTGGGGCGGCTAGCCGGACGCTCAGCTGTCAGTGGCTTAAGACATCCGCCTTGTCGAAATAATTGAACTCCTCAACGAGAACATCCTGCACGACCTTTTGGCCAATGCGCTTATTGGTCACCGTTTTCAGATGCTCTGTGAGACCGTCGAGGTCGTAGCGTTCCAGGTTCCGGAAATCGAGTGTCTCATCCGCGTACAGAGCCCGGAACGCCTCATCAACCAAAAACGGGTGCGGCGGCACAGGCAGCTTGCGCAAGGTGTCGCCGTCTGCGGTGAACACCAGTTTGGCAACCACATAGCCCTGCAAAGCGCCTTCAAAAAGGATCGGCACATTGACCGGTTTCAACGTCTCGTAGTCGAGGCCGACATAAGCGGTTTCTTCCTGATTGTTTGTCTGGTTTTGGGCCGAGATGAACTTGGCCGTTCCGTATCCCGAGATCAGCATCGCAATCGACATCCATACACCGGCCACGAGCATCTTGATCATCGCGCGGGCTCCGGAAACGGCGCGGCATAAGTCCCGTCGGATTCCTGGTCGAGCATGGTGCGCGACATCATTTTCACGACCTCGGAGACGGCATTCATGTGCAGTGTCAGTAGGTCAACGTTTTCCTGGAGCACGTCCTTGAAGTCCACCAGACGGTCCTTGACGTCTTCAGTGTAAGCGGACGGCGGAACAAGGGACCGCGCGCGGGTGAGATCCAGAAGCGCCTGGCTCTTGCGATACTCGAACGGTTTGAGATCGGTGGTCGGATTGGCGCGCAGCGCCCGGGTTTCCGCTTCCACGACCTCTATGGCGCGGTCAATCGCAATGACCAGAGGTCCGGATACAGCCGGGTTCACCACCGGGCTTTGCACGACAAGTTCCTGTCCGGCATCCATCAGACTTTAGCTCCTTGTTTCAATGTATCTGAGATCAGATCGGCGACACCAATGCCACCGCTTGCCGCCAGCTGCCCGGCGACCTGCTCAGCCAGCATCGACTTCCAGATCTCGCCGGTTGTTCCTTTGCCGAAAACCATCTCCGCATCCTTCGGCAACATGGTTTCGACGAATTGGGTGAGGATCATCGCCTCGAATTTTTCCGCCGGTGATTTTTGCGACGCACCGGCGTCGGCACTGCCGGAGCGGAACATGTCGAAGCTTGTCCCCGATGGGGCTCCAGAGCGTGCGCTATCAAAGGCGAGACTGAAGCCGGAGCCGTCGCCGGAAGCCGCGATGGACCTCAAACGGTTCGACGCCTCTCGAATTTCCGTCGGGTCTGCCGCCTTGGCGACGTCTAGGATCAGATCTGAAGGAGGCGAAATGGCCATCGCCGATCTCCCTGTTATGCGGCAACACCGCCATAAATCGTGTCATCAGGTTTAGTCGGCCGAGCTTGCGGCAGGCTTGCGCTCTGTACGGTTTTCTCCCAGTCAGCCATACCGCCGGTCCAGATACTCCTGCAGTTCCCGTTCGTCGTTCGCGCGCTGTTCTTCACCGCGCATGACGGCCAATCGTTCCGACATGGTTTTGAGCATGTGACGCTGGCGTTCGAATTCGGCGTTCACCTTTTCCCGGGCGGCAGTGATGCGGGCCATTTCCTCAATGATGCGGCGCAAGCGCTCTGCGGCATTGGCGATGAACCTGTCATGTTGCGCGAGATCACCGTTTGAGAGCGCCAGTAGAATCCGGCGTTCCTTTTCGTTCAGTTTGTGGGCTTGTGAATCAAGGTCCTGAAGGATCCAGGACGACAGTTTCAAGATCTGCTCTTGCATCTTGAACATGCGTTCGATTTCACGACTGTTTCGTGCCATGTGCGCTAACCCAATTGAAGCCAGGTGAAATACCCGTCGAGGAAGATCATGATTGCTTCGGCTGCGACGAGGTAAAGGAAGTAGAGGCCGCCCGCGATGACGAACGGCAGTGAGATGAAGTAGACCGGGATCTGGGGTGTCAGTTTGTTGATCAGCCCGACGGCGAGGTTCACGACGATCGTGTAGACGATAAACGGGCTGACCACCCGGAGCGCCAGCACAAAGGTCCGTGCCAACTGCTCGGCAAACTGTTCCAGGCTCGCCATCGCCGCCAAGGGACGCCCTGGCGGAATGACTTCGTAAGACTGCACCAGACCGCGCAAGATTTCCCAATGCTGATCGGCAATGAAAATCATGGCTGTTGCGGTCAGCGTGAAGAGGTTTGCGACCGGCGGAAGTGCATCGACACCATCGATCGGCATGCCAGGCATGTTAGACAGGCCGATCGCCATGGAAACCAACGTTGTCAGTGTTTCAAGGGCTGCTATGAAGATCCGCCCTAGAAAACCGATAAACAAGCCGGTCAGAAGCTCCGCCCCGATGAAGAAGGAGACAGTGCCAAGCGCTTCATCCGGTAACGCCTGCTGAATGTCCGGCACCAGCAGCGGCGACAGAGCCAGCGAGATACCAAACGCAACGAAGAGCCGAACCCGCATCGGGATCCGGTTGCTGCCGAAACCGGGAATAACCATCAGACAGGCCCCGATCCGGCAAAACAGGAGGAAAGTTGCCAGGACCAGCGATGAACCGTAAGTGCTGAACAGCAGACCTCCGGCGATCACGACACGGTCCCAAGCGCTTTAACATCAACACCGCGGGCAATTTCGAGATGCGAGAGCACGGGAAGCGTCGGGAACATGCGTTCCACGATCATGCGGACATATGGGCGGGCATCAGGCGCGGCCACAATGGCAAACCGCTGACCGCTCTTCATGTGTTTCTTGACGGCCTCGGACATTTGCGTGCCGAAGTCTTCCACCAGTTGAGGTTCGATATCGAACTCGACCACTTCACCCTTGGCATCGCGCTTGAGCGCGTTGTGGAAGGCAAGATCCCAACGATTACCGAGCCGCAACACTTGTAGTGGGCCGCCTTCAGCGAGATCGCCACAGATCTGCTGGGCAATCCGCATACGCACGTGCTCCACAACCTGTTCAGACCGTCTGACATGCGGCACGATTTCGGCAACCGCTTCCAGAATGAGGTTGAGGTTCCGGATGGAGATCCGTTCAGCCAAGAGCAGTTTCATGACCGCCTGCAAACCGGAGAAGGACGTGTGCGCCGGGCAGATGTCATCCAGCAGTTTCTGGTACTCAGGGTCCAGACGGTTGAACAGGTTGCGCATGTCCTTGTAGGACAAGAGTTGCGGCAGGTTGTTGCGGATAACTTCGCTAAGGTGTGTCAGGACCACCGTGTTGTTTTCAGCTGGCTCCAGGCCGTGCCGCCGGACTTCATCCCGATAGGCATTCGGCACCCAAAGGGCCGGCATGCCAAATGCGGGTTCGCGGGTCTCATCCGCAGGAACAGGCAACCGCTCATCTCCGTTCGGGATGACCAGCAACTCACCGACCTTAATCTGCTGGGAAGCGACAATCGTCCCGTGGATCTTGATCTGGTAGCTTTTCGGATCGATCGTCAGGCTGTCAGATACCCGGATTTCGGGGACGACGAAGCCATATTGTTCGGCAAACTTGCGGCGCATTTTGGCAACCCGGCGGGACAACTCGCCATGATTGACCACCAGCTCGGCAGAAAGCTGTTTGCCAAGCACCAGCTCGATCTCGGCGGTCTTGAGCGATTCCTTGACGGAGTCCTTGGCCTCTTCCTTCGCCTGACGGTCGGCATCCGCACGTTGTTTATCCTCGGTCGCTTGGCGCGCTGCCTGACGCCTCGGGATCGAGTAGCCGATAAAGCCAAGGATCGCGGCAAGCATGAAAAACGGCAGCATCGGGAGACCCGGCATCAAGGCGAATACACCCATCAAAACGGCTGCAACGAACAATGCCCGCGGGTAGCCGCTGAGCTGATCGAGGACCGCCTTTTCTGCCGAACCGCGTGTTCCGCCCTTGGACACCAGTAGACCGGCGGCCAGCGAGACAATCAAAGCCGGGATCTGGGAAACCAGACCGTCACCGACAGACAGCTTGGTAAAGACATCCGCTGCATCAGACACCGACATGTCATAGCGGGTTACACCTATAACGATGCCGCCTAGAATATTGACGGCAGTGATGATCAAGCCGGCAATGGCATCGCCGCGTACGAACTTCGACGCCCCGTCCATTGAACCGAAGAACGAGCTTTCGTCTTCCAGTTCCTTCCGGCGGTCCTGGGCTTGCTTGTCGTCGATAAGACCTGCCGACAAATCCGCGTCGATCGCCATCTGCTTGCCCGGGATCGCATCGAGGGTGAAACGAGCACCCACTTCCGCGATCCGTGTCGCGCCTTTGGTGATCACCATGAAGTTCACCGTGATCAGGATCGCAAAGACAATCAAACCGATCACAAAATCACCGCTCATGACAAACTGTGCAAAACCACTGATGACATAACCGGCAGCGTTAACCCCCTCATGCCCATTTGCCAGGATTACCCGGGTTGTCGCAATGTTCAGCGACAGGCGCAGCATCGTGGCGATCAGAAGTATCGTCGGGAAGGACGAAAAATCGAGGGGCTTCTGGATCCACAGGGCAACCATGAGGATCAAAACAGACAATGCGATCGACATGGCGAGCCCAACGTCGATCAAAAAGGTCGGGATCGGTAGAAACAGAACCGCGAGGATCACCACGATCCCAAACGCGAACCCAATATCGCGGCGGCTTTCCGGAGCCCCGTTGACGCTGGAAGTGATGGATGTGTCTGTCATGCCTGCTCTCTTGCGCGTGTCAGCTAAGGGCAAAATCGCTGCTCAAACTTGCGTGAGGCTTTTTTCAACCGGCGAGCAAGCCACTCGGCACCGGAAAAAGAAAAAGACGGTCGACCGGTCACAAGACCAGTCAACCGCCTTTTGTTTCGATGCGATGATGCCTGCTGACAGTTTCCGCAGTTGCTAGGGATCAGAAACCGTTTTCAATCCGGCTATAGATCACCGTGGTCAAGGCATACATCTGGCCGCCAATAAACGGCCCCGCAATCACTATCATTACCAAAATGGCCACGATCTTGGGAATGAAGGTCAGAGTGATTTCCTGAACTTGTGTAAGGGCTTGCAAGAGCGCAATTCCGATTCCAACGATCATAGCAGGAATAATCGCAGGTGCCGATCCGATGAGAATTGTCCAGATCGCCGTCCGGACCAAATCCAGGGCATCTACTTCATTCATGGCAACCTACAGCCTTTATGAGATGGAAACACCCGGTCCAAGCAGAACGCCTTTGCCGTTATCAAGGCCGAGAATGGTACCGTCAGAATAAATCTCGACTTTCTCAACCACACCGGTTGTGCCGTTGCTGTCCGTCACCGTTCGGCCGATCAGGTCATCAACCTGGCCGAAGGACATGTTGGTCAGCATTGTCTCCAGTTTGGAGTTGGTTTGGATCGCCTGCTCGACTTGGGAGAAGGTCGCCAATTGCGACAGCTGCTCTGACGCGTCCATCGGTTTGGTTGGATCCTGGTTCTTCATTTGCGTCATCATCAATTGAAGAAACGCATTGTAGTCTACGGTTAACTGCTCCTGAGCAGCTCTAGCGCCGCCGGCTTCATTCGCTGCGGCCGCGGATGCGACCGGGTTTACGCTTGTCATGGCAGGTGTCCTTATACCAGTTCAAGGTGGGGTTCAGAGTGCGCAGGTTGCCTGGCAGAAAACCCTGAGGCTTTCTCTTCTTCTTGCCTGGCACGATGATCTGCGGCCATCAGACGGGCCTCCAAGGGATACAATGCCCGCACTGTTTTCATGGCTTCGAACCAACGGTCCTTGCGGGCCAGTTGACCGACCTCCTCCAGTTTATCCAAAACCTCAGAGCTTGAAAAAGCGCCTGAGACTGAGGCCAGCACGACGTGAAACATGTCCTTGGCCGCAGGCGCTGCCGCGGGGTCCATAATCATTGTCTGCAGAATGAAGTAGAGTTGTTTGAGAGGTGTCGTGGCCTCTTCGGGCTGGAGCACATGGGACTCCAGCAAGAACACGGCATCGTTCATCAACTCGATCGATGTCTTGCGTTCAGCGCGGATCACCGCGCCATTGATAAAGAGGCGTTCCCCTGATTTGAGCGCAATCTTCATGAGCTTACCCCGCCAGACTGTCCCGGATAATGGAATTGATCTCGATGATGTCGGAGAAGTCTTCCCTCTCCCATTGCCGCAACGCTTCAGCCTCTTTCAGCACCCAGATACCGACCGAGATCAGATTGGCACGTGTTTCGTCTGGGAGCTGGTTTGCGTCGTCCGCAAGATTCTCCATAAAGAACCCCCAAACCCTGCGCGTGTAAAACAAGGCATCGACGGCTTCTGGTGACCGGACGCCTTTTTCATGTGCTGCGGTCAACTTCGCGATGATGATGCACATCGCCTTGTGTTCGTTCAGCCTGTCATCAATGCAAAGGTTATCCATCACCTCAGCGTAAGACAAATTGTACATGGCCCCTCTCTGGTGCTCAGTTGAAATAAGTGGCGCGCCACTTATCGGATCAGATGAAATTCAGCAGACTCAAGCCCTGCATCCGTGAAGTCACGGCATAGGTGGTTTCGAGCTGCGTCAGGGCCGTGGTGAGACGCACGGACGTTTCCTCTTTGTCGACAAGCTCTAGATCGTTGATCCGCGTATTCAGGATGTTTGTTTGGACATCCAGTCTTTCACCGGCGAGTTTGACCTGTTCTTGAACAGTGCCCATTTTGCCCATCACGCTCGTAAGATTGTTCATTGCGGACCCAAGGGTCTGGATCGCGGTGTCAACGACAACCTTGTAAGCCTCGTCACTCAGAGCCTCATTTCCAAGGTCTGACATCATGGTGTAGGCCTTGGCAAGTTCGCGGAATGCTGTTTCATTTGCGCTTGCAGAGGTGGCAACTGTTTCACTTGCTGAAATGCGGCTGGACAGCGGTGTATCCGATGCTGTTGACCAGCTGGCTTCCCAGTTTGGGCTCTGGAACATCGCGTCGAAGTTGCCGGACAGATATGTAGTCATCGCAGCAGCCGTAATCCCGGGAACTCCGGGATTGGATTGATCAAACCCAAACTCCGCAAGATATGCGGCATCTGCCGCCACTTTGTTCGGCGACGTCGGATCAGAATAGTCCGCAAACGGAATGTTGGCGGAGTTGATCCCGCCGAAAATGAAATAGCCATTTTGCTGGCTGTTCAGGCGGGAGACCAGCAGCCCCATATTGCCCTCAGCGTCGGCCTTCACAATGTCGGCGGTCGTTGGATCTTCCTTCAATGCGACCAGCGTCGCCATAAAGGCCTGGGCATCGGTCAACATGTCGTCCATCGCAGCCTGGCTTACCGCCAAGCGTGACTCTGCCAACGCATTGGTATCCTTGATCCCGTTCAGAAAATTGAATTCCGAACGCACAGAAACGCTCTCACCGGTCCGCGCGCCGAGATCCAGTCCGATGTCGAATTTTCGTCCAGAAGACAGTTCGACACCCAATTTATTGACCAAAGTCGATTGGCTGAGGATGTTCCGCCGTGACGAATCCGCCAGCATGAATGTGGAGATAAATGTCGTTTTCATGTCGGTTACCTCGTGGCCATCATCAGTTCTTCGAGCATGGTGTCGACGGCAGTGATCAGACGGGACGCGGCCGCATAGGCCCGCTCTACTTCGAGAAGCAACGTCAGTTCCTCGTCGATATTCACACCAGTTGTGTTGCTTAGGTTTTCAGCGGTTCGGCCAACAATAACGGATTGTATTTCGACGTTTTTCGTCAACGTTTTACGGCCATTTTCCAACCAGCTAACGGACGAACCAGCAAATGAGTTGAGACTGGCGTCTGGATCCAGTTCGACGCTGCCGGCGAATGTCCGGCTGGTATCAAAAGCTCCAACCAGTTCTTGAAGACGGGCGGAGAAACCGGCGTCACCGGCCGGATTGTAAGCGACCGAGAAACCATCACGGATACGATCAAGGCTGCCGCCTTGGTCAGGGTCTGCGTTCGGATTGACAATGATGTCAGCGGCCAGACCGACTGAATGTGTCGCACCGGGAGGAATGGCTGGCGCTCCTGACCAAGTGAACAAACCTGCGTCGCCGTTGGACTCCCCGAATGCTTCGATCACGCCCCGGGCAATCTCATCCAGCTGGCTCTGATACGTAACCGCGGTATCGTCACGCAGTTCGGCCAACCCATGCAGGCGGCCGGATGAAATCGGCATGATTGCTCCCGGACCAGTCACGGGAACGCCATCTACGATTACTGCACTTCCGACAGTCCCGGGCGAATAAGTGGTTGTGGGAGCAAAGGAGACTTCGCGCGCTGAAGTCTCAAAAAGGGTCACACCACTGTCCGTATAGACAACGATATCTCCGTTGGCCCGGTCCATGGTCTTGATGCCGATCTCTTCCGACAAGGCGAGCAGTACCTGATCCCGGTCATCCAATGCATCAGTTACATCCGCTCCGTTCTGCGTGCCTTTGACGATCGTTGAGTTGAGATTTTCCAGCTCGCCAAGAAGCGAGCTGATCTCGCGGACCGAAGTCGCCATGTCGCTATCGGCATTTGCGCGCACTTCCTGAACGAGATCCGAACTAGACCGAAGGCTAGCAGCCATGTTCTTTGCCGACTGCAGCGTGTCTTGTGCCATCACCGAATTGTTGGGGTCCGACGCATAGTTCTGGAGCGTTTTCTGAAGTTCTCCCAATAGGGCCGCTGGCGATGTTTCGAGCTCGGTATCCCCGATTGTCTCCGCCATACGGGTAATGCCATCCAACTTTGCCTGCTGGGATGTCCCGACGGACGTGGAGGTCAACAGTGACGCGTAAAGGGCGCTATCGGCCATGCGGGCAACGCCGTTGACACGGAGGCCGCCTGCTTGACCGGACGAAGTGTACATCGTGCTCAATTGCACGGATTTTTTCGAGAATCCCGGCTCCTGAGCGCCCGTAATGTTACGGGCGATCACCGAGGATTCTGTCTGACGGGCAGCCAGCGCTGACTGGGCCACCTGCAGGGCGACGGACAAACTCATGACTTAATACTTTCAAGTTTCAATGCTGAACGGCATCAGCGGACCAGATTCACCAGTTCTTGCATCAGGTCGGAGCCGGCCTTGAAGACCTGGGAATTGGCCGTGTAGGTGCGCTGGGATTCGATCATCGATGTGAGTTCATTGGCGAGATCAACATTTGAGCCCTCAAGCGCGCCAACAGCCAACTCGCCAAGACCACCGTCACCCGGGAACCCCACCCGGACATCACCAGAATCAATCGACGGGCGGTAAATGTTTCCGGACACCGGATCGAGCTTGTCCGGGCTCGGCACATCGGCGAGTGGGATCTTGTAGATCGGCCGACGGTCACCGTTTGTGTAGATCGAGTACAAGGTCCCGTCTTCACCGAATTCGACCTTCTCAACGGAGCTCGGTGCGTTCCCGTCAGCATCCACATTGGTCACCGTGAACCCTGCATCGGTGTAGGTGGAGTTTTCTAGGTCAATGTCATAGGTGCCGCCATTCGGCACCGTAATGTTGACTGCAGTCACTGCACCGGTCCGTTGTCCGGTCGTTGTATCAAACTGAATGGTGCTGGTCCCGATGTTGGCGGCACCATATGGAAAACCGCCCGTGGCCGGATCCCGGTCAGCCGCATTGTAAACGGTCACTTCCCAGTCGGTTGTCGGCGGCGTGTCGGTTGTCTTGGTGTAATAAACATCCAATGTCACTTCATTGCCGAGGTTGTCGTACACGACCATAGATGTCTTATGGGAGTACTCAGCGGTTGCAGCGTTCGCGGACGGCAAGTTGGCAGCCGCGACAATTGCGGAATCTTCGTCAACGTTGGCATGCAACGTGGCTGTGCTTGTCGGTGTAGCTTCGAGCTGATTTTGTGTGATGTTAACCGGCTCCAGCCCGCCGAGACCATTTGCGACCACGGACGGTGCATTGCCGTTGGTAATCGGATAGCCTTGCAGATACATGCCAGCTGTATTGACGAGATACCCTTGGCCGTCCGGAACGAAGGACCCTGCACGCGTCAGGGCTTGAGATGCGCCTGCTCCGGTGCTGTCTGACACAATGAAAAAACCATTTCCGTCAACTGCCAGATCAAGCTTCGAGGTCGTGAAGCTCATGGATCCCTGATCGGAGATGGCATATTTGGTATGCGCCTGAACGCCACCGGAATTGTACGATCCACCGCCCTGGGCGAGAACCTGGGACGCGAATTCGGTTTCCGCCCGCTTGTATCCGGTGGTGCTTGAATTCGCGATGTTGTCGGCGACCGCGCCGAGCTTGCTCGATTGCGCGTTCATGCCGGACACACCGGTGCGCATAATCCCAGAAAGACCCATGGAATGTCTCCAGTTTCCAATTCAACTGGTGACAGTCAAACCGATCCAGCTTGCGCGAAGCTGTAGCCCAAGATCAGTTTTATCAATTATTACAGATACTTATTTATCTTAAACTTTAAATATTGGGATCACAATCCGGACTAACCGGCGCTCGCGCCGACGGTTTTGCGTTCAAGCGCCGCAGAATGCTTTGGAATTTCTGGTCCAGTTGCCGAAACCCGATGCAACCATGTTGCGGATCACCGTGCAGACATAGCGTTTTTGTGCGGGATCGTTGTTAGGACCGGCATGATAGCGGGCAACCGCCATTGTCCATGAGCCCTGGCGGCCACGCAGTTCTTTCAAAAAACGGGCAGCATATTGCACGTTCGCCCGCGGATCGAGCATATGATCAACAGACCGGAACTGATCCGAATGGTAATGATGATTGATCTGCATGCAGCCGATATCGATCAGCTTCTTGCCGTTCTTGCGCGCAGCCTCAATATCCCGGCGCGCAGCTGTCCGGCTCGGCGGAAACACTGATTTGCCCTCGATATTCAAGGCATGCGGATAAAGGGAGTTGCGCCGGCCGGTCTCGGTCAGACCCACCGCGTAAAGGATCCCGAGCGGGACCTGATATTTGCGTGATGCTGCCACCATTTCGCGTTCGCAGACGTTTTGAATTTCCGCAAACGCCGGGATTGGGGGGAGTATTACTGCACTACATATAGATGCCGTCAGAAAGGCGGTTGCCAGGGCCGTCTTCATCACTTTGCTCCCGTGCCGGTTCAAAACCGGGGAAGGCGCCGTTTTCATCATTACCACCAGCCTGTTCGCCGCGGCCGCCGGTGCCATTCCCAGGTGCGTTCTGGTTCTGCTGATCTCCAAACGCGCCACCGTTTGTGCCTTGCTGACCTTGCGTGGAGCTGGAGTTGGAGATGTTGGTGGGGGCGGTGTGACGATCATCGGCGGCGTGGATCGTGATCGCGTCGGCTTTGAACCCTGTGGTCCGCAGCATCTGATCCAGAAGTTGCCTATCTTGTTTCAAGAGCTCGGCTGTCTGTGCCTTGCTGGTTGCCAGTGTCACTTCAACATTCTCGCCAACCATACGAAGAGAGACTTTGACTGTGCCAAGCTCATGCGGGGTCAGTTGGATTTCCAATGTTTTCAGTACCGGCCCTTCTGCTTTGTGGGTCAGCCCACCTTGGGTACGTCCGGTATCGACCGGCATGTCCTTGAGGGCTGTTGCGATCTGCTCACCCACCTGTTGTGCGGGTGAAAGCCGCATGTTTGGCGCAAAATGCGTTTCCTGGCGCAGGACCTTGACCGTTCCTGCGGCTTCTTCCGGGAAGGCATTGCGGGCTGCGGCCGAACCTGTTGCCCCCTCGCCAACACGTTCGGGTTCGATACCGAACTGTGCGAAAAGAGATGATGTCCCGGTCTTTGCAGCTTCGCCAGCAGCAATCTGCGCGCTGTTCGCTGCATTTTGAGCCAGCAAAGTCTGCTGACCAGCCGTATTCTGCGATGCCGTTCCTGGAGAATTGCCCTGGGCTGCTTGCGGCACTCCCTGCCCGGTATGCGCGGCAAGGACGGTTCCAAGAGGCAATGCGGCAGCGGCCGGCATGAAATGTTGAGCAGACTTGGTTGCGGCGTCGTCTTGCCCTTGAACGCCATCTTTTCCGGAAGCCTGTGTGCCCAGGACTGTCTGAGACGCCTTGCGTATGGCATCCGTCAAATTGGTCACGCTGAAGGATGACGGTTCCGGCTTACCAGCGGCTTCTGATTTGACAGCGTTTGCAGTTTCTTCGCTTGTCGCTGTGTCTGCCTGCTCCACTCCCTGAGTGGTCGCCGATTGCCGGTCGCCATCCTTTGCATTGCCATCAACTGCTGTCAAATCCGACATCATGGCCCGAAACTGATCCGCGACATCTTTTCCGGTGTTCTTGCTGCCCTCTCCCTGGTTCCCGTCTCCGCCAACCGGAGCCTTGGAGGGTGTGCGGATCATTGCGTGGGTTGTTACAGTCATTTTTTTACGTCTCCCGCGTGCGCCAGCATTGTTTCGGTGCGGCGCAACAACAATTCCGCAAGTTCCATGTCGGCCGTGAGCCATTCGCGTTCCGCCGGCGTTTCCAGTGTTCCTCCGGAATTGAAGGCACCGATGAAGTTGTCGGGAGGATCCGGGAAATGGCGGATCGAATTGAGAACGGTGTTCACCGCATACAAAAAATCCAGATCTTCAGGCGTTAGCGCTGCCTTGTTCACAGACCACAACAGATCCCGGTTGGGCTTGACCGCCTCGCGGTTCAACCGGGTTGCAACCTGATAGATTTTTAACAGTTCGTATTCCGCCGTTCCAGCAACGGCCAGCATTTGCGCCTGATCGGTCGCCTTCGAAGCGATCTGAAGGTTTCCACCCAACAAGGCCGAGCGCGCAAGCCGCATGTACAGTCCGCGGCGGCTGTCGTCCTCAAACTCTTCAAGCACACCGTAGAGTAGATCGAACTTGTCCTGGTCTTCCACGAACCCAAGCGTGTCGAGGGCAATGGCGAACCGGCGCCGGAAATCACCTGAATAGACCGAGGCCCGATACCGGCGCAGATAGCGGATCGAAAGCGTCCGGAAGCGTTCAATGTCCCCGACCAGACCGGCGACCAAGACTTCCCGTCTGAGGGCAGCTTCCTCCACAAGCGTTCCGGGCATCAACAGGCTCGCGATCTGCAGAAGCTCCATCGCTCTGACCGGATCTGTCTGGATGTAAGGAACCGCCTTCACCAACGCTATGTGCCCACCAAGGCTCGGCGGAAGGGTCAACGGATCGACATCTGCAAGGCGGGTGAGCATGTCTTCTTCGCGGCCTTCAACATAGGCCAAAGACGCTTCCATCAAGTTCAGGTCGATGACCGGCGCCGGGGTCAACGTCAGCAAATGACGGACAACCTCCGGATTACCGCCGCTCAGCAGATGAATGACCGATGCCCGGGCATTGCGCGGATCCTGCCACGCTTCTAGCGGCAGTTGCAAAAAAATCTCATCCATTTTTGCGAGCAAGGCCCGCTGCATGGCCGCAGCTGAATCGTTACCCGAGGCAACCTGCTCCTGTGCGCTTTGAAGCGCGCGCACCATCTCAAATGGCTCTTTGGTAGCTTGGTTCGCCATAGCCTGGTCTGCGAAGAACACCACAGCTCCAAGGATCGCGGCAGCCGCACTTGCAATACGCGTCAAGCGCCTTACCTGACTTGGCCAGATACATCCGTTCATTCTGCGGCCTCCTCCAGCAAGTAGATTTCCACCCGCCGATTGCTCGCCGCAAACGGATCTTCCGCATTTTTCAAATGCCGATCGGCCGCGCCTTCAATGCGCACAAACCGGTCCGCTCCAACCCCGCCGCGCGACAGCATATACAGCGCCATATGGGCCCGCGCCGAAGACAGCCGCCAATTGTCATAGGTCTTGCTTTTGAACGGGCGGGCATCTGTATGGCCGGTTATGACAATCTGTGCCCCGGTCTTGGAAATCACCTTGCCGAGGCGTTCAAGCAAGCTCACCAGCTCCGGACGCGGCTCAGCCGACCCGATTGCAAACATGCCGAAGTTCTGATCGTCCGTCAGACTGATAAGCGCGCCATCGTCTTGCCGGACGACTGTGATCTGCGCCGCGGTGTTTTCAAGCAATGTACCTTCCGCAGCATCAAGGACCGTCGTGAGTTCGGCTACCAAAAGAGCTCCGGGCACAGTCTCGGCTTCAGTTGCTCCACCTTCGGCCTCGGCCGCAAGGCTGGTTTCCTGATCTCTGCGGCTGACATGAGCAACGATCTGGTTTTTTGAGGTTCCGGTGAATTCGGAAGGACCATCGCCAGATGTGGTTCCGGTTTCGCTAGTGGGTCCAGTTCCGCTTTTAGTTTGGGCCAGTTCTGTGGAGCCATCGGTTTCAAAGGGGGCGTTCCAGGACTTGTCACCGTCTGCTTGGTCGGCGCTTTGCCCTGCTCCGTTTCCGGAGCCCGGCCGCGTAGGCAACCCGGCTGTCTCGGCAGCTGCGCCGTCGACACCGCGGCCCGGCCGGAATTGCCAGAACTGCGGGTCGAACGGATCCCGGTAGGCCTCACCGCCGAGGGCGCCTTGTTCCTTCTCCAGGCCTGAACCAATGCCCTCCGGATTGGATTCCATAGTCCGGGCGACATTGATTTTCTGGGCGAGCGTATCGAGCACCGCGTATGGATCAGTGAACAGAATGGACTCTGGATGAGATTGGGTGAATTCTCCGGAGGCCGCCTGAGCGCCCGCCGCTGCTTTCATCTCTGCAGCACCCGATGCATTCACCCCTTCCGTTTCCACGTCCGCTTCACCGGACCGTTCCAGAGTACTTTCCTGCTCATCCGTTCCACCGAGCTTCCCGGTGAACAGTTTGGTGCCATTTTCGTTCGTGTCGCCATTGACGATCGGGTCATTGAGGCCTTTCCGGTTGGGAGCTGTCGAGGCCAGTTTGACCGGATTGAAATATTGGGCGACGCCGCGTCGGACGCTTTCGTCGGTCACGTTGATCAGCCACATGACGAGGAAAAACGCCATCAATGCCGTCATGAAGTCCGCATATGCAATTTTCCAGACACCATGGGGCTTTTCGTCATCGTCCCAGTTGTGCCGGCGCCGGACAATCACAATTTCGTTAGGCATATTGTCCATTAGACCGTCTCCTCAAGCTGCAGCGCGTCGAGCTGCCCCAACCAGGCTCCCAGCCGGGTTTCAATAACGGTCTCATCGAAAAATGCTTCCAACTCGACCTGGTCGGCGTGCTGAACCTGAATATGGTCTTTCAAGTCGGGCAACTGCTGGAGCACCTGAGCGACGAGCGTTTCCGGTCCACGCATCCGGATAGATGTTCCACCAGGTACCTCTGCAAGTTGTGTCAGCTGTTTGGCGAAGGCCTTGACCAGCTGGTCGATTGTGCTTTGCTTCAAGAACGGCATCAGCAGCTTGGAAACCGAGTACGAAAGACGTTTTTCCGTGATCTCGAGAAAGCCGTCGATCGCGGCGGCCACATTTGCTGATTCCCGCATCTCAAAGCGGATCCGCTCTTCCTCCAGATCGCTCGCATGTCTTTCGCGCTCTTGTTGTAGGAGGGCCTCGTAGTGATGACGGGTACGCTCGTCTCCCTCACTCAATCCACGCTCATACTCTGCACGCCGAAGTTCCTCGTCGCTCAGAACAGGCTCAGCTCGGTGATCCGGCATGATCACGTCAACCATCAGGGCGTCTTCAGGATCAAAAGACTTGAAAGTCGGGGCTGAAAAAACCGGAATATGGGCGGCTGGACATGCGGTCATCAGGTGCGCTCCGTGTCGTAGAGCCACTGGCGCAGGATCGCGGCAGACTGCTCTTCGTTGAACTCCAGAAGGGATTCCAGCTTCTTCAGGGCGGACTTGTTCCGCTTGCTGTTGAGGTCATGAAGCAGATCGGAATGATCCGGCGGCATGAGGAACCCGGTTTCGCCATCCATGGCATCTGCGGCATCTTCTAAGCCTTCCGGCAAGAGACCGATTTCTGCCATTTCGGCCTGCTCGCTGCTCACTTGCGGCACGAGGGCAGCAACAGCCGGACGCAACCCGAACCAGATCACCAGCATGGACACCGTCAGGATCGCCAGTGCGTTGATGATGTTGCCGGATTGACGGAGCAGATATTCGGTGACACCGATCGGCGGGATCGGCTCCAGATCCCGGCCGCCATCGACGAAGTCAACGACGGAGATTTTGACAAGATCGCCCCGTTCTTCGGTAACGCCAGCAGAAGATGCCACCAGCGCTTCGATCTCACGGACCTGTTCTTCGATCTGGGATTGTGTCGGTGATCCGCCAAGAGAAGCCGCGAGGCGCGTACGGTCAACAAGGACGGCAATGGACAAGCGGTCAACGCGGTATCCGTCCTGGGATGTTTCGATCCGTTTGGACGAGATTTCGTAGTTGACGGTCTCTTCGCGCCGTTCTGTTTCCTCCAGAGACCGTTCTCCGCCATCTGCTTCGACATTTTCATCTGGCAGGTTTTGTTCCGCAGTCACTGGCGTTGCCGCGCTGGAATTTTCCGCATTTTCATTTTCACGAATTGTGCGCACGGACCGTTCGATCCGCGAATCCGGGTCAAAGATGGTTTCGGCAATCATCTTCCGGTCTGTATTGAGCTTTGCCGCGACGCTGACCTGAAAGTTGTCGAGACCAAGATAGGGTGTCAGTGTCTTGCGGACGTTTTCCTGGATCCGGTTGCTTACAGCGGTTTCAAGGGTTGCCATTTGGCCCGCAGACGCTTTGGTCGGGTCCTTTCCGGCCGCAAGTATGCCGCCGGTCGTATCCAGCACCGTGACCTTTGCGGCTTCCATACCCGGAACGCCAGCCGCGACAAGGTGCCGGATGGCATCGGCGGTGCGCACATCATCGGGGATATCGGACCGGATAACGACAGACGCCGATGGCGGCTGTTGGTCGCGGCGGAAGGAGCCTTTTTCGGGCAAGACGATATGGACACGCGCGGCGCGAATGCCCTTCATCAGCTGGATCGTGCGGGCGAGTTCACCCTCCAGCGCGCGGACCCGGGTTACTTCCTGCATGAAGGATGTCAGGCCCAGGGATCCAAGATCATCAAACAGCTCGTAGCCGGAGTTCGCGCCGCGAGGCAGCCCCTTTTCGGCAAGCAGCATCCTGGCCTTGGCCGTTTGGCCATGACTGACCATGACAGCATCACCTTCAGAGGAGACGTCGAACGGGATACCTGCATCGCGCAAGGCGGACCCGATGCGCGACACATCTTCGCCGGTTAGGCCTGTATAAAGCGGCGTCGTTTCCGGCCGGCTCAAATAAAATGCGCCAGCGCCAACGGTGGCAATAGTTGCAAGGCCAATCAGGGCAAGCGCAATCAATCGGCGCATGCCCAATTCCATCAAATTGGCCCAAAGTTTTTCGGCGTGTTCACGGCCCGGCATGCATAACCCCTTCATGCACGTTCGTCTCAAGTTCCCTGCACTATCGCGGCCGGAGCTTGTGCGAGCCTGTCATGTTTTGGCGAAGGGGCTGATTCCAAAACAAAAAAAGACCGCGCCCCAAAGGGCGCGGCCTCTCTACCGGAAATCGGTGACGATTAACGGAACAGGGACAGAATGTTCTGTGCGCCCTGGTTAGCAATGGACAGAGCCTGAATGCCGAGCTGCTGCTGGGTCTGCAGAGCCTGAAGGCGGGTGGATTCCGCATTCATGTCTGCGTCAACCAGCTGACCGATACCACGAGTGTAAGAGTCAGACAGGGCCTTCACGAAGTCCATCTGGGAGTCGACACGTTTCTTTGAAGAACCGATTGTCGTTGCCGCATCAGTCAGTGCTGCAATCTTCTGGTCAACAACTGCGACAAGACCGTCAACGACATATTTGTCGTTTGCACTCTCATCGAGGTTGGAGATGTCGATTGTCAGGATGCTGGCGGTACCACCTGTCAGGCGAGAAATATCGACCGGCGGCGTACCACCATCTGCTGTGGCGGCGGCATCAGCGGCCACTTGAAGGTCAGCAACCATGTCGCTGTCGAGCAAGCCGGTATCGGCTGCGCTATCGATCAGGAACACATTTGCCAGATCAACAGTGATCTGCTCAATACGAGTCGAACCATCCGAATTACGGGTAAACGATCCAACCACATCCGGCTGCATGTCCTGGGTCGCAGGATCACGGACCAACCAGTTGTCGCCAGAAGACGTAACCGCGGAGTTCGCATACGTCTCAAGCTGCTTCTGCAGGTTAGAGATGTCTTCCTGAATTTTCTCACGGCCAGAGTCAGTTTGACCCTTGGCAGCAACCAGCTTTTCCTTGATTTCGTTCAGGGTATCAACTGTGGAGTTGATAGCGGTGAAGGTAACGTCAAGGGTGGCAGCACCGAGGCCGAGAGAGTCCTGGACCGCAGACAAGGCACCAACGTCAGAACGCATGGTCGTTGCGATGGACCAGTATGCAGCGTTGTCAGCCGCATCGTTCACGCGCAGACCGGTAGAGATACGGTTCTGCGTTGTCGCCATGTTTTTGTTGGTCATGCTCAGCGTTTGCAGAGCAGTCATTGCGGAGCTGTTAGTAAGCAAGCTAGACATGATATGTCCCTTTCAAATCATAAGTTTTGAGGATGGGACATTCCGGAGTTACACCGGGACGGCGGGGCAGCATCATGCTTTTGAGCGTTGGTAGGATTTGCTCAACCCGTCGTGTGATTTGCAAGCTAGAGCACAAACCTTGTGCGAAGCTTACGTCGATCATTTCAAGTTGATTCTATTCCGCATTTCAAACCGGCAAATGACACGATGCGGATTTTTCCATGAGTTTCTGTAGTCGATAAACCTGCTTCCATCCTGTGGACCAACGATTTACCGGCAGTGTCGATTGAACGGCCAAGGATAATTCCTTATGCGGTTTAGTCCCTCGTCAAAACGACAAAGGCGGAGCCGATGGCCCCGCCCGTTTAAACTGCTGACTGTTAATCCCGCTTAGAAAAACGAACGCACAAGACTGCCAACCAGCAGGTTCCATCCGTCGATCAGAATAAAGAACAAGGCCTTGAACGGCAGGGAAATCACAGTCGGTGGGAGCATCATCATACCCATCGACATGGTTATGGTAGCCACGATCATGTCGATCACGAGAAACGGCAACGCGATCAAAAATCCGATCTCAAACCCTCGCCGCAATTCTGAGATCATGAAGGCCGGAATGAGCACTCGCAGCTCCACTTCCTCGGCCGAGTCTGCCGATCCGTCCGTCACCCGGCCGGCCGCCAGATCGTCGAACAGCACCAGATCCTTTTCACGCACCTGGCTCAGCATGAATTCACGGAACGGTTCGGTGATCTTCACATAGGCCTCTTCCTCGGTGATCTCATTGTTCATCAATGGCCGGACACCGTCTTCCCATGCCCTGTCGAATGTCGGCGCCATGACGTAAAACGTCATGAAAAGTGCAAGCGAAATAAGGATAAGATTGCCGGGTGTGGTCTGCAGGCCAATGCCGGACCGGAGAAACGAAAAGGCAATCACGAACCGGATGAAACTGGTGACCATGATCAAGATGCCCGGCGCCAAAGACAGCACCGTGAGCAAAATGATCATCTGAATGACGCGGCCAGACGCACTGCCCTCGCCTTCCGGCAACAAAGCAGACAAATCCGGCACCTGCGCCGCGGCGGCTCCGGTCAGAGCAAGCAAAGCGGCAACGGTTAAAAACAGCCTCATCATTGGATAACCACAGACTCCAGGATAACTTCGCGGACCATGCCTTTGCTGCGCACCTTGGCGCGCTCGTTCAGGTCTTCCCTCAGGTGCTGCAAGCCAACCCCGCCTTCCAGATGCGCCAGGGTCAACGTACGCAAGAAACTCAGAAAATCGTCCTCGATCCGTTTGCGCAGAACAGACACATCCGTGTCTGGCTCATCTTCCAACAAAAGCGTTGCCTGAACCCGGATCCAGGTGCTGGGCGGTGTTGCAAGGTTGGTGACCAAGGGCTCAAGCCGCTGCAAGCGGGTCGAAGGTGAAAACGGTAAGGTCTGACTGAAGGTCTGCGCATCCCGGATCCGGCCATGAACCGCAGTCTCGGTCATGTCGGATACGATTTTGGCAAGTCCGGCACCGGCCCCAGCGCCAATCAAACTGATCAGGATAAGCGCAGCCAAGAAGTTTGACTTCGCATCCCCTGTTTCCGGCCCTTCATAGGGCACAAGACTGTTAGACATTAAGAACCTTTCCCAGCCTAGAACGGTGTGACGATGTCATAGATCTGCTGGCCCCAGCCCGGCTGCTGGACCTCGGAGATCCGGCCGCGGCCACCGTAGGAAATTCGGGCTTCCGCGATCTTGTCGTACGGGATGGTGTTGTTGCTCTCGATGTCTCGCGGTCTGACGATCCCACCGACATTCAGGATTCGCATCTCGTAGTTCACGCGAACTTCCTGTGAGCCGGAGATCACCATGTTCCCGTTGGGAAGACGGTCGATCACGATGGCCGCAACAGAGAGTTCAATTTCCTCTGAGCGATCTATGGACCCGGACCCAGCAGACGAGGACCCGGAGTTACCATTCAGTTCCGCCTCACCGCCAGATGTGCTGTTGTTGCTGCCAGCTGAATAGGAACCGCCAATGCCGATGTCGGCGGACCGGCCGCGCTCAGACGTGTTGTCGAGTTCAGCGCGGTCGTCGATCTGGATCACAACCGTCAGGACGTCTCCGATTTTCTTGGCCCTCGGATCAGCAAAGAAATTCTCGCGATCATTGCGCCACAGCGAGTTGTAGTCCTTGATCCCGCCCTTGCTGAACGTGCCAAGCGGGTAAACCGTTGCGGGCCGGTTGGCCAACCCATAGCCGACCGGGGTCATTTCCGGAGCCCGGCCGATATCTTCCAGTTGCCCGGCACAGCCGGAGAGCAATACGGCCCCTAAAGAAACAAGCATAAGGCGCATCAAAATCTCCGTTGTATTTCGGGGTCGGTGAAGCCCATCATGGTCTGCGTCAGCTGCGCTGCTCTTGCGGGCTCCATTTCATCCAGGATCGCGCTGGCAACACGTGCTTTCAGCTTCAAAAGAACGCCGACCGCAGCTTCTTCTTCGGTGGTGGAAAGCTGTTCTGCCGCAGCGGTCGGACGCATCCGGCCTATGATGCTGACGACCTGGTCCTCGACCTGCTCGAGAAGCTGTTCCCTGCGCTCCACCCAGGCCTCGAACTCGCGTTCCTTGCGTTGCAACTCGGCAATCCGTGCCTGGAGGCGCCCTTCCAGGGCAATCATCTTCCAAGTCTGCCATTGGATTCGGGCGTCGCTCGCCTCTTCAGCGATGTTCTTGCAGTAAAGCTGGCTGTCGCGATACGGAATGGCTGGCTGAGCCGGGGCGACTGTGGCTTCCCGCGGCTTTTCCGGCGGCATTTGTGCCTGCGCCGCGCTCCCCGCGCAGATCAGTTGAACAGCCAGGCATGTCAGAACACCGGCTTTTCGGCATTCAGCCACGAATTTAGACATGAACACATTGTCCTTTGCGAGTGACCCGTTTGACTGGACAATCGCCGATCGAGCTTGCGCGAGGCTGTTGGTGTCTTGAATGCAAAAAAGCGCCGCGAAACCGCGGCGCCTTTGTTCGTTGATGCGTACCTACAGAGCTAGCTGGTTTATTGAACGACCAATTCCGCCTGAAGAGCCCCGGCTGTCTTGATCGCCTGCAGGATTGCGATGATCCCGGTCGGGCGAAGGCCAATCCGGTTGAGGCCCCGCACCAATGTCGGAAGGTCCGTTCCACCGACAACCGCAAGACGCCCGCCGGTTTCCTGCGCATCCACATAAGTCCTCGGGACTACAACAGTTTCGCCCTGAGAGAACGGTGCTGGCTGGGAAACTTCAGGCGCTTCCGAAATCCGGACTGTCAGGTTGCCGTGGGTGATTGCAACGGTTGAAATCTGAACGTCCTTGCCAATCACGACCGTTCCCGTGCGCTCATCAATCACGACCTTGGCGCTCTGGTCTGGCCGGACGCGGATGGATTCTATTTCCGCGATAAAACGGGTCAAGCTCACCTTCGGCGGTGGCGTCAGATCAACGGACCGGTAATCGCGCTCCTTTGCCACCCGCACCCCATAGCGCTCCCGGGTGTACCGGTTGATTGCGTCGGTGATCCGGACAGCCGTTTTGAAATCCGGATTGGACAGTTCCAGCACAAGATCGGGAATTTGCGAAAACTTCGCCGGCAGGTTCCGCTCGATAAGCCCGCCATTCGGGATACGGCCGACGGTTGGAATTCCCTGGGTCAAGCTTTCCGCAGCACCAAGTTCTGCGAAGCCCGACACTGCAACCGGTCCTTGAGCTACAGCGTAAATCTGACCATCCGCACCAAGCAACGGTGTGGCAACGAGTGTGCCGCCTGCCAATGACGTGGCATCGCCCAACGACGAGACGCTGATATCGATGGACGATCCCTTGCCGATGAAAGACGGCATCTCGGCAGTCACGACCACTGCAGCGACATTTCTCGTTCGCAGCCGCGTATCGCGAACATTAACACCAAGACTGTCGAGCATGGATTGAAGTGACTGCTCGGTGAAGGGAGAGTTGCGCAACGTATCGCCAGACCCCTTCAGACCAATAACCAGGCCGTAACCGACCAACTGGTTGTCACGCACACCTTGCAACGTGGCGATATCCTTGATCCGCACCATCGCGGTCGCCGGTACAGCGGTCAAAACCGCCAACAGGCAAATGAACATACGGAACATAAATCAATTCTCCACGCGGATCGTGCCGTCCTGCTGAACTCTTCCGGACACGACCAAACCGCTGTCGACGTTTCGAACACGCACGAAACTGCCCGCGCCGCCGTTCTGCAGAGCCTCGACCTGCATGACGATGACCAGTCCTTGTTCCTGAAACACAAGCCGGGCCGGTTCGCCCCGCTTGACCAGCAACGGTTGTTCGACCGAATTGATCGGAATTGGTTGTCCGGGCAAAAGCGTTCGGCGGGTCACCTGTCCGACCAGCTGGCTCCGATGTGATGCAACCGCGAACTGTGTTGCTGTGCGGCTGGGGAACTTGCGCTCCACCAAGTCCCGGTGGCCGATTTCACTACCAGCCGGGATCGTCTGGCGGGCGACCGGCAATTCAATGCTCGCCGCGAATGCCGAAGGAGCTGCGGTTAGCATAGCCAAACAGAAGGCGACGAGTTTCAGGGCTTTGGTCATTTCGTGAACCGCCTTTTTCTAGCGGATGCCATTGGTCACGGTATTGGCCATTTCATCCGCCGCTTTCATGACCTTCGAATTCATTTCATACCCGCGCTGGGCGGAAATGAGTGCCGTGATTTCCTTCACAGGATCGACATTGGAAGATTCCAGATACCCTTGCCGCACCACGCCAAAACCAGGATCACCCGGCACTCCGGCTACCGGAGCCCCTGAGGCCGGCGTCTCCCGGAAGAGGTTTCCACCAACGGGTTCGAGACCAACATCATTTGCAAAGTTGGCAAGAGACAGCTGGCCGATTTCACGTGGCTGGATCTCGCCATCGATCTTGGAGTACACCTGCCCGGTTTCGTTGATCACCACTTCGATGGTTTCTTCAGGAACGATAATTGCCGGTTCAACTGTGTAGCCATCGATGGTCACCAGGCGGCCATCCGCGTTTTTGTTGAAAGATCCGGCCCGGGTGTAAAGACTTTCATCGTCCGGGCCGGTAATTTCAAACCAGCCTCGGCCGTCCAGCGCGATATCGAACTGGTTGCCCGTGTTGGTCAGCGGTCCCTGCATATGCAGTTTCCGGATACCGGCGGTCTTTACACCAAGACCCAGCTGCGCTCCTTCAGGAACCGGATCTTCGCCACCGCGGTTGGGCACGCCTTGAAGACGCTCTGCTTGATAAAGAAGGTCTGAGAATTCCGCCTGCGCCCGTTTGAACGACGTCGTGTTCATATTGGCGATGTTGTTGGCAACAACCTCAACATTGAGCTGCTGGGCGCTCATGCCGGTTGCAGCGATGGCAAGGGCTTTCATTTCTACGTCTCCTGAATTCGCCAAATCTGGTTGGCGATTAAATCGTGCTCGATAGAAGCGTGTTCGCTTAGATCGTCATCCGGCTGATTTCCTGATAGGCGGTCACTACCTTGTCGCGAATGGCAATGGCGGTTTGCAGAGTGGATTCTGCCTGCATGACAGCCTCAACAACCTGCTGAACGGAGGCTTGCCCATCGACGCCGGCGATTGCGGCTGCTTCACCGTTTTTCACTTTGTCGATGGCTGACTGCGAGACCTCGGCCATGGCGTCCGAAAAAGACGGACCGGAGACGGCTTCAGTACCACCAAGCTCGGGCGTAGAGTTCATGTACCGGGTGGTCGAGGAGGATTTAAGAATACCGTCGCTCGATGCCGCAGATGTCAGCGCGGAGATTTCGTTGATCATGATCAGTTCCTCAACAGGTCGATGTGGCGCATGACCATTTCGCGGGCCTGCGTCATGACTTTCAAATTGGCTTCGTAGGTCCGATTGGTTTCGCGCATGTCCGCGAGTTCCATCAGCGTGTTGACGTTGGGCATTTTCACATATCCATCAACGTCCGCCGCAGGGTGGCCCGGATCGTATTCAACGGTGAATGGCGCCTTGTCAGTGCCAATCCCCTTGACTGCAACCAGATTGGCCTGGGTTACGCGATTGAATTCGCTTTCAAAGGTGATCGTCTTGCGCCGATAGGGATCGTCGCCAGAAGCCTCACCAGTGGAGCGGGCATTGGCGAGGTTTTCGGAAACAATCCGCATCCGGTCGGACTGAGCCTTCAGGCCAGAAGCGGCAATTTGCAGTGTGGCGGAAAGAGGGTCGGACATGAGTTCAGATCACTTTGGCTTAGGGACGAACGGCTGCGAGGTACATTTTGTGAAACGACTTGGCGATGCTGGCGTTCAACGAATGGTCGCGCGCGACCTCGCCGGCTTTCATCAGCTCCTGCTCCAGGCTCACGGAGTTGCCGGAATGGGTGACGTTCCAGCTGTCGGCTTTCTCCATGTCTGAGGCTTTGGCTGCCTCCATGGTCTGGCCCAGATGGCTTCCATGGGTCGCGGTCATGGCAAGATGAGTTTTGCTGATCACCGAAACGAAAGGCTCAACATCTTTGGCACCAAAACCAGGGGTGTTGGCATTGGCGATGTTCTCAGCAATCGCGGCCTGACGGACAGACAGCCATTCGTTGTTTTGCGAGACCAGTTTGTTCAGGAACACCGGTTCCATCGAATACCTCCATTCAGCCGGGATTGGTGCCAGTTCTAAAAGTCCAAGCTTGTCCGAGGCTGGCCCTTTGCCAATTCGCGCCGCAAGGTCCGCACAACCTCCATGGGCGACGGATGATGCTTCAAGATTTGAAACCCGCACATTTACATGCACCCGGATTGGAATGACCGGAGATCCCTATGACCCAGCGCTGGCGCCCGATCGGCACCTCATTGACAGCAAGCCCTTTTCGTCATCGCCTTTATAAGCGTGTCCTGAAGCCAGCTATTGTAGGGCTGGCAGCACTTGCCGGCACAGGTGTGGCGTCGTCCGCAACCGCCCAACCGGTCAACTGTGATGCCTATGCCCGCTCTTACGCGAATGCTCATGTCAATCCCGATCCGGCTGATTTGAACATCTACGAAAACGGCGCACGCGGAGCTGTGGCCGGAGGAATTTGGGATGGTCCGAGCGGTGCAAGGCGAGGTGCGGCCATTGGCGGGGCGCTTAGCGTTCTCGATTATCTGGGAAGTTATCCGGCGGGCTGGCAAAGCCTTTATGACCTCGCCTATCAACGCTGCGCCAACGAACAGTCGGGCGTTACCCACCGGCCGACCACGCTCGGTGATCCCAACTATTATGGCCGGCCCCTCATTCGGGGTCAGGAACCACCGGCGGCCTTGGAGCCACGGCCTGAACTTGCACCGCCCCCGCCTATGCCGCCTGCGGCATCTCCCCCGCCTATGCCGCCTGCGGCATCTCCCCGCCGCTGAGGTCTCAGATGTTCAAAGGATTATGCTTGAACCGGCAAGCAACAATGGATGCCGTTCAAAAGCGGTTGTTTCCGCGCCGTCGGACTCGCCTGCGCCCTGCAAAACTCGCCAGCTTGACCAACGAATACATTTGCGACTGCACCACGCGTGACATCTCCGCGGGTGGCCTTCGTATTCTCCTGAATGAAGACATACCGCTGCCGAAGGAGTTCTATGTTTTTGATGTGAACGAGCGGACGATCGCGGAAGTCCGCCTGAGTTGGCGGGACGGACTGGAGGCCGGGGTTGCCTATCTGGTTCCCCCAGCCTCGATCAGCTTCTACGAAAACACCGGTGTCCGCCGCCTCGCACAACGGTTTTATGCCGTTGAAGATTAGATGCAGTTAAGATAGCAGCTCACTTGTCAGGGGGCTTGCCGGGTCAATCAGCCCCTCGATGACATCGAAATGATGTTTGCCTTCGTCTACAAAAACTTTGGCGCTGTCCCAGGCTTCCGCCAACAGCTGTGACTGGCGAATAAATTCAGGCCGCTCATCACCGCCAACCCACGCCGTCACAGGGCAGTCTTTGGCAGGTGCCTGCAAAGCAGCGCTTTCCTTCACCGCGTCAGCATCGGTGAGCAAGAAGTCATCATTCATCGACGTCTTCATCAAGGGCCGAAGATCATGCAGGCCACTGATGGAGACTACCTTTTCGATGCGCTCAAGCACTTCCGGATTAAGCGGTGTATCCTCACAAATCATGCGGCTCACAAGATGCCCCCCTGCCGAATGGCCTGACAGATGGATTGGACCTTCGACCCGCCGCGCGGCTTTATTGAGTGCCCTGCCGATCTGTGCCGTAATCTGGGGGATACGGACGTTTGGCGCCAATTCATAGCTTGGCAAACAGACAGACCAACCGCTTCGAAGCGCCCCCCGCGCCAAATGCGACCAGTAGGATTTGTCAAAGCGGCGCCAGTAGCCGCCATGCACAAAGACCAACAGCCCCTTGCTTTTGTCCTCGGAGTGAAACAGATCAAGCCGCTGACGGTCCGTGTCACCGTAAATGATATCGATGTCTTTTTTAATCCAGCCCGAGCGGAAATCGAGGGCTTCATCGGCCCACCGCCCCGGATAGCTTTGGGCGTTCTCAATATAGGCGCCATTTTCGTAAGCATCATTCCAATCAAAGTCGGGCGAAGTCGTCATAAAACCGTCCTGCAACTGCATGCGAAATTAAACCGGCACGCATCCTTGCATGATTTGGGCGGGAATTGAAATGGCCGATAGACCATTCATATTGCTTGTCAAATCAGACCCCTGCGCCCTAGGTTGTCATCACAGATTTCCAGGGAGGACCTCATCTGATGATTGAGCGCTGTTCCAATCGCGTGGCGAACCTTGCGCACTTTTTAACACGCAACGCCAAGCGTTGGCCGGATCAACCCGCCATTGTCTGGGAAGACCAAACCTGGTCTTGGCAGAACCTTGATCACCGTGTTTCGGCCCTCTGCAGCGCCCTTTCCTCGGAATTCGGAATTGGCAAGGGCAACAGGATGTTGGTCCAGGCGCAGAACTCTCATCAGATGATAGAGATCATGCTGGCGGCCTTCCGGCTCGGCGCTGTGTGGGTTCCGTGCAACTTCCGGCAGGCGCCAGGCGAAACCGCTTATGCGGCTGAAAAATCCAGGGCGACCATCTTGCTCTGTGATGCGGAGTATGCGGCCCAGGCTGAGGCTGTTGCAGCCGCCCGTCCGGATCTTTCAGGCATCGTTACAATTGGTGAAAGCGCGTTCGGCGTATCTTACGAGGCCTTGCTTGAAAAGCACGCTGGCGCGCGCGTCGCCAATGCGGAGGTCGTTCACAATGACCCGTGCTGGTTCTTCTTCACATCCGGCTCGACGGGGCGGCCAAAAGCGGTCGTTCTCACACACGGGCAAATCGGGTTCGTCGTTGTCAACTACATGGCCGATCTTTTACCCGGAACCAGCGAGTCCGACGCTTCGCTGGTGATTGCACCTCTATCTCATGGGGCAGGCCTTCAGTTGATTGCCCAGCTTTCTTGTGGGTCGGCGCACATCCTGATGCCGAAGGGCGGCTTCCGGCCGCATGACGCGTTCCAGCTGATTGAACGGCACAAGGTGTCCAACATGTTCACCGTACCAACCATCGTGAAGCGGCTGGTGGAAGATCCAGCCGTCGACCAATTCGATCACTCCAGCCTCCGCCACCTGATTTACGCCGGAGCGCCGATGTACCGCGAAGACCAGAAGCGGGCGCTGGAGACACTTGGACCGGTTCTTGTCCAATATTACGGTCTCGGAGAAGTCACGGGAAACATCACGGTGCTGCGGCCGGACGAACACAGCGTTGATGATGGGCCCAACGCAAAGGTCGGAACCTGCGGCGTGGAGCGAACTGGGATCGAAGTCAGCATTCAGGACGAGACCGGCAAGATCCTCGGGCCGAATGAGACCGGCGAGGTCTGCGTCGTAGGATCAGCCGTCTGCGCCGGGTATCTGGACGATGATGGCGCCAACGCCAAATCCTTCCGCAACGGCTGGTTCCGCACCGGCGACATCGGCCATTTGGACGAACAGCGCTATCTCTATCTGACCGGGCGGGCGTCGGACATGTACATCTCAGGCGGCTCGAATGTTTACCCCAAGGAGGTCGAAGAGATCCTGCTGACCCATCCGGCGATCTCCGAGGTCGCGATTTTGGGCATCCCGGATCCGCAATGGGGAGAGGTTGGCCTCGCCGTCTGTGTAAAGGAGACTGGCCAACAAACGGATGCCGCCGAGCTCAGCGCGTTCCTCAAGGACAAAATTACCCGCTACAAGATGCCGGTACGTTATCTGTTCATCGAGGAAATGCCGACCAGCGCCTATGGCAAAATCACAAAGAAACTCGTGCGCGAATTTCTGACCGAAAAGGGCCTGCTGTGAGGCGCCCGGCTCCGCAGACACTGGATGATATCCGGCATCCCGGCCCGCTAGCACAGGATCGTCTCCCCCATGCGCTGTGCCACGCCATCAAAATTGAGTGTCAGGTTTCAGCTGGCGAGCCTTTGCTCGACACACTGGGGCGCTGGGCGGATGACACCGGATTTTCCTCGGCCGTTCTCGATCTTTCCGGCGTTCAGTTGGCTGCCTTTGATTATGTCATGCCCGACCGGGCCGACGATGACCGCCACGCGGCCTGGTACAGCGATACGCATTCCTCAAAAGGTACTGAACTTGAGGAGGCTATTGCCATCCTCGGCTGGCGCGATGGCGCCTGGTTTGCGCACATTCACGCCTACTGGCGGGAAAATAACACCTGGCACCTCGGGCATCTGCTGCCGGAGACACTTAGGTTCAACGATGATGCAAACATCACCGGTCATGGGCTCGTTGGAGCACGTTTCGAAGCGTCGCTGGATCCGGAGACAGAATTCACGCTGTTCCGTGTGACGTCGGACCGGGACGCGATGTCCGGGAAGACTGCCAACGCGCTCATCACAACCCTCGCGCCGTTTACAGATCTTTATGAAGGCATCACGGCACTCGGCAATCAACTTCCCGGAGACGGCTACTCGGTTCATGGCCTCGGCAGCCTTGCAGGCTCACACTTCGAAGATGGCCCACCGATGACCGGCCTGATCTCAGAAATCCTGCTCCAGAACGGTGCCGCAAAGCCGCAGAACGGGAAGTTGTCCCTGCCCTTGCGGACGGTCGATCTCAACAAGGGCCTGTTTCAGGGGCATGCGACGCCGGGAAAATGTCCGACCCTGGTGACCAACGAGCTGCTGCTGGTTGCGCAAAACTGAGACCTTAAAAAAAGAAAAGGCCGGATCCGGGGAACGGAAAACCGGCCTTCGCGGAACCGCGATAGCTAAAATTAAGGTTTAGCTGATCTTTGCCGCAATGCTCTTGGTCTTGCAGTAGCTCTTCAAACCTTCGATGCCCTTCTCCCTGCCGAAGCCGGACTTCTTGTTGCCGCCGAACGGCACTTCAATGCCGCCTGCGAAATACTCGTTGATGTAGATTTGACCTGCATCGATCTTGCGCGCGAGCTGATGCGCCTTGGCAAAGTTCGATGTGTAGATGCCGGCAACCAGGCCGTATTGGCAGTCGTTGGCCAGTTCCAGCGCTTGGTCTGCATCGTCTGCCACCTGCACGGTCAGCACGGGGCCGAAGATCTCTTCCTGGGCAAGCTCATCCTTGGCCGGAACTGCATCGACGATGGTCGGCTCAAAGAACCAGCCTTTGCCCGTGGCCGGGTCCGTTGTGACGTTACCGCCAAAAGCGATCCTTGCACCCCGGTCCTTTGCCCGGTCAATGAAGCCGGCGATCTTTTCAAGGTGTTCGGCGGAGTTCACCGGTCCAAGCTCTGGCTGGCTGAGACCATGACCAATCTTCAGCGCCTTTGTGCGCTTGACCAGTTCAGAGACAAACTCTTCATGGATCGACTTTTCGATGACAAGGCGCGACCCCGCTGAGCAAATCTGACCGGCATTTTCAAAGATCGCACCCATGACCCCGTTCAAGGCCTGTTCCTTGTCGCAATCTGCAAGCACAACTACAGGCGATTTGCCGCCCAGCTCCAGAACGACACGGGTGACATCATCGGCTGCGGCCTTCATCACGGACTTGCCGGTCTGAACCGATCCGGTGAAGGTGATGTGATCGACACCCTGATGCTGGGTCAGCGGTGCGCCGGTCTCAGCACCCGTCCCGGTCACCACATTGCAAACGCCATCCGGCAAACCGGCGTCCGACAGGATTTTTGCCAACAGCAATGCCGTGAACGGCGTCTGCTCGGCCGGTTTTGCGACAACCGTACATCCGGCAGCCAGCGCCGGTGCAAAACCGCGGGCGGCGGTTGAAATCGGGAAGTTCCACGGGATAATGTGTGCTGTCACACCCACCGGCTCATGAATTGAATACCCGATGTAATCCCCCGCCAGAGGGAAACTGTCGCCCTGAAGTTTGTCACAGGCCCCTGCGTAATATTCGAAGGTCCGCGCGGCGCCCCGAACATCGCCGATCGCTTCTTGCAAAGGCTTGCCACTGTCAAGGCTTTCCACGACCGCCAACAGGTCGAGGTTTGTGAGGATAAGTTCTGCTGTCTTTTGCAGAATACGCGCCCGCTCGATGGGCGCCATATCGCGCCAGACCGTTTCGAACGCTTTTCGGGAGGAAAGAACAGCTGCGTCTACATCCTCAGACGTTCCAGCTGTGAACCGCGCAAAAGCTGTGCCCTTGCCCGGATCGAAGCTTTCCATGGTGCGGTTGTGCGAGGGCTGCGAGAACGCGCCGTCGATGAAATGGCCAAGCGGCAATGCGGAAAGGGTGCCGGTCTTTTCATACTCGGCGATCAGGTCTTGTTGAGACGCCATGATTAGCCTTCCAGGGTACTGATTTTGTAAGTGGATTTGGCGAGCCATTCCGGGTTGACCTCAACACCCCAACCCGGTGCGTCCGTCACAATCGCATTGCCATCGATGATATCGAACGGCGACTTGACGAAGAGGTCATACTGCCACGGGTAGTAGTCTTCCTCCTCGATGGAGAATTCCAGATACTTTCCGGCATTCGGAATGGCGCGCAGCAGGTGCATGGTGAAGAGGGTCACCAGGGACAGGTTGGCCGCATGCGGAGTGCACGGGATACCGGCTTCGTGCGCCATTTGCGCCACCTTCATGGTGCGCACCATGCCGCCAAGATAACAAATGTCCGGCTGAATGATGTCGACGACCTTATGGTCAATCATGCGCTTCCAATCGACCATCGAACAGTCTTGCTCACCACCGGTGACATCAATGTCCAAAGCGTCCGTTACCTGCTTGGTCTGGTCAAAATGCCAATAAGGGCACGGCTCTTCATAATGAGAAATTCCGTTGGCTTCCAAGAACCGGCCGACCTCCATTGCCTTTCCCGGAGAATAACAGGAGTTGGCATCGACCAAGAGCGCTGTGTCATCGGCAAAGCTCTTGCGCATCAACGGCACGATTTCCTCTGTCCGGCCCGGCCATTCGTCCTGATCCCGGCCGCATTCTGCGCCAATGCGGAACTTGAACGCTGTAAAGCCGCGCTCGTCCTGATGGCGCTTCAAACGGTCCGCTTCATCCTGAGCGGTAATGTCCCGCTTCATGGAAGACCCGTAAGCGCGGACCTTGCCCGGCGTTCCGCCCAGCAGCTCACACACAGGCTTGCCTTCGATCTTGCCCCGCAAATCATAAAGCGCTGTGTCGAGACCGCCCATTGCCCGGCGCAGATAGGATCCGGGAAACTTGTGCTCGCGATCCGGGATGATATCCATCAGATGATCGATATCGCGCGCGTCTTCTCCAAGCGCGTAAGGAGCCACTTGCCTGTGCACAACTTCGGCCGTGATGTCGGCGTAGTAAGGTGCGACCTGTCCCCAGCCCGTTTCACCGCTGTCAGTCGTGACGCGTGTGAAGCAGACAAATTCATTGGTAAATGTCTCGATTGATTGTATTTTCATGGGGCTTGCGGTCCTTGAACGAGGCTCCCTGAGCGCAGTTTTCTTGTAATTGGACTATCAAGTTATTCAGAATTGGACTTGATAGAAGGTCCGTTTTGCGCAATCTCCCAGACCAATTGGAGAATTGTGATGAAACGGCATGCCGGGGCGGTTCTGTCATCTATCAAGATTGACAAGCACGCTGATAAGAAAATCTCGATCCAGCTCTACATGGCTTTGCGTGATCTGTTGCTGACAGGCGCGCTGACGCCGGGCGACCGGTTGCCGGCGACACGAACCCTTGCCCAAGAGATCCGCGTTTCCCGGACAACGGTGATCGATGCGATCGACCGGCTGATTTCAGAAGGCCTCCTGGAGGCCCGTGTGGGCGCCGGCACTTTTGTGAGCGATGCGCTGCACGCCCGGCTTGAGCCGAGGCCCAAGCCGTCGTCGAATGACAACATCAAGGCCATCCCGCGCCTGTCCCATGCCTCCAAACATGCGATTCCCGACTTCAAGGTCCGCACACGACTGCCGCACAAATCTCAAGCCTTTGTCACGGCTCTCCCTGCGCTCGACGCGTTTCCGATGGCGCAATGGGCGAAGCTGTCCGCGCGGCATTGGCGAAAAGACCGGGACGATATTGCAGGTTACGGCGAACCCTTCGGATTTACGCCTTTGCGGGAGGCAATTGCGCGTCAGCTGAACGCCTCACGTGGGATTAAATGCGCCCCGGAACAGATCTTCATTACAAACGGCGCACAACGCGCGTTTTCTCTGATTGGGGGAATGCTGGTCAATCCGGGCGAACCAATCTGGTTCGAGAACCCCGGCGCGATTGGAGCACGGAACGCTTTTGTCGCCATCGGCGCTCAACCCATTCCAGTCGATGTGGACACAGAAGGCTTGTGTGTAGAAGACGGCTTGAAAAAAGCCCCGCATTTTCGATTGGCTTTTGTCACCCCCTCCCATCAGCAGCCGCTCGGGAACGTCATGAGCCTCTCGCGGCGGCTCGCTCTTATGAAAGCCGCAAGTGAAGCGGACGCCATGATCGTTGAAGACGACTATGATGGGGAGTTCTATTATGGTGACCAGCCGCCGCCGACCTTGAAAAGCATCGATACCCACGACCGGGTTATTTACGTGGGGACCTTCTCCAAGTCTTTGTTCCCTGCCCTTCGGCTCGGGTTCCTCTTGGCGCCTGAGGGGCTCGTGGAGAGTTTTGAGCGAATCTTTCTCACATGGCTGAGTGGTGTCCCGACCGTGACGCAGGCCATGGTTGCCGAATTTATGGATGAAGGTATGTTCGCCACCCACATCCGGACCATGCGCCAGGTCTATAAAGAGCGGCATGATACGTTGATGGGCGCAGCTTCCAGTCTAGCAGGCGACATCGACCTGCAACCGACCAGCAGCGGCTTTCACGCCGTTGGCCTCACTAACGCCAATCTGGATGAACAGCAGATTGTATCTGAAACCGCTGCTCGCGGGATCACAACGGCCCCGCTTTCGCGCTATTCTCTGGCGGATATTCAACAGCGTGGCCTGGTTCTCGGATTTGGCAGTGCAAACCCGGACGACATCCGAAAGGGTATTCAGGCACTTAAGGACGTCTTGCCAAAATGCCGACTCGCATAGCAGACCGCTTTTATTAATTGGTCTGACAAATTATCTGCAATGGATATATTTTGCAGTCCAATTGATACTTACCGTCTCTTCTCAGGAACTTCAACGCGTAAAGGGGATGTCAGGCGCGGCTGAAATCTGCAGTTCCAGCACTTCCGGCAGGTTTTGATTTGCCTGGGTGCGGGTTCTTCGCAGAGGGGACAGCCAGTAAGAACCTTCGATTAATGAGCGAACAGGTCATGCCAGGACAACCCATTTTCGTGCTGAATTGAAGTGTGAAATATACCGCGCCAGAGGCTTTTCCAGTTGGACAACACTTGGGCCTAGGCTCTTAAGAAAACCCGAGGGATCACTGGTGAATAGGTATATTTAGCAATATGAAGGGTGGCGGGTATTCTCCATGCTCCGCCGCAATCGTGTCAGTATCTCAGTGTGCTGGCAGCGTATTCCAGGATCCCACAGAGGCCAGATGCCTCATACGGAACCATCACCACTCCAGGGAGGATGTAATGAAATTCAAATCAACTCTAACCGGCCTGTTGGCGGCAACAATGCTTGCCAGCGCAGGGGCGGCACAAGCTGAAACACTGAGGCTTCTGACCTGGGGGTCCTATGCTCCTGATGAACTCATCCAGAAATTCGAAGCCGAATATCCGGACATCAAGGTCGAGGTGACTTTCTCCAACAACGAGGAAATGATCGCCAAGCTGCGCGCCACCGGCGGTGCAGGTTTTGACCTTGCTCAGCCGAGCCACGACCGCATCTACGCGGCTCAGCTGGAATACGACATCTACAAGCCGCTTGACCTTTCCAAAATCGACACTGACGTGATGGAAGCCAAGTTGCTTGATGGTGTGAAGGAAAACACGACCATCGATGGCGGCGTCTACGCGGTTCCGCATCAGTGGGGTACATCGGGTCTGATGGCCGACAAGACCAAAGCCCCTGACTTCAAGGGTTGGGGCGATCTTTGTGACCCGGCTTACAAGGGCAAGACCTCCATGCGCCTGAAGCGCACAATCCTGCTCGGCACAGCGTTCTCCATGGGCGAAAATCCATTCGACGCCTATTCCGACCTTGAGAAGTACCAAGGTATCCTCGACAAGGTTGCCGACAAGCTCATCGAGTGTAAGGCCAACATCAAAGCCTACTGGAAAGGCGGCGACGACCTCAGCGCCATGATGCTGTCTGGCGAGATCGTGGCATCGGAAACCTGGGATTCAACCGCTTACAAGCTGTTCGACCAGAACCCGAACATCACCTTCATTCCGCCGGAAACAGGCGCGCTGGCCTGGATCGACACATTCGCATTGCCGCGCAAGAGCAAGGCAGATGATGCAGCCTACAAGTGGATCAACTTCGTCCTGCGTCCGGAAAACGTGACCCTGATGTCCGCAAGCACCGGTGCGATCGCAGCCGTTAAGGGCGGAAAGGACCTCCTGCCGGAAGACAAGAAAGCAGCTGTGAACGCGGCCTTCACCGATGCCGACATCGACAACCTGAAGTTCTTCGCCAACATTCCTCCGGGCGTGGAAGACATGGAAGGTAAAACCTTGGAGAAAATCAAGGCAGCGACTGGCGGCTAAGCAACCGGCTAATCAAAAAATTGGCGGCAACAGAACAAATGCTGCCGCCAATTGGCCAATTTGCCGTAGAGCCTAGGCCTAATTCTCGGGGGATGCCGCCATACGGTGTCCCCCCACCTTTCTTCACTTCTCCAGAAGCGTCCAAAACAATGACAAATACTCCCCATTACGACCTTGAATGCGCCGGCGTGACCAAGAATTTTGGGTCTTTCCAGGCTGTCAAAGGCGTCTCCTTCGACATCCCGAGCGGCTCGTTCTTCTCCATTTTGGGGCCATCCGGCTGCGGCAAGACCACCTTGATGCGCATGATAGCCGGTTTTGATGAGCCAAATTCAGGCGACATCAAGATCAAGGGCAAGTCTGTCCTGGGGACACCGCCGAACAAGCGGAACGTCAAGATGGTGTTCCAGCATCTGGCCCTGTTCCCGATGATGAACGTTTATGAAAACATCGCTTACGGTTTGCGCTGCACCGGCATGAACAACGCAGACATCAAGAAAAGGGTTCAAGACGTCCTGGAGCGGATTGCGCTGCCGGATGTAGGAGAACGCGAAATCCACCAGCTGTCCGGCGGCCAGAAGCAGCGTATCGCGATTGCCCGCTGCATGGTGCTCGACCCGGACGTTTTGCTCCTCGATGAACCGCTTGGCGCGCTCGATCTGAAGCTGCGAGAAGCCATGAAAATCGAGTTGAAGCTGCTGCAACACCAGTTCAACACCACGTTTATCTACATTACACACGACCAGTCCGAAGCCTTGGTCATGTCCGACAACGTCGCCATCATGAACCAGGGCGAGTTCGAACAGATCGGCACCCCGCAAGAGCTTTATCACCAGCCGAAGACCGCCTTTGTGGCCGGCTTTGTCGGCGACAGCAACCGCTGGTCCGGCACCGTCAAATCGAGCGACGGCACAGGTGGCAAAGTCGAAACCTCTCAAGGCCTGCCGATGAGCTTCTCGGCAGCTGGTCATTACACAGTCGCGGAAGGGTCCAAGGTCGACATCTTCGTGCGGCCGGAATTCATCCACACGGTCCGGGCATCAGAAAGCGGCACGGGTGGAATTGATGGCGACAACCAAATGGACGGCGTCGTCGACAGCCTTCTCTTCAATGGCGCCAACAGCCGGGTTCTTGTACGCTCCGGCAATGGCGAGCTGATTGAATCTGACGTTACGCTGACCGGCCATAATGATATCAAGCCTGGTGAAGAGGTTCGCCTGATCTGGTCCTCAAAGCAGGCCATGTGCTTTGCGCACGAGGAGCGTGCCTGATGCAAAAGGACATCAAACGCCTCTCTTTGATCCTCTTGTTTGCGCCCTTTGCACTCTGGATCATTCTTTTGATCATTCTGCCGCATATCGGCATGGTGATCCTGTCACTCAAGGAAAAAGTTGCGCCGCGTGTCTACGAGTACAGCTTCGCGAACTACCTTGAGTTCATCAACGAACCGATCTACTGGAACACGCTTTTGCGTACCGGGTCCATGTCCCTTCTGGTGACCGCGTTGGCGCTGTTGATCGGCTTCCCGATCGCTTACTACATTGCAAAGATTGCTGGGCCGCGGGCCCGGGGCGGCCTGTTCCTGCTCTGCCTGATCCCCCTTTGGGTGAGCGACCTGATCCGCTCCTTTGGATGGATCCTCCTCCTGCGCGAAACAGGTGTTATTTCCAGCTTTCTCCTCTGGACCGGCATCATCGGAACCCCGGTGGAGTTCCTTTACAACGACGTCGCGGTGATTATCGGTCTCGTCTACACGGTCATCTTGTTCATGATTGTACCGCTCGTTTCCACGCTCGACGGGATGGACAATTCCATGATCGAGGCCGGTTACAATCTCGGCGGCAACGGCTTCACCGTGCTTCGCAAGATCATTGTGCCTTACGCAATGCCGGGCATCGTTGCCGGATGCATCGTGACATTCATGCTTACAGCAGGCTCTTACCTCACGCCAATCCTGCTTGGCGGCAAGAATTCCAGCTGGTTCACGGAACAGATCTACAACCAGTTCATCACCCGGTTCAACTGGGAAGGCGGCGCGGCCTTCGGCCTGTTGCTTTTGCTGTTCACCTCCTTCGTCATCTGGCTTGGTCTGAAGCTGAGTGGACAGACGCTGGCCAACACTGTTGCCAAGAGCTGAGGAGGACGATCATGCTTGCAACCAAAAAGACAACGCCGTTCCTCCTTGGGTACCGGCTCTACGTCGTGGCCTTCTTTATCTTTCTGGCCGCACCCTTAATTTCCGCTGGCGCCTTTGCCTTCAATGACAGCTTGTTCCCGGCGTTGCCGTGGCAGGGCTTCACTTTGGACTGGTTCTTCTCCGACACGGAGCCGAAGCTCGGAATGTTCCACGACCGGAGGCTTCTTCAAGGTCTCTACTATTCGTTCGTGATTGCGATCTTTGTGGCCGCGCTGTCGGTGTTCGTTGGCACGACCAATGCGTTTCTCTTTGTTCGCGGAGACTTTCCGGCCAAGAACTTCTTTTACATTCTCATGGTCGTACCGCTGGTGATCCCGGGCGTTATCCTTGGCATCTCCATCCTGGTGCTTGCCAGCGACACGGCGAACTACGTTGAGAACCGATTTGATCTGGAACTGGAGTTCCTGCGGCCGGGCATGCTTCTGGTAGTCTTGGGCCAGTTCTCCTTCATTGCCACCATCACCTCTCTGGTGATCACCGCCCGGTTGAAGAAGTTCGACGAAACCATGGAAGAGGCCGCGTTCAATCTCGGCGCCAGCCGGGCCCGGGTGCTCCGCACAATCACCCTGCCCTTCCTGCGGCCGGCGATGATTGCTGCGGGCATCGTTGCCTTCCTGGTGTCGTTTGAGAACTTCAACACGACCTTGTTTCTGGTCGGCTCGGAAGCGCCACTGACCATCACCATGTATGACCGCATGGCCAAGGTCGGCTCGACTCCGGTTCTAAACGCCGTGTCTTTCTTTCTTATGGTTGGTTCCGGATTGCTGGCTCTGCTGACCGTCCTGATTCAGCGCGACAAGAACGCTTAAGGCGGAGACATCATGGCTGAGTTTGACTTTGTCATCGTCGGCGCCGGTTCTGCCGGTGCCGCCGTTGCAGACCGCTTGTCTGAAAGCGGCAAGTATTCGGTTTGCGTGCTGGAGGCCGGCGGCTCGGATCTGAACTTCTGGATCTGGGTGCCGGTCGGCTACGGCAAGGCGTTTTACAACAAACACATCAACTGGATGTACGACACCCAGCCGGACCCAGGCCTGAACAACCGCGAAGGTTATTGGCCACGCGGCAAGGTGCTCGGCGGGTCCAGCTCGATCAACGCCATGGTCTATATCCGCGGCCAGCACGCGGACTTTGACGACTGGAAAGCCATGGGCAATCCGGGCTGGGGGTGGGACGATGTCCTGCCCTACTTCAAGCGCTCCGAAACCAACGAAGCCGGCGCAGATGATTTCCGCGGCGGTGACGGCCCGCTGCATGTTTCCAGCGTGGACAAACACGCACACCCTCTGTGTCGGAATTTTTTCCGGGCCAGCGAACAGGCCGGTTTCAAATTCAATCCGGACTTCAATGGCGCGGACCAGGAAGGCGTCGGTCACTACCAGATCACAACCAAAGGCGGTTTTCGCATGTCGACGGCCCGGGCGTATCTGTCCCGTGCGAAAAAGCGGCCGAATGTCACCATCCTGACGAAAGCGCACACCAAGCGTGTCCTTCTGGACGGCAACCGGGCAACTGGCGTCATCTATGACAAGGATGGCCGCGAGCAGACGGTCACTGCGCGCCGTGAGGTGATCTTGAGCGCGGGAGCCATCAACTCACCGCAGATCCTGATGCTCTCCGGCATCGGAGACGGCGCAGAGCTTCAAAACAAGGGTGTAGAGCCCAAGGTCCAGAGTGTTGCCGTCGGCAAAAACATGCAGGATCACCTCGGCCTTGATTATCTCTACAAGTCAAAGGTTCCGACCCTGAACCAACAGCTCTACCCGTGGTGGGGCAAGCTGGCCCAGGGCATCCGGTATGTTCTGACCCGCGGCGGTCCGCTCTCCATCAGCCTCAATCAGGGCGGTGGATTTGTGAAGAGCAATCCGGAGTGCGACCGGCCGAACATGCAGCTCTACTTCTCACCAGTCAGCTACACCAAGGCACCGAAGGGACAGCGGCCTCTGATGAACCCGGATCCTTTCGCTGGTTTCCTGTTCGGAATGCAGCCGACCCGGCCAACCAGCCGCGGGCATGTTGAGCTGAAATCGTCAGATCCTTACGAGGGATTGGCCATCCATCCGAACTCCTTGAGCACAAATCATGATTGCAAGGAGATGATCGAGGGATGCCGGCTGCTGCGGAAGATCGCGGCGAGCCCGGCACTTCAGAAAGTCATCGAAACGGAAATAATACCCGGCCCGGACGTTCAGACAGACGAACAGATGCTGGACGATGTCCGCAACCGCTGCTCGACAGTCTTTCATCCGGTTAGCACATGCCGGATGGGTCCCAACAGGTCGGACAATGTCGTAGATCCGCGTTTGAGGGTTTACGGTGTCGAGGGCTTGCGCGTTGTCGATGCCTCGATTTTTCCGACCGTGACATCGGGCAATACCAATGCTCCGGCCATCATGGTGGGCGAAAAGGGCGCGGATCTCATCCTGGAAGACGCTAGGTCAGCATAAGGAACAATCACCATGGGAAGCGATGTGTTTGCGGCGGACTACAAGACAACGCCCTATTGGCAAGACATTGCTCCCAAGGTTTCTCTGCCAAAGCAGGAACTCCCTGATGAAATCGAAGTCCTGATTATCGGGGCTGGCTACACCGGCTTGAATGCCGCACTACAGACCGCCTCCGATGGGCTGGGCACACTGGTGATAGATGCCGAACACCCCGGATGGGGATGCAGCCTCAGGAACGGCGGCCAGCTCTCAACCAGCCTGAAGCCTTCATTTAGCGCGTTGTCGGGGCGCTACGGAGATGAGCTGGCAACCGCGCTATGCCAAGAAGGCCAAGCGTCTCTCGATTATATGCACCAGCTTTCAGCGGACGGTCTGGATATGGGGTTGAAGGAGGTCGGCCGGTTTCACGGGGCCCACAAGCCGCATCTTTACGACAAGCTCGCAAAGGAAGCTGAAACGGGGCATCCGGTCTGGAAGCCAGACGCCTTCATGGTTTCAAAGGAAGACATGGCCTCTGAGCTCCGTACGGAGGCCTATCACGGCGGCATCGTCTTCCCGCATCATTGCAGTGCTGATGTCTCAAAATATCATCCAGCACTGCTGAAGCGGGTCCTGGAAACTGGCGCTCATGTCATTGGCAATTGCCGGGCTTTGTCTTTGGATCGGACCGGATCTGGTTTCAAGATACTGACCGACCGCGGCGAGATCCGCGCCGGGAAGGTCATACTGGCTACCAACGGCTATTCCGGCCCCCTGTCGCCATGGCATCAGCGCCGGGTCATCCCGATCGGGTCCTATGTCATTGCGACCGAAGAGCTGCCAACAGACCTCGTGGACCGTCTGTTTCCAACGGACAGGATCCTCTCTGATACACGAAAGCTGGTCTATTATTACCGGCTTTCGCCGGACCGGAAGCGCGTTCTGTTTGGCGGCCGCGTCTCATTGAGCGAGACGGATCCCCGCAACAGCGCGGTCAAACTGCACCAGGAAATGTGCGCCCTCTTTCCGGAACTGCGACCGTTCAAGGTCAGCCACGGCTGGATGGGGTTTGTCGGCTACACGTTCGACACGCTCGCCCATTGCGGCGAAGACAAGGGACTGTTCTACGCGAACGGCTACTGCGGATCGGGTGTCGGCATGGCGAGCTATTTGGGCATGCGCATCGGCCGCAAGGCAGCCGGGCGGGAGACTACGCCTTCGGCCTTTGAGATGATCCCCAACCCGACACGCCCGTTCTACACCGGCAATCCGTGGTTTCTGGCACCCTCGGTCATGGTCTACCGGATCCGTGACCGGCTGGGTCTTTAATATGATCAAAAATCCCCGCTGTTATTCATAAGCTGAATTGCTGATTGGCGCAGAATTCTTGTTTTGCATTTTCCGGCATGGCTTTTTCAAAATCGAAAACGGGATCATGCAAAACTGTAACGCCGCTCGCATCCAAATCGACACCATCCCTAACTAATTGAATTAAATACCTTCTTACATGAACATTCTGTAAGGTTAGTGGCCCATTCCCTGCAACTGCCTCCTTCGATTGCGTCCTTCGTAAGAAATAAGGAGACAGAAAATGGCAAGTTTGCCCGCAACGCGTCCCATGATCGGGACGGATGAAGACGATACACTTGTCGGCACCCGGCATTCGGACGTCATGTCCGGTCGCTTTGGGGATGACGTGATGTCCGGCAACAACGGAAATGACGAAGTCTGGGGTGGCACCGGGGACGATATCCTCTACGGCAACAACGGCAACGACATCCTCTACGGCTCCGGTGGACCAGACCTAGTCGAGGTCACCGGCATTGAGATCGTGGATGATCATCCGGTGTCTGTCGTGTTCGAAGGTGAAACAGCCGGCTATCGAAACACTTTCGGCGACTACAAGATCCAAGAAGATGGACTGATCACAGACGTCGAGATTTTGTGGCCGAACGCCTCGTTGCAAGGAAGCGGCGGCAATTTGATTCAAGGCGAAAGCCGGGAATACCTGGATGTCCAGGCCGGTGACACGCTCGGTTTCTTTATCATCTCTAATGGCTACAGCCTGAACGGTGGCTATCAGGGCCTGGATCTGGACGTTCGGCAGGAAGGCGAAAACGCCCCCCAACTGATGTTCAAGGATGCGGATGGCAATCAAGCCACCATCCATAGTGACGGACCACGGCTGTATCATATCGCGGCGGACGGCACTGAAACGATGATCCGCACCAACCCGTATCACACAGCGGCTTTTGGCGAGACCGTTGATCTGAACCCGGATGGCATTCTGCACACCACTGGCGTCCTGAAAGCCGATGCCGGAACAATCACGCTCGGGTTTGAAGATCTTTACAACGGCGGCGACCGGGACTTTGACGACAGCGTCTTCACCGTGGATATCGGGGTGCAAAACGCGCTGGTCCTCAATGCGCATTATCAGCAGGACGACAGCGGCACCGATCCGGACCCAAGTCATGAAGGTGTCGGCAGCCAGGTTGTCGAAATCGAACGGTCTGACAACGACATCCTTGTCGGCGGCGACGGTTCCGACGAGTTGCACGGCCGGTCCGGCAACGACGATCTGTCCGGCAACAATGGCCATGACGATCTGCACGGCGGGTCCGGGGACGATAACCTCAGGGGCAACTCGGGAGAGGATGATCTTTATGGCAACTCCGGCAACGACATTTTGAATGGAGGCAACCACAACGACAAACTGAACGGCAACAATGGCAACGATGCCCTGTATGGGGAAGCCGGCAACGATGAGATGATCGGCGGTACCGGTGATGACATGCTCGACGGTGGTAACGGCGATGACAGCCTCATTGGCGGTTCGGGCGTCGACAACCTCAGCGGCGGCTACGGCAATGACGAACTCAAAGGCGGTGCTGGCGACGACACGCTCGACGGCGGCAATGATGACGACGTTCTGGTTGGCGGCTCCGGCGCTGACACGATGATCGGCGGTTACGGCAATGATGATCTGAAAGGTGGTGCAGACAACGACACCATGGATGGTGGCCATGGAGATGACAGTCTCATTGGTGGCTCAGGTGATGACATCATGACCGGAGGTGCTGGCGCGGATGTACTGAAAGGCGGCTCCGGCAACGACGAACTGAGTGGTGGCAGCCATAACGACGAACTGTATGGCGGTCATGGGGACGATACGTTCTATGGCGATGCCGGCAACGACATGATGCATGGCGGCCGGGGCAACGACACCGTTGATTACTCCGCCTTTGATGTGGATCTATCCATATCCCTTCACAACAAGAAGGCTCATGGTCTTGAGATCGGCACCGATACAATCAAGTTCATCGACAACATCGTCTCTGGTGGCGGAGATGATATCCTGAAGGGCTCGAGAGACGCCAACGTGATCGAAGCCGGTGCCGGTGACGACACCATCCGCTCCCTCCAGGGCGCTGACACACTCACAGGCGGCGAAGGCAGCGATACGTTTGTCTACCGGTCCTATGACCTGTCAGGTGGCACCGACACGATCACGGATTTCCTGATCGGCACTGACAAGATCGACCTGAGCCAGATGCTCCACTCTTTGATCTCCTATGTCACCGAAGCCGTGAATAGCGAGGATGGTGAAGGCAGCGGCGGTTCAAGCGAGCCAGGCACGACGACCATCGACTATTCAGCCGCGCTTGCGCGCCTGGACGTCGATGTGGCTGGTGAAGACTTGACCCTCCTGATCGACCGTCAGGGCAACGATGCCTATCAGGAGGTCTGCAAGCTGATCGGTGTCGGTAATCAGACAGTGTCGGCCCTGCACGACAACGACTGCTTCATCCTCTAAGCAACTTAAAAGACCGGGTCGCGTTTTGAGAAAAACGCGGCCCTTATTGTTTTTGGTCCAGTACGGTTTTTGCAAATTCGGAAGCGCCAAAGGACCGCGCTCAAGTTTCCAAGGTTCCCATTTTGCAAATCTCGGCTTTCCTCCCAAAGTGAACTTCAATTTTTACGTATATTTTTCAATTAGTTAATTCATATCTCCAAAATAAACATCGCCTCTGATCGTCCCCCCAACAGTTTGGCATCTTCCTTGCGAACAGATGGGTGTTGTTGAGATCAAAGGTTGCAAAAGTGGACATCATTCATGAAAGGCCCAGCCAAAGGCTGCACTACAGGGTAACAGCGCCGATGCGCGTCACCCTTGGTGATCAGACTTTTGACGCTGCGGATTGGGGGCTCGGCGGTTGCCGGATCTCCGGCCTTTCTGCGCCGCTTCCTGAGGTCGGATCGGAGCACACTCTCTTGTGCACCCTGCCGTTCCAGGGCTTCAACATCACCTTGAAGGCCAGCGCTGAAGTCGTCCGTTCGAGTGAAGACACCAAAGAGGTCGCTTTCCGCTTCGTGGACCTTGGTGAGCGGGAAACGGCTTTGATGCAACACTTTGTCGAGGATCTCGTCCGCGGCAAGATGACAGACGTTACCGACACGATTGTTCGCATCGATACGCCGGTCACGCCGGTGCCGACCAAACCGGACCCAAACCCTGCACAGGAGATCCCTGTCCGCCGCTGGCCGATCAAGCAGATCGTCATGACGCTCTTCTATTTCGTCCTTGGCATTGGCGTCTTCGGGTATGTCGGGATTTACATTTTCGCAACGCTCTTCCGCCTGGAAATCTCGACCGCAGTCGTCAGTGCTGAACGCTATGAGGTCACGGCCCCGGCAACCGGACGGCTTACAGGTCTGAACCTGCGCACCGGTGATATTGCAGCTTCTGGAGTTCCTATTGCCTTCATCGAGAACGACGCTCTGATTTCCGAAATCCGGAAAGCTGAAACCGCGCTTATGCAGGCGCAGGTGGAGCTCTCCGAGCACAAGCTTTACCTGCAAGTCGAAGCCGACCGCGAAAATGGCTACAGCCTCGTTGCGGCGAATGATCTGCGCCAGGCGCGCGCAGAAACGGTCACACTGGACCTTGCAGTCGAGACCGCACGTGACCGTCTAGACAGATATGAAACCCTTTTTGAACAGGGCTATCTGAAGCGGGATGTGCTCGCCACGGCACAGCTTGAGCTGGCCACAGCCAAGAGCGCACTTGAAAAACACATCATTCACGTTGCCGAGTTGGAAAAATTGGGCGCTGAAGGCGGAAATTTTGGCATCTTGAACGGCGACAAGTTCAGCGGATTGAAGTCCGAACGCATTGCCGAAGTGGCGCGCTGGCAGCAGGAAGTCGACTACCGCAAGAAACTGTTGGAAGAGCTGCGCGCTCAACCGGACATGATGCCGGTGACGCTGGGCTCCAATGCCGCTGTTGTGGATGTAATTGCAGCCGATGGTCAAACGCTTAAAGCCGGTGCCCCGCTTGTGGTTCTGGAGGAAAGCGACCACCGGGTTATCACAGCGTTCCTGACCCAGGAAGAAATCACTCAGGTCCGCAAAGACAGCCCGGCCCGCATTTATGTGCCGGCAGAAGACCGCTGGATCGAAGCAACAGTGGACATGATCAGCCGCACAGACGGGTTCATTGATGAGACCACACAAATGCACCGGTTCCGCGCACCGGATGCGCGCTCTGCGAAAATTGACTTGATCGCAAAAGACGGCGCCCTTCCCCAATCCGGAACACCGGTCACCGTCTACTTTGAGCGGTACCGCGCAAACAAGGTCTTGCGGCTGATCTCAGGCTACATCGGAGACGCGACATGAGCCGGTCCCTGCAACAGGACTTCAATGTCGACGAGATCACCCATCAACCGAAGGGCTTGGCAAAGTGGACACCGTTTGCCCTGTTCCAGATCAGCCTTTATTTCGGCCTCTGCTTTGTTGGGTTGACCACCTTTGAGAACGTCTTCTTCAGCCCGGCGACGAAACAGATCACCTTTGTCATCGGGATCCTCGGCATCTGGCGTTATGGCTGGTGGTTCACTCACGCCGTACGGGCGTGGATTTACGGCAAGTTTGTCTACCCGTCCATGCGGGATGCCGGGAAGAAAGTGTGGGATGACGGCTGGCGCCCCCGCCACCTCCACTTCATGATGACCACCTACAAGGAACACCGGGATATCACGGAAAAGGTGATCCGATCGATCTGCCGCGAAATCCGGGACGCCGGTGTTCCGGGTACGATCTGGCTCGGCTCCGGCGACCGGTTTGACGAGGATCTCATTTCCAATCTTCTTGCCCGGGAATGGTCCGACCTTGATGTGACCCTTCATGTCGTCCGGCAGAACCAGCCAGGCAAGCGTTTGGCAATTGGCCTTGTACTGCGCGCCATGAGCCGGGGTGACGTGGAAGACGACGACCTGATCATCTTCATGGACGGCGACTTCATTCTGGCCAAAAACGCTGTCGGTGCATGCCTGCCACTTTTCAAGCTCTACCCAGATCTGCAGGCCTGCACGACAGATGAGGAAGTGCTTTGCATTGGCCCACGCTGGATTGCCAACTGGCTAACCATGCGCTTTGCGCAGCGCCGGCTGGCCATGCAATCCCACTCCCTCTCCGGCCGGGTTCTGACCCTGACGGGACGGATGTCCGTTTTTCGGGCGAACCATCTGACAAAGCTCAAGTTCATTCGCCTTCTGGAGGCAGATCATCTCGAGCATTGGCTGTGGGGGAAGTTCCGTTTCCTGTCGGGCGACGACAAGAGCACCTGGTATTACATGCTCCAATCCGGCTGCCGCATGCTCTATGTGCCCGATGCCATGGGCTACACGGTTGAAGTCATTGAAGGCTCCGGCATGGACCGGATGGTACAGAACTTCCGCCGCTGGTCTGGCAATATGCTGCGCAATGGCTCTCGCGCCCTGGCATTGGGGCCGGGCCGGATGCCGTTCTTTATCTGGTGGTGCCTCCTGGACCAGCGCGTTTCCATGTGGACCATGCTGGTGAGCCCAGTGCTCGCGGTCTGCACCACGTTTCTCTATGACCCCTACTACATCTTCGGATATGTGGTCTTCATCTGCATAACCCGGATGCTGCTGTCGCTGTTTCTCTATCGCTACGCCCGCAAAGTGGACCTCAGCTATCCGTTCATTCTATACTTCAACCAGCTGATCAACGCATCGGTGAAAGTCTATTGCATCTTCCGCCTGTCAAAACAACGCTGGTCCAACCGCGGCGACCAGCGCGCAGGTGAAGGCGACGGACTGCTCGCCACCCTGCAGAACCTCATGGCGAGTTATCTCACCCTTCTTTACGTGACGATGCTGTTTGTCGGTGTCTGCCTGATGGCCGGCCTGATCGAACCGCCGAGTGGTCTCATGATCGCCCACGTTCTCGGACTGCCGGCCTGATTGGCCGGCTTTTTCAATTTGCAAAACCGCTCTTACACAATTGGTAAGTCGTACCTGTTTCCAAAAATGCAAATTCCTCACAAGTATGTGTTTTTGTTGATTTTATAATTCAATAACCGAATTGGCCCAGCTCTTGAAAGGATCCAGCCAAATGGATCAAACGAGGGCCACAGCTATGAAGCTGAAACCGAAACTCTACACTGCTGCATTGACCCTGACCGCGTGCCTCGCTCTGGCTCCGGTTGCATTCAACGGTGTCGTTGACGCTTACAACCACAACCAGATCGTCGATCTCGGTCTCGACAAAACGGAAATCAGCGTCAAGGCGCACTACCCGCTTTACAAGATGATCGAGTATCCGCGCATCAAGGCGCCGACGGTTGTTCTTGGAGACAGCCGCGCCCGTGCACTTCAGGACAAGTACTGGCAGGAACTCGGACGCGACGATGTCTACAATTTCGCCTATGGCGGCGCGACCGTTTTTGAGATTTTCGACACCTTCCAGTATCTGAAGGAAAACGCAGAACTGGAAACGTTGATCGTCAGCCTTCCGCTTCGGTCCATGGATGCCCGGTTCAAGGGCGGCATGAACCGCGTACCGGAAGCGATCTCACTCGCAAATGATCCATTCGGCTATTACACGAACTGGTTTGTTGCCAAGATCGGTTGGGCGCTTTTGCAGGACCGTTACCCGCAGGTCTTCGAAGCGGTCGAGAAGTTTGCGCTGTCCCCCATTTCGGAAGCGAAGGCCGCTGAACTCAGCAGTCTTGAAACGCTCTCCGTCGACGCGCTGCTAGACCCTGCCCTATGCGACGAGTGCACCCTGCAGACCCCGAACGGCACTCTGATCCTGCCGGCTGTTTATCACGGCCGCGGGCTTGGTCTGGGCCACTGGGCGCGCTACTGGCCGGATATCGCGCTTGACCGCGACCTGCCCTCTCTCTTCGCCAAACAGGTTGGCACCAATGGCGCAGCTGACTGGCGGCGGTTCAAGCAATCAGAAGATCTGTGGGCGATGGTCGAAGAGATTGCCGCCTGGTGCGACGAAAACGATGTCGAACTCATCTTCTTCATTCCGCCGACGATCTCCGAGATGCAGCAACGCATCAATGACTTCGGACTTGCTGCCGCAAACCACAAATTCCGTGATCGGCTTTCAAAACTTGCGCCCGTCGTGGACATGGATTTCGACACGGGTTTCACCCGGGATCTGAAGAATTTCACCGACGCCTATCACTTCGGCTCCAACCCGGCCCGCAAAATTGTCGGCGAACTGCTGCAAGTCATCGATAGCGACAAGGAACACGTCAAAACGGCGATGGATCGCCGGGCCGATCTCGCTTGCCCGGTGCGTGCGGACGACATCACCCAAACCCATAACGAAGGCACCCTTCAACTGATCGAGGGCGCATCCTGCAGAATCTGGAGGCAAACCAATGGCTAAGGCGAACAAGACCCTGGAAGAAGCCCTGATTTGCGTAACCGGTTTTGTGATTGGCGCCATTGCCGCCTCAAGCTTCACCGCGATGCCTGAAACCACTGCTGTGGAACCAAACCGCATTGATTGGCTGTTTGATCATGCTGAGCCCATGTACCGGCGAACGTCGACCGAAGGGGATCAGCCGAGCTTTGAAATGGAGTTGCTGAAATGACCCGCAAGCCATTGAACCGAAACATTCTAAAAGCAGCCTTTGTCGCTGCGATCATCGGTGGGGCCGGCGCTGTCGCCCTCTCCGGCGATGCGGTTCGCCCGGCAGCAAAGGCCGAGCGGATCGATCCCACGATCGAGGAAATGATCAAACAGGCCCGCGGCCTTCAGAAAGTCGGCCGCTGGGAAGCTGCCGCCGATCTCCTGACACAGCTTGCCAGCGATGGTCATCCGGTTGCTCTTTACCACCTGGGCCGGGCCTACAAGAACGGCTGGGGCGTTGACGCGGACCTCGACCAGGCACGCCTGATCTTCATGGAAGCCGTGCGCTACTCCTTCGCTTATCGCGGCGAGACGGCTTATGAGCTGGGACGGCTGTTCCAGCGCTCGTCCGGCGAACGGTGTGCGGAAATCGCCCTGCAGTGGTTCCACAAGGCCCTCGGCTGGGATTACCCGAAAGCACACGTTCAACTCGCAAAACACTATGAGCGCGGCATCGGCACAGAGCGGGATCTGACCCTCGCCTTTCATCATTACGAGAAAGCTGCGATTGCCGGATATCCATCGTCAACCATCAACTACGCCCGGATCCTTTTGAACGGCCGTTACGGCTCTACACCCAACCCGGAACAGGCTTTGTTTTGGGCTGAGCGCGCCATTGCCGGTCTTGAAAAGAAAGCCCGCGACGGTTCTGCAAGCTCAGCCAAAACGCTGGGCCGGCTCTACCGGGACGGCGAGTTCATGACAGCGGACCGGGCCCTTGCCCGCGACTGGTTCCTGCGCTCTGCGGACCTCGGTGATGCCGGTGCCATGCACGATCTGGCGCTGATGATGCTGGCGACCTCCGACGATAAGGGCTCCGTACAGGAAGCTCTGAAGTGGCTCCGCCTTGCCGCTAAAGCAGAACACGGCGGTGCCCTCACCGGCCTTGCCCGCCTGCATCTGAAGGAAAAACATGGCCTCGATGCCGATGCAGCTGTCGAGCTCCTGGAGCGCGGAGTGGCTGCCGGCCACCCGGGTGCCATGGAAGAGCTTGGCCGCCTTTATGCAAAAGGCAAGCTTGTCGAGCAGGACCGGACCAAGGCGTTCGAACTTGCCCGGAAAGGTGCCGACCGTGGCCACCAGGGCAGCGCTACTCTGCTCGAAGAGCTTCAGAAAACCGACGAAGCAAATCTCACCATTCTTCTGCGGAGCACTCCGCAAGACACCAGCAACAAGGAGGGCTGAGTCATGGTTTTCAGTTCCCTGGAATTCATCTACCTGTTCCTGCCGCCGGTCTTTATCGGTTACCTCGTGCTCCGTCACTGGGGCTGGGAAAACGGCATTATCTGGTGGCTCACCATTGCCTCGCTGGTGTTCTACGCTTGGTGGACCCCGGTCTATCTGCCCCTTCTTTTGGGTTCTGTCGTGATCAACTACGGTTTTCACCGGGTGCTCCGGCAGGTCCGGGACAAGTTCATCCTGATCGCGGGCATCGTCTTCAATCTCGCTCTGATTGCCGTGTTCAAATATGCCGACTTCTTTATCGGCAACGCGAATCTGATTGCCGGCGCGGATATCCCGATGCTGAACCTGGTCCTGCCTCTGGCGATCTCGTTCTTCACCTTCCAGCAGATCTCGTTCCTGATCGACACCTACAAGGGCGATATCATCAAGTGCGACTTCGGCCGCTACATGCTGTTCGTGGTGTTCTTCCCGCAGCTGATCGCCGGTCCGATCGTGATGCAGAAGGAAACCATTCCGCAGTTCAAGCTGCCGGTGTTCCGCAACAAGCTCGTCCTGAACCTTGCGGTTGGCAGCACCCTGTTTGCCATCGGCCTCTTCAAGAAGATCGTGCTGGCGGACGGCATCGCACCGTATGCCAACCAGGTCTTCTCCCTTGCCGAGACCACAAATGGTGTTCCGCTGGAAGCTGCCTGGATCGGAGCACTTGCTTACACTTTCCAGCTCTACTTCGACTTTTCCGGCTACTGCGACATGGCACTCGGCCTGGCCCGCCTGTTCGGCATCCGCCTGCCCGTCAACTTTAACTCGCCCTACAAGGCAACCAGCATCTCCGACTTCTGGCGCCGCTGGCACATCACCCTGTCGCACTTCCTCAGGGACTATCTCTACATCCCTCTGGGGGGCAACCGCAGTGGTCCGATCCGCCGCTACTCCAACCTCATGATCACCATGCTTCTTGGCGGTCTGTGGCATGGGGCAAGCTGGACCTTCGTCTTCTGGGGCGGTTTGCACGGTGCCTATCTGGCGATCAACCACGGTTGGGATGCCCTGTCCAAGAATGGCTATGTGCCCAATGTCCTGCCCCGTCCGGTTGGTAACCTCCTGAGCCGCGGCATAACGCTCCTTGCCGTCGTCGTTGCCTGGGTGTTCTTCCGCGCCGAAAGCTTCACCGGCGCAAGCAACATCATCCACGGCATGACCGGCTTCTCCACCGTCTATGAGCCGAAGCTCTGGGAAGGCGCCCTGACCGGCACCATGCAGGTCTGGGCCATGATGATTGCTCTTGCAGCCATTGTCTTCCTTCTGCCGAACGCCATCGAGTTCACCGAGAAGTACAACCCGGTGCTCGGATTGAAGAAGCTGGTTGCACAGCGCCGCTCGGAAGGGTTCCTGCCGGTGCGCTGGCAGCCAACCACAGGCTGGGCCCTTGGTGTCTCGGTCCTGTTCGGACTTGCGCTGATCCAGACCTACCGGCTCGCAGAAATGACCGAGTTCATCTACTTCAACTTCTGACCGGAGACAGCTGATGCGCTCGCTCTTTCTGACACTTGCCTTCTCAACGGCCCTTTGTGCCGGAACACCAACACCTTGGGCCGCACCGGAAGGTGCGGCTCAAAACTCCCTTCTGGTTCTCCCTGCTCAAGGTCTCGAAGTCGACCTGACCAGCGGAGAAGTCACCCGCAAGGGCGTGACCGAACAGTGCCTTGAAACCGTATCTATGGCCGGGTCCAACCTTCTGGTTGTCGCGAAGAACCCTGGCGATGACAAACCGACCGTCTCGGTGGATGGCATGATCCGGGAGCTCGGCGGCCCTGATCAGGATGGCGCGCGCCTCGGCACCATTCGCCTCGCCCGCGATGGATCATTGGTCCACATGCGCACCTGGAAGACCGGCGACAAGCATACAGAGCTGCTTCAGGACGGCGTGGTTCGGCTATCGTTCAAGCGCGGCACACTCGCGAAACTGTTACGCTTTACTGAAGACCAGGCGCTTTTGCTGGTCACCCGGCAAGGCAAACCGGCGCAGCTCGTTCGCCACAAACGCGGCGCGGACGGCCGTATATCAAGAGAGCCGGAGGTCCTGCTCGACTTTGCCAGTTGCACGCCTGACCGTGTCGTGATCCGAGGCGATATCCTCTGGGCCCGTATGGCGTGTAGAGACACCGAATCCGCTGGGATCTATCGGGTAGACCTGACGAACGGATCCATTGAAGCCCCGGTCATGGCGGATGAAACCACGAACTTCATTACGCTTCCACGCCCCGACCGGCCAGACGGCGAAGCCGTTCTGACGGTCTCGGGTTCTCCTGCCGGTATGAATTTCTACTATGCAGCGACCGGCCTGCTTGCCGCGCAGACCGGCGAGGTGCGTGCCTGCTCGTCGGATGCGGAAGGCCTGCAGAGCTGGAACCAGAGCTACCGGCTGCGCGCCCTCGCCGCTCTTTACGAAAAAACCGGCGATCCTGTTTTTGCGGCGCTTGCCCGCAAGTCGATCCGTCTCACTCTCGCCGCCCAGGACGGCGTCAACGGGCGTACGACAGACCAAAATCCTGCCTGCGGCTGGAGTTCTACGATCTACGCGACAGACACGAACGATCGAATGACCCTGATGATCAATCAGGCGATGATTGCCAACAGCCTTGCAAAAGCATGCGAAATCCTTGGCGAAGGATGCACGGAGGTTCTGGCAGACAGGATTACCGAAACTCACGCATGCCTCGCGGATACATACGAGCCGGATTTCGATGCTACCGCCGGGCTCTACCGAATAAACAAGGACATCGATTTCAGGTTCAAGGGCAGCATTGCTCCCTGGAACTGGCAAGTCTCCATGGCCGGTTTACTGAAAGACCTGCCCGATCCTGCCCTGAAAACCCGGAGTGCATCCATTCTGGAAGGCTTTTATGACGAATGGAGTGCAGATGAAAATGGCGCCCTGTTCCGCTACTGGCCAACATCTGCCTTAGAAGACCGTGATGGCTCACCGTCCAAACGCGCCGGGGAACGTTACGAAGATACAGGACACGCCGGGATCTCACTGCTGAGTGCAGCCGAATTCCCTGATCTGATGACCGGTAACCATCTTGCCGCGCTCAAAAGCCGGGAAGACTTCCTGCTCACTTTCGGCGCCGAAACCCCACGCGATCTTGATGGAGCAGGACCGGTCGGGCCCCGATGGTTCCCTGCAGGCGGTTGGTCCTCCGTACCGTCCGAAGCGTTCAAGAAACGATTTGCGGGCCCCGTCCCCGGCGTTCAGTCGGCCGACACGGTCTTTGCCTATGCAAACCTCTTTGATCCTGATGCGGAATTCCAGCTCACGCTCAAAGTTCACAGTTGCAAAGACAGCTGCAAGCCGCACCGCACCTATACCTACAAAAGCTGGCAGGCCTTCATGCAGGATAATCCGTTCTACAAATTGCAGCCGGGGTGAGGCCCGACTGCAACCAAGACCTGAATCTTCCGTTCTTTCCATAAAGCGAAATTTTACATCCTATGGCCAAACTACCTTCAGGAAGCAGCCGAAGTGTTTTGAATTCGCAAAACGCACCAGCCAGGGACAAATCCATGCGGAAGTGGATATCTGATGTTGCGCAGGACGCCACTTTCTGGCTCGTCCTTGTGTTCATATGTGCATCTGCAATTTCGGCTTACGTCATCGCAGTCGACTTCGGCCAAAAGGCGAGAACAGCGGATCTTTCCGCAGCCGCCCAAGCGCAGAACGAACTGCTGACTGCGACCCGCTCTTTTTATTCGCGCGAAGTGGTCGACAAGCTTTACTCCTCCCAAGATGTCACCGTCAGTCATGATTATCATGGGAACGAGCTGACAATTCCAGCTCCCGTCTCCATGACGTTGGCGCTGGAAAATGAACTGGCGCTTCTTGGCGCCAAAAGCCGGATCAGGATGTTGTCCAATCATCCCTGGCCATGGCGCGATGGCCGGGAAATCGATGATTTCGAGCGTGAAGCTCTGGCTGCCTTGGCCGAGAACCCGGAACAGCCGTTTCAACGGCTTGAACAGCGCGAGGATGGTAACGTTTTTCGCAGCGCCACTGCCGTTCGTATGGAAGGCAGCTGTGTCGCCTGCCACAACACGCATCCAGAGTCTCCCAAGACTGACTGGGAAATTGGCGACCTTCGCGGTATTCAGGAAGTCGTACTCCCGGCGAGCGCGCTTTACGGCGGCAGCCTAACATCAATCAACAGCCTGATCGTGATGCTCGGCATCGCTTTTCTGGCGGCAGCTACGCTGACTTTTGTGCTTTCGTCTCAGCGCCAAAAAGCTCTGACACGTGTGCATGATCTTGCCGATGCGGAGCGGGAAAAAAACGCCGCCCTTGAAGCGGCCATCATCCGCGCTGAAACCGGCGAAGCGCAAGTCAACGCTGTTCTTGAAACGATGCTGGATGGAGTTGTGACGTTGTCTCCGTCCGGCGATCTCTTGAGTGCCAATCCGGCGGCGTTGCAAATGTTCGGTGTTCAATCATTTGAAGATCTGTCCGGCAAACGGATTTGCGACATCTTTCCAGACGAAGATGCGCATGTCCTGCCATTCGCGTGCTGCTCGGGAAAGTCGGCGCCTCTTGAAACAGACAAGAACCGGTTTGAAGTCACAGGACGCCGCTTTGACGGAAGCCTCTATCCTGTTGAATTGTCTCTTTCCAAAACCATCGTCGAGGGTCAGGACACCTACACCGCAATCTTGCGCGACCTCACCGAGCAAAAAGCAGCGGCTGCGAAATTGCAACAAGTAGAAACCCGCCTCGTAGATGCCATTGAATCCCTACCGGACGGCTTTGTTCTCTATGACGCCGAAGACCGGCTGGTTCTGTGCAACAGCAAGTACAAGGAGTTCTACAGCAGCAGCGCTGATCTGATCCGGCCCGGCCGAACGTTCGAAGAAATCATCCGGGAAGGCGCCCAACGTGGCCAATACCAGGTTACCGGGGACGCGTTGGAGGACTGGGTCGAACTCCGGATGGAGAACCACCGAAATCCCGGCGCTCCAATGGAACAGCATCTGGATGACGGCCGTTGGCTCCGGGTCATTGAATCACGCACCAGCGAAGGCGGTATGGTCGGTTTCCGTGTCGACATCACGGAACTTAAGAAACGCGAACAAGAACTGGTCAGCAGTCAAGGGCTGTTGCGCAATGTGGTCTCCGCCTCCTTCGATGGCATCATCGTCATGGATGGAAGCGGAACAGTTCTCGACTTCAGTCCGGCCGCAGAAGAAGTATTTGGCTGGTCGGCGGTTGAACTCGTTGGGCGGAAGATGTCCGACTACATCATTCCCGAAAAATACCGCGCCATGCACGATGCCGGTCTGGAGAAATTCCTGAAAACCGGGGAAGGACCGGTTCTCGGAAAGCGGATCGAGATCGAGGGCCTGCACCGCGAAGGGCACGAGATCATCGTGGAACTCGCAATCCGCCACACGCGCGGTGAGAAGGGACCACTCTTCCTGGGCTATGTCCGAGACATCACGGAACGCAAAGCCGCTGAAGAAGCCCTTCGGGTAGCCAAGGAAAAGGCGGAAGCCGCGAACGAGGCCAAGGCCCAATTCCTCGCCATGATGAGCCACGAAATCCGCACCCCAATGAACGGGGTGTTGGGTATCTTGAGCTTGCTCCGGGATACCGATCTTGACCCCGTCCAAAAAGCATACGTGAAAACAGCCCGCGAATCGGGCCGCTCCTTGCTGGAACTCATCAACGATATTTTGGACTTCTCCAAACTTGAAGCAGGACGGACCGAGCTCGAAAAAGCTCCGTTCCGGCTTAAGACCGTCGTCAAGAGCATTGCCGACTTGTTCATGCCGATTGCCCAGGAAAAGGGGCTGACAATTGACCTGAACTATCCGGCTGACGTGCCGCAAGTCGTAAGCGGCGATGCGGGCCGGTTGCGGCAAGTGTTGCTGAACCTCGTGTCCAATGCGGTTAAGTTCACCGAAATCGGATCAATCGATATCAGCGTTTCCCTCGACGAGGACGATCCGGTTCAGCCGGTGTTCCGTTTCACCGTCAAGGATACGGGCATTGGCATCGCAAAAGATAAGCACCAGACACTGTTTGGAGATTTCGTCACCATCGACACGAGCTACACCAAAAAACAAGGTGGCACGGGGCTTGGGCTGGCCATCAGCAAACGGCTCTCCAGCTTGATGGACGGGGAGATCCACGTCGAGAGCCTGCCTGGCGCGGGCAGCACCTTCCATTTCTGCGTTCCTCTTGAGCGCGCTGACGATGCTATCGAATTGCCCGAACCTGAAGTCGCGATGCTGGAAGAGCACATTCCAGACGGCTTAACTGTCTTGGTCGCTGAAGACAACGCGACCAATCAGATCGTGGTCTCTCACGCGCTGGAACGTGCCGGCTGTGACATCGATATTGCCAACAACGGCAAGGAAGCGGTCATCGCGGCCCAGAACCGCGATTATGACTGCATCTTGATGGATATTTCGATGCCTGAAATGGATGGCTTGGAAGCTGCGCAACACATTCAGAACGGGCAGCGGAACGCAAAGACGCCGATCATTGCCCTCACCGCTTATGCCTTGCGCGGTGATAGAGAACGGTTCCTGGCAGCCGGCATGTCCGATTTCCTGTCAAAGCCTGTAGAGAAACAGGATCTTCTGGCGTGCATTGCCCGCAATGTCCGTCATCATGCTCCCAAGCTGGATCATGCCGCACCGCAGGCTACGTCTCAGGAACTCGGCGAAGCCCGCACCCTCCTCGCGGATATGCCACCGGAGTTACAGGAAAAGCTTCTGAACCAGTTTAAGGCCGACACCCGAGAGAAAAGCGAATCGGCACGCCTTGCGGCTCAAACGCATGATTTCACACAGCTGGAACGCGCAACGCATGCCTTGAAGAGTGTTGCGGGAACCTTTGGCGCGACGCGATTGACCACGATTGCAGCGGAAATCAACACTCTGGTCCGCGAAGAAAAAACAGCCGCAGCCCTTACACGGGTGGACGAACTCCAATCAATAAGTGACGATACGTTAGCAGATGTGAAAGCTTTGGCGGGCGAGATGGGGATCAACCTGACCTCTGATCCATAAAAGCTCCGCAAGACTTTGAGGGAATTGATTTGAAAGTTCTGATTGTCGAAGACACGCTGTCTCTTGCCACCGTTTATGAGCACCATCTTTCCCGTGCCGGGATAGAGACGACCCATGTGGAGACCGGTCAGGCGGCCCTTTCCAAGATCCGCAAGGGTGGCATCAGCGTCGTTCTTCTCGATCTGCAATTGCCCGACATGAATGGCCTTGAAGTCCTGGCGACCGTTCGGGAGGAACAGTTGCCGGTTACTGTCGTGGTTGTAACCAGTTCCGGATCTATCAAGACCGCGGTCGACGCCATGCAGGCCGGCGCCTACGACTTCATCGTCAAACCTGTTGCCGAAGAGCGCCTGATCACAACGACCCGCAACGCGCTGGAGCGTGAAACCCTTACGGAGGTCGTTGCAGAGGTTAGAAAACCGTCCGGCGGAAAGGCCAATCACGGCTTTGTCGGCTCGTCCCTGCCCATGACCGCTGTCTACAAAATGATCGAAAGCGTCGCCCGGTCGAATGCGTCTGTTTTCATCACGGGGGAAAGCGGCACCGGCAAGGAGGTCTGCGCAGAAGCCATCCATAAATCCAGCCCGCGCGCCAAAAAGCCGTTTGTTCCGCTCAACTGTGCAGCCATTCCGAAAGACCTGATTGAATCTGAGATTTTCGGCCATGTAAAAGGCGCCTTTACGGGGGCGACGGGGGATCGGGATGGTGCGGCTGCACGGGCCGATGGCGGCACCCTTTTCCTCGACGAGATTTGTGAACTGGAACTGAGCCTGCAGGCCAAACTGCTGCGTTTTCTGCAAAGCGGCACAGTCCAGAAAGTCGGCAGCGACAAGCTAACCAAAGTCGACGTACGCATCGTCTGCGCTACCAACCGGGATCCGCAGGAAGAGGTCGAAGCTGGCCGCTTCCGCGAAGACCTCTATTACCGCCTTCACGTCCTGCCCATCGGACTGCCCCCCTTACGCGCTCGCGGTGCCGATATCTTGGAACTTGCCCGGCATTTTCTAACCAAGTTCGGCAGCGAAGAAGGCAAGACATTTGAAGGTTTTTCAGTGGAAGCCGAAGAGCTTTTGATGCGTCATCCCTGGCCGGGCAATGTCAGGGAAATGCAAAACACAATTCGCAACCTGGTTGTTCTGAATGAAGGCCCGATCGTCGAGGTGGACATGCTGGCGACCCTACAGGGGCGCCAGCCCTCTGCGCCCAAACCCGCACAAACGGTTCCACTCAGCGTGCCTCAGGCAGCAAGCCCGGCTTCAACGGTCGTCAGCGACACGGGCGATGTTTGGCCGCAGATTACACTGTCCCTTGGTCAACCCTTCGAAACGCTAGAACGCAGCATCATCGAGGCGACCATTGACGCGTGCGGCGGAAGTCTGCCGAAAACCGCACGTGTTCTCCAGGTCAGTCCCTCAACCCTTTACCGCAAGAAGGAAATCTGGGCAGCCCAAGATGGGGACGACACCGGTGTTGCCGGCTCGGAACCGGACGAGGACGATATGGCTGTAAATTCCTGACAGCCTTTGCAGACAGCCAACTTTCTATTTCTTTTAGGCACCACTCGCCCTGATCATGGTTTCGGCAATCCCGACCGCGGCTGCGTGGGATGTAATTGGCAGAGCGCCGTTCAAAAGGTCTTGTTGAACCCGTTTTCGGGACCGCAGCCTGAGTTGCATTTCCTCCAGATCGCCAGGACATGGATCACTGAGCTGGATGACATGGCGGGCGACAAAGATATGTCCGAGCGCGACCCGTTGGTTTCCGTGAAGCACCAGGGCCGGTCCTGCGGTCCAGCGGCCACCGCCATAGCCCGTTTCTTCCAGAAGCTCCCGGCGGGCAGCAAACTCAGGGTTCTCACCCGGATCAATTTGCCCGCCCGGGAGTGTCAGACACACATGTCCGACACCATGCTTGTATTGCTCCAGAAGCAGAACTTCATCTTTCTCCGTTACAGCATAGACTGTCGCATAGGTCGGCAGGTCTATCTGATAATAGTCTTCCACACGGGTGTGGTCAGGCAACTCGACGGTCTGTCGAAGGACTTTCAGACGATCTCCGGCTTCAAAAACCTTTTCACTGCCCAAAAGCGTCCAGGTCGTTTGGTCCAGGGGGGCGATTGGCAATCCCATCTCACGCCTCGACCAGTTCGCCGGCCCGCTCATTTACGGCGGCTTCTTGTTGCGTGAGGCGGCGGAACTCGTAGCTTAGCAGCTGACTGACATCGCCCGGCCCTTTGATTGTCGAGAGCACGTCCGCACTGCCAAAAGCGTTGCAGAGCGGATTGGCGTAGGAACCGGCGGCTTGCGGTGTCACATAGCCGATCAGGCGTGCATTCTTGTGCCGCTTCAGCAGATGGCTGACCACGAGAGCGGATGAAAACGTCCGCGGGACGATCATCAGGCTTGTGTCGGTGTCCCGGTAAACATCGTGATCCGGAAAACGCGCTTTGAACTCGTGGGTAATGGTCGCGAGCTCAGAATGCTCTTCCTCCCACGCGGCATAGTCTTTCATCTGACGGAGCGTTGATTGATAACCCGCGATGCAAAGCCGCAAAGACGCGGAGCCACTCTCCAGCATTGGCGCTTGTTTGTCCGGGTACGTGCTTTTCTGAACGACCTTGACCATGAACTCATAGAGATCGTCGGAAAACTCATGCTCATGCTGCACGACGAGATCTTCACCGACCCAGAGTTCCGTGCCTCCGGCTGCGAACAGACCGGCACATGCAGCGCGGACCGATGCCGGGATACGGGTCATCATGTCCGTGATGCTGGTGTTGGACAGAATGTAGCATGCGCGTTTGCGCGCAAATGCGCTCAAGTACCGCGCGAAATCCAGATCCATCTGACCTTTCGGGCTTGGCACGAGCGCATCAAGATCGAACAGATAGACGTCATTTACCGGGACCGGGTCCTTCCAGCCAATGGGGCCGGTGACTTGTCCGACTGGGGCGAATACCGCTTGTGGAAACATGACAGCCTCTCCTTTGCGAGAATTTTGGTTGCAGACAGCTTTGCAACAGGCTTGCCAAATGGAGCGGCCGGGTAGGATCTGGTAATTTCTTTCATAAATACATACACTTAACTAATATATTAAACTACAAGATGACGTATGTGCCAATTAGCATTTCTGATTTCCGGAAGCCTTTCTTCTGAATTCGCGAAATCCGAACTGTTGTTTGTTACGAAATTTGGAGCGTCCAAAAATCCAGCTGTGAGGCTTTATAATATAAGCCGTGTTTCATCGGCTTTTGGTTTGAGAAATTCGCGGTACTGACCGCACACTTACGTATTTCCGAAAACCCGAATTATATTTGCCCGAATTTGAATTTTTGTTTTCAAAATCGAAAGGCCAACAGGCCCGCAGATTTTGTGTATTTTTCATATATCACTGTTTTTACTACTCTTTCTCATGCCAATTCAATTTGGCACGGCGCTTGTAACTGTTGTCCCAGGACCATCACACTGGGAGCAGTGAAATGAAAATGCATGTAGGAAAATTTGAAGCCGTTCAAACACTCGACGCTTTTGACTGGCGCCTCATTGAAACCAAAAACACCATCAGTGTCATCGGCCTGGGATATGTTGGAGCCGTCTCCCTCGCCTGCCTGAGCTCGCTTGGCCACAAGGTCATCGGCGCCGACATTGATGCCAAGAAAGTCGATTCCATCTCCTGGGGCCAGAGCCCGATCGTTGAAGACCAACTCGGCGACTTGCTGACCGCGGGTGTTAACGACGAGCTGCTGACAGCCACGACCGATGTTGCGCAAGCGGTCATGGACTCAGACGTCACGTTCGTCTCCGTTGGCACCCCGACCAGCGAAGACGGCGGCTGCGACACGCGCGCCATTAAAGCGGTTGCCCGGTCTATCGGCACTGCGATCGCGGCCAAGGACGCCTTCCACGTCGTCGTTCTGCGCTGCTCCGTTCCTCCGGGAACGACGCTCGAGATCATGACCCCGATCATCGAAGAAGTGTCTGGCAAGCGGGCCGGCCGGGACTTCGGCGTGTGTTTCAATCCGGAGTTTTTGCGGGAAGGCACGGCTGTTGCCGATTTCCATGCACCGCCAAAAACAGTCATCGGCGTCACGGATGAGCGCACTGCGAACATCATGAAAAAAATCTATGTACCAGTTGATGACAACCCGATTGTCACCTCTGTCGATGTCGCCGAGCTGGTAAAATATGTCGACAATGTCTGGCATGCGACGAAGGTGAGCTTTGCCAACGAAGTTGGCCGCCTGTGCAAGCCGATGGGGATCGACAGTCACAAGGTCATGGACATTTTTGTTCAGGATACGAAGCTGAACCTGTCGCCTTACTACCTGAAGCCTGGCTTTGCTTTTGGCGGCTCTTGCCTGCCGAAGGAAGTCCGCGCCGTTTCGCACCTTGCAGAACAGCTGAACGTTAATGTTCCGCTCATCGACTCACTGATCCCGACCAACGACCAGCAAGTCGAAGAGGCGATCGAAATGGTCCGCAAGACCGGTGCCAAGAAAGCCGCCATCCTGGGCGTTGCATTCAAGCCGGGTACGGACGACTTGCGCGAAAGCCCGGTTCTGGAAGTGATTGCGGCCCTGCGCGCTGAAGGCGTGGAGGTCACCGCTTACGACCCGGCCATCGTGCCTGGTCCGCATATCGCACAACAGTTTGAATATATGCAGCACGCTTCGCCGCATCTCAAAGCTGTTGTCGATGCCTTGCCCGACTTCCTGAAACAGACCCCGGAAGAGGCCGTCGCGGACGCTGATGCCATCATCGTCTCGCAAAACGGTCCGGCCATTCGGAGTGTGATGAGATCCAAAAAGGAAGACGCGGCAGTGGTGGATTTGGTCCGCCTGCACGCTGAACCGCCGGCATGCTCCCGCTATGCGGGGATCGGCTGGTAGGACCATCCACTCCCGTCCGCTCCCTCCCGTGGCCCCATCTTAAGAGATGGGAGGGGGCGGACACCCCAATTAAGTCAGGAACCAGTCACCGGCGCTGGCTCGAAGAAGAAATAGTCGTATTAGGTAAACTATTCTGCTTTCACATAGTATTGGCAGCGATCTCAATTAAAACCTTGCGTCGCACTATCGGAGCTAGGTGGGATATCCGGCGTTTCTTCTAGTTCACCAGGCATAGGGCGTTTCTTTGCATTTGGGCCGAAGAAAGCATCAGTGATTTCCTTGATTTTCCCGGTATCGAGCATGTCCCGTAGAACGCGCGTTACGCTTGGTACCAAATGGCCGTTTTTTGAATGCAGATAATGGAAAAAATCGACCTGCCCCAAGGAGCCGCCAACAGCTTCGATGCATCCGCGATCGTCGTGATTGGAATAGATGTCCAAGGCAATCTGAGGACCTACCACAGCGTCCAATCGATCCAGTTTGAGCATTCCGAAAAGCTCTTGAAACGTGTCTCCCAACCAAACATCGTCATACCCCTCAGTGTATTTCGATAGTAGCCGAGCCCCGTTTATCCGGCCCCAACGTTTTTGTGTGACGGAATTGCCATCTAACAAGTCGGGGTTGCAGGAAAATATCCTGATATCGATCTGCAAGATTGGTACGTCGATCCGCGTCAGAAACGGAAACTCCTGATCAAACAGTTTTGGCCCGGCGATGATGCCATCTACCTCATTGGAAGATGCGGTAAGGATATTTCGGGACCGAGCCATGGGCAGTTTGGTGATTGAAATGCCCAACTGATCATATGCGCTTTCAACGATGCGAACGGCCAGCGCAACCGGTGCAGCGTTCTGGGCCATGGAGAACGTCAATGTGTCCTGCGCTTGCGATGACGGTACATACCAATTCGATAGGCACACGAAAATTATCAACGTTTTGAGCCATACCCGCATAAAACTCACTGGACCCGAACCATTTCAAAACAGCAACAGACATGAATATAACGCCACGTTTGACGTTAGCAATTGTAATATTATACAAAAATTCTCATATATTTCTTGATACACTAGTATATTCTAAATATTTTCTGCAAATGAATCAACTATTCAACGTTTTTCACACTACTAAATCCTGATTTATCGTGTTTTAACGGATTCAATCAGTTGACGAATACCGGTCTTGAGGTTCTTCGCCCTCAAGATCAGCATTTCCAACTTCTGGACAGTCTCCCGCGCACCAACTTCGCCGTACCAGAAAAAATGGTTCCCGGGGACCCGTGCGTTTAGGGCTCCTGACGTGGCATAAGATATGCGGTCCATCAGGCTTTGCCATGCTGCCGGACTAATGTCTTCGGATTTGGACAGCGCTGGCAGTACCAGATTGCGATAAAGATGCTGGACCTGATAGAGCCCCCAATTGCCCCGGTCGGTCAAAGCATGATCGTTGTCCAGCACCTTGTTGCCGGAAATCGTGACTACAAACGGGAAGTCCGTCACTTTCAAGCCGCCGGTGTCGGCCAGTGACCACTCAAGATCTTCAACGAATTTTCCGTTTTCGAAGCGGGAGGCGATCATGATCGCATTCAGCTCGACCGGGATGTCGCCCAAAACATCTGCTTCGAAGGTCGGCCATGGCATGATTTCGTGGCCGTTCATTTGGTCCTGTGCGACCACATATTTCTTGAACAAGTCATAGAACTGCGGCGCTTTCGACAATCCGTTTGGGGCCTTCGAAATCGCACCCGGTGCGGCCAGCAGAAGGGGGATCGGCGGCGTAGAGGCGATGGAAACGTAGTGGCTCATATCAAGACCTGCGGCTTGCGACGCCTCGTAGACCGATTGCGCAATCTGCCCACCAGCGCTCCAACCCAGTACGATCACTTCGCCTGAAAGCTGATGTTGATCGACATAGTGTTTTGCAACAGCCGCGACCTGTTTGCCCCAATCCCGAATGGAAAAGGCTGGATAGACTTTTGAATAGACCTTGTTGCCGGTTGGATATGAGGCTCCAAGGAAGGAATAGCCTTGCTCGTTAAGCCAGTGAGCCAAAAAATCCCTTTCGTTCCCGCCCGGATACCCGTAGGCGACCCGCGCAAGATGAAAGCCACCCGGCACAAAGATCACCAAGGGTTTTTCGGGATCTCCGGACTTGAAATAACTCAAAGCCTCGATCCCATTGGTTAGAAGCATTTCTTCGCCGGGAAAGAGTTGCGATTGATCGGGGGCAATCTCCACGGTCCAGGTGTCGCTGGATTGAGCAGAGGAGGTGACAAACAGAACGAGAAACCCGCACAGAATTCCAAACGCTTTCATTTTGGTTCTTCCCGCTTTCAGAGTTGCGTTTTCACCTGAAGCATGAGGCCGCGCGCAGCCCCAGCCAACCAAGGCCTCTTTTCCATCAGCCTAAGTTTTTCTTCCCCCAATCCGGGCCACGATGAAACCGATAATCCTGTCGGCGAATGTCAGTGCAACAAATACGGCCAGTAGCCCCACAAAAAACCGCATGTCTGTCAGAAGGGTTCCTCTGGCATAGGTGCGGGCACCAATGTTTGCGTAGATCCAAGTGTAATAAGCTGCAGCAGTTACAGCGCCGGTTAGAACCAGAGCAATCACGATCGTTTGTACAGCCGGACGATTGGAATTGTCGCTCATTTCAAGATCCTCGCCGTTGAAAGATCTGCCTTGAAAACCAACAGATCGTCCAGACGTTCGACGTCGCCTTCCACTTCGATGTAAAGCGCAAGCAGACCCTGGATCTCATCGCCCAAGAGATTGCCGTCCTTGTCTGCCATCAGGAAAAAACTGCGGCCCTCGACCGGACCGGTAGAGACAAAGACCGGCGGGATACCTCCGGTGATGCAGAGATCAGCACAGGCCTTGTGGGCAAGCCCCTGCCCCGGCCGCATGGCACCGGCATAGCATTTGCCGTCGCAGATCTCTCCGGCGAGTTTCCAGCGCCCCAATGGCACGGCGTCGCTTGGAGTGAAGTTGCCCGCGCCATCTTCCGTTGCCTCCACGTTGCCGACCTGGATCATGGTGAGATCACCCCGGTTGACAGGAACGCCGCGCAAGGTGACCGGCGTCCCTGCATTTGCTTCCGCTTGACCGAATACGCCGCGTTTTCCCTGACCGGACAGCATATAGGTCCGCGGTCCGCTCTCCTCGTCGCCAGGCACCCGGAATACCGGATAGGGCCTCAGTTCCAGCATTCCGGCCTGTTCAAAGCGGTTCCCCCATTGAAATCCGCCATTGCCCGGATCGTTCTGCGTTGAGGAAAGTGCCAGGGCGGCCAGCCCCATGCCACCCACAAAACAAAGCGAAAAGACCAGTGCGAACACGGCTAGCGGTTTTGGAACGGCGTTCAGATAGCCAACGAAAAAAGGCGCATCCTTGGTTTGTTTCCAGCTCATGCGCCCTCTCCCAGTCTGACCGGTTCAACATGAGTTCCGGGCGGTAAGGCCTTCGGATCCAAGAGCACCGTTGATCCAATCAATTTCAGCCGGTAGGTCGAAATCTTCTCGGTAAATGGTTCCGGAGCGCGCCCGTCAGCGAGGTTGTACTGATACCCATGCCACGGGCAGGTAATGCAGCCCCACAGGACCTTTCCCTCCCCGAGCGGCCCGTTCTGGTGAGCACAGGCATTGGTGATCGCCGACAGCTTGCCGTCATACTTGAAGATAGCAACACGCTCGTCGTCATCCAGCGTCACCACCTTGGCGCAATCCTCATCGATCTCATCTACTTCGCCGGCAACGACCCAGCCTGCGTTCTGCAGCGAGGCCTTGGCCGTTGCCTCGCCACGCTCGCGCGCTGCTTCCATCCGCCCGGTCGCAAAGTGGAGACCGCAAACCAGCACAACGCTCGCCGTGACCAGACTTGTCAGTATCGGATCCCCGGGGCCTTGAAGCGCGCCCAGCGCCACATGCAGCACGACAAAAGCGTACGCGATATAAATCGACATGTGCAGCGCTTTCCACAGTGGGGCTCCGAGAAAGCTCAGCCAGAAATCGTGGCTGGTGGCGGCGAGAACGAACAAGATCAGCAGCGCCCCAATGCCCAGCGCCTCGAAGGGAAAGCCGAGGATCTGGCCGTAACTGGTGTTGGACGACAGCAACGCGACGTATTTGTCCGTTGGCGAGAAATTATAATACCAACCAAGCACATAATTGGCATGGACAGCGGCAATCCCTGCTGTCAGCACACCGAAGTGCCGCCGATTATAAAGAAGCGGCAGGAAGCGCCGATCGAGCCGGGCGAGCGGTCCGATACACAGGATGACGGTGAGCATCAAGAACGCGCAGCTGCCAAAGGCGCGCATGCGCAACGTCGCCCCGTCAATCGGTTTGGTGACATCCTCAAATGCCGGGGCATAGCGGATAAAGACGTAAAGGTAGAGAGCGACCGCGATCAGCAGAACGGCGTCATAAACCAGCTTGTTCCTGTTCCAAAGAACCGGGGTGTATTGAACACTCATTGGTTCCCCTCCCCGGTTGCCGCCGCATTTGCGGGCGCTTCTATCAGGATTGCCGGCCGATCCGCTGGCGGGGTTTGCCGCAAGGCAAGAACGGTGAAGAAAGCCAGAGGCAGTGCGATACCCAGCACTGTCCAAATCCGGGCGTGAGCGGTTCGGTGGGCCCGTTTCATGGTTTGTGCCCCTTCGTTCTTTCCAGAACCGCCCAGCGGTAAAGCACCAGCGGCCAAATGAGGCAGATACCGGGGATCAAGAGCGGGCGGAAGGCATAGGACCCGTTGGCCGATGGCTCTATCCGGTCAATGCCAATCACCAAGAACAAAGCCGTAACGATCCCACCTGCATAGAGATAATAGCGGCCCAGTTCGATCAGAAATTCTGCTGTCTGCAATGCTCTCCCCCTATACCAGATCCGCGTCGGTCACGATCTCAACAAGTGACGGACCATCATGGGCAATCGCCTCTGCGATAGCACTGTGCAGTTCTCCGGCTTCCGTGACACGATGACCATGCCCACCGCACAAACGAGCAAAAGCGGCAAAGGACGGGTTGGTGAGGCTTGTCTCCCAGACCGGCCACTCGCCCGACCGCTGTTCCTTGGAGATCTTACCGAGTTCAGAGTTGTTGAGAAGGATGTGCGTGATGTTCATGCCGTATTTCACGGCCGTGGTGAACTCCATCGCATACTGGCCGAACCCGCCGTCGCCAGAGATCGAGATGACCTTGCGGCCCCTGTATTCCTCAAAGTCCTGTGTAGCACACCAGGCGCCCAGCGCTGCCGGCAGACTGAAACCGATCGAACCAAGATATCCGGACATCAGGATGCGTTGGCCACGTGGCTCAAAATACCGGCCGAAGGAATAGGTGTTGTTGCCCACATCCACCGGAATGATCGCATCTTCCGGGCACAGCTCCGTCAGCGCCTTGAAGACGGCGGCCGAGTGGATCCCCCCTGTCCGCTCTTCCGAAAGGCGTCTTTCCTTTTCTTCGCGCCAAATGGCCCAGCGTTCCGCAACTTCCGCTTTTTGATCCGGTGCATCCGCGGGCCGTTTAACCTGTCCCAGCACAGCGTCGCAGAAGGTTCCAATCTCTCCCCAGACAGGCAGCGTGACGGGATGGAACTTGCCGAGCTGCATCCGCTCGAAGTCCACCTGTATGATCGGCTTGTAGGGTGCGATTCCTGTGTGATTTGAAAACGAGGACCCGAGAGAGACAATCAGATCCGCTTCGTTCATGAACCAGCTGGCAATAGGTGTGCCTGATCGGCCAAGGACACCGGCGGACAAGGGATGGGTATCCGGAATGAGGCCCTTACCCTTGAATGTTGTCAGCACCGGCGCATCCATCTTTTCGGCAAGCGCAATGACCTTGTCCCGCACATCCTTCGCCCCGTAACCAAGCACGATGGCCGGACGCTTGGCGCCATTGATCAGTTTGAGAGCTTCCTCTAGGTCTTCGGACGACGGCGTGACTTCAATCCGGCTCAACCGGCCTTGCGGATGTCCGGCCTCCTTGGCGCTGGGCAGGGTCTGCACATCATCCGGGAATATCAGGTTGGCAACATCGCGCTCAACCAGTGCCGTTTTCAGCGCCAGGGACATCAGCTCGGCATGCTTGGAGGTGCTAAGAACCGGTTGCGAAAATCTTGATACGGACTCAAATGCGGACTTCAGATCAATATCCTGAAAGGCACCCGGTCCGAAAACCTGCGTTTGCACCTGTCCTGTCAAAGCGAGCACAGGCGCCCGGTCCACCTTGGCGTCCCACAGGCCGGTCAGAAGATTGGTGGCTCCGGGTCCCGCAATCGTCAGACAGGCGGCGGGTTTGCCCGTCAACTTGCCATAGGCGGAGGCGGCAAAGGCGGCAGCGCCTTCGTGCCGGATCCCGATATAGCCGAGCTTGCCCTTGTTCACTTGACGCCGGATGGCATCGGCAAGCCCGAGGTTCGAGTGACCGACCATTCCGAAGATGCGCTTCACGCCCCAGTTGACCATGGTCTCGGCCATAACATCGGTCACGGTGCGTTCATGCTCCGGCTCTGGATCAAGTCCCACGAAAATCTCGCCGCTTTCGACCTTGAGAGGATAAAGCTCCTGTCCGCTGTCTTCGTGTCCGCCGGGCGGCTTTCCGGTCAGCGGGTCGAAATCCCACCCGTGCCAGGGACAGCGGATCCAGCACTTGCCATCCGCGCCCTTCTCAATGGAGCCTTCTCCGAGGGGCCCACGCTGATGCGGGCAGTGGTTTTCCATGGCCGCCCACTGACCATCGAAGTGAGACAGGCAAATGGAAGTGGTGCGCGCCGTAACCGTCTTGACCCGCCCCTCCGGCAAATCATCCACATGACCGACCTTGATCCAGTCGAGATTTTGAGCGTCCATTAATTCCTCCCTCAAAACTGATCGGCCCGGATCAGGCCACACCACCGTAAGTAACACCCGACAGGTTCGCCATTTCCCGTCTCCACGTTGTGAGATCGTGCTGATTGAACTGGTTCAAATGCGAATAGCCGCAGGCCCGCGCCATCACCTGCATCAGCTCAACCGATGCTTCGAAGAAGTTGGCGAGTTGGCGGGCGGATTTCTCGATCACAAGCCGGTTTACCAGATGCGGTTTCTGGGTCGCGATCCCGACAGGGCAATTGTTGGTATGACAGGCGCGCATGGCGATGCAGCCGATTGCTTGCATTGCGGCGTTGGAAACGGCAATCGCATCCGCGCCCAGCGCCATCGCTTTCACGAAATCCGCCGGCTTCCGGAGGCCTCCGGTAATCACCAGCGAAACATCATTCCGGCCCACCTTGTCGAGATGCCGACGGGCCCGCGCCAGCGCCGGGATTGTCGGCACGGAAATATTGTCCCGGAAAATGATCGGCGCAGCTCCAGTGCCCCCGCCGCGGCCATCCAGGATGATGTAATCAACCCCAATCTCCAGAGCCGCATCGATGTCTTTTTCGATATGCTGTGCGGAGAGCTTGTAGCCAATCGGAATGCCACCTGTCCGGCTACGCACCTCATCGGCGAAATCCCGGACTTGTTCGCAAACGGTCCAGTCGGGGAAGCGCGGCGGCGAGATCGCCGATTCCCCTTCATTCAGCCCCCGCACCTCGGCAATCTTGCCCTGCACCTTGGACCCCGGCAAATGGCCGCCGGTTCCGGTCTTGGCGCCCTGGCCTCCCTTGAAGTGGAATGCCTGGACCTTATTCAGCTTCTCCCAGTCGAACCCGAACCGTCCGGAGGCCAGCTCATAGAAATAGCGCGAGCAAGCTTGCTGTTCTTCCGGCAACATTCCGCCTTCACCGGAACAGATGCCGGTTCCAGCAAGCTCCGCACCCCGCGCAAGCGCGATCTTTGCCGGTTCGGACAAGGCGCCGAAGCTCATGTCCGAGACAAAAAGCGGGATCTTCAGGTGAAGCGGCTTTTGCGCATTCGGCCCGATGACAACATCTGTTCCGACCGGATCATCATCGAGCAGCGGGAAGCGCTGCAATTGTGCCGTCAGGATCTGGATGTCGTCCCAATCCGGCAGCTCCACACGCGGTACACCCATCGCGTCCACCACGCCGTGATGACCGGTCTTGGAAAGACCGTGTTTGGCATACCCCTGAATGAGTTTGGTATAGGGCTCTTCCTCAGTGCCATGAGATGTATCGGCGTAAAGCCCGAGATAGTCATCCCGCTGGAACGGCTGCGGATTGTCTTTGGCCCAAGCTGCGATCTCCTCCGCATCCACCCGCACTTCATCGCTTTCGACCCAGCTGGTGAATTTCTTCAAGACTTCCGAATTGTTGTATTCAGAAACGCCCGTATCAATGCGGTAGTCCCAGTAGTGAACGCCGCAAATAAGGTTGTCTCCATCCACATAGCCGTCGGACATCAGCGCCCCGCGGTGAAGACACCGCCCGTACATCACTGACACCGTCTCATCAAAGCGAACGACCACCAGATCGACATCTTCAACGAGCGCGTACTGTGGATCCCGGTCCGGCAATTCACTCCATTTGGCGACGGCGCGTGCTTTCATTTTCATTCCCCAGCTAGTGGCACAGCGTTTGTTCTACTGGGCCTTGGCGTTTTATGGTTGCTTCAAAACAGTCAGTAATTGATTGCGGACTGTCGTCCTTACATCTCCTGTCTCCATGATCAGCATGTGCTGAAGGCGCGCCTTGGAAAATGAGCGAGCAATAGATGGTTTGCCTGCAGGATTAGGTCTGGAAAGCCCTGCAGTCTCAAATCATAAGCAGATGACAGTGCCGTGTGGCAATCGTGAAATACCGCAAGGGAAGATAATTGAGCTGCGAGCCGCCCTGCCGCTCAACCTGAAAAAATACGCAATTCGCCCGATTGATCTGCGTCATTTTTCTGAGACGATGCATGTGTCAACTTTAATTGACACATTTGAGAGGTGATCCCATGCGCATCCTGTTTGTTCATCCAAACTACCACTCTGGTGGGCGCGGAAATCGCCGGGAGCTGGCCTTCCTGCCTGGGTCGCCTACCTCTCGGGGAGCCTCAAAAAAGGCAGGCTTTGACGACTTCATTTCGTCGATGCCATGACAAATGACCTTTCAGACGAGGAAATCGCCTCAGAGATCCGACGGATTTCACCGGATGTCATTGGGGTTACCTCCATCACCCCGTCGATTTACGCCGCCGAACGCATCCTTGAAATCGCAAGAGACGAGCACCCGCATGCGGTTCGGGTCCTCGGCGGTGTCCACGCCACCTTCATGTACAAGCAGGTTTTGAGCGAAGCGCCTTGGGTGGATGTCATCGTACGCGGCGAAGGCGAAGAAATCGTCATTGAGCTGATGCGGGCAATCGACGAAGAGCGGTGGCCGGAAGACCGCAGAACGATCAAGGGCATTGCTTTCAAGGAAGACAATCAGATCGTTGCGACCCATGCGGCCGCGACCGTGAAGGATCTTGACGCGATCGAGCCGGACTGGAACATCCTGGAATGGAACAAATACACCTATGTTCCGCTGGGCACCCGCGTTGCCATCCCGAACTTTGCCCGGGGATGCCCGTTCACTTGCTCCTTTTGTTCTCAGTGGAAGTTTTGGCGCGATTACCGGGTGCGCGATCCCAAGAAGGTTGTCGATGAAATCGAAAAGCTGGTCACCGAGCACAATGTCGGCTTTTTCATCCTTGCCGACGAAGAGCCCACCATCAACCGCAAGAAGTTCGTTGAATTCTGCAACGAGCTGATCGCACGCGGGCTGCCGGACAGAATCAAGTGGGGCATCAACACCCGCGTGACCGACATCATGCGCGACAAGGACCTCTTGCCGCTCTACCGCGAGGCCGGTCTGGTGCATGTGAGCCTTGGAACGGAAGCAGCGGCGCAGCTCAAACTCGACCAATTCAACAAGGAAACCAAGGTCAACGACAACAAGGAAGCCATCCGGCTTCTGCGGGAGGCCGACATCTTCGTCGAAGCCCAGTTCATTGTCGGGCTCGACAATGAAACCGAGGAAACCTTGGAAGAAACCTACAAGATGGCGTGGGACTGGCAGCCGGACCTTGCCAACTGGGCCATGTATACGCCCTGGCCGTTCACACCGCTCTTCCAGGAAATCCGAGATCAGGTCGAGGTGTTCGATTTTTCAAAATACAACTTCGTCACACCAATCATGAAGCCCAAAGCCATGACACGCGGCGAACTCTTGAATGGCGTCATGAAGAACTACCGGCGCTTCTACATGCAAAAGGCTTTGTTCCACTACCCGTGGCGCGGTACAGGCTTTCGCCGGCGCTATCTGCTGGGCTGCCTGAAAGCCTTCCTGAAGGCCGGGTTCGCCCGCACGTTCTACGATCTTGGCAAGGCAGGCTACTGGGGGCCGCAGTCCAAGGACAAGGTGCATTTCGACTTCGATGAGAACCGCACATTGGCAGAAGCCCAGGTGGCGGATTGGGAATCGGCGGCCGATCGTGCCGCGCGGGCAGCCGAGCGCCGCGAAGCTCTGCGGCTACAGGGCAAGGAACGGGCGTCAGAGCGCAAGAAAGCCTCAGCCGCGGCAGCGCTTGCCTGCGGTGGCAGCACTGAACAAATGGCGGAGAACGCCTGACATGGACCGGCAGAGCCTTCAGGCCGATGGCATGATCGGCCCGAATGCCTTGACCCAATTCCGCTCCCCCTTGGAAAAACGGGGCGGCCAGGACCTTTTCGAAACGCTCTTGCAGGACGCCCGCATCGCGAGCCTTCCAGATATGAGCGGCCTGATACCTGAAGGCCCGGTGGCGCGTTTTCACAAGACCATGCGGGCCACCCTGCCCGATCTTTCAGCGGAGATATCCAGGGCCGCCGGTGTTGGAACGGCCGACTATGTCTTGAAACACCGGATCCCCGGTCTGGCGCAAACGCTTTTGCAAGTGCTCCCAGCAAGCGTCTCAAAACATCTCTTGGCAAACGCCATTTCAAAAAACGCCTGGACCTTTGCAGGCTCCGGACATTTCGAAATCGCAGGACTCACACCCCTCATCTTTATCCTGAAAGACAACCCGCTGATCGCCGGAGAACACGCCGGTCGTCCGATTTGCCACTGGCATGTGGCTGTTTTCGAACGGTTGTTCCAGGAACTGATCGGCTCGCATGTCCGTGTTACAGAGACCGATTGCGGGGCCTGCGGGGCGGACGCCTGCCGGTTTGAGTTCAATATCTAGAAATGGGTAACACCGGACTGGATCTGGTCGGCTCAGTTCGCGGCCCCGGTGCCTTCAATCGCTGCAAATCGCACACGGGCATCCGGCGCAGACCGCTTGTCCGCGATTTCCAGAATGAGCTTCTTGCGCACAGCCGCTGCGAACGTGTCCGCGCTGTCGGCCGTCACCACAAAGGATCCAGGACCACCGATGATCTCGGAGAAAAACCGGTCTTCCAGATTGTAAGACACCGGACGGCCGGAACAGTGACGGCACAATACCGCAAGACCATTTATGACGATGCCGGAATTCACAACAGCGTCTCTGGCCTCAGTGATGCTTGGCCCGTTCCAGTTGTTGGCGCTGTCCGCCGACAAGTCGATCACCCGCCGCAATCCCTTGTATTCATTGGTGTCGATCAGCTCCTTGCCCTTTAGGAGCGCTGCCCCAATCGCATTGCGGCCAAACGCCTGACGGGGCGGTGCCATCAAACGCTCTGCAAAGAGCTGCGCGGACTGCGGTCCGTCGATCACCATCCAGTCGACCACGACGTCCTGGGAAAACATGTCCGCCCATTCGACATAGGTGATGGCGATCTTGCCATAAGCGTTGTCGGCAATGGCGTTCAGGACCTGCGGGTCAGTTATCGCTTCGGCATAGCCCTGGCGCTGGAACCTGATTTCCGCGTCGTCAATCGACCCCGTCGCGTCTGCCAGAAGCACAAGTTCCAGATCAAGTTCCTCGGACGCAGCAGACACAATCAATCCCTGCAACAAGACAACTATGATCACAATTATCCGCATGGTCTGCATCCTCCGCTACAACTCAGAAGATAGCTAGTGCCTGCTACCGGATCAGAAAGGGAGGCGAATAACATTTGTGCAGGTCCACCGGCCTTGTTCCGTTCAGGGGAATATCGGTCGCTCTCCCGCATCACGCACAAACAAGCCTTTTCTCAGCGTCTTACTGCGGCTGCGGATTTATACTTGTCAGAATTAATCGGCACTGGCCGTAATAAATCGGCACCAGAAAGTCTTAGCCGGGATTATCCGGGAATATGCAGGATTTCGCGGTTTTGATTTTTCAAGAGCAGCGGAACCAAACTCCGCTTGCTGGAAGAGTGCGCGGCTGCCCCGCTTAAAACCCAAATTTTCGAAAACAATTGATCCAAATAAGAACAAGCTGCTCTTTTTGCCTTGATCATTGCCGCCGTACCTTACGCGCTGACCTTTCTATCGATTGGAACCTTTACCCTTGGCTCCGGGCGGTCAATGTTGAGTGTTGGAATTCAGAGAGATCACTGGCGATTTTCTTAGATTGGTGTGCTTTGAAATTGTCGAGGAAAGCAATACCGTAACCTTTGCCTCTTGTGATCATCATCGCCGGTTGCCACGGCCAGCCAATCTGGAAGCGTTTATGAAGTTCATTCCCATTCTGGCTACAACGCTTGTCTCGCTCTTTTGGCCACTTGCGCCTCTAACAGCGCAAACGCCGGCACATCCCGACTACGCAGGCAGCCAGACATGTGTTGGATGCCATGAAGCAGAGGCTGAATCCTGGGCAACGTCTCATCATGCAAAAGCATGGATGGAGCCTTCTGAAACAACCGTCGACGGTGATTTTGGGGGCGTTGAATTCGCGCACCGGGGGCGAACGACCCGGTTCTTTCAAAAGGATGGAGAGTACTTCATTGAAACGACCGACTTTCCTGACGGACCCACAACACTAAAGGTGGTGGGTGTCGGTGGCATATATCCGCTCCAGCAATACCTGATCGAAACCAAGCCGGGACGCCTGCAATCCCTTGACATCGCCTGGGATCAGGACCTGAAGACCTGGTATCACATCTATGAGGGTCAGGAGCTGAAACCGGAAGACGGCTTTCACTGGAGCGGACCTTACAAGAATTGGAATGCCCGCTGCGCCGAGTGCCACGCAACCGGATTTGAAAAAAACTATGATCCGCGCGAGCGCCGCTATTCAAGTATGCAGGCGGAAATCGGTGTCGGCTGCGAAGCCTGCCACGGACCGGGCGAGGCTCATGTCACTTGGGCAGAACATCAAGGTGGAGCGAGCAAGAGCCCGTTCCCGGGTCTAGGACCAACCGGCTTGATGGTGGCCTTTAGCGAAAACAACGCCGAAACAGAAATCCAGCAATGTGCCGGGTGCCATTCCCGCCGGGAAGCCTTTGAGGACGGGAATCCGCTCCCAGGGACACCTTTCCACGATGCCTATCGGCTGGCGCTTTTGCGGAACGGTCTTTATCACGCCGACGGGCAAATCCTGGATGAGGTCTATGTCTATGGCTCGTTCCTCCAGTCCAAAATGTATGACAAGGGGGTGCGTTGCTCCAACTGCCACGAGCCGCACAGCGGAGCGCTGCGCGCGCAAGGCAATGCCATCTGCACCCAATGCCATTCAGAGGCTGGCAACACGCGCTTTCCGAGCTTGACGCTGAAGGTCTATGACGACCCATCTCATCACTTCCATGAAACAGATACTGCGGACGCTCAATGTGTGTCCTGCCACATGATCGAGCGCACCTATATGGGGATCGATGAACGCCGGGATCACTCGTTCCGTGTTCCGCGCCCGGATCTCTCCGCCGCGATCGGGACGCCAAATGCCTGCAACGATTGTCATACAGAAAAAACGCCGGATTGGGCGTCAACAGAGCTCCAAACGCGCTTTCCGGACAGCCCGCACCGCGGCCCCCATTTTGGCGAAGTCTTTCACGCAGCAAGAAACGGAGCTTCCGGGATCGGGCCCGATCTTCTCCAAATTGCCCACCATGCCGCATTTCCAGCAATCGTGCGGGCATCGGCGCTTGACTTGTTGAGTACCAGTGATGGCTCGGACCTGTCCGGTAAAACGGATACCCTTCTTGAAGATGATAGTCCGATTGTTCGGGCCGCAGCGCTGAAACTGCTCCAGAGGTTGCCACCTCAAGCCCGATTGGTTCCGGTGCTGAAGGCCTTGGACGATCCATCAAAGGCCGTTCGGATCGAGGCCGCCCGCCAACTACTCGGGCTGCAAACCGCCCGTTTGCCGGAAAATTCACTTGCAAGCGCCCGATCGGCGTCCAAAGAATGGCAAGCAGCGCTTGCCAACAAGACCGATTTCCCGGAAACGCATATGGTCATCGGTGGGACCAGCCTCGCAATGCGCAACTGGCCGGCAGCAATTGCTGCCTTTACAGAGGTCACACGCCTAGATCCGCAATTGGTCCAAGCGTGGGTTTTTCTTGTCCGGCTCAATCTCGCGCTTCAAAATCCGGCTGCGGCCGAGCTTGCCCTTCAGAAGGCGCTGCTTGCCAACCCGGAGGCGCAAGAATTGCGCGCGTTGCGTGAAAATTCAATTTTGCAGTAGGAGTTCAGCTGGAAGGTACCAAGGTCGCACAAGTCGTCATGGGCCCGTTGTCCAAAACCGGTTAGCCGGCCCAGTGGAAAAACACCAAGTCCTACATAAAGTCTCACGTTATTCTGGACGTCGCGAGGCTTATCATTTTCACAAAGCGACAAAGAACAATGCTACAACGACGGCAATAAGATAAGCGACCAAGTGTGTGAGTGTATCAGGCGGCTTGATGAGATTTTTGTTTGTGCTCGCGGTTTCAATTGTCGTTGCGTCCTGTGCTCCAAACCGGCCGCCTGCCCTACCCACAGATTATTCGGATTCGGTAATGCCGTGGGGTGTGGTTGATATCGATGCGGATCCGCCCGCTGTTGTTCTTCCTGGCCGGCGGATAAACAGCTTGCCAAGCAGCGCATCGGTTGTGAAGGATCTGCGGCGTGGCCGGTCAGGCTCGTATGAATATCCTGTTCTCTCGATTTCCGGCGGCGGATCCCACGGTGCCTGGGGCGCAGGCTTTCTGAAAGGTTGGTCTGAGACCGGGACGCGCCCTGATTTTCGGGTCGTGACAGCAATGTCGGTTGGCGCTCTCTTGGCAACACCTGCCTTTTCTCGGGCCTGAATACGATCGGATCCTCACGCGTTTTTTTGTCGAAGGCAAACAGTCTGAGTTTTACCGGGTCGGGCCGGGAACCATCATCGGCGGCTTGCTGGGTAGCGGGCACTTTGCAGACAACACACCCGGGCTCAAACTCCTAAACGAACTGCTAGACGACACAGTAATTGACGCCGTCGCCAGGGAGTATCGCAACGGACGCCGGCTGTATGTTTCGACCGCAAATTTCGATAACAATCGCTGGACACTCTGGGATTTGGGTGCGATTGCCGCGTCTGGGGAACCGGATCGTTATCACCGTTACCGGCAAGTGATCCTTGCTGCAATTGCATTGCCTGCTGCGTTCCCACCTGTCTACTTCCCTGTTGAGGTTGCCGGGAAAACCTACGGGCAGATGCATCTGGATGCCGGCACGAATTTCGTTTTCTTCGGATCCTTCATGACCGGCACAGATGCCGCTGCACTCGCAGAAGCAAACCTACAAGTTGATGTTGAACCTGTTGTCTATGCCTTGATGAACACACAGCGGGAGCCAAACTTGGCGGCGAACCCATCAGGTGCGCCTCTCGACCTTGCCGGACGGGCCTACCAGCGGATCGGCCGATTTGCGTCCTACGCGGCACTGGACCGGCTTTGGGTGTATGCAACCGAAAGGGATGCCGAGGTTCGAATTGCGTATATCCCTGATGACTTGCCGATCCCATTTGATGTCTTTGAATTTCCCCAACCGCAAATGTCGGAACTCTTTGACGAGGGACGGCGCGCTGCGGCAGGGTATCCGTTCCTCAACAGGCCACCGGATTTGCCGCCGCCGCCGCCGAGTGACACTGAAAAAAGCCATGTAAACGCCAGGGTGAATTGACGGCCTAAATCGTGCCAGGTGGACCTATTTCGGACCGCTGGCCTTCGGGATAACGCACGGTTTTTCCGAACCTGCATTATCATTCCCAGCGCCCCCTGCCCCAAAGACAGCGCCGAGAATATTCAAAGGCGTTGAAACGATTTCAGCGACCGCACGTCCAGCACCCCCGCCGGACAAAACGACGATCTCGGGCCCTGCCAAAGGCCCTCGAACAGCGAATGTTGTTACGATTTCGACCAAATCAGGACGCTTTGCCCTCGGAACAAACTCCAGGACGATGGTTCCATTTTTCAAATCGACGGATCCTCCACCAACGATTTGAACATTGTCTGTTTCGATCACAATCGACCTGGATGACCCAACACCATTCTTGAACGACATTGGTACCTTGGCACACACAAGTTTGGCCGTCCCATCCCCGTTACCGGAGCCAAACATCCATCGGATCAGGCTCATGCCACTCAGGTCAATGATCCGGGAACCGACAGTGCCGCCCCAGACCGATACAGCCGTCTTACCGCTCACCGACTTGATGATTTGATCGAAAGAAACGCCAGCACCTTTAATATCATAGCTTGCATAAACACTGCCGGTGACGATGGGATCCAGTCCCAAGTAACTTAGCAATGCCCCAAGCTTCAACTTTTCGATCCGGCCATCCAGGGAGAAATTTGGAGCCTCCGATTTCAGATCAACATCAAGACTGCTTTCTGCGGAGCCGCCAATAAATTGAAACCGAACCGGATCGAGCCGCACCAACCGTTCGCGGTAGGAAAGCTGGGCCTCCAACCCGCTTGCAGCCTCTCCGGCTTCCGCAATGCGATCGACTTGAATGGTCAAATCGGCACTCAAGGCATCCATTAAATCAGTATCGATCTCAACCGACACCTCATTGCCTTGGTTGTCTTGCCCTCCAGACAGGAACAACGCTGTACGAACAGTCCTCTGGATGTCCTTTAGGTGGACAAGCTCAGAGAAAATACCGCCGTTAAGGGCAATATATCCATCGGCCCGCCGGGCACTCAAATCGCCTGATAAACGTGTTTCGTCCACGGCCAGTTCGCCTGAAAAACCGACCTCCTCGCTGCCGTAATACGCATGGCCGGTAAAATTTGCTTGCCCTTGTGTAACTGCTTCAAGACCCAATCGGTTTCCAAGGCTTGCGATGTCGGGCACATTAACAGCTGCCCGAATGGCTGGATAAATGTCGCCACCTTTCTCAAAATCCTGACGATCCAAAGCTAACGAAAAGAAGCTGGTCTCTTGCGCTGCAAGTTTCAGGTGCGTCATCGACAAGGTCCCGCTCTCGTCACTCAGCGACAGCGTTCCCTGCAACCGGCCTAAATCACCCTTTTGATCTGGATCGGGCCAGCCTAGCAGCTGCGCAGTATCCAGATTGAACCGCCCCTCAACATCGATGCCTTGCAACTGAAGTGCGTCACGCATGTTGCCGTCAAAGGCATAAACTGGAGGGTCCGATTGTCCGGCAACCACAGACAAACCCAATAGCGCCAATTTGCCTTCCGGGTCCCGCACAATTCGATCGACCTGAACCGGCCCAATCCTCTGAAGTTCGCCGGACGCCAGGTTGGTCTGGACTGTTAGATCAGCAATAAAGAAGCGCTCCCGGTCTCCTTTGATCGCGCCCGAAAACCGTTCAACATCCACCTGGAAAACGGATTGAGGCGCAATGTCTTGAGAACGGCCCGTCTCGACATCGACCGCAAATTCGAGATCCGCGCCTTCACCGCTGACCATATTTTGGACGGCCCCAGATATTGAGACCGATGCAATGTTCTCAAGCTGCAGGTCAAGCTGGAGTTCGGTCATGGCGAGCGCATCGATTGACCCGGCGTGACTGGCGGTCATGGATGCCGTTCCCTCTATCACACGTCTCAGATCCAAAAGGTCAAGCAGGTTACCCAATGACGAAATTGATACTTCAAGCTTTGCAGCGACCGCGGCTATGGGCTGACGAAGGTCCAGATCGCCGGACGTGCGCAATTCGCCCCCCGGCAAGCCGATTTGCAAGTCAAAGGGTCCGGTTTTGCTGCCATCAGCACTGTTGTGCGGATTGGTAAAAACTGCCAACAAAGTTGCCGGCGTATCGTCGACCCGCAGTTTGGCCTCAACGAGCAGGTCTGAGCGAGACGCGCTTGCCTGTGATGACAGTTTATCGACGACGATCTCGTATCCCCATCCGTTCCCTTTGTCCGGATCTATCAGGACGATGTCTTCCAAAACGAGGTCTTCCGACATCGGATCTGTGAGCAGACGGGTCGGCAGACCGGCAAAGTTTCCAAGGTTCGAAACAGCGTCATCTTCGGCATTCTCCGGCAACTCGCCGGCCAAATATACCGTCACACCACGTAACAGGATCGCCGATGGTTTCGGGTCTCCGGACAAGAGCGCATGAAGCGGGATCTTGACATCAACATGGTCGATGGCGTGCCATGGGGTTTCATTTGCGGCCGGATCACGGCGCGCGAGCCGGATGTCGCTTGCAGAAAAACCAATCAACGGCCCGAGACCGACCGTCACATCACCGCCGATTTCGACTTGTCGTTCAAGAGCTTCGGTCAGGGCATAGGCTGCGACGGCGGTTCGAAGCCCACTTGCAAATGGCGTATACAGAACCGCTGCGACCAACATGATGCTGATAAAGAACACGAGCAGCCCTGCACCAAGGGTTCGCTTGAGGCTCGGCATCAGCATGGTCGGCGTCCCTGATCCTCAGGCTTGGTTGCCAAGCCGCGTTTACTGTTCGTCCGCCAGTTTCGCACGCGCTTCATCAAACGCTGCAAACTCCTTGAACGCGACATAGTAGGTGTAGATGTTCTTGACGTATTTTATCGGTTCAACACCCGCTGCCTTGGCAACTTCCCATTCGACGCTGTCGAACCAGGTGTTGGGGTCACTTGCTTTCTTGCGGACCCTGGCAACACGGTTTGGTCCAGCATTGTAGGACGCAAGAACGAACAGGATCTTTTGGAATTCCGGGATATCTGCGTCGGGAAAGTAGGTGTCTGCAACGAACCGATTGTATTTTGCACCTGCCTCTATGTTGCCTTCAAGATCCCGAAAATTCTTGATGTTGACGCTTTTGTCTTTTGCAGTGGATGGCAAGAGCTGCATGATACCCACGGCGCCTGCATGGCTTTTGGCATTGTTGTTAAACCGGGATTCCTGGAACGCCTGCGCCGCCAACAGATAAGGGTCAATGTTGTATTTCTTGCCCATTTCATCAAAGAGGACCATTAGCTGTTCCAGTTTCTCCTGGTACGCTTCGATCTTCGGGTTCACGATCCTGTTTGTGTCTGAAAAATAGCGTTTCGTCAGAATGTTGCCGAGTTCCGTGCCGACTTTCGCAGTTTTCATGAAGCCGTCGACCTCGGCCTTCATTAAGGGACTGTCCTTGCGGATGGCCCAGGCAATCTCTGCATCTTCTCGCAAAGGGGCGGTCTCGTGCACGACAAGGTTCTTGAAAACCGGTGCCCATAGGGCCGCGGTATAGTCGTCGACGACAGTAGCCTTGATCAAACCTGTATCGACCATTTCCAGAAGGTCTTCGTCTTCAAAAAACTCCGAGACTTCGATAATTTCCACTTGCTCAAGATTCTTTGCCGCTAACGCCTCATTCAATTGCACCAAGCTCTCAAAATAACTGGAAGAGGCCCGGATATGAATTTCCATACCTGCAAAGTCTTCGACAGACGTTGGTTTCTTGTCTTCTACTGCTGTGACAAGGACTTCGTTCACACCGGTGTGGAGTGGATCTCCAAAGTCGACAGTTTCCAGACGTTCCGGTGTCACCGTTAGGTTGGCAACAACCACGTCGCCCTTTCCCTCGACCAGATCGGGCAACAAACGATCCCGTCTCGTCGGAATGAGTACGACAGCGATCTTGTCCGTTTCGTTCTTGATGCCCTTGTTGATGTGGGTGTCAAAGGCGCGCAGAAATTCCACTGCGAGGCCATGTTCCTCGCCATCTGAAATGAAGTAATCCGTTAGGGAATACGAAATGAGTGCACGGACAATCTTGTCCTGTTTCATCTCGTCAAAATCGCCAAGGAAAGGCTCTTGAACGGCGCGGATCATTTTTTCAGCGCGCTCCAATGCCTGCGCTGGAGCGATGCTTGCTACGGCAATCATACCTGCAAAGAGACAGCGAAGTATCATATCGTTCCTCCCACAAAGCTTATCCTGCGGACTTCCGTTCAATCGCCGAAGGGTGTTTATCGGCCACCTCGCTGGCGCACACATTCGTAACCGACGACGCAACTCTTGTTGTCTTTTGTTGGCGCTGTAACCGGGATCAGAGCAACTTGTGGATCAACGCATTGTTCAACGCTGGCAACGACCTGCTCGAAGGCCTGGTTTCCAGTCTTAAAATTGGCCCGTCCCTGCGATTTCGTGTAATTCTGCGCAGCCTCACATGTCATGGAGTTTGTGTCCGGCGCCCGTTGGGCATGGCCGATTGATGGAGGGAGTGCCAGGAATGCAAGCGCTCCAATGACCAGATGAACCCTCAGATCTTCAATATTCCAACGGTACAAGATCGGTGTCCTCCAAATGATAGGTGCCGGGGGCAACGAGCCTTCATGACCTCGCCTGCTTGTGAACAGGACCGAAGCACACGGGTCATCCGCCCCGCATATGATCCAAAAGCGCCTGTGAGGGCTGACCGGTGACCAACAAGCCGTTGGCCTGCTGATAGGCGCTGATGGCCTGAGCCGTCCCGGGACCCATGCGTCCATCAACAGCGCCCGGATCGTATCCCTTTGCAGCGAGTGCCCCTTGAATCCCGGAAACGAGCGGACTGGACGCGGACACAGGCGCCGCAGGGCGCCGCAATTCACGTTGTTGACGCTTTTGGTCATTGGCGCCGACGATTGCACCGCCAACGCCGCCCACCAGAGCGCCAACGGCCGCACCGCGGCCACCTCCAATAATGCCGCCAATGGCAAGCCCGCCAATCCCGCCAATCACGCCACTTTTAAACGGATCGGCCAGTGCAGGCGCAGGCGTGAGCAGCGCCACAGATAGGGCACAGACTGCAATATGGAGCCGAGTTACGGAGCGAGTTCTTTGAACGCCGGTTATCATTGCATCTTCTCCCCGTTTGCCCAGGTTTCAACCGTCTGGGTGCCGTCGGGCGCTGTGACCAGAACCATGCCGTCCGGTTTTTGATCGACAAACCGTCCCTGGATAGCGGTGCCATCGGGTGTCAGGTAATTGCCGATACCATTCGGCTTGCCGCCGCTGAATTGCCCGGCATAGATGCCACCGGTGTTGTCCTCATACCGTCCGATACCGTCGGCCAGGCCCGTCTTGAAGCCCCCTGCATAGAACTCGCCGTTGGCGTGAAGAAGGAGCCCCTCTCCCTCAAAGACACCCGCGGCCAACTCGCCCAGATAGGTTTCCCCATCAACGCCTTTCAGATAGCCAAATCCGTCTGGCTGCCCAGCTTTGAACGTGCCTTCATAAACGTTGCCGGCAGCATCTGTCAGACTTCCAAACCCGTCCATCGCACCTCCGGTAAATGTGCCCTGGAACCGATCTCCATTTGCAGAAAGCGTCGATCCGGGGCCCGTTGGTTCACCGTCGATGAACACAGCTTCCAAACGGTCAAACCCTTGCCCGTCTTCGGCGTTGAATTGCATGATCCCCGGACCATTCAGTTTTCCACCGAGCATCGCGCCGTTGTAGGTGCCAACAAGCGCCCCGTCCTCAACCCAAACCAGCGTCCCAATCCCCGATGCCTTGCCATTGGCGCAGGCACCGGACCAGGTGGCGATCACGGTCTCTGTCGGCGTGTCGGACCAAATCTCACAGCCGGTAACGGGGTCCTGGGCCCAATGGTCTTGTGCGGCTTGCGACAGGCCCGGCAGGGCCATCATTGCAACCGCGGTCATGGAGAAAAGAGTTCTCAGCATCGTTCCTACCCTCTAAGTCCCGAAAAAAACGGCGCCCAGTTTCCAAGGCGCCGCTTCTTCATCAGTTGTTGCCTGCGTTGGCGAGCGCCTGCACTGCGTCGTCGACATTGAATTTCGCGGGCTTCTGACGAGGCGGAAACTCCTCAAACGTGGCGATGTAGTCGGAGACGAACTTCTGTGCTGGAACCAGCGCAAAAATCCTCTTGATCCACCACCGATTGTAGTTGTTTGAATCGGTGTCAGCTCGTTCGTACATGTCCGTGCGAAGATTGAAGATTTTCGGGATACGTAGGGAGACAAAAGGCTCAGTCCACACGTCAAAGGTTTTTGCACGTTGCTCCTTGAAGACCAGCTTCCAGTCGTCGTAGCGCAGGGCTACCAGTTGACCGCCATCGTTCCAGTAGAAGAAGGCTTGCCGTCCCCATCCGGCGTCCCTTACGGCATCTTCCGTCAGGATCGGCAGGCTACGAGCCGCTTCTCCGGTCAAATTTGGCAAGAGGTTGAACCCGTCGAGGTGCACTTTATATTCTCGGTCGTTCAGCGTCGTTCCGTCCATCAATTTTTGCTTGATGTCAGGATCCCCAGCTGCCGCCATGAGAGTCGGCACCCAATCGAGGGCAGACGTTGTTGGGTTGATCACCACGCCGTCTGGAATTTGACCTGGCCAACGCACCAGCATGGGTACGCGGTAGCCGCCTTCCCAGTTGGTATTCTTTTCACCGCGAAACGGGCTCAGACCGCCGTCAGGCCATTCATTGTAATGCGGACCGTTATCGGCTGTGTAGAGAACGATCGTGTTCTCAGCGATCCCGAGTTCATCGAGAAGGTCGAGCACCTGGCCGACATGACCGTCATGCTCTACCATTCCGTCTGCGAACACGCCAAGACCGGTTACACCTTGGCTCTCTTCTTTGAGGTGGGTGTAAAAATGCATCCGTGACGTGCTCAGCCAAGTGAACCAGGGCTTGCCGTCTTCTGTGTTCGAGCGAATAAACTCCATCGCCCGGCCTACGAATTCCTCATCAGCCGTCTTCATGCGCTCCTGCGTCAAAGGGCCGGTGTCTTCACATACCTGCATGCCCATCGGACCAAAGCGGGCATCATCTATATCGCTTACCGTATCACTGGCTTTACAATCGAGAACACCGCGCGGGCCAAACTCGGCGCGGAAGGCTGGATCCGAAGGATAATCCGGGTTTTCCGGCTCTTCTTCCGCGTTCAAGTGATAGAGGTTGCCAAAGAATTCGTCGAACCCGTGGACAGTTGGCAGGAACTCATTGCGGTCCCCCAAGTGGTTTTTGCCGAACTGCCCGCTCACGTATCCGAGCGGCTTTAGCATCTTTGCGAGTGTTGGGTCTTCCGCTTGCAGACCGATCGATGCGCCCGGGAAGCCAACTTTTGTCAAGCCCGTTCGGATCGGAGACTGGCCGGTGATAAATGCAGATCTCCCAGCCGTGCAGCTTTGCTCTGCATAGTAGTCGGTAAATAACGCTCCACCGCTTGCGATGCGGTCGATGTTAGGCGTTTTGTACCCCGCCATGCCGCGGCTGTAGGCACTCACATTGCTGATACCGACATCATCGGCCATGATCATCAAAATGTTTGGTTTGGTGTCCTGTGCGAGCGCTGGCAGCGCCCCTGGCAGTGCCAGGGCACAGGCCATGGTCAAGTGTTTGAGCGCCTTCATGTTCGGCAACCTCCCTCTTAGAGAAACAAGAAAACTAAACAGTCGCATTGCCCGATCGGGACTATTTTGGAAACAGGAACTGCACCGTCAGCTTGGCGTACCAATCCGGTGCCGCATCGGGCTTGATCACATTGGCAAAGGCACCAGCACGTACGTTCATCGGCTGGTTGCCCATCTTGAAAATCTTTCCGAGACCGCCGCCGGCCGGAACGGTCCACATCTGATCTGATGCGGCCTCCCAGTTGGCCGTGATCGGTGGATCTGTAAATGCGTACCAGCCGTCGCCGAAATTGTAGTTCACGAAGGGCTGAACCATGAACTGATTGACGTCAGCACGCCCGTCCGGCCCGGCGACCGACCAGAGCTGGCGCGCGAGAATTCCGAGCGACCAAGGTTTTGGCTGGGTCAGCACCACGGCGGTTGGCCCCATTGACAGCTTTGCCGAACCAAGACGCGAATCGGTGGCGGTCGGAAGGGTCACAGATGGACCAACACCCCAGATGAAACGTCCGGCTTCGGCTGGAGAAACGAATAGAGAATAATTGATGTCCCCAAGACCAAACGCCCGCCCCGAGCCGATCGAATTCGGATTGCCTGGCGTTTGAACGCCGCCCGGTGCGTCTGCGATCGGTGCAATCACTCGGCTGACGAGGTTCCAGTCGCCAACGGTCACCGGGATCACCGGCTGCACGTTCATGATCCAGGCATTGCCGTTCCCAGCACCAAAGTCGAACGTGTTCTCAAAAGGAACACTGATCATCGACGCAATCGGATTTTGCGTCTTCGCCGCGAGATCGTCGGATCCGTCTTGCGCCTGCGCCGTATATGTCAAAAGACACAAGGCCGCAGCCGCTCTCGTCAGTATCTTCAGCATTTGCCCGCCACACCTTGCTATTTGCGCTTCTCGAAGATTGACGCGGGCGTGCTCCGTTGACTAGCTGTCCTCAGGTGCTACGTAGTTTCTCTCATCTCTGTAATTATAACTTTATCAAAAACTTAGTTTTGCTTGAAGGGAATGTACGGTGCCAAATCAAGCAGAGTTTTGGCATCGAGTTTCCGCATTAAACGCGCACGGTGCATTTTCACTGTCCGCTCTGCGATTCCAAGCTTGGCGGCGATTTCCTTATTGAGTGCACCCGTCAACATCACGTCGAGGACTTCGTCTTCCCGCGGTGTCAAAAGCGCCAAGTGCGCTCGCAACTTCTCCTCATCAGCGTTGGACGGCGGCAGGTCCTTTTTTCGCTCCGTCACCGCCCTCTGGATGGCAGCAAAGAGATCATCCTCATCCACTGGCTTCAGCAGGAAATCTGCAGCGCCGGCCCGCATCGCCTGAACCGACATCGGGACATCGCCGCGACCGGTAAGAAAGACAATCGGAGGTGCGTCTCCGGTCTCATTCAGTTTTGTCTGCAAGCTCAAGCCGTCCAACTCCGGCATATGGATATCAAGCAACAGACAATCCGGTGTAGCTGTTGCAGGTGCGGCGAGATACTCAGTGGCTGACTGATGCGTGGTCGTTTGATATCCGGCCGCATCGAGCAATCGGCGCAAGGCCCGGCAGGTGGAGGGATCGTCATCTACAATGCAGACCTTGTACATAGGCCTCAGACCTCACCCGGTTCGTCTTGCGACAAAGGTACAGTGAACCGGAAGACAGTGCCCCGGTCAGCCCGGCTGGTAAAGCCAATCTTCCCGCCGTGGCTCTCGATAATTCTTTTGACTATTGTTAGCCCCATGCCCAATCCGTCTTTCCGGGTTGTAACGCCTGGCTGTAGAATGGCTTTGCGCATGGCCGGGTTAATGCCGGGCCCGTTATCAATGACATAAACCGCCAGTTTTTTACCTCGAACGCGCCACCGAATTTCGATTTTGGGTTCTTCGGACCCATCATCCATCAGCAAATGTGCTGCGTTGAGGATCAAGTTCAAAAACACTTGCTCGATCTGAACCTTGTTGGCTTGCACCATCGGAACAATCCGCATGTCCTCAATGGCCAACGAAATGCCTCGTGTTGTCATTTCACTGGAAAGAAGCCTCCGGATATCCTCAATAACCGCAGCCATTGCAACCGGGCACATGGACCCAACCTGGGGCGACAGAAGTTGGCGCAACCCGATGATGATGTCCCGGGCTCGCTTGTTGTCATAGATGATATCATCTAGAATTTCCGCGAGATCCTTTATTGGAGTTGGTGAGTTCGGGAGAATTCGGCGGGCGGCTTGAGCGTTGCTCAAAATACCCGCAAGAGGTTGATTGAGTTCATGTGCTATGCCCGCCGTGATCTCGGCCAATGCCGCTGAGCGATCAAGTTTTTCAATCGTTCGCCGTGTTTCGTTGAGATCATTTTCTGTCCTCCGAGCCGCCGTCACATCATCGCAGATCGCCATGAAATCTGTGATCGTTTCGTCATGATCACGAATCGCCACCAAAGACCAAACGACATCTTTACTTTTCCCCTCCGCGTCGAGCAAAGGATAGTCCGTCCGGGCCCTCGGTCCGACCTGCCTTGCCGTTGAGATGCGCGACGCCAACTCGCCCCGGAGCGCAGGGGGAACAAAATTTTCCAATGGCTGGCCAACAACGTCGCAGTCCGCTCGGCCGAGCAAAGAGAGCATGGACCGGTTCGCAAAGGTGATGCGCCCCTCTGCCGAAACCCCGATGACCCCGAGATCGACATTGTCAAACAGCGCCTGCCATCGGGATTCGCTTTGCTGAAGTTGCGTGTGAAGCCTTGCGGCCGATACCGCATCACCGACGATTTCGGATCCGAGAGCGATCGCGATCGCCATGAACGCCCAAGAGATCATATAAGGTGTGCCAACCATTCCCAGGTCGACAAACACCGTATGAATACCGGCGGCAAGGATGAAAAACAGAACGGGCCCGCCCGTCCGCAACGCATGAAACCGTAGGCCGTCTCGAAATGCTGCAATCGTGGCCCAGCCTGTAAACATAATTATCAGCAAAGTTGCGACTTCACTGACGATCCGGAATGGGTTGGCAGTGCCCACCGGAGTGTTGAAGGTCTCACCCCAGAAGGTTGGACGTTTTTGCAAACTTTCGATGGAGCTGAAGGTCAGGTCTCCCGGCAAGAACAAGTTGACGCCAAGACCAATAATCCAGAGCACAGTGATGGCACCCGCGAGCCATATGGGGCCGGTTCCAAGCCGCAAACGAACGAACCAGACCATTGGTATGACGAGAAAAAAAACCATCACGTTGTTGAGAAGGATGGCTATTTCAAAGACGCGAACGGACGCCGCCTTTGCCATGACAAGTTCGCAGATTGCGCCACCGGCAGCAGACAACGCCATGGTAGCTGCCAACAAAGGTGCCAGATTGCCCTTGTGTGCCCGCCATAGGACCAGCTGGACGAAAAACACCGTCACGCCGATCGCCGAAACGAAAGACCATGCAATCGTAATGAGGCTCATGTGTCGTGTCTGCTCCTGACCGTTTTTCGAAAACTGCTTATCGCGCGATAGCTAATCACTACATTTCGATGACGATAGGGACAATCACTGTTGTCGGCCGGTATGTCTATTTTTGCTGTCATGTCCAATGCTGGTGAACTAAACGGAACTCTGGCAAAAATATGAGTTGCCTGGCATAGGTCCACCGCCGATTTGACCGACAAAACTTCCGAAAATTTCGACTAGCAGACATTCGTGACCGAGAAAAAGAATAACGGTCACGGACCGTTGTTTCCCGGATTGCCGAATTTGCTTTAGCGTCAAAAACCCGGCCCGAAGCGGATGTCCATCGCACGTGCACCGAACGACCGCTTTTTGGGACCAGGAGTTCTGTCAGTTCGGCCTGACATAGTTGAGCCAGGCATCCATTCGGATCATCACCTTGCGGATCAAATGTGTTGCTCCTGCCGTTTGTGTATAGATCGCAGCGGTCCCGCCGATCCCGCCGGGCATCTCTGCAAACCCGCCGCCACTGTCGTCTATCTTAAGCACCACGCCCATTGTTTCGTTCGGTCCGTGATGCGGGGAAAGGGAAGGAAGGATTCCGTTTGGCGGCAACTGGCCCGCTGCGGTGATCCTCACAAGTGACTCCACCTGCGCGGCAAACACCTTGCCAGGAAGGTAGGCAAACGTAACTTCAGCTGGCTGGTTCGGTTCAATGAACCGGACACGCGTCTGCGGGATGGAGGCAACAACACGGCCGGTTGCCACCGGCGCAAATGCCATCCAGGATCTGAGCGGCAGGTTGCTGACCCTTTGACCCGGACGCAAGGTCAATGCGAGGACATACCCATCTGCTGGCGCTCTGACGACAGTTTCGCGCAAATCGAACTCCGCCCGGCGGAGATCTGCTTCAAGGCGCGCAACCGTTGTGTTTTGACCATCGATTTCAGAGGTAAAGGCCAGACGCGCCTGCTCCGCTGTCGCTTCGGCACGGGTCAGCGAGGCTTCGGACGCAAGATAAGTGAGCCGAAGCTGTTCAACATCGCTTTCCGAAAATGGCGTGCTTTGCCGGCCCAAAGCTGTCGCATTCTCGTTTGCGGTGCGCAGCCGGTCGAATTCGTCCTTGGCCCGGTCCCGATTTGCCACAGCCTCAGAAACCGACGCTTCGGCAGCCCCAAAACTTGCTTCAAGTTGCGGGACCGCTTGTTTTGCTTCCGCAAGCGCGGCCCGGCTGCGGGAAACTGCCGCTTCGAACGGTTCTGGATCAATCTTGAAAAGGACCGTCCCTTCTTCCACCAGCATCAGGGGTTGAACCGGCACATCGGTCACTTGCCCAGACACGTTGGGTACAATTTCGATGACGGACGTATAGGAGCGGATGGGTCCGCTGGGGGCGCCCCATTGCATCGGTATGAACAGAACAACCAGCAGCAAGACCAGCCAGAGAACCGGAGAGGCCTTCCAGAAGGGGGTGAGCCGGATGACACCGGCCTTGATAAGGCCGAACAGAACAGCGCAATAACAAAGGGTCAGGAAAACAATCATGTGTCGCCCTCCGCACCGCTGTTTCGGGAAGGCTCTTCACCGTCTGTGTAGGCCCAGATGAAGGCAATTGGCATTAAGAGACCCAGCGTAAGCGCCCCCCAATAGCCGCACATCGTCACGGCCTCCGCGCGCCGGTGCCCACGCCTTTTTGCGATTTTTCCAGGCCAGACAGCAAGAAACAGCCATCCACCGATCAAGGTTGCCAGCAACACCAGCAGCACGATCAGCGCAAAAATCATGAGAGGATCCAAAACTGCCTCCAGTTAGTTAGTTCACACCATCACGCGCGATCCGGAAACCGATGTGATTGGAGCCAAGACTCCGCTCCGCCGGCTGCCGCGCGGAGGGACGGTAACGAAAACAGTACGAGGGTGCGCAGAGCCAGGAACCGCCCTTGACCACATGCCGGGCGCCAACAGCCGAATTGGCAAACTGCTCTGCGAGCGTCTTGGACGGGCCGCCCGGGTTGGTTTGATCCTTGGTCGGATGGCCAGGGATCCACCAGTCGGACACGTATTCCCAGACGTTTCCGGCCATGTCGTATAATCCATACCCGTTGGACGCATATGAACCGACGGGCGCACTGCCATGATGACCGTCATCTGCGGTGTCGATACTTGGAAAGACGCCCTGCCAGGTGTTTGCCTTCCAGCCTTCCGATGGATCGTAATCCTCGCCCCAGGAGAACTGGGCACCATCCAGTCCGCCGCGCGCCGCAAACTCCCACTCAGCCTCTGTCGGAAGGCGGCCGCCTGCCCAGGCCGCATAAGCCTTTGCATCCTCGATCGACACCTGAACGACGGGATGGTCTTCAAGCCCTTCTATCGAGCTTTCGGGACCACGGGGATGCCGCCATTGAGCACCCGGGACGTAACGCCACCAAAGATTGATGTCATTCAGCGCAACAGCATCTTTTGGCTGGGCAAACACCATCGAACCGGCCTTCAGAAGGTCCGGGGGAAGACCCGGGTAGTCCGATTGATCCAGATCCTTCTCGGCCGTCGTTACATAACCGGTCTCTTCCACAAACGCTGCGAACTTTGCGTTTGTCACTTCCGTCTTTTGAATGGAAAACGGCTGCAAGGTGACCTGGCGGACAGGCGCCTCTTCCCGGTAGTGCTCGCCCGACCCCATTGCGAAGGTTCCACCTTCAAGGCCCGCAAATCCGTGACTTTCGGCAAGCGCAACCATTGCTCCAATAGGAACACTGGCCGCAACTGGTGTGCCCCCATTGGGTGGTCCGGATTAATTTTTAGTGCATCGTCGGTCTCTGGTCTATCGGAACGATGCTTTCTGGCGCTGGGGGACGATATCCCAAGGCGCTGTGCGGCCTGACGGTGTTGTAGTGAATGCGCCACTTCTCGATAAGGATTTGCGCCTCTCGTAGGCTGTAGAACAGCTCACCGTTTAACAGCTCGTCCCTGAACCGTGCATTGAAGCTTTCGCAGTACCCGTTCTCCCAGGGCGAACCTGGTTCGATGTAGGCTGCCTTGGCCCCGACGGCGGCGATCCAGTCGCGTACTTTCTCGGCAATAAACTCAGGGCCATTGTCCGACCTTATGTATTGCGGAGGACCGCGCAAGATGAACAAATCTGTCAGCGCATCCAGCACGTCCGTGGAGTTGAGCTTACGATCAACGCGGATCATCAGGGCCTCCCTTGTATATTCATCGATGATGTTGAGCGTCCGATATACTCGGCCATCAGCCGTGCGATCCTGGACAAAGTCGTAGGACCAAACATGGTTTGGGCGCTCTGGCCTGAGACGCACGCATGACCCGTCATTCAGCCAAAGCCGACCTTTCTTCTTCTGTTTCTGTGGGACTTTCAGCCCTTCGCGCCGCCAGATACGTTCGACACGCTTGTGATTCACACTCCAGCCCGCATTGTTCAGCAAACCCGTCACCATGCGATACCCATAGCGCCCATATTTGTCCGCTAATTCGATGATGTCATCGGTCAGCCGCTCTTCATCGGCTCGGCCTCGTGGCACCTTACGTTGTGTGGATCGATGCTGACCAAGCGCGCGGCAGGCCCGGCGCTCAGACACGCCCAGTTCCTGCCGCACATGGCGGATGCATTTACGACGACGCGAAGGGCTCAAAAGTTTCCCTTCGCTGCTTCGCTCAAGATGAGTTTGTCCAAAGTCAGATCAGATACCGCACGTCGAAGCCGCTGGTTCTCTTTCTCCAGTTCTTTCAGTCGCGTGAGCTGTGACCGCTGCATCCCACCATAGAGCTTGCGCCACCGATAGAACGTCTGCTGCGTCACGCCGATCTGTCGAACCGCTTCGGCAATCGTTGCGCCTTGTCCTTGCAGCACTTCAACTTGCCGAAGCTTCGATACAATCTCTTCCGGCTTCTCTCTTTTCCCAGCCATCGCTGATCCTCCAATTTGTGGGATAATCTATCCCAGTTGGTGGACCACTTTCAGGGGGCTAATCCACAACCGCGCGGCTTTTAGAGCGTTCCACGTATGGCTGCAGCCAAAGAGCCTGCACCATTCCCGGCACATAGAATTGCGCCCATCCGATCCACAAACCACATTTTTTTAGGCACAGTGACGGCAATGTTGGGCGGGAAGCAGCCACTTTTTGCGATCTCGACGAATAACCGAATGGGAGCAAATTTCCGACGAAGCAAGCGTCGAAGCGCTCGGGTTGCCCAGTCTATCCGATCGACCCGAGTTTTAGGTCGCATAAGCAGGCCCAGTCTATCCAGCACCATCCCATTTCACGAAACAATTAATGTTACTACGCTAGGCATTCACCGTTGCAGGAGGCGAGACGATGCAGGCGTTGCGCAATATTCTCGCAAACATGGTTGAGCAGCTGGAAAACTGGGCGCTTGGCCTGGACGGCAGCGCACTCGGTCTCAGTGCACTGCTCTTGCTTGCGATGTTTCTGCTCCGCAATAGCCTGACTGGAGCGGCGGTCTGGCTCCTCGCCTTTGTTTGCCGGCACATCCGGATATCTCTCAATGAGGTTGTCACATGCGCGATCCGGCCGGCAATTCAGGCTCTCGTCCTTCGCATACCCGACCATGACCGTCATTCCGGAGAGATCCGGAAAAGGTGAAAGCTGATCGCCCAAAACGGGCGCCCGAGCATCTGCGCTTCCATCGCGACGCTTCCTGTCATGGCGCTCCGATTTTCGACCGGAAGTGGTCGCTCCATTCATTTGACGTCGCGAATTCCCAGGGCGGGCGGACGCCGTTTACGAGTTTTTGCCGGATGACGAGTTGTTCTGTCGGCACGGATGAATCGACAAGCCCCAGCTCCTGAAACAGGCCTACCGACGCCCCGGGCACCCAGCGCCGCAGATCGTACCACGGCACAACCTTTTCAAGCCTCGGCATAAGGTTCAGCAAGGTGGTGAAACAGCTCTCCGAAATCGTGGAATAGAACTGAGGCTGCTCTTGGAGGCTGCTCGCAAATTCGAGCAGCCTGCGCAAATAGGCCCTGATTTCGGCATCTGACCGCGTGATCTCGAACACATATAGATCGTTTGGCGGAACATGGGCCAGACGTTTCCAAAAGAGATCGCGTTCTGTGCCCAGAACAGCGTAGAGCTGATCATGCCGGAAAAAACCCGCCAGCGGATCGAACTTGTCCCAGCTCGTTCGGCGTGCCTCGAATGAGACGGCCAGATGGTCTCCGTCGGCAAACTCAAAACTGGTCATCACGTGAACGGTTGCCAGCGAGTTGCCAAAGGGTTGGAGCACGAATTGGGCGCCGACAAGGTCTGCAAGATCAAAGCTTCTGGTGATCCATCGTGGCTCCGCCGGTGCACCGATCGGATGCACCGCGTCCCGAAAGTTGGTGATAGTCACACGGCTTCCGTCAAAGGCAACGCCAGCGACCTTTGCATGTAGAGGGACAAATGTCTGCGGATAGGGTGTCTTACCCGCATAGGCAATAAAGAAGACCGCCAGGGCAATGATCGATACGCTTCGCCGCCAAATACCCCTGTCACCCGGCAGGAACCAGGCAATTGCAATAACCGGCGTGATGAAGATCGCAAGCCCGATGCGAACGGCGTCGGGCCAGCCCAGCCAGTAATAGCTCGCCGCACTCGCATAAAGGGCTGCAAGCAGCACACTTAGCCCGAGCATGACCCGAAAGAGCGTTGCAAACACGTTTCCCCAATCCCTTCATTAGGTGTCAATCTAGCCAGCGCGACTTACAGTCTTTTGACCGCCAACCGGCACGGCTAACACTTTTGCCTCGTCCAAGCTGTCACAGGCTCGAGCAGTCCAAAAATTACCTGCCTCGCTTAACAATAGGAACACGGTCCTGCTTCGATTTGATAGGCTTCATTCGAGCACGAACACAACGGGACAGATGGCGTGACGTATGGCTACCGGGCTACCAAAGCGTAAATACCTCACGATCATTGGCTTTTTCGGTGTTGCTGTCCTGCTTGCAGGGGCTGTTCTTTTCACACGGCCGGGGCTTCCCGCAAGGCAAGCTGTGGTTGAACGCATTTTGGCCGAAAAACTTGGGCAGCCGGTCGATGTCCGAGGGAACGTATCGCTTGACCTCGGGAACGCGATCGGCATTTCGATTTCCGAGGCGTATTTCGCCTCTTATAACGGTGAAGATGCTTCTGCCGATCGCCGCGCATTTGAGCAAATTGCCTTCGACGCTCCATATGGCCTTTTGCTGGGGCAAACCGGAGGCGTCTCAAATTTTGAAATCTCCGGTATTTCTTTCGATTTTGCGCGCTCTGCACAACCCCTATCAGAAGAAGAGACAGGATTCCCGGAAACGCTGGTCACAGGGCTGCTCGCAAACCCGTTTTACGAGAATATCAAATTTGCGAACGCTGCCTTCACCTATAGCGACGCGGAAAACGGCTGGAATGAAAAGATATTCATCGAAGAGCTGAAGGTGGAAACGCCTGACTCCCGGGAAGCTTCGTCGCTGACCATGCGCGCTTTTTTGAACGAAACCCCCATGACCTTGAGCGGCAGCATCCGAAAGTCCGTCACCACGGATGCTTTGCTGAAGGCAGATGTCGCCCTCCACACAACCAGCCCAGCCTTCTCGGCTTCCCTTACGGGCGTTGCTGATTATTCAAACCCGATCGCGCAATTCGACGGATTGGTGACGACCGAGACCAATTCGCTTGACGCTTTGCTCTCGGCATTCAACATCGAGAGCGCTATCGAGGCGACGGGCGCATACAAAGCCAAGCTTAAAGGGCCGGTCAACGAACTCCGGCAAAACGACTTGACGCTGAGCCTGAACGCCGCGTCGGGAACCCGTCTCACCGTTATGGGAGACGTTGTTCCGGCGGCAAAGGACGAAGCGATCGACCTGACCTTTTCCGTCGACCTCGGTCCTCCGCCGGATCAGGACACCGACGCGGCCCTCGCGCTCAGCTTGACGGGTGTGGCAGGACGCCTGCGCGGATCCTTTCAACAGGTTGAATTGCTGGACGGCAAGATCAAGACAAGCGCCGCTATCCTTGATCTTGATGAAATCGGCCCGATTTCGGCCGAAAGGATCGTCAAGAACGCCGATGGCACGGTTGGATTGATCGGATTGGCGATAAAGAACGGGCCAAGAGATGCCCCCAATCTTGCCCTTTCCGGGGAAATTGGAGACCTTGTCGATCTCAGACAAATACAACTCACCGGAACCTATGCTTTCCCGACCACCAGCCTTTTTGTGCCTGTGGGGCAATCGGGGGAGGATCTGGGCACCCTCACCGGAAGCCTTTCCCTGGACAATTTCAATGGCCAATTCGGATTGAAGGATCTGACCGGGCAAGTGTCCGGAACGGATCTGTTTGCCCTCACCTATGAACTTTCGGTGCCGGAGTTCCGGCGCATCGATGAGCTTGCTTTTGAAGTCTCTTTTTCCGTGCCTGATTTTCCGCCGTTTTTGTCCGCGATAGGCGGGCCAGACAGACCCGGCCTCCAGCCGGTCGATTTCAACGGACGCGTGTCATTGTCCGATAGTGTCCTGGCCATGAGCGGGGACATGATCTCGGGCAAGTCTCAATTGAAAGCAGATCTTTCCCTGAGCGAACCGGACACCGCCGGCAACTGGCTCCTCGGCGGGACGATTGTCTCCGACAAGCTCGATTTTACCGACTTTCAAGGCCCGGTAGAACTTGCAGGAAACGGCATATCCTTCAAAAAACCCGATGTGGAAATCACAGTCCCAATTGAGAAAACCCTTCGGGCGGAACTCGACCTTCTGATCAAGCAGCTCGTCTCAGGAGGCAAGAAGGCAGGCGATGTCAAAGGCAAACTGACCTATGAAAAGAACCGGATCGCGCTTGCACCGCTGTCTCTTTCCTATCTTGGCGGCACCATCAACGGCGACTTCGGCGCGGATCTTTCCAGCGCGCCGGTCAACCTCTCCGCCAGCGGGCGGGTTGAGAAATTCAGGTTCGGCCAGTTGCTGAGGGAACTGGGCCAGGCGACGGATTTCAACAGCACTGCCTATCTGAGCTTCGATGTTTCCGGATCAGGCGCTTCAGCGCGCACTCTCGGCAAGACGCTCTCCGGAAAGGTCTCCGGCTCGCTCTGGGGTGGTGTGCTGCCTAACCGCCTCCTTGATCTCTCTGGGCTCAATCTGGTCACCTGGCTCTCGACCGGCGGCAGCGGGAAGACCTCGAAACTGGTCTGCGCCGTGTTGCCGTTCCAGTTCAAGAACGGCACAGCCACGACTGAGACGCTCATTCTGGAAACCGAGGATGTTCAAGTCGTCGGCTCGGGACAGGTCAATCTGAAGGCCGATACCCTGAAACTCGGTTTCCTGCCACGCCCGAAACGCAAACAACTGGTCGAAATCGTCTCTCCCTTCGAGCTGGAGGGACCGATCGGCAAACCGAAACTCACCGTCAGGGATGCCGGTGCCGGCCGCGCCATCGGCGAGGTGCTCTCCATGCCGCTCAGCCTGCTGGGCAAGATCTTTCAGGGAACCGGCCCGGTCGATGAAACCGCGAAACCTTGCGTTCTGCCAAAAACGGGTGGCCCGAAATGATGCCACGCCCCCCCCAACAGGCCCCTCATGGACAGTGTCCAGTTGCTACGTCCGGTCCTTCCTGTTTTTGCGGGCCTCCAGCAATACCAGGACCAGGTTGAGTGCGCCAAAGATCAGAATTGCGCCAAAGACAAGCGCGCCAAATCTCTTCGGGTCGATCCCCACGGGCACATTGAGCACCATGACGATCATGCCCAGGAGAGCCGCGAGAAAAATAGCTGCAACAAGGGAATCCCTGGTGTTCATCGATGCCTCCAGGTCAGTTCGAATAAGGTTCGACAGAAGAAGCCTCGATCACATAGCCGGCTTCGACTTTGCCTTGCCCGTCTGAATAAGTCACCGTTGAATGTCTCGTCTCCGCCTCGACATCGCCGCTGACCCAGATGGGGTGGAATTCACGGATGTGTGCCCATAGTTCGGCTATTTCGGAACGGTCGATTGAACAAGTTGCAGTCCTTGCTCAGGCCTCTCCCCGGGATCGTACATCGCCGTCCCTGCAAAGAGTGTGGCACCTATCAGAAGCACGCAAGCTGCCGCCGCGATCCGCGCACCGGCCTCAAAACGGAACCGCCGCTGTGGGTTTGTCGCAACGCGCGTTTCAGCCCAGTTGCGCCCCCAGATCGCAGCAACGCCGATGGCCGACATAGTAACCGCCATGCCCGCAGAGATAGCCAGAACCATCATGATTGCCGGGATCAGCAGATCATTTGCAAGACCGAAGAGCATGACGATCAAAGCACCGGTGCACGGCACGATGCCAACAGCAGCCGCGATCCACTTGCCGCCGCGGGCCGTGTTTTGCGCAGCAGAGCAGGCCGCGCAGCCGGCATGGGCGTGATCATCGTGATGATGATGATGGTGGTGGGTGTCACCTGCCATTTCGGTCGTTCGGCGGACCCGGACGGCGGCGAGCGAACGCCAGAGCATGACCGCACCGATGGCAACGATCAGCGCATAGCTCGCCATTCGGATCATGCGATAGTCCGAAGGTGCCGCGCCGGTCGCCTGTCTTACCGCGAAATCGAGCAGGAACACGATCACAATCGCAGACAAAACGTGCATTACGGCGATCTGAACCCCCATGGCGACTCCGCGGCGCAAGCTGCCGCCCGCCCCAATAAAGTAGGAAATGACAACGGCCTTGCCATGCCCGGGCCCCAGCGTGTGCAGTGCGCCATAGGCGAAGGCAATCAGCAGCGCGAGGCCGACAGTGCCCGCAGACCGGCCTTGTTCCATGTTCGTCATCGCTGCGGTGAAGACATTCGTGATCTTGGCCTGTGCCGCCGCGAACCACGACAGATCGGCAGCCGCCGTCTCAGAGGCAACGATCTCGCCCGGTGTTCCGCCGATAGTGGCTTGCTCCATCGCATAGGATGCTGGAATGCGACGCGTGCCATCGACAAGAAATAGATCGTATTCCGACGGGCGATGCGTGAGGCGCCCCTCGAGACGGACCGGCGTGAACATGCCAGTCACCTCGAAACCTTCGGGGTAGTTAACATGGACAATCTGGTTTGGGGCCGGCGGAGGCGTGTGTATGCAAGCCCCAACCCAGGGCACCAGCAGGAACTCGACAATCATCCCGCCCTCCGCACGCAGCGGCAAAACGTACCCGTCCATGATGATAGTCTTGTCGAGATGCGTCGTGGTGACGCCGAGCGTCTCATTCTCTCGCCGCTGCATGATAATTTCGCGCTGCGTAAACAGATGCTCGATGTCGAGGCCTGCTTCCTCAAGCCGAAGCCGCGCGGCTTTTGCCGCTTCGGCCAGATCTGTGTCAAAGTTACCCGCGGCGTCGGCCAAGTCGGCACGGAGTACAGTGCGCAGATCAGAGATCTGTTTGGAGGGCATCTCGGCGAACGGATCGTCATAGGGTTCAACCGTCGGTGCCAGTGAGGACCAAGTGGCCAATTGCCCCGCCGCAGCCGGCGGAGCGATTGGTGTGATCAGAATAGCAATCACCGTGGCCAAAACAGCGCTGACAAGTCTCATCTCAGTTCTCCAGCGTGTTCTTGTAAATCTTGCCGTCCTTCATGATGATCTTGAGGTTGTCGGTGTCGGTCACCGCGTCCAGCGTCTCCAGAGGATTGCCGTCGACCAACAGGATGTCCGCATAAGCACCTTCCTCGATCACTCCAATCGGACCGTCTGGATACGGGTTCTTCATACCGCTCATCGCGAGAAGTCCCGTCACGTTGCCGGTGGCCATCTTCAGGATCTCGCCTGGCTCGAACCAGGGCAGGAGCCGTTCCATCTGCTTGATCTGATCCGAGGGGTCAGGGAGGTTGAACATGTCCGTGCCGTAGGTGACCTTCAGGTCCGGGATTTCCTTGGCCATCTGGTACATCTCGGCGGTAGCCTTGCAGACAATCGCCAGTTTTTCGTTCGAGAAATCGTCGAGCTGGGGCTCGTTGCAGACGGTAAAGGGCTGCGTGCTTAGATAGACCCCTTCTGCAGCCATCCGCTCCAGTGTTGCCTTGTCGAGAAGTTGACCGTGGCCGACATCCTTGATCCCGGCGTCGATTGCACGATTGATGGATTCCGGCGTGTAGGCGTGCATAGTCACATAGGTACCAAAGTCGGCAGCGGCATCCGCTGCGGCCTTCATCTCTTCGAAAGTGTATTGGGTCGACAGGAGCGGATCGGTGGGCGAGGCATAGCCTCCACCGGCCGCAATCTTGATCTGTGACGCTCCGAGCCGCAGGTTTTCCCGCACCGCCGAAAGCACCTGTGGAACACCATCGGCAAGGAAGCTATAGCCGAGACGGTCAGAGGTCGGTTCGGTACCGGAGAAGACGCGGTGTGTATCGGACCTGGCGCGGAAATCGTAGTGACCGGACGTCTGGCCGACAAAACGACCAGACGGGTAGATCCGCGGCCCCGGCACGAGGCCTTCGTCGATCGCTGCCGCAAGCGCAAACACGTTGCCGCCCATGTCGCGCACCGTGGTTACACCGCGCATCAGCATGTCTTCGGCATCAACCGTCGACCGGATGAAGGCATAACCTGGATGGTCGTTAAACAACCGCGCCACGGGAATCGACACCATCGACATATGCGTGTGCGTATCCATCAGCCCGGGCATCAGCGTGTACCCGTCACCGTCGATCACCTGCCCACCGGCCACGGCTATGTCGTCGGCGGTAATCTGCGTGATCTTGTTGCCGGTGACCACAACGTTGACGTCTTGCCTCAGTTCCAGCGTCACCCCATCGAACACGTCGACATTAGTGAACAGAATCGGACCATCCGACGTGCCGCCCTGCGCAAAAGCCACCCCAGTGGCGCAGGCAAGCACGCCAGCAACGGCGGTGCAAATTAAGGTCTTCATGGGGTCTCCTCCTAGGATTTTTCGTATCATAGAGTATTAACCGCCCTCACAACCGGACAGCCAGATCTGTTCAAGCCTTAGGGAAGCGTGTTCTTGTAGATTTTGCCATCCTTCATGATGATCTTGATATTGTCGCGGTTCGTGACCTTTTTGATATCCTCCAGCGGATTGCCCTCCACGAGCAGAAGATCTGCCAATGCGTCTTCCTCGACACGGCCCAGCACACCGGGATAAGGATTGCGCGGACCAGACAACTGCAGCAGTTCGGTGGCGTTGCCGGTAGACATCTTCAGAATTTCGTAAGGCGTGAACCAGTCAAGCAGACGCTCCATCTGTTCGACTTCCTCGCTGACACCGATGCCAGGACCCGGGCTGATGAAGATGTCGGTGCCATGCACAACTTTCAGGTCTGGCAGTTCCTTGATCCATTCATAAACCTGACCGGTGCCCTGACAGACGATTGCCTGCTTTGCATTCTGCGCTTCGGTGAGCCCGGCTTCACTACAGATCGTAAAGGGTTGGATGCTCAGCCAGACGCCTTCGGCAGCCATGCGCTCCAGTGTGGGACGGTCCAGAAGCTGGCCGTGCTCGATCGACTTCACGCCGCCGTCGATCGCCTGGTTGACCGCGCGGGTCGTGTAGCCATGGACGGTCACGTAGGTGCCCCAGTTCTCAGCCGCTGCAACGGCCGCCTGAATTTCCTCCAGCAGGAACTGTGTCGTGTCGAGCGGATCGTTGATCCCGCTGACCGAGCCACCGATAGCCAGCTTGACTTGTGAGGCGCCCAGACGAAGTTGTTCGCGCGTCGCGGCCAGTATCTGCGGGACCCCGTCAACCTGCGCCCCGTGGCCCTTTTGGTCCGACACAGGGCGTGCGCCGCCGAACATTGGGTTATCCTGCGCAGGCAGCCGGAAATCGCCGTGCCCGCTGGTCTGCGAGATCATGGCACCGGACGGATAGACCCGCGGTCCGGGAATAGAGCCGTCATCGATCGCCCGCTTCAGGCCAAAGACGTCCCCCGCCATGTCGCGTACAGTCGTGACACCGTTCATCAAAGTATCACGCGCCATAAGCGTGCTCTGGATAGTGGTGTAGCTCTGTCGCTGGAACAGGATCTCGGGGAAGGTGACGCCGGAGAACATCAGGTGGGTGTGACTGTCGATGATACCGGGCATCAGCGTATGGTCCGTGCCGTCGATCACCCGTCCGCCCGCAACTACGAGCTCCTCTGACGAGATCGCCGAGATCTTGTTGCCAGTCACAACGACGTTGACATCTTCCATCAGCGCTTCATTCACGCCGTCGAAGACATCGACATTGGTGAACAGGATCGGGCTGTCCGGCGTCGTATTTTGGGCGGTTGCAGCGCTGGCTGCGCAGACGAGGGCGCCGCCAATTACTGTGGAAAGCATTTTTTTCATCGATGGGGCCTTTCTCCATTTTATTCTTGAAAAATTGAGACAGCTAGCGCGAACGAACGCAGGTCGCTCCCTCAGCAGGCAGATCCAAAGACCATCATTGCACAACTGGATTGCGGATCGCGACACCAGCATCAACGCGCTGGACCACGGAGTTGTCGACCACGACCTGACCGTTGACTATGACGAAAGGGATGCCGGTAGAGGGCAGCGAATTCTCGCCGATCTTCGCAGTGGCGTTGTCCGTCACGGTCTCGGGGTCGAAGATGGTGATGTCGGCCGCCGAGCCTTCCTGCAGGCGTCCGCGGATCTTCATCTGGGGCACGTGGTCCTCGAGGAAGACCGCGGGCTGATAAGTCATCTTCGACAGCGCGGTCATAAGCGAGATGCCGTCGTTCTCGCGCGCCATCCGAAGGATACGCGCATGGGTGCCGGCGCCGCGGGCGTGGCCGTTGCCTGCGCCGTAGGGCTTGTCCCAGTCGCCAGTGTAGCCGTCCTCGAAGAGATACGGCATCGCGTCCGAGCCGACGATTGTCGTCGGGCGCGAGAATGCCTCGTCGATATACTCCTGCTTCATCGTGTACATCAGCAGGCCCGTCGTGGGTGCCTCGGTGCGCAGCCGGTCGAACTCTTCGTCGGTCAGGGACTGCCCGGTTTCGGTGACGACGTAGTCGGACGCCGTGACGCCAAGCCGGTCCTGATAGCCGGGTCGGTTGTAGTCGGCGTCGACATAGGTTCCGGCGTATTGGTAGGGGTAGAATTCCCCGATGACGTTCTGGCCCTGCGCCTGCGCCGCCTCGATCAGATCGAGGCACTTGCCGGTCAGGCCGAGGCAGTTGCTGGGGACGTGATGCATCAGCATCGGGACGTCCTGGGTCCGGGCAACGGTCAGCATTTCCTCGAGCCCGAGGTACCCGCTGGGCGGGATCTGCGACAGATAGCGGACGTGAACCGTGATCGGGACATCATACTTCTTCGCCAGCCCGGTAACGGCCATCACCTCAGGCGAACCCACTACTGTATAGTATCCCAGCGGGTAGGAGATGCCGATCGCGCCCCGCTTCAGGCCGTTCTCGACGGCTTCCAGGATGAGCGGCTCATCCATCGGGTCGTAGACCTTGGTCTTGAACAGTGCACCGTCCTGCATCGCAGCGCCGAGCGCACCATTGTAAATCGGGCTGCGTCCGGGATCGACGCCGTCGAGTACCGCGATTCGTGAGAAGGCGTGCGAGGCCGACGTGCCGTAGTTCAGGATTGCGGTTTCGTTCTCCCAGTAGGCGTAGAAGTCATCAACTCCGTGAGCGCCGAGTTCGAGATCGAGCGGGGTCGTGACGCCGTCCCGCGCATAAAGCCGGAAGGCGTAAGGCTCCTGCCCGTGGCTGTGATAGTCGATGAAACCCGGGGCCACGACATGGCCGGTGGCGTCGATCACCCGAGCACCTTCCAGCGCCTCGGTCGAGATTTCCGTGATAAAGCCGTTGTTGATGCCGACATTGGCAATCTGGTCGAAGCCCGTATCCGGATCCATCACCCGGCCGTTTTCAATCACGATATCGAAAGACTGGGCCAAGGCGGGAAGGTCTGCACAAGTGACGGACAATGCCAATGCGGCCAAGAAAGTCGTGTTTTTCACTACCTGCATTTTTGTTCCTCCTGTTCCGGATTACGGCCGGTGAATATCTATTTGGTTGGAAAGACGAAGGTTGCGGTCAGGCCGAAACCGAGGCCCTCGGGGCTGGAGTCCGTTTCAGCGGCCCAATACCGCGCCCGGCCTTGCAACTGCACGAGCTGATCACCGACACTGAGGAGTTTGGAGACCCCCACATTGACCGGGCCACTCAGTTCACTCTCGGCCCAATTGTAGGTCAGCTCCGAGTTAATCGAAAAGGTCCAGGCATCCGACGTTGTGTAGGCAACGAATGGCTGCAGGAAAGTCGCGTTCAGGTCCGGCGCGTTGCTGCGTGTTTCAACAGCGCCCCACAGGTGATTTGCAAGACCGCCATAGGTCCATGGACCTTTTTGAAAAAGTACGACCCCGGTTGGACCGAACCCCAAGGTTCCCGCGCCCAGATATTCATCTGTCGAGGTCGGAATGGCCGCTATCGGACCAGCTCCAACAATCAAGTTTCCCAAAGATGTCGGCATCGGCGCGGCGGGGGATAAAAACAGACTTTGAGCTGTGTCGCTCAGGCCGAACTGTGCTCCTTGGCCTGGAATAACGCCATTCTGGTAAACAACAGGAACGATTGTCCGGCTGATCAGGTTCCAGTCTGCATTCAAGCTGAACGGAACAACAGGCTGGATGTTGGTTGTCGCGCGCCAACCGTCATTGGGCCCGACACGAAAATCGAAACTGCTCTGGATCGGAAAACTAATCAGATTGGCGACCGGGTTGTTCAGCTGTTTTGCCACATCTTCGTCTGCCATTGACGGGCCCGTCGCAAGGGCAAATACCGCGCCCGCAAGAATAAGGTGTTTGAAGTACATTATATCTTCCCTTGCTTCGAAGCTATTCGAGCCCAATAATTGGGCTAATGCAATACTACCTTGGACAGCATCCCACTTCCCGGGCCGCCCAGACCGAGGCAGTCACTGGAAAACTCATCAGGCCGGCAGTGGAACCTGATAACGGCTGTGACACCTCCGGTTTTTCCTGCCGGTATCCTGCGCAGCTGCAACGGCGATCCACAGTGAGCAAAACGGTATCAATGACCAAGCCAGTTCTGCGCCGAGAGTGTCGTGCCATTTGAAAGCATCTCCATGCCGCTCATCACCCGAACCGGAAGCTGCCGCTAAGTCAGCCTTCCACGACTCGATTGATTTGTTTCAACGACGCAAATTGCATCACGCAGTCTTTTGGGCAAGTCGTCTCGCAGGCCCAAAGCAAAACCGTCAGCTACAAAAAGCTCGACTCCAAAACAAATCAACAAATAAAAGCACAATAAAAAATCTGATTTATTTTATTTTTCGAATATTACTGTTTATTATTTTCGCTTTTACAAAATCTAAATAATATTAACTCATCGAATAAATCTACTTTTCCCGAAATTTTGATAACATGCTGATTGCCGCAATAAAAACGCGACAAGACTGTAATAAAGGCCTAATTTTCTCGGCACGTTTTTGAACTAATACTATGGGAAAATCGAGGCCCGATTCCTCCGCCTCTACGCAAATTGACAGAGGAGCGCTCCATGACCGGACGAGAGAACGCCAGCACAAACAGAGGTTTGACCTCCCAGTGGATTGAGGATCAGCGCCTCGTACAACATTCAGCGAAAATGCCCATTTTGCATGAGCGGGTCGTACAGCTTGAACCTGGCAAGGATGCCTTGAAATACATTCTGGCCACGGGTCGCGAGTCGGTCATCATCCGAATCTCGACATTACCGCTCGTCACGGCGGAAAGACTGACCTCGCCAGACTGGATCACGATAATCTATCCGCTGAGTTGGGCGCGGGAGTATTTGCTGAATGGCCATGAATGCGAGACAGGGCATCTTTATCTGTTCCAGGGGCCGAATGGGTTCATATCTTCCGCGCGCCAGCGCGACTCCATCACCATTGGCCTGCGCCGCCAACGCCTCATCGCGACCTGTGCAAGCCTGCTGGGCGTCGATACCGAGGATATTGCCCTGGATGACGCCGTGGTGAAACTGCCCGCAGCCATAGATCAATTCTTCCGGCAGAGCCTTTGCAAGGTGCTTTCGACACCGGATTACACCACACGGCAATACGGCCAAGTCACAATGCCGGCAGCCCTTGAAGCCGATCTTTATGCGATGATCGCCGGTGTGCTGGCGCCTTGCGTGTTCCCCGAACTCAAGGGACGCATGGGTCAAAGGTCTTCTTTGAAGTCATTGCGCTGCGTGTCGGAGTTTATAGATCTGAACGGCTGCGCCAATCTGAGCACCGCCGATCTGTGCCGGGTGGCAAAGTTAGAATACTCTCGGCTGCATGCCGTCTTTGACGAGGTGCTTGGCACCTCCCCTTACAAATATCTCCAGAGCGCGAGATTGAGCGAGGCAAGAAGACTGCTCCTCGATGATCGCAATCCGCCAAAAAGCATCAAGGACGTGGCGCTTTCTCTGGGCTATATGAAAAGTGGGCGCTTTGCGGAACAGTACCGAGATATGTTTGATGAGCTGCCGAGCGAAACAATGGCGCGGGCAAACCAGACCAGATAAACAAACGGCCCCGGCTCGTTTCCCCTTGGAGCCTGGTGCCGGAACGGAGATCCCAAACGTGTTTGCTTTTGCGACGAGTGTCATTCGCCTCATCAGGGCAATCCTGAAATCCTGGCATGTTCCAAGGTTCAAGACAGGTCTCGCGCTTGCAGTCCTGATCCTGTTCTCAGGTACACTGTTCTACCGTCAGGTGGAAGGCTGGTCCTGGGTGGATTCGCTCTATTTCTGCGCGGTGACCGTTTCCACGGTCGGCAGCGCCGACTTCGCTCCCCGGACCGACTTCGGCAAAATGTTCACGGTGCTCTACATTTTCGTCGGTGTCGGGGTGTTCATCAACCTGTTCATGCAATTCGCCCGGGCCTTGCTCCATATCGAGAAGCAGGAAGACAAAGGACAACACTGATATTTCATGGCGTCGCGCTTCCTTGTCCACAACGATGACGCCTCACACTCGCCCGCGTTTAGAAAGAAGGCTCAAGGCGCTCCCGCCGGACGTCCAGCGCCCCGGAAAACGGTAATCGGGAGATTGGCTAGGCCCTGAATGACATTGGCAGCCTGGTTCGGCGGCGCCGAACTCGCCTCCAGGCTGTCACCGGCCTCAAGGCGCTCCCCGATCAATTTGACGACGCCCGGTGCTTCCGCAAATTTTGTGTGATGGATACTCGACTTGTCCTTGACCTGACTGAGATCAACCACGGTGACGCCCAGGCCTGCCAGCCGTTCGGGATCAGCATCGCCGACACGGTTCACGCCGCCGGCCAGATAGCGCGATATACCCAACGCCTTGTCATTGCTGGCAATCAGAACATAGACGCCTTCCCGGCCTTCAGGGGTAGCGCGCAGCTGTTCTTCAAACACATCAATATCGATGTCGGGAGAGGCGAGGATGATGTTTCGGATCTTGTGGCGGGAATTTAGTCTCCCCTGCAGGGCCGCCTGTCTGATGGCTTCCATGGTCAGGAAATTGCCCATCGAGTGCGCGACAATATCAACACCGGCAGGCGACGCCGCCAAAAGCAGGTCGCCTGCGGCAATCAGCCGGTCACGGGCCGCAAGAGCGCTGTTGAGGTCATAGACATAATCAAAGGTCGAGCCTTTCGAGGGCCAGCTGAACACCACCGGCACGCCGGTGAACCCGGTGTCATTGACAAACTGTGCCGCCCTCAGAACCGCATCCGTCAAGGTGGTGTTGAACCCGTGAACGAAGACCAGAATATCACGGGCTTGGCCGCGCCTTCCTTTGAGGTTGATTCTCAGGTCCGCCACGAACTGCGAAGAGCCGCTAAAGACTTTCGGGTCCACGATGGTAAACGTGTCTTTTGGATCCGGAGGCAGCCTGGTGGGGCGCTCGATTTCTCCGGTCTCATGATTGGGCGGGATGGTCACCCGGACTTTCGCAAGATTGAGATTGGGGCTTCTATCGCCGGAAAAAAGCAGGGCCGGGTCTGTCGCCATCTCCCGGCTGGTCATGATGTAGATGTCCCGTTGAACGAGACCCGGCACCGCAGCGTCAAATGCCGCAGATGTGCTCAACCCGATAATCGCGGCCGGAGGGCCTGCACAGGCGGCCAGCAAGAAACCGGCGAGAGCCAAACAGACCAGCCTGCCACCCCCCGCATATTGCTGGTTATGAAATCTGATAAACGCATCTCGCCAAGAACGTTTCAGCGACCCTGACCTTCCGATTGGGCGTGGCAAGACGATCCAGCCCAAGGCATCCGCGACCAAGTTCATCTGCGCTCTAAAAATCCAGCTGCAAGCGGGTACCGATCACAAACGCGTCGTCTGCTGCCGGGTTTGCGGAATTGATATACTGGACATTCAGCGAGGTCCGCGCAGCCGGAGTCCAGGCCACATTGTAGTAGGCTTCGATCGCGTGCTCGAACCGATCGATGCTGACCCCTACCGCCGACAGATCGGACCTCAGGTCATCCGAGAAATGGGTTCCGGCCCAGCCAATGCCCCAATTGTCGTCGGCCCGGCCAAACAAACCGCCAAAGCCGCCAATGCCCAGACTATAGAACTGATCGATGACATTGCGACCTTCTGGTGCGATGCCGAACCGGCCGAACAGGCCGATCCCGACCGGAAGCCCGTCGCTGCGCTTCACACTCTCATCCGCCCAGACATACTGGGATGCGGTTAGGGTTAAAGCATAATTGCCTGTGCGCGTTGCCGCTGGGACCTGTCCTGTCAGGACTTCAAAAAGGTACCGCTCATCGATATCATACCGCAGCGGATCCTTGGACGTGTAGCCGGCAAGCGCATTGTAGTTCCCAGGCAAATTGCCAAATTTCGGTGTCCATGTGGCGGCGACTCCATAGGTCATCGTGTCGAAACCGAAATCCTCAAAACCGGGTGTCACTGCATTGGTATTGTTGGAGGTCACCACGCCGGTGACACTTAAGTCTTCGGTGATTTGCTTGATCACCGCACCGCCCAAGGACGTGTAAGGCACAAATGCACCGAGAATCGGGTTGTTGTTCAATCCTACATAAAGAAACTGGCTGCGTTCGTTATTCGCAAAAAGGTTGGTATCGGCAAGCCCTGTGAAATTCACTTTACCGGCCAGAACACTGAACCCGGCAGGAAGCGCCTGAACCGCGTATAGTTCAGACAGCGCGAGTGCGGACGGCTCTGCAGGCATGATGGAATCGCTGTTGAGCGGCAGGACAGCGCCGGTTCCGGTCACGGTTTTTCCCCAATTGCCCTCCAGATGACTGACGATAAGACCGCCGGACCACAATCCGGCCCGTCCGGTGTCGAGCACCGCCCACAAGTCAGCCGATCCATAATAGCGCGCGCCATCGCTAGTCCCGTTTGCGCTGCCCTGAACCACCTGCGTGACACCGGCATCCACCACCAGGCCATTTTCAGCAGCCTGTGTCCGCAGACCGCCCAAACTGCCGAACAGATACTGCCGGTCAAGCAGCCGCCCATCAACCGTTGCCGGATCCATGTTCGGATCACCGTAGAATTTCGGCATGCGCTTCAGACCATAATAGACGGCCGGGGCAACATCCAGAATCGAGATGAATTCTTTTTCAGTGGCTTCAGTGCCGTCCGCCGACTGTCCGAAGGCAAATGGCGAACCGACCAGAATCGCTCCTGTGATCAGCGTGATGCCACGCAGTTGTGATCCCAAAAGACCCATCATCAACAAACTCCCTGTAACCTGTCAGTCTGGTGCGGCCCCAGGCCAACCAGCTTTGAATCCCTTAACGATAACGCTACACCGGGGGGAGACGTGAAGCTATTCCTGCACCGAAATCGGGCCTCGTTTTTTTCAAGGCGTTGCAGAGGATCAACACCAACATGCAATTTTACCGAGACTTTTGACACCAGTAACGCTTCCTGGTCAGCGTTTCCGGCAACAGTCATGTGAGCGGCACGCTGACCGATGGAGCAAACACCGCAGCAGCAGCCGAACTGAAATTCCTGGCAATCCTGCCCCCCCAACCTGCTGATAATTCCGGTGATCGAAAAAACACTGTCATGCGGCCGCCTACTGCCGTAGCTTAGTTATTACGTACCGCCTGTGGCCGGTCAACAGCCGACGCGGGCGGGAGTCGCAGAGGCGTATAAAAGCGGATAAATTGGGCCTTGATTTATCCCCGGCCGGACACCATCCCAGTTCCAAGAAGATCGTTGGTCCGCGAGCGCAGAACGGACGGTTGTTCAAGACCTGCAACGACCCTCTTCGATTCCAACTTTTTGGGTCGGGATACAAAGACCCGAATGACTGAATTTTGGCGCATGGCGGACCTTGCACCTGAACGCAGCAAAAGCCTGCTTCCCGCCCTTCCTGTGAATTCGCTGGATTTCGAAAGGACGTCGGATTTGCAGCCGCGATCATTTCGGCATGCGCAAAGTGAACCGTCCAAGATGGAGTCAGTTCGAGACATGCCCGGTTTGGGTAAATTTTGCCCCTATCCGACCAATAATTTCAGATCCCGTTTGCTGCCATAGATGGTCAGGAATGCAGCCTTCAGATGGTGCAGATTGATGCCGCTGGATTGGCTCTTCAGCTTTTCAGCAAAGACCAGAAGCCGCGCCAGATCCCGTACTGACGTCTGACCGCCAAAGCGAGCAAGTGCCTGATAAGCCTCTGCGCCCTCCACATTATAGTCCACAGCGATATCCCGGCAGTCTTCTTCCAGTGGCACACCCAGTTCGATGCGAAATCCCAAGCGGCTGACGATCTGGTCCGAAGCAGAATCGTGAATCCGAGTTCTGGCAAGGCGCTTGTCGTTGCCGCTCAACACCAGTGCGCAATCGGCCTCTTCATGAATGCGTAAGAGTTCACGAAACGCCGATAGATCCAGATTTTGCACTTCATCAACAATCAGGATACGTCTGGAGCTATATCCCTCATAAAGGCGCGCTACAGCTGTATCGCTGAGGTCCTTCACAAACCGATAGGATGTAGCGAAGCCAGTCGCCTCAATGATCATCTTTAGCATGCCTTTGACTGTCTTATCTGCATGCCCAACCTCACAATAATAGGCGTTCAGTTTCCGAGCATGGTGCCGCAAGGCTGTGGATTTGCCCATGCCCGGCTTGGAACTGATGAGCACCGGATATTTCGAGATTTCCTTGGCAATATCCATGGCTTTTCTGATTTCCCGGCTCGCCGAGATATCAACAAAGCGAAAAGCACCAGCCTCCTCCTCTTTCAATGCCTCGCTCATCAAGTCCTCCCGATTTTGCGGATGAAGACATCCCGCGCTGCGGCGATCTCACGACGATCGCGTTCGTCTTCGCTCTCAGAACAAGGGTCCCCATGTTCCGGACGAAGAACCCGTTGATGTTCCAGCTCTTGCGTAACGGTAAGTGTGCCTCTCGGCACATTTGGAACCACTTCAGGGGCACGTTTCGCGAGCTTGACCAACTCCGCTCCAATATCGATGTCTGGTGCTGACCGGTCTGCATTTCGAAGCGCCTTGTTCCGACGCGTGTTTCGTTCGGCCAAGCGTCTCGCGCCACGCGGATCGAAAAAGGCAAATTCTTCCTCCGGATGAGCAATCCCGAGCAATTACCCGTCCGGTTTTGTTGGTCGAAGAGCGTTGTAGCCGTGATACTGTGGGATATGGACTGCGATCGTGTCATGGAACCAGACGTCCAGTTCGTCGCAACTCCACCTCCGGCCACCGACTGGGATGCCGTGTTGCCTGACCTTGCGGGTTTCGGGTTTGGTGAAGACGGTGTTCAACCGATCCGGGTCGATGACCGTGGCCGCCCAGCCTTGCCGAACGTGCGCCTCAAATCTCTGCCTGGGTGATAATCCCTCAAGCGCACCCGATTGCGGCATGACTTCATAGGCCCTTAAAAGCCCATTCAAAACATTCTTAAAGGCGTAAAAATCACCTGCGAACGGCGTCGGCAGCCTTCCAAGTGCCGTACGCTTGGGGTTCATTCGGTCATCACCAATGTACCCCGGGCAGGTCTTCAGGAATTGCTGCTAAAAATGACCAAACCAGGCTTCGATCGGTTTGGCGGAGGCATTATAGGGCAGCGCCCGGATGACCCTTGATTTTCCTGGCTCCCCAACGATTGGCACCAGCAATTGCATCGCATCGTCGAGAAAGTCGGCAAAAAGGTATTCCTTGCCATTGTCGCAATAAAGCGTCTTGGGCAAACCGAAGGCGGAATGCTGTGCCATAGCGACAAAGGCCTCGATCACATCGGCATTGCGTACCCCGCCTTTTGTCTCAAGGAAGACCAGTTCACACCAGACACGGCGGGTCGCAATATCCATGAACCCGAGCAGCTTTGGTGTACCGGTCGTGCCGTTCTTGCGTTTGAGCAGGACGTTGACGTGATGGACGTCCATTACGACGCAGTCCATTGGCTGCATCCCTGTGATCACTCGCTTCACGTGCGGCCGATCATCATCACTCGCCTTGCGATCCTTCTTGTGGCGATAGACTTTCTTCAAATGCTGTTCTGAGCGGATCAATGCCCGCGGCACCTTGCATATCCGGTCCGATTCCGCGGGCGTCTCCAGACGGATACCGTTGGCGACTGTCACCGTCTTCAAATACTCATTGGCCAGCACAGCGACAGTCTTTCCAGTCGCGCCGCCCTTGATCAGCCCCCTCACCTGCTGGCGCAAACCGTCAGCAATTTCGGCCTTGGCATTATCATCCAACCTAACGGATACGGCCCAATCCCATTCGCGGGCGATAAAACAACGTGACTTGCCACGGTCAGAGCGTTTTGTGCGTTTTAGGCCGACTGGTCCCACAGCTTCATAGAGCTTAATCCAAGTATAGATTGTTCGCCGTTTCAGAACGATAGTCTTTCCAGACCAATCGATAGAGTATAATTGGCTCTAAAACTCAAAACAGATTTGGGCTTACATTAATACTTTGAGGCATCGAACAAGACTGTTTCATCATGGAAAGCAAGAAACTCGATTCCGCTTGAGTTTTTGTTGCAGGCCTGTGCCGGAGCTGGAGAAAAGATAGATTACTTTCTCTTTGGAGAGGCATTACAGCGACAACAGTCCGAATTGATTGAAACTGCCATCGATGATTTCCGAATAATGACCATGAAGCTAACTGGCGAACGGATCCTCATCGAGATCCTGGAACAGCACGCCCCAGAAGCGCTTGCGTTCATGGAGGCGAAGGAAATGCAAAAAGAAGGTGAAACCATCGGACTGGCGATGTTGATATTTGCTGAATTCATCGAACGAGAGAAAAAGGCATTTGTGGACAGCGGGCGCATGACCAACAAAGAATTCAAAGATTACATTCGAAATGTGGACCGATATGACCTCCCGTACTTTGCACGGGCGATCAAACACCGAAACAAAAAGGGTCCGCAATAGGTCCGCAGTCGAACACTCCTGGACCGGAAGCATCTAACATCGAGGAAAATTCTCTATTTGTTTTCAATACGTTCCACGTTTAATTTGCATTGGCCGATATTGCGGACCCTACGGTCCGCAGTCGATGATCACTCAACCTTTTGAAAACAAACCGCACTTTGAACTCTGCTGCCATTTATTTACGGCCAGACAAACCGCTGCCCGTGCCGTTTAATTCTAACAGCTACAGCAGAACAGTAAGAGAACGTTTACCCTTGCAGAACACAATGAGAACAGGTAGCATGTTCTTGATTTGTACTGAGCGATTCTCAGACAAAACCAAACTCAGGGCGAGGAACCGCAGTATGCTGACGCGTAAGCAGTACGAACTGCTCATGTTCATTCACGAAAGACTGAAGGAAACCGGCGTCCCGCCGTCTTTCGATGAAATGAAAGATGCTTTGGACCTCCGCTCCAAATCCGGCATCCACCGGCTGATCACAGCCCTGGAAGAACGTGGCTTCATACGCCGGCTTCCCAACAGAGCCCGCGCCATGGAAGTTGTCCGCTTGCCGGATTCGATCGCGCCGGGTCTGGGTGCGCCGCGTCCAAGAGGCAGCTTCTCTCCAGAAGTGATCGAAGGATCTCTCGGCAAACCGGCACCGGCTCCAGCACCCGCGCCGGAACCTGTTGCAGCATCGACGGAAATCCCGGTCATGGGACGGATTGCGGCCGGTGTTCCGATCGAGGCGATCCAGACCCACAGCCACTCCATCAGCGTCCCGCCAGAACTTCTCGGCAAAGGGGAACATTACGCTCTGGAAGTGCGCGGAGATTCGATGATCGAGGCTGGCATTTTGGACGGGGACACCGTCCTGATCCGCCGGACGGAAAGCGCCGATAGCGGCGACATCGTCGTGGCCCTTGTGGACGACGAGGAAGCAACGCTCAAGCGGCTGCGCAAGAAAGGCCCATCGATCGCGCTTGAGGCCGCCAATCCGGCCTACGAGACCCGTATTTTCGGACCGGGCCGTGTCCGTGTGCAAGGTAAACTTGTTTCTCTATTCCGCCGGTACTGAGGCGTCTATACTGGCAGGCATCTTCAAGAGTTGCCCGCTGCTTCGGTTTTGTAAGTAGTCCCGAGTGGTTTAATCAGCTGATGCGCGCAAGCTGGCGCGCGTGACCGTTCCTTGCTTGTGCCACGGCCGCGGAGGCGCTGGTTTTGCGTACTCGACTGATTGTATTTGGGTTTGGCAAACGACTGCGTTGGCAGTTTTAGCCGGTGCCGGTGTAGTTTGCGGATGCATTACTTGGGCTAGCGCCTCACTTCTTCTTTGAACCGCAGCTTCTATTCTCGCCCCCTTTTTGACCAGCGGGCCCTTCGTTGGGGAGCCTGTTCGACAGACTTGTTCCAGCCAGATGGAGACAGCGCCGCGCGCCTTTCTGATTTCCCGGTCGAACACTTCGGCTGCGCGGCATACTTCTGGCGCGACCATATCGGTCACGATCATATCGGCCTTTTGACAGTCATAAAAAAAGGCGTCCCGGGTTTTGGGCAGCGCGATGTGGATCGGCACGTGCTCAACACCAACTACTCCCCGCGCTGCAAACGCCCGGACAACACAGCCTGAAGGGTCACAAGAGCGCTGATCATCTTTCATCTTGCGCGATTTAATCGCTTCAGCTGACACTCCTTCCCTTTCGAACCAAGTCTCTACGGAAAAAGAACTTCTCGCGCTGGACATCTGTAAACTTCCCTCAAAATCCCGCGCGGCCAATTGAGGCCCGGTTGCCGGAATGTAAATATCTGGCGGGCGCGATATTATCGCAAGCGCAATTCCGATAGACGCAAGACCCAAACAGATCATCCGGAAGCGGCCTGGAGCGAGCAGCAAACCCAAAAAGCCTGCCAACAAAACAGCGGCAGACAGGCCGGTCAAACTGCCCATCCGGCCAAAGTCAGGCGCAATTTGTTCTGTGAACTCGGCTATCCGAATCAGCACCGCCAGACCGGCGCTCATGATCTTGAGTGGGATTGCCGCCAAACCGAACGGCATCAGGACCAGTGCGACCACGCCCATTGGCATTACGATGATCGAAAAAACCGGCATTCCCAGCATGTTACCAACCAGTCCGAAGGGCGCGATCCGGGAAAAATGGTACGCACCGACAATGCCGGTTGCGATCCCGGCGACGAGTGCCGTCACGAACAAACCGGTGGCCCATTTTAGTGCACCGGACAAGAACCAAAAGGGCCCGTTTGCTGATGGGATGAAAATCCTGCGTCTCTTTTGATGCGACCGCCACAGATCATAAACGGCGACCAGTGCGATCACGGCCGCAAACGACATCTGAAAACCTGGATAAAACAGGCGTTCCGGCGCGAGCAGAAGTAAAAACAGGCCGGCGATTGCGACCGATCGCAGCGTCAATCCCCGGCGTCCGGTCATGATCCCCAAAAAGACCAGCGCGATCATAATGAAGGATCTTTGGGTAGCGACCGATGCCCCGGACAGCAGAAGATAAAAAGCTGCCGCGACGAGGGCGAGAACCGCTGAGACCTTATGGATTGGCCAGCGCAGCGCAAGGCCCGGGATGAGTGCCAAGGTGCCAAGACACACAGCATAAGCACCGCCTGCAAAGAGCGCCATATGCAGGCCAGAAATCGCCAGTATATGCGCAAGGCCCGCAGCCCGAAGGCTCTCTTCGGTCTTTTCATCTATACCGCCGCGGTCCCCCACCAAGAGTGCTACCGCAAGAGCAGTTTCCGGGCCTTCCGGCAAAAGCGCCGAAATCCGCGCCGCCAGGTGCTGGCGGAGCCCATTAACATGGCGAACGAGCAGAAGGACCTGAGATGGCGCAGGTCCCTGGACGATCTCAGGAGCTCCGTAACTGAAGCCGCTTGCGCCAATGCCGTCAAAATAGGCGCGGAAGGAAAAGTCATATCCGCCCGGCACCACAGGGCCCATGGGCGGAAACAAGCGGGCCCGGACTTTGATCCAGTCGCCGGGTGCAATGCCCGCATCTGCCGGAATGCGCAACCGGACCCGGTTTGCAAACCGCGCGTCGGTATTGGCTCTGGCATCAACTTCACTGAGGCGGACCACAACGCGCTTGCCGGACCGGGTTTCCTGCACCTTCAAGACTTCACCGCGCAACAGAACTGTCATCGGCTCCGCCAGCCGGGGCGCGTCCACTGCAGCTGTTCGGAGTGTTGCAGTGCTGAGCCCTGCCAAAAGGGCGAGCAAAAGGATCAAAATTCGCGGCAGGCCCATTCGGATGGCATGGGAGCCCGCGAAACCAGCTGATAAAACGAATAGCACGCCAAGAACCGGCCAACTCGGCTCGTCAGGCAACAAGCTGTAGAGAAAAATACCGGCGCTGAAGGAAAATCCGGTCCACAGAAGACCCTGCTTTTGCCAAAACTGCTCCCAATCGTCCGCCGTTCCCGCCCAACCGGCGCGCTGATCAATTGGCCGGTCTTTGCGTTCTCTCCGGGCTCTCAGAAACGCGATCCAGGGCGATGCGTCGGTGGGCCTGCGGCTGTTATCCATGTTTGACGATAAAACTGAAAGGTCACTAACGGGAGCGCCGGGGACACCCCGGTTGTCATCATCGGCGTCTGGTTTCACCTCCCGTACCACCCGCGCTCCTTCTGCCGGGTTTGACGATCGCAGCAAAGCCTATTTTGCCTCAGGCTTGCCTATGCTAAGACCGCGCCACTATCCGTCAGGCGCAGATCCGCGCCTCATTCTGACAGAGACTTTCAAAAAGCACCATGGCACAAGATATCGTCACGCGTTTCGCCCCATCCCCGACCGGATTTCTTCATATTGGCGGTGCCCGCACCGCACTCTTCAACTGGCTGTTCGCCAAGCATCACGGCGGCAAGATGCTGCTGCGCATCGAAGACACAGACCGGGCCCGCTCCACACAAGAAGCGGTCGATGCGCTGATGGATGGTCTTTCGTGGCTGGGCCTTGATTGGGACGGCGAACCGATCTCCCAGTTCTCCCGCGTGGCACGCCACGAGGAAGTTGTTGACCAGATGCTGGAAAACGGCACGGCCTACCGCTGTTATTCCACGCCGGAAGAAGTGGATGCGATGCGCGAAAAGGCGCGCGCAGAAGGCAGGCCGCCACGTTATGACGGCACCTGGCGCGACAAGGATGCGTCCGAAGCGCCCGAAGGCATTGATCCGGTGATCCGGCTGAAAGCCCCGCAAGACGGTGAAACTGTCGTGGACGACATGGTTCAAGGCCGTGTGGTGATCCCGAACAAGGATCTTGATGACTTTGTCCTCCTGCGCTCCGACGGCACGCCGACATACATGCTGGCCGTGGTTGTCGACGATCACGACATGGGCATCACGCATATCATCCGCGGCGTCGACCATCTTACCAACGCGGCCCGGCAGACGTTGATTTTTGATGCCAACGGCTGGGACGTGCCGAAAATGGCGCATATTCCGCTGATCCACGGACCGGACGGTGCCAAACTTTCCAAGCGCCATGGCGCGACGGGCGCCGAAGCCTACCGGGCCCTCGGCTATCTGCCGCAAGCCATGCGCAACTACCTCGCCCGCCTCGGCTGGAGCCATGGCGATGAAGAGATCATGTCGCTTGAGGACATGGTCAAATGGTTCGGCATGGATGCCGTTGGTCAGTCGGCAGCGCGCTTCGATTTCAAGAAGCTGGAAAATCTCAATGGCCATTACATGCGCGCAACCGACGACGCTGAGCTGCTTGAGCATTGGAAGGTCTATCTAGCCCATGCGGGCGATGGGGCGGCGGTCTTGGAATGGATGTCGGACGCGGCCAATGCCCAGACGGCTCTGACGGCCCTTCCCGGCCTGAAGGAACGCGCAAAGACACTTGTCGAACTGACCGACAGCGCGTCCTACCTTTGGCGCCAGCGTCCTCTCGAAAATGACGAGAAGGCGATCAAGATCCTCACAGATGACGCCCGGGCGGTTCTGGGCGATCTGAACGGCGTGCTTTCTGGCGTTGCTGACTGGCAAGCGGAACCGCTGGAGGCGGCTGTCAAAGCCTATGCGGAAGACAAGGATGTGAAACTCGGCAAAGTCGCCCAGCCACTGCGCGCTGCGTTGACCGGCCGGGGCACTTCCCCTGGCATTTATGACGTTCTGATTGCGCTCGGCCGGGACGAATCCCTGGCCCGGATTGCCGATCAGGCTGCCTGACACAGCATTGACCATTGTTCCGGCGCATATTGCTGCAGTGCGCCGGAACATAAGCAAACCGCAACATGTAGGTCTTTGACCAAAGCGTTATACGCTGCTGCTTGCGGCAGTGCGGCAAATGGGCTAGGCAAGACGCGACCATTCCTCCAGCACAGTCTGGCCGCCTCATTTGGGTCTTGCATCCAAGGCCCGTGGCTCGGCAGTGCAAGGGTAACAAATAGGGGGTTTTCTGAATGGCCGACAACAACGCCAAGCTCAACGTCGGTGGCAACGACCACGATTTCGACGTCCTTGACGGATCCATCGGACCGTCGGTTGTGAACATCTCGTCCCTTTACAAGGACACGGGCATGTTCACCTACGACCCGGGCTTTACCTCAACCGCATCGTGCGAATCCAAAATCACCTACATCGATGGTGACGAAGGCACGCTGCTGTATCGCGGGTATCCGATCGAACAGCTCGCCGACCATGGTGACTTCCTGGAATCCTGCTATCTGCTGCTCTATGGCGAGCTGCCGACCAAGACGCAGAAAGACGATTTCGTCACCCGTGTGACCTATCATACGATGATCCACGAACAGATGAACCGGTTCTATTCCGGTTTCCGCCGCGACGCCCACCCGATGGCGATCCTCTGCGGCACCGTCGGCGCCCTGTCAGCATTCTATCATGACAGCACCGACATTTCCGATCCGCATCAGCGGATGGTCGCATCCCTGCGCATGATCGCGAAACTGCCGACCATGGCTGCGATGGCCTACAAGTACCACGTCGGTCAGCCGTTCGTTTATCCGCGCAACGATCTCGGCTACGCAGCGAACTTCCTGCACATGTGCTTTGCTGTTCCGTGTGAAGAGTACAAGGTAAACCCGGTTCTGGCGCGCGCCATGGATCGTATCTTCATCTTGCACGCCGATCACGAGCAGAACGCCTCCACATCCACCGTGCGTCTTGCCGGTTCTTCCGGTGCGAACCCGTTCGCATGTATTGCAGCAGGCATTGCCTGTCTCTGGGGCCCGGCACACGGCGGCGCCAACGAAGCGGCGCTGAACATGCTTTCCGAAATCGGTTCTGTTGACCGCATTCCGGAGTTTGTTGCCCGCGCGAAAGACAAGAACGATCCGTTCCGTCTCATGGGCTTCGGTCACCGGGTCTACAAGAACTACGATCCGCGCGCCAAGATCATGCAGAAGACCTGCCACGAGGTTCTCGGCGAACTCGGCATCAAGGACGATCCGCTCCTCGACATTGCGATGGAACTGGAAAAGATCGCCCTGAACGATCCGTATTTCGTCGAGAAGAAGCTTTATCCGAACATCGACTTCTACTCCGGCATCACGCTGCGCGCGCTCGGATTCCCGACCACAATGTTCACCGTGCTGTTCGCGCTTGCGCGGACCGTCGGCTGGATCGCCCAGTGGAAGGAAATGGTGGAAGATCCGTCCCAGCGTATCGGCCGCCCGCGTCAGCTCTACACAGGTGCCTCCAAGCGTGACTACGTACCGATCGATCAGCGCCGCTGATTGGTTCAGGCACTGACCAGACCAAAGCCCCGGATCACAGATCCGGGGCTTTTCTTGTTTCTGGGGGGAGATGACGCCTCTCAGAAAAACTCACGCTCTCGCATCTCCGGTCTGATCTACCTAAAAACACTTACGCAGTTGCCACAGCTTGTTCGCGTAACAACAGCATGTTGTGATTTTCCTGGGATGGAGGACCGTAAATGCAAGATCACAGGTCAAAAAGGTCACGTACGCCACATGAGGACGTACTGGTCGAAGATCTGGTCCCGCGTATCGCGCAGGAGCTTCATAAACGGTTTGCGGCCAGGCTTGCGGCAAAACCTGAGAGCCAACACAAGTCGGTGTTGCGATCGGAAGATACTCGGCGACCACGCAATAACCGGGCACACCGCCATGTGCCGGTCTATATTCCTCTCTCAAACCCTAGCGACTACTGCGAACGGTATCAGTGCGCCCCGCTGCCGTTCAACTTGTTTCACGGGAATGCTACGCCGCCCGCAGGCATTCGATAGGCCCTCAACCGGCCAACTCGAGACCCGGCGGCAATACCCTCTCGATTTCAGGGCGTCAGCAATGGGCTGACAAACCCTTCAGGTTTCACGGCGAGCACCGGACACTTGAGGCTGTTGATGATGTTCTCAGCCGTGTTGCCAATGAAAACGCCACTGAGCCCTGTCCGGGCGACCGTTCCCATCACCACGAGATCCGCATTTTGTAGGTTACTCTGTATTTCAATCACGCGTTCCACCGCACCGCGGACCAGAAGCGGCCGTAAAACCACGTTCGGACTTGCCAATCGCCGGCGCATTGTTTTGAGCAACCGGCGCATGGTTTCTTCGCGGATTTTCACTGTCTCCCGCACGTAGTCATTGGCTGCCTTGCGCGCATCCCCGGTGTCTGAAAAAGCCCAGACCATGCCCTCGCCAACCGCGTCCCATGCATGAAGCACGATGATTTCTGACCCGTGCGCATGCGCAACACGCGCCGCAGCTTCGACAACGCGCTGGTTCAAGAGTTCCAAAGTGTCCGGTTCCGCCGCATCCCAGTTGTCCAAATCCACCGCAGCGATAACCCGGCGTGGCACCGGCTCAGCGGTCCCGGACTGCAACCAGACCGCACAGGGACATTTGCGCAATAGATGCTGGTCGTTGCTTGCATGAAGGAAACCACTGATGCCGGTCAACGGCTCGGCTGCTTTCACCACAAAATCACATCCCGTTTCACCGACATGCCTGATGATGCTCAGATACGCTTTTCCGACAACAATCCGAGGTTCAATCACTTGATCCGGCAGAACCCTTTTCAGGTTCTCAGTCGCGCCCCCCCGCGCACGGGTCACCATCTCTTCAATAATCGCGTCTTTGTCGCGTCCGGCCAGCCGGGCGATAATCGCAATGTCCTGCGGTGGTTCCACGCAAGCGATCACCTCTAAACCGGCCTTATGCGCCTTTGCCAACTCGGCCGCGCTCTTAAGTGCAATCTGCGTATCAGTGTCATCGATTACGGCAAGTATCTTTTTTGGACACCCCAGCTCACCAATCATGCCGGCAGTTCCTTTTGACCTTCAGGATCTTGCAGACCGGGCAAAGAGGGAGCCGCGCGCCCGGCTATCATGTTTGCGGCGGCATAAGCTGCGTCACGGTACGGCATCATGACGATGTCAGCGTTTATCTTTGAGAGAGCCTCAGCAGTGACTTCACGGTGGGCGGCAACCGCAACACGTCCTTCAAACCCAAGATCACGGGCAGCTTTCAGCAAAGCAAAGCGCGGGTCATCATGTGTAAGGCCGGTGTCGTGTTCCGGGACCGCCATCACGAGCCATTCCGCATTGCCAAGTGGAAGATGAGCAAGAAACTCCGGATCTGTCGCATCCCCAAACAACACGTCATAGCCAAGCGTCCGGGCATTCCTGACAGCACCAGGGCTGAAATCCACACCAAGAATCCGTTTGCCATCCTCTTTCAATGCGTTGGCAATCCCGAGCCCGTACCGGCCCAGACCAAACAGGATCACGTCATAGGGCTTTGCAGACACGTTGCTGCCCTCGGGTTCGGCTGCCGTGTTGCGCCGTTCGAAGATCCCAAGGAACGGTTCGAGCGCGGCATAGAGCTGATGCGAGAACGTGATCATGTAGGTCGATGCTGCGATTGTGACCAGCCCGACAAGTGTCACCAGGCCAAGCGCACGTTCATCCACGTGGCCGATCGTCAGCCCCATTGCCATGAAGATCAGAGAAAACTCGCTGATTTGCGCAACCGTCAAGCCGGCAAGAAACCCTGTCCGCTTGCGGTACCCCATGGCCCCCATGATCGCCAGAACGATCAAAGGGTTGCCAATCAGAACGAACAAGGAGAGCACGATGGCAGGGCCCACACTCGCGCCGAGGACCGACAGGTGCAGAGAAGCGCCGAGGGCGATAAAGAAGAACAGCAACAAAAAGTCACGAAGGCTGGCAAGACGCGCCGAAATTGCCTCGCGAAACGGTGTCGATGCCAGTGAGACACCGGCCAGCAGACCGCCCAGCTCCTTGCCAAATCCGAGGTAGTGACCGACCGCCGCAAGCAATGCCGCCCAGCCAATGGCAAACGAAACCAGCAGTTCCGGCGCAGTGGACAGTTTTTCAACGAGCGGATTGGCGACAAAGCGGATGAAGACCGCGACGAACACCAGCGTCGCCAATCCGTAGCCGAAGACTCGCAAAACATCGGCAAATGCACTGTCGCTGCCGCTCGCACTGCCGACACCAATCGCTGAAAGCGTGATCATGGCAACGACAACAACGACATCCTGAACGATCAGGAAACCAAGGGCGATCCGGCCGTGCAGCGCGTCGATCTCACGCTTGTCCGACAACAGCTTCACAATGATGATTGTGGACGAAAAAGTCAGCGCGATGGCAACATAGATCGCGGTGGTTGGTGTCATGCCAAGCGCGAGCGCGATCAGGAACCCGAAGACGGTCGTGAACAGGACCTGCCCCAATCCGGTCACCAGTGCGACCGGACCGAGAGTTCGGACAAGATTGTAGTCAAGTTTCAGTCCGACGAGAAACAAGAGGACCGCAATTCCAAGCTCCGCCAGCAGATCGATCTGGGCGTCCGACTGCGCAATTCCGAGAACCGAAGGACCGGCGAGGATGCCAACGGCGATAAAGCTGACGATCAGGGGCTGCCGCAACAGCAGCCCCACAAAACCGACACTTGCTGCAAGAACGAGCAGAGCTGCTATCTCATAGAAGATATAGCCCTCAATCGCCGCTGCCATGACTAAAATCCTCTCTGTTTGCTGCCGGTTACAACGTCATCACAATGCGGCCGTCGATTTTGCCCAGCTCCATCCGGCCAAAGATGTCATTGATGTTGTCGAGTGACTCTGTGGCGTAATGCGACGCAACTTTTCCCTCTGCGGCAAATGCAAAGCTTTCAGCGAGATCCGCCCGTGTTCCAACGATCGAGCCCCGGATGGTTTTCCGGTTGAGAACAACGTCAAAAATGTTAAGCGGGAAATCGCCGGGCGGCAGGCCGACAAGGCTCATGGTTCCGCCGGGAGCCAACATGCCGACCGCTTGGGCAAAAGCGGAATTCGAGACGGCCGTTACCAGCACACCATCTGCGCCGCCCAATCGGGTGAGCTCCTCTATTGGGTCTTGTGTCCTAGCATTGATTGTAATTTCGGCGCCCAAATCAGAGGCAAGCTTCAGCTTGTGATCAGCAACGTCCACGGCAATGACATGCAGCCCCATTGCCTTGGCGTATTGAACCGCGAGGTGCCCCAACCCACCGACACCGGATATGACGACGCTCTTCCCAGGGCGAAGGTCACATTCCTTCAGGCCTTTATAGACCGTGACGCCCGCGCACAGGATCGGCGCTGCCGGCGCGAAATCGACCCCGTCCGGAATATGCCCGACATAGGCCGGATCAGCTTCGACATACTCGGCGAACCCGCCATTGACTGTGTATCCGGTGTACTGCGGATCGGTCCGGCAAAGGGTTTCCCAACCGGTTATGCATGAGTTGCAGTGGCCGCAAGCATGATGAAGCCAGGGCACCCCAACACGGTCGCCCTCCTTAACAGACGTGACACCGCGCCCGACCTCGGCAACGTAGCCGACACCTTCATGGCCCGGAATGAAGGGCGGTTCAGGCCTGACGGGCCAATCGCCCTTGGCGGCATGGAGGTCGGTATGGCACACACCGCTGGCTTCGATCTTGACCACGATGTGACCTTCACGCGCGCCTGGCTTTTCGACCTCTCTGATTTCCAGTGGCTTGCCAAATCCTGTGACCACTGCAGCTTTCATTTTGGGCATTGCTTGTCCTCGTGATTTTGAGTGGAAGTTTTTGCGTGCCTTCTGCGCGCACGTTCTCAAGTGCGTGCGCCTTTGGTTCGCGCGTTTTTTTTCATTCGTCTGTGTGTTTGCGCCAGACAATCAGCGGGCAGTATTCGATGTTCCCTGACCAAACAGACTGTGCAGCAGTAACGAAATGCACGGGCCCAACGGGCTTATTTCCAGCTGGGCGCTCTGGTCGCGTGTTCGTTCACAAAGGCCTCTAGGTCTTTGACCGCCACTCGAAACTCCCGGCCGAGCTTCACGGCCCGCAGTTCCTCTTGATGGATCCAGGTCCGCACCGTTGGTTCCCGCACCTTCAGGAGTTCGGCAATTTCATGCGTTGTCAGAAAAGGTTTGCTCAGCATTTTCGGCTCCGGTGTGTGGTCACCGTATCTACAGGTGGCTCAAGAGCCATTGATTCTTGTCAAACACTCTCAACAATTCTCAAAAGTGCTCAAACGACATCAGGACGACTCACATTCCAGGAGAAAAGACCGATTGGCAGGCCAATAGATGGCATACAACCCGACCAAAAATTAATTTCATTTAATTGGTAACGTTATTGCCGACTTCCCATCTCCAAGGTGTCTTTGGATGACCCCGTCAATTTCTGGAGGAGAGAAGTATGTTGAAACCTGTTGTTATCGCCGCTGCTGCCGCACTCGCAGCCACTGCCGTTTCTGCTTCCGCGGCGACAAAGACTTCTGCTGAACTGACGGAAAAGGAGGTCACTGTGCTGAAGACCGCCTGGGGCGAAGGCATCGTCGAGATCGGCAAGGTACATACGGATGGCGGGGATTATAGAGCGGCGGCAACAAACCATATCGAGCAATTTTATGCTTACGGCGACCGTCCGGTTCTCTTCAAGCCAACGCTCGCCAGTGAAGATCAGTTCCGGGGAGACTTTGACGCAGCCCTCTCCTACTTTGTGGGTGGCGATATCTCAGAGGACAATGGCTTTGCGATCGCGCCTTATACCAATGTCCGATGGGAGCCAGAGGGTATGGTGATCAACGGCGAAACAGCCATGACCATGGGTAACTATTACTTCATGACCACCGACGGCACAGAAGTGAAAGTTGAATACACCTTTGGTGTTGAGCGCATGGAAGATGGCGATCTGAAGATCGTGCTCCACCATTCATCTGTCCCTTTTCCACCAAGCTGAGTGCTGCAAAGGACCATGTAACTCTCTGGGAGGCGTTGGTGGTTCGCCACAGCCTCCCAACGTGTTTTCAAACCCAGTCCTCACACTGTCCAGCCTAATCATGATGTACACACACGGGTTCGCAATAACGGAACAAAACCAGACAATCTTTGTATTCTATTGACGTAATGACGGCCGGAAGCGTCACCGGTTTGAAATCTAAATCTGCATAGATTTGTCGGGCATTGACCGTCCCCGGAACCCGGAGGACCGCTCTGCCAGATCGTCGCTTTTATTACTCAAGGGCTGCAGCTATAGTCACTACTACTCAAACGAGTAGCAGCCGAGAAATTCTCAGCCAAGACCGAAAACGGTCGCTAGCCAGGAGGAGCCGTCAATGGCCGATATCGATACCAGAGACTTGTCGTTCGATGAATTCGACGAGGTCATAAGCCCGCGCCCGGAAGAAAACGACTTTGACCGGATCGTTGAATCTGCGATCAGCCGCCGTGGCTTTCTGGGCGGCGTTCTCGCGTTTGGCAGCTTTACCGCGCTTGGCACGAGCTTGGTACCGACCGGTGCAAAAGCCTCGGATGGCCGCTTTGCCTTTACCCAGATCCCGACTTCGACAGCGGACGACGTGATTGTCCCGGAAGGCTACAAATCGGAAATGCTGGTTCGGTGGGGCGATCCCTTGTGGTCCGATGTTCCCGAGTTTGATGATTCGACCCGCGGCACGGCGGACAGCCAGGCCCGCGCGTTCGGCGACAACACGGACGGCATGGACGTGTTCTCCCATGACGGCAAAACGCTTCTCGTCGTCAACAACGAGTACACCAACCGCGACATCATCGCTCTAAGCGCTGAAGACAAGCGCATCATGGCGGAAGACGACATTGCCAAGGGCATGATGGCCCACGGCATCTCCGTTGTTGAAATCGCCAATGACGGTGGTACCTGGAAAATCGTCAAGGACAGCCCGTACAACCGCCGCATCACGCCGCAAAGCGAGATGGAGCTGACCGGACCAGCCGCAGGCCATGACTTGATGAAGACCGAAGCCGATCCGACCGGCACCAAGTCTCTCGGCACCTGGAACAACTGCGGCAACGGCGTCACCCCATGGGGCACGTACCTGACCTGCGAAGAAAACTTCAACGGTTATTTTTCCGCTCCGGAAAATCCGGACCGCGAAGTATCTCCGGAACTTGCTCGGTATGGCGTGTCAGCAACGGACTGGGGTTACAACTGGGCCGTAATCGAAGATCGTTACGATGTCTCCAAGCATCCGAATGAGCCGAACCGCGCCGGTTATGTTGTCGAGATCGATCCGACCGACCCGACCTCCACACCGAAAAAACGCACTGCTCTTGGCCGTTTCAAGCACGAAAACGCCGAAGCCGTGGTCAACAATGACGGCCGCATTGTCGTTTACATGGGCGATGATGAACGCGGGGAGTTTGTCTACCGTTACGTTTCGAACGGCGTTTACGCGCCGGGTGCTCCGACCGACGAACTCCTAAACGACGGTATTCTGTATGTTGCCAAGTTCAGCGACAACGGCACTGGGGCATGGGTGGCCCTCACCCCGGAAACGACAGGCATGGATCAGGCTGAAATCCATATCCATACACGCCAGGCAGGTTCCAAGGTCGGCGCGACCACCATGGACCGTCCGGAGTGGATTTCCGCCAATCCGAAGGCACCGGAAATCTACTGCTGCCTGACCAACAACAAGAAACGTGGCGTCAAGCCGAATGCCGGCGGCGACGACACATCCGTCAACGGTCCGAACCCGCGCGAGAAGAACAACTACGGTCAGATCGTCCGTTGGCGTCCGGATGGCGGCGACCATACGGCTCCTGGTTTCACCTGGGATCTTTATGTTCTTGCGGGCAACCCGACCGTCCATTCCGATGCCTATGCCGGTTCCGCGAACATCAACGAAGAGAACATGTTCAACTCGCCGGACGGGCTGGCTTTCGACTCCAACGGCCTGGTCTGGATCCAGACGGATGGCAACTACAAGAACGAAGGCGATTTCGCCGGCCAAGGCAACAACCAGATGCTCGCCGGCGACCCGGTTACCGGTGAGATCCGCCGCTTCATGGTTGGTCCGAACGAGTGTGAAATCACCGGTCTGACCTGGAGCCCGGACCGCCGAACCATGTTTGTCGGCATCCAGCACCCTGGCGAGCGTGGCAACAGCCACTGGCCGGCTGGCGGCGCATCCGTTCCGCGGTCCGCGATCATCGCAGTGACCCGGGAAGATGGCGGCCTCGTCGGCTAACGCGTTTCCCTGGAGCAGAAACAAAAAAGGGCGCCAATCGGCGCCCTTTTCTATTGCCAACTATTGTTTGGTCATCCGAGCTTCGCGAGGATTTTTTCCGCTACAGCCTCAGAACTTGCCGGGTTCTGGCCGGTAATCAGATTGCCGTCTTCAACGGCAAATGAGGACCAGCTGGCCACGCTTTCATATACGCCACCTTTTGCCTTCAACTCGTCTTCGAGCAGGAACGGCACTACGTTGGTGAGCCCCACAGCCTCTTCTTCATCATTGGTGAAACCGGCGACCTTGCGGCCCTTGACGAGTGGCGCGCCGTCCGGTGTTTTGGCGTTCAGCAAAACTGCCGGAGCGTGACAAACAGCCCCAACCGGCTTGCCTGAATTGAAGAAGGTTTCGATCAGGCCAATTGAGGTTGTGTCATAAGTCAGATCCCAAAGCGGACCGTGACCACCTGGGTAAAAGATCGCGTCGTAATCCGCGGCGTTCACATCATCCAGCTTCAATGTATTCGCCAGGATCTGTTGGGTTTCCGGATCAGCGTCAAAGCGGCGTGTTGCTTCGGTTGCAGCGGATGGATCGGAACTTTTCGGATCGATTGGCGGCTGGCCACCTTTTGGCGAAGCAAGCGTGATACTCGCGCCCTCATCCTTGAAGACATAATAAGGGGCGGCAAATTCTTCGACCCAGAAGCCGGTTTTCTGACCGGTGTCGCCAAGATCTTCATGGCTGGTCAGAACAATCAGAACTTTTTTGTCAGATACTTGCGGCATCGAAATTCTCCGTTTTCAAAATTGGACGGACCATCTGTCCGGCGTGACCTTGATTTAATTTGCTCACCAAGTGATACCAATGGCAAATTAATTGGCTGTAATGTCAAAATATTTGATACGTAAATGAGAGCTGGTCCGCATGGAAGCGTCTATTGAACACCTCAAGAGCCTGATGGTTTTTGCGCAGGTCGCAGACAGCGGATCCTTCAGCGCAGCCGGTCGGCATCTGGGCCTCACCCGCGCCGTTGTCAGCTATCACGTGAACAAACTGGAAGACGCCTACGGGCTCAGTCTTTTTCACCGGGCACCGCGCAGTCTGAAAATCACTGAAGCCGGGGCGCAGCTGCTCGGCCATTGCCGGGTCATCATGGATGAGACCGTGGCCGCTCAGCGGGCCATTGAGCGCTACAAGCAGGAGCCGGAAGGCGTTTTGCGCATCTCCTGCCCAGTCAGTGTCGGCCTCAATCACGTGGTACCGGTTCTCGGTGACTTTCACCGGCTCTATCCGAAGATCAAGCTCAATGTCAGTTTCTCAGACACGGTTGTCGACATTCTGGAAGAGGGCTTTGATCTTGCAATCCGCGGGGCACCCCTGCCCGATTCCGACCTGAAAGCCACGCGTCTTGCAACGATTTCGACTTGCCTGTGTGCAGCCCCAAACTATTTTCAAACCCGCTCCCGGCCAAAAACCATTGATGATCTGAGAGACCATCAATGGGTGCTGCATATGAACAAGCAAAAGGTTGAGATCCTTCTCCCCGGTGGGGCCTCGAAAGTCTTCGAGCCGGAGGGAAGCATCACCACCAACAACGCCGTTGCCCGGACAGCCTTTGTGGAAGCTGGACACGGCATCGGACGCATACCGCGTTACGATGCTGACCCCAAAATTCGGGCAGGCCTTTTGGAGGAGGTTCTTCCGGGAACACGGCTGCCGGAAATCGCCATCTATGGCGTCTTTCCACCGGGTGCTGCCATGTCCAGCAACCTACGCCTCTTGCTCGATTTCACAAAACAGGCTTTTCAGACCAACTGATGGTCAGCCCATTCAAGAATACAGCCTGTCTCACGGCTTAAAATGCCAGATCTAGGTGACAGTGAACTGTCCCATCATACCGCGATCCTCGTGTTCGAGGATGTGGCAGTGATACATATAGGGATACTGTTCTGTCGCGACGTGATCAAACCGCACCACGATCTCCGACCAGTCATCGTCATCCAGCACCGCAGTATCTTTCCAGCCTTGCTGGTCTGCTGGAACGACCTCTCCTTCCATTTGTTCGATCAGGAAAGAACATCCGTGAATGTGGAACGGGTGAGCGCCCTGATCTGACCGGATACGCCAGCGCTCCCAAACCCCAAGTCCAACACGTTCGTTGATCACCGACATATCCATGACGGCGCCGTTTATGGTCATGTCCATCTTGCCATGACCGTCATGGCCCGCGTGATTACCACCGTGATCCATTTCGAGAACAAACTCCCGAACGTTCTTGATCTCATGTTCCTCAGGATGGCTGAGAGCGGCGAGTTTTTCAGGCAACGGCGCGTTGTTGGCAACCAAAAGAGCTTCCGGACGCAAGGTCAAAGATGCTCTTGGCGGCGCGGCATCCGACCTTCCCACCAATGTGCTCAGGCTACCAACGATGCCCTCGCCCTCGTCATCGACCTCATCTTCAAAGAAGGTCAACAGCTCCACAGGGTTGGCGTCACCCAGATCCACGATGATCTCACATCGTTCGCCGGGTGACATTTCCATTGTTGACATGGGGACAGGTGCGCGCAGCAGGCCGCCGTCGGTCGCAATCTTGTGAAAGACGCGATTGTCCGAAAAAGCGATCACGTAGAACCGAGCATTTGCGCCGTTCAGTAGCCGCAAGCGAACCTTGCCCGCTGGGACATCTGCCACAAGCGGCGCGATGGCGCCATTGATAACGACAGTATCTCCAAACCAACCGTCTTCATCCGCATCAAAGAGGGAATAGACGAACCGGCCCTGTGCATCGAATGTTCGATCTTGAATGATGATTGGCAAATCATCCACACCGTAGCGGTTTGGCAGATCCATTGCGTCGCTCTCGTCATCATCGATAATGATCATGCCAGCCAGGCCGCGGTAGACTTGGCCGCCGGTTTTGCCATGGGTGTGCGAGTGATACCAGCAGGTGGCTGCCGGTTGGACAATCGATAAGGAAGGCTGCCAACCTTCACCCGGAGCCATCTCCAGTTGGGGTCCGCCATCGACATCACCTGGCACATGGAGCCCGTGGCCATGAATAGAGACGCCCTCGTCCAGAGTATTCAAGTAACGCAGATTGAGTTCGGTGTTCCGGCGTGTCCGGATCGTAGGACCGAGAAAATCCTGGTTGATTCCAAGCGTCGGTGTCTTCAAACCTGCCTGGAAGGTGTGTTCACCAGCCCGAATTCTGAGATCAATCGGCTCTTCATTGGTGCCGTCAGCCTGGGGCGGTATCGGAAGTTTTTCTGGAATTGTTGTCGACCAGGCAGGGCTGATCAGGGATGCCCCGAACAAGGACGCGGAACCGGCAAGAAGCTGTCGGCGAGATAGGCGAAGTGACATTCAAGTCCTCAAACCAAAGATACGACAAAGACTGTTTGCGACCATCCTGAAGACAAGCAGGATCGCCGCCGTGATGCCTGAAATGTGTGATGATGCCGACGCTCCGAATCCATCGGACAAATGCCGGATCAAAGGGTTCAGATATCCGGCAAAGGGTCAATTTTGGGAACAAACCCGGTTTTGGTATGTTGGGCGGCCCATCGATCAAGGAAATTCAGATGATAGATGCCTCGGTGCAATTCCGTTACCGGCAAACCCTGTTTGTGGTGTTTGTGCTTATCGTTTTTGGCACCAGCGTCGTCGAGATTGTCACGGAGTTCATGAATGGAGAGACGTTGACCACCATGGTCGACGACATGTCAGGTGTGGCGGTCAGCGCGCTTGTGCTAATGGGCTTTGCCTACGAGCGGCGTGCCCAACACAAAGCGTCGAAAGACCTCCGAGGCAAACTGGAAAGCGCCCGCGGGCAACTCGCAAAGCTCGATGCCCGCTCTCCTCAGCTTGCCGGACAGTATCGCGCGGTCATGCAGAAGCAGTTCGATGCCTGGAGTTTGACGGCAAGCGAGCAGGACGTTGTAATCGGTATGTTGAAAGGTCTGTCTTTCAGAGAAATCGCAGAACTGCGGCAAACCCGGGAAAAAACCGTCCGCCAACAAGCAACATCAGTTTATCGAAAGGCTGGCGTGAATAGCCGAAACGAGCTAACGGCCTGGTTTTTCGAAGACATGTTGGATGCCCCACCAATTCACGAGCCGTAAAGCGTCATGATGGAAACGCTCGCAGCGTTCTCAACGCAGTCTAATAGACCGGGCCTCATGTTTCTTAGTTGTTTTTGCTCAAACACCCGATAACGACGTCTGCTGCGGCCGCACTTTGGCTGTAGCCATCCGGCAAACACATCACGTCATCAAGGCGGCCGAGTTCGGCGACCTGTGCCGCCCGTTCTGGACTGTCGGTGAGATAGCTCGTCAGAAGGGATGCAAGCACATCCGGCTGAACCTCATCATTCAGGAACTCGGGAATCGCCTTCGTGCCCAGGATGATGTTGGGGAGAACAAAGGAGTCGACGCTCGCGAATTTGAAGATCTTGTTGAGGTTATTTAACCTGCGGAAGAACCAATCCACCTTGTACGCCACGACCATCGGCACTCCGGCAAGCGCCAGTTCCAGTGATACAGTGCCGGATGCTGCTAACGCGGCATGCGCGCTCCGGAAAGCCGCCCGTTTTGCATCAAGGCCGGTCACGATTTCCGGCTGGACCTGCCAGTTGGTAACGCCCTGCCGGATCCGCTTTTCAAGATGAGCCACCGCAGGTAAGACCACCCTCACCTCCGGCATATCCGCACTCACACGTGCGACCGTCTCGCCAAAAACGTCGAGAAGTCTTGTGATTTCGCTTCCCCGGCTGCCCGGCAAGACCAACAGGACTTTCTCGTCAGCCTCCAATGGCGCACGTTCCCCCTCAGACGGGCGCAAGAGATCGGCGTTTTCACTTAACGGGTGACCGACATAATGGGTACGCGGACCGCCGAGCTTTTTGTGAACGCCCGGTTCGAACGGCAGCAGCGCCAGCAACTCGTCGACATAGACGCTCATCTTTTTTGCCCGTCCCGGCCGCCAGGCCCAGACCGATGGCGATACATAACCGACAACAGGAATGTGCGGCGCCCGTTTGCGCACACGTTTTGCAACGTTGTGGGTGAAGTCCGGACTGTCGATGATGACCAGAACATCCGGCCTGGCAGCGATGGCAGCGTCGACGGTCTGATAGACACGCTTGACGATCAAGGGCAAGCGCGCGAGCACCGCAGACAGTCCCATGACCGAGACATCGGACATGTCAAAAAAGCTGGTGAGCCCAAGAGAGGTCATGCGCTCGCCGCCGACACCGCAATACCGGACGCGGGGACCAAGCTTTTCGTTCAGCGCCTTGATCAGCTCTGACCCGAGCTGGTCGCCAGATTCCTCACCGGCCACAATGCAAACGGTGGGCATGGCGCTGGCCGCAGGTGTAATCATTCAGCCCGACCCTGAGACAAGGCAGCCTGGTCAATACCGATGACAAACAGACCAGCCCTATCTGCTTGCGCCAGGGTTTCCTCCCGATCGGAAATCAAGGCGCCACCCGCTTCAATCGCAATGCCTGCCAGCCCCGCGGCGTCTGCCCGCTCAATTGTCCGGGGCCCAATGGTGGGCAGATCAACCCGCAAGTCCTGGTTGGGTTTGGCGGTCTTTACCAGAACACCAGTCTTGTTCTTTGCCCGGATCCGGCCGCTGCCGCGCAGATCTGCGCAGCGTTCGAGCATGGCATCGGTGCCTTCCGCGCCTTCCAATGCGACAACCCGGCCGCCAACGGCCACAGCCGCCTGTCCAATGTCGAGTTCACCCAGTTTCCGGGTCGCGGTCAAGGCAAGCTGAATATCCTGCCAATCGGTGTCGCGCGGCTGCGTCTTTCCCAAAACGCCGCTGGCTGCGAGAAGCCCGGGTGCAACATCCTTGATACCCACCACGCGAAATCCCTCTACCTCAAAGAGACCAATGACCTTGGTCAGCAGACTGTCATCACCACCGGTGAGCGCGCGAATGATGGTCGGCAATCGGCGGAGCGTCCCCAGATCACCCAGAATGGAAGCAAAGTCCGGACGTTTGGACACACCGCCAATCAACATTACATCCCGGCAGCCACTCTTGTTCAAAAAGGCATAGAGCCGGCCAATTTCTCCCCAGCCGAGCTCGGCAGAGGCGAGCGAGCGTGTTGCCGCATCGGCCTCCCCGCGGATCGCGACAACCTTGCACTCCCGGCCTGCAGCCGCCAGGGCAGTGGCGACCTGCAACGGTATTCGGCCATTGCCGGCAATCAATGCGACCGGAGCATGGGAGGCGGTTTCGGCCAATGTCATGTCCAATACCCGCTTATGCAGGTGTGCAGAAGCGCCGGTCTTCCTCTTCAAGAATGAAGTCGGTCACTTTCTTTACCAGCGGCTGATCTTGAGTGGTTTCAGCAATTTCCTCGGCGCGCGTGCGCAAAGTGCCTTCGTTGCTCTCGAACAGCGCCTTATAGGCCGCCCGCAGAGCATGAATTTGCTCGCGCGGGAAATTTGCGCGTTTCAATCCGATCAGGTTCAGTCCACCAAGGTTCGCCCTGTTACCTGTCACCATGCCAAACGGAATAAGGTCGTTCTCCAGGCCGGCCATGCCGCCGACAAAGGCGTTGTCGCCAATCCGTGTGAACTGAATAACAGCAGACCCGCCACCGAAAATCACATTGCTTCCGACAGTAACGTGCCCTGCGATCATTACGTTGTTGGACAAAATGACCCGATCCCCGAGGTGACTGTCATGCCCGACATGGGAATTGGCAAGAAACGCACAATTGTTGCCGATGGTCGTGCTCAGCCCGCCGCCTTCGGTCCCCGGATTGATCGTAACGCCTTCGCGGATGATGCAGCCTTCGCCGATCGTCAGGGTGGCGGCCTCACCACGGAATTTCAGATCCTGTGCCTGATGACCAACAGACGCGAACGGGAAAATGGCGGTGCCAGCTCCAATGGTCGTGTCACCGGCAAGCGCAACGTGAGATTTCAGCTCGACATTGTCGCCAAGTGTCACCTGAGACCCAATGACACAATAAGGGCCAATGCGCACGCCGGCACCTATTTTTGCACCGTCTTCAATGATCGCTGTTGGATGGATATCAACCATAATTCCTCACGCGTCTACCAGCATCGCGCTTACCTCGGCTTCGGCGACCTTTGCGCCGTCGACCATGGCAACCGCATCGAACTTCCAGATGTTGGCACGTTGCTTGATTTTCTTGACGTGGAAATGGACCTGATCGCCCGGCTCCACAGGTTTACGGAACTTCGCCCGGTCGATGGTCATGAAATAGACCAGCTGCGGCGGTGCATCTGCGCCGCGCGCATGCACGCACAAGGCGCCTGCCGTTTGCGCCATGGCCTCAATCAACAGAACGCCCGGGAAAATCGGCCGTTCTGGAAAGTGCCCCTGAAACTGCGGCTCGTTGATGGTGACATTCTTGATGCCGATACAGCTGTTGTCGCCGTCCATCTCGATGATCCGGTCAATCAGCAAAAACGGATACCGGTGCGGCAACAGCTTCATGACTTTCATGATATCCGCTGTTGCGAGCGTTGTTTTTTCTGTTTCGTCCATTCTTCGCCCCTTGGCGGAGGTCCGCCAAAACTCTTCAAGTAATTGGATGTGTAAACTGCTGTTCGTTTACGATTTGCCGCCGCGTTCTGCAAGTTTTCTGACCGCAGCAACTTCGCGGAACCATTGTTTCACAGGTTTTGCGGGTGTTCCGCCGTAGCGTCCGCCAGCTTCCAGGCTTTCGCTGACAACGCTGACCGCCGCAACCTGAGCGCCCATGCCGATAGTGACATGCCCACCCACTCCGCTCTGTCCGCCAATCGCCACATAATCTTCAAGCGTTGCACTGCCGGAGATACCGACCTGCGAGACGACGACACAGTGACGGCCAATGACGACATTGTGGCCGATCTGGACCTGGTTATCGATCTTTGTGCCTTCACCAATCACGGTGTCGCGGTTGGCCCCTCGGTCAATGGTGGTGTTGGCGCCGATCTCAACGTCATCTTGAATAACGACCCGCCCAACCTGCGGCACCTTCAAGTGCCCACCCGGTCCCATGGCGTAGCCAAATCCGTCTTGCCCGCAGCACACACCGGGGTGAAAATAAACACGATTGCCCAGGATTGAATGCTGGACGGAACAATTGGCGCCGATGACACAGTCGCGGCCGATACGCACTCCAGCCCCGATCACCGCATTGCTGCGAATGACAGTCCCAGCACCAATTTCTGCACCTGCCCCGACAACCGCCCCCGGCTCAAGACACACACCGTCTTCAAGACTTGCAGTCTCATCGACCGATGCACGCTCGGATACCCCCTCGACACCAGCCTGACGCGGGACCATTGCTTCGGGAAAGAGTTGAGCCAGCACTTTGGCCCACGACCGGTAAGCATCCCTGCAGACAAGCGCGGCAACGCCTTCGGGAACCTTGTCCTTGTGGCGGGTGCTGACCAGACAGCCGGCTGCTGCAGTGGTGGTCAGCGCGTCGAGGTAGGCCGTGTTGTCGAAAAACACCAGCATGCCCGGACCGGCGTCTTCAAGCGGGGCAACTCCGGTGATTTCGGTTTCCGGTGCACCGTTCACCAGTTCGGCCTCTGCCCAACCGACGATATCGCCGAGGCGTATACCTTCTGGAAAGTGAAAGAATTTCGGCTCGGACATCGGCATATCCTCTTTTGAACACCTGCGGTCCGGTTTGACCGTAACAAAAACGGCCGCCGTTTGATGCGGCGGCCGTCGGTTTTTGGGTAAAAACCGCTTCTTAGAAGGTGGTGCCACCACTCAGGCGGAACACCTGGGTGCGGTCAGAATCTTCTTTCAGGAGCGGGTAAGCAAAGTCTGCCTTGAGCGGACCGAATGGCGACTGCCACCGGATACCGAAGCCGACAGAGGCACGCAGGTCAAATCCATTGGACAGGATCCGGCCACCACCGTTCTCTACGATGTCAACGAGCTCATTGTCGGCATCCCACAAGGAGCCGGCATCCGCAAACAGTGCACCGCCAAGGCCGAGTTCTTTCGGAATGCCCGGGATCGGGAACTGTGCCTCGGTTGACGCTGCGAAGTACCAACGACCACCAATCGCGTCATCAGACGTCGCGTCGCGTGGGCCGATACCCCGGTTCTCAAAGCCGCGGATCAGATTGCCGCCGAGCATGAACTGCTCTGACACCCGAAGACGCTCATTGAGACCCATGATATTGCCACCCCGGAACTGAACGCTACCGACGAGGCCGTAGTCTGCGAGGATTTCCTTGTAGGCACGCGCCTGGATTTCACTCTTGATGTACTGGCTGTCGCCACCAACACCTGCAAACTCCTGCCTGAAGGAGGCGTAGATGCCATCCGTCGGGTTCAGGTTGCGGTCAAGCGTGTTGTAGCGCAGTTCATAGCCAACCAGCGAAGTGAGGTAGGTTCCAAGGGAGTCACAGACAGCCAGCGAGAGGTTGGCAGTGCTACAGTTATTGATCCCTGTCGAGCCATATTTGCCGTCGGTGTTCTTCTCTTCATAGATTGCGTAGAACAGACGGAGCGTTGTTTCGTCTTCGCGCAGCGGCAAGGTAAAGCCGAAGCCACCGCCTGTCCGCTCTTCATCAAAAGAGCGGTAGCTGTTGGCATCATTCACCTGACGGTAGACATCAAGATCCAGGGCGACCCGGCGGCCCATGAAGAACGGCTCGATGAACCGGAACTCGTAGGTCTGGGTATCTGAACCACCACCAACACCGATTTTAACGTACTGGCCACGGCCCAGGAAGTTGCGCTCGGTCAGGGAGATATCACCAACCACGCCATCGGTCGTCGAGTAACCGATACCGAAGGAGATTTCACCTGTCGGTTTTTCTTCAACCTGCACATTCACAATCACGCGATCGGGCGCACTGCCCTGCTGCGTCGTGATGGAAACGCGCTCAAAGAAGTTCAAGTTCCGCAAGCGGCGCTCAGCCTTGTCGACCAAGGCACGGTTGAACGCATCGCCTTCAGCAACATCAAACTCGCGGCGGATGACATATTCGCGGGTCCGGTCGTTGCCGATGATGTTGATGCGCTCAACATACGCCCGCGGGCCTTCCTCAATGTAGTAGATCAGATCGATCGTGTTGTTTTCATAGTTACGGGAACCACGCGGACGCACACGAGCAAACGCATAACCTTCTTCAGAAACGCGAAGTGTGATGTCTTCGACGGACTGCTCTACGCGCAGGGCGTTGAATGTCCGGCCGCTGCGGGTCCGCACCAGCCTGCGCAGATCTTCCGGGTCAACTTCGGCGATCGTGGAAACGACCTCAACGTTGCCGACATCGTAGCGATCGCCCTCGTCCACCGTGAAGGTCACGTAGAAGATGTTGTTCTCACGGTCGAGATCAGCACTCACAGAGACGATACGGAAATCCGCATAACCTTTGTTGTTGTAGTACTGGCGCAGCAGCTCTTCGTCCGCGGCCAGGCGATCGGGATCGTATGTGTCGGTGCTGCGCAACCAGCTAAGCAACCCACTCTCACGGGTTCGGATCACGTCCCGAAGACGGCCGTCGCTGAACGAGTTGTTGCCGATGAAGCTGATGCGCTCCACACCGGTCTTCGCACCTTCATTGATTTCAAAGACCAGATCGACCCGGTTCTGACCGCGCTCAATGATCTTCGGCTCAACGGCTGCGCCATAACGGCCGCTGCGGCGGTAAGCTTCCAAAATGCTCTGGACGTCGGACTGGACTTTAGCGCGAGAGAGCATGGACCGCGACTGGGAACGAACAGCCGTCGCCAGAGCATCGTCCTTGATCTTCCGGTTCCCCTCAAAGGAGACGCGGGTGATCATCGGGTTCTCAGTAACGGTCACGATGACGGTGCTGCCACGCGGGGTGATTTCAACCGTGGCAAACAAACCGGTTGCATACAGCGCCTTCAAAGACTCATCGACATCAGCCGCGCCATAAGAGCGGCCGGGAACGATGGTCATGTAGCTGATGACCGTATCTTCCTCGATGCGGCTGGTACCGCGTACTTCAATGTTGCGGGCAACAGCAGCTTCTGCCTGTGTCGCCCCCGCAAACGGCCCAAAGTTGTCCGGAACGAACGACCCGGCTGCGAGAACCGCGGTCGCCAAAATTGCGGCTCTCAAGTGTTTCTGCAATCGCTGCATCAGTGCGCTATGCCTTTGTTTTTCAAAACCCCGTCTCGAGATTCTTCCGATCACCCTCGGAGAATCTCAAAAATCGACCCATGTTTTATAGGTTTTTACCGATAACGCAACAGCAGTTGGCCGCCGAAATCGATTTAGTCAGAGGACGTTGCGTCAATGTCACGGCTCCCCGCTTAAAGGCTCATTAATCGCCAGATATCGTTCCAAGTCGCGAACACCATCAGCATTAATACGAGGCCCAAACCGATGCGGAATCCGACTTCCTGCACCTTCTCATTGAGTGGTTTTCCACGGATAGCTTCAGCCGCGTAGAACACCAGATGCCCACCGTCCAGAATCGGGATCGGAAGCAGGTTGATGAACCCGATGGACACGGACAGGAAGCCCGCGAGACTGATAAGCTCGATCAAACCGAACTGCGCGACCGTTCCGGACACCTGCGCAATCTGAATCGGGCCACCCAGCTGCTGCGGCGACTGCTCTCCGGCGAACATTTCTCCGATGAAATTGATCGTGTCGTAGATGATCTTGTAGGTGCGTAGCACTCCTTCCCAGAGCGCGCCGCCAACACCGAGCTGCTTCAAGATACGGGTATTTTCGTCACTTGCGATTGCCACGCCAATGCGCGGCTCCCGGTACTCAACGCCGAACTGATTGACGTCGGTGACATAAACGGGAACCACTGTCGCTGTGAGCTCGGCCCCATCCCGTTCGATCCCGAGGACCAGCGGCTGGTCCGGGTTATGGCGCACTGTCCATTTCAAATCTTCAAAATAAGACAATGGTTTGTCATTGATCGACAGGATTCGGTCACCCGTCTGAATACCGGCTGTTTCGGCAGCTGATCCCTCGATAACCGTGGACACGACCGGCAAGAGCTGCGGCTTTCCGTAAGCCATGAAGATCCCGGCAAAAATGATGACTGCCAGGATGAAATTGGCAATCGGACCGGCTGCCACGATCGCCGCACGCTGCCATACGGGTTTTGCGATGAAGGCTGTTCTGCGTTCTTCCTCGCTCATACTGGCAATGTATTCCCGGTCTGGAACACTCGCGGCATTCTCGTCACCGGCAAATTTCACATAGCCGCCAAGGGGAATAAGCGACACTTTCCAACGCGTGCCGTGTTTGTCGTACCAGCCGAACAATTCCCGCCCAAAACCAACGGAAAAAGCGTCCACCTTCACGTTGCACCACCGCGCAACGGCAAAGTGGCCGAGCTCATGAAAGAAGACGACGATCGTCAGAACAAACAGGAACGGTGCCATATAGCCGATCAGAAGGTCGTAGGCAGAGCCAAATATTTCCATGAGATTTCCGATTGTTCCCGCACAGTCCTTAAGCGCTACCTTAATAGCAATGGAATTACGGCACGTTAATGATCCAGCATTCGTTTCGCACCGGATAAATTAGGCGGCGCGGCTTGAAATCCAATGCCCGGTCCAAACACGGGCTTCCTGATCCAGCGCCAGCACGTCTTCTACCGTCGCAGCTGGTGCAAGCTTTCCTTTGGCAGAAAACGCCGATAACGCCTCTTCGACAGCTGCCGGGATGTCCATAAACCCGATCGCGCCCTTCAGAAAGGCCGCAACAGCTGTTTCGTCGGCGGCATTTAGAACCGCTGGCGCTGTACCGCCCGACCGAAGCGCCTCCAGCGCGATACGCAGTGCAGGAAACCGCTTCATATCCGGTGCCTCAAACGTCAGCGATCCAAGTTTCGCCAAATCCAGGCGCTCGACAGGTGTTTGCATCCGGCGCGGATAGGCCATGCAATGGGCAATCGGCGTGCGCATATCGGGACTGCCGAGCTGCGCAAGAAGCGAGCCATCGCGGTATTGGACAAGCCCGTGAACGGCAGACTGCGGATGGACCAGCACATCCAACTGATCTGCACTCACCGGAAAAAGGTGATGAGCCTCAATAACTTCAAGACCCTTGTTCATCATGGTTGCGCTGTCGATGGAAATCCGCGCGCCCATATCCCAATTCGGGTGTTTGAGCGCTTGCTGCGGTGTCACCCGCACCATGTCTTCAAACGCCATCGTCCGGAACGGGCCGCCAGACGCAGTCAGGATGACCTTTTCAATGCTGTCCGGGTGCGATGCCTCGAAGACCTGGAATATCGCGTTGTGCTCACTGTCGACCGGCAGGATTTCGGCGTCCTCTGCCGCAATCTTGCCCATGAACAGGTCCCCAGCACAAACCAGGCACTCCTTGTTGGCCAGCGCAATCCGCCGCCCGGGCTTAATGGCAGCCATGGTCGGCAAAAGTCCGGCGGCGCCCACAATGGCGCCGATGACAAGATCTGTGTCCCGGTCAACCGCCTCAAACACAGCTTGATCTCCGGACGCGGTATCAATCCCGCTTCCCGAAAGGCGGTTTTTCAGATCCTCAAAGTTTCGTGGATCGCACAAAACAGCAGATTTGGCGTTCAACCGGAGCGCCATTTCTGCCAAGGCGTCAGCGCTTGAATTCGCAACCAAGGCAACAACTTCAAAGCGGTCAGGATTGCGGGCGATCAAATCTGCGACACTCTGGCCGATTGATCCGGTCGCACCAAGAACCGTAACGCGGACCGTTTTTGCCGGGTAGTCTTGCTCTTGTTCCGCCGTCAACGGCACTCTCCCACTCAGAATAGAGCCAAGCTGTTTAAAGGATCTGCAAACGTTCCACCGGCAAACAGGCCGATCAGCACCGCAAAGATAGCAGCGGCAACAAGGCCATCAATCCGATCCATGATACCGCCATGTCCGGGGATCAGCTGGCTGGAATCTTTAACGTCAAATCGGCGTTTGATCGCAGATTCCAACAAATCACCGGCTTGTGAGGCAATTGACAAGATAGCCGCAAGCACGGCCCACGTCAGAAGCTGACTGGCTCCGCTGACCGCCGCGACGCCGACACCGAAAACGATTGCGATGGTCAAACCGCCTATTGCACCAGACCAGGTTTTCTTCGGCGACACTCTTGCCCAGAGTTTGGGGCCGCCAATTGCCCGGCCGGTGAAGTACGCAAAGATATCCGTCGCCCAAACAACAAAGAACAAAAAGAAAGTGAAAACCAAACCGCCAGTGCCTGCCCGCAAGGACAAGAGCGCTGTCAGGGCTAGGCCGCTGTAGGCGATGCCTTCCGCCCCCCAGCGCCCTTCCCTCGAAAAACCGGACAAAACCAGGGTCGCGGCCGCACCAGCAGCTACGACCAACAGTCCTTCAACATGAAAACCAAATAGCTTCAGACCACATGCACCGACGAGGGCTACCTGCCCGGCAATCGCCGGAACCGATGTCTGCTTGGTCCCGGTGATCGTGAACCACTCGGACAGGAAAAGGATGGCAGCCGCCAACACAAGGACCGCATATGCCCATCCACCCAGATAAATCAGCCCAAGAACCAGAGGCCCTAAAACCGCTGCAGACAGAACCCGCAGCTGCAGATTGCTTTTCGTTTTGGCTGGAAGGTGTTGATCAGGCATTACCTTTTTGCGGCCTCAAAGTGCCTGTGCGGTGACACCACCGTACCGCCGATCCCGGTTACCGAAGCATTCCAGCGCTTGATCCAGCGCAGCTTCATCGAAATCGGGCCACATGAGATCCGAGAAATAGAACTCTGTATAGGCCGCCTGCCATAGGAGGAAATTCGAAAGGCGTAATTCGCCACTTGTGCGCACGATCAGATCCGGATCAGGTAGACCCACCGTGTCGAGTTCTGCGGAAATATGGGATTCCGAAATAGCACTTGGTTCAATTTCGCCGCGCGCCACCTTCTCACACAACTTTTTGACAGCAGCGGTCAATTCCTGGCGCGCGCCGTAGTTGAAGGCAACAACCAGCTCCATGCCCGTGTTGTTGCGGGTCAGTTCCTCGGCATCGAGCAAAAGTTTGAGGATCCCGGCGTCGAGATTGTCGCGTTCACCGATTATGCGGATGCGGATGTTTTCCCGGTGCAACTCGCTCAAGTCACGCTGCACGAACCGGCGCAGCAGCCCCATCAAAAATCTGACTTCAGGCTCCGGCCGGCTCCAGTTTTCCGTCGAAAAGCTGTAGATCGTTACTATCCCGACGCCCCGTAGAGCGGCATGACGGATGATTTTACGGAGTGCCTCCAGCCCCTGACGGTGACCTTCGGTACGCGGCAGGCCGCGGGAAGACGCCCACCGGCCATTTCCGTCCATGATGAACGCAACATGGTTTGGCACATGCGAAGGCGCGGCCGAAACCGGCTCTGCATTTGCCTGTCGTTCCAGGTTGCTGCTCATCCTAGTCCTCGACTGCTGGCTAGATGCCGCGCTTAAACCTGCGAAATCTCCGCCTCTTTCTTCGCAAGCATCGCATCCACTTCGCCGATCATCCCATCGGTTAGTTTTTGAACTTCGTCAGATGCAACACGGCTGTCGTCTTGAGAGATCTCGCCGTCTTTTTCTGCCTTCTTGGCGTCATCCATACCGTCGCGGCGTACATGGCGGATCGCCACCTTGGCCTGTTCGGCATATTTATGCGCAACCTTGATCAGCTCCTGACGGCGCTCCTGGTTGAGCTCGGGGATCGGAAGACGCAGCAACTGACCGTCTACCACCGGGTTCAAGCCGAGGTTTGATTCGCGAATAGCTTTTTCAACAGCGGCAACCATGGACTTGTCCCAGACCTGAATTGCAACCATGCGCGGCTCTGGTACGGAAACGGTTCCAACTTGGCTCAGCGGCATGGACTGGCCATAAGCATCGACAGAAATCGGATCGAGCATGCTTGCGGATGCGCGGCCTGTCCGCAGACCTGAGAAATCAGTTTTCAGAGAAGAAAGCGCGCCTTGCATGCGCCGCTTCAAGTCATCCAGGTCGACACCTTCTACAGACATTTTGTCCTCACTGTTCTTGTTGCTTAAGCCAAATCAGATCCGGCGCGCCAACATGGCACAACCGCACCGAAACACAAGTGCTTCAGCCTGTTAGGGGCCGAAAAACTACTCGTCACCCACGACTGTGTAGGTTCCCGTTTCCTGCAACACACTGACCAGCGCGCCCGGTGAATGGATCGAGAAGACAATGACAGGGATGGAATTGTCCCGGGCCAAGGCGATCGCAGTGGTGTCCATGACCTTCAGGTTCCGGCTGATGACCTCGTCATAGCCGAGGGTTTCATAGCGCTCGGCATCCGGGTTGACCTTGGGGTCCTCTGAATAAACGCCGTCGACCTGCGTGCCCTTCAAAAAGGCATCGCATTTCATTTCGGCAGCACGCAAGGCCGCCCCACTGTCGGTGGTAAAAAACGGGTTTCCGGTGCCGCCAGCGAAAATGATCACATCACCGTCTTCCATGTAGCGATCCGCCACACGCTGAGAGAAGGTTTCGCAGATGGATGGAACCGCGACGGCGGACAAGACACGCGCATTGACCTTGAGACGGCGCAAGGCATCGGCAAGGGTCAAGCTGTTCATGATGGTTGCGAGCATGCCCATGTGGTCACCGGTCACCCGGTTGCCGCCCTTGGCAGCTACCGCCACGCCGCGGAAGATATTGCCGCCGCCAACAACCACGCCGACCTGCGCCCCAAGCGCCACAGCGTCCGCAATTTCCTTTGCAATCCTTTGCACAATCGCCGGGTCAATTCCGAAAGCCTGCGACCCCATGAGGGCCTCGCCGGAGAGCTTGAGGAGGATCCGTTTCCAACGCAAAGGAGATGTCATCTGTGCACCTTGGGTAAAATTAAGCCTTCAAAAAAAAGCGCCGGACTAACCGGCGCTTTTCTTGGGACCTTACTGCCCGGAGGCTGCCGCCACTTCCGCGGCGAAATCCTGCTCTTCCTTCTCGATCCCTTCGCCAAGAGCGAAGCGGACGAAACCGGAAAGCTTGACGTCAGTGCCAAGGTCTTTGGCAAGCGCCTCAACGGCCTGCTCAACCGTCTGATCAGGATTGATCACGAACGCCTGCTTCACGAGAGTAACTTCCTCGTAGAACTTGCGCAGACGGCCTTCCACCATTTTCTCAATGATGTTTTCCGGCTTACCGGATTCACGAGCCTGTTCGGAGAACACGGACTTTTCGCGCTCGACCACTTCCTGGTCCAGCTCTTCGGTGTTCAGAGCAAGCGGGCTGGTAGCTGCAACGTGCATGGCGATCTGACGGCCAAGCGCGTTAAGCTTGTCCTTGTCACCAGAGGATTCCAGTGCAACCAAAACGCCGATCTTGCCGAGACCATCGGCAACTGCGCCGTGGACATAGGTGGACACAACACCATCGCCGACCGACAGGATCGCGGTCCGGCGAAGGGTCATGTTCTCGCCAATGGTGGCGATCGCATCGGTGATGGAATCAGCAACAGACTTGCCGTCCAGATTGGCTGCGGTCACTGCGTCGACAGAACCGTCGGTGCCAACGGCAACAGTTGCCACCTTGCCGACCAGCTCCTGGAACCCTTCGTTGCGGGCAACGAAGTCGGTTTCGGAGTTCAGCTCGATCACTGCAGCCTTTGTACCTTCAGCAGCAACACCAACCAGGCCTTCAGCGGCCACGCGGCCTGCCTTCTTGGCAGCTTTTGCCAGGCCTTTGGTGCGCAGCCAGTCAACAGCTGCTTCCATGTCACCGCCGTTTTCAGTCAGGGCGGTCTTGCAGTCCATCATGCCAGCGCCGGATTTCTCACGGAGCTCTTTTACCATCGCGGCGGTAATGCTCATCGATTGCCTCGTAGATGGGGGGTTTCAGATGAGACACGGTTTAGCCGATGGCTTTCCGCGCCTTTATGACGGGCCTGCAACAATTTGCACCCCGCCTTGCGAATTCAACATGTTTCTACCGCGCAGATCACCGCGCGGTAGAAATCAGATCAACTTAAGCTTGGGCAGCCGCTGCTTCAGCTTCAGCCGGAGCTTCTTCTGCAGCCGCTTCTACGATCGCTTCTTCGACCGGAGCTTCTTCAGACGCGCCGACGTCCATGCCGGACGCGCCTTGCGCACGGGAGATGCCGTCGATGGCAGCGCGTGCGATGAGGTCGCAGTACAGGGAAAGCGCGCGGCCAGCGTCATCGTTGCCCGGGACCGGGTAAGTGATGCCTTCCGGGCTGGAATTGGAATCCAGGATCGCAGCAACCGGGATTCCCAGACGGCGGGCTTCCTGAATGGCAATCGCTTCGCGGTTGGTGTCGATGACGAAGATCAGGTCCGGGATACCGCCCATGTCCTTGATACCGCCAAGGTTCCGCTCAAGCTTTTCGCGCTCACGGTCCATAAACAGACGCTCTTTCTTGGTCAGAGCGTTTGCAGCGTCAGAGTTCAGTGTCTCTTCCAGCTTGCGCAGGCGCTGAATGGACTGGGAAATGGTTTTCCAGTTGGTCAGCATGCCGCCGAGCCAGCGGGCGTTGACGAAGTACTGCGCGGAATTGCGGGCAGACGTTGCAACAGCATCCTGAGCCTGGCGCTTGGTGCCAACGAGCAGGACGCGGCCACCACCGGCGACAGTGTCGGAGACAGCTTTCAGTGCCTGGTGGAGAAGCGGAACGGTCTGGGAAAGGTCCATGATGTGAACATCGTTGCGCACACCAAAGATGTACTGACCCATGCGCGGGTTCCAACGGTGTTTCTGGTGACCAAAGTGAACGCCAGCTTCCAGCAGCTGACGCATTGTGAAATCAGGCAATGCCATGCCTATAACTCCTGAGTTTTCCGGTTTTACCTCCGCAAGAGGGTGTGGGCCGGAGGAAGATCTCCTGTCGGCCACCGGATGGACCCCGATAAGCTCGGTTTCCGCCCCTTGCGTGTGGGATGGGCGCGTTATAGTGGGAGAGAAATTTTATTTCAAGAGCCGGGAGGCGGTTTTATACGCAGAAAGTACTTCTATCAGCCGTTATCCTGCGGCATTATCGTCGTCCTTCACGGTACTGCCAGCCTGCATCCACGTCATTATAACTTATACGGTATCACTTGCGCCGGACTGCCTCTTTTTTTCAAGGAGACCTTTTTGGTCACAATCGGCATCAATCACCTCGGCCTCACCGTCCGCGATCTGGACCAGACTACGGCCTTTTTCACAGATTGCCTCGGCTGGGCACTCTTGGCCCGCGAGGACAGTTATCCGCGCACCACCGTTTCTGACGGCACCTGCCGCTTGACTCTGTGGCAAGCGGACCGGGCACGGGCCATGACTGGATTTGACCGCAAAACAAACATAGGTCTGCATCACCTCGCCCTGGAAGTTCCAAGCCGGGATGCGCTCGACGAATTGGCGGCAAAAGTCCGCAATTGGCCCGGCGTTCAGATGGAATTTAACCCGGAACCCATGGGCACCGGTCCGCGGATGCACACAATGTTTTCAGAACCGGGCGGCATCCGCCTGGAAATCATCTGGCCTGCCAGCTGATTTCCAGGCGCAACGTTAAGCCATCTGAACGTCAGTGACCCCCGGAACTGCCTTGAGCGCCCCGGCGATTTCAGGAGACAGGCGGAACCGGCCGGGCAGTTTCACCTCGACCTCCCGCGCTCCGTTCTCCAGAAGAACGATCACCGTAACATCGCCCTCGCCGCGCACTGTCAGCTGCTTGGCGAGACTTGCAATCGGCCGGTCGTCGCGCACAAACACCCGCATGCTCTTTTGAAGGCGCGCAGCAACCTTATCGATCGGGTCGACCTGCTCAATTATCAGCGAAGGTTCATCGTCGCGCATATCGGCTCCGACGAGCACGACCACCGAACGCCCGGTTTGAAGCACATCGCGAAATTGCTCCAGCTTCTCGCGGAAGAGCAACGCTTCATACTGGCCCGTCGCATCGGAGAGCCGCGCAATGCCCATCCGGGTTCCGGACTTTGTCTTGCGCTCCTGCATGGAAATCACGGTCCCGGCAAGACGGCCGGCCGACGCACCTTTTTTCACCGCGTCGGCAAACTGCGCCCACGGCTGGGCACGCATCTTTTCCAGGACGGAAGCATATTCATCGATTGGGTGCGCTGACAGATAAAATCCGATCGCAGAGTGCTCTCGTTGAAGTTTTTCTTCAGAAGTCCAGCCATGAACCTCATCGAGCTGCAAGGGTTCTTCGCTGTCCGATCCGCCAAAAAGCTCGTCCTGGCCAAGTGTCTTGTTTTCTTCCGTGCGCTGCGCGAGCCCGATGATCCGGTCAAGACCTTCGAAAACCCTGGCCCGGTTCGGCTCCAGTTCATCAAAGGCGCCGGCAGCGACCAGGTTTTCGAGCGTGCGTTTGTTCAACGCTTTCGGCGAGATTCGCCGCGCAAAATCGCCAAGGCTTTGGAACGGCGTCTGGCCGCGCACCTCGACAATATGTTCCACGGCCTGTTCGCCAACACCTTTCACGGCCCCCATTGCGTAGAGGATCTTGCCGTCCGATACGTCGAAATAGACCTGCGAGCGGTTGATGGATGGCGGCACCACTTCTATACCCATCCGCCGGGCTTCCTGGCGGAAATCCCCGAGCTTTTCGGTATTGCCCATATCGAGTGTCATGGATGCAGCCATGAACTCGACCGAGTGGTTCGCCTTCAGCCAGGCTGTGTGATAGGAGACCAGCGCGTAGGCGGCCGCGTGCGATTTGTTGAAGCCGTAGTTCGCGAACTTTGCCACCAGGTCGAAGATCGTTCCGGCCTGGGTCTTGTTGATGCCCCGCTCGACGGCGCCGTCAACAAAGCGGGCGCGCTGCACCTCCATCTCCGCGGCAATCTTTTTGCCCATGGCGCGGCGCAGAAGGTCCGCTTCCCCAAGCGAATAACCTGACAGCACCTGCGCGATCTGCATCACCTGCTCCTGGTAGACGATGATGCCATTCGTCTCCATCAGGATCGGTTCGAGCAGCGGATGCAGGCAGTCCGGCTCCTGCTCGCCATGCTTGACCGCATTATAGACCGGAATGTTTTCCATCGGGCCCGGCCGGTACAGCGCCACCAGGGCAATGATGTCCTCGAACCGGTCCGGCTTCATGCCGGCAACAGCGCGGCGCATGCCCTGACTTTCCAGCTGGAACACGCCGAACGTCTCACCGCGGGTCAAAAGTTCATAGGACTTCCTGTCGTCAATCGGCAGGCTGGCGACATCCACATTGATGCCCCGCCGCTCAATCAGTTTCACCGCCGTGTCGATGACTGTCAGGGTTTTCAGGCCGAGAAAGTCGAATTTTACAAGGCCGGCATCTTCAACCATCTTCATGTTGAACTGGGCAACCGGCATGTCGGAGCGAGGATCGCGGTAGAGCGGGACGAGTTGTTCCAGAGGACGGTCACCAATCACCACACCGGCTGCGTGAGTAGACGCATGCCGGTAAAGGCCTTCCAGCTTCTGGGCCATGCCGAGAAGCCGCTCGACAATCTCTTCTTCGCGGGCTGCTTCACGCAGGCGCGGCTCGTCCTCGATCGCCTGGCCAAGAGTGACCGGATTGGCCGGGTTGGCGGGCACGAGCTTACACAACCGGTCGACCTGGCCGTACGGCATCTGCAAGACACGGCCGACGTCACGCAACACCGCACGCGCCTGCAAGGACCCGAAGGTGATAATCTGGGCCACCTGCTGACGGCCATACTTCTCCTGAACGTAGCGAATGACTTCTTCGCGCCGGGACTGGCAGAAGTCGATGTCGAAATCCGGCATCGAGACACGTTCCGGGTTCAAGAAACGTTCAAAGAGAAGCGAGAACCGCATCGGGTCAAGATCGGTGATGGTCAATGACCAGGCGACCAGGGAGCCCGCACCCGACCCACGGCCCGGTCCAACCGGGATGTCGTGGTTCTTGGCCCACTTGATAAAGTCGGCAACAATCAGGAAGTAACCCGGAAACTTCATCCGTTCGATGATGCCGGTCTCATAATCAAGGCGGTCCCAGTAGTCTTTCTCCTCAAGGCCGGGCGCCAGGCCATGCGCATCGAGGCGGGCCTGCAGGCCTTCGCGGGCCTGGCGTTTCAGTTCTTCAGTTTCAGCGCGTTCGGCTTCTTCCGGGTCCGCATCCGCACCAGCGAACCTTGGTAGTATCGGTGCCCGCGTCATCGGCCGGAACGAACAGCGCTGCGCGATCTCAATCGTGGAGGCCAATGCTTCGGGCAAATCTGCAAAAAGCACGCACATTTCAGCACGCGTCTTGAAATAGTGCTCCGGCGTTAAACGGCGCCGGTCACTTTCGATCAGGACCCGGCCTTCCGAGATACAGATCAGCGCATCGTGCGCCTCGTAGTCTTCGCGCGCTGGAAAGAAAGCCTCGTTGGTCGCAACAAGCGGCAAGCCCATCTCATAGGCCAGATCGAGGAATGCCTCTTCGGTCTTGCGCTCGCTCTCCATACCGTGGCGCTGAATCTCGACATAACACCGCCCGGCAAATCCATCGTCCAGTGTTTTCAGCCGGCTCTTCGCCAAGTCCTTGCGTCCAGCAAGCAACGGCGCGCCAATGGCGCCCAGACTTCCGCCGGTCAGTACGATGACATCTTGCGCTTTTTGAAGAAGATAGCTGATCGAGACATGTGGCCTCAGGCCGGTTTCCGTGTCGAGAAAAGCCCTTGACGTCAGTTCCATCAAGTTGCCGTAACCGGTTTCGGTCATCGCAATCAGGACGAGGTCTGCAAGTGCCGGCTCGCCGCGCCGCCCACTGTCCAGGCCGTCATCAAAGAACACAGACAATTGGCACGCCGTAATCGGCTGAATGCCCGCGCCCCAGGCTTTGCTCGAAAATTCCTGCGCGCCAAAGAGATTGTTGGTGTCGGCGATCGCAAGCGCCGGCTGGTCGTCCGCCTTGGCCAGATCCAAGAGCCTCTTGATGGGCAACGCCCCTTCCAGGAGCGAGAGCGCGGAATGGACGCGCAAGTGTATGAAACCCGGCCCACTCCCCATTGGAGCGGATGCTCCAGACACGGAGCCCAAAGTGCTGTTTATGTTCGTCATGGCGGCATACTCAATGGCTTGCGCGAATCGTCGCTTCAAAGTGAAACGCCTTGAGCGCGTTTCGTCCAGCCACCAGCGCAGTTGTCACCGCTGTTCTTTGAAGGCTGAGAAGTTCTCTGCCAGACCATGTTTTTCATGCGTCTTGGCAGTTGCCACCTCTAGCCCACCGCACCTCAAATCAGGCATCGATCTGAGGGCATGCCACCCGGCTGCCACGTGCCGGACCGCAATTCGGGGATACGCCGCAGATCAGCCAGCGGAGAGAATGACGTCACCCCACACAGCCAGGGTCGCGCAAAAGGAAACAAGGGATGCAAAAGCTGCGCAGTCACGAGCGAAATAAAACATACCACCCTCCAACATCTTGTTCGATAATTGGAGAATGTTCCATTTATGTTCTCTTTGCAAGCCTTTTTTGTTCTCCTTGATTTGATTTGTATAAAACCCGCAGAAATCTTTGTGTTTTTGCTTTGTTCCAACCCGCCCCAAAAAGCGACATCGTCAAAAACCGGAACGCGGAGGCTCATAGGATTAGCGGGGTTTTACCAGACCGTCGGCCAGCGTGATGGCGCGGTCCATGCGTCCGGCAAGTTCAAGATTGTGGGTGGCAAAGAGCGTCGCAACCCCCGAGGCCCGGACCAGCGCGGACAGCGCATCGAAGACATAGTTCGCCGTGTTTGGATCAAGATTGCCCGTCGGTTCGTCCAGAAGAAGAATACGCGGCGCATTGGCAACCGCGCGGGCCACCGCAACCCGCTGCTGTTCACCGCCGGAAAGCTCAGACGGACGGTGGCTCCCGCGATCGGCAAGACGCATATAGGCAAGCAGCTCATCGGCGCGGTCGGCCGCCACTTTTTTCGGTAGCCCCCGGATCATCTGGGGCATCATGATGTTCTCCTGCGCGGTGAACTCCGGCAGAAGATGGTGAAACTGGTAGACAAAGCCGATGTCGTTGCGCCGGATCGCAGTCCGCTCATCATCCGACAAATCCGTGCAGTTGACACCGCCAAGATGGACATCGCCGCCATCGGGTTGCTCCAAGAGCCCCGCAATATGCAAAAGCGTCGATTTACCGGTTCCGGATGGGGCAACGAGCGCCACCATTTCACCGGCTTCAATGCGCAGGTTCGCACCATTTAACACATGAAGCTTGTGGTCGCCTTCATCATACGCCCGGGAAATGCCGGACAGTTCGATGGCAGCCGGTTGGAGGCCGGGAGCCCGGCGCGGATCTACAGCCTGGTTCATCTGCCCTCTCCTATTCGTACCGCAGGGCTTCGACCGGATCGAGCCGGGCAGCCCGCCACGCCGGGTAAAGCGTCGCAAGAAGAGACAGGGCAAGCGCCATTAAGAGAACCGTTACAGTCTCGCCGCTGTCGATTTCCGCCGGCAGTTTCGACAGGAAATAAAGCGTTGGATCAAACAGCTGCGTCGACGTCAGCCAGGAAACGAATTGCCGGATGCTTTCTATGTTGAGACACACGATGAGCCCAAGGAAAAACCCGGCCAGCGTGCCGACACAACCAATACTGGCGCCGGTGATCAAAAAGATCCGCATAATCGAGCCGCGTGTTGCGCCCATGGTCCGCAGGATCGCAATGTCATGCCCCTTGTCCTTCACCAGCATGATCAGCCCGGAAATGATGTTGAGCGCAGCAACCAGGACGATGAGTGTCAGGATGATGAACATCACGTTCCGCTCAACCTCAAGCGCTGAAAAGAACGTCACATTCCGCTGCCGCCAGTCTGTCACGAAGGCCGGACGGCCAGCGGCTTCTTCGACGGCGGCCAGCATGGTCCCAACATTGTCCGGATCGACCACATAAAGCTCAATGCCGGTCGTGATGCCGTCCATGTTGAAATAGGCTTGGGATTCGGGAAGCGGCATGAACAGGAACGTCGCGTCATATTCGCTCATGCCGATCTCGAAGATCGCCGTCACCGGATAGGCCTTGACCCGCGGGGTCACGCCCATCGGGGTCACGCTGCCACGCGGTGAAATGATGGTGACGTTGTCGCCAAGCGTGATGCCGAGCTGCTGGGCCATGCGCGAGCCGATGGCAACGCCTTGGCCAGCATCAAAACCATCAAGCGTCCCGGCGCGCAGGTTGTTGGCAACCAACGGGATCCGGCGCAAGTCACTCTCTTTCAGGCCGCGCACCAATGCTCCGAGGTTTCCTGCAGGACCGGAGACGAGGGCCTGGCCTTCCACGAATGGAATGGCGCTGATAACCTCCGGCACACCCTCAAGGCGCTTGGCGACCGGATCATAATCGGTGAGCGGCTGGTCAATCGGCTGGATCAGCATGTGACCGTTGATCCCGAGGATCTTGCCCAAGAGCTCAGAGCGGAACCCGTTCATCACAGCCATGACAATGATGAGTGTTGCAACGCCAAGCATGATGCCTGCAAAGGAAAAACCGGCGATCACTGATATGAAGGTTTCCCGACGGCGCGAGCGTAAATAGCGGCCGGCGATCATCCATTCAAAGGGCGCAAAGGGGCGTGTCGGCTCTGCCGTCTCCCGGTCCGCGCCCTCGCGCGCAGTCTCTACTGCTGTCATCTTCCATCCAATTCAGCAATGCCCCGGTGGCCGCAGTGTCATGCAGCCGAATCCCCGCCCCAGAGGATCACCGGACTGGATCAGTCCGTCAATGCCGCGGTGAGCTTGTTCAAGGTCGCCTCAGGGGTCAGCATTTCCTTTTCCCCAGTTGCCCGGTCCTTGACTTCCAGCACTCCATCTTTCAGCCCGCGCGGACCGGCCACCACCTGGAACGGCAGACCGATCAGATCCATCGTGGCAAATTTCGCCCCTGCCCGGCTGTCCGTGTCGTCATAAAGGACCTCAATGCCGGCAGCTTCGAGCTTGGCGTAAAGGTCCTCACAGACCGGATCGGTCAAATCATCACCCGGACGCATGTTGATGATACCAACATGGAACGGTGCGACCGATTTCGGCCAGATGATTCCATCCTCATCATGATTGGCTTCAATCAAGGCACCAAGAAGACGGGACACACCAACACCATAAGAGCCCATGTGGACCGGAACTTCCGTTCCTTCAGCGGTGGCAACCTTGGCGCCCATCGCATCTGAGTATTTGGTGCCGAAATAGAAGATGTGCCCGACTTCAATACCGCGGGCCGATACGCGCGTGTCCTCTTCCAATGCGCCGAAGGCCGCTTCATCATGCATTTCGTCGGTTGCAGCGTAGGGCGTCGTCCAGCTTTCGACGATCGGAGACAGGTCCGACCAGAAATCGGTGTCCTTGGCCGGGATCGGCATTTCAAGAAGCGACTTGTCGAGGAAAACTTCGCTCTCGCCGGTTTCCGCAAGGATAATGAATTCATGGCTGAGATCGCCGCCAATCGGGCCTGTGTCGGCCTTCATCGGGATCGCCTTCAACCCCATCCGGTCAAAAGTGCGCAGGTAAGCAACGAACATGCGGTTATAGGCATGACGTGCCGTTTCCTGATCGAGATCGAAGGAATACGCGTCTTTCATCAGGAACTCGCGCCCGCGCATGATGCCGAACCGCGGACGGACTTCGTCCCGGAATTTCCACTGAATGTGGTAAAGGTTCAACGGCAGATCCTTGTAGGAGCGCACATAGCTGCGGAAGATGTCGGTGATCATCTCCTCGTTGGTCGGACCAAAGAGCATTTCGCGCTCATGGCGGTCAGTAATCCGGAGCATCTCCTTGCCATAAGCGTCATAGCGCCCACTTTCGCGCCACAGGTCGGCAGGCTGGATGGTCGGCATCAACAGCTGGACCGCCCCCGCCCGCGCCTGCTCTTCTTCCACAATCCGCTCAATCTTGCGAAGGACCTTCAATCCCAGCGGGAGCCAGGAATAGATCCCGGCGGACTGCTGGCGGATCATACCCGCGCGCAGCATGAGCCGGTGGGAAACAATTTCCGCTTCCTTCGGAGTTTCTTTCAGGATGGGCAGGAAGTAACGGGACAGACGCATTTATGCACTCTCAAAACTGTAGCTTTGCCGGATTTGTGCGCAGTCAAACCGCAAGCTGACCCTAAACACAAGGGCAATCGCATTTTATGGCCGAGTTTTGCAGGATTTGCAGGTAGACAGCGGTTCGCCAACTGAAATGCGGGACTTAGCCAGCTCAGTTTGCGGCCCCGTTTTTCGGGTTCCGCGTGTGTTTTTTGACGCACCGGAATTAGGCAAGCAAAAAATGTAGGCTCTCCAAGACAAATAGGTGACAAGGGGGAAACAATCAGTTAGGTTCCGATCCCATAATAAGAAGGCCCTCGGCAGAAATGTCAGGAGCTTACGAACATCGCGGTCTGAGTCTTGGGAGGAAGGACACCAGGCGCGCCTTATGGCAGCAGCCGCCCCGTCAAACCGGAAAACCGGCACGCGAGGGAACGGAGTCAATTTAGACGCGGAACTTAATCAAGGCAGAGCTTCAAGCTCTGCCTTTTTTCTTTGCTGCTGATGGTTCAGACACTCTGACCTTCGAGTTGCTTTGACGTTCGATACGTCTTTGCCCCCGCACAAAAAGGTGGTTTCCCTGCGATAACAGCCATATGCAGCTCTGCCATGCAGGCGGGGCATAACTGGCAAACTCAGTCACATTGCGAATTATGACGAATCGAACTTCGCCATTTCAAAAAAGCATAACAGCAGTTTAGACATCGTCCTTGTGCGCTACTATTTTCTGAAAACGAAAATCCGGCTTTCAGACTAGGACCTTACCGACAAACATACAAAATGAACTTTCCGCATAGTCCTCTCCTTAACCCTTCTTCCAACATAGTCATTTCTAACGTTACGTTTTTGTGACACAGAGCACAGTGACGCAGCCACGTGCCGGGCTACGCAGGAAGTGTGACGGCGCTCAAAGCTACCCGCGTGCCGGGACATTAATAACGAAGAACAACACTGGAGAACAAAATGGCTTTGCACGATTGGGCGCACCCGGGGAACCCCATGGCAACGACACAAAGGCACACCCAACCTCACGAAGTTCCGCAAAGTCCATCAGAACCTTGCCTCCCTGACCATCTGAACCGGAATGTTTATTATCTGGTTCCATCTGACTCTACCGACAACACGAAAGACGACATCGGCGCTTTCTTACGGTTGGGCGAATACTCCGAGGTTGAGCGGACCGCGTTTGAGAATGACCATCATGTTGAGCTCTTCCCGGCTCAACATATTTCCGATGAAGGCGACGATACGTCTGTCTACTCAAATGCTGCTGGCGGTTCACAAGGCATTCTTCTCGCCTGCGATGGCCGTGTGCTAATCAAAGCTGCTGAAAAGATGTATCTTGAGACTGCCGATTATCATCAGCAGGCGAACGGCGACTACACATTGGACGTCGATGGCGACTACACGGCCGCAGTCGAGGACAGTATTGATATGTCGACCGAAAATGGCGGCATAACCGTGACAAGCGGCCGGAACCAGCAGATCAAGATCAACGCGGGCGACGGCACCGGGCGCCTTGAAATCAAGTCACAGGCAGAATCGAAGAACATCCAGGGCAAGTCCGACCATACCTACCACAAATGGCACACGGTAAAGTACAAGGACTCCTACGAGAGCCATAAGTTTGGTTGGGACTTCAACAGTATCTACGGGTTTTCAATGACCACTTTTTACGGTGGGATCATGGAATCCGTTTATGGCATCCGCATGCAGTTCGACAAGTTCAACATCATGTCCGACTGGGTGTCCTTCAATTGGAAGGGCACCCAGATCGACCTAAAGGGCATCGTGATGAAAAAACTCACAGCCAAATTCGGAATGACGGATTGTTCGGCTGAATGGGATGAAATCATGGTCGGTCTGCAGGGCATGAAGGCCGAAGCAACGCGCCTGGAAGCAAAGCGAAAGGAACTCGCCGTTCAAAGCGGCGGCGTGGACATTAAAAACCACGGCACCGGCGCCCGCCTGGTCGGGATCGAATGCGTGCTTTAAAAGCCAAAAAATTGACGACAAAACAAAGGGGAGCAGCAACAGCTACTCCCCTTTTTCCTTGGATTGAGATTGGGCTTTATCCGCCCGGCGTGGAGTAACTCTCGCTCGGAGGCATAAAGAACGGAATATCATCCAAGCCGAAACCGCTCGAGCGCAGCCACATGTACCCGGCGAAGAGCACACAGGTGACAACCGTTGTCATCACCAGCACACGCAACATCCGTGGGCGTTCAGGGGCACTGGCCTCAGAGCCCGGGATCACCTGTCCCGCCTCTTCCTGTGTCCGGCGCATGCCGAACGGAAGCATCGCGAACAGTATGATCCACCACATCATGAAAAAGATTGCCAGGCTGAACGCCAACGACATGTGATTACGCCTCTTCCAGTTCCGTCAAGGTGCCGAGAAAATCCTTCGGGTGAAGGAACAGCACCGGTTTTCCGTGAGCCCCGATTTTCGGTTCGCCGCTACCAAGGACACGCGCACCATCCGCCACCAGTTTGTCCCGCGCCGCGATGATGTCATCGACTTCATAGCAGACGTGGTGGATGCCACCGGACGGGTTCTTTTCCAGGAATTTCGCGATCGGAGAATCGTCCCCAAGCGGTTCAAGCAACTCGATCTTTGTGTTCGGCAGGTTGATGAACACGGTCGAAACACCGTGGTCCGGCTGCGCTTCCTTGGCAGAGACATCCGCACCAAGCGTATCCCGGTAAACGGCAGTCGCCGCCTCGATATCCGACACTGCAATGGCCACGTGGTTGAGCCGACCGATCATTCCATATCCTCCACAAACAGGCAATCCGCGCTTTGAGCACGGCTTGCGGTGTATCTTATAGCTGGGTCACCACAACCTTGCAGAGCGTCTTTTTGCCCCAGACATCAAGGATCTCCGACCGGGCCGCGCGGCGCGCTGCTTCGGCGATCAGGTCCTTGTCCTTTCGCCGGGCTTTCGGAATACTCGTCACTGCGCCAATTACGGCCTTCCGAACGATGTCTTCCATAGGCTCACCGTCGTCGTCGGTATCCGGCAGTCCAAGGAGCACGGCGTTCGGCTCGTCGAGCAACTCTCCGGACCGGTTGACCACCAGCGTGATGATCGCAGCACCGGCAAACGACAGCTTCCGCCGTTCCTTGACCCCGGTGACTTCAGGATCGTCGAGGATCCGGCCATCCTTCACCAGAATACCGAACGGTGCCTCATCAATGATTGCGGCCCGGCCGGCCACAAGGCGGATAACGTCCCCATTCTTGCCGCGAATGACTTCCGGAACACCTTGTTCCTTCGCAAACGCAGCATGAGCTGCAAGATGCAATGGTTCCCCGTGAACGGGAAGCACGACTTTTGGCTGTACCAGTTTGTAGAGCTGCTCCAGCTCGCCACGGCGCGGGTGGCCGGAAACGTGGACCAGGGCATCCTTGTCGGTGACGATTTCAACGTCCTTGTCCGCCAGGTTGTTGAGGACAGCACCAACTTCCTTTTCATTGCCCGGAATGGTGCGGGACGAAAAGATCACCATATCGCCTTGTGCAAGCGCAATGTTCCGATGATCACCGGCGGCAATCCGTGCAAGCGCTGCGCGGTTTTCGCCCTGTGATCCAGTGCACAACAACACGACCTTGTCACGCGGCAGGTACCCGTAGGCTTCTTCGTCATGGAAGGCCGGGAGGTCATCCATGTATTCCAGCTCGTTGGCCACCTCAATGGCCCGGTGCATTGACCGGCCAACCACCACCACATCGCGCTCATTCGCAGCAGCAGCTCGTGCGATGGCCCGGATACGGGCAACGTTGGAAGCAAAGGTTGTGACGGCAACGCGGTGCTTGGCACGGCCAATCACTTTGGTCAGTTCCGCTGCAACATCGGCTTCGCTAGGGCTGACGCCATCACGAACGGCATTGGTGCTGTCACAGACCAGCGCCATAACCCCTTCCCGGCCCAGCTCTGCCAGCCGGTCGAGGTCGATCGGTTGGCCAATGCCAGGCGACAAATCAATTTTCCAATCGCCCGTATGCAGCACCAAACCTGCAGGGGTTCGGATGGCCAAGGCACACGGCTCCGGGATCGAGTGGGCCATGGCAACGAATTCCACGTCGAACGGACCAATCGTGTGGCGCTCGCCTTGGCGGACCACTGTCACGGGAACCTCTTCAGCGCCCGGCTCACTCTCGGTCTTGGCTGCCAGTAAACCGGCAGTAAAGGCCGTTGCGTAGACCGGCACTTTCAGGAAGGGCCACAGGTGCAGGATGGCGCCATAGTGGTCTTCATGGGCATGGGTGATAACCATGCCGGCAATGTTGTTGACCTCGTCTTCCAGAAACTTGATGTCCGGCATCACCAGATCGATGCCAGGAAGTTCCGGACCTGCAAAGCTGACGCCGCAATCAACGATCAGCCATTTCCGGTTGCCTTCCGGCCCGAAGCCGTAAAGGCCGAGGTTCATGCCGATTTCGCCAACACCGCCAAGCGGCAGGAACACAATGTCGTTTTCTTTATCCTTGGCCGAAGCCATCAAATTCTCCTACCCCTCACATCTATAGAGGGAACTGTCCGACCGTCATTCGCCGGATAAAAATACATCACCGGCATAGACCGTGCGTTTCTGGCCGTTATCCAGTCTTAGGACCAAATGGCCGGACGCATCCAGATCGTCAAAAATGCCGGTTATTTCTTCCTGAGCGGCCCGGACAGTGATCTTTTGTCCCAGATGCGCCGCCCGCTTCAACCATTGGCGCCGGATACGATCAAAGCCGTCCGGTTGGTGCCAGATTGCCAAATACTTTGCCAGTGTTTCCGCCAGCGCCGCGAACAGGCTGTCCGCCGACACTTGAAAGCCAAGACCGCGCAAATCGGTAGCCTGATACATCGCCGGATCGGGATGAGAGACACAATTGACGCCAAACCCCATGACCGCAGCCAGCCTGCCGTCCTTGAGTGTCTCGGCTTCCAGCAAGATGCCGGATAGTTTTGCTCCGTCGACCAAAAGATCGTTTGGCCACTTCAACGACACCAATTGGAGCGTACCGGCTGCCTTGTCAACGGCTTCGGCGAGCGCAACAGCCGACAAAAGCGGCAATTCGCCGATCCGGGCCAAGGGAGCCGGGTCGATCATCAGGACACTTGCAAAGAGATTGCCCTGCGGAGAGGTCCAGGCCCGCCCCCGCCGGCCCCGGCCTGCCGTCTGAACGCCAGCCCGGATCCAGAGATTTCCAGGATGCCCCGAAACGGCCCGCTCCAGACACAGAGCGTTGGTCGAGCCGACCGTCTCATAGGCCTCATAGAGAAAATCCGGCGCTCCGGGCGCCGGACCTTTTGTCTCAAGATGTGGTGCGGGACTGTTCAATCGCCAAACCGCTTATCAAAACAACGACTGGGCGGCAGCGGTTGCAGCCGTTACGACCGGGCCAGGCATGACCCAGAAAAAGACTACGAACACTCCGGACAGACCAAGGACAACCTTCAGTTCGGTCGGCATCGGCTGGAAGGCTTCTGCCGGCTCATCAAAGAACATCACCTTGACGATGCGCAGGTAGTAGTAACAACCCACCACGGACGCAAGCACACCAATCACAGCCAGCGGATAGAGGCCTGCCTCGACAGCGGCTGCAAACACGAACCACTTCCCGAAGAAACCGATCAGCGGCGGAATGCCTGCAAGCGAGAACATCAGCAATCCGAGGATCACCGCCATTGGCAGGTTGGTCTGCGACAGGCCCGAGAGATCAGATATCTCTTCAACCATGCCGTCCTGCCGGCGCATGGACAGGATGCAGGCAAAGACACCAAGGGTCATGCCGAGATAGGCAACCATGTAGAAGATCACGCCTTCCACACCGGTCTGCGTACCGGCTGCAAGGCCGACCAGCGCATAGCCCATATGGCCGATGGACGAATACGCCATAAGGCGCTTCAGGTTGGTTTGGCCAATTGCGGCGAACGCACCGAGCGCCATGGACGCAATCGAAACAAAGACGATGATCTGTTGCCAATCGCTGGTGACCGGATGGAACGCATCAATGACGATCCGCACCAGCATCCCCATGGCAGCAACTTTCGGAGCCGCTGCGAAGAACGCGGTCACAGGTGTCGGCGCGCCTTCATAAACGTCTGGTGTCCACATGTGGAACGGCACAGCTGAAATCTTGAAGGCGAGACCCGCAAGAATGAAGGTCAAGCCGATGATCAGTCCGATGGACGCGCCTTCTTGCGACAGCAGTTCGGCAATCGCGGCGAAGGAAATCTGACCGGTGAAGCCGTAAACCAGCGACATGCCATAGAGCAGCATGCCGGAGGAAAGCGCGCCGAGCACGAAATACTTCAAGCCCGCTTCCGTTGACCGGACACTGTCGCGGTTGATGGCCGCCACTACATAGAGCGACAAGCTCTGGAGCTCGAGGCCCATGTAGAGCGCGATCATGTCGTTTGCCGACAGCATCAGCATCATGCCGAGCGTCGCAAGAATGATCAGGATCGGATACTCGAAATGGTCAAACGACTGGCTTTTGGCATAGGCCCAGGACATGGCGATCGCAAAGAACGATCCGACAAGGACCACCAGTTTCAAGAAGTAGGCGTAATCATCGAGGATGAACGACCCACCGAAGGTTTCACCGAAGCTCGGAACCAAAAGCAGCACAAGGAACGTGCCGCCGAGAAGCCCCATGGCGCCGCCAAAGACCGCGTAGCTGATGTTCCGGCCGCCGAAGGCACCGACCATCAACAGCACCATCGCTCCGATCGCCAGAATGATTTCCGGCAAGGCCGGCATGAGATCTGGCAGTTGGGTCACGTCTGACATAGCTCTGTCTCGCCCTCGAAACTCTTAGTGCGCCGTGGCCGCATGCTGGGTGACCCCAGCAGCTTCAAGGGCCGCGGTATATTGATTGATGAGGTTGTCAACGGATCCCTGGGTCACATCCAGGATCGCCATCGGATAGAAACCGAAGAAGATCGTCAAGATGATCATCGGGACCAGGATGACCTTTTCGCGCAGATCCAGATCGAGGATCGACTTGAGGCTTTCCTTGTCCAGCGAACCGAAAACGACCCGGCGGTAGAGATAAAGCGCATAACACGCCGACAGGATCACGCCCAATGTCGCGAACACGGCAACCCATGTGTTGACCTGGAACGCTCCAATCAGAACGAGGATTTCACCGACGAAGCCAGAAGTTCCGGGCAAGCCAACATTCGCCATCGTGAAGATGAGGAACGCGACCGCATATTTCGGCATCCGGTTGACGAGGCCGCCATAGGCCGAAATCTCCCGGGTGTGCATCCGGTCATAGATGACGCCAACGCACAGGAAGAGCGCGCCGGACACGATGCCGTGGGAGAGCATCTGGAAGATGCCGCCCTGCACACCCTGCGGCGTCATGGTGAAGATCCCCAAGGTCACGTAACCCATGTGGGCAACCGATGAGTAGGCGATGAGCTTCTTTATGTCTTCCTGAGCCAGCGCCACAAGCGATGTGTAGATGATCGCAACCACCGAAAGTGTGTACACCAGCGGTGCAAACATATCGGACGCAAGCGGGAACATCGGCAGGGAGAACCGCAGGAAACCATAACCGCCGAGTTTCAGAAGAACACCCGCCAGGATCACGGATCCGGCTGTCGGCGCCTCGACGTGGGCGTCCGGCAACCAGGTGTGCACCGGCCACATCGGCATTTTCACCGCGAAACTGGCGAAAAACGCGATCCAGAGCCAGGTCTGCATCTCCGGCGGGAACTGATAAACCAGCAGCTCCTGGATATCGGTCGTGCCGGCTGTCCAGTACATCGCCATGATCGCGACCAGCATCAAGACCGATCCGAGAAGCGTGTAGAGGAAGAACTTGTAAGACGCGTAGACCCGCCGTGCGCCACCCCAGACACCGATGATCAGGAACATCGGGATGAGGCCAGCTTCGAAGAACACGTAGAAGACTACGATGTCGAGTGCGCAGAACACGCCGATCATCAAAGTTTCCAGGATCAGGAACGCGACCATGTATTCGCGCACGCGGTTCTGGACGCTCTTCCAGGAGGCCAAGATACAAAACGGCATCAGGAATGCGGTGAGCACAACGAACAGCAAGGAAATGCCGTCGACGCCCATTTTGTAGGAGATGTTGGAGCCGAGCCAGTCGCGCTCTTCGACAAACTGGAACCCTGGGTTCGAGTAATCGAAGAAAGCCCAGATGACCAGCGACAAACCAAAGGTCATGCCAGTGGTGACAAGCGCCACCATACGCATCTGACCCTTTGCCTGGTCGTCATTGCCCGACACCATCAGGACGAAGACAACACCCAACAACGGCAGGAATGTCGTGAGTGACAGAATTGGCCAGTCAATCATTAGTGTGCACCCCCGCCGGTGCCCGCACCGGTGAACATCGACCAGGTGATCAAAGCCGCCACACCGATCAGCATCGCAAATGCATAGTGGTAGAGATATCCGGTCTGCAGTTTCACGACCCAGGTCGTGACACCCTGCACCCGCGCGGCGATCCCGTTCGGCCCATAGCCGTCAATCACGGTGCCATCGCCCTTCTTCCAAAGAACGCGGCCAAGCCACATTGCGGGACGGACAAAGATGAAATTGTAGAGCTCGTCGAAATACCACTTGTTCAACAGGAACTGGTACAGCGCAGAATGGCGTTCGGCCAACTGTTTCGGCATTTCCGGCGAACGGATGTAGAACTGGTAGGCAACAAGCAGACCGGCTGCCATCATGACGAATGGCGACAAGCGCACCCAGGTCGGAACGTAATGCATGTCATGCAGGACGTGGCTGTCGGCAAACGCCGGCAAAGAACCGGCCCAGAAGGCTTCATAGGCCGCCTCGTCGTAGAAGAACGGGCCGTAGAAGACCATCCCGGCAAGCACTGCGCCGATGGACAAGATGAACAACGGCACGGTCATGACCATTGGCGATTCATGAACGTGTTTCATAACATCAACAGAAGCACGTGGTTTACCGTGGAAGGTCATAAAGGTCAGGCGCCACGAATAAAACGACGTCAGCGCCGCTGCAATCACAGTCAACCAGAAGCCATAAAGCGCCATCGGGTTCGGATGGTCTCCACCCGACGCCGCAAACGCGGCTTCGATGATGCCGTCCTTGGAAACAAAGCCAGCAAAACCGATATGGGTCAGCGGGATGCCGACACCGGTCAAAGCCAGAGTACCAATCATCATGGTCCAATAGGTGATCGGAATATGCTTCCGCAAACCGCCCATCTTGCGCATGTCCTGTTCGTCGGACACGGCATGGATCACCGAACCTGCACACAGGAACAACAGCGCCTTGAAGAACGCGTGCGTGAACAGGTGGAACACCGCGATGGAGTAAGCTCCAATCCCGAGCGCCACGAACATATACCCCAGCTGCGAACAGGTGGAGTAGGCAATCACACGCTTGATGTCGTTTTGAACAAGACCAACGGTTGCGGCAAAGAACGCAGTCGTTGCACCGAAGAACACGATCACGGCCAGCGCGACGTCGGACAGTTCGAACAGCGGCGACAGGCGCGCCACCATGAAGACACCCGCGGTGACCATGGTCGCAGCGTGGATGAGCGCAGACACCGGAGTCGGGCCTTCCATCGCATCCGGCAGCCATGTGTGCAGAAGGAACTGTGCCGACTTGCCCATCGCCCCCATGAACAGGAGCAGACAAATGACGGTCATCGCAGCCTGGGCATCGAGGTGATAGCCCATGAAGTTCATGACTTCGCCCTGCTCTTCAATGAAGGACGGGGCGTCGTTGAAGATCGTTGTGAAGTCGATGCTGCCGAACAGGTAGAAGACACCGAAGATGCCGAGCGCGAACCCGAAGTCACCGACACGGTTGACGACAAACGCCTTCATCGCCGCCGCATTGGCGGACGGTTTCTTGTACCAGAAGCCGATCAGCAGATAGGACGCAAGACCCACGCCTTCCCAGCCGAAGAACATCTGCAGCAGGTTATCGGCCGTCACCAGCGTCAGCATGGCGAACGTGAAGAGCGACAGATAAGCAAAGAAGCGCGGGCGGTGCGGATCGTGGTGCATGTAGCCAATCGAATAGACATGCACCAATGCGGACACCGTGTTGACAACGACCAGCATGACCGCTGTCAGCGTGTCGACGCGGATTGACCAGGCAACGTTAAGATCGCCGGCGCTTATCCAGCGGAAAAGGTGAACAACCTGGGCTTCGGAACCTCCGAGCCAGAACCCGATAAATGCTATCCAAGACAGAAGCGCTGCAAGGATCAACAGACCACTTGTAATGTACTCGGATGCTTTGGCACCAATTGAGCGTCCGAAGAGACCGGCAATCAGAAATCCAATCAGCGGTAGGAACAGGATTGTAGCGTACATCAGCCCCTACCCTTTCATCACGTTGACGTCTTCCACGGCGATGGAGCCGCGGTTCCGGTGGAAGACCACCAGGATTGCTAGTCCAATCGCAGCTTCTGCGGCTGCGACGGTCAAAATGAGCATGGTGAAGACCTGCCCGATCAGATCGCCGAGGAACGACGAAAAGGCGACGAAGTTGATGTTCACGGCAAGCAGCAACAGCTCAACCGACATCAAGATGACAATCACATTTTTCCTGTTCAGAAAGATCCCGAAGATCCCGATCACGAACAGGATCGCCGCGACCGACAGATAGTGCGACAGACCGATTTCCATGGGCGCCTCGCCGTGCTCCCCTCATTTACCCCAACCCTGAACCGCACGGAGGAGCGTGCCGGTTGCAGGACTTATCGAACGACGCGAACGTTTCGCGTCAGATACCCTTGCCCGTTTCGACCTTCCGGACCTCGACAGCGGCTTCGCGTGTGCGGCCAACCTGGGTCGGAATGTCCTGACGTTTGACATTCGGCTTGTGGCGCAGTGTCAGAACGATCGCGCCGATCATGGCCACCAGCAGGATCAAACCGGCGACCTGGAAGAAATAGATGTACTTGGTGTAGAGCACCGAACCGAGCGCCTCGATGTTGGTCATCTCGGTCAGCGGCGGCGTCGGCTCCACAGTGTTCGCAGTCAACTCCGGCAGAATCACCCAGGCACCGAAGCCCATGAGCAGCTCGACCAGAAGAATCAGGCCAACGAGGCCACCCACTGGCAGATACTGCAAGAAGCCTTGCCGCAGCTCCACGAAGTCAACATCCAGCATCATGACGACGAAGAGGAACAGAACCGCGACCGCTCCGACATAGACAACCACCAGCAACAGCGCCAGATACTCAGCACCAAGCAGAATGAACAGTCCCGCGGAATTCACGAAGGCCAGGATCAGAAACAAGACCGAGGTCACCGGGTTCCGGGCCGCGATCACCATGAATGCGGACGCGACTGTAACGCCTGCAAACAGGTAGAAAAAGAGGGCTTTCAGGATCATTTCAAAGACCTGCCTGTCGTGTGGCCGTTCGGCCAGAAAATGCGGGGCCCGGCCGGATTGCCAGGCTGAACTTGGAGTGTGCGGTTAGCTCCTAACGGTAAGGAGCATCCATTTCAATGTTTCGAGCGATTTCACGCTCCCACCGATCCCCATTCGCGAGCAGCTTTTCCTTGTCATAGTAAAGCTCTTCGCGGGTCTCTGTGGCGAATTCGAAGTTTGGACCCTCAACAATTGCATCCACAGGGCACGCTTCCTGGCAGAAGCCGCAATAGATGCATTTCACCATGTCGATGTCGTAACGGGTCGTGCGGCGGGTACCATCGTTCCGGCGCGGGCCAGCTTCAATGGTGATCGCCTGAGCCGGACAGATCGCCTCGCAAAGTTTGCAGGCGATACAGCGCTCTTCGCCGTTCGGATAACGGCGCAAAGCATGCTCACCCCGGAACCGCGGGCTTACCGGGCCCTTTTCGAACGGATAATTGACCGTTGGCTTCGGTTTGAAGAAGTAGCGCATCGCAAGGAAGAATGCCGATACGAACTCTTGCAGAAACAGCGATTTTACGGTTTGTCCAACCATCGCGTTAGCCTCTCTTTACCTCAGCCAGCCAGCAGGCTGGCGGCCCAATAGCCGATGATCGGGAAGCCGATCACCGGAATTCCAAAAATCAGTACACCAATCGGTGCCCGGTATCTGGCAACGACACCCCCGTCGCCGCCAGCTTGTTTGTTTTTCGTCTCCGCCGCCTGAAGGATGCCCTTCAGGATCTTCCAATCGAGCCAGCCGACATAAAGCCCAACGGCAGCTCCGATCACTCCGGGGAGCGACACTTCCATAGACCGTCCCCTTACGCCGCGCCTGGAGCCCAGCCTGTGATCATCAGAACAGTTGCGACCACAAACACCATGGCGAGTGACAGCGGCAGGAACACTTTCCAGCCAAGACGCATCAGCTGGTCATAGCGGTAGCGCGGGACCATCGCCTTGACCATGGCGAACATGAAGAAGCAGAGCAGACACTTCAGGATGAACCAGATGACGCCCGGCACCCAAGTGAACGGTGCAAAGTCGAACGGCGGCAGCCATCCACCCATGAAGAAAATGGTCATCAGCGCGCACATCAGGCAGATGGCGACGTATTCGCCGAGCATGAACATCATGTACGGTGTGGAGCCATATTCCACCATGAAGCCGGCGACCAGTTCTGATTCTGCTTCGGCCAAATCGAATGGCGGGCGGTTGGTCTCAGCCAATGCCGACACGAAGAACACCACGAACATCGGGAAGAGCGGCAACCAGTACCAGTTCAGGATATTCAGCCACGGCACGCCCAGCATGTCTGCAAGGCCAGTTTCCTGCGCCAAGACGATGCCGGTCAGGTTCAAGGTGCCTGCACACAGGAGCACAGTTACGATCACAAAGCCAATGGAGACTTCGTAAGACACCATCTGCGCTGCGGACCGGAGGGCTGACAGGAACGGATACTTGGAGTTGGACGCCCATCCGCCGATGATCACGCCATAAACTTCCAGGGAAGATACGGCAAAGACGAACAGGACACCGACGTTGATGTTCGCGATCACCCAGCCATAGTCCACCGGGATGACTGACCAGGCCGCCAGAGCGAGCAGCACAGACACCAGTGGTGCCAGCAGGAACAGAATCTTGTTGGCCCCCGACGGGATGACAGGCTCTTTCAAGACGAACTTCAGAAGATCGGCAAAACTCTGCAGAAGTCCCCAGGGCCCGACGACGTTCGGGCCGCGGCGGATCTGAACAGCCGCCCAGATCTTGCGGTCTGCATAAAGCACGTAGGCGACGATCACCAAAAGCACGACAAGCAACAGAACGCTCTGGAATACCATCCAGAGGAACGGCCAGCCGTAGGTGGTCATGAACTCAGCCATTTCGGTCCCCTACCCCTTATTCCGCAGCTTCTGCGGCACGCGTTTTCGCGAGCGCCGAACACTCGGCCATCACCTTGGAGGCGCGTGCGATCGGGTTGGTCAAATAAAAGTCCCGGATCACGTTTGCAAACCCGGCGCTGTCCATTTTTGCTTTGCCATTGGCCAGCTTCTCAATACCTGCAGCATCGCCGGCCTCGATGGAATCGATCGCTGCCATATGCGGAACGGCTTCAAAGAGCTTGGAGCGCAGCTGCGGCAGTGAATCAAATTCCAAGGCCTGACCGAGAACGGCTGACAAAGCCCGCAGGATTGCCCAGTCCTCGCGCGCATCACCTGGAGGGAAGCCAGCGCGGTCCGCCATTTGAACCCGGCCTTCCGTGTTCACGTAGATGGCGGATTTTTCTGTGTAAGCTGCGCCCGGCAAGATCACGTCGGCACGGTGTGCGCCGCGGTCGCCATGTGTGCCCTGATAAACAACAAACGGGCCTTCCGAAACTTCAATTTCGTCAACACCGAGCAGGAAGAGAACATCCAGCGCGCCGCTTTCCAGCATGCCGCCCGTGTCCTTGCCGCCTTTGCCCGGGACAAAGCCGATGTCGAGAGCCCCGACCTGGGAAGCTTGGGTGTGGAGGATATTAAAACCGTTCCAATCGTCCTTGATCACACCAAGGGATTTTGCGGCGGCTGCAAGGTTTGCCAGAACGGCTGCGCCATCGGCCCGGTTCAAAGCGCCCTGCCCAATGATGAACATCGGCTTTTTGGCCTTGGCCGGTGCGTGTTTGACGAATTCCTTGATGCTGTCCGGACCAGCGCCCAGATAGGTGACCGGGTAGGTCAGATCAGCATTTTCGCCGATTACACCAACGGTCAGATCGCCCTGTGCCCAACGCTTGCGGATCCGGGCGTTCAGAACCGGTGCCTCAACGCGCGGGTTGGTGCCGATCAGCAAGATGGCGTCTGCCTCTTCAATCCCCTGAATGGTGGAGTTGAAGAGATAGCTCGCCCGGCCATTTGCCGGATGCAGCGGTGAGCCCGGGAACCGGCTGTCGATATTCGCAGAGCCGATCTTTTCCATCAGGCTTTTCAGCGCAAACATGTCTTCCACACCGGCCAACTGCCCGGCGAGCGCACCAACTTTTTCCGTGGATGTCGCTTTGATCTTGTCTGCGATAATCTGGAACGCCTGAGACCAGGAAACCGGCTGTAGTTTGCCGTCGATCTTCGCGTAAGGCCGGTCAAGACGCTGTGTCTTCAACCCGTCCCAGATGTAACGGGACTTGTCGGAGATCCACTCTTCGTTGATCTCTTCATTGAGCCGCGGCATCACGCGCATGACTTCCTTGCCGCGTGTGTCAACGCGAATGGCGGAACCAAGCGCATCCATGACGTCGATGCTTTCGGTCTTGGTCAGCTCCCAAGGACGGGCGTGGAACTCGTAAGGCTTGTGCGTCAGTGCACCCACCGGGCAGAGATCGGCCACATTGCCCTGCATCTCCGAAGAGAGCGCGGCTTCCAGATATGTCGTGATTTCCGCATCTTCCCCGCGGCCAATCAGGCCCATATCCGACACGCCGGCAACTTCCGTGGTGAAACGGACACAGCGCGTGCAGTGGATGCAGCGGGTCATAATCGTCTTGATGAGCGGGCCGATTTCCTTGTTTTCAACCGCACGCTTGTTCTCGTCAAACCGCGTGGTGTCGACACCATAGGCCATCGCCTGATCTTGAAGGTCGCACTCGCCGCCCTGGTCGCAGATCGGGCAATCCAACGGGTGGTTAATGAGCAGGAACTCCATCACCCCTTCCCGGGCCTTCTTGACCATTTCGGATTTGGTATCAACCACCGGCGGTTCGCCGTTCGGGCCCGGACGCAAATCCTTGACGCCCATCGCGCAAGACGCGGTCGGCTTGGGCGGTCCGCCCTTTACTTCCACCAGGCACATGCGGCAGTTGCCGGCAATCGACAGGCGATCGTGGTAACAAAACCGCGGAACCTCGGCACCTGCCTCTTCACAAGCCTGAAGCAGGGTGTAGTCCGCCGGGACGTCTACCTCATTGCCGTCGATGATGAGCTTCGTCATCCGCTGCTCTCCAAATTCCGTTCCGCTTACTCAGCCGCCACCATGGTCGAAGACGTTCTCGACTTGGCGACATAGTCATCGATGCGTTGCTCGATGACCGGCCGGAAATTCTTGATCAAGCCCTGGATTGGCCATGCAGCCGCATCTCCAAGAGCACAAATTGTATGGCCTTCGACCTGCTTGGTGACCTTGAAGAGCATGTCGATCTCTTCATAGGAGCTTTCGCCCTTCACCATGCGTTCCATAACACGCCACATCCAGCCTGTGCCTTCTCGGCACGGCGTGCACTGGCCGCAGCTCTCGTGTTTGTAGAAGTAGCTGAGACGGGCAATCGCCTTGATGACATCGGTCGACTTGTCCATGACGATCACCGCAGCGGTGCCAAGGCCGGAGCCCATACCGCGCAAGGTGTCGAAATCCATCGGTGCGTCCTTGATTTCGTCCGCTGTACAGCAGGGCACCGAAGATCCGCCCGGAATAACCGCCAAAAGGTTGTCCCAACCACCGCGAATGCCGCCGCAATGCTTGTCGATCATCTCGGAGAACGGAACACCCAGCTCTTCCTCGAATGTTGCCGGCTGATTGACGTGACCAGAGACGCAGAAGAGCTTTGTACCGGTGTTGTTCGGACGGCCAAGGCTCGCGAACCAGCCGCCACCGCGGCGCAGAATTGTCGGCGCAACTGCAATCGATTCCACGTTGTTCACAGTCGTCGGGCAACCGTACAGACCAACGTTTGCCGGGAACGGCGGCTTCAGGCGCGGTTGGCCTTTCTTCCCTTCAAGGCTTTCCAAAAGCGCGGTTTCCTCACCGCAAATGTAAGCGCCTGCGCCATGGTGAACGTAGATGTCGAAATCGTAGCCGTTCTTGTTGTTCTTTCCGATCAGACCGGCATCATATGCTTGGTCGATCGCTGCCTGCAGGCGCTCGCGCTCACGGATGAACTCGCCTCGAACATAAATGTAAGCAGCGATCGCACCCATGGCGAAACCGGCGACCAAGCAGCCCTCGACCAGCGTGTGCGGATCGTGGCGCAGGATTTCACGGTCCTTACAGGTGCCCGGTTCGGATTCATCGGCATTGACGACGAGGTACGCCGGACGGCCGTCGGATTCCTTCGGCATGAAGGACCATTTCAGGCCGGTCGGGAAACCCGCACCGCCGCGGCCACGCAAACCGCTGTCCTTCATTTCCTGGATTATCCAGTCGCGACCCTTGTCCAAAAGACCCTTGGTGTTGTCCCACTGGCCGCGTTTCTTCGCGCCTTCCAGACCCCAGTCGTGAAGGCCGTAGATGTTGGTGAAGATACGATCCTTATCCTGAAGCATCTCTTCCCCTATTCTTCGCTCTTGGAGGAAGCGACTTCGCCAGCTTCCACACGCTTGGAAAATTCGGTTGCCTCGCCAGAGGCGAGCAGTTTGGCCTGCTCAATCCAGCCATCGCGCTCGATACGGCCCTTGAACTTCAGCCGGCTGTCGACCCAGGCGATCTCTTCTGCCCCCCAGCTGGCGACCTGATCGAAGTGGAAGAAACCAAGCTCATGCAACGTCGCTTCCAGCTTCGGCCCAACACCCTTGAGCTTCTTCAAGTCATCGGGTTTGCCGTCGCGGGCTTGCTTCAGGGTTTCCGGTGCTTTTTCGGAAACCGCTTCAGCAGCTTCGACCTTCGCTTCCGGCTTGGCCTTGGATACAGGTGCCGGCTCGCTTGCCTTTCCAGCTGCTTTTTCGACCTTGTCAGCTGTTTTGGCTGCCGCTTTTTTCGGTGCATCCTTCTTCGGCGCTTCAGCTTTCTTCTCAGCCGGAGCATGGGCTGTTGCTTCGGCTTTTGCCGCGAAAGCTGCCTTTACCTTGGCAACAGCGTCTTCGGCGGGTGTCGGCACACCGTCGTAGTCATTTCCGCCGGTGTTGATGGCACCGCCTGCAAAATGATGAGACGCCTTTTCAGACCCATCGACCACATGCGGGACAGGCAGCGTGCCCTTTGTGTCGTCCTCAATCTCGGTCAGGCTGGTTTGTCCGCCCTCCGCCATGGAGAAGCGGCGGCCATTTTGCGGGCCTGGCGTTACGTCGTTCCCGGCATCAATATCGTCCAGAAGCTTGTTGAAGCTCTCTTCGGTCAGATCTTCATAGGTATCCTTGAAAATCTGCACCATTGGCGCGTTTACGCAGGCACCCAGGCACTCCACCTCTTCCCAGGAGAACATGCCGTCCTCGGAGATCTCGTGCATATGCTTCGCGATGCGGGATTTACAGATCTTGATCAGATCCTCCGAGCCGCGCAGCTGACACGGGGTCGTGCCGCACACCTGAATGTGCGCTTTCTTACCGACGGGCTGCAGCTGGAACATGGTGTAGAATGTAGCCACTTCCAGGACACGGATATTCGGCATGTCCAGAAGATCCGCAATATAGCGGATCGCCGGCTCACTGACCCAGCCGTCGTTCTGTTCCTGCGCACGCCACAGAAGCGGGATGACCGCTGATGCTTGTCGGCCGGCGGGATAGCGGTCGATCAGCTTCTTTGCCCAGCCGAGGTTTTCCTCGGTGAACTCAAAGCTGTCAGGTTGTTCCGCCGCAAGCCTGCGAACTGCCATGAGGTAATTCCCGTTGTTATCAGCTGCCCGGCGCCGCTTCAGCGGCTGCCTGGGTCGAAATTGTGTGAAGGATGCTCTGCATCAGCGGTCAACCTCACCGAAAACGATGTCCATGGATCCAAGCACCGCTGAAACGTCGGCGAGCTGGTGGCCACGGCAGACGAAATCCATCGCCGAAAGGTGGGCATAACCCGGAGCCTTGATCTTGCAGCGGTACGGCTTGTTGGTGCCGTCAGCCACGAGGTACACACCGAATTCGCCTTTCGGCGCTTCCACGGCCGCATAAACCTCGCCCGGCGGAACGTGGTAGCCTTCGGTGTAGAGCTTGAAGTGGTGGATCAACGACTCCATCGAGCGCTTCATCTCACCCCGCTTGGGCGGAACGATCTTTCCGTCAGCAGACGATACGGGACCGGTCTCCACCGTGAGCTTTTCCAGACACTGCTTCATGATCCGGATCGACTGGCGCATCTCATCCATGCGGATCAGGTAACGGTCATAACAATCGCCGTTCTTGCCGATCGGAATGTCGAAGTCGAGTTCGGAATAACACTCGTAAGGCTGAGACTTGCGCAAATCCCAAGGTGCCCCGGAGCCCCGGACCATGACACCGGAGAACCCCCAAGCCCAGGCGTCGTCCAGATCGACAACGCCGATGTCGACGTTCCGCTGCTTGAAGATACGGTTGTCGGTTAAAAGGCCTTCGATATCGTCCAGCGTCTGCAGGAACGGATCACAGAAGTCCCAGATGTCATCCAGAAGATCGCGTGGCAGGTCCTGGTGAACACCGCCCGGACGCACATAAGCAGCGTGCATACGCGCACCGCAGGCACGCTCATAAAAGACCATCAGCTCTTCACGCGGCTCAAAGCCCCACAACGGCGGTGTCAGAGCCCCAACGTCCATCGCTTGCGTGGTGACATTCAAGAGGTGCGACAGAATCCGGCCAATTTCCGAATAAAGCACGCGCACCAGCTGCCCACGCTTCGGCACTTCAATGCCGAGCATGCGCTCAACGGCAAGAGCAAACGCATGCTCCTGGTTCATCGGCGCAACGTAATCGAGGCGATCGAAGTACGGAATAGCCTGAAGATAGGTCTTCTGCTCGATCAGCTTTTCCGTGCCGCGGTGCAAAAGGCCAATATGCGGATCGACGCGCGTGACCACCTCGCCGTCCAGCTCCAGCACCAGACGCAAAACGCCGTGCGCCGCCGGGTGCTGCGGACCGAAGTTGATGTTGAAGTTACGAACCTGAGCCTCAGCCATCGGGATCCGCCTTAATTCGTCGTTGCTTTTTCATCGCCCGGCAGCACGTAATCCGTGCCTTCCCATGGCGAGAGGAAATCGAAGGTGCGCATTTCCTGGTTCAGGCGAACCGGCTCATAAACAACGCGCTTCTTTTCGTCGTCATAACGGACTTCGACAAACCCGGTGACGGGGAAATCCTTGCGTAGCGGATGACCGTCGAAGCCGTAGTCGGTCAGTATCCGGCGCAGATCCGGATGGCCGGAGAACAAGATGCCGTACATGTCGTAGGCTTCCCGTTCAAACCATTCCGCGCCCGGAAACAGGGACGTCAGTGACGCGACTGGCGTCACATCATCTGTCTCGAGTTTTACACGAATGCGTTGGTTCTGGAACGGGGACAGGAAGTGGTACACGACGTCAAAACGTTTCTCGCGCGCCGGATAGTCAACGCCGCAAATGTCCGTCAGGTTGACGAACTTGCAGGAGGCATTGTCGCGAAGATACCGCACCACATCAAGAATATCGGACGCATTCACGACCAGTGTGAGCTCGCCATATTCGACCTTCCAGGACACGAGGGACTCTGACAAACCGAGCTCGATGTGCTCGGCGAGTTCCTTCAACGTTTCGTCCATGTTCGACCTCACTCTTTCGGAGCTCTCATTCGGGCCGTTTCGGCCCACTTCCCTCAAATCCGCCGCCATTGAAAGCAGCGAATGCAATCAGCGTTCAATCGTGCCCGTGCGGCGAATCTTTTTCTGCAGCATCAAGACACCGTAGAGCAGTGCTTCGGCCGTCGGAGGACATCCTGGAACATAAATGTCGACCGGGACCACGCGGTCGCATCCGCGGACCACCGAATAAGAATAGTGATAGTAACCGCCACCATTGGCGCAGGACCCCATGGAGATGACATACCGTGGCTCGGGCATCTGGTCGTAGACCTTACGCAGCGCAGGCGCCATCTTATTGGTCAGCGTACCTGCAACAATCATCACATCCGACTGACGCGGGGATGCGCGCGGGGCAAAGCCAAAGCGCTCAGCGTCATAGCGCGGCATGGACATTTGCATCATCTCAACGGCGCAGCAGGCCAGACCAAACGTCATCCACATCAAGGAGCCTGTGCGGGCCCACTGAATCAGGTTGTCCGTAGAGGTGACGAGAAAGCCCTTATCGGCGAGCTCGTCATTAACTTCCAGGAAAAACGGATCGTCCGCGCCAACCGGCTTTCCGGTATTCGGGTCGATGATGCCTTTCGGCTGCTCCGCAATGAGCGGCTTGGCAGTGGTCAATCCCATTCCAGCGCTCCTTTTTTCCATTCGTAGATAAATCCGACCGTCAGGACGCCCAAAAACACCATCATCGAGCCATACCCATACCAGCCGAGTTCTCCAAACGACACGGCCCACGGGAACAGGAACGCGACTTCCAGATCGAAGATGATGAAGAGGATCGCAACAAGATAGAAGCGGATATCGAATTTCATCCGGGCATCGTCAAAAGCGTTGAATCCGCACTCGTAGGCGGAGAGCTTTTCAGGATCTGGGTTCTTGTAGGCGATCAGGAAGGGCGAGATCAGCAGCGCAAGGCCAATGACCAGCGCAATGCCGATAAACACGACGATCGGAATATATTCCCGCAGAAGTTCTTCCATGTTTTCGCGTCCTTGCATTTGGAGGCGGACCGGGAGGCGATCCGTACCGCAGCCCTGCCCTGTCCTGCACCGGATAGTACCATCAGGTCATGCGCGGCCCGTCGGCTTTTTCACTAATCCAACATGCGAGCGCACACCTAGCCCACGTATTGCTGCAACGCAAGACCCTAACCCGGTCAAGCTATTGCCACATTTAAACCAAATCCATAACAGAACGCTACAAAGCGCGTAATTCGGCGGGTTTGAAAGGCAGGATTTTCTCTGCACAACCGACGCGGCAAATTGGCCGCACGCCATGACCAAGCAGGCCAACCCTTAGAATCGCCTGCATTTGGCATCGCTCCGGCGGAAGCCCGGCTCTTTTGGCATGATACTCAATCGCACCCGGACACCCCAAGCGCTGCCGTCGCTGGCCGACCAGTTCTAAATTGCTGTACTCTTGGAGAAAATTCGGGAACCGTGAGTGGCGCGAGTGACGGGGCTCGAACCCGCGACCTCCGGCGTGACAGGCCGGCACTCTAACCAACTGAGCTACACCCGCACAATCACGGTATATATGCGCCACAAACCCGGTTTGGGAAAGTGGCGCGAGTGACGGGGCTCGAACCCGCGACCTCCGGCGTGACAGGCCGGCACTCTAACCAACTGAGCTACACCCGCTTCGCGCGGCGACGTTATGTCGTCGCGAAGTGGCGCTGATGTACGGCGGCTGAGACATGAAGTCAAGCGCTCTGACCGGACAATTGTGTCGTTTTTTTAAAAGCCCTCTGTTTGAGCCATTCTGCCAACGCACCAAAAGCGTTCAGGTTGTGGACAACTGTTGTTACCCAACCGGAGTTCTAAGCATTTCAGTTTGACCGCGACGTATTTTTTTACCCAGCGATTCAATGCTTTACGCCGGTGACATGACACCATTTGCAAAACAACACAGGGCATATTCGGCATCTTAATCTTTGGATGCGGGACGATTGCCGTTGACGACCCATACGCGTCCTGGATGCCTGCGTGACCCAAGACCTGCCCAAGCAAATTACATAATGCCCAATTCGAACTGGTTCAGTCGCGCTGGCGGTGACGGCCTGACAGTGCTTGCCCGGCCAGGCAGTTAGGTTTCTATGCGAGCCCTTCTGACGTGAAGTCTGCGGTGGTTGGCGCCGAAACGCCTTGAGGCAAACCGACGAGCAGGAAATGCTCCAGGGCGCTCTCATCGCTTCCGAGACCCTGCTCTTCACGATATGCGGCGGTATCAAAGAAGCGCGACGCGGCGCGCCCCTCCTGATCGCCGTACAGCACAAAGTGATGGTAGGCACTGTCCAGGCCACCGGACCCAACGGCGTTGGCGACATCTTCGTTTTGCGTGAGATAGTATTCACCATCAAATAGAGGATTGAGCGACCTGTTTTCTGCATAGCCGTGGAGCTGGTAATGCTCGGAGGCGGATGCAAAAATACCTTCTGTTACCGCAGCGGCGACATCGGGATTGTCGGCCAGATAGAACTGTGCATCGAACAAAAGATCGACAACGCGTCCTTCACCTTGGCCAAATAGAGCATAGTGCTCCGCACCGCTGGCGAAAATACCGGCTGCGACCGCCGCTGCGACGTCCTGATGCGCGCCCAGATAAGCCGCTTCATTGAAGCCGTATTGCCCGGCAACCGGCGCATTATCCTGTAGCAACACGGTCACGCGGTCCTTGCCTGTCGTGTTCTCTCCAGTAAAGACAACCAGCTCAACACCGGTCAGCGTGTCGGTCCCGCCGGCATCGACAGCCGTCACCGTGCCACGGGTTCCAGAAAGTGTGACACCGTCGCTGGTCACGCCATAGAGCGCGGCATCCCGATTGGCACCGCCGTTCAAAAGGTCGTTGCCAGCGCCGCCGAACAGAAGATCATCCCCGGCCTCACCAAAAATCTGATCATTGCCGGTGGTGCTGCCGACCGTGTCATCGCCCGCCCCGCCAAAAAGCTGATCGTCCCCCTCGCCCAGGACAATGATCTGAGCGCTGTCATCGCCCATGACATAATTCTGGCCGGATCCACCATTGATTGTGGCTTCACCAATAATCGTCGCGAACTCGATGTTCTCAAGTTGAATCACCGTGCCTGATGGCAAGGACCGGACATCGATGACGAAGGCTTCGGACTGCGTTGACCCGTCTTCGGGCGATGTGCCTGTAATCACAATCGGTTCCGACAAACCGGATTGGGTTGTGGTCGGGACGATTGTCCGCACGTCCAAGGTCGTCGTTTCCGCCAGAGTGTTCAAATATGCCTGAGCCCCGCCGATGAGCTCTGCTTCCGATGACGCGTTGCGTGCATCAATGGCAGCCACCAATGTGTTGACGGCCTGCGTTGGCGTTTGAGCCGTTTTCGGACCTGTTGAGGAGATGCTCGTATTGGCCGGCAAGGTTGCGGTGACAACGTTTCCGTTGTTGTTCGTGTTTTCCAAGATGGCGGCCGAGCCCGATCCCTCGGATCCAGTCGTCATAGTTGTTGTTGTAGTCGGAAGTCCGCTGCCGTCGTCATTGTCTTCGGTCACCACCGTAACCGTGCCGGTCGACCCGCCTCCTCCCCCGCCGGTGGAAGGGGTGGCGACGCTCACCGTGACGGTGGCAGCCGACGAAGTTCCGCCATCGCCGTCGGACAAGGTCACGGTAAAGCCGTGCGATCCCGTTTCCACACTCGAATAGTTAAGCGCCTGTACAAGGGCCTGCACATTCGTCGGCGTCGCATTGGCGTTCAGGGTAAGCACGAGATTGTTCGCGCCCTGACCATCGGTGGTCACGCTGCCGATGTTGGTTGCACCGACCGCGATGGTCTGGCCAGCCGCAATTGTGCCGTCACCATCAGATGTGGCTTGCGCGTCATTGAGCGCAAAATTGCCCTCCAGCGCCCCGGTGCGGGTGATGGTCAGCGTACCGCCGTCCAGATCAGTGCTGTCCGGATCCGTGACCGTGGCATTGCCGCCCACATCAAACGCAAACACCGCGTTCGGCGCGCCGGACGGCGCATCTCCGTCCAGGTTTCCAAACACGGGTGCATCGTTCGCTGCGGTGATCGTCACAGTGATCGAATCGTCCGTATCAGACCCCGCCCCGCCCGATCCTTGCGTCCCTCCGTTGGCGTCATTGAACGCGTAATTGATCTGGACATTGGCTGGCGGGGTGTCGTTGCTGTTCGAATACGTGATGTTCTGCAACACACTGTCGACCAGCGCCGATGTCGCACTTGCGTTGAACGTGAGCACCAGAGTGCCACTCGAATTGGTCGTCACCGTGCCGACAGTCGTGCCGTTGTAAGTTAGATTGCCGCCTTCGGTCAGCGCTCCCAGCAGTCCGTTGTTGGCGAAGGTGTCTTCTGCATTTGCGCCGCCGTTGCGCGCCAGCGTCAGCGTTGCACCATTGTAGTTGCCATTGCCGCTGTTCAGAGCATCGAGTTCGGCATCGGCAACAGTGGCATTGCCATCCAGCACCACGGCCGCACCATCCTCGGTGAAAGCGGCCGCGTTGTCCACGCCAGCAAAGGCGGGCGCGTCATTGACGTTTGCCACCGATACCGTGCTGGTGACACTGGACGAGGTCAGGCCGTCATTGTCGGTGAGCGTGACAGTAATGATGCGGTCTGTCAGGTCCGGTGCATCGGATGTGTTGTCGTAAAAGACGTTCTGCAAAAACGTCTGGACTTCCGCGAGGCTCGCCGTGGCGCCGGTGATCGTGACCGTGTCCTGCCGGGTGATGTCGGTCGCGCCGGTAATCCCGGTAAGGGCATTTTGGGCCGCCGCACTGACGGTGAGCCCTTCGGCTGCCCCGTCCTGATCGTTGGTCAGGCTGATGGTGATGGCCGCAATCGTCGCCCCGCCATCGGCATCGCTCACCGCAACATCACTGTCGCCGATGGCAACCGGAGTGCTTTCCGTGAAGGCGGCCGCAAACCCGCCCGATCCGGTGCCCGCGCTGTCGTCGCCGTCCAGATCGAGCGTGGGTGCATTGCCCAGCGTCATGGTGAAGTTGGCGGTGGTGTCAGCATCGCCGCCGTTGGCGGTGCCATCGGCATCATTCAGCGTCAGGGTGAAGGTTTGCGCACCGGACCCGGCCGCAGCGCCCCAGGAGATGTTCTGAATCAGGGTCTCGAGGCGGGCATTCGTTGCGTTGGCGCCAAGATTGATCGTGAGATTGTTGCCGCCTTGACCATCATCGGTGATATCGACCGTTCCAATGGCGACGCCGCCGACCGCAATCGTTTCGCCGGCTGACACTGAGCCGTCGCCGCCTGATGTCACCGTGGTGCCATCGACAGAGAAGTTGCCATTCGCTGTGTTGTTCGACCCGTTGTCGGTGATCGTCAGGAACCCGCCGTTGTAATCGGCCGAATCGATGTTCGCGACCGTCGCGTTCCCCCCATTGTCGATGTTGTCGGCCGCCCCCGGTTGAAGGGCGGTGTTGTCGCCGTCCAGATTGGCGATCACGGGCGGATCGTTGACGGGGGTAAGCGAAACGGTCGAGGTCAGGTTTGGTGTGGCGCTTTCAACACCGCCGCCCGCGGTTCCGCCGCTGTCGGTTATCCCGGTGATGGTCACCACCCGATTGCCTGCCGTCGTCGGGTTCTCGGATGTGTTGCGGTAGGTCAGGCCGTCCACCAGCGTCTGCAGTTGCGCGTTGGAAAGCGTTGCACCCGTAAAGGAGACCGTTGCCGTCGTGCCGGTCACAGCGACGTTGACAGCCAAACTGTTGGTGGCGGTGGTGACCGAGTTGCCGTTAGTCAGGGCGACATCCGAGCCGTCGAAAGACAGGATCTCCGATGCACCGTCAGACACATTGGTGACAGTCAGTGTCAGCGCGGCAAAGGTTTGCCCCGTCTCGACCGTGTCGGCGCTGACGGTGTTGTAGATATCCTGGGCCCCACCGCCCTCTGTAAAAGTCGGGTTGCCCCCCGTCGCAGCGAGGGTCGGGGCGTCGTTGACATCGGTGAGCGTGACCGTGACCGAGCCCGTACCGTTGGCTGCGCCGTCAGAAAACGTCCAATCGAGCTGCGGATTCCCGGTCAGATCGTTGCTGGTATTCTCGTAGGCGACCCGCTGGAGCACCTCATCGACCAGGGCTGATGTTGCCACTGTCCCGCTGGACGTGAAAGTGATGGTCAGCGTGCCGCCGGCATTCATGAAGGTCGCGAAGGTTTGTCCACCGCTTTGCAGATTTCCGCCGCTGACCGCGAAAGACGCGCCGCCGGTGTCGAAGCCGAAACTGTCCGATCCATTGGCCCCGCCATTTCGGGCAATGGTCAGCGATGCGCCGGAATAGTTGCCATTCCCGCCATTCAGCGCGTCCAGTTCCGCGTCCCCAACCGTGACATCGGCATCCAGAACAACAGACGAGCCGCCCTCGGTGAATGCTGGCGTGCCGTCGAGACCCGTGAAGACGGGCGCGTCATTGACCGCGTTGACCGTGATCGAAGCGGTATCCGAGGCGGTGGAAAAGGGCGTTGCGTTGCCGGTCGTGGATGCATCGGCGGTACTGCCCGCAACCCCGGAGGATTTGTCCCAGGCATGGAACGTAATGGCGGCGGTGCCATTGTAACCGGCATCCGGAACGAACCGGACGAGTTGTGTGCTGGCCCCGCTCAAGCTGCCATCAAGCAGCCGCGCCGTCGATGTGATGTCGACAGAGGCGCCGGTCGTCCCGGAAAAAGCATTCCAGGACGTGCCGTTGTCGGTCGAGTACTGCCAGACGCCATTGGTGTTGTCGACAGCGGTGACGGCAATGGCCTCCACTGCGCCGCCGTCCACATCCGTGATCGACCCATCGACGACCATAGAGGCAACCGTGGTGCCTCCGTTGTTGGCGTTGTTCGTGGCATCGTCATCGCCGTCTGCGCCCGACCCGTCATCATCGCCCGCATCCTCGTCAATTGCCGCCAGAACAGGCGATTGTGCGGCGTCCAGCACCGGCGCGTCGTTCACCGCCGAAATCGTGATATTGACCGTATCCGCCGTGCCGTTGACCGTGCCGTCATTGGGGGTGACCGTGAGCACAGCCGTCGTCGTATCGTTGGATGCGGTTGTGTAGGTAATCTTGGACGTGTCGTTGAGATACGTGTTGAGATTGGCAGCCGTGCCCTGAAGGGTCATGGATCCGGTGCCTGAATTGGCAACCGTGACGCTGGCTGTGGTCCCGTTGCCATCTGTCGAGGCAATCGAGCCCCGGTCAACCGCCAGCGTCAGCGTGATCGTATCGCCATCTGCATCGGACACATTGTAAGCTGACAGATCAATCGCCGTGGCGACATCTTCCGTCGCCGTATCATCGGCTGGCGTGCCGCCGAGGAGAGGCGCAGCGTTGGCCACAGTGAAATTGATGTTGTCAAATATAGATGTTGTTTGAAGGCTTGAGTCGCTGCGACTCACTGTGAAGCTCGTTATGCCGCTCCAGATGCCGCTCCAGTTCAACGTCGCGTCTGTTGTGTCGGTTGCAGATGTGACGGTATCATTCGCAACGTTGACAACCGAATTGGCCCCCCCGGTTGGCGTGAAGACCCAATTGAAGGACCCACCGGCATTCTGATCTCCGAACGCGAGCGTTGTGAGGTCAATTGCCTGCGAGAATGTAAAAGTAATTGCCCCTGCGCTGGCATTGCCACTTACAAATGTCTGACCGCTCGCAGTTCCCCCAGGACCGCTCAACAATTGAACATCAGTAGTGTTCGCCGTCGAGACCGTTAGCTGAACGCCGCTCACCGTTTGCGTAACGTTGGTTCCGTTATCAGCTGCTCCGCTGCCCGTTTCGAAGTCAAAAGTGGCCAAGACCCCGGAAAATTGGGCACGGGCATGCGCGGTTATGCCAAGCTCGGTCGTGACCGCGCCTATATGGACCTCGAGAAGCCAATCCCCGCCCAAGTGGTCCGCACCAGTCCGGGTTTGCGACGCTGCGACGCTTGCCCCTGTCAGTTCCGCAAAACGCCGGACAAATGCAGCGCCTTCGGCGCTTGCGGCCACTTCGCAGCCGTACAGCAAGATATCGGCGCCGGGCGCCAATGCATCCCGGATGGTGTCCAAGTCTGCCGCGTGCGTTTCAAGGTCTTGAAGCCGGACGGCGCACTGGCCGAGAAAAAGCGTGCCGGGCTCACCGTGAGAGAGGATATGGAGGGCCGGCACCTGAGCGCGGCCGTTCAAAAACGCGGCGACCTGCTGAAGTCCGGGCAAGCTTGAGTTGAGTATGAAAACGTCAGCGCCAGCCGGGGCTCCCCGAACCAGCTGGTCAAACTCGGCAATTCCGCCGTCAACAATAATGACCGGCTTATATTCCATTTGCGGCATCACAGACCTCTGTCTTGGACCAGTCGTCCAGTCTCCGGTTTGCCCCCCAGGCGGCCGTCGCGGATGCTCGCAATCACCGCGGCCGGTCCCGGCCCAGTTTGATCTGCCGGGACACCGGCATAACGCCTGAACCCGGTCTGCGGCAACCCCGTCTCCGGCATCGGCTTGGATGCAGGTCAAACCGGTCGTCTTCGCACTAGCGTGAAGGTGTCCCATTCGTGCTTTGTGTAAGTGTATTTATACACATAAATCACTTTTACAATTCACAATTGTATTTTTCTATTATAGGAATAAACCGCACTTGCAACTAAATCATTAGGAGCATCGATATGACGGGTTCAGACACCGGTCCCTCGGGTCAGGCGCAGGAGGGTCTTGATCTCGGAGCTGTTTCTGCCGCCGATTTTCAAGATCATATTACCACGGAGTTTCAGATAGTTTCGCAGCACACGACTCATCCGATCGAGCTTGTGAGCGCTGAGGAAAAACCCGAGTATCATGCGGGGCTGGGTATCAAACGCACACCGTTCGTATTGCTCTTCAAGGTGTCCGGGGACTTTAGAGAGATCGCCGGAGATGGGTCCGAGGCGATCCACAAAGAGGGCTTCGGGCGCCTTAACCGGCTGCACGTAACACGGGTCGTGCCACCCACTCCGGCATCCGAAGGCGTGTTTCTAGAGGTTTGTTTCACATAGGACCCTGCGCGCCGGGCCCATCGATGGCGGCTTGCCAAAGTGCCCAGCGTAAACCCAACACCCAACACGCTTCACCAGAGTCATCCGGGAGATTTCGAATGGAAGATCAATATATCGGAATGCTGGCCTGTTTGGGCTTCACGTTCGCACCGCGCAATTTCGGCTTTTGCGCCGGCGGGCTTGTTGCAATCTCACAGAACAATGCCCTGTTTTCGCTCATCGGAACGATTTACGGCGGTGACGGGCGGACCACATTCGGCTTGCCGGATCTGCGCGGTCGCGCCGCGATCAGCCAAGGGCGCTTTCCCGGCTCGCAGTTCAATTGGATCGCCGGGCAAAAAATCAGCCAGGAAACCCATACGCTCAGCATTCTTGAGATGCCCTCGCACGATCACGCCGCGTCATTGGCTGGCACGAGCGTTGCCAGTTCAACTGATGTCGAAGTATCGACCACCCAGGGAACACTTTCTGTCCCGTCCAGCGGTGACTATATCGGCGCCGGCCCTCCATTCGGCGCGGCGCAGCCGGCTTATGTTCCGAGCGGCTCCGAGGGGACGACCGTTCCGCTTGGGGGCGTGAGCACCAACTCGGCCCTCGTTGGCGGAAGCGTCACGATTGGCCGGACCGGCGGCAGCCAGAGCTTTTCCATCATGCAGCCCGTTCAGGCGCTGAATTGGTGCATTTGTCTTTTCGGCCTGTACCCATCCCGCTCCTGACCGGATGAGCGGGTAAGCATGCGAGTTCGGGGCAGGCAAACACTCACCGGCCCCTTTTGTCCTGGTGTAAACCAGGACTCAAGACAGCGGTGCGGCGTCCGTTTGCGGCGCTGCGGGAAGCCACCGCATCAGAACCTGAACGGCATCGGGCTCTGCCTGCTCGGGTATAAACCCGGTCGTCAGCAAATAGTTCAACAACCCAATGTTCTGGGTCCAGCATGTGACGGTGAGCGGGCAGCTGGATTGAATACACGCTTGCTGAAGCGCGTGGATAATAACCTGTCCATATCCTTTTCCCTGGGCTTTTTTAATGAAAGCGAGGGAGACCACATGGGCGCTCCCACCTTCCCAGTCGAGTGTCAGACTGCCGATCCGCTGACCGTTCTTTTCAATCACCAGATAGACGGCGTTCGGATACGCCGCGCCATACCCGGTACTTTGCGCGATCACCTGCATTTCCATCAGGTTTTCGTATTGATCACGCGACACGTTTGGATGGCTCTTCAGATCAGTGTAGCGGTCGTCGACAAGCTTTCGGACAAAAGCAGCATCAGAAGTTCGCGCAGGCCGCAGAGACAGCCCCTTCGGCAGTGTTCTCAATCCTTGTAGCACTAAGCCTCCTCTCGGAACCCTTGAAACGACTATGGCTGTTAAACTTATAGTTGATAATCACGCGCATCAAAACCGTTTTCATCACTTTTGCAGGATAGCACGAAATTTTTGCGCTGGCTGTTCCTCAGCGATGCATCCCATAACTGAAATTTGCGCTCGGTTCATATATACGCTTTTTGCCAGCCCCCCCGATGACTGGAGGACAATGCAATGCTGTAGACCGTTCTCACACTGGTGCGTTTGCTGAAAGCCATTTTGCGATCGTGGAACCGGCCGCATTTCCGCTCCGGGTTTCTCCTCGCCGGGCTGATCCTGTTCTCCGGCACAGTTTTTTACAGGACAGTCGAAGGCTGGAGCTGGGTGGATGCGCTCTACTTCAGCGCCATGACGCTGGCGACTGTCGGTGTCAGCGACCTTGCACCGCAGAGCGTTGCCGGCAGGCTGTTCACGGTGCTCTACCTGTTTGTTGGTGTCGGAGTTTTTGTGGCGTTGTTTGCGCAATTCGCCCGCGCGCTTTTGCAGATCGAACAGGAAGTCGACTTGGCTGGAGATCCGAAGACCGATGGCAACGCGGATAAGGCCTGATTGCGGTGTCGCTACCGAGAACGCGGAGAAGCCTCACAGGCCATCACAGCGCGTTATAACGGCGGCTATTTCTCGTTCGGGACATCGTGTGATGCCTGTTTGAACTTTGCCGGGATATAGAAGGGGGAATGGTGGGCGATGAGAGACTCGAACTCCCGACATCTTCGGTGTAAACGAAGCGCTCTACCAACTGAGCTAATCGCCCTCAACGAGGTGAAATGCCTTTTATGGGCTCCCTCTCTCCTTGGCAAGACCTATTTTCCAAAAAAATGGCATCGGCCTATCTGCCTGTGGATGACCAATTTACGGCACTCCCATTATCTTACCTTTTGCGGCTGAAATCAGGCGGCATAAGCGCCCTAGCCTGCTCTATGGCCGCTCTAAGTGCGCACACAAAAAACCCCGTCCTCGACAACTCGAGAACGGGGCCTTTTCAGTCCATGGACCGATGTAAACTCGCAATTTAAGAGTTCACAGCGTCCTTCAGGCCTTTACCAGCCTTGAATTTCGGCGTCTTAGAAGCCGGGATCTGGATCGTTTCGCCAGTCCGCGGGTTCCGGCCTTCGGTCGCTGCCCGTTCGGAAACGGTGAAGTTACCAAAACCGATGATACGGACTTCGCCGCCGCCTTTCAGCGTCTCAGTGACAGCTTCAAAGCTTGCGTCAACTGCTTCGCCTGCCTGTGCCTTTGTCAGGCCGGTCTTTTCTGCGACAGCTGCGATCAGATCGTTCTTATTCATAGCAGATACCTTTCTAAGAAACGGACGTATGCCGACGATTCCTGTCAGCGCCGTTGCGCGAAACTCGCGAGATTTGAGCCGAAACGCAAGTGGTTTTTTCGCAGAAAACAGCCGTTTTGACCAATTATTCAAAAGAAAAGCCCCGGTTTTGCCGGGGCTTGACTGTTTCGCAAATGTCAAGGGCGGATTAGTGGGCGACGACGCCTGTTGCATCATCGTCAGAAGTGCTCGCCTTGGTTGCATTTTCCGCGGCGCTTTCGTCCCACTCGATAGCCTCCGGCTGTCGTGTCAGAGCATGCTTGAGCACTTCGTCCATGCCGGAAACCGGAATGATCTCGAGCGAGTTTTTCACGCTGTCCGGAATGTCCGCCAGATCCTTGGCATTGTCTTCCGGGATCATCACGAGCTTGATGCCGCCGCGCAGGGCCGCAAGGAGTTTTTCCTTCAAGCCACCAATTGGCAAGACGCGGCCACGCAGGGTGATTTCACCCGTCATGGCGACATCCCGGCGCACCGGAATACCGGTCATGGTGGAGATCACGGCCGTTGCCATGGCGATGCCGGCAGATGGACCGTCCTTGGGGGTTGCGCCTTCGGGAACGTGGACGTGAATGTCCTTCTTCTCAAAGAGCGGCGGTTCGATGCCGAAGTCGATCGAGCGGGAACGGACATAAGATGCCGCAGCCGAGATGGACTCCTTCATTACGTCTTTCAGGTTGCCGGTGACGGTCATTTTGCCCTTACCAGGCATCATGAGACCTTCAATGGTCAGGAGCTCGCCGCCGACTTCCGTCCAGGCAAGACCGGTGACCACACCGACCTGGTCTTCCAGCTCAGCTTCCCCATAGCGGTACCGCGGAACACCGAGATACTCCTCGACAATCTCCTCGGTCACCGTGATGCTTTCCTTGTCGCTCATCAGGATGTCCTTGACCGCCTTCCGGGCCAGGGTCGCCATTTCGCGTTCAAGGTTCCGCACACCGGCTTCACGGGTGTAGCGGCGCACCACAAACTGCAATGCATCATCTTCGATGGAGAACTCACCGTCTTTCAGACCGTGATCCTTCTCGGCTTTCAGAATGAGGTGACGACGGCAGATTTCCACCTTCTCCTCTTCCGTGTAGCCAGCGATCCGAATGATCTCCATACGGTCCATCAACGGGCCCGGAATGTTCAAGGTGTTCGCCGTGGTCACGAACATCACGTCTGACAGGTCGTATTCAACCTCCAGATAGTGGTCCATGAAGGACGAGTTCTGTTCCGGATCCAGCACCTCAAGCAGCGCAGATGACGGGTCACCACGGAAATCCATGCCCATCTTGTCGATCTCGTCGAGCAGGAAGAGCGGATTGGATTTCTTAGCCTTCTTCATCGACTGAATGACCTTGCCCGGCATGGAACCGATATAGGTCCGCCGGTGGCCGCGGATTTCCGCTTCATCGCGCACACCGCCGAGCGACATGCGGACGAATTCACGGCCGGTCGCCTTGGCGATCGACTTACCGAGCGAGGTTTTACCAACGCCTGGAGGGCCGACAAGGCAAAGGATCGGGCCACGCAGCTTGTTCGCCCGGCTCTGGACGGCAAGATACTCCACGATCCGCTCCTTGACCTTTTCAAGGCCATAGTGATCGGTATCGAGAACTTTCTCAGCAAAGCTCAGATCGTGCTTGACCTTGGACTTTTTCGACCACGGAATGCCGATCAGCCAGTCCAGATAATTGCGCACAACGGTCGCTTCCGCGGACATCGGGCTCATCTGTTTCAGCTTCTTGATCTCGGCAGCAGCGCGTTCGCGCGCTTCCTTGGTCAGCTTGGTCTTTTTGATTTTCTCTTCGAGTTCGGCAACTTCGTCCTTGCCGTCCTCGCTGTCGCCGAGCTCCTTCTGAATGGCCTTCATTTGCTCATTCAGATAGTACTCGCGCTGGGTCTTCTCCATCTGGCGCTTGACGCGGGAGCGGATGCGTTTTTCCACCTGCAGAACGGAAATCTCGCTTTCCATCATGCCGAGAACACGCTCAAGGCGCTCAGCGATGGAGACAACGCCAAGGATTTCCTGCTTTTCCGGGATTTTGATCGCCAGGTGAGAAGCAATTGTGTCGGCTAGTTTGGAATAATCGTCGATCTGATTGACCGCACCGAGCACTTCCGGCGACACTTTCTTGTTCAGCTTCACATAGTTTTCAAACTCGGCAACCACGGAGCGGGCCAGAGCCTCGACCTCGATGTTCTCACCGTCTTTTTCAGGCAGAACGGTCGCGGTTGCTTCAAAATAGTCGGTCCGGTCGGAATAGTCGCCGATTTGCGCGCGTGCACCGCCCTCGACTAGCACCTTCACAGTGTTGTCCGGCAGTTTCAGCAGCTGCAATACGGTTGCCAGCGTACCAACGTTGTAGATCTGGTCCGGGTTCGGATCGTCGTCGGCGGCATTCATCTGGGTCGCGAGAAGAATGTGCTTATCGGTGGTCATCACCTCTTCAAGCGCCTTGATCGACTTTTCACGACCCACAAACAGCGGAACAATCATGTGCGGGAAGACGACAATATCGCGCAGGGGCAATACAGGATACACAGACGTGCTGTCCGGATCAGTGGCGCGGATTTCTGCGTCGCTCATTCTTTTTCCTTTCTCGGCGTGTTCCGGCCCCACTCACAAATAAAGGCAGCCAGAGACACTGGAAAACGGCTTTCGGCGGTTGTCTGCCGAGGGCCGGATCACAACACCCCGGATGGGCGCGTTGACGATCCGCACAAGCCGTCCTTACGTCCTATTAGGTGGCTACCTGCCCGGCTGGTGTCAAGGCGATCAAACATTAACAAAGGGACTTGTCTGTTGACGACTCACCAGCGCGGTGGATAACGCACCATGAACAAAAACAGGTGTGCAAAAAGCAAAATGCCGCTCGTTACAGAGCGGCATTTGTCTGACGATAACTTTATGCGTTTGCCGCTAGCTTACGCACTTGTCGCTGACGTCTCTTCGCGGTCCTCGTAGATGTAGAGGGGACGCGCTTCGCCCTTGACCACTTCCGGAGAGATGACGACTTCCTTGACGCCTTTAAGGCCCGGCAGTTCGTACATCGTGTCAAGCAGGATGGATTCCAAAATGGACCGAAGGCCACGCGCACCGGTTTTCCGCTCAATCGCCCTGTTGGCAATCGCGCGCAATGCCTCTTCATGGAACGACAGTTCAACCTGCTCCATCTCGAACAGACGCTGATACTGCTTGACGAGCGCGTTTTTCGGCTCGGTCAGGATGGTAATCAAGGCATCTTCGTCGAGATCTTCCAAAGTGGCGATAACCGGAAGACGGCCAACGAATTCCGGAATGAGGCCGAATTTCAACAGATCTTCCGGCTCAAGCTCGGAGAACAGCTCCCCGATCCGGCGGTCTTCCGGAGCATGAACCTGCGCCTGGAAACCGATGGATGTCTGGGTGCCACGATCTGAGATGATCTTGTCCAAACCGGCAAATGCACCACCACAGATGAACAGCATGTTGGTCGTGTCCACCTGCAGGAATTCCTGCTGTGGATGCTTGCGTCCGCCCTGCGGCGGAACGGAAGCCACGGTGCCTTCCATGATCTTCAAAAGGGCCTGCTGCACGCCCTCACCCGATACATCGCGGGTAATCGACGGGTTGTCGGCCTTCCGGCTGATCTTGTCGATCTCATCGATATAGACGATGCCGCGCTGTGCGCGTTCCACGTTGTAGTCCGCGGACTGCAACAGCTTGAGGATGATGTTCTCGACGTCTTCACCGACGTAACCGGCTTCGGTCAGGGTCGTTGCGTCCGCCATTGTAAACGGCACATCCAGGATTCGGGCAAGCGTCTGCGCGAGCAGTGTCTTGCCACAACCGGTCGGTCCGACCAGAAGGATGTTGGACTTTGCAAGCTCAACATCGTTGTTCTTGGAGGCGTGGTTCAGACGCTTGTAGTGGTTGTGAACGGCGACCGACAGGACTTTTTTCGCACTGCCCTGCCCGATGACATAATCATCGAGAACATCACGAATTTCCTGAGGAGTCGGGATCCCGTCCCGGGACTTAACCAGCGAGGATTTGTTTTCCTCGCGGATGATATCCATGCACAGCTCGACACATTCATCGCAAATGAAAACAGTCGGGCCGGCGATCAGCTTGCGGACTTCGTGCTGGCTTTTGCCGCAGAAGGAGCAGTAGAGCGTATTCTTTGAATCGCTGCCGCTGGCCTTGGTCATGTAGTCAACCTCGCGTTTTTGGGGTGCTTAACCCCTTATCTCTCCGGGTGAGGCCAAATTGAGGCTCCCGGGTTGAAAGTTTCAGGCGCCTAAGGTGCCGCACTTTCCTACAGGATGTCACCATGCTTCGCCGGTAAAAATCAATATAGGTTTAAGGCGAAGGTGGAAACCTTGGAATACCCTGGTATTTTCCCGGTAAAGCCACGGATATTCAACCCGTGACTTTCCGCAGAAATCCTTAGCCTTTCGACTCGTTTTCACCACCGAGGCTGGTCCGGTCGGTGATGACACTGTCGACGATGCCGAATTCCTTCGCCTTTTCAGCGGTCATGAAGTTGTCCCGCTCCAGCGCTTCTTCGACTTGATCGAGGCTGCGACCAGTGTGCTTGACATAAATTTCATTGAGCCGGCGCTTCATTGCCAGTATTTCCTGGGCATGCAGCATGATATCGGCTGCCTGACCACGGAAACCACCGGACGGCTGGTGAACCATCACCCGCGCATTCGGCAGAATGAAACGCATGTCTTTCTCGCCTGCTGCCAGAAGCAGAGACCCCATGGAGGCCGCCTGACCAATGCAGAGCGTCGACACAGACGGGCGAATGAACTGCATGGTGTCATAAATCGCCAAGCCCGAGGTTACGAGACCACCAGGCGAGTTGATGTAGATCGCGATTTCCTTGGACGGATTGTCAGCTTCAAGATAGAGCAGCTGAGCACTGACCAAGGTTGCCATGTGATCCTCGACCGGACCGGTCAGGAAGATGATGCGCTCCTTCAGCAAGCGCGAGTAGATATCGAAGGCCCGCTCGCCCCGGTTTGTCTGCTCGACAACCATCGGCACGAGAGTGTTCATGTAGATATCGACAGGATCCTTCATACCTCATCCATATGCTTGAGATGTTACCCAGGATTTGGGCTAGAAACAGGCCTTGCAAGCGCATCGTCCCGAGGCCTGACTCGAAAAAAGCGACACCCCCATATATAGGGATGCCGCCCTCAACGCAAAGTCATCGCAGATGCGGCATGAAAGCAAAGTTAAAGTTGCCGCCACATCTGTTGATTATACGGGAAAAACCCGCCGTCAAGCGGCGTCTTCGTCCTCGGCGACAAGATTCTCCAGCTCTTCCTTGGTCACCGTCTTGTCGGTCACTTTGGCAAGCTCGAGCATGAAGTCGACGACTTTTTCCTCGTAGATCGGAGCGCGCAGAGACGCCAGGGCCTGCTGGTTGTTCTTGTAGAACTCAAACACCTGCTGCTCTTGGCCCGGGAACTGGCGAACCCGGTCGTAAAGCGCACGCTGCATTTCCTCGTCGGTGACCTGAATGTTGTTCTTTTCACCAATTTCGGACAGCACGAGACCCAAACGAACACGGCGTTCGGCGATCTTGCGGTATTCCGCCTTTGCCTCTTCTTCCGTGGTCTCTTCGTCTTCGAAGGTCTTTTCGTTGCGCTTCATGTCTTCTTCTACCTGCTGCCAAACGATCTGGAATTCAGATTCCAGCAGTTTTTCAGGCAACTCGAAGGAATAATGCTCGTCCAGCTTGTCGAGAAGCTGACGCTTGACGCGCTGACGGGTCATCTGACCGAACTGGCCTTCGATCTGGCCCCGGACGATTTCTTTCAGCTTGTCGAGCGACTCAAGACCAAGGCCTTTTGCGAACTCATCATCGATCGCAGCTTCACCCGGTGCGCCAATCTCTTTGACAACGACATCAAACGTCGCAGCTTTACCGGCCAGGTGTGCTGCCGGGTACTCTTCCGGGAAGGTAACCTCGACAACCTTTTCGTCGCCGGCTTTCGTGCCGATCAGCTGCTCTTCAAAGCCGGGGATGAACTGACCGGAACCCAGAACCAGCTGGCCGTTCTCGTCCGCACCGCCTTCAAACGGCTCGCCGTCGATCTTGCCGAGGTAGGACATGGTCACGCGGTCGCCGTCTTCAGCAGCGCCATCCTTGGCTTCGAACGGGGTGTTGTTCTTGGCAATGTCAGAGACCTGAGTGTCGACTTCTTCTTCCGCGATTTCGACAACCGGACGTTCGATCTCGAAACCGCCGAAATCGACAATTTCAAAATTCGGCAGCACATCATAGGTCATCTTGAAGGACAGATCGGCGTCGCCAGCCAAGATCTTTTCCGCGTCTTCTTCCGGAAGATCGATTTCCGGTGTCAGCGCCGGGCGCTCGGAACGCTCTTCAACAGCTTTTTGCGTGGTTTCCTGGATGGTGTTCGACAGGATCTCGGCCATGGCTTGACGGCCATACATCTTCTTCAGGTGCGCGACCGGAACCTTGCCCGGACGGAAGCCCTTGATGTTGGCCTTGGACTTCATGTCGTTCAGATAGTCATCGAGCTTCACAGCCAAATCGCCGGCCGGAATGTCAATCTTCAGCTCGCGCTTGAGGCCCTCAGCGAGGGTTTCGGTTACCTGCATGGGTTTTGCTTCGTCCTCGGTCCTGAGCGGCAATCCGCCCCGGAGGTGTTGATTTTCAAAATTTCCGTGTGCCGCGCCGCCCACTCCCCTTTTTGCAGGAGCATTGCAAATAGCAGCGCTCGCCTTGGGCGAAACCCAAGACGCACGATGGGAGCGCGATAAAGGTTGGGGGTGAAAGTGTCAAGGGTGGAGCCGGGAAATTGGGTCTAAAGCGCAAGGTTCGCTCCAAAAATCGAACCGGGTCCGGATTTAGATATTCTTGCGGATAACTGTTTCCCGGATCCACTCCAGACTGTTTGAAGCGAGCTCCTGCCATCCGTCTTCGAGCTGCATGTAGTGGCATTTGCCAGGATACTCTTGAACAGCGGCCAAATCGCCATACCGCGCAGCCATCTGACGGGCCGTTGATGGCGGGACGACCTTGTCTTCTCCCCCTGTCAGGAAGAGCATTGGCGCATTTCGCCCATCAAACGCCACCTGCGTTGCCTGTTTCTGGTCATACATCCAGAAAAACAGCTCAAACAAAACCTCTCCAGATTCAGTGCTCAAACGGTCACAGATTTCGTGCTGCTGAATTTCCGGCATGGTGTTCAGCCCATAGGCCGCAAGCAATTCAAACCCCTGACCGGGCGCCTCCTGCCAAAATGCACCTGCCGACATGAACATCTTGCCGAGGGCACGTTCCATGTCCGTGGTCGGCGTTGCGCCTGCCATGATGCTGCTGTTGATCAGCACGCCTGCCTCGATCAGACCGCGCCCGGACAGGATTTGCGCTATCAGTCCGCCAAGGGAGTGTCCGATGACGATGGGCGGCTTGTCGAGAGTTCGGATGAATTCAACAGTATCCGAGACGTAGTCTTGTATACTGATTCCAATCAGTGCTTTCCGGCGTTCCTCGCCGTCCGCAAGTTCATGGAACCGATATGTCGGCGCATGACATGCAAAGCCCGCCTGTTCAAAGAACTTTTTGAAGAGCTCCATGGTCCAGGGCCCGGCGTTCGTGCCATGCAAAAGTACCACAGGGATGTCATACATGGTGCCCCACTAAGAATTCTTGTTAACTACCGGTGATTGCATTGCTTGCCCAGGGCTTTGTTCGTGCAACCGAACGGTCTGAAACAGATCATACCCAGTGCTGCATCAGTCGTCAGTGATTTTGTCCAAAAATACTTGCGGTTTCGGCACCGTGTATTTTGACATTCTCCCGCACATCACTGGACGGAAACGCTTTTTTATATCTTACGCGATATCTCTGACTTTGCGGAAGGGCGAGTAAACGTCCACCATCTCAAGCGGGGGCGTGCCAGACTACGAATGCGGGATAGTTTTAATACCGACGATCCGACCGGAGATATTCTGAAAGGCCCGGCCTTTTCAGGCCCTCCGAGTGAGACCAAACGGGCCGCGCCCGCAATTGCAATCGGACTGCTCATGATGTCCATGGCAGTCTCCTTTCTGGGATATAACTACCTCTATCTGGCTGGCGAATATCGTGCCCGCAACTTCCAGCATTTCCTGCAAATCAAACAAGCACATGACCTGGTGGTTCAATCGCCAATCCTGAGAGATTCTAATATCGGCCAACTGGTTGATTTGCTCTCGAAAGCGCGTTTGGAAGCGCTTTGGTGTACGGAGAATCTGACCTCTCCGGAGTACGAGGTGGTCAAGCGTCTTGGTGCAGGACCAGCCTTTGCGATGTGCCGAGCCGAAGTTGCCAGAACAGACGATCTGATCTCACAGCTGGAACTCCTGAGTGCCGCTCCGCTCGCGCGCCAAACCGGGCAAAACAGCCGCTTTGCCCAAGGCTTGGAGATAAAGGCAACGCTTGAAAAAATGATGGCCGACAGCGCCAGTTTTCATGCCCAGGTTCAGACGATTGAGGACCGGATCGTCAATCTGGTTATCGGGGGCACGCTGATCGTAAGCTTTGCGCTGCTCATGATCATGATGTTCCTGACACGGACAATGCGCGAGGTCTGGTCCACACTCACGGCATCTGCAAAGCACGTCAATGAAGTTAACGAGCGCTTTGCCACGGCCGTCGAAGCAATCCCTGATGGGTTCGCGGTTTTTGACTCAAAACGGCGGCTTGTCACCTGCAACGAAATGTATCGCCAGCTCGCTCACCCAGTCCCTGAGCGGGTCAAACTCGGGATGACTGGCGCGGAAATCCTGCAGGATGCGATGGAACACGGACACTATCCCGACATCTCAGAAGAAGACCGTAACAAATTCATTCTCGATTTCCGCAACAAGCTGGAACAAGACGGTTCACAGGTCAGCCTTGTCGTTCAAGGCGAGCGGTACATCCAAGTCAAACTGACGGAGAGCGCGCATGGGGACAAGGTCGTCATCCGGTCGGATGTCAGTGACTTCGTGCAGTCTAACCGTAAACTGCAAAACCTGACCGAAAACCTGGAAACTGCGAAGGCACACTACCGGCGCCGCTCCCTGGAGGACGCGCTGACGGGTCTTTCCAACCGGCGCAAGCTCGACCAGGCACTGAAAGCAGCGGGTGGGCGCGGTGAACGGGCCGTGATCAGGATCGACCTCGACCGGTTTAAACAGGTGAACGATGTCTTGGGACATGATGCCGGCGACCACGTCCTCAAGACCGTCGCCCGCAAGCTCCTGACGGCAACACGGGAAGACGATCTGGTGGCCCGGGTCGGCGGCGACGAATTTGTTGTCCTGTGTGCTCCAGGCACCGAACTGGAACGCGCCGAAGACATTGGCCAGCGTCTATTGGAACGCACCCTGGAGCCCATTCTCTATCGCAACAAACAATGCGTATTCAGCGCAAGCCTTGGGCTCGCCGTTGCGGAAATATCGCGTGATGACCCGTCCGAGATCCTGCGGAATGCAGATGCCGCTCTCTACGAAGCCAAGGCTGCCGGCCGCGCAAGCTTGCGGGTATTCACCGGACCACTTGAACAACGCATTTCACGCGACCGGCGGCTGGCAGATGATTTGGTGGAAGCCTTTGCAGGCCGGGAACTCGTGCCGTTTTATCAAACTCAGCATGATGCCCACACCCACGCAGTCACCGGAATTGAGGTGCTGGCCCGTTGGCAGCACCCAGAGTTTGGCCTGCTCCCACCGGCCTTGTTCTTCCCCATTGCCCATCAACTGGGCCTCGACGGGGACCTTGATCTTGCAATCATGACACGCGCGGCCGAAGACCTCGCCCCCGTATTCGCCAAGACAGGCACGCTGCCCCGTCTTGCCTTCAACGTGACATCATCGACCCTGATCGATCCGGATTTTCCGGAATTTGCACAACATCTTTTCAAGCGATGGCAAGCACCGGTAGCCTTCGAAATCCTTGAGTCGGTCTCCCTGGAAGATGGTGACGACACCATTCCCTTTGCCCTGGACACGCTGCGTGAACTTGGGTTCGAGCTGGACATTGATGACTTCGGGTCCGGGCATGCATCCATCAAGAGCGTCATGCAGGTTCGCCCGCACGCACTGAAAATCGACCGGAGCATCATTCTCCCGCTCGGCGAGGACCCGGCTGCCGAAGGCCTTGTCGCGGCAACGATCACAATGGGCCAAAGCCTCGGTTTGCAAGTGATTGCTGAAGGCGTGGAAACGGCGCAGCACGCTCACCGCCTTGCGGCTCTCGGCTGCGACACGGTTCAGGGCTATCATTTTTCGAAACCGATGCCCTTGAAGGACCTGAAAACATATTTGGATGGCGATGAGATCAACCCCGGAAACAGATCAGCCGCCGCATCTTAAGCCCAGCCCGACTGCCGAACCTACAGGCGAAACATGATAGCTATGCTTTTGAGGTGTGGGTCAGCGACTGGAAATCTGTCTAAGAAGCAAAGACATATCTAGCGCTGAGCACCAAGACCGCGCTCACGCATGCAAGACCAATCACAAACAATATAACAGCCTGCCTAACGCGCTCTGATTTCTGCATAAAGTTCCTTTGGAGCAGCCGATGCTCCCCCGCTTCACGTAACGGCATATTCTTGGATCAGGCTTGCTGGAACCATTCGACTTTCGCACATATGCGGTCACAAAAACGGTCAACCGAAAACACGGTTTCGGATCTTGGTGCGCTTCATTTAGATCCGTTTCAATTGCCGGAGGTTCGTCCGTCCGAACGCTTACCAACTAGAAATCTCTCTGAACAATCTCTTACTGCAATTGTTGAATTTTCCACCCTAACTGTTCGTCTTTCTTGGCACTTTTCTGAGTAGACTTGTCGCGTATACCAAGGAGACGAATGGTGTCACGTGACGTTTTCATAGATCAACCCCAAGCGTTCGACGGACCAGTCGTGGAAGCAGCCAGTTTTTTAGGCCGCGTTCAGCGATATCTGGACATGGCCCAGTTCCGGGACGTCGCTGTCGATTTGGCCGACGGCCGCCTGTTTATTCTGTCTGAAAGCCGGTTTGAGGACTTGATCGTTTATGGGCAGCATCCGCTTGCCTGGCTCATCGATATCAGCAGCTACCCGACCCACTCGACGCGATTTGGCACATCGATCGAAGATCTTGAAAACCTCATCAGCCATTGGTGCGGCTCGATCATTGATCAGACTGGACGGCCGCATATCGTACTTGACGCGTGGATGTACGATCAGTTCCGGCAAAAACAAACTATAATGCTTGCCTCCGCCCAAAAGTCGGCTCTAAAGGCCTGGTCTGGTGCGGACCGGTCACCACAGGTTCCAAAACCCGATAGGACTTCGACACTCATTTGCCTTGAAACTTTTCGCAAGACAGGCCTCCGCAGACCGCCAACCCTGCCAAGGGATGATCCCCGGTTTGAATTGCCATAGGCGCCGGTCGACAGTCAGGCCTGCCGGTCGTTTCCAGCCCGACCCCGCCCAGGAATGCGCCACACTGCACAATTCATAGTCAGATTGACCTTGCCGAGCCTCGTATACACACCTGAGCCGTCTGTAATTCTGGCATTGTTCTTGCGTAACCATCAATCATGCAATCCTATGAACACTGGAGATGATCTCATGGCCGTAGAAGACAGCACAGGTGAAGCATTAAACCCAACGCTTTGCTTGGCAATGACTGCGAATGAACTGGAAACGGAGCAAAAGCCGTCGCCACGTCAACTTCCGAAAACCGTCTGCAATCCCACAATGGCACTTGCGATCTATGCGAGCCTTTATAACGAAGCGGACGCATCCGGCGAGCGTGCTGGACGCTAAACAGCCCATGCAACGGGTAGTTCAGCAGCGTAACCACAAATAGATGGTTTTCGCGAATTAGCGGCAGCCATACAGCGTTCGCCTTAAAAAGGTGTCAGGCGGTCGTCAATTCTCGCTTTGAACTCTATATAAGCGTAAGTGTGTCCACGGTTCACTCTGTTTAATTTCGGGCTGATGTCTGAGGCGCGGAGACCGATCCGTCTATACAGACACCCAAAAAGCTTTGGATGAGCCGCAGGTCTTTTTTGTCCCGTGGAATAACGACACAGTCCCGGTACTCTTCCGGCATTTCATGCACCGGAATGGCTACCAAATTGTCTGATGGATAGAGGCTGTTTTCCAGAAGTAATCCGACACCAAGACCATGCAACAAAGCTTCCTTGACCATGGGAAAAGTCGTGGTTTTTAGAATGCGCTGGAAGGTGAGATCGTGTTTCTTGATCTTTCGATTTACAACCCGCTGGGTCAGAGACCCGTCCTCGGGCAAGACAAGTGTTTCCGTTTGAAGGTCGACAAGCGAAAGGACTGGCTCTTTCGCCAGCCGGTGGTCAGCCCGCATATGTACCATGTATTTGGATCGCCGGAGCTCATGTGTCACGAGCGCCGGATTTTCCTGAGGTTCGGTGACAATCGCCATATCCACCTGACGTTCGTTCAAGAGCGTCATGGCCGTGGTCCAGTCATAGAGCGTGAAATCGATCTGAACCTTGGGATAGAGCTCTCCATACCGCGCAATGATGGGCATCGCAGGCCGGGGTGCGTTGGCAATCAGTCGAATACTGCCGTCCGTTAGAGCGTTGTAGTCGTTCACTTTTTCCGTGACCAACTGGTCCAGCGTCGCCAATCGGTCAGTAATTGAAAACAGCTCTATGCCTGCTCGCGTCAGCTCCAATCCTTCCCGCCGGCGAATGAAGAGCTGGGTCCCCATCAGGTTTTCCAGTTTGGCCACATGCTGGGTTACAGACGACTGCGTCACATTCAGTGTCTGCGCAGCGCGGGAGAAACTGCGCTCCCGCGCCACATAGGTAAAAGCCTTGATTTGGTAGGGACTGGGCGAAGCGTTCATGACAGTTCCATGTTGTCTGCATGAAAAACACTAGCGGCCATTAGCGACGCTAATATTACGTCACAGATGGTTCAATCACGCTCGCTACGGTGATCGCAACAAGAGGGGCGATCATATGGCGGCCATTTCCATCAAGGCGATCGAAAAAAGTTTCGGCGAAACGCCAGTTCTTGAAGGGATCAATCTCGACATCGCGCCGGGAGAGTTCCTGACGCTTGTCGGGCCATCTGGATGCGGGAAGTCGACCTTGCTCCGGATTTTGGCCGGACTGGAGGCGCCAGGTTCTGGTGACGTTTTGATCGACGGCCGGAAAGTCAATCAGGTGCGCCCCGCTGACAGGAACCTCGCGATGGTCTTTCAGTCCTATGCGCTCTATCCGCATTTGACTGTCGGCCAGAACATGATGACGCCGTTGCGGCTCCGGGACTTGTCGTTTGCCGAACGGCTTCCTTTCGCCGGCCCGCTGCTCGCAAAGTCCAAGTACAAGGCTCTTTGGGCGCAGGTGGCCGAGACGGCGAAAATCTTGCAGATCGATCATCTTCTCGATCGCAAACCCGGCCAACTCTCAGGCGGTCAAAGACAACGTGCCGCCCTGGGCCGGGCGATGGTTCGCAAACCGGCCGGCTTCCTAATGGACGAACCTCTGTCCAATCTGGACGCGGCGCTGCGCATTCACATGCGCTCAGAACTCGCCGAACTTCATCGATCCCTTGCAACGACCTTCGTTTACGTCACGCACGACCAGGCCGAAGCATTGACGATGTCTGACCGGATGGCTGTGATGATGGACGGCAACATCCTTCAGCTCGGCACGCCGGACGAGATTTACAACAATCCGCAGGACATCCGGGTTGCTGAGTTTGTTGGAGCGCCGAAGATCAACCTCTTGCCTGGACATCTGGACAGCAATGGCCATGCCCGCTGCGGCGACGTTGTCTTGACGCGGGTCGCAGCCACCTCTTCAGACACAATTACAATCGGACTGCGCCCGGAACATTTGACACTGTGTAACGACACGGATCCGGAGGCTTTGAAAGGCCGGGTGGTTCACAAGGAAAACCTCGGCGCTGATATCTACCTGCACATAAGCATGAAAGACGGTGCGCATCGACTCGTCATCCGCGCGGCGCCCATAGATGGCGTTGCCGTGTCTATTGGCCAGGACGTTGCCTTCAAACGGCATCACGGTGCCGCCATGATTTTTGAAGCGGGCGGTAAACGGATCGGCCTTGATAACAACGCCGGCACCGCCGTTGCGGAGGTGGCGTGATGCCCCGCTCCAATGCGCATTATTGGTTCGTCGGGCCTGCCCTGTTCCTGATGTTTGTCATTTTGCTGCTGCCGATTGGCATCGCATCCATCATGAGCTTCACGAATTACAGCCTGGGCAATTCCGGCGCTGAATTCGTTGGCCTCGAGAATTACGAGAAGATCTTCACCCGTTCCACCTATGAAAAGATGTTTGGCGCGACTTTCCGCTATGTCTTTGTGGTTGTCCCACTCTCCGTTGGACTGGGCCTCGGCGCTGCGCTGCTTATCAATTCGACCAAGCGCTTCGGTGACCTTTACAAGACAATCTACTTCTTGCCCGTGATGGCTGCGTTGATTGCAATGGCCATCGTTTGGGAGTTCGCCTTTCACCCGACCATCGGAATCGTCAATTCCACGCTGGAGCGCGGTTGCGGCACTGTTCTGGAGGTCTGGGGCTGGTACGCGCACGGGTGTGAGCGGGGCTTCCCGCTCTGGCTGACAGACCGCGACTATGCCATCTGGACAGTCGCCTTCATCGGGGTCTGGCAGGGCTTCGGCTTCAACATGGTGCTCTACCTCGCGGGTCTGACATCTGTGCCGCGTGAGCTTTACCAAGCGGCCGAAATGGATGGCGCAAAGTCGGCCTGGGACCGGTTCCGGCTTGTCACATGGCCGATGCTCGGCCCGACCACGGTCTTTGTCGTCACCATTTCGTTTATCCGCTCGTTCCAGGTCTTCGACACGGTCGAGGCGTTTTATCCGCAAGGCGGCGGACCGTCAAAATCGGTCTACGTCATGATGTTTGCCATCTACGAAAAAGCGATCCAGCAAAATCTCATGGGAATTGGCGCGGCCATTACCGTCGTCTTCCTGGCTTTCGTAATGTTTCTCACGCTCGTCCAGCGCTGGCTGGTGGAAAGAAGGGTTCACTACACATGAGCGACACAACTCTTTCCTCTTCCACCGCGGTTGGACTGCCAGCCTTCCGGTTTTCAGCGGCTGAAACCTTGAAACATGTGGTCTTGATCTTCGGCAGCCTGATCGTGCTGCTGCCGTTCTACGTGATGGTCAGTTACAGCTTCAAAAGCCCGGCTGAGATCATGCAGAACATCGGTGGGTTCTTCGGCGCGCAAGAAGCATTCCGCGACGACTATTGCATCAAGCTCGGCAAGGATGTGGCCGACTGCATGGTGACACCGGTCATCTACAACTACACCACTGCTTTTGAGAAAGCGCCGCTCATCCGGTACCTCCTCAACGGCGTGATCGTAACGGCGTCCATCTTCATTATTCAGGTTCTTGTCGCACTGCCCTGCGCCTATGCGCTGGCAAAACTCCGATTCTGGGGGCGCGACGCTGTCTTCGGACTGGTTCTGTTCAGCCTCCTCATCCCAGTCCATGCCATCGCGTTGCCGCTCTACATCATGCTGGCCAAGGTCGGGCTTACCAACACCTATGCCGCACTGATCATTCCCTGGACGATTTCGGTATTCGGCATTTTCCTGATGCGCCAGTTTTTCATGACCGTCCCCGATGACCTCATCGACGCGGCGCGGATGGACGGCATGAACGAGTTCTCGATCATCTGGAACGTCATGTTGCCGACCGCGATCCCTGCCCTCTTGGCCTTTGCGATCTTCTCGGTCGTTGCGCATTGGAATGATTATTTCTGGCCGCGGATCGTGATCACCGGCGACAGATCACTGTTCACCCCACCGCTTGGCCTGCGCGAATTCAAGGGCGATGCGGATGGCGACAATTTCGGCCCGATGATGGCGACCGCAACGATCATCGTGGCACCACTGATCGTTGCCTTCTTGATTGCTCAAAGACGTTTCATCGAAGGCATCACACTCAGCGGGATGAAATAGACCAAAGAGCTCAAAAACATGCGGGGCCACCCAAGGGCGGCCCCATCACCGAAATCCCGCGAGGGGATCAACCGGGAGCGGACGAGTTTGGCGACCAGCCACTCCCACGGCAACAGACGGAGATTTCTATGAAAAAGACCCTCACCGCAATAGCACTACTGCTGGCAGCCCCCGCTGCACATGCAGACGAAAAAGTAACGATCGAATTCGCTTACCCGTATTCCCATCTTTTTGATGTGACATACGAGAAAATCCTGCCGAAATTCAACGAGCAGTTTCCGAACATCGAAGTTAAGATCCGGGCAACATACGAATCTTACGAGGACGGCACGAACACAATCCTGCGTGAAGCTGTTGCCGGCACGCTCCCGGACGTCACCATGCAGGGTCTGAACCGTCAGGCAATCCTGGTTGAAAAGGGAATTGCCAAGTCGCTCGAGCCTTTCATCCTGAAGGAAGAAACGTTCGAGAAAGACGGCTACCACGATGCCATGCTGAAGCTCGGCTCGTTCAACGACGACATCTATGGCCTGCCGTTTTCTGTCTCCCTGCCAGTCGGCTACTACAACATGGACGTGATGGCGAAAGCCGGAATCACAACTGTTGCCGACCTGCCGAAGTCTTGGGACGAAGTCGTTGAAGTCTGCGGCAAACTCCATGAGGCCGGCGTTAGAAACCCGATGTTCTGGGGCTGGAACATCACCGGGAACTGGTTCCTGCAAGCTCTGATGTGGTCCCAGGACAAGGCGACCATGGAAGGCAATGCGTTCCAGGTTTCTTCCGACGAAGGTCTGAAGTCTCTGGAAACCATGAAAGGCATCTTCCGCGGCTGCGACATGCAGAACATTGAGTGGAAAGCAGCCCTTGCCTCCTTTTCTGCCGGCGAAATCGGCATGATGTTCTGGTCGACATCTGCGCTCGGTGCTGTGGAGCGTGCCAAAGGCGATTTTGAGCTGAAGACCAACGAATACCCGGGCATCGAGGCATCTGGCCCGAAAGGCCTGCCAGCTGGCGGCAACGCGGCCATGCTTGTGTCTTCTTCTGAAGATCCGAAGGTCCTGAATGCTGCCTGGGAATGGCTCAAATTCATCACCTCCGGTGAAGGCGCCGCCGACGTTGCCCGGACCACAGGCTACATGCCGCCGAACAAGGCTGCCAACGAAGTCATCCTGGCGGATTTCTATCAGCAGAACCCGAACAAAGAGACCGCTGTCCGCCAGCTGCCACTGCTGCGCGACTGGCAGGCTTACCCGGGTGACAATGGCTTGGCGATCACTCAAGTCATCTACGACGGGATCGAAGGCATTGTGACCGGCGAATTCGACGACATGGCCGAGCTGCAAGAGCAGCTGGACGAAGAAGTTTCAGATCTTCTGCCGTCCAACTGATCAACCTTCCTTCCTGCGCCGCCCGGTTTACCGGGCGGCGTTTTTCATCACAAAAATAATCGAAGGAGGAAGACATGAAACTTCTCCAACTGACGGACATTCATTTGACCAAACCGGGCGACACGATTGCCGGACGGGATCCGAATGAGAATTTCCGAAAAGCCCTTGGTCATGCCGTTACCCATCATCCTGACGCCGAAGCCATTTTTATTACCGGCGATCTCTCTGATTGGGGCGACAAGGACGATTATCTACGCCTGAAAGCAGAAATCGCCGAATGCCCGCTCCCCATTCATTTATGCATTGGCAATCACGACGAGCGGGATGTTTTTTTGTCTGTGTTTCCGGAAGGCGCGGACGAGAACGGATTTGTTCAAGCGATTGTTCCATTGAGTGAAGGAACGGCAATTCTGTTGGACACCTGGGGACCGGACACCCATGCCGGGTTTTATTGCTCCAAACGGCAAGACTGGCTCGATCGGGAGCTTTCCAAGGCCACGGCCCCGGTTTTTTTGTTCATGCACCACAACCCGGTGCCAATTGGCATTGCGCCCATGGACAAGATCATGCTGCAGGACGCAGACGGATTTGGCCAAGTCGTAGCCCGGCATGCAGCCAAGATCCGGCATATCTTCCATGGGCATTGCCATCTGCCTCTGGCTGGTTCCCTGCACGATATTCCCTTTAGTGCACCGCGCGGCACCAATCATGCGGGATGGCCGGATTTCGCCAACAAGGGCAATCTCGCTGGATCGGACCTGCCGGAGAGTTATGCGGTCGTTCTCGCCGAGGAAACTTCGACCATGATCCACATGATTGAATATGGATATGAGGGCACCGTTCGCCGTGAAGGGTCTCCCGATTACGCGGACTGGGACCGCCTCACCATGGTGCGTTAGTGCGCCCTACCAAGAGAAATAGAAACAGCGGCCGTTTGTCTTGCTGAAGTAAAGCGGCTGCTTGTTTTTCGGTCCCGGACTGCCAGCCGGCAAATGGTGGTGTCACCAACGTCCCAAAACGTGCGGCAGGAAAGCATTTGCGGTCCCGGCAGTCTCCATAGCAAGATGCCCTTCAGATCTTCGACAGCCAGAGCTGTTTAAAACATCAAGGGGAAATGAATGTTGCGGGCTCTGTCTGTTCTACCTCTCGTGCTGTTCACCTCCCCGGCATTAGCTTGGGAGTTCCGCGCCAGCCGTGTTTGCGAATTGCTTCACAAGGATGAGACTGCGTCCGTTCGGGTAGTCTTCGACCCAGCAGTACCTGAGTACTTCATCGCCATCACACCGAACCGCCCCTGGACACCAGGCCCGTTCTTTTCCATGCGCTTTGATGGACCATTATCAAACACCATTGCCACCGACCGGCACGTCATTACGCCTGATGGAGGAACGCTCACCGTCACCGATCGAGGGTTTGGCAACGTGTTGGATGGATTGGAATTCAACATCACCGTCACGGCCCTGATGGGCGATCAGGCCGTCCAGATACCGCTCGATGGCGCAGCCCCCGAAGTCCGTGAGTTCCGAGCCTGCGCATCGGGCCTGGGCGTCTGACAGCGGCTTTTTGAGTAGATAAAAGGTTATCTGTGTGTCCCGCAGAGGCGCCAGATTCTCAATGTACTCAGTTGGCTTTCGCTAGGCCGTGCGTCACGGACGCTAAACCTCAGCGATTTGTTTTGGACGGATACTCCAGGAGATCCCGAGCACGCTAGCAAGCAGAATAATCGGGAGAAGGGCCAGCGGGCTCCCGGCCGCGATGAGAGCCGTGCCGGCGGCGCAGGAAATAGATGCTGCCGCCTCTGCGAACGTTGAAGCTTTTGAGGCAACCTGCCGGCGCCGGAAGGTCGTGCGTTTGGCTTGGGCACGAAACCAAAGTTGAACCACGATTGCACTGGCTGCTGCAATAAATGCTCCGGCAGCGGTAACGGCTGCCCCCCAGAGCGATATGAACGCCACGGCCAAGCTGACCGGCAATATTATCGCCGTGACAAGCATGAGAACGGACGCAACTTTCGCCCAAAGCCGTGTAAATGCTGAAATGGGTGCCGTTGCAATGAGATCGGGCGCATCCTCACCGGAGATCGTCAGCCAGGCAAGACCACCGGCAAGCTGACCTACAGCCATGACGACAACAGGGGCGATGATCACGGACGCCTCGGCGGCTTGGCCAAAGCTGACCCAGAGCATCACGGCAGGCGGAATGAGATAGAGAACCTGCATCAACGTCTGGGACACAAGCCAGGGATCGCGGACGATAAGCTTTAGTTCTTTATGTATGAGTGCGCCGAGGGGCGAATAGCCGCGAAAAGCCCGGTTTGATGTGCCGCCACGCGCGGTCTTTTCTGTGACACCAAGTGCCAACACGACAATGCGGCGGAACTGCCTGGCACCAAGCAAAGCCGCCGCCGAGAAGAACACAACAGAGGCAACGAGAAAAAACACCACGGCATTGGCTTGCCCGGCGACTGCATGGGCAGGAAACCACCACACGGACCCCGCGGCTGGCGCATGGTGTGCGAGAAATTCTGAATCAAATAGCGCGAACCGGGACATTGACCCGAAGGACAGGATCGCAACCACCTGCATTCCAATTAAGAAGGCAGCGCCCACGACCGCAGCCAGAACTTGAGCATAGAGCCGCGTGCGCTGCGGTCCGACCGTGCGGAAGAGTGCAAGCGAGATGAGAAGCCCGCCTCCGGTTGCCGTTAGAGATACCGCCAGAAGAACCACGTATCCAGAAAGCCAGCGAACCCCATCCAGGGCCGTTGCAACGTTGATAAAAGGCGAAACGACCAGCGCCGACATCGCCCAGCTTGTCAAAGCCATGATCGTGATGCGCACAAGAAACAAATCATGGGAGGGCGCGGGTGAAGAAAGGATCAAATCGAGATCGTCACGCGCATAAAACGCCCTTGTCACCGACTCCATCGCCTGGGACAGCATCATGGTGAAGCTGAGCAGGACCGTGACCGAAAGCACCGCAAGCGTGGTCTGATTGAGCACAAATATGGCGGTCAGATGAGAGGCCAGAACGGCGTAAGCGATCAGATGCATAACCGCGTAAAAAATGCTGATGCCGATTAGGGCGCGCCACACGCTTTTGCTGCGCCTTCCAGAAAACATCCATGACCAGTCACGCCAAGCCAGCCTTAATTCATGATGCGAAAACCTCATCAAGGCGGAATTTGCCGTGAATTGTCTCATGCAACCTTCTCGTGGAAGCCTGTTGCCTCCTGCGCGGGTGGTTCGCTGCCGGCTTCACCACCAACAATTTCGAGGAAAATGTCCTCCAGAGTGTTGCCATCGGCGCTCGCGCGTTCCCGCAACTCTTCCAACGTTCCTTCAGCAACGAGACGTCCGCGTGCGATTATTCCGATCCGGTCCGCCATGCGTTCCGCGACCTCTAGAATGTGTGTCGTCATGATGATCGACACGCCATGCGCAACAAGTCCGGACAGAACCCTTTTAACCTGCCGTGCAGAACTTGCATCCAGTCCGGTGAGTGGCTCATCGAGGATGATCAAACGCGGCTCATGGATCAAAGCTCCGGCAAGTGCCACCTTCTGACGCATTCCTTTGGAGAACCCGCCACAGCGCTCATTTGCATGGGCCCCAAGTCCGAGAGAGTCGAGCAGGCTGTCCGCCCTGAACCGCGCAAAATCCGGCGGCATGTCCCAGAGACCTGCAACAAATTCCAGGTATTCAAGCGGTGTCAGCTTGTCATAAACCATCGGGTCGTCTGGAACCCAGGCCAGCACTTTTTTGGCGGCAATCGGATCTGCAAATGCGTCGATCCCGCAGATCTTGACAGCACCCGCATCAGCCTGGAGCAACCCCGCAACCATCCGCAGCGTCGTTGTCTTGCCCGCGCCATTCGGGCCCAGCAGGGCAAAGAATTCACCACTTCGCACCGTCAGCGAGAGATCATCAACGGCAGGTTCGTTGAAGCGCTTGTGAAGATTGAGAACCTCAAGGGCGGCAGCACTGGTAGATGGCATCTGTCTCTCGTCAATCGGCGGTTTTTTCCAGATTAATGACTGGACCTTTCTCGAGAGTAAAATCTGCCCCTTTTGCCAGACTCTACAGCCTTCACAGATGTGCCGGTTCACAGCAGCAACCGAAAACTTACGCCTAAAAAACCGTAGCGCGCGCGCTCTACAAGTGTATCAAACAACACCTGATTCTTTGGGCCTCTTTTTCAAAGTCGCCGTTCTTAAGCTACTGGGGAGTTCCGAGCCAGAACGACATGGCCTATATTGGAAACGCGGAGCAAAGGCCGAAACCAAAGACTGGAGAAGAACGTGTCACCAAGCAAGGGCCGGATTGCGCGTCTGATTGATGCAATTGCGACGGAGTTCCAGTCCCATCTGATCGACCTTCGAAACACCTCCACATCCCTTGAAATCAGGGATGGCGCGGTCGAGAAAATGATCTCGCGCCAGGCTCCATTTGGTGTCATCGGCCTGAAGATTTTGGTATCTGACCCCGGCGATGCTGGCCGGTACATCGAGCACGCCTGGAATTTTAGCATCGGGATTACTGGATGCGTGTATACGCTTCTGGATGTCGATTACCAGAACGATGTTTGGATCGGAGATGAAACGTCAGCCGGTTTTGCGGGGCATGAGCACGTTGCCTACAAAACCGCCGAGCAAATGATGGCCTTTCACGGCGATGAATTCGGTATTGGTCAACTCTTCACTGAGAGGGTTGGCGCGTTGTGTCCGAGCTTGCTGGAAAAACCACCTCTGTTTTTCCGTCTACCGCGACGGGCGCCGCCAGCCTACCGATACACACTTGCGCCGGACCACGTCCGCGCAGCCTTGGGTCTCTCAACCGCCGACCCCACCATTTTGCTTGAAATTATGATCAAGGAACACGGGATTGATCCCTACACAATCCTGCTGTCGTTCCAATCGGATACGAATTTCTGGCTGGTTGACCTGCCCGATACACTTGCCGATCGATACCAGCACGGGTTGATGGGTGAAGACCTCGGTGAGCATCATGCCAATCTGGAAGTCGGAGCAACCATTACCGCAGACACTTCCAGAAAGACATACAGGTTTGCCTCCGGCAGCACAGCTGAGGAGACGCGGGATCGCAGCTCTTACTCGATGTCGGGAACCGTGTCGGCGCGCGGATACATGACTCCTTGGACATGAAATAAAGCCGCCGTTGGCCGGCAATAGCCTTGCCCCCTTATCGCAGCTTGCCTAAGAAGGTGAGTTTTGAACTCAATCACTTGCTGTTTGAGTATTGGTGCGGATGGAGGGACTTGAACCCCCACGCCTTGCGGCACCAGAACCTAAATCTGGCGTGTCTGCCAATTTCACCACATCCGCATCGCAGGAGCCTGGACGCTCCGCGTTTGAAGCGGGGCCTCTATAACACTCCGACTTTTTCCGTCAAAGGAAAAATAGCGCGTGAGCCAATTATCACGCAAGACTTGTCCACAAGTGGCGGAGCGGCTCCCTCAACGCTGCCGGCAGATCTTCGGCAATAAGGCCAGGGCCGGCGGCCAGACCGGCCTCCCCGTGCAACCAGACCGCCTGACAGGCTGCTTCAAATGCTGGAACTCCTTGCGCCAGCAGACCAGCCGCGATGCCTGCCAGCACATCACCGGATCCGGCGGTAGCCAGGAACGGCGGCGCATTGCAGTTGATGGCGGCCCGGCCGTCCGGTGCTGCAATGACTGTGTCGGGGCCTTTTAATACAACCGTTGCACCGGAGCGGCGTGCGGCCTCCCGCGCCCGTGCAAGCTTGTTCTGATCAGCCAATTCCGGGAAGAGGCGCATAAACTCGCCGTCATGCGGCGTCAGGATGACCGGTGATCCATTTTCTGTGATCAAATCAAAGAGCTTCTGTGGATTTTCTAAGAAACTGGTCAAGGCATCAGCGTCAAGCACCAGGGACCGCCCTTTCGCGACAATGGCCTCGACAGCGGTCTTTGTAGCCTCTCCGATCCCGTATCCCGGTCCGATCAAAACGGCATTCAGACGCGGATCGGACAGCAGCTCCGGGATCGCTTCAGGACCGGAGACCTTTTTCAGCATAACCGCCGTCAAGTGCGATGCGTTCACCATCATGGCGTCTGGCGGCGAAGCCAGTGTGACGAGCCCTGCCCCGGTCCGAAGCGCTGCCATGGCTGAAAGCCGCGCTGCACCGGTTTTGGCCATGGGTCCACTGAAAACGACCGCGTGGCCTTTTGAGTATTTGTGGCCATTGACCGCCGGGCGCGGCCAGCTAGCCAGCCAGAGGTCCGGTTTGTTTTCAAAGGTCGCGGGCCCGATTGTGTCGAGCACGCCTGTTTCAATTCCGATCTGAGCGACCGTGACCGAGCCGCCTAATCTGCGGCCGGGGAACAGAAGATGCCCTGGTTTTTTCAGAAAGAATGTAACGGTCGCATGCGCCTTGATCGCACTCCCCATGATCTCTCCGGTCGCGCCGTTGATGCCGGATGGCAGGTCCACTGCTAGGATTGCAGCATTTGATCCATTCACAGCTTCCACCAGCTCGGCGGCTGGACCGGACAGCGGACGATCCAATCCCGCCCCGAACAAGGCATCGACTATGACATCGGCCCCGGCAAACCGGTCTGCCATGTTCCCTATCAGCTGATCTCCGGATGTGAGGATCTCGAATGGCAGGGTCATTGCCGCAAAAGCTGCAGCAGCGTCCCCCTTCAAGCCGGATGGCGATGTCAGGAGATCGACCCGGACATCATACCCCTTTTCTGCCAAGAGCCGTGCGGCAACAAATCCGTCGCCGCCATTGTTGCCTGGCCCGCAAAGAATATGAATGCACCCACCCGCCGGTGCATGTTTTGCGGCGATACCGGCTACTGCGGATCCAGCGCGCTCCATCAGATCCAAGCCCGGAAGGCCGCCCTCGATCGTCAAGCGGTCTGCCTGACCCATTTCTTGTGGCGTGAGTAGCGCTGCCGTCATGATAGTCCTTTGTGTGCACAAGAGAATGGAAACTGCTCGGCGTCATCATACGCATCTCTAACGGCAGTTCATCCCGCAACAAGATCAGTCAGAGACCTACCATTGAGGTGGCCACCGGCAAGATCAGGCACCGCAATTCCACTCTTCTGCATATTTTATAATCACAATGTCTACTTTTTATGCATTCCAAACAAGCAACCTCACTCTGACACCACGACTTTTGCGGTAACTTGCTAAAAATAGCGGCGGAATCCTGCCGAGATGGAAAATCTGACGAAAAGAACGACAATTGGCACGCTTCGTGCTTTTTCTTGGCAACAGCTCTCAGCTGACCCGAACCATTGCGTTTTAGTCTGGCGACGGTCCGAAAGAAGAGCGTACGGGCAGCCCCTGCCATTACATGTGGAGAGAGACATACGGTGATGAAAAAGATCGAAGCGATCATCAAACCTTTCAAACTCGATGAGGTCAAAGAAGCTCTTCAAGAAGTCGGCCTGCAGGGCATCACAGTGACCGAGGCCAAGGGATTTGGCCGTCAGAAAGGTCACACCGAGCTTTATCGTGGCGCTGAATACGTTGTCGACTTCCTGCCGAAGGTCAAAGTCGAGATCGTTCTTGGATCCGACATGGTGGACAAGGCCGTCGAGGCAATCCGCAATGCTGCCCAGACCGGCCGTATTGGCGATGGCAAGATTTTCGTCTCCAACATCGAAGAGGCAGTCCGCATCCGAACCGGCGAGTCCGGCACCGACGCCATCTGACACCCACCTGTTCCGGCATTTCGCCGCACACCCAATTCCGGACTATCCGCGCCGAGGCAAACACCTTAAACACTCTGCCGGACCGGGACCAAAACCCAAACGTTCACACGAAAAATCAAAGGGATGGACATAATGACCACCGCTGCTGATATTCTGAAACAAATTCAGGAAAAAGACATCAAGTTCGTCGATCTGCGCTTCACCGACCCGCGCGGCAAGATGCAGCACGTCACCATGGACGTTGCACTGGTTGATGAAGACATGTTCGCTGAAGGCGTTGCCTTTGACGGCTCCTCCATCGCGGGCTGGAAGGCCATCAACGAATCCGACATGATGCTCATCCTGGATCCGGAATCGGCTCACATCGACCCGTTCTTCGCCCAATCCACCATGGCGATCTTCTGCGACATCGTAGACCCGATCACCGGCGAAGCGTACAACCGTGATCCGCGCATGACCGCGAAGAAGGCAGAAGCCTACGTCAAGTCCGGCGGCTTCGGCGACACCATCTACATTGGCCCGGAAGCCGAATTCTTCATGTTTGACGACGTCCGCTTCAACGCCGACCCGTACAACACCGGCTTCATCCTGGACAGCTCCGAACTGCCGTCCAACATGGGCTCCGAGTATGAGACCGGCAACATGGGCCACCGCCCACGCACAAAAGGCGGATACTTCCCGGTCCCGCCAGTCGACAGCGCGCAGGACATCCGCTCCGAAATGCTGTCCGTCATGAGCGAAATGGGCGTTCCGACTGAAAAGCACCACCACGAAGTGGCTGCTGCCCAGCACGAACTCGGCATGAAGTTCGACAACCTGACCTCCTGCGCCGACAACATGCAGGTCTACAAGTATGTTGTTCACCAGGTTGCTCATGCCTATGGCAAGTCCGCAACCTTCATGCCGAAGCCTGTTTTCGGCGACAACGGCACCGGCATGCATTGCCACCTGTCCATCTGGAACAACGGCGAGCCGACCTTTGCCGGTAACCAGTACGCGGATCTTTCCGAGACCTGCCTGTACTTCATCGGCGGCATTCTGAAGCATGCCAAAGCCCTTAACGCTTTCACCAACCCGTCCACCAACTCCTACAAGCGTCTGGTCCCGGGTTACGAAGCACCGGTTCTTCTCGCCTACTCCTCGCGTAACCGGTCTGCGTCTTGCCGCATCCCGTTCACGTCTTCTCCGAAAGCGAAACGCGTTGAAGTCCGCTTCCCGGATCCGACCGCGAACCCGTACCTCTGCTTCTCTGCCCTGCTGATGGCTGGCCTTGACGGCATCAAAAACAAGATCCATCCGGGCGATGCGATGGACAAGAACCTCTACGATCTGCCGGCTGAAGAACTGGCCGAGATCCCGACGGTTTGCGGCTCGCTGCGTGAAGCTCTCGAAGCTGTTGACGCTGATCGTGAGTTCCTCAAAGCAGGCGGCGTCTTTGACGACGACCAGATCGATGCTTACATCGAACTGAAGATGGAAGAAGTCGAGCGTTACGAGATGACCCCGCATCCGGTCGAGTTCGATCTCTACTACTCTGTCTAAGACAGTTTAGGCGTCAAACACGGAAAGCCCCGGTCACTCGACCGGGGCTTTTCTTTTTGATCCGATGAAACCTTGAAAGAGGCAGGGCCGAACCCTCGCTGGCAGTTTACTGCGCCGGCCGTGGGTCAGTTCTCGCCTGTAAGCGCGCTAACAGAAGCAGCTCCGGTGTATTTCTTTAGCATGTCGGCCTGATAGCCATCTCGGATAATACTGTCGAGACCGTTTTGCATACGCTTGAGCAATGCTTCATCGGTCTCCGGGTTGCAGGCGAGCGCATTTCCAATGATGTCGCCAAATCCATGGACCATCTCAATCTCAACACCTTGCTGCACAAGCGTGTGGAACGTCATGCTGGAGATCGCGGCAAGGTGTAACCGATCTTGAACCAGCTGACGGATCACCGTTTCCACATCATCAAAATAATCGAGACTGCTGAAACCCTGGGTCTTCAAGACATACTCGGCGTAGTCGCTCCGCTGAGTGCCGACGGAAAATTTTCCAACAATTTCACCCAGGTCCGACGGGATCTGTGATCCGGCCTTCTTGATCAGGAACAGCTCAGCACCACCGAGCGGTGATATCCAGGCAAAGGTCTCGGCTCTTGCCGGTGTATAGGCGGTGGTGAAGACACAATGGTTTTTTCTGTTCTCAGCCAACCAAAAGGCCCGCGACCACGGGAGAATCTCCATGGTGAATTCAATGTTCTCCCGGACCATGATTTCGCGCACCTGATCCGCGCCCAGCCCAACGATCTCTCCGTCTTTCATGAAATTGAAGGGCGGATAGTTCTCCGTCACAAGATGAATTTCAGCCGCCTGCGCCTGCTCCGCCACGGTCAAAAGACCGCAGATGAAGCCGACCGAGCTGATCGCATTCCGCACCGATTTAAATCGACCGTTCATAATCAGATTTACCGGATCCTGTTATTTCCGATGATATTTACGCAGCGAAGTCTTACAAATTGCTTGAGTGGTATACCTGACGGCCTGCGCAAACGTCAGTTTTGATCCAGCCAGTCCTTCAAGGATGGCCGGAAGCTCGTCCCCTTCCCATACATGGCGGGAGACGCGATCATTGCATTAAGCACAGCCTCCTGTGTGGTTTCCGCTGCGGCCTGAAACAGAAGATCGATATTCCCTTCATGCATATAATCGCGCGCGATCAGATCGCGTTCTGAATTATGCGGTATCTTGTGGGCCGTTGAGAACGCAAAACCGATGTCGCCACTGCCGTTACCGTAGAATGAGCCGAGCCGGGCAAGACCGGCGCCTGCACGGCGGGCAATCCGTTTCAGCTGCCGGCTTTCAAGCGGCACATCAGTTGCAAGAACAATGATGACAGACCCGCGCTCTTCCTGAGCTGCCATGCCCTCAGGAGATGGCCTGCGCCCATCCGGCAGCACGAGGTCCCCGGCCCTGCCAAAGTTTGCCTGAACCAACGCACCCAGTGTGAAGGTCCTCTCCTCCAGTTCAATCTGCCGGGATGCGGACCCGATCCCCCCTTTGAATCCGAAACAACTGATACCGGTCCCAGCTCCGACACTGCCTTGCTCAAAGTCTTCTGAGGCTGCCACAAGCGCCGCATTAGCGTCCTCTTCGGTCAGCGCAATCGCGTTGATATCACTGAGATATCCGTCGTTGCATTCCATGACGACCGGATTGACTGTCCCTTTCGCGCGGTCAATCTGAGGGTTTTGCCGCAACTCCCGCCGGATCAATGCGTGAATGCCTTCTGCCACGCCAAAGGTGTTGGTGAGCAGGATCGGGGTTTCCAGGGTTCCCAATTCCTCCACCTGGATCAGGCCAGCGCTTTTGCCAAAGCCGTTGATGACGGCGCTGGATGCCACAAGCTTATCCAAAAACAAATTGCCCTGATGCGGGACGATGGCCGTGAATCCCGTTCGCAAGTCACCATCGATGACTGTCTTGTGCCCGACCGTGATACCCGCGACATCCGTGATCAGGTTTCGGGGTCCGGGTTGCATGGCCCCACAGATCAGTCCGTGGGCACGAACTGGCGATACGTTTGTCGGCCTCATAACGGGTTCGCTCCATTCAACGGGAAATAAATAAATAGGCTAATATCCGGAGACTTAACGTTCCAAAACGTTAAAGCCTTCATCCGGCCCTGGCGGGACAAAGTATTTGGTAACCGCTTCAAATTGCTCATCACTCACAGAAAACGGATGGCCACCGCTGGCATTGCGCGCCCGCAGCCGTTCCTTGCAGATCTCGTTAGAAACATTGAGGTAATGGAGCGTGTGATCGCTTCCGCTGTTTTCAGACACACGCCGCATCCAGACGCGCGTCGCCGGCGTGTTGGCCGGAAAGTCGAGAACCACGGACACGCCACCTTCCAAAAGCCCAATCACATGCGGCTCCATAACCGCGCGCAGCCGCGCCGAGACCCGCACATAATCTCTGATTGTCGACATTTCAGGCCCGAACAATTCGGCCAGCCAAGTGTCTTCGCTAATCAAAACAGTTGCCGGTTGCCTAAAGAGGTTTCCGGCAAGCGTCGACTTTCCAGAGGCGATCTTGCCGCACAGAATATGGAGATGTCCTGGTGTCATGGAGAAGCCTATTAGAACCCGCCGGTCGGGTAATTATCATTTGAGGCCACGAAAGTGGCACCTGACCGGCAGATTCGCAACGATAGCTTATGCTTGAAGCGCTTTGTCAGCGCGCCAGCAACGTCTCCAGACCAATCACGAGAAGCGTCAAAAACAGGAAGTAGGCAGCGAACCGGCCGTGGTCGGTGCCATCGATCACGACCTTGCGCAACAGCGACCCGAAGATATCAAGCAAGGAGACCGTTACGAGGATTATCAATAGGATCGCGGCGCCAGCCGAATAATCAAAGCCGCGCAGCGCTTCGGAGAGCGACATGCCAATGCCGCCCGCGCCGACAATACCCAGCACGGTTGCAGAGCGCACATTGGCTTCAAACCGGTAGAGAGAATAGGAAATCCAGAGCGGCAGAACCTGCGGCACGACACCATAAACGATCTCCTGAATAGCCGGAGCGCCTGTCGCTTTGATGCCCTCAACCGGACGCGGATCGATCGCCTCCACGGCTTCTGAAAAGAGTTTTGCGAGCGTGCCCGTCGTGTGGATCATCAGCGCCAAAACACCTGCCAGCGGCCCAAGACCAACAGCCGCCACAAAGATCAGAGCAAATACCAGCTCATTGATCGCACGGAAGGCGTCCATAAGCCTGCGCACAGGGAATACGATCCAGTATGGCGCAATGTTGGACGAGGACAGCAACCCGAACGGAACCGCAAGGATCACCGACAGAAAGGACCCCCAGACCGCCATTTGGACGGTTTCGAGCATCAAGTCGAAATAACTGTGCCAATACCGGAAGTTCGGCTTGAGAAAGTCCTCCAGCAGCATGGCCATGTTGCCACCGCCGGTGAATACCTGGCCCATGCGGTGCATATCCGCCGGATGAAAACTCCAGACCAGCATGACGATCAAACCGCCCCAGATCAGAACGTCAAAGACTTTCTCCTGAGTGGTTCGACCCGGAACCTCAAGAACGGGCTCGCCCGTGTTGAGCACGTTTACAATACTGGTCATGGAAGGTGTCCTGTGCGGAGATCAAACAAGGGCATGAGGGACATCCCCTCATGCCGATGCGTTGCGCTGATTACTTGCGCGGGCGGGCAGCAGCGGCTGCGCGGATTTCTTCGATCTTGGTGTTGATTTCCAAGATTTTCGCGGTCCGTTCGTCGTCGGAATAGGTGTCGTCACCTTCGATGGACATGCGCTGACGGATCTGATCCATTTCGTAGAACGGCCACAGCTGGGCGTTGGACGACGGAATGAACGGCCCCATGTCGATCATGGCCAGGTTCTCACGCGCCTTGGCCACTTCCTCGTCGGTGCCCTGACGGCCATAGGTCATGAAGAAAAACACGATCTTCGACTTGATGCTTTCATCGAGCTCCGGACGCCATGCCATCGGATCAGACGCGATCAGCGGAGAACGCCAGATTTCCTTCAGTTCGGCAAACAGTTCCGGCTTGGCGTTCTTCAAGCGGGAATACATGCCGGTGGAGGATGCAACAGCTGCATCAACCTGTTTGGTTGCAACCGAAATCAGGTTGGTCTCGTGGTTGGCGTTGCGAAGGGTCTTAAAACAGTCCTTCGGATTCACGCCTTCTTTGGCAAAAACGAAGGTGGACGGGACAAGGAAACCGGACGTGGAATTCGGATCGCCGATGCCAAAATTCAGATCCTTGTTGCACGCCATGACATCTTCATAGGTGAGGCCGGAGTCCTTGTGTGTCACCATCACCGACCAGTAACCACGATCCCCGGTCGCTTCGGTCGTTTGAGCAAAAATCTCGGCCCCAGCGCGGTCAACTGCAACCATAGCAGACTTGTTGCCGTACCAGACAACGTCGACCTTGTCGAAACGCATGCCTTCGATCACACCGGCATAGTCAGCAGCAAAGAAAGGCTTCACCGGCATACCGAGGGAGGCTTCCATGGCTTCAAGAAACGGGCCCCACTTCTCACGCTGCGCAGAGCTGGATTCAGTGGAAAGAATGCCGAAGTAAAGTTCTTCCGGGTTTTCACGTTCGGCAAGCGCCGGGCCGCTCAAACCAAACATTATCGCTGCAGACGCAGCAATGCGAGTAATCAATTTCATCACGATTTCTCCCCTGGAGAGATTCAGGCCGTCGCCGGGATTGGCGCGGTCCCGAAGTCTTCGGCATCCGGCAGCACAAGTTCTTCGCTGGCCTCACCGTAGATTTCGCGCAAAAACTGGGTCGTAAGAGCATGGCTCGGACCGTCGTAAACGATCTGTCCGGCCCGCATGGCTATCGTCCGCTTGCAGTACCGGCGGGCATATTCGACCTGGTGCAGGGAAACGACCACGGTCGTGCCGTCTTCTTCGTTGATCCTGGACAGGATCCCCATCACGCGCTTCGCCGAAGCCGGATCCAGGGACGCAATCGGTTCGTCGGCCAAAATGATTTTCGCCCCTTGAACGATTGTCCGGGCGATGGCCGCGCGCTGCTGCTGGCCGCCCGACAGTGTAGACGCCCGCTGACGCGCCTTTGTCTCAATGCCAACGCGCTGCAGGGCGCGCATTGCAAGCTGCTTTTCTTCTGATGAGAAAAAACCAAACAGACCACGCCAAACCGGCACTTTCCCAAGCAGACCAGCAAGCACATTGGTCAAGACACTCAGTCGCGGCACCAGATTGAACTGCTGAAACACGACACCGATGCCGGTTCGCGTCGCCGAGATGTTTTTGGAGATGGCGCCGCTGTCTTGAACTGAGTGCCCATTGATCGAGATCTGACAACAGCCGCTGTTTTTATCTCCAGCCACCAGACCGGAAATAAGGCGGATCAAGGTGGATTTTCCGGAACCAGACGCTCCGATCAGTGCAACGAACTCACCATCGGCGACCGTCAGATCGACACCATCCAAGGCGCGAATGCCACCCCGGAACGTTTTGGACAATCGTTTTACTGTAATCGCAGACATTGACGCCTCCTTGACCAAGAGGGTCGTAACAAACGCGCCGGCTGCGTGAGTGAAGGATTGGTGTCATTCTGATGAAATCTGCCGCGCTCAAGATTTGCGCACTAGGCCGTGTGGACGAATTGGAGACGTATTTCGTGAGCCAAGTGCCAAGATATGGCGGCGACGGTCCTGTAGAGCATATCGATATACGGTCAAAAAGCCGGCGGTACCAGATCGCCGGCACTTGGCTCACCCTTTGGGCCGTGTTTGCAGTGCTCAATTCCAGCGCAAATCCGTCTTGATGACGCACAAGCATCACCTTCACCGGATTTCCTTGATCTTGAACGATGCAAATCCCGGCGAAATGCATCTCCAATTCGTCCACACGGCCTAGGGAGCATTGTTTGGGAACAAAAGCTTATCCCAAAAAACGAAAGGCCCCCAATTGGAGGCCTTCGTTTAAAACTCTTGTATCTGCATAATCAGTAGCAGACCCGGCGATAACCGACGACAACATAGCGGTGTTCATAAGGGTTCCACCGGCGGACGGCCTGGTTGTGGCAGCGGACGGGCGCGACATATCTGGGCTGAACCTGACTGGCGATGATGGCGCCCGCAGCAAGCCCTATGATGGCTCCGGCTGCAACAGCGCCCGCCCGGTTTCCGGCATGGGCTTCAGTCGCCGAAACTGAAACCGCGGCCGTTGCGAGGGCAGCAGTTACAACTGCTGCGATTGCGACTTTCCTTAACATTTCAACTCCTCCTCGGGATGAACATGCGCTCTTCAGCGCCAACACCTGCACCTTAGGATGAGCCCTCCCTTGCTGCTGTGATTGTGGTCACGCTTGATGTTTTTTGCGCAGGTTTGCTCACCGCGCCTTCTCCATGACCCGAACTGCGATCAAGTCTCATGGGAAATGTTGGACCTTGAGAAACTGATGAACCCAAACCTTTGAAGACCGAACTTTTAGACCCTGTGCAATTTACATCATTGCTTTGCCGGTATAGAGCCATGCCCAACAGGCGAATGGCCACACGACAGTTGCATTTAACGGGCAGACATATGAGCGAGTTCAAGTCAGAGTTTTTGAAAGTTCTCTCCGAGCGCGGGTTCGTTCACCAGATCTCGGATCCTCAAGGCCTCGACGAGCTCTGTGCCAAGGAAACCGTGACCGCCTATATCGGCTTCGACTGCACGGCGCCGAGCCTGCATGCCGGGTCGCTTGTGACCATCATGATGCTCTACTGGTTCCAGCAGACCGGCCACCGGCCGATCGCGCTCATGGGCTCCGGGACAACACGGGTCGGCGATCCGACCGGCAAGGATGAAAGCCGCAAGGTTCTGTCCGATGAAACCATCGAAGAAAACAAGGCCGGCATCCGTAAGGTCTTTGAAAAGCTCCTTAGCTTCGGTGATGGTCCGACGGATGCCCTGATGATGGACAATGCAGACTGGTTGCTCAAATTGAACTACATGGAGTTCCTGCGTGACATCGGCCGGCATTTCTCGGTCAACCAGATGATCCAGCGCGATTCCGTCAAGCTGCGCCTGGAGCGGGAACAGCACCTGTCCTTCCTGGAATTCAACTATATGCTCCTTCAGGGCTACGACTTCCTGGAGATCTACCAGCAGACCGGCTGCCGCCTGCAAATGGGCGGATCCGACCAGTGGTCCAACATCCTGTCCGGTGTGGATCTCATCCGCCGGAAAGAATCCAAGGAAGCCTTTGCGCTCACCGCTCCGCTGTTGACCACCTCTTCCGGCGCCAAGATGGGCAAGACGGCGGCCGGCGCAGTCTGGCTCAACGAGGAACAGCTGTCGGCCTATGACTACTGGCAATATTGGCGCAATACGGAAGATGCGGATGTCGAAAAGTTCCTGAAGCTTTTCACAATTCTGCCACTTAATGAGATCAGCCGGTTGGCAGCGCTCGATGGTGCGGGCATCAACGAGGCCAAAAAGGTACTGGCCACAGAAGCCACAGCGATGATCCACGGCCGGGAAAAGGCGGAGGCTGCCGCAGAAACTGCGCGCAAGGCATTCGAAGAGGGCCAATCCGCGGAAGGTCTGCCGACTGTTGAAGTGGCAAGCGCCGATCTTGAGGCCGGGCTGGGTGTTTTGAATGCCTTTGTCACGGCCGGGCTGTGTGCATCCAACGGAGATGTCCGCCGCAACATCAAGGGTGGCGCCGTCAAGATCAACGACAAGGGCGAACAGGATGCCAACCGTCAGCTCACCCTGGCGGATGTGACCGAAGACGGCATCATCAAGCTGTCGCTCGGCAAGAAGAAACACGTTCTCTTGAAGCCGGTCTGATCAACTCAGTGAGTTCAACACTGGAAATAGCCGGGCGGTCCCTGCCCGGCTTTTTTATTATCAGTTTGCTATTCCGGCTGGAACTCGAACATTCTGCGGAAGATACCGGGCGCGATCGCGGAAATCGGGTTGACCGACAGCACCGGGTCGGACAAGGAGCCGGACAAGCGGTAGGTCACACCGATCAACCCTTCCCCCGTACTTCCCCCAAGCGCGAAGCCAAGAAGCGGGATCTTTGAAAAGAAATTGTTGAGCGCATAGATCGGCACGAATGTTCCGGTGAGATTGAGCGTTTGCTGTTTGAGATCCACCGTGCCAGCCACCGTGCCGCCAAGCGCGTTGCCCTGCAACGCGCCGCGGCTGATCGTCATCTGATCACCTTCCCGGGTGAAATTGATGTCCAGCGTTTCAAATGAAGCCGTACCGCGCGCGACTTCCGCAGTGTTGGCCTGGGGCTGGCGCACGATCACACGGCTTGCCTCATCGCGCGTGTTCAAGTTGGTTGTGCTGATGCGCTGAATGGCCGGATCTTCCGTGATGACCAGCGAACGCACCTTGAAATCGCCCACCCAACTGTCGGCGTCGGCCATGGCAACACTCAAGGTACCGCGTCCGCCGCGCATACGTTTGTAGAGATCCAGAAACGCCAGCATGGCGCCCGTATCGTCAAAGCGCCCGTCGGCCTGTTGCGCGCCGCCATTGCTCGTCAACGTAAAACGGAATTCTGAGCTGCCACCAACGAGGCCGCTTATGTCTGCGGCCAACAAGCCGCGGGCTCCGGTATCCACCCGGCCCGTGACGTTCTCCATCCAGCGTTTGTTGAACCCGGTCATCCGGGCAACATCAACTGCGATCCGGGCGCCGTCGGCGAAATCGCCCGCGCCTTGGCTCCCTCCGGGGCTTCTAAGGCTCTGGACCAGGCCCCGGCCGTCGAAATTCTTGCCGGAAAAGATAATGTCATACCGGCCGCTGTCCGCCCGGGTGATATCGATTTGGGCATCATCCCCTGGCCGTAGTTGAAAGCGCGGAAAGGTTGCTTCAGTAAGCTCGCCGGTCGCCGACAAGTGGATATGACCAAAGATATCCGCACCTTCCGAGACCAGCTCGAAGTCTTGGACAACTTTCTTATCGTCGGTTTCGATTAGCTTGAAGGAGGCGGACGCCGGTACGCCCTTTGCCTTTCGCCAACCAAGCGCTTGAAGCCGAACTTCGGTTTCTTGAAGGTCGATGCTGATGTTCTGACCGCCCTCCGCCTTGCCCGCGCTGACCGTCATCGGGCCGTCCAGGAAAGCTGTCAGATCAATTCCACGGGCCTTCAGCTGATCAGCCGTCACGGACGCCACGACATCCTGGCGCCGTGGGTCGCCTGCTCCAGATAGCGGCACGACCAAGTTGATATCCGCGTTCAGACCGTCAAACTCACCGTTGCCGGAGATCACGATTTGGCTGCGATCTGCCTCGATCGACAGATCAGCATTTTGGATCTGGTGCCCCATGATCGGGTTCTCGTCGGAAAAGTCTTCCGATCGGCCAACCGCTTTCCAGGTGACATCGTCCATGTCGATCACGCGTTCCATCGGGAAACTCGCGGTGATATCGACAACGCCGCTCCCGGTCACACCACCGGTTTTCAAGTTCGCACGGTCAAGAACCTCAAACGGTTTTGCATTCAACAATGCGCCGATTTCCGCGTTCTCGCCTTCAAGGCGCGTCTCGACCTTCGCGATCTTTCCGACACGCAATGGCAGGTTGTGGATCTCAAAAACCGTCGCAGGAACGACGACATCATCTTCCCCGGGCAGATCGGCTGTACCACCGCTGGCCTTGACGGTCAGGACCTCGTTTTCGATGGTCATGGTTCCGGACAGGCCATCCACCACGGCAACATCGCCGACCGGTGCAACAGCGCCGTCAACGAAGCTCATGGTCATTTCCATATCGTCGCCAGACCACCCCGCATCCGGATCAAGGTAATTGAACCCCGGTGGACGTATGGCGGCGGTAAAGGACGCGGTTTCGATCAAGCCTGCCTTGATCCGTTCTATTATCCATTTGCGTGCGGGCGGCACCAAGGTGATTGGCCAAACCTTTTTGGCCAGGGAAATCGGGATCTGTTCGCCATCGACAGCTATCGCCAAGTATGGCCCATCTGAACCGATCTGGATGTTTACAACACCGGTTGCACTTGCCTTGCCCGAACGCACAGAAAAGCGGCTGATATGAATTTGCTTCTCAGCCAGATTGAACCTGCCGTGGACAGTGGCGCCATCCAGCATTTGCGGCGGCTCACGCACATCCAACGGCCCGACCTGAGGGTGCTCCGTTTCAAGCCGGAAATCCCAGACCGGCGCGTCGCCGGTAGGTTGATCAATCTGTCCGGAAAAAAAGATCCGCGTATTGCCCCGGATAAAATGGGATGTCTGGATCTCAATCGGTTTGTCCGGGCCGCGGTAAACCGCAGACAGCGCGACATCATCGAAGGCAACCAACGTCCGGCCCATCTGGAACCAGCCGTTTTGAACCCTCGCAACGGCGTTCGCGGAAATAAGTTCCCCATTCTCATCCAGAACGCTGTCGAGTTTCGCCGACGCCGGCAGCCTCAAGCCCTTGCCATAGGCTATTGCAGCATCGGGCCCCAGAAGTTCGGCAAGTGTTATCCCGTTGACGACGGCCGCCATGCGGGTGCCTGGCCCGGTCTTGGACGGCGCTCTCAGAAAATCCAATCGCCAAGAGGTCACCCGCCCGCCAACGCGGGCGCTCGCAGAGATTTCGCCGTCAGGAGACCGGAACACATCCGCATTGATGTTCGTGAAGGATCGCGGCGCCGGTCCTGTTATGTCGAAAGCCCCGTCGGAGACCGTGACGGAGGTCAGACCCCGGCGGACAAACTGATCATCGATCACATTGCCGATCCGATTGACGGCTTCGGACAATTGACTGATCTCGGGAATGACTGCCGGTCCGCCTTTCAAGGCGATCGTGACTTGCGGCTCTTTCAAATGAAGGGATGCGAACCGGATGTCTCCCGACCACAGGGCTGATCGGGTCAACGGCGCTTCGAGCCTTGGAAGCTCCAGTGTGACCGGTGCGCCGCCGCTGATATCAACACGCACATCTTGAATGACGATCCGGATCCCGTCATCGGCTGTAAAGTCTACACTGGCGCTTTCAATCGAAAGGGTGACTGGCCCGCGCGTCCCCTGCGATGCCAGAAGTTTTCCAAGGTAAGGAACTGTGACCGGGCCTGAGACAAAGATCGCGCCCACGAACACGATAAGGCCGATAAAGACCACACCAATGGCCAAACGCAAAAGTCTGCGGCGTTTCCATGGGGCCGGTTTGGGCAGTTCGTCTTTCATTCCGTCCGGTTGCGACAATTACATTCAGTCCGTTGTCCCTCGGGCAACCCGCGGGATATCTCTTCAACTGCGTACTATTCCAAGAAGCCCGCACATCCGTTGCATTGAACGAGTCGTATCAATGCATATGATAATGCGAAACAAGCACCAAAAGCGATAGCCGCTTCCCACCCAGCTGCCGAATTCGGCATTAACGCACAAAACTTGACAGAAGGATGGCGACATGAGCGATCTGGCCATAGGCGACGCTGCACCCGATTTTGACCTTGAGGCGGACGGCGACAGCCGTTTCACCTTGAGCGACCTCAAGGGCAAACCGGTCGTGGTTTACTTCTACCCGAAGGACAACACACCGGGCTGCACCAAAGAAGCGATTGCCTTTACCGACAACATCGACGCCTTCAAGGACCTCGGCGCTACGATTTTCGGCATTTCACCGGACAGCGCCCGCAAACACGACAATTTCATTGCCAAACACAATCTTGCGGTGCGTCTCGGCGCCGACACCGACAACGCAACAGCCGAGGCATATGGTGTGTGGGTCGAAAAGTCCATGTACGGCAAAAAGTACATGGGCGTTGAAAGAGCCACATTTCTGGTGGACGCAGACGGAAAAATCGCTCAGATCTGGCGCAAAGTGAAAGTGCCCGGACATGCTGAAGCCGTTCTTGAGGCTGTAAAGGCCCTCTAGTTTCGCATCCCCCGGCGCGCTGATAATGAAGTCGGACGCTCAGATGACAAACACACAAACTCAGCCGGTGCCGGCGAACCTTGTTGCCGGCGCCCGCGCCATTGTCGAAGCAGCCGATACAGCTGAAAAGGTCCGGCTCGCCTATGCAGTTTCAAAGGCCTGGTTCAAACGCGACCTGGCCCTTGGCTCACCGTCAAAAGACGGCCATATGCCGGACCGTCCTGGACGTCCGGACAAGCCGGAACTGCTTGCCCCGCGCGACATGCCGAAACGCAAGCTGTCGGGAACCGCAGGCCGGCTGGCCCTGATCCACTCCCTCGCCCACATAGAACTCAATGCGGTTGACCTGACCTGGGATCTGATCGGCCGGTTCGCCCATGTCCGCCTGCCACGTTCCTATTATGACGACTGGGTGCGGGTTGGACTGGAAGAGGCCAAACACTTTTCGATGCTGCAGGACCGCCTCGGCCAACTGGGCGCATCCTATGGAGATATGCCCGCCCATGATGGTCTGTGGCAGGCTGCCCAAGACACCGGTCACGATTTGGCGGCGCGGCTTGCAATCATTCCCCTCGTCCTGGAGGCCCGCGGGCTCGATATCACGCCGCCAATGATCGATAAGGCCCGGAGCTTGGGAGATGAAGACACAACCAAATGCCTGGATGTGATTTACCGCGACGAAAAGAACCACGTTGCGTTCGGTGCCAAGTGGTTCCGATTCTTGTGTGATCGACAAGGGATTCGCCCAGAACCAGCGTTTCACAGCTATGTACGCAAGCATTTTCGTGGCGCTTTGAAACCGCCATTCAATGATCGCGCGCGATCCGAGGCAGGCTTAACCCCCGGTTTTTACAAGCCTCTTGCCAGATTAACCGGCTGAAAACCTGCATTTGAAGACGAATTGTTAACCTTAAGGAATTCTAATCATTACAAGTGAAATGCAGAATGCAGCAGTGATCGAGTGATGACCAAAAAGCGCCCAGAAATGACGCGGACCTACCAAGTGCCTCACACAGAGGCACCGCACCGGGAGTCTTTGAAAGGCGATTTGAGAACGACCACTTACATCCTCCGCCCGGTTCATCTGATTGCCGGCGCGTTGACCTGCATCGCGGCGTCCCTAATCGTAACAGGTGCCATCAGCTATCAGGTCATGCGATCCGGCGTGGTGGCAGAAGTCAATGCCGAGCGCACCGAAGTTGCGCTCCAGTATCAGGACCGTATAGCCCGCCTCCGCGCCGAAATTGAGCGGTTGAACAGCCGGCAGTTGGTTGACCGGGAAAGCGTTGAAATCCAAGTGATGGATGTGCTGCGCCGTCAGCAAGACCTCAATCAACGCCACACGATCGTCGCCGACCTCATGGCACGCGCTGAGAGCGTCGGGATCTACCTCAACACCGGCAAGCCGGTTCCAGCCCAAAAGCCAGCCATCGATGAAGGCCGGATTGCAGCCGCTCCCAAAGGGGATCGCACGGCCATGGGCGGCGAAAACGAAGTAATCTCCGAACCCGTCAAGGCGCTGGGCCTCCGGGACGCTTCGCGCAAGCCGTTTGATCCGCTGTCCGTTCTTCAGGGCACTGATGCACCTACCGGCGGAACCTTAAAAAAAAAGACTGAAAAACGGGCAGCTCTAGACGCCCTGAAAGCCGACATTTCGGAAATGGGCACGGAAAGCACCGCTGCCGTCGACGCCATCACTGTCGCAACAGAAAGCCGGATCGAAGACATTCTCGGCATCACAAAGCCGCTCGTCCCCAATCTCAACAAAGCAGTACGTAGTTCCTCCAGTCTTGGTGGCCCCTTCGAACCGCTCAGCCAGACAAGTTTTGCCGACAGGCTGAATCGGGCTAACACCGCGCTCGATACCCTGAAGCGGGTGAAGTTCGCAGCCCTCCGCTTGCCCGTCAAACGCCCGGTCCGCAACGGCACGCTGTCCAGCGGGTACGGTCCGCGCATGGATCCTTTTTTGAACCGGCTGGCAATGCACTCCGGGCTTGATTTCAAAGCCCCCTATGGCGCGCGCGTTTATTCTGCGGCACCCGGTACTGTCATCTTCGCTGGCTGGAAAGGCGGTTACGGCAAAATGGTCGAGATCCGCCATGCCAACGGCTTCGTCACACGCTACGCTCACCTGAGCAAGATCCGGACGTCTGACGGCAGTCATGTGGTTGCCGGAGATGTGATCGGCAATATCGGCTCGACGGGACGCTCGACCGGTCCGCACCTTCATTATGAGGTGCGCCAGAACGACCGGCCGACCAACCCGGCAACCTTTCTGCGCGCTGGCGAGAGACTGGCGAAGCTGACGCTATAACAAAAAAAGCGGCACCCAAGCGCCGCTTTCAATCTGGTCTCCGGTAGAGATCAGCTTATTCAATATCCTCAACAACGACTTCGTCGCCGCCGAAGACGCGTTGGGCCAGCGCTGCTTCCATAAAGGAATCGAGGCTGCCGTCCAGCACGTCGTCCGGCGATGTGCTTTGAACGCCGGTCCGCAGATCCTTGACCAGCTGATAGGGCTGTAGAACGTAGGAACGGATCTGGTGGCCCCAGCCGATGTCGGTCTTGGACGCAGCTTCCGCGTTTGCAGCTTCTTCGCGCTTCTTCAGCTCCGCCTCATACAGGCGCGCTTTCAGCATGCCCCAGGCAGTTGCCCGGTTCTTGTGTTGGGAGCGCTCGGACTGACACTGCACGACAATACCGGTGGGCTGGTGCGTGATGCGCACAGCGGAGTCGGTCGTGTTGACGTGCTGGCCGCCAGCGCCGGAAGCGCGGTAGGTATCTATCCGGCAATCGCTCTCGTTCACATCGATCTCGATGCTGTCATCGATAACCGGATAAACCCAGGCACTGGAAAAGCTGGTGTGACGTCGGGCGTTGCTGTCGTAAGGCGAAATCCGAACCAGGCGGTGGACACCGGACTCCGTTTTCAGCCAGCCATAGGCATTCTCGCCCTTGATGAGCAGCGTTGCCGATTTGATGCCAGCCTCTTCACCGTCGTGGTATTCCAGAAGCTCAACCTTGTAGCCGCGCTTTTCCGCCCAACGGCGGTACATGCGCAGCAGCATGGAGGCCCAGTCTTGGCTCTCCGTGCCGCCTGCCCCGGAGTTGATTTCCAGGTAGGTGTCGTTGCCGTCGGCCTCGCCGGACAGAAGCGAATCCAACTGCAGCTGATTGACCTTGTCCTTCAGCCCGCGCAGCGCCTCTTCCGCGTCTTCGACAACAGACTTGTCGTCTTCCATTTCACCGAGCTCGATCAGCTCGATGTTGTCCGCCAGTTCCTGTTCCAGCCCCTTGACGCCGTTGATGCCGTCATCAAGCTGCTGACGCTCGCGCATCAGTTTCTGGGCTTTGGCCGGGTCACTCCAGAGTTCGGGATCTTCAGAAAGAGCGTTCAGCTCCTCCAGTCTTACCAGGGCCTGATCCCAGTCAAAGATGCCTCCTCAGCAGGCTTATGGCCTGCTTGATTTCATCAACGATGGCTTCCATCTCGGCGCGCATCGGATACCTCTCTTATTGGTGAAAAGCCCGGAGCCTTGATTCAGGATCCGGGCTGAATTTGGAGCGGGAGATTAGCTTTCCGCAACTTTCCTGTAAACCACCGCCAACAGCGTTTGTTGCGATCGTCAGTAAAGTCCGCCGGTGCCTTGCAGAACCGCCTGTCCGGCTTCAGGCGACACATAGGTTGGAACACCCATTGTATCCTGGAACCCGATAACGGAATAGCTGTCCGGCGGGGCCATGCCCGGTTTGAAAGCCTCCAGGATCGCGCCCGGCGTTCCGCCCGCTGTCCGCAATCCGGTGTTCTTGTTGATCGGGATCAGCTGCAGTCCGCGCGGGACACGGAACTCCACCGGCGGCTTTTCGGCGAGAGCTTGCTTGACGAATTCGGTAAAGATCGGTGCAGCCACCTGCCCACCGGTCGCGCCGCGGCCCATCGGCTTGGGATTGTCGAAACCGACGAAAACACCGACTGCGAGATCCGGTGTATAACCAACGAACCACGCATCTTTTTCATCATTCGTCGTCCCGGTCTTGCCAGCAACAGGCCGACCAACGGCGCGGACCGAGGTTGCAGTTCCGCGCTGAACCACACCCTCCATCATGGAGGTGATCTGGTAAGCGGTCATCGGGTCGAGCACTTGCTCACGATTGTCGATCAAAGTCGGTTCGCTCTGACCGTCCCAGGCATTTTGCGTACAGCCGTCACAGATCCGGCTGTCGTGCTTGTAGATTGTGCGGCCGTAGCGGTCCTGGATCCGGTCGATCAGGGTCGGATGCAGCTTTCGGCCCCCATTGGCAATGGTCGCATAAGCTGCCGTCATCCGCAGAACCGTGGTTTCCCCGGCACCGAGCGACATGGACAGAACCGGCAGCATGTTATCGTAGATGCCGAACCGCTTGGCGTATTCCGCCACCAGCGGCATGCCCATGTCCTGTGCGAGGCGCACGGTCATCACGTTCCGCGACCGTTCAATCCCGGTGCGCAAGGTCGACGGACCGTAGAACTTGCCGCCGTAGTTTTGAGGCCGCCAGGTCCCAAGTCCAGGACCTTGGGAAATCTCGAGCGGTGCATCCATCACCACAGATGACGGAGTGTATCCATTGTCGAGGGCCGCAGCATACAAGAACGGCTTGAAGGAGGAGCCCGGCTGACGCCAGGCCTGTGTTGCCCGGTTAAATTCACTCTGTGCAAAGCTGAAACCGCCGACCAGGGCCAGAACACGGCCGGTGTACGGGTCCATCGCGACGAGGGCGCCGGACACTTTCGGGATCTGGCGAAGCTCATATGTACCGGGTGCAACGGCGCTTTCCTGAACATAGACCACATCGCCCGGTGCCAAAACATCCGAGACGGCGGACGGTGCCCGGCCGCTGACCCGTGCCCATTTCATAGTTTCCAGAAACAGCGGGCCGGCCTTGCGGTCTTCCTCGAGCTGCCCGCTTTGAAGCCGCTCCGGTTGGATGCCAACCCGCGCTTCGCTGGTTCCGCTTTCCAGGACAACAGCCAAAGACCATTCTTGCAGATCGCTCAATGCTTCGATCTTAGCCAGTTCAACGCCCCAGTCGGTGCCCGTGGAGATTCGGTCAATCGGTCCGTTCCAGCTGCCGCGCTGGTGATCGAACTTGATCAGGCCGTCCATCAAGGTCTTGCGCGCGATCTGTTGCATTTCCGGGTCGAGCGTGGACCGCACGGAAAGCCCGCCTTCATAAAGGCGCTTGGTGCCGAAGATGTCAGCCACTTCCCGGCGGACTTCTTCGGTGAAGTACTCTGCGGCAAACAACTTAGAGCCGTGACCGCGGAGCTTCACCGTGATCGGCTTTGCCTTGGCCTCTTCGCCGTCCTCAAAACTCACATGCCCGTCTTCAACCATGCGATCGATCACATAGTTGCGGCGCGCTACTGCAGCCTCGGTTTTCCGGTAGGGGTGATAATTGCTCGGCCCCTTCGGAAGCGCTGCCAGGTAGGCGGCCTCTTCCAAAGACAACTCATGAACGGACTTGTCGAAGTAGATCAGCGAGGCCGCTGCAACACCGTAAGCGCCGAACCCGAAGTAGATCTCGTTGAGATAAAGCTCAAGGATTTCGTCCTTCGTATAGGCCTGCTCGATGCGCAGCGCGAGGATGGCTTCCTTGATTTTCCGTTCAACGCGCAACTCGTTGGTCAGAAGGAAGTTCTTCGCGACCTGCTGCGTGATCGTTGACGCGCCTTCCGGACGCCGGCCAGATCCGTAATTCTGGATGAAACGCACAGCCGCACGCGCAATACCCTCAGGGTCAACGCCAAGGTGGGTGTAAAAATTCTTGTCCTCGGCCGAAATGAAGGACTGTTTCAAGCGGTCGGGCATTGCCTGGATCGGCAGAAACATCCGGCGCTGGGTGGCATATTCTGCCATTAGGCTGCCGTCTGCGGCATGAACACGGGTCATGACCGGCGGCTCATAGTTCTTCAGAGCACTGTAGTCCGGCAATCCATCATTGAGGTGTTGTAGATACATCCACACCCCAGCGGCCATCAGCAAGGCAAAGGCCGCGCCGATCCCAAATAGATAACCAAAGAACTTCACCAAGAATTTCATATGCGGGCTCGTCTTTCCCCGTCCAGCATGCCCTTACGTCTTTTACCACGCATTTAAGGGCAGGCACATATCTGTGCCAATTGCGACAATAGCAGTGTTAGCCTAAGTCGTGCACATTTATGGCGATGCTGAGGCAAATACCAGCTAAAGGTTTCCGAATGTTTTTTCGCCGGTTGCACCGGTTATTGCGATACCGCGCCATCCCGTCCCGCCAGGCGCGGCCTGAAGAAACTGTGGATGGCCTCTGTCATGGCGTCCGCCATCCGCTCCCGCCACTCTTCAGATATCAAGAGTTTCTCATCATGCGCGTTCGACAGATAACCGAGTTCGACCAAAACCGATGGCACATCATGCGCTTTCAAAACTCGGAAACCGGCGGATCTGTGCGGATTTCTGATCAGTCGTACCGCACTCTGCCACTCGCCAATCAGGGTCTTGGCAAAATAAACGGAGAAAGACCGGGTCTCGCGCCGGGCCAAATCAAGCAGAATGTCGGTTACTTCCGTCGGCTCTTCTTCAAGTTCAACACCCGCGATGATGTCCGACATGTTTTCGCTGGCGGCCAACTCCTCGGCAAGGTCATCCGATGCCCGGTCTGACAAGGTGTAAACAGTCGCTCCGCGCGCCAGTTTTTTGCCGCGCACCACCGAATCAGCATGGATCGAAATAAAGAGATCAGCCGCCAGATCATGGCCGATCTGGACACGCTCTCCCAGCGGGATGAATGTGTCATCATCCCGTGTCAGATGGATTTGATAGAGACCGCTTTCTAAAAGCTTGTCCCGAAGCAGTTTGGAAAACTCCAGAACGATCGCCTTTTCCAGAGTTCCGCCGACACCGATCGCTCCGTAGTCAATGCCGCCATGCCCAGGATCCAGTACGATCACCGGTTTGCTGTTCGCACGTTGCGCTGTCATGAGATCGGTTTTCGGTGCGGCATCTTCCCGGCTGGCAGTGCGCTTTGACCGGGTATCGGAGACAAACTTCGCAAATTCTTCATCGCTGGCCCGCACCAGATCAATCACCAGGCGCGATGGCTGATCGTCGATCGAGGGCAGAAACAGTGTTTTGTCCACCCGGACCGGTGCAACCAGGTCCACAACGACGCGAGATTTTCCGACGGCGAACAGACCAAACCGCCAGTCACGAACGAGCCCCTGCTCCGCATTTTGCGCTCTTTTGTCAAACGCAAAGGTCACTTCCGGCAGATCCAGAATGAGCCGGTAGGGCGTTCCCAGAGCGGAAATCACAGGGGTAACCTGGGCATTTAGTTCAAAAACGATTCGTGTCCGGTCTTCATCGCCGGCGACCCGAGCGGCTGAGATGACCGGCTTTTCAGATGCCAGTACCTGCGACCCATATGCTGACATAATGATCACAAGTGAAATGACCGCGAGCGCAATAACCCATTGAACCGCCGAAGCAATCGTCAACACACGGGCCAAACCGCTTGACGCCGGTGATCGCAGCAATTTTGTGTTATCAGCCATTCTCATCAAATCAGATCGCCTTGAACCTTCGAGGTTTTATGCCATTCGCCCCCTATTCGATAGGGAAAATGCCTTAGGCTGTTCAGTTTGCTTGCAAACCTTGTTCGCGGATCGTAAAAGTACCTTACGGATTCAGGTTTGAAACCGATACTGTCCGATGTGGCAAAAGGATGGACATATCCACAACGCCATCGGTTTGCGGGCCCATAAAACGATAGAACAGAGGCCGTTCTGCCGTATCACGGGCGATCCGAAACCTCAAACGGACAGACTATCGGCGGTTGCTGACAGTCCATCGCCCCTCGCGCTGCAAACATTTGAACGTGCAGTCTTACGGGGTCGAAGCGGATAACCAGACCAGCCTGACCCGACCGGGACCAGATCCATGGCCACTTGGCCAGCTGAGCCGGAACACAGATTGATAGACTTAACTCAAGGGCTTGCGTTGCCCCGAAGGACCCGCGTGATGCAAATGCTGATCAACATCGAACAAGCCCCCGCCTTAGGTGCGGCCGCTTGTTTTGATCAGCCAAACGCGCCGGGCGCAGACGCCCTTGCTCGCAACAGCAAAACAAGTACGGCGGCCATCCTCCTTTCGGGCGATGCGCGCTTCAGATGCGCGCACATGAGCGCCGCCGTGGAGAAATTCAATAATGGCAAACAAGATGCTGATCGACGCGGGCCACCCGGAAGAGACCCGGGTCGTCGTCGTCCGCGGCAATCGGGTTGAAGAATTCGATTTTGAAGCAGCGAATCGCAAACAGCTGCGTGGTAACATTTATCTGGCGAAGGTCACACGGGTCGAACCCTCCCTTCAGGCAGCTTTTGTAGAATACGGCGGGAACCGGCACGGTTTTCTGGCATTCAGCGAGATTCACCCGGATTATTATCAAATCCCGGTCGCCGACCGGGAGGCTTTGCTCGCAGCCGAAGCTGCCGAGCGCCAACCTGACGAGACGGAACAGGAAGAAAAGCCGAAACGCCGGCGCCGGTCGCGGGCAGCGCGCAATGAATCGGATGCCGATACTGTTGCCAGCGAAAAGGTTGAAACCCCGGATGAAGACGAAGAGGGATCTGATCCAGAAGCAAATGCCGGCAGTGATTCAGAAACTACGGAATCGGTAGCTGCCGACAGCAGCGCCGAAGATGAGGCTGATGCCAACTCAGATGGCGAAGAAGCTGCTGAGAACACAGCCGATGCTCAGGCTGCTGACGCGGACGCCGAGAGCCCATCTGATGAAAACGAAGATGACGCCAAACCGGCTCGTGCACGCCGCCGGCGGCGCCGCAAGTCTGATGTCGAAGCCGCATCAAACGACGATGAAGGCGACAATGGCGACGACGAAGTTGAATCGGTTGGCGCTGAAGACGCCCTGGAAGAAGTGCCGGAGCGCCGTGCTCCAATGCGGAAGCAATACAAAATCCAGGAAGTCATCAAGCGCCGCCAGATCATCCTGGTACAGGTGGTCAAAGAAGAGCGCGGCAATAAGGGCGCGGCACTGACCACCTATCTATCTCTGGCAGGCCGGTATTCCGTTTTGATGCCGAACACTGCTCGTGGTGGTGGTATTTCCCGCAAGATCACACAGCCAACAGACCGCAAGCGCCTCAAGAAAATCGCATCGGAGCTCGATGTGCCGGAAGGCATGGGCGTTATCCTGCGTACCGCAGGTGCCAGCCGGACAAAGGCAGAGATCAAACGCGACTTTGAATATCTCATGCGGCTCTGGGAGAATGTGCGCGAGCTGACCTTAAAATCGAGCGCGCCGAGCCTCGTTTATGAGGAAGGCAGCCTGATCAAACGATCGATCAGGGACCTCTATAACAAGGACATAGACGAGGTATCGGTCGCGGGCGACGAAGGTTATCGGGAGGCAAAAGACTTCATGCGCATGCTCATGCCGAGCCATGCCAAGAACGTCCAGCCGTATCGCGACCCCTCCCCGCTGTTCATCCGCTATGGCGTGGAACCGCAACTTGATGCCATGTTCTCGCCGCATGTGACTCTGAAGTCCGGCGGATACATTGTGATCAACCAGACCGAAGCTCTGGTCTCCATTGACGTGAACTCGGGCAAATCGACCCGCGAACACAACATCGAGGACACTGCCCTTCAGACCAACCTGGAAGCGGCCGAGGAAGTGACCCGTCAGTTGCGCCTGCGTGACCTTGCCGGACTTGTTGTGATCGATTTCATCGATATGGAGGAATCGAAAAACAACCGGTCTGTTGAGCGAAAACTGAAGGATTGCCTGAAAAACGACCGCGCACGCATTCAGGTCGGACGGATATCCCATTTCGGTCTTCTGGAAATGTCGCGCCAGCGGCTGCGCACCGGTGTTCTGGAGAGCTCCACCACACCATGCCCGCATTGTCAGGGCACCGGCATGATCCGGTCGGTGGAATCTGTAGCGCTCCATGTACTGCGGTCCATCGAAGACAACCTTCTCAAGGGCGCGACGCACGATCTGATCATCCGGACATCGGCAGAAGTCGCTCTTTATATTCTCAATCAAAAACGCTCGAACCTGTTCGATCTAGAGGTCCGGTTTCTGGTCGGGATCGAAGTCCAGGCAGACCATATGGTCAACGGACAGCTTTATGTTCTGGAACGCGGCGCCCTGATTGACCGTGACCGTCAGCCGGTGCCGACCGCGACTGTCCAGCCGGACATGATCGATATCATCGACGAAGATACCGAGCAGCCGGTTGCCGAAGAACAGGCGCAGCAGGACCAAGACGAGGACAACAACGATCGCCGCCGCAAGCGCCGCCGCAAACGCCGGCGGGGTGGTTCTGACGCTCAAAATGAAGAGACCTTAGAAGCAAACGCCGATAGCGAAACCGTTGATGACGAACAGGCCGAAGCGCGCGGCGCGGACGAGGACAACGACGACGAACCACGCCGCAAACGGCGCCGGGGCCGCCGGGGTGGTCGCCGCGGGCGCCGTGACGACGAGATGGAAAACCGGGCAGACGATGCCAACGGCTCTGACGGCGACTCTTCTGATGCACCTGTCTCTGACGAAAACCCGGACGCTGAACAGACCGAAGTGACCGCTGCGTCCGATGCACCGGTATCGGAGACTGTCGCGGCTGCCGACACCGGCAACCTAGAGCAGCCGGTAAATGGCGTCGATGCAAGTGCATCGGAGCCGTCTGAAGCTGTAGAACCCTCACAGGCTGCGGAGCCTGAAGCTGCGGTGAGCACTGAGGAACCAGTCGCTCAAATTGATAAAGCGGAAGAAATCGTCATCGAAACGCCGGTATCTGAGGCGCCGGTGGAAGCTGAAACTGTTGCGGAAGAGCCGGTTAAGCCTTCTGCTCCAGCCGAACCGGTTGTGACGAGTGAAACGTCCGGCGAAGAAGAAGCCGACAAGCCGAAACGCGGCGGTTGGTGGCAACGCGGCCGGTCGTTCTTCTAAAGATCCCCGCGCATCGCTTTAAAAAAATCAAAGGCGGCCGTTGTGGCCGCCTTTTTGTTTCAGAACCGAGCTTCGCTTCCGGTTTTCAGATCCAGTCCTTCAAACGCTGCAATGCGGATTTCATGTCGTCATGTGCGCCGGCGAAGGAAAAGCGCATGAACTCCTTGCCATGTACCGGATCGAAATCAACACCCGGTGTCGCTGCAACCCCGGCCTCATGAAGCATCCGCTTTGCAAAATCGAGGCTGTCACTGCTGAAACGGCTGATATCCGCGTAGATGTAGAATGCCCCATCCACCGGAAGCAGTTTGTCGAAACCAATCTCCGGCAACCCCTTCACAAGCAATTCGCGGTTTGCCGCATAGCCTGCCTTTACCGCCTCCAGTTCCTGAACGGCATCGAGCGCAGATGCAGCTGCGATCTGGGACAGCTCCGGTGGTGAGATGTAGAGACTTTGAGCAATGCGTTCGGTTGGCCTGACAAGTTGTTCGGGCAGCACCATCCAGCCAATCCGCCAGCCGGTCATGCAATAGTATTTCGAGAAGCTGTTGATGATAATGGCATTTTGCGATGTTTCGAGAGCTGTTTTCTGCTCTCCGGCATAATCCAGACCATGGTAAATCTCGTCCGAGATGAACCAAATCCCGGCCTCATCACAATATGCGATCAGATCGGACAAGGCTTCAGCTGTCATCATGGTACCGGTCGGATTTGCCGGGCTTGCAACAAGAACACCCCGCACCGGCCCGTCTTTTCGCGCAGCATCCAAATGGTCTGGCGTAAGGCTCCAACGGGTCTCAGCCCCCACTTCGACTTCAACCGGAACAAGTCCAAGAGCTTTGATTATATTCCGATAGGCCGGATACCCTGGCGCGGTCAGGACAATCCGGTCGCCTGGATCAAACGCTGCGAGGAATGCTAGATTAAACCCGGCGGAAGATCCGGTCGTTGCCATGATCCTGCCGGACGGCACATCCACTCCGTAGGTCTTTCGGTAATGCGTGGCTAAGGCCTCCCGCAATGGCTTGATCCCGAGAGCTTCCGTATACCCCAGCTTGCCGTGTTTAAGCGCTGCCTCAGCTGCCGCCAGAGCCGTTTTGGGCGCCGGAGCAGATGGCTGCCCCACCTCCATGTGGATGATGGACCGTCCGGCAGCCTCTAGTCCGGCGGCTTCGGCTAATACATCCATTGCGATGAAGGGAGCCACGTCACTGCGTTTTGACGGTCGAAAGCGGTCTTGTACCATTCCGGATCCTATAGTTATTCAGTGCACGTTGGGCGTGGTGGTTCAATGCCCATAACTTCTGAATGACATTTACAGTAAGCACCGACACTGCGAAACTCGTCCAATTGGTTACTGAAATGCAGTTAAATCTTTGCATTTGCATCCGGCATTTCTTGACCCAAAGGGGTCCGGCCCATACCTTCGCCACAAACATGTTTCAACGCTTTGGAATGCCCTTGTCATCCGCTCGCCAAAAAGGCCTTAACGAAGTCCTTGCCGCCCCCGTTCGCGGTCTCGCTTCCTTGATCAAAACGCCTGCTGCAACTGCGCGAAAAGCAGTGACCTTGACCTGCGCTGCCGCTCTGGTCTTGCCGGTGCTGTTTTCTCCTGCGCACGCCCAAAGAAAACTGCCACTGGTTCGCGATGCGGAAGTGGAAGGCCTCTTGCGGGATTATGCGAAACCGATATTCCGCGTGGCCGGGATCGGCAGTTCCGAACCCACGATCATTCTCGTCAATGACAAGACATTCAACGCCTTCGTTCCCGATTCTCGCCGGATGTTCATCAACATCGGCGTGATCTTGGAAGCCGAAACGCCTGGCGAAGTCATTGGCGTTCTGGCGCATGAAACCGGCCACATTGCAGGCCGCCACCTCGTTCGCATGCGGGCCGCGGCTTCAAACGCTCAAATCATGTCGGTTATCGCAATGATCTTGGGCGCTGGTGCTGCGGCGGCCGGTGCTGCGAGCGGATCGGGATCAGCCGCCACCGGCGGCGCGGCTGCTATTGTCGGCGCCGGATCTCTCGGCCAGCGGTCGTTCCTCGCCTACCGGCGCAGCGAAGAGGCAGCTGCGGACCGCGCGGCGCTGCGCTATCTCGATCAAACAGGTCAAAGCGCACGGGGTCTTCTGCGCAACTTCCAGCGCATGGCCGAACAACAAATATTCTCAAAGCAGTTTGCAGACCCTTACGCGATCAGCCATCCGATGGCCCAGGACCGCTTCAATGGGCTTTTGCGGGAAGCCCAGGAGTCAAATTACTTTGACAAGCCTGAGGACTACGTTCTGCAGCACCGGCACGATATGGCTAAGGCAAAACTGTTTGCGTTCACCAGCCATCCTTCGGCAACCTTGCGCGCCTATCCACGCAAGGACAAAAGCCTGCCGGCGCAATATGCACGGGCGATTGCAGCAATGCAGAGCCGCGGCAAAGGTGCTGTCGGCGAGATCGACAAACTGATCCGGCAACATCCGACAAACCCCTATTTTCATGAGCTGAAGGGTCAGGCCCTCCTTGAAGGTGGTGATCCGAAAAACGCGATCGCACCGTTCCGTAGAGCGCTCTCGATTCGGCCAAACGAAACTCAATTCATGGTCTGGCTCGGCTATGCCCTGGTCGCCTCCGATAACCCTGCCAATCTTGCGGAAGCCGAAAGCGTCTTGAAGCGCGCGATTCAGCGCGATTCCAACTCCGGCACCGCCTACGCACAGCTTGCCATTGCGCATGGGCGCCAAGGGGAACGGGCGGAAGCGGATCTCGCGACTGCCAAGGGCCTGATGGTGCGAGGGGAATTCGAGGCTGCCAAACGGTACGCAGCCCGCGCTCAAAAAAGTTTGAACCGCGGTTCAGCTGCATGGCTGCAAGCAGATGATATTGTCGCCTACAAACCACCCAGCGTGCCAGGACAACGGCGCTGATTATTTTGACCTCACGGCTGATGCGCCCATGCCATCAGTCTCAGGAGCATGACATGACCCCTTTCTCCAATTTGCTGCGTTTGCCGATGGCCCGATTTGCAGCTGCACTCGGATTGACCATCTCGGTCTTGAGCACGCCTGCGATCGCACAAGACATCGACCGGGGCGAAATTGAAAAGATTGTCCGTGAGTACATTTTGAAAAACCCGGAAATCATCACCGAGGCTCTGACGGAACTCGAACGCCGGGAACAGGCAGCTGAAGAAGAAGCCCGCCGTGAAGTGCTCACCAGCAGCGCGGACATTCTTTATAACTCGACCCGCCAGGTGGTGCTCGGGAACCCGGATGGGTCTGTCACGCTGGTCGAGTTTTTCGATTACAATTGCGGTTACTGCAAACGGGCCTACGGCGACATGGTCCGGTTGATGGACGAGAATCCCGACCTGCGGGTGGTGCTGAAAGAGTTCCCGGTGCTCGGGCAGCCGTCCGTTGAGGCTGCCCAGGTCGCGATCGCGGTCAACTCCGTTGCACCGGAGAAGTATCATGCATTTCATGAGGCGCTGATGACCCGTCGCGGCCAGGCCAATCTCGCCAGCGCCATGGAGGCCGCAACCGGCGCGGGGATTTCTACCGAGGATCTCCAAGCGGCGATGACAACTGACGAGGCCGGCCAGACAATCGAAGAGGTTTACTCGCTGGCCAACCGTCTTGGACTCACGGGGACACCGTCTTATGTCATCGGGGATGAAGTGGTGATGGGAGCTGTCGGCTACGATCAGCTGAACTCCAAGCTTTCTGACCTGAAGAATTGCGGCGAAACAACCTGTTAATGAACGCCTTCCGAAAGCGGATTTCTTTATGTGAGATCCGTTTTCAGGGGTTTTCCTGCCTCATTTGAATGCCTATAAGGAGCTGTGTCGGTTTCGTAAGGAAATCAGACAAAGTATCTAGATCCGCTATACAGTCCGGCGGAGCAAAGAGCGTGTTGTTGATCAGGTAATAGTCAGCCGTGTCGGTCTATACTCAGAGTGGCATGGCAATAACTTTGTTGACCGGTTCCGCCGGGACATTTCCTTCAGCGTTGCGCTAGTTGCGGCCCGAGTACGAGAGCCAGAAGACATGAACAAAGATAACAAGAGTTTCGATACGGCATTGATCCGCGATCTTGCGGTGCTGCTTGATGAAACCAATCTGTCCGAAATTGAACTGGAAAAAGGCGACACGCGGATCCGCGTCGCGCGCCAGATCTCCATCAGCGCACCGGTCAGCGTTGCAGCGCCTGCTGCCCCGGCTGCAGCACCAGCCGCTGCGGCGGCTCCGGCAGCCTCGCCGGTTGACGCCGCACCGGCACAGGGTACCGTGGCTTCCCCTATGGTCGGCACGGCCTACACGGCAGCAGAACCGGGCGCAGCGCCGTTCGTTCAAGTCGGCGATAAGGTTGCCGAAGGCCAGACGATCCTGATCATCGAAGCCATGAAAACCATGAACCACATTCCGTCCACAAAGGCGGGCACCGTCAAGCAGATCCTCGTGGAAGACGCGCAGCCGGTGGAATTCGGCGAACCACTCATTATCGTCGAATAAGGAGCCGGTCCGGCCATGTTCTCCAAAATCCTCATTGCGAACCGCGGTGAAATTGCCCTGCGCATCCTGCGCGCTTGTAAAGAGCTCGGCATTTCTACAGTCGCGGTCCACTCCACGGCAGATGCCGATGCCATGCATGTCCGCCTCGCGGATGAAAGCGTGTGCATCGGACCACCGGCGGCGCGGGACAGTTATCTCAACATCCCGCAGCTTTTGGCCGCTTGCGAAATCACAGGCGCGGACGCGGTTCACCCGGGTTACGGCTTCCTGTCCGAAAACGCCCGGTTCGCTGAAATCCTGGAAGCACACAACATCGTCTTTATCGGCCCGACCTCTGATCACATCAAGATCATGGGTGACAAGATCCAGGCCAAGCAAACCGCTAAGGATCTCGGCATTCCGGTAGTCCCCGGCTCAGATGGCGCAGTCACACCGCAAGACGATGCGCATGCGATCGCCCGCGAAATCGGGTATCCGGTTCTCGTGAAAGCAGCAGCCGGTGGCGGCGGACGCGGCATGAAGGTGGCGCAAACCGAAGCCGAGCTCGATACCGCTCTGTCAACGGCCCGCTCTGAGGCAAAGGCTGCCTTCGGTGACGACGCCCTTTACATGGAAAAATACCTCGGCAAGCCGCGGCATATCGAAATCCAGGTTCTGGGCGATGGTCAAGGCAATGCGGTCCATCTGGGTGAGCGCGACTGCTCCTTGCAGCGCCGCCACCAGAAGGTTCTGGAAGAAGCTCCGTCCCCGTCCCTCAACCCTGAACAGCGCGCGGAAATTGGCGAGGTCGTCGCCAGTGCGATGCGCAAGCTGAAATACCGCGGCGTTGGCACGGTCGAGTTCCTTTATGAAAACGGCGAGTTCTATTTCATTGAAATGAACACCCGTCTTCAGGTGGAACACCCGGTGACCGAGATGATCACCGGCATCGATCTGGTGAACGAACAGATCCGGATTGCCGCTGGCGGCTCGCTGGATATGACCCAGGACGACATCACGTTCGACGGTCACGCGATCGAGTGCCGGATCAACGCGGAAGATCCGCAAACCTTCGCGCCGTCTCCGGGCACGATCACCTACTACCATCCGCCTGGCGGTCTGGGTGTGCGCGTCGACTCAGGTGTTTATCAGGGCTACAAGATCCCGCCTTATTATGACAGCCTGATCGGCAAACTGATCGTTCATGGTCGCAACCGCGTGGAATGCATGATGCGTTTGCGCCGGTGCCTGGATGAGTTTGTCGTGGATGAGATCAAGTCGACGATCCCGCTGTTCCGGAACCTGGTTGAAAATCAGGATATCGCAAACGGCCAGTACGACATTCACTGGCTGGAGCAGTACCTGGCGAACAAGAAATAAGACCAAATGGGGCGGCAATGCCCCTGAGATTAATGCCAAACCTCAATCCTCTCAATAGTCATCCTCGGCCTAGTGCCGAGGATCCATATTTTTCAATAATTTATGGATGTTCGGAACAAGTCCGAACATGATGTTGGAATAGGAACTGGACTTTGTCATCAAGTTGAGGGGCGGCATCGCCCCTTTTTCTTTGCAGGTGTCAGCTCCAGTCCCGAAGTTTGATGCTGACCTTTGTCCACTTGCCGACATGCAGAACACCGTGTGCGTGGACCTAAAAACGGAATTGCCGGTTGAAGACTCGAATTTCGGTGTTTCCAAAACCCTTGAACTCGAAAACACTAGATTTGAAAGTTCGGGGATCATGCCCAAATTTGTTTATAGAAGCGGTTTTCCCATAACGCTGTTTGGACCGGAATTCTGCAAGCCGGTACAAGCGCGAGGAACCAAGAGGATCCATGGCCGGATACCAGAACGACGTCATCTTCGAGATCACGCCCCAGGTGCTGCTGAAAGCCTATGCTTGCGGGCTGTTTCCGATGGCCGAATCTGCCGACGATCCGGGCCTGTTCTGGCTGGAGCCGGAACAACGCGGTATCCTGCCGCTCGATACTGTCCATGTTCCGCGCCGGTTAAAGCGCACAATCCGCGGCGACTTCTTTGAAATCCGCACCAGCACTGATTTTCAGGGCGTCATTGATGGATGTTCTGCGCCCATGCCGGGCCGGCAAAAGACCTGGATCAACCGGGAGATCCGCCGGCTCTACGGTGAGTTGTTTGAGATGGGCCATTGCCACACAGTCGAGGCCTGGCAGGACGGGGATCTTGTGGGCGGGCTTTACGGTGTGAGCCTCAACGGTGCTTTCTTCGGAGAAAGCATGTTCTCCTTCAAGACGGATGCATCAAAGGTTTGCCTGATACACTTGGTCGCCCGGCTCAAAAAGGGCGGATACACGCTTCTCGACACACAATTCGTCACCGGCCACCTTGCCAAATTCGGCACGCTCGAAGTTCCGAAGGATGAATACAACGTCCTTTTGAGTTCGGCCCTGCAACGGGAAACCGACTTCTACGCGCTCTCCACAAAGGCAACAGGCGCTGAAATCCTCAGCATCCTGGACGGCCAAACCGACGCCTCCTCCTAGACAAATCCGATAATCGTTTCCGTCAGGGCCTTGTCGATTTGAGCTTGCTCGCCCTCCATGCTGGATAGAAAAGCCGGCGTGCTGATGGGAATGCTGATGGAGAAATTGGAAGAGGTTCGGAAGTCGTTGCTGCTGACATAATCACACGTACAGTTCATCTCGTTGGTGTTGTCCTGATTGTATGTAATCGCCTCATTTTGTTCGCTGTAGGAAAATGTGTATTGGCAACTGCTGCCGCCAGCCACCTGCTTCAACGCGAACAAGGTACCGGTCTGCTTCGCGATCCTAAACGGCAGTTGAATTTCTTGAAATTGCCCCAAATCCGCACCACCCGGATAAACCCCGTCATTGCCTATGTTCCCAAGACCGGCGACTGTAATCACAGCGTTCCCGGTGTTGTCCTCAACAGCAAGTTCGATGTAGCTGATTTTACGGAGCACGTTGATCTCACTTACAGGATCGCTGTTCGCTTTCTCAGAGGTCAGCCTGAGGCCATAATCTCCCGTGAAATACGAGAACTGTATGACGGTGGTCGTGTCGGCAAGCGGCGTGGCCGGAAAGCTGTTTGCCACATAACATTCCGCCGGAACGGTCAACTGGACGCTGTCGGTCTTCTCCGTTGTCACAGCCAATTCGTTCTGATAGCTCTCCATGGTTTGCTTGGTGTAGGAAAACGGCGAGCCAATCGTGAACAGATCTCCAATCCCCACCTGAGGGATGCTGTATTGTTTGGACTTGGTTTTCTGGAAAATATCGATCGTGCCGTTTTTCCGGGATTCTCCATGACCGAATGTGCAGGTCATTGGTAACCCGGATGGATTTTTCTTGAACGGAATTTGAAAACTCAGGCCCTCCAGATTCTCAAACATCCCGGAAATCATGGTTTTGGTATCAACCACCGAAATCAGACTGAAATTGTCCAGGTAGCTTCGGGTCTTGCCGACGAAGCTGGAGTATCGAATGTTGACGACCCGATTGCCTTTTCCATCGGCTGCCGACAACTGAAGTCCGGCGTCATTGATCTCCCAGAACATGTAGTAGTCATTGTTTCTGGGGGCGTTGAACGTGGAGATAGCCCTCTCAACGGCTGTAATCATTTGCGTTGGATCTTGCCCAACGGCTGGAACCGCGAGGGCCGTTGATGAAAACGCACCTGATCCTGATGCCAGATAAACGTAGCTGTCTTCGTTTTGCTGGTTCCGGCCAATGACCAAAAACGCCACCAAGCGTGTGCCATAACGGTCCTGAACTTTGCCCTCTGATTTGCGAGTCGTGCAGTAATACGTCCGAAACTCCGTAATTTCGATGAACCCCATCAGATCGAGCGATTGTGCACCGAAAACGACATCGCTGTTTTCCGTCTCCAGACCAATCATGAACTTGCTGTTGTTCGCACCGGTCGCCTCCATGGCCCGAAGCGGATAGACACCGGCCGGATCCTTGTTCTTCTTGAAACCAAAGGCGATGGTTTTCAGCTGAGCAGCCAGCTCAGGTGCAACCATCGTGCGCGGACAGGCCCGCCGGCGCAGGGCTGTCAGGTTTTGCGCATGGGCTTGGTTGTCCGACAAAGCGGCCGTGTCTTGCAGACCGGTCTGTAGCATCTGTCTTATTCCGACAAAGTCCGCGTTGACCTGCTCAACCTGCTGGTTTGCCTGCGGATCCGTCAAACGGGAGTAGGTGATGATCATGCGGATTGCCCTCGAAATCAGAAGAGATGTCCGAAAGACGCATGGGGGAGCAATTTGTGAGATCAGATCGTCAAACTGGGTCCGGAACCAACCAGCTTCTGCCGAATGGCGGCGCGCTGCAAAACAGCCAAACGAAAAAGGGCCCGCGTCAGCGAGCCCTCAAAAAACAAATAGGTACCTGGATTACTGGCCTGGCGTCCAGGCCTGATAATCGCCGGTAACTTCGGGGCGTTTTTCCGGGGTCAGGATCGAACCGTGGGGGCGATAGGCTTCCGGTGTTCCGGTATGATTGGCTTCATGCGGCTTTTGCCAGCTCTTGGCGTGGTAGTTCTCATCGACCGGCGCCGTGTCGACCCGGTGATGCATCCAGCCGTGCCAGCCTGGCGGAATGCTGGACGCTTCCGCAAGACCATTATAGAGAACCCAGCGCTTCTTGCCGTCGCGCTCCTTGTAATACTTGTTTCCGAACTCGTCTTCGCCGACGAACTCGCCCTTCCGCCAAGTGAAGAACCGCGTGCCCATTGTATGGCCGTTCCACCAGGTGAAGATTTCAAGCAGAAGTTTTTTCATGGCCCTTGAAAGGTCCCTTGATCTCAAGTCGCATCAACAAAGGCTTACGACTGCCTTCGGAATTTTGCCGGACTATGGCGTCAAGTGCCGCTTGTGTCCAGTGTTGCATTGCCGCAAGCCCCGGAATTTCGACGAATCGTGACAGTGGGCATCAAACGAACAAACCTCTACAACTCTTACAGCTGGAAAAGTCTGGCGGTCTGCAAGGCAACGGCAACCTCTAGGCTGATCGGCCATTCCTGATATGGCGCGAAGCAGCGGACTGTTTCTTTGCGCGCTGCGCAAACCCGCGTCCAATGATTTTTGGTTCTTCGGGCTGCTGATGTTTCTTGTCGAAGGCTTCCTGGACCACGTCGTCAACCTCGGCGCGTTTCTGGACAGCTGTCCTGTGGTTGACCCTGGCTGCAGCAAGCGATTTCATCTTTTCCGCCTGCTGGTCCATCAGCTTCTGGATGCCATAGATGTTGTAGAAACCGGAGCTTTCCAAAACCATCGGCCGGTCGTCGTGAAGCACCCATTCGATTCTCTTGTGGAGTGTCGACGGCGACAATGGTTTTACAAGCACATGATGCGCCCCTGCCCGCAGAGCCTTGTCGACGAGCGGCCGCGTGCCGTGGGCAGTAATAAATAGAATCGGCACGAAGCACAGCGGTTCCATGTGCTTGTGCCGGATGAGGCGCAACAGCTGATACCCGGTGGTCGGGGCCATGCGCCAATCTGTAATGATCAGATTGGGCGGTTCGGCAAGGCTTGCTTCCAGAGCATCATCGACCGAATCAAATGTCCGCACCCGCGCAACCTTGAAGCTGAGAAGGGTCGACCGCAGGATGGTTTGCATCGGCTTGCTGTCTTCAACAACAACAACGTCAATGTCATCCATCGCCAAGCCAAAGGCAGCATGATGTTTCATAAAGGCGGTCCTTGATCCCTTGTGCAGGATCACTAAACCAGACCGGCCTTAAACCGCGTTGAAGTGCACTGATGCCATTTTCTTAAAAGTTTCATAAAATTTGAGCTATCTTCATCCACAGACTATGCGCGGCCCGAAATCACGGGCTTAGAGCCTGTTTCGGCAGTTCCCGGCAGTCACCGAACTGCCGGAGTGCCAAGGTCCCCGCTATCCACATAGACACACAAGATTTTGCGCTTGCCCACAACATGAGCACTACCTGTTGTCGTCAGCGGGTTGACCTTAAGGATTCATTTACTTTAGTTTCCTAATCATTGCGATGTGCGTAGGCGGAGGCTCTCCCGGGCGCTCCGGTCATCCAGAAACACCAGTTTTAAGCGTACCCGTACAGGATTCGAACTATGGATCCTGAGCGCGGTTTCGTGCGTCCTGCTTCTGGCTACATGTCGTGACAAACCTGTTGATGAACACTATATGTAGTGGATCATTAACGAAGAGGCGCTAGATACAGATATCCAGTCTGTGACATACAGGATCGAGACCCGGCGGCAGAGGCCAATTACGACACCACGCCGGGTGGATATGGAAATGATCAATCGGTTCGGGGCGAACCGTCGGGGATTTTGAAGGGGACTTGAGAAAATGCGGATCGAGCGGCGCTACACCAAGGAAGGCCAATCGCCTTACGCCAGCATAGACTTTCGGACAGCAACCAGTGAAATCCGAAACCCGGATGGATCGATTGTCTTCCAGCTGAAGGACATTCAGGTTCCGGCACAATTCTCTCAGGTCGCATCTGACATCCTCGCTCAAAAATATTTCCGCAAGGCCGGCGTTCCGGCCAAGCTGAAGCCGGTGGAAGAGAACACGGTTCCTTCCTGGCTGTGGCGGCAGGAAGCGGACGAGAAAGCCCTTGCGAAACTTCCGGAAGACGAACGCTACGGCTCTGAAATGGACGGCCGCCAGGTTTTTGACCGGCTCGCCGGCACCTGGACCTACTGGGGCTGGAAAGGTGGCTACTTCGACACCGAAGCCGATGCCCAAGCCTTCTTCGACGAACTGCGCTACATGCTCGCGACTCAGAAAGTCGCTCCGAACTCCCCGCAATGGTTCAACACCGGCCTTCACTGGGCGTATGGCATCGATGGTCCGAGCCAGGGCCACTACTATGTCGATTTCCAGACCGGCAAGCTGACCAAATCCAAGACCGCTTATGAGCACCCGCAGCCGCATGCGTGCTTTATCCAGTCTGTTGGCGATGACCTCGTCAATGACGGCGGCATCATGGACCTGTGGGTGCGTGAAGCTCGCCTCTTCAAATATGGCTCCGGCACCGGCTCCAACTTCTCCCACGTCCGCGCTGAAGGCGAAAAGCTCTCCGGCGGCGGCAAGTCGTCCGGTCTGATGAGTTTCCTGAAAATCGGTGACCGGGCCGCGGGCGCTATCAAGTCCGGCGGCACCACCCGCCGCGCGGCGAAGATGGTCGTGGTCGACGCAGACCATCCGGACATCGAGGAATACATCAACTGGAAGGTCAAGGAAGAGCAGAAGGTGGCCGCTCTCGTCACCGGCTCCAAGATCTGCCAGAAGCACCTGACCGCCATCATGCGCGCTTGCGTAAACTGCGAAGCGGACAACGGTGACTGCTTTGATCCGGCGAAAAATCCGGCGCTGAAGCGCGAAATCCGCGCAGCCAAGAAGATGATGGTGCCGGAGAACTACATCCAGCGCGTCATCCAGTTCGCCAAGCAGGGCTTTACCAAGATCGAATTCCCAACCTACAACACGGATTGGGATTCCGAAGCTTACCTCACCGTTGCCGGCCAGAACTCCAACAACTCCGTGCGCGTCACCGACGGCTTCCTGAATGCTGTGGTCGAAGACAAAGAGTGGGACCTGACCGCGCGCAAGACCGACACCGTCCTGAAGACGGTCAAGGCGAAAGAGCTTTGGGAGCAGATCGGTTACGCAGCCTGGGCGTCCGCTGATCCGGGCCTCCAGTACCACACCACCATCAACGACTGGCACACCTGCCTAGCCGATGGCGAAATCCGCGCGTCGAACCCATGCTCGGAATACATGTTCCTGGACGATACGGCCTGTAATCTGGCGTCCTTGAACCTGATGCAGTTCCGCAATGAAGACGGCTCGTTTGCGATCGACAACTACGAGCATGGCGTCCGACTGTGGACCATTGTTCTGGAAATCTCGGTCCTGATGGCGCAGTTCCCGTCCAAGGAAATTGCCGAGCTGTCCTACAAGTTCCGCACCCTGGGTCTCGGCTATGCCAACATCGGCGGGCTGCTGATGACCGCTGGCATTCCCTACGACTCTGACGAAGGCCGCGCCATTTGTGGTGCCCTCACCGCGGTCATGACCGGTGTGTCCTACGCAACCTCTGCCGAGATGGCCGGTGAGCTGGGCTCGTTCCCCGGTTACAAGAAAAACGCAAAGCATATGCTGCGCGTCATTCGCAATCACCGCCTTGCTGCGCACGGTAAGGCCGAGGGCTATGAAGGCCTCAAAACCAATCCGGTGCCGTTGGACCATGCGTCCTGCCCGGAACCGATCCTGGTGGAACGCGCCAAGAAAGCCTGGGACCGTGCTCTGGAGCTCGGCGAGAAGAACGGCTTCCGCAACGCGCAATCAACTGTAATCGCCCCGACCGGCACCATCGGTCTGGTCATGGACTGTGACACGACGGGCATTGAGCCGGACTTTGCTCTGGTGAAGTTCAAGAAGCTCGCAGGCGGCGGTTACTTCAAGATCATCAACCGCGCAGTTCCAGAAGCCCTGCGCAAGCTTGGCTATTCGGAAAGCGAAATTGGCGAGATTGAAGCTTACGCCGTGGGCCATGGCTCCATTGATCAGGCACCGGGCATCAACCCGGCCTCGCTGAAGACCAAGGGCTTTACCGATGAAAGCCTTGCCAAGCTGAAGGACGGCATGAAGTCCGCCTTCGACATCAAGTTCGTCTTCAACCGCTGGACGCTTGGCGACGATCAGTTGAAGGCGCTCGGCGTTACCGACGAGCAGCTGGAAGATCCGGAATTCGAACTGCTGTCATTCCTTGGCTTCTCCAAGGCCGACATCGAAGCCGCCAACACCCATGTGTGCGGCGCCATGACCTTGGAAGGCGCGCCATTCCTGAAGGAAGAACACTACCCCGTGTTCGACTGCGCCAACCCGTGCGGGCGCATCGGCAAGCGGTTCTTGAGCGTTGAAAGCCACATCCGCATGATGGCTGCAGCCCAGCCGTTCATCTCCGGGGCGATCTCCAAGACGATCAACATGCCGAACGATGCGACCGTTGAGGACTGCAAGGAAGCTTACATGCTCTCCTGGAAGCTTGCGCTGAAAGCCAACGCGCTTTACCGCGATGGCTCCAAGCTCAGCCAGCCGCTCAACTCCCAACTTCTCAGCGACGACGACGATGAAGCCGAAGATGCGGCGGAAGAAATCGCAGCCCTGCCGATGGCAGCAAAGGCCGAGGTTGTTGCCGAACGCATTGTGGAGCGGATCGTGGAACGTGTGGTGCGCGAGCAGGAAAAACTGCCGACCCGCCGCAAGGGCTACACCCAGAAGGCCAAGATCGGCGGACACACCGTGTTCCTGCGGACCGGCGAATATGAAGACGGCCGTCTCGGTGAAATCTTCATCGACATGAACAAGGAAGGCTCTGCTCTCCGCGCGTTCATCAACAACTTCGCTATCTCCGTCTCGCTCGGCCTTCAATATGGCGTGCCGCTCGAAGAGTATGTCGACGCTTTCACCTTCACCAAGTTCGAGCCGGCCGGCATGGTCCAGGGCAACGATGCGATCAAGAACGCAACGTCGATCCTTGACTATATCTTCCGCGAGCTGGCCGTGTCCTATCTCGGCCGCCACGAACTGGCCCATGTCCCGCCGGAGGTCTTCAGCGGTGACAAGGTTTCGGCTGGAACCATGAAGGACAAGAAGGACAACGGTATGGTGTCCCATGGCCTCGTCCGCGGACAGACCGAGCGGTTCCGCCTGGTCTCCGATGAGCCGGCAGGTGAGGTCACCCAGGCTATCACGGCAGAGCTCGCCGGCACCCCGGCAGCACAGACGTCGGCTGTGGCAACCGCCTTTGCCCGCGGTGCGGAAGCGGCGGTTGCCGTTGAAGTGTCCCCTGCCCCGCAGGTCGGCACAGCCGCCCAGCAGATCGCCCAGGCGCGGATGAAAGGCTATGAAGGCGAAAGCTGCGCGGAATGCGGCAACTTCACCATGGTGCGCAACGGCACCTGCCTGAAATGCGACACCTGCGGCAGTACTTCCGGCTGCAGCTAAGACCTTAGCCGGGAGCCGCGCCCAAAAACCAAAGAACCCGCCCTTCGGAGACGATCGGGTGGGTTTTCGTTTTTTGAGGTTGAAACGCCAGACCCGTGATGGGGATCGATCTCCCATGTGAATAAGGAAAGCAGTCCCACGGACTCGCTTGAAATTTATCACCACAATTGTCATTTGACACATATAGTATAATATACCGTCAAATGATGGAGTTTGAGTTGAACTTGCAACCGATAACATCGACGCCAGCACATGCACAGAACCCGGTCATCACGGACGATGAAGCCGGCGCGTTGGCGCGCGCGACGATCAACCTCTTCAAGTCCTGGGGCTTGAGTGATGCGCAATCCCGCACGCTGCTGGGCGACATGTCGCAAAGCACATGGGACCGCTGGAAGCGGGGGGACATTGGCCGCGTAGACCGGGACCGCAAAATGCGCATGGGGCACCTGATGGGAATACACAAAGGCATCCGCCACCTCTTCAACGAGCCAAAGCGTGGGTACGCCTGGGTGAAGAAGGAAAATGACGCTTTTGAGGGCAAATCTGCCCTCGATGTCATGCTGCGCGGTGAAATGTCCGACCTTGAAAGCCTGCGCCGCTGGCTGAACGCCGAGCGTGGGGTATGGTAGGCCATGCCACATATCCGGCGCGTAACGTGGGCGCGAACCTTTCGTATTATCCGCTCCCTCTACCCTCCCATTGATTTGTTTGAAGACATCGCCGACCCAAAAGACTGGGAAGCTCTGGCTTCGGTCGAAGCAAAAACCAATCCGCGCGTGCGCGGCGAAATCGGCGACCTTGGCAAAGTTCCGGTGCATCGCCGGATTTCAGGCCCCGGGGTCAGCTATGTCATGGCACCGTTTGTCCATTGCTCTCCGCTGAGACCCGGCCGGTTTTCCGATGGCAGCTACGGGATTTACTACGCGGGCAATTCAGAGGACGTGGCTCTCGCGGAGACGATTTATCATCACGCACGATTCATGGCCTCAACACGCGAGGACGCCGGATGGACCTCTCAGTTCCGGCTTCTGGTTGGATCTGTCGACGCGGACCTGACAGACGTCAATGATCTGCCGGGTGTCCTTCATGTTTCCGATTACAGTCTCTCCCAGAAGGCCGGCGCCGAGATCCGAGCCTCAGGCAGCGATGGCCTTGTCTGGAACAGCGTCCGGTGTCCGGGCGGTGAATGTCTGGGCGCATTCTGGCCGGATGTCGTTTCGGTCCCTCTCCAATCCTCGCATTTCAGCTATCACTGGAGTGGAAACCGGGTTGATTTCATCAAACGCCTGAACACCGGCGAAGTCCTGGAAGTGACAGACCCGTGAAGTCTGCCGCACGAAACCTGCCACTATTTGCTCGCGTTATTGGCAAGTCAATTTGCCTAAAAATGATGCTTCTAACACCCAGAGTAATGTAATTTTAAAATACACGTAGATTCTCAAAACCCTCCCCTATGATTTCTTCAAACTAAACGACTTTGTGACGCCGATATTATTTACTTTTTAAAGCTCAGACTTTTAACTTCTATAGGTGTTACCGGTTAATGCTTCCATAGCATGGTTGGATGAAGCAGTAGATGTCAGATCCAAAAGCAGCGAAGCGAATTGTGAGTGGCTTGTCACGTCGATGGCAAGCGGTCGTTGCTGCCGGTTTGCTTCTCACTGCAGCAGTGTCCAATGGGTCGCCGGTTCAAGCCGCGACCGCTTTTCCAGAACTCAAGCTTTTTTCAGAAGACTGGAAGCCCTACCACTATGTCGAAGATGACGTGGTCAAGGGTCAAACAGCCGATCTCTTGGAGAAGATCCTTGAAAAAGTTGGGTCAACCCAAACACGAGAGGACATTGTATTCCTTCCTTGGGCACGCGCATTTCGCGAAGCTCAGGTTGATGCGAACACGGTTCTGTTTTCCACGGGCCGGACGCCCGAACGGGAACGCCTGTTCAAATGGGCAGGCCCGATACTCAAGTTCGACTCCTATTTCATCGGCAAGAAGGAGCGGAACTTTGAAATCGAAAGGTCAGAAGACCTCCATCAATACAAGGTCGGCGTTGTAATTGATGGAGCCAGTGCGGTTTTTGCAAAGCGGCACGGTATTCCGGAAGAAAACACGACGTTCAACAGTCAAGGCATTTTCAATGTCAAAATGCTGGCCGCCGACCGGATCGATTTCATCCCGATCCAATGGAAAAACTTTGCAAGGCTCGCGACCAAGGCAGGGATAGACCCCACCGAGTTCGAACCGGTGTTTCTTGCCGATACTGTAAGCCTGAACTTCGCCTTCAATCTGGAGACGGCCGATGGCGTCGTTGACCGCTTTCAGACAGCACTCGAAGACGTTCTTGGTCTTCAAGAACAGGCCAAGGGTGAGACACCCACGCGCGAAGTGAACTGACGGGTTGGCCATCCCTCAAGATGCTAAGGGTCTTTCGGCCCTTTGCCTTCTCCTCACGGTGGGCCAATCCAGGGGTCCGATGTCTTTCCAATTGAAAGACCTGGTTATCGGTTCGAAGTCGCGCACCCGGGCCCTGTGATTGAAACTGCCCAAGACGATTGAAGTGCTCAGGGAATCGCCCGAGACTTAACGCCTACCGTTAGGGCACGAACCAACAGGTGAGACCGGCATGCACTTTGAAGTCTTTGCGATCGGAACAGCGTTCGTGTTCGGCCTTGCTGTCAGGCAGGTGGGCCTCCCGCCCCTAGTCGGTTTTCTTGCTGCAGGCTTTTTCATCAACTTGATCGGACCGCGCTTTGGCATGCCCGGTGAAACGGGTCCAATTCTTGAATACATCGCAGAACTCGGCGTTCTGATGCTGCTGTTCACCATCGGTCTGAAAATGAAGTTGCGGCAGATCACCGAACCGCAAGTGGTTGGCGGCGCGCTGATCCACTTTATCGTGTCCATTGGTGTATTCACACCGATCATTTGGCTGCTCTTCACATCCGAATGGATGGGTGCGCTGCTTGTTGGCATCGCCCTCGCCTTTTCCTCCACCGTGCTGTCGGCAAAAATCCTTGAGGCCAAGCGCGAACTTGGAACATTCCATGGGCGGACCGCCATCGGCATCCTGATCGTGCAAGACATTATCGCGCTGGTGGTTTTGGCTATCTTCGCAGGCAAGCTGCCAGGCCCATGGGCTCTTTTAATTTTCGCGACGCCGTTGCTGAGGCCAGTCCTGTTCAAGTTGCTAGATCTTGCCGGGCACGACGAAGTCTTGTTGTTGGCCGGCATGATGCTCAGCCTTGTGATCGGCGGTGTCGGTTTCGAGATCATCGGATTGAAAGGCGAGATCGGTGCCCTCGTTATGGGGCTTCTGCTCTCCGGTCATCCCCGGGCGGGTGAGTTGTCCAGCTCACTTTGGGCGCTCAAGGAAGTATTCCTGATCGGCTTCTTCCTGTCGATCGGAATGTCCGGGCTGCCGGACTGGAATGCGATCATCTTTGCGTTGGTTCTGGCAGCACTGTTGCCCGTCAAAGGCATCCTGTTTTTTGCCGTCCTGATCGCTTTCAAACTCCGGGCAAGAACCTCCTTCGTCACCGCCTTGTCGCTAACCGCCTATAGTGAATTCGGCTTGATCGTCGCAGCCGGGATCCCCGCCGCTCAGGACTATCTCGTCCCTCTTGCGATTGCCGTGTCGGTGTCCTTCCTGATTGCAGCGCCCCTCAATCGCTTCGCGCACCAGATCTTCGAAAGGTTCGAACCTCAATTGCAACGGTTTGAACTGTCGACGCGTCACCCGGACGAACAACCCAAAGACCTTGGAGACGCGGACATCCTGGTATTCGGGATGGGGCGCACCGGGACCGCCGCATACAATGCTCTCATTGAAAAAGGACATCGCCCAATCGGTCTGGATGCGGATATCTACAAGGTCGAGGGACATGCCGAGGCTGGCCGAAATGCAATCTTTGCAGACGCAGAAGACAGCAATTTCTGGAACAGCGTCGACCTCACCAAGATCACCGCCGCCGTCTTGGCGATGGACGATCTCGAGGCCAAACTGATCGCAGCACGCATGCTGCGGGCCAGTGGCTTTTCCGGCACGATCGTCAGCCATGCCCTGCATGCCGATCATGTGGCACAAATCACCGAAGCCGGGGCGGACCAAACCTATCTGACCATGCAGGAAGCCGGGCAAAGCCTTGCCATTCATGCCCTTGAAACAACCGGTTCTGAAAACGCCGCGGATGGAGAAAGGGCAGCACCGGCCTAGAGCATCGTGCGTTCAGGAAAACGCACACAGATGCCCGACCACTTAAAATCGATCAGCTATTGGATGTTCAACAGAACCCGGTTGAACATCCGCCGACCTCGTCCCAGATCAGCGGGCGTTAAATCAGGATCGATTTCACGCCCAAGGCTGATCGCTTTTAAGTGGTCGAGCATCTTTGGGCGTTTCAAACAAAACACCCGATGATCTAGTCCTGCCCCTCTTAGTGACAATTAATCGTAGCGCAATTCCGTCGCCTTGCCGCGGAAGACGGTGTAGGCGAGGATTGTGTAGCCGATGATCACCGGCAGCACGAACAAGGCTCCCACCAGAATGATAAACAGGCTTTCGGGGGCGCTTGCGCTTTCATAAAGGGTCAGCTGTTCCGGCACCACGTAGGGGTAGAAGGAATAAGCGAGACCTGCGAATGCCAGGAGGAACAGGCTAGCCGTTGCCGTGAATGGCACCCACGCCCACTTGTCGTCTTTCGCCGGCAGGTGCTGCAGCGCTGTGTACAGGATGAACACCAAAAGGGCCGACATCAACGGCAGGGGCGCCAGCAGGATCATCGAGGGGAATGAGAACCATTTTTCAAAGATCCGTTCGCTCACCAACGGGCTTGCCAGCGAGATCGCCCCAAAGCCCAAGACCACACCCCAAAGCCGCGTCCGCGCCCAACGGATCGCCTTCATCTGCAAGGTGCCTTCGGATTTGATGATCAGCCAGGTCGCACCGATAAAGCCGTAACCAGCCGTCAGACAGAGCGCGGTCAATACGCCGAAAGCGACTGTTGCTGGAGTGTGTTCCAGGCCCATGATGTAGAGGCCGAGCATATACCCCTGCGCGAGCGAGGCTGACATAGAGCCAAAGAAGAACGCCTGGTTCCAGCGATGCTTCTGCTTGCCGGTGGTCTTTGCGCGAAACTCGAACGCAACGCCGCGCAAAATGAGCCCGATCAGCATGACTGCCACGGGGAGGTAAAGCGCGGTCAGGATCACGCCGTGGGCGACCGGAAAGGCCACAAGCAACAGCCCCACCGCGAGCACCAGCCAGGTTTCATTGGCATCCCAAAAGGGGCCAATCGCCGCGATCATGCGATCTTTTTCTTGCTCATCCCCCAAGGGCAGAAGAATGCCCACCCCAAGGTCAAAGCCGTCGAGCACGACATAGACGAGGATCGAGATGCCCATGAGAGCGGCGAAGGCCAGCGGCAACCAGACGGTTGGATCACCAAAAAAGGTCATTTTGTCTTACTCCGCCGGGACGAGGGCCACTTGGGCAGCACCAGAGTGCGGCCTTGTATCTTCAGGGTTGCTCGCTTTGCGGGCCAGCCGGAAGATGACTGTGATGTAGGCCACCAGCAGAACCGCATAGACGATCAGGTAAGCGGCAAGGGTTGTCGCAACCATGGGCGCCGGGACATCCGCAACAGCCGCCTCGGTTGTCAGGACACCTTGAACCAGCCAGGGCTGACGGCCGATTTCCGTGGTGTACCAGCCTGCGAGTGTTGCCAGCCAGCCGGAAAAGGTCATGCCAACGAGGCCACGCAGCAACCACGGGTTCAAGCCGTCCACACCGCTGTTCCGGCGCATCATGATGACAGTCGCCCAGCTCATGACGAGCATCAGTACACCTGTCCCAACCATCACGCGGAAGGACCAGAAGACCGGGGCCACTGGCGGGTGAAGCGCGGTTCCATCCTCGGCATAAAAATCGTTCAGGCCCGGAACCACACCAGCCGGATCGTGTTTGAGGATGAGCGACGCGCCGCTCGGAATGCCGATCTCAAAATCGTTCTGTCGCTTCTCCTCGTCCGGGAGGGCGAAGAGCAAAAGCGGAACGTGAGACGAGGTATCCCAGTTGCCTTCCATGGCCGCGACCTTCTGCGGCTGGTTCTCCAGTGTATTGAGGCCATGCAGATCACCTGCATAGATCTGTACCGGGATAAGGATAGCAGCCATCCACGCGCCGGTTTTGAAGGTCACGCGAACACCTTTGGACTGATCGCCGATCAAACGGCGGAACGCCGAGATGCCAAGAATGAGGAAGGCAACGGTCAAGCCGCTTGCGAGCAGCATGTGCGCCAACCGGTAGGGCATGGACGGGTTGAAAATGATCGCCCACCAATCTGTGGCATGCACGATCCCATCGCGCAGCTCAAAACCGGTCGGTGTATGCATCCAGGAATTCAGGACAAGGATCCAAAACGCGCTGACGGTGGTTCCGAACGCGACAAGAAAGGTTGCAAGCGTGTGCAGCCAATTCGGGACGCGCGAAGCCCCAAACAGCATGATCCCAAGGAAGGCCGCCTCAAGGAAGAAGGCTGTCAGAACTTCGTATGCGAGCAGCGGACCGGCGACGTTGCCGACCGTTTCCATGAAGCCCGGCCAGTTGGTGCCGAACTGGAAGCTCATCGTGATGCCGCTTACAACACCGAGGCCAAAAGAGAGGGCAAAGATCTTTACCCAGAACATGTATGCCGCCATCCAGCGGTCATCCCCGGTCGCGTTGAACCTCAGTTTGAAGAACAGCAGAACCCACCCCAGCGCGATGGTGATCGTCGGGAACAGGATGTGGAACGAGATGTTGGCCGCAAACTGGATACGGCTGAGAAGAAGTTCTTCCATGGCTCTTTCCCGGCCCGAAGGCCTGGTTGTGGTTGATCGCTGACTCATCATATGGATCAGGGATTTCACCTACTCAATGTGAATCCGGTGAAGTGCGGCGACACGCCATGCGGCAGCCGGTCACATGCGATTTTTCAACGCTAGCAATGTTTTGGTACGGGGCCACCGGTGTCGGCACGCACCACCTCCCTTGAAATAACGTTGCGTTATTTTCACCCTTCCCAACGAACGGAAGTTGCGCATAAACTGTGCACGTGCGCTGAAAATTGCTTTGGTGACACATTGGCACGTTCCCATCACCTCACGGATTGCGAGGTTCCATGCATTCTCTGAATATCTCCAAGCGATTGAAGGTTTTGACTCTTTCTCTCGTTCCCCTGGCTGTCACCGGGATGACCCCGGCAGCAGCACAGGACACAAAGCCCAATATCCTGGTCATCTGGGGTGACGATATCGGGCAATCGAACATCTCCGCCTACACCTTCGGCCTTATGGGCTATCAAACGCCCAACATCGACCGAGTTGCCAAGGAAGGCGTAATGTTCACCGACTACTATGCCGAACAGTCGTGTACTGCCGGCCGGTCGTCCTTCATCATGGGGCAATCCGTGTTCCGCACCGGGCTCTCCAAAGTTGGGCTGCCGGGTGCAGACGAAGGCATGCAGATTGAAGATCCGACCATTGCAGCGCTTCTGAAAGATGAAGGCTACGCGACCGGACAGTTCGGCAAAAATCACTTGGGTGACAGGGACGAACACCTGCCGACCAACCACGGTTTCGACCAGTTTTTCGGTAATCTCTATCACCTGAACGCCGAAGAGGAGCCCGAAAACGAGGACTACCCGCGCGATGCAGTTCTGCCGGATGGCCGCACGTTCCTGGAGGCCTTTGGTCCGCGCGGCGTGATCCGCTCTTCTGCTTCTTACGATGGCGGCACGGTAACTCAGGACATTGAAGATACCGGCCCGCTCAACATCGAACGCCAAAAGGTCGTCGACGATGAAACGTCAGAAGCTGCGCTTGCCTTCATTGAGGAAAAGACAGCCGAAGGCACGCCGTGGTTTGTCTGGTGGAACGGCACTCGAATGCACTTCCGAACCCACGTCAAAGATGAGATGCGTGAAACCGCGAACGGTCTGACCGATGGCGTTGCGGATGAATACACCGCCGGCATGATCGAGCACGATATGCACATAGGTCAGTTCCTCGACAAGCTCGATGATCTTGGTATCGCAGACAACACCATTGTATTTTATTCCACCGACAATGGCCCGCACATGAACACCTGGCCTGATGCGGGAATGACCCCGTTCTGGGGCGAGAAAAACACTCAGTGGGAAGGCGCATGGCGAGTACCGGCGATGGTACGCTGGCCGGGGCAGATACAGCCGGGCACGGTGTCGAACGAGATTGTCCATCACATGGACTGGCTGCCGACCTTCCTGGCTGCGGCGGGCAACGAGACCGTGAAAGAAGACCTGCTTGAAGGCGTGTCCTCGGACACAATGGGCCGGGATTACCGGGTACATCTCGACGGATACAACATCCTGCCGCTCTTACAGGGTGAAGTGGAGGAAAGCCCGCGCGACGAGATTTTCTACTTCACTGACGATGGCGATCTGGCCGCGCTTCGTTACGCCAATTGGAAAATCACGTTCCTGGAACAGAAAGCCTGGGCAACCTTCCGCGCCTGGATGGAGCCCTTAACCCCGCTCCGCGTCCCCTTGATCACCAACTTGCGCCGCGATCCTTATGAGCGCGCCTACCGGACATCCAACACCTATTATGACTGGATGATTGACCGGGCTTATTTGCTTGTTCCGGCGCAGCAATATGTTGGCAAGTTCCTGGCAACCTTCCAGGAATATCCGCCGCGCCAAGAAGCTGCGTCCTTCAGTCTCGATAAAGTGATGGAAAAGCTGAGTCAGCCTGGCGGGGCGCAATAGTCCTTGGTTAAACGGAATGGGGCGTCTTAGGATGCCCCGTTCTTAGTATTTGGAGGCCGAGAAATGCCGGACATCAAAGACATCGTGAATGAGCTGAAACAGACCCGCGACGAGGTTAAACTGAAAATCCATCTGGGCAGCAAAGAGCTCCAGGAGGAATGGGACGAGCTGGAGAAGAAATGGGACAGTTTCGAAGCGGAAGCCAAACTCGGCGAATCCGCTCAGAACATCAGTGAAGCTACCTCCTTGCTTGGCGACGAGCTGTCCAAAGCCTTCAAGAAAATCAGGTCTGCACTTTGATCATGCAAATGCGTTGGTTGGTTCTTGGCATGTTGGCGGCAAGTGCTGCCACATCGTCCCAATCCGAAGCCGAGGAGCATCCGAAGCTCGTCTTGCAGATCACAGTTGATCAGCTGCGCGGTGACTTGATCGACCGGAACATTGCGCACTTTGGCGAAACAGGTTTCAAACGCCTTCTTCGAAACGGCATCTATTACACCAACGCCCATCATCGGCACGCAAACACAGAGACGATTGTCGGTCATACAACACTGGCGACAGGCACTGATCCCGCCGTTCACGGAATGGTTGCCAACCTCTGGTTCGACCGAGCAACCGGCAAGCCGTTTTACAACGTTCAGGATCCTGATTATCCCCTGCTCGCGATGTCCGGGGTAGATCAATCTACCGAAATCGATCCTACACAGCGGGCTGCGACATCTGATGGACGTTCCCCCGCGTCGATCTTGTCATCTACGCTGTCTGATGAAATCGCGATCGCAAATGCAGGCGTTTCAAAGATATTCGGGGTGTCCGTCAAGGATCGCGGTGCCATCTCTATGGCCGGCCACGCCGGAACTGCCTACTGGTTCTCAAAGAGCGATGGTCGGTTTGTCACGTCCAGCTACTACATGGACACCTATCCAGACTGGGTCAATGCTTGGAATGATGCCGGGCACGTTCTGGCCTACGCCTACACAGACTGGGAGTTGACTGACCCTGAACAAACCTATCGCTTTGCTGCGTTCGATGATGCGGAATGGGAAACCGATTTTCCGGGATTTGGCCGCACATTTCCCCATCCGTTCGGAGCTTGGGACAGCAAGTACTATACGACATTTTTGACGCTCAGCCCGGCGGGCGATGAGTTGACGGCATCGTTTGCAAAAACACTGATCGACAAGGAGGGTATCGGTACAGACGACGTTACCGATTATCTCTCCGTCAGTTTTTCATCGACTGATTATGTCGGCCACATTTTCGGCCCTTCCAGCTTGGAGTCCGAGGACAATCTGCGCCGTCTTGATGAAACCATCGGCCAACTGCTCGACCATGTGGATCAAAAAATCGGGTTGGAACACACATTGGTCGTTTTATCCGCAGACCACGGCGGCGCGGAAGTCCCGGGCTATTTGGAATATCTCGGTATTCCGGCCGGTTACTTCACTTTCGACGACATAGACAAGGAACCCGCCGCGAAAGCTCTGATTGCTGAGTTTGGGGTCGCTCAGGAGCTTATTTCCTCTTTTTCCCAACCCTATGTCTATCTCAACGAACAGCTTATTTCAGACAAAGGACTAGAAAAAGCGGACGTTGCCAGAGCTCTCGCCAAAGAACTGCAAAAGATGCCGGCCATTGCCTACGCGATATCCAGCGAGGATCTTGCAAGTGCTGCAATTGCCAAGACGACGGTCAGCGATGCAGTGCTGGCGAATTTTCATGCCTCACGGTCCGGCGACGTTTATGTGGTGTTTGAACCGCACTGGTTTGTGGGTGATTTTGACGGGCTTCACGTCGCCTCTCACCATGGATCTCCGTGGACCTATGATACGCACGTCCCGATCATCTTTTCCCGGTCGGGGATGAAGGCAAGCCGCATCCCGGCGCGGGTTGAAACAGTCGACCTCGCACCGACCGTCGCCGCCTACTTGCGGATCAAGGCACCCAGCGGCAGTCGTGGCAAGATCTTGGATGAGGTCGTTCATTCTCAGTAATTTTTGATCAGGCGCGGCCCGCTCGATGACAGCATCACTGCAACGTATCCGAGACGTAAGGATCTGCATGCAGCAGCCTATAATAGGCCAAGAAAATGGTTATGGATTGACAGAAAGTGTCCGTTACGGGAGGTTTCCTTCAAACATGCTCCTGCATGTCATACACGGTGCTGCGGCCATAAGCCCAATTCTTCACTCGAGCCGTCAGTCAACGGCGCGTTTCTAACGCGCAACTGCCAGGTAGGGCCTTAGGCCGCCGAGAACGGTACCAGCCTTTTGGTGTCTTCATCCCACAGCGCCAGATGCGCGCTTTCCAGGCTTTCCCAAATGGTGAGCTTATTAATCGAGGCCAGCTCCGGTTTCCCCGCCATGCATTCCTGCAAACGGTAATTCGGAATGTGACTGCAAAGGTGGTGGATGTGATGCAGGCCAATGTTGCCTGTGAACCAATTGAGTATGGCTGGCAACTCATAATAAGACGAGCCGAGGATTGCCGCGGTTTTCCGATCCCAAACGCCATCACGCGACCAATGCGTCTCTTCAAACTGATGCTGGATGTAGAAGAGCCAGACGCCGGCTGCGGCCGACAGTACCACGATCGGTGCAAAAACGAGCGCGAAATGTACCCACCCCATAAAGAACGCGAGAGTGCCATAAACGGCAACAATGGCAAGATCCAACAAGAGCACGCTGGCAGTCATCTTCCAGGACGGGCGCTGAACGGTAAACGGGAGCCGCTGGATAATCAAAAAGTGCAGAACACCGCCGACGAACGTCATGAAAAACGGATTCCGATAGATCCGGTACCAGACGCGTTTGACGAATGGCAGGGAACGGAATTCCTCAAGCGTCAGCGTATCAATGTCGCCAAAGCCGCGCCGGTCGAGGTTGGATGATGTGGCATGGTGAAGAGCATGCGCCCGCTGCCAATACGCGTAGGGTGTCAGGGTCAAGATGCTCATCAACCGCCCGATCGTATCATTGGCGGTTTTGGACGAGAAGAAAGACCCGTGGCCGCAGTCATGCTGGATGATAAACAAGCGGACGATCAATCCAGCGGTCGGGACTGAAAGAGCCAGCGTGATCCAATAGCTGATGTCCACCGTGACATACATGGCGGCAACCAGAGCAACGAACAAAGGCACGGTCGTGAGAACCTGGAAAACTGCCGTTACGTTGTTCGGCGTACGATACTGCTCGCAATGATCGACAAGATCCTGAATCTGGCTCGGATGCACTGGGAAATCCCGTTTTCTTCTTTTCGGGAGTATTCCCTTACGTGCGTGGTGCCAGACTGCGCGTGCTAGGTCAATGCAGACGGCAACATATGCGTCTTTTTGCGCAGTAAATGGTTTTCAATTTCCCGTTTCTTCACCGATAGGTTCGCTCCGGAAGGTGGGACAACCCTGTCCGCAAGTCCGCGTGAGACATCAAGCGAATCTCCTTCAATAAATGGAAGCCCGGTAATTGGCACACAGGGGTCGAAAGCAATCGGGATAAAAACTATATAGCGGCAGTAGACAATGACCGACTGGATCTCGCCGCCATGACCACGCAGCCACCTGCCTTTCAGTTCGACAACACTTACGCTCGTGAACTTCCCGGGTTCTACGTCGAGTGGCAGGGCGCGTCCGTACCGGACCCGAAACTGGTCCTGTTAAACACCCCGCTTGCAGGTGAACTTGGTCTTGAACCCACCGCTCTTTCGGCTGCTGAAATGGCTGCTGTCTTTGCCGGCTCCGCAAGTCCTGAAGGGGCTTCCCCTCTCGCCCAAGTCTATGCCGGTCATCAATTTGGCGGGTTTTCGCCCCAGCTCGGCGACGGCCGGGCGCTCTTGATTGGCGAGGTGATCGATCAGGAAGGCCATCGCCGCGACATACAACTTAAGGGCTCCGGCCGGACACCGTTCTCACGCGGTGGCGACGGTAAAGCCGTGATTGGCCCGGTCCTGAGGGAATACATCCTCGGCGAGGCCATGCATGCGCTCGGTGTGCCAACGACACGTGCGCTTGCGGCCGTGACAACCGGCGAAATGATCCAACGTGAAGGCCTGAAACCTGGCGCTGTGCTCACCCGTGTTGCGTCCAGCCATTTGCGGGTCGGGACCTTCCAATTCTTTGCGGCCCGAAGCGATACAGACAAGGTGCGGCAGCTGGCGGACTACGCCATCGCGCGGCATGACCCTGACCTTGCAGATGCGGATGATCGACATTTGCGTTTCCTTGCCCGTGTTGTGGACCGGCAAGCGCAACTGGTTTCCAAATGGATGCTGATCGGCTTTGTCCATGGTGTGATGAACACGGACAACACTACGATCTCCGGTGAAACGATCGACTACGGCCCTTGCGCATTTTTGGACGGTTATGATCCGGCCGCTGTCTTTAGTTCAATCGATCATGGTGGACGCTATGCGTTTGGCCGTCAGCCGACCATCATGCAGTGGAACTTGGCACGTTTGGCGGAGGCCCTGCTGCCCTTGTTTGATCCAGCGGACCTCGACAGAGCCGTGGAACTCGCAACTCAGGAACTCAACAAATTTCCAGACCTCTATCGATCCGCCTGGCTCAATGGCATGTCCAAAAAACTTGGCCTGACTGATGTACAAGATGAAGACGTCACTCTGTTTGAGGATCTCCTCGGCGCAATGGCGGCATCCGGGGCTGACTACACGTTGGTTTTCCGGCGTCTCTCTAATGCGGTCTCTGGAAACACCGCTCCTCTTTTTGATCTCTTCGAAGACAAAGCGGGCATATCCGCGTGGGTAATTCGCTGGGAGCAACGGCGCTCCTCAGAAGGGCGCCCTGCCGAAGAAATCAGCCGCGGAATGAACCGAGTGAACCCGATCTACATTCCACGCAATCACAAGGTTGAAGAGGCGCTGGATGCCTCAGAAGCTGGAGATTATCATCTGGTTGAAGAGCTGCTGGATGTCTTGAAGGATCCTTATGAGGAACGTGCAGGGTTGGAGGCTTACGGAACACCGGCACCTCAAGACTTTGGCCCTTACCAGACATTTTGCGGGACCTGAGCCTCATCTGCATCACAGTTGCTTTTGACAACAGGCTGGACGCCAGTATTCCCAACTCCTTGTGGCTTGCGCATTCAACTTACGTATTCGACGGACAAATTTGCGTTTTTATGAGCCTTTGAAATCAGCAACTCAGAACCGAAGAACAATATATTTCATCTTTTGATTTGCAATGAACTGAGATTATTTACGATGTGACATGCCAGAAACAGAGACTTCTGAATACTTTAATAACCCTGTTCTCACTTTCACTTAAAATTCTCCCCACTCATAACCAAGAGTAAGGCCCTCACCTTTCTAATGACGGCTGCGAAATAAACAAAAGCAGTCCAATCGCTCCAGAAAGGAACCGACATGAAATTTGCCGCTGGCCTCATCGCCCTTGCCGCCGCTGCTGTGCTCACTCCGGCTCACGCTGCGGACATCAACCTCACCACCGAGGAATACAAACCGTTCAACTACATGGAAGGCGACAAGATCGTCGGCTTTGGTGCTGAGCAGGTTTTTGAGATCATGAATCGCGCAGGTCTGACCTATGACGTCGAAATGGCGCAATGGTCCCGTGCAATCGGCCTAGCTGAAAAAGAAGCGGATTACTGCGTGTTTACAGCGTCGCACACAGAGGCGCGTGATCCGTTGTTCGTTTGGGTCGAACCTCTGAATGTCGACCGGACGCTGCTGATCAAAAAAGCTGGATCTGACGTCAACGCCACAACAATCGACGAAGCCATGGCCTACTCGGTCGGCACGCAGTCTCAGGACTACACGGAAGCGTTGTTGAAAGACAAAGGTTTCCCGAAAATCGATGCCGCCAAGGATATGGAAACAACCCTCAAGAAACTGGCAGCTGGCCGGATCGACATGGTCGCTGTATCCGAAGCGTTCTTCAACAGCTTGAAGAAAGACGGCGTCGCGGTCGAAGAAGCGGTTGTCTTGTCCGAGACAGTCCTGTCGATGGCGTGTAATCCGGGCACGAATGCCGACAACGTCAAAAAGATGCAGGACGCGCTTCAGTCGATGATTGATGACGGCACCCAAGCCAAGATCCTGGCGAAATATCAGTAAATAGACGCCTCATCTGAACCGAATAAGAAAACGGCCCTTGCACATTGGTGCAGGGGCCGTTTTCTTTTTGTTGTTGAGATCTGCACAAATGACCGGACTTCCTTTTAATTCAAAGACCGGGGCCGGATATACGGGCCAATAATTCGGTCAAATTCGCCGTTGGCTCTGATGATCTGCATACCGCGGTTGAAGGCATCCACGAAATACGGGCCATGTTCCGTCTGCCGAGAAATCAACAAGTGGTAAGACCATGGATAGGTCAGCCTCTCCAAGTGACCAATCCGCTTTTGCTGATCTTCCGTCAGATGCGCCAGGGCAGCCTCGTACCCGCTGGTTTCAAGCTCAGGTACGAAATCGACCCGGCCCATGGCCAGCATCTGAAAAAGCTGCTGATTGTTCGGAACTCTCGCGACGATGATCGATCCATCATCAATCAAGGGAGCAAACTGCTGTCCGAATGCACTGGAATCCAGCGCCCCCATGACCTTGCCGTTCAAGTCCTTCAATTCCTTCGCTTCAACAGGATTGTCTTTTGAGTAGAAAATGACCTCCCGCAAAACAAACAACGGGTCGCTGGCAAGGTAGAGGCGCTCCCGCTCCGGCGTCAGCACCCACATGAAAGTGCCGTCCCAAGCGCCCTGCTCCACAAGCAGCATCGCCCGGTTCCAGGGAAAGAAACCGTATTCAACGTCTATGCCGACCGCTTCGAAAGCCTTCGTCACAAGTTGAGACGAAACTCCGTATCCCGGTAAGTCTTGGGACTGATAAGGTGCCCATTCGCCATTGGTGAGACGTATCTTTGTGGGTTTTTCATCCGCGACAGCGGTTGCCGCAAACAGAAAAATGAACAGCTGAACGAAAAACATCCTCATGGCGCATGACCTTACGGCAAAACTACCGGAGGATGCAATCTTGAACGCCTGTCCGGTCTTGTCGCGACACCGGAACTTTCCGGACCAAATGTTACTAAAGTCACGGCTGCTTGCTCCTAAAACCCCAAGCAGCACGAGTGTCAGGCGAAACTCTCCGCCACATCATACATCACCGGTTCAAAGCTCTTGCACAAGGCATGGATCCGGCGGTTGCGCTCGCGCATCTCATCGGACCGCAGCATGGCCAGAAAGTCTTCCCGCCGCCGCCACTGTGAGTAATTGGCGATCCGTGTCTGCGCATCGTTGACGTGTAGACCGGCACCGATAAATCCGGGCTGGTGCTGTATGAACTCCCGGTAGGCGTCTTTCAGCTCTTCCAAGAGGTCCAGGCACGTCCCCGGTGTCATCTCGAAGGTTGTTATGACGGTTTGGTAGTCGCTCGCTTCAGAAATCTTTGGCATGGCTTGCTCCAACACGTTTGAAAAGCCGGCAAGAAGCGCCCGCTTGGGCAACGGCATCGGAGAGTGTAGCAGCATTCATCCCGCAGTTGGTTCCACTCCGGGAACATTCATGCTCTCAATCGCTTCATGGGACAATTCATACAGCGTTTGAAAATGATTGTGCCGGGCACTGTTGCGCCGCCAGGCAATGCATATTGTCCGGCGGGTTTTCATTTCCGCAACCTGCTTCAAGACGATATCCGGTTCTTTTCCGAACTCGGACGCAATATAGGCCGCTGGAAACAGGCACAGACCCATGCCGATGGAAACCATTTGCCGCAGAGCATCGAGGCTCGTCCCCTCATAGTCCTGACGGAAATCAGCGCCGCTCGCCCGCGCCAGGGACTGAACATCGTCGTGAAGCCGAAACCCTTGGCTCAGCGTCAAAAGCCTTTCGCCCTGAAGCATGTCGACCGGAATGACTTCAAGGCCCGAAAGCGGATGTGTCCGCGGCACAGCAAGCGACAACTCTTCCTGGCACAGCTTCAAAACTTGAAGACGCTCTGACCCCGCCAAGTCGGGGGATATGATGCAGTCCAAAGTGCCATCCAGGATTTGCTGCTCCAGAACCACTGGCCGGTCTTCCCGGATATAAAGCTCAAGTTCCGGGTATTTCGACTTCAGAATCGGCAAGAGGTACGGCATGAAATATGGCCCAAATGTGGACGGCACCCCCAACCGGATCAGGCCGCCGAGATTTTCACGCCCGGCTTCTGCAGCAGTCACAAAATCGTCCAACACCTCCAACGCGTGGCGCGCCAGCGGCAACAGCCGTTCTCCAGCTGCAGTCAGCCGCACACCGGTCGTACCGCGCTCTACGAGTGTTGTATCAACACTGTCTTCCAACAATTTGAACTGGTTAGATAAAGTCGGCTGGGAAACATGGCACTTCTTCGCTGCTTTGCCAAAATGCCCTTCCTCTGCCAGAGCAATAAAATACTCCAGCTGCCGCGCCGACGGTCGATAACCCATGGCCGCCTTTCCTCCTGAATACTCTTATAGAGATATTCTATCGGTTTTATCGAAACAATGTATTTCCGCTATTTCGATCTACTCCCCATATCGGAGGTGCAACGATGTTTAAAAAGAGGAGCCCAAGAGATGTACGCACGTCTGAAATCCCTTCAAAGCCAGCACGGCACCTTAGACAACCTGATCCAGCGGGAAGAACAGCACCCTTATCCAGACGTGGAGCACATCCGATCTCTCAAGAAATTCAAGCTGCGATTGCGCGATGAAATTCAGCGCGTGGAACGCACACTCCGCCCCGCCCAAACTGCGTGACCCGCGGACCTACCTGCCAATACAGAGGAGCCCTAACATGACCCTTTTCTGGCCTTATTACGGAATTGGCGCTTTGCCGTCCGGTTCGAACTCTAACCGCGCCCGCCGCGCCCGCCTGCGGGATCTTGAAGCCCGCATGGAAACCTTCCTGGTCGAGAAAGAGAACAAACAGGAAGTCTGCACCCGCGTGCTTGGCAACGTGAAGGAGTGCAAGACCCGTCTGCGCGGCGAACTGGCCCATCTTAGCTAGAGCGGTGCATCTTGGCCCTCTCCCTCCCCAGGGCCAGAATGTTACCCGCCGGAGCGCGATCAGCTCTGGTTACGCCGCCTGCCGCCGCCCGGCAGGCGGCGTTTTTTATTCGCCGGGCACGGGTGCCGCGGCGGTTGGGACGGTTTCTTCTTTGGAAGACGGTGTTTTCGTTGTTTTCGTGGGCCGGATACGGAAGAACAGCGCATAGAGAACAGGCGCTGCAATCAATGTCAGGACTGTCGCGAAGGCCAGACCGCCCATGATGGTGACCGCCATGCCGCGGAAGAAAGCATCCGACAACAACGGCGCCATGCCAAGGATTGTTGTGACCGCCGCCAGCATCACGGGCCGCATACGCGAGACACTCGCCTCAACGATGGCCTGATACTTCTCTTTGCCCTCCCGGATCATCAGATCGATTTCCTCAAGCAAAACAATCGCATTCTTAATCAGCATGCCTGAGAGCGACAGGAAGCCGAGCAGCGACATAAATCCGAAAGCCGTATCTGTCGCAAGAAGGGCAATCGCAACGCCATTGATCGACATCGGCACCATCAACCAGATGATCAGCGGTTGCCGGATCGAGCCAAACAGCAGGATCGAGATGATCAGCATGACCAGGAAACCAAGCGGAAGCTGCGCACCAAGAGACGCTTGCGCGTCATTGGTGCTCTCGTATTCCCCGCCCCACTCCAGCGCATAACCTCGCGGAAGCGCGATGGCTTCAATCTGAGGTCGGACACGGGCAAGCGCGGCCGTCGCTGTTTCGCCGCCGGTGGTTTCCGCAGCCACTGTTATGGTCCGCACACGGTCGCGGCGCTGGATCAAGGTGTCCTGCGGTTCCATGACAAACTCCTGAACGACCTGGTCGACCGGAACGTACCGGCGTTGGCTGGCGCTCCAGACAACCGAGTCCGACACACTTTCGTTCACCGAAATACCGTCAGTTCCGGCCTTTCGGGCCACGATCGGAATGCTTTCGTCGATATCGCGGTACGCACCGACCTGAACACCCTCAGTGGCGAACTGCAGTGAAAGAGACAGTTCTTCCCGTGTAATTCCGGAAATCCGGGCGCGGTCTTCGTCAAAGATCGGCCGGACCACAAGTTCGCGCTGGCGCCAATCCGTGTTGACGTCCGCCAGGCGATTGTCCGGCATCTGGAAGACGGCCCGGGCTTCCTCCCCGAGACGCTTCAGGATGTTCTCATCCGGTCCTGAGAACCGCGCCTCGATCTTCGCTCCGCCGCCAGGACCAAAGACCAGACGTTTGGTGATGATCTGGGCTGACGGGAACCGTTCACCGAATTGCTCCCGCAAATCCAACGCCAGAGCATCAATGTCATCCCGGCTGTGGGTCCTGATGATCATGTGGCCGTAGGCGGGATTTGCATCTTCCGGCGAATACGTAAGCATAAAACGGGTTGCCCCGCCGCCGGCAAAACTGGTGACCGTTTTGACCCGTTCATCTGCGAGGACAACGGCTTCCATGTCCCTCAGATCCGCCTCGGTAGACCGGATGTCGGTGCCTTGAGGTTTCCAATAATGGACATAAAAGAGCGGCGTGTTGCTATCCGGAAAGAAGGCCTGTTTCACATTGCCGAAGGCCATCACACAAGCAACCGTCACGCCAATCAACACCGCGATTGTCAGCAGACGGGCATGCAGCGTTCCAATCAGGAACTTCCGGTAGATTGTATAAAGGATGCCTTTGTAGGGATCATGATCATCGCCAACTCCCTCAGCTGTGCGGAAAAAGTATTTTCCGAACAAAGGCGTCACCGTGATCGCAAATATCCAGGAAAGCAGCAGCGATATCCCGATAACCGCAAAGAGCGAGAACAGGAACTCACCCGTTGCATCTGGGGACAGACCGATGCCCGAAAATGCCATAATGCCGATCACAGTCGCACCAAGCAGCGGCCACATGGTCTGTTTGACCACCTTGCTGGCTGCTTCGATCGCCCGCATGCCGCGCTGCATGTTGATCATCATGCCTTCTGCGACAACGATGGCGTTGTCCACCAGCATGCCCATCGCGATGATCAGGGCGCCAAGCGAAATCCGCTCCATCTCGATGGCAAACAACCGCATGAACAGGACCGTTGCCATCACCGTCAACAGAAGCACGGTTCCGACTACCAGAGCAGCGCGCCATCCCATGAACAACGCCAGGACCGCGATCACAATCACCACCGAGGCTGCGAGGTTGATGATGAAGCCGTTCACAGATTCGTCGACAACGATGTTCTGCTCGTAGATCGGATGGATCTGCATCCCCACCGGCAGTTGCGCTTCGACCTCTGCGAGTTTTTCAATCACAAGGCCGCCGACTTCAACGATGTTCGTACCGTCGATCTGCGAAACACCTATGGTGACCGCTTCCTGTCCGTTGTGGCTGATCAGCCGGGACGGCCGTTCAGGTTCACCAAGTTCCAGCGTCGCAATGTCCGACAAGCGGATCATCGCCGTGGTGCCCGGCCGGCCGATCACGAGATCCTGAATGCCCGTAAAATCGTCAAAGGCGGATGCCGTCATCAACCGGATGCGCTTGTCCCCTGAAATGCCGGATCCGTTGGTCTGGATCCGGTTTTCCGCATCGAGCACGCTGGTGATGTCGGTCATCGAAATACCAAGGCCGACCATCTTGTCGTGGTCGACATTCAGGTAAATGACATCTTCCGGTTCGCCGGAGACATCGACCTTGCCAACGCCCGGAACCGTGAGCAGCTCGCGCCGGATCCGCTTGACGGTCGTGCGAATATCCCGGTTGGTGTACCCATCTGCGGTGAAGGCATAGAAAAGACCGAACACGTCGCCGAAATCATCATAGACCAACGGCGTTCCAGCACCGGCAGGCAGAGCGCGCTGCTCATCACCAACCTTTCGGCGAAGCTCGTCCCACACCTGCGGCAATTCGGTGCCGTCATAGGTGTCTTTGATTTCGACACGAATACGCGACAGGCCCGGTTCGGAAACAGACGTAATTTCCTTCAGCTGCGGCAGCTGCTGGATCGCGGTCTCGAGGATCTCGGTGACCTCGTTCTCCACTTCCGCAGCCGTTGCGCCCGGGTAGCTGGTAATAACCTGCGCTTCCTTGATGGTGAAGGCCGGATCTTCCAGGCGGCCAACAGTGCTGAGTGCCCACAAACCGCCAAGCAACGACAGGATGACGATCATCCAGGTGTTGACCGGTTTCTGGATCGAATAACGTGCAATATCCAAGGGATCAGATCCTTGTTCGGTATTATCTGTCAGATCAGCGCAGCGGTCGCACAATCTGGCCATCACTCAAGAATGCGGCTCCGGCAGCAACAATGTCTTCGCCAGCTCCAAGGCCCGAACTCACCGGGATGTAGTCGCCCATGACGGTGCCGACTTCGACCTTGCGTTTTGAGACGGCATCGCTTCCATCATCATAGATCCAGACATATGACTGACCATCGCCATCAACGGCGACCGATCCGGTCGGAATGAGAAACATCTCCCCAAGGGACAGCCCTTCCGGGAGGAACTTGACCCTTACAGACGCGGTCATTCCCGGGTACAGCTGGTCTGCTCCCTTACGAGGCATTGCAAGCGAAACACGGTAGGTCTGTGTTACATCGTCGACCTGGGAAGAGTGCTCGCGATAGATCAATGGGAAATACTTGTCGCCGTAGGCTGGAAACTTGGCTTCGATCGAGACGACTTCCGTGTCCCTCACCCGCCCAAAAAGGGCCTCGGCCACATTGATGTCGACCTGGATTTCCGACACATCGTGCATCCGCACCACCGGTGTTCCAACGCTTACCGTGGTGAAATTGTCGATCAGACGCAGGGAAACAATGCCGTCAAACGGCGCACGAAGCTCGGAGTATTCGAGATCCAGCTTGGCTTCTTTCAGCGCCTCAACAGCCAGGTCATGCTTGTCCTGCTGTGCGTCGAAGGCCGAAACCGCAATCACGTTCCGGTCGCGCAGGGTCGCAAGGCGGTCCAACTCGCGTTTTGCTTGTTCGACATTGATTGTCGCCTCACGCAGTGCGCGATCATAGTCGGCGGTATCGAGCCGTGCGATCAGATCGCCTTTCTTCGCCTGCTGACTTTCCAGAACCGGCAACTCAACGATCCGGCCAGCAACCTGGAAGGAAAGATCGACTGTTTGGACCGCTGCCACCCGTCCGGCAAACCGGCGTTCCAAAAGACCGAGCTGATCGGAAACAGTAAAGATCTTGGCCGGTCTTGGGGCGGCGTGAAGTTTTGCCTCCGCCTCGGCGATCGGATCTATTGCATCGTCCTGGCATGCGGCCAATAAACCCGCCGACAAAACGATCGCTGCCACCCTTGCGGCGGGCGTCTTCAACAATGCCAACATAGAGTTCCGTCCTATTGGTTGAGTTCCTTGAGCCGGCCACGCAATTCTTCGAAAACTGCTGTCCGGTCTTCATCCGTCAGTGTCGAAACGCAGTGCGCTTCGGAAAAATGCAATCCCTCGAGGCTGGTCCAAATGACCCACGCAGCTCCAAGTTGCGATGTTTCTTTCAATATCGCGGCCCGCAGCCGGAGCTTGACGTCGATGAATGGCTGGCGAAGGTCCGGCTTGTCAGCGGTCGCCGGTAAAATCGCCCGCGCAACATCGCGTTGCTCACTTAACCAGCCTTCTGTGACATCTACCATGGCGGCCAGCGTCGGAGAGGCTGCCCCGCCCGAATTTTCACGCGCGGCGGCAATTTCGGCTTCGAATTTCCCGGCCAGAAACTCGACCATGCCCCGAATGAGGGCATCCTTGCTTGGGAAATTGTAAAGCAGTCCGCCTTTGGAGAGCCCTGCTTCTTCCGCTACAGCATCAAGCGTCAACGCCGGTGAGCCCGCTCGCCTGACGACCTCGAGTGCTGCGGTCAAGATCTGACATTTTGTGTTTTTGGTAGACTTCGACATCTTGGATTCTGAACCGTCTGGTCAGTACAGTTTCAAGCCATATATACCGTTCAGCCGGTACAGACAAGGAGTCTGTAGCAGCCCTTAGGCGATAAATTTGACGGCGTTTGTTCAGGAGGCTGCGGAACAGCGACAAAAAAGAGCAGAAATTTCTGAGGGTTGCCACATAGACGCCTTCGCCACGAAAGATATGAGTGCATGACGAAACAAACGCTTGAATTAGATTGTAATCGGGCTGGTCCCAAGATCAGGCGGCTTCGTCTTCCATGGAGGCTTCGGCTGCGGCCTGTTCTGCAGCGGCCGCTTCGGCGGCTATCCGTGCGCGTTCACGGGCTTCATCTTCGACACGCTCGGCGAATTCGATGAACTCTTTGGCAGGCATGGGCCTTGCGAAGTAATAACCTTGAGCTGCCGTCACGCCGAGCTCCATCAGGCGGTCGATCTGCTCTTCCTCCTCGACACCTTCAGCGATGATGCCCATGCCGAGATTGTCAGCAAGCTCGACCATGGAATCAACGATGGTCGTGGAGTTGTCGTCGGAACTGATGCTGTCGATGAACATCTTGTCGATCTTGATGATATCGACACCAAGTTTCTGCAGATAAGCCATGCCACCATGGCCCGTCCCCACATCATCCAGCGCAATGCGGACGCCGAGAGCCTGCAATTCGGCCATGATCTTGCGCGCCAGTTCCATATCCTCAAGCGGATAGCGCTCGGTGACCTCAACAACGATTTGCTGATAGGAGATCTCGGAGTTCTCAAACGTGTTCTTGATGTCTGCCACAATCTCTCGGTCGAGAAAATGCCCAGCGAAGAGATTGATCGACAGCTTGAAATCCGGATGCTCGCCATAAAGCGCGCCCACTTCGTCGCTTGCCACCCGCATCATGTGGCGGGTCATGTCAAAGATATGCCCATTGGCTTCCGCATAGGCCATGAATTGGCCAGGTGAGACAATCATGCCGTTCGGGCGGCGCCAGCGCATAAGAACCTCGCAGCCACGAACACGCTTGGTCTCGATATCCATGACCGGTTGGTAATACGGAATGAACTCGCCGTTGCGGATCGCGGCGACGAACTCGTCGTTCGCCTCGCTCTCCGGCCGCCAAGAGTACCAGATGCCAATGGCGACAAACAGAACAGCAATCGCTGCGCAGGCCGCCGCGGCAATGACTTTCAATTGTTGAACGACCTGCAAGGCCGCCGAGGCAGGCGCATTAACGATGGCAATCAGCGGATAAAGCTCAGATGCAACTTCAACCGACAGCATTTCACTTGGATCGTTGCCTTCAGAATTGTAGCCGCCGACCTGATACCAGAGCAGATTGTCGCCAAGGCGCAATTCGGTCCGCCTGTAAGACCTCAGATATTCGGGACCTGGATCCATTGCGATCACCGCCGGGGTAATCTCGGCAAACAACCGGGTCTCGTTTTTCAGATCCCAACTGACCACGGCCGCCCTGGCGCCAAGGTAACTGCGCTCCAGCATGCCAATGCCCACAAGCGGGCCATCTGGACGCAGAGGCGGAAGTACCACTTCTGCAGCCAGCTCACGGTCCGGGATGATGCACATGCGCTGCCCGGCAGCGTCCACCAACCCAATGGCATCAATCATGCCGTGGTCGATGATCTGCTGCTCATAGATGATCCGGTCAGCTGCATCACAGGTTTCGACGTCGTCGCGATCCAGCCTTTGCAGGAAAGAAACAGTGGTGGTGATGGCTTCTTCCGCACGGCGGATGGACACCTGCCCCATCGCTTCCATCTCGCTGACGGCACGGCTCTCGGCATATTGGTTGAGGATAATATTGATCGCAAACAACGGCGTTGTCGCAAGCACCAGTGCGATCAGAACCGTCTTAGCAAAACCGAAATAACGAAAGGACAATGCGCAAGCCCGTTGAGTAACATCTCCCGCAGACCATGCCGCGAAATGGGTAAACAAGCCCTGAATGCAGAAGCATTTCTTAACCCTGACAGGGCGATTTCACTAAGCCAGCAGGCTATTTGGCAGCTTATGATGAACCCAAACTGCGACTGCGCACGCTGTGGCTGCGCCTACCGCAGTTTTCATTTTCCACAACCTTTCGGCGCGCATTTACCGGCCCAAGTGCGGAAATCCGCCAAGAGCGTGATCGCCGTCACATTGTCGCTGCACCAATCGGGTGACAAAACCCTCGAGGCAGGTCAAGAAACCGGTCTCTTTTTCAATTCGCACCAGCTGCAATAAATGGGTCCCTATCTGTCGCCGTTGGTATTAAGCTATGACGCAGGCTCGCGTCAGCCCTGACACTTCACGTTTGGAGTACACATCATGATTTCCAAGAAGTCCCGGATCGGCCTCGGCCTTTCAACCGCAGTTGGCCTGTTTTTGGCTCAGGCTGCACCGGCCCTTGCTTTCGACCCGAGCGGCGTACCGGTTGCCGATGCGTTCTTGAAACTCCTCGATTCCGACAGCAGCGACGTGGAAAGCTATGGCAGCGTCAACGAAACGGGCGGTGACGTCACCATTGCCGACCTCGTTCTTAAAAGCGAAGAGGACGACAGCACTGTCACGATCGGAACCACGACCCTCTCCGGCGGTTCTGTTCTGGACAATGGCCGTTTGAAACTGAGCGGCCTTCAGCTCCAAGACCTCGAACTTGCTGCCGACGACGGCGGCCTCACCATGGCAAACATGACCGCAACGGATCTTGTCTTGCCAGCGGCTGAAGAAGTTCAAAACGGCGCCCCGACCGTTGATCCGAGCTACAAGACCTTCGAAGCCTCGACCATCCAGATCAACGATGAAGACGGCAAGATCGCCACAATCGACACGATCACTTCTTCCATCGACGAAATGGACGGCGATCAGCCAACAAGTGGTAAGTTCGCAATCTCCAACATCGTTGTGGATGTGAAAGAGATCCAGGCCGAAGAGGCCAAATCCCTGCAGGACCTTGGCTACGAAACCCTCAACATGAACGTTTCGGGCTCCGGCAAATGGGATCCGGATGCGGCAACCATCAATATCCCGGACCTTAAAATTGATGGTCAGGACGCTGCCGCGCTGTCCCTGTCTCTCTCTCTCGGCGGTGTGACGCGCGAAGTTGTGGAGGAGCTGAACAAGGCCTCCGACAATCCGGAAGAATCCATGGCGCTTCTTCAGAACATCACCGTGTCCAATGTCCGCATCCGTTTGGATGACGCGTCTCTGACCGGCCGGGTGCTGGATCAGGAAGCTCAAAAGGCCGGCGTCGACACCCAGCAGTATGTTGCTGGTCTGACGGGCAGCCTGCCGCTGATGCTGGGCATGCTGCAGAACAAGGAACTCGAAGGCCAGGTCGCCGAAGCTGTAACGCAGTATTTGACCAACCCGGGTTCTCTGGAAATTACAGCGTCTCCGGAAAACCCGGTCCCGTTTGCCCAGATCATGGGTGCGGCGATGATGGCCCCGCAAATGGTCCCGCAGCTGCTGGGTGTGTCCATTACTGCCAATCAATAATCCCTCATCCGAAAACAAAAAAACGCGGCGGGACACACCGCCGCGTTTTCTATTTTCATCAGTCTTGTTCAGGTATTGGTAATTTCGAAGCCGATGGCGTCGAAGAAGGTGATGTCGAACAGATCACCCCCCTTGATCTTCAAATCACTCAAGATATCCGGGTTTTGAACTGTGTATGCGCGGTCCTCGCCATCCGGCCCGGTGAAACGCACCTTTCCGGTTTCCGTATCCGCGGTGAGGATCTTGACTGTGACGGTCATTTGACGGGCTGTCAGGCCCGCAGGCAACCGGTCTTCATCGGCCAGAACGACCGTTTTTGAGGCATCGATCTCAGGCTTGGTGTTTTTGCTTTTTTCGATGTCGATGACGACACCGGCAAGATACGTCACATTCAGGAACTGGTTTTCCCGCACCGATGCGATGTCAAATCCGGGCTGAACCGGCACGGCGAACTCATTCCGGTCCTTCGCTTTGACGATGATCTCGTTGCGGGCCGGGTTTGTCGTGACGACCTGAGCTTTGTAGGAGATCGTTTCAGCAGCCGCGAAGGCTTCTTCAAAGGTTGGCTCGGACATCGCCGAGGCGGCACCAGAAAAAGCAAACACCGACAATGCGGCGGCCGCAATGGTTGAAATGACGGGACGTGCTGACATTTGAAAAGTCCTTTGCAAAATCGGTCAAGATTTTTGATGACGCCAGGGCCACTCGCTGATCAATCAGCCATGTGCCTGGTTTCGCTAAGCAAACATCTGAACCAATTGCGGCTCTTTCATGAACGCAACGATTGCAAATAATTTAGATTTCGCGCGACGAAGGGAAACTGATCGACCCATCGCCGACGGGTCGCTTGATAAACGCTTGCGGCGCGGCGGGAAAACTACTCCGCCGCTTCCGTCTTGTCCTGAAACTGCAGATCACAGAGCCGGCGGTAAATTCCATCATGATCGTACAGCCGGTCATGCGTTCCGCTTTCAACGACCCTGCCCTGATCCATAACGTGGATCTGGTGGGCATGGCGCACTGTTGAGAGCCGGTGCGCGATGACCAAAGTCGTCCGGCCGGTCATCAGGGTTTCCAGGGCGGACTGGATCTTGGCTTCTGATTCTGCATCCAATGCCGATGTTGCCTCGTCCAGCAAAAGGATCGGCGCGTCGCGCAGCATGGCACGGGCAATGGCGATCCGTTGGCGCTGACCACCGGAGAGATTGTTCCCGCCCTCCCCGGCGCTGGTGTTGTAGCCGTCCGGCAGAGTGGTGATGAAATCGTGCGCATTCGCCGCCTTCGCCGCTTCGATGATGTCAGCTTCGGTTGCGCCAGGCACACCAACGCCAATATTTTCGCGAAGGCTCATGTTGAAGAGGTAAGCATCCTGCCCGACATAGGCGATGGACCGGCGCAAGGTCGCGACCTGGACCTCCTGAACCGGCTGGCCATCGATCAGGATTTCGCCGGATTGGGGATCATAAAACCGCTCGATTAGCGAGAACACGGTCGATTTGCCGGCACCCGAGGCACCGACCAACGCGGTCATTTTGCCCGGTTCGGCCTTGAAGGACGCCCCGCTGAGTGCTGCACCGTCTCCATAGGAAAACCGCACATCGTCGAAAACAATTTCGCCGCTCGAAACGGCAAGTGGCTTGGCTCCGTCGCGATCCTTCAGATCCGCCCGTTCATCGATTAAATCGTACATCAAACGCAAGCCGACCATCTCTCGGCCGAGATTGACATTAAGCCGGGCAAGGCGCCGTGCCGGATCGTAAGCGAGCAGAAGCGCCGTGATGAAGGAGAACAGCGAGCCCGGATCCTGACCCAGCTCTACAACGGAGTACCCACCGTAAAAGATTACCATCGCGATGGCGAACCCGCCGAGCGTATCCATCATGGGAGATGTCCGGGCGCTCAAGGTTGCGATCTTGTTGGCCTGTCTTTCAACATCCTCTACAGAGTGGCCCATGCGGCCTCGCATGGCGTCTTCCATACCAAACGCCTTGACCACACGAACGCCAAGCACTGTTTCCTGGAGGGCTGCCGTGATTTTGGCGGTAGAGACCACCTGGCGGTTCATATGCTTCTTGACCCTTCGGATCAGAATCGCCACGCCGATGACTGCCGGCGGCATGATGACGAAGGCAAAGAAACTCAGCAGCGGGTTCTGAACGACCATCACGATGACAAGACCGATCAAGGTCAGAAGATCACGGCCGAGAGAGACGACAACCATGTCCATCGTCATACGGGCGGAGTTCACACCTTGAGTGACGATCACATTGATCTCGGCGAGTGACTTCCGGTCGTAATAGGCCTGGTCGAGCTGCAGTATATGGTCGAACAGGCGCTTCTGCAGGCTGGCGATGATCGCGTTGCCGACCCGGGCAAGCACCACCAACTGGCCATAGGTGGACACGCCCTTGACCGCGAAAATCAGCATCACCACACCGGCAATGACATAGACCATCTGCTGGTCGCGGTTGACGAACACCTCATTGACCACATCGCGCATGATCCAGGCACTGGCCGCTGTGGTCGCCGCCACAAACCCCATGAACACGAAGGCGAGCGCGTACTGAGGCAGATAGGTCCTCAGGTTTTCCCCGAAGAGACGCCGGATCAAGGGAATGGTTTCATTCGGATCCGTCTCAGCGTTCACTTTCCGAAATTTGAGCACGCACTCATGCCTTTCTTCAGCGCATCTGGACCCTGTGTCCTTCCCTGCGCCGCCCTGCCCGCACTATCTATCGCGTTTCGCATCAATCTTAAAACCAGAAGCATCGCCCATTGCGTTGAAATCAGTGATTTCAGGCAGCGATAGGTGAGACCACCGTTTCGCGAACTGCATTGGTGCGATTCGATCAGCGGCAAATCACCAATCGGAGCTTTCTAGCCGTCTGATACGACAAAGGCCAGCAAAGCCGGCCTTTGTGCTCCAGCGGACTGGAAGTTTGTATCAGGCTTTCGCACCCTCTCCCGAAAAGATCATTCCTCCGGGAGGTTAAGCCGCAGGTGCAGTTCGCGCAGCTGAGCGGTATCCGGCTCATTCGGGGCGCCCATCATCAGGTCTTCAGCCTTCTGGTTCATCGGGAACAGCATAACTTCACGGATGTTCGCCTCGTCAGCCAGCAGCATCACGATCCGGTCGATACCGGCCGCACAGCCACCGTGCGGCGGAGCGCCGTACTGGAACGCGTTGACCATGCCGCCGAAACGCTTGTTGACTTCCTCGTTCGGATAACCGGCGATCTCGAACGCCTTGTACATGATCTCCGGCTTGTGGTTCCGGATCGCACCGGACACCAGCTCGTGACCGTTACAAGACAGATCGTACTGCCACCCAAGAACCTCCAGCGGATCGCCTTCCAACGCTTCCATCCCACCCTGCGGCATGGAGAAAGGGTTGTGTTCAAAGTCGATCTCGCCGGTTTCTTCGTCCTTCTCGTAGATCGGAAAGTCGACGATCCAGGCAAATTCGAACCGGTCCTTGTCGGTGTGGCCAAGCTCTTCACCAATGGTGACACGGGCTTTTGCGGCAACGGCCTGGAACTGCTTCGGCTTGCCGCCCAGGAAGAAGGCCGCATCGCCGACTTCAAGACCAAGCTGCTGACGGATCGCTTCGGTGCGCTCCGGACCGATGTTCTTCGCCAGAGGACCGGCCGCTTCCATGGAACCGTCTTCGGCCTTGCGCCAGAATATATAGCCCATACCCGGCAAGCCTTCGCCTTGCGCGAACTTGTTCATGCGGTCGCAGAACTTGCGGCTGCCGCCTTTTGGGGCCGGAATGGCGCGGATTTCCGTGCCCGGCTGCTCCAGAAGGTTGGCAAAGATCGCAAAGCCGGATCCGGCGAAATGCTCGGAGACGATCTGCATCTTGATCGGGTTGCGAAGGTCTGGCTTGTCAGTACCGTACCACAGCGCGCTGTCCTTATAGGAGATCTGCGGCCAGTTGCGGTTGACCGGACGGTCGTTGCCGAACTTCTCAAAAACGCCTGCAATCACCGGCTCGATCGTGTCGAAAACTTCCTGCTGGGTCACGAAGGACATTTCCATGTCCAGCTGGTAGAAGTCGGTCGGCGAACGGTCGGCACGCGGATCTTCATCGCGGAAACACGGCGCGATCTGGAAGTACTTGTCAAACCCTGAGACCATCAGCAGCTGCTTGAACTGCTGCGGCGCTTGCGGCAGCGCATAGAACTTGCCCGGATGCAGACGGGACGGCACCAGAAAGTCGCGCGCGCCTTCCGGGGAAGAGGCCGTGATGATCGGGGTCTGGAACTCGTTGAAGCCAATCGCCCACATGCGGTCGCGGATATCGCGCACGACATTGGAGCGCAGGATCATGTTGTTGTGCAGTTTCTCGCGGCGCAGATCCAGGAAGCGATATTTCAGGCGCACTTCTTCCGGATACTCCTGCTCGCCGAAAACCGGCAGCGGCAATTCCTTGGCAGAGCCAAGAACTTCCATGTCCCGGATGAAGACTTCGATCTCGCCAGTTGGAAGGTCCGGATTGATGGTTTCTTCTGTCCGCTTCTTCACGGTCGCGTCAATGCGGATACACCACTCGGAGCGAACAGTTTCGGCCAAACCGAAGGCCGCAGAATCAGGATCGACCACGCATTGTGTCATTCCATAGTGATCGCGCAGATCGATAAACAGCACCCCGCCATGATCTCGGACCCGGTGGACCCAGCCGGAAAGACGGATGGTCTGGCCTTCGTCGGACAGACGCAGATCACCGCAAGTATGGCTACGGTAGGGATGCATTCTCGTTCCTCAATTCTTGTTCAGATGTGCAGAGCGCCTCAAACCGCCAGTCGCAACGTCGAGACACAGGAAACCATTACGGCCCGCAGAACGCAGGCCGTGCGCGCTGCACAAGCCATGCCCAGCGCGGAATGTCAAGGGAACGGGAAGCAATGATCAAAACGAAGAGCTGGAAAACGGGACGGCCCCCCCAACCGGTCTACCGGATCATGTCTTCCGGTTTCTCGTCCCTATCCGCCGCCTCGGCCGCCAGCTCGGCGTGAGGCCCGAGGATGCTGCGGATCTGACCGCTCTTTTGAAGGTCTGAGATACGGCTATTGATGGAAGCGACAAACGCCCGCCCCGGCTCATTGTCGTGGCAGACAAAGGATATTGGCAGGCGAATGTTGTGGAGCGTGATCGGACTGACACGCAGCGCATCCGGCTTCCCCAATTCCTCCAAAGCAAGTGCCTTATCCGGATGGTGCCCCAGGAATGCATCCAGGCGCCCGAGACTGAGCATTTCAATAAGCTGTTCTTACGATGGGATCGGATAAAACTTTTCCGCGTCTGCAAGGCCGTGAATGCTGCCAGACCCTTCGATGTAACCCACCCGATACGGATCGAAATCAGACAGAGATGTAAAAGACGCCCCGTTGGTCGTGGTGTAGACACGGAGCGATACAATATCGACAGGATGAGAGGCAATCAGAGTTGCCGTTTGATCCCCGGCATCAAGCCCCATGATGTTTGTTGGGAAGAGGCAGCTGCCGGTATCACCGAGGAACAGGGCCCTTGCACGATTGAGCGGGGCAGCTCCCCTTGGCACCTGAGCAAGTTTGCCTGACAGCGCTACGTCCAGCAAAAGATCATATTGCTTGCCGCTGGTTTCGGTCAGCCTGTGCGGAAGGTAGTTCAGATAGAGCTTAACGGTGTCTGGTTGCTGCGCGCCCGCAGAGCCCGGCAACAAAATGACCGACGCAAGCAACAAAAGTCCGATATGGCCAAGTCTAAGTTTCTTGCAGGTCATGATGTATTCTGTCTTTGCAACGCGCCGGGATCAAGCCTAACCCTCATCGAATAGTCCGTGATGACCGTTCTCCGTCAGAACGATCCGTTAAAACGTCATTCTCATTGAGAGACTTGGGCGCCAATTGCATCTTCGGCATCCGTCGGGAGATTGGCGTGGGGGCCAAGCACCCGGCGAATGTCTCCGTCTTGATGGAGCTGCCGGATCCGCGCGTTCACCTCTTCAATGAAGTGCCTCCCGTCCGCCGTGTCATGGCAGACGAAAGAGATTGGAAAACGCACATTGCTCACCGTGATGGGACTGACGCGAAGCAGACCTGGTCTGTTCAGGTCTTCCAACGCCAAAGCTGTATCCGGGTGATGACCCAGGAACGCATCAAGACGTCCGAGTTCCAGCATCCGGATAAGCTGTTCTTCAGACGGAATGGGAACGAAGAGCTCATGCTTGGGGCCGAGACCTTGCACAGTCCCGGACCCCGCGATGTAGCCGACCCGTTTTGGGTCAAAGTCATCGACAGATGTAAAGGCTTTCTCTGCATCGCCGGTCGGCGTGTAAAGCCGCAGGGAAACGATGTCGATCAGGTCTGAAGACACAATTGCGTCCGGCTCGGCGACTGCGTGAAGCGCCTTGACGCTGATCGGAAAGAGGCAGCTGTTGCGGTCAGACAAGAACAGCGTCAACGCGCGTTTCATGGGGGACGCTTCGCGGGCAACCGTCAGCTCGGTGCCAGTGAAAATCTCGTCCAACAGGCGGTCATACTGCTTGTTGCTGGTTTCCGTCAGCCGGTGCGGCAGGTAGATCAGATGAAGATCCGTTTCGGCATAAGCTGCCGCCACAGGGCCCGCCAGATTCAAGCCCATCGCCAAAAAGACAATAGCAATTAGACGCCTGGCATTTCTGTATAGCGTATTCATCACCGCTCTCTACCCAGTGATCTGCAGTACCCAGTGACCTGCAGTATCTGCAGAGCCATTCCTGACCTCCCGTTGCGGAAGCCTACTATTTCATTCCGGGCGTCAGGTCACCCATAAATCTAGCCATATTCTCCCAATTTGGGATAAGCGCCGCTGACTGCGGCTTGTTGTGATGTGCTAACTATTTAAATCAATAAGATATTCTAACCGCTCAAGTTGTTCCAAGCACAATCACGTCAAATGACTCTGCGGTGTGGATATACAGCAGTGGTCAACCGCAAAGACTCATCTCCTTGTTTCGAACAGACCTTGTTGCTCCGCCGGTTCAGCATGTTTGCCCAAAATCAAACGCATTGCGCAGTCTTACAAGCATCCCCAGTCTGCTGGTCCTCTCCGACTTAAAACTCGGCCCCCGAGGTATTGTCGTGGCAGATGAGGTTCACCGGACACGTCGAAGTATCCAACCTTGGCCCGGTCTTGCCAATAACCGACTTCTATAACCTTAGCCTTCCCGGGGAGAAAATCGTTGAGAGACAACGGCAACGGTCACAATGCCATTTGGCTTCTGATCGACATCTTCTGGTCGCAACCCAGTTTCTTTTTTAGGTTCAGACAAAACTTGCAACCAATCCGGATCATTCCAGTTTGAAAGATCCAATTTTCTCTAACGATTAGGGTGAGGCAAATTTTAGCGAACACCTTTAACCAACTTAAACCGGTCGTATTGTTTTTGTAACGGACGCCTGCGCGCATAATACTCACCGCACCGGTCACCAAAGCCGCGATACGCAATGATGAAAAGGCCTTCAATGCTTCGCTTTACCGCCATCATAACCGTCTTAGTTGGCCTTCTGTTAGGATCATTTAGCGGCATCGGTGCAGGTGTCGCGCAGGAAAATGAGACACTCACGACACCATCCCTTGTCGTCGATCTCGACACCGGCGCTGTCTTACATGCCGAAGCGGCTGGACACCCTTGGTATCCCGCGTCTACAGCGAAGCTGATGACCGCGCTCATTACGTTCCAGGCCCTTGAGCGCGGGGACGTCGACCTCTCAACGCCGGTCATCCTGTCCCACAACGCAATGGACCAGTCCGCTGCATATGCTGGGCTCAAGGTCGGCAATGCAATGACGCTGGAAGATGCGCTCTATGCGGTATTGGTCGGTTCGGCAAATGAAGTGGCCGTCGCGCTCGCGGAAACCGTTGCTGGGACGGAGGCTGCGTTTGTCGACCTGATGAACGCGCAAGCGGACCGTCTCGGTCTGACGGCAACGCATTTCACCAACCCGAACGGCCTCTTCGATCAGAAGCAAACCGTATCAGCGCGCGATCTTGCGGTTCTCGGCCGTGACCTTTTCCAAGTATATCCGGATTACCGCCGGATGTTCCGTACAGCTGCCGTCACCATCGATGACAAGGAACTGATCTCGTACAATGAGCTGATCACTCGCTACCCCGGAACGCTGGGTCTCAAGACCGGTTTTGTGTGTTCTGCAGGCCGCAATATCGTGGCGATTGCCGAACGGGACGGCAAACGCTTGCTGGCGGTTGTTCTTGGCGCAACAACAGGCCGGGAACGATCAGAACGGACCGCAAAATTGTTCGATGACGCCTTTGCCGGAAACCTCACCGCAAATGGTCAAGCCCTTGCCGAACTGCCCAACGCGTCGGAAACCCAGCCGGAAGACATGCGCATGCGGCTATGCAGCAATGAAACCGCTGCCTATGAGGCCGGACAAAACCGGCGCTACCCGATGGGCCTCCCCGGAGCGCCAAGCTATCTCAAGGATCCCGTTTCCGCCCCCACTTACAGTTTCCAGACATGGTTCGTGCCCCAGCCTGAGTTTGTTCCCGTGCCCAGCGCAAAGCCTGTACAAGCGGTCGAGCTCATGACCACTCCGCAAGCAAGCGGAGCTAAATTCGAAATCGTACCGCCCAGCAAACCGCCGTTGCCAAGGAGCTAATCCGTCACGGCATCCCAGGACTACTGCTGCCTATTTGTCGTTCAGACTGATTGAGATATGGAGCTTGTTGCCGTCCGGATCCCGGACATAAGCGCCGTAGTAATCCGGATGGTAATCGCGTGGCCCGGGCGACCCTTCATCCGTTCCGCCGTTGTTAAGTGCAGCGGAATGAAACGCGCGCACACCGTCCTTGTCAGCAGCATGAAAGATGAACTGGGTGCCGTTCCCAAACGTCGCAGGCTTGTTGTTGTAAGGCGTTACGATGAATATAGTCACCCGTCCGTCTGTTTCCGCATAGCCTCTTTCATGTTCGCCCTGAAATGCAGGCGTCACCCCGATCGTTGCAAACACAGCATCGTAAAACTCTGCCGCTTTCGCCATGTCGTTTGTCCCGATGCAAACACCGCTCAGCATGTTGAAATCCTTGCAGTTACTGGGTATTTGGCAGGCTTTTACGAGGTGCGGAATAACTGTCTCTGCCATGGCTTATTGCGGAATGTCGCCGCTATAGCGATCTGTCACGACGCAAGTTCTGTTTGAAGGACAGTTTTCAGCTTGTCCAGACTAATCGGTTTTGTGAGAAAACCATTCATGCCGCTTTGGAGGCAAAGGTCCATATCCTGCTGCATGGCATTTGCGGTCATCGCGAAAATGGGCACAAGGCCGGCAGGACCTGGCAGCTGCCGAATTCGGCGCGTTGCCTCTAGGCCGTCCATCACCGGCATCTGCATATCCATGAAGATCATGTCGTAGTCGGCTGACTGCACACGATCAATGGCTTCCTGCCCATTGTCCGCGATATCTGCTTCATATCCGAGTTTTTGAAGAAACCCAGTGATAACCAGCTGGTTCGTCACGATGTCTTCAACAACAAGCAAGCGCGGAAGAGACCCGGGCTCAGCTTCTGAGACTTGATGCGTAAATTCGGGTTTCGTGTCTTGCACCCGGTGAGATGTCGGCATAGGGTTTCCAAGAAGCGTGTTCTGGATTGCGCTGCGGGTCAAAGGCTTTGGGAGTACAATCGTGTTTTGCGCAATCGCTGGCTCCAAATCCGCCGCGTCGAACACAAGATTTGACGTCAGAATGACCTCTGCAGTGCTGTAACCTGACACCATACGTGCCTGTCTTAAGAACTCATACGCTTCGGCCTCAGAGACTGCGCTGATCAGAATGGTGTCTGTCCGATTTGCAGAGAGTTTCTGCAATGCATCGGCAGATGTTGATGCGCTGACAACTGTGTGACCCAGATCATCAACCAGCGCAACGAGCGTCGTTCTTGCAAGAGGCTCTCCAACCAGACACAGCACGGTCTTCGGTGCCTGGTCCTGAGACATCGTTTTTGCAGTCTGTCCGAGCTGTTGGTCGTCTTTAAGCAGTGGCAGTTCGAACCAGAAGAGACTGCCTTCGCGCTCTTCGCTTTGCACGCCAATCCGCCCGCCCATCAGACTGATCAATTGGCGGGTAATCGCGAGGCCAAGGCCGGTGCCGCCATGTTGCCGGGAGGAACTTGGATCGACCTGAACAAACTTATCGAAAAGTGTTGGAAGCTGGTCCTGCGGAATGCCGATCCCCGTATCTTCGATCTCAAACCGAACCTTACCGGAAGACTTGGCCTCTGAGACCCGAACGGCAACGGTGCCCTTGTCTGTAAACTTCAGGGCGTTCCCAGCGAGATTGAGCAGGATTTGGCGCAAGCGGCCAGCATCGCCAACCACACTGGTTTGCAGCTCCATGGGCAAAAAGCTGACAAGGTCCAATGACCTAGAAATTGCCGCTGGAGCCAGGATCTCCAGGACGCCATCAATCACGTCCGCCAACTGAAACTCCTCGTTGGAGAGTTCCAGACGTCCGGCTTCGAGTTTCGAGAGATCCAGAATGTCATTGATGATTGTCAGCAGTGCATCGCTGGATTCCCGGATCGTGGTCGCGTAATGCCGTTGATTGTCTGACAAAGAAGTGTCGAGCAGCAAGGTTGCCATGCCAATGACGCCGTTCATCGGTGTCCGGATCTCGTGGCTGATGTTTGCGAGGAACTGGGACTTGGCTTCATTTGCCTTCACAGCATCCGACATTGCTGTTTTGAGCGCTGCAGTGCGTTCTTCAACCTGCGCTTCCAAATCGCCGAGCGTGGAGATCAGTTTCTGATTGATCTCATAAAGCTCACTGCTCTTGTCTTCCAGGAGCCGCTCAGCTTCCTTGCGCGCCATGCGTTCGCGTTCAAAGCGCCGTTTCCATTTTATCGCGTCGGGATGATCGCTCACACCGGCCTCTCCCGCCTGATCATGAACTGTACTTCGTGCGGGCCGTTTTGATCTGTGCGTTCGATCTCCAGATCGTCCTTAAAATGCGCGCCACATCCACGTATGAGCCCATGAGCGAGGTCTCCAAAAGGCCGCTTCGATTTATAATTCATTTCCAACTTGTCAGGTGCATGCCGGATACAGCGGAAGGTGGGAAGCTCCGCATTCGGATAGAGCTTTTTCACCTCGACATGAATGTAGCCTTCAATGTTTTCCAGAAAGTCGAGACTGCATGTTGCCCCGCTGAAAAACTGAGAATGGGTCACAGTGAAGCGCTGAAAAAGATGCTGACCGAATGCGGTGATCAGAGCATCGATTTCCATTCCCGTAACCTTGTGCAAGGCTGCGACCAGTTTGACCATGTCTGTGTGGGAGTATTCCTGGACCGCTGTGAAGCCGGTTTCGACACCGACCCCGGAAATATCCATGATCTCGTCGGCCACATCAAAGGAGAACTCGTCTTCGACCATCTCCATGAATTCGGTGAACACCACGCCAAGCATCTCTGTCGCCCCTCACCCGAATGCTTCGGGTCTCTTTGACCAGCCGCAGAACTTTCTCCCGCAGCGTAATTTGACCGGCACTCCGGTCAACACGTTTTTGCAGATCCCGTAAACGCAATCCGGCATTCCTGCTGGCCAAGCTTAAGACGATTTGGTTGCGAATGCGGAAACCGGCCTCAGACTTACCCTGAAAGGTGTAGCTGACGACGTTGACGCTTGCGGTAGCAAGATCGGACTGCCAAAAAGATGCAACGTCAGATTTGGAGATACTAAGATGAAAGACATTGTCATCACCAGCGCAGCCAGGACAGCTGTCGGCAGCTTCGGCGGGTCCCTGAAAGACATGGCACCGATTGACCTCGGCACGGCTGCTGCAAAGGCTGCAATTGAGCGCGCCGGCATTCAGGCCGACCAGGTCGAACAGGCTTTCTTCGGCAATGTCATCCACACAGAGCCGCGGGATATGTACATCTCGCGTGTGGCCTCCCGGCAGGCCGGTGTGCCAGACCATGCGCCCGCGCTCACCATGAACCGTCTATGCGGGTCCGGTCTTCAGGCAATTGTCTCCTCGGTCCAGGCCATCTCCATGGGCGATGGCGATGTTACCCTCGCAGGCGGCGCTGAAAGCATGAGCCGGTCCGGATATCTGATGCCTGCCGCCCGTTGGGGCCAGAAGATGGGTGACACCACCGCACATGACATGATGACCGGCGCCCTGCACGATCCATTTGGCATTGGTCATATGGGCGTTACGGCAGAAAACGTTGCAGAGCAGAATAACATTTCCCGCGAACGTCAGGACGCGTTCGCGCTGGAAAGCCACCGGCGTGCCAGCGAAGCGATCAGGAATGGTCACTTCAAAGATCAGGTCATCCCACTGACCGTTGGCCGCCGCGGCAAGGAAACCGTTTTTGATACGGACGAACATGTCCGCCACGATGCCAAGATTGAGGATATTGCCAAGCTGCGTCCGGTCTTCAAGAAGGATGGTCTGGTCACCGCCGGCAATGCCTCCGGGCTTAATGACGGGGCAGCCGCGATCACGCTCATGACGTCTGAAAAAGCCGCTGAACTGGGTGCCACACCGCTGGTGAAAATCCGCGCTTATGGTGTTGCCGGTGTTGATCCGGCCGTCATGGGCATTGGTCCGGTCCCGGCCATGCAGATCGCGATGAAACGCGCTGGCATCACAGCGGCCGATCTGGATGTGGTGGAATCCAACGAGGCTTTCGCCGCACAGGCCTGCGCTGTCAACGATCTGCTCGGATTGCCGGGCGAAAAAGTCAACCCAAATGGCGGTGCGATTGCGCTTGGCCACCCGATCGGAGCAACGGGAGCTATCATCATGACCAAGCTCATTTACGAGTTGAAGCGGACCGGTGGCTCTCTCGGTGCTGCCACCATGTGTATCGGCGGCGGTCAAGGCATAGCGATCATCGTCGAAAACGCCGGCTGACGCATAAGAAGACTGCATCAATGGGCGGTCCTGGTGACCGCCCTTTTTCTTTCTGCAAACGACGATGCTGAAATGGCGCGCTGTATCCCTTGGGCGCGGGATAAAACAGCTCTGCAGAATGCTGCCCCTCTTTTTCATATGAAACATGGTTGCTAGAACGGGTCTGGATTCTGGCCCCGGAGCTCTCGCAGTTGTTTTCCGTTCTTGTAAACCGAACCTACCGGCACCTGTTCTTTGCTCAGGTGGTTGCCCTGTTCGGCACTGGTCTCATGACTGTAGCGCTGGCTCTGCTCGCCTACGACCTTGCAGGCGCGGATGCTGGCATTGTTCTCGGCACTGCCCTTGCGATCAAGATGATCGTCTATGTGACCTTGAGCCCGGTGGCTGCCGGATTTGCAGCCCGGTTTCCAAGGCGCGCGTTTCTGATCTTCCTGGATTTGGTCAGAGCAACGCTCGCTCTGGCCCTGCCCTTCGTTGATGCGGTTTGGCAGATTTATGTGCTGATCGCGCTGCTGCAGTCGGCGTCAGCCGCTTTCACACCGACGTTTCAGGCGACCATTCCGGATATCTTGACGGACGAAGACGACTACACAAACGCTCTGTCACTTTCCCGGCTCGCCTACGATCTTGAAAATCTATTGAGCCCGATGGCCGCCGCGATCCTTGTAAGTGCGATAGGCTTTCACTGGCTCTTCACCTGGACCTCTGCAGGCTTCCTGGTATCGGCTGCTCTAGTATTCTACACCGCCCTGCCAGCCATGAAGGCGGCACAAACCGCATCCCCCATAAAGCGGATCAAAAATGGGGTGAAAATCTATCTCAAGACACCGCGATTGCGCGCCTTGATGGCCCTTAATCTCACGGTCGCAGCCTCCGGCGCCATGGTGATTGTCAATGGCGTTGTTCTGGTCAAATCCAAACTCGGGCTCAGTGACACAGATCTCGCTCTTTCCATGGCGGCCTATGGCGGCGGGTCAATGGCTACCGCGTTTTTCGTCCCCAAGTTCTTGAAACGGTATACGGAGCGGTCCGTGATGCTTACTGGCGGCGCGATGCTGCCAACACTGCTTCTTGTGTTCGCCGCGCTCTATTCAAATCTGGCTGAGAACGCCCTCTGGCCCGCTTTGCTTATCTCCTGGGCATTCATGGGCGCCAGCATGTCGGCAGTGCTGGTGCCGTCTGGCCGCCTGTTGCGGAACTCGGCGCACGCTGAGGATCGGCCGCTTGTCTTTGCCGCACAATTCGCGCTGTCCCATGCCGGCTGGTTGATCACCTATCCGCTGGCCGGTTGGCTCGGCAGTGCCGTCTCCATCCAGCAAACCTTGACCGTCCTTGCGCTTGTCGCAGCACCCGCTGCCCTTGCTGCATGCTGGCTCTGGCCGAAGGACGATCCAAGGTTCCTCATCCACGATCACCCGGACCTGCCGCCCGATCACCCGCATCTCATCAATGCCCATGGCAACAGGCACGGGCATGATTTCGTCATCGATGGCCTCCATCCGAATTGGCCGGACCGATAATTTCAGCTGTGGATGCCGTCACCATTTAGGCTGCTGTTTCGCCTACATTCAGGTATCGACGGCCTGCAACAACGGATGCCATTGGCCACGAATCTCGTGGGATTGCGCATCGGAATAGTCGAATATCCCGGATCCAGCGGCGGCATGCTTGGCGTAGGCAACGCGATCCGTTATGCGACACAAAACCGGGTAGCCTTTTTTTGACAAGGTTTGTTCCAGTTCCCCGACCTGTGTTGACCGCCGGTTGATCCTGTTGGCGATGACGTGGATCTCAGCCTTTCCTTTGCGAACACGTTTGATTTCCGAAATGCCATCGAGAAATTTCAAGGTCGCGTTCCAGTCGAACGCAGACGCCAGAACCGGAACAAGAATATCTGAAGCTTCTGCAATCAGTGTCTTGGCAAGTTCGGACCGCAATCCTCCTGGCCCATCAATGACGACTGCATCAAGCCCCTTCGACTTGTCACCAATACTGCTTTCCTTAGTCCAGTCGAGGCCTTCGATTGACGTCATTTTTTTTGGCCGACGCTTGACCCAGGAAAGGCTCGACTTTTGCCGATCAGCATCAGCAAGAGCCACGTCCTCACCGCGCGCAGCCAAAGCCACAGCCAAATTCGTTGCAATTGTCGTCTTGCCGCACCCGCCTTTGGAATTCACCACCAAGATCTTGCGCATTCCCGCTCCCCGTTCAAAACTTCCCATTATATCCGCGCCCACACTAGGCGCACATATTGCACCTTTTCAAGATCTACATCGCCAATCGGTACCATTTCGTGGCGACAAGCAGACAGAACTCGGGTATAGCTTTCGATCACCATGGAAGTGATTACAAAAACTAAAGACCTCGCCGCTGCCTGTCAGCGTCTTGCCACCAACGACTATGTCACCGTCGACACGGAGTTTCTCCGCGAAACGACCTTCTGGCCGAAGCTGTGCGTCATCCAGATGGCCGGTACAGAAATGGCCTTTATCGTTGACGCTCTAGCTGAAGGCCTTGATCTAGAGCCCTTTTTCGACCTAATGCGCGACGACAGTGTGACAAAGGTGTTTCACGCTGCCCGGCAGGACATCGAAATCATCTACCATTTGGGCGGCTTAATCCCTGCCCCTCTGTTCGACACGCAAGTCGCAGCCATGGTCTGCGGATTTGGGGACTCCATTTCCTATGATCAGCTCGTCTATAAGGTGACGGGTGCGCGGATAGACAAGTCCTCCCGATTTACCGATTGGGCCCGTCGGCCGCTCACTGCCAAGCAACTGGATTACGCCCTTGCCGATGTCACCCATCTGCGGGATGCCTTTCAGTTCCTGAAGGCGAATCTGGCCGAACAGAACCGGACCCACTGGGTGCAGGACGAAATGACAGTCCTGACGTCGGTTGCAACTTACCGCGCGGATCCGGACCAGGCCTGGAAGCGCTTGAAACTGCGTGTGCGCAAACCGGTTGAACTCGCAGTCATGATGGAAGTCGCGGCCTGGCGCGAAACTGAGGCCCAAAACCGGGATGTCCCACGCAGCCGCGTGATCAAGGACGACGCCATCTATGAACTGGCTGCACAACAGCCTGTGACGACGGAAGCGCTTGGACGTCTGCGCACCATCCCGCGCGGCTTTGAGCGATCCCGCAACGCAGATGAGATCCTGAAAGCGGTCCGCCGGGCACTGGAGATCCCCAAATCTGAGCTCCCGAAATTGCCGAAAGGCCGGCAAGCGCCGGATGGATCGGCTGCCGCCGTCGATTTGCTGAAAGTCCTATTGAAACTCGTCAGCGAAGCGCATGGTGTTGCAGCCAAGGTGATTGCCACTGTCGACGATCTGGAAAAAATTGCAGCTGATGACAACGCTGATGTTGCTGCGATGAAAGGCTGGCGGCGGGAGCTGTTTGGAGAAACGGCGCTCAAGCTCAAGCGCGGAGAAGTGGCTTTGGCATTCCAGAACCGGCAAATCACTGTTTTGGAACAGACACCTCAGCAGGCCACGCAAGCAGCAGAGTAATTTCAGACTCAACATAGAGATCTGACAAAAAGGTGCCGTTTCAGGCACCTTTTTTCATTTCAGATCAGCAGCCTAATCGAGTGCCAGAGAAAATAGTTATGCACTCACGCGCACACTCACCGGCGCGTCAATACACTTGGACAGCTGACCGACACGCTTGCGCAGGCGCTCCCCATCGAGATCGGCCAGTTCGGTGCCAAGATCAAGGACAAGCTCCTCGCCCTCCATGCTGATGCCGACCTTCGGCAGCATGCCCCCCATGGACGCGCTTAAAAGTGAGGCAACCCTCAAAGTCGCGCCCAGAACCTTGGCGCGGATCCGAAGGCGGTCGGTGAACAGCTCCCGGATTACGGTCGACAGCGCCCCTTCCCTGAGCCCTTCATGCCGGTAGAACACAGCAGCGGACAAATACGCCCTGCTTGCGTGATCGAGCCCTACGAACGATGCATTGGAAATGATGTTGAGGCTCTGCTCCCCGCGATAGTCCGGATGAGCCCGCCAGCCAATGTCAGACAAGAGGCAGGCCGCATGACGCAACCGGGTTTCATTGGCCGTCTCTTCGATCGAAAGCATATGGAACAGGGCGTCGGACCAGCCAATCAGTTCCTCGGCGAATTGCGGCGATCGCGCCCTCAGCACACAGAGCTCGCGGGCCGCCTCAATAACCGGGTCCTGCGCCTGCATTTCCGGTGACAGTTTGGAATGCAGTAGTCCTTCCCGAACACCGGTTGCCGAAAACACCAGCCGTTCCGCCTTCATGGCGGTGAGCACACGCTCCAGAACTACGGCCCCGATCGGAACGAGCGGACGGCGCTGCTTGGAAACGACTTCGGCAAGTTCCACGCCTTCAAGATCCGGAACGGCGATCTTTCGACAGAACTCAATCGCCTCATCGGCGTTTATTTGATAGTTGTGCATCACGTGCAGCGGATAGTTTTTCTGCATCAGATGAAGACGGCCCAACGACCGCCACGTTCCGCCGACTGCATAGAACGTCCGCTCGCCCGGCGGCAAATCCGGCCAATGGAAATCCTTCAGTGTTGCTTCAGCGATCTCGGAGGCCTTTTCGATGCTACTCTCTGCCATTTCCGCAAGACGCAGGCCGCCGAGCGGGAAGGTCATGCCAAGGCCAGGGCCTTTGTCATCGACTTCGACGAGCTCCAGACTGCCCCCGCCCATATCCCCGACGAGTCCGCGCGGCTGCCAGAACCCTGCAGTAACGCCAAGGGCAGAAAAATAGGCCTCTTCGTTGCCGTCCAATATGCGCACAGGTGCTCCGAGGATCGCCTCGACCTCGCGGACAAAATCCGGCCCGTTCTCTGCATCGCGCGTCGCAGCTGTTGCAACAATGTAAATGTCCTGACAACCTGTATGACGAATGAGCGCGCGAAAGCGCACCAGCTCGCCAAGTGCCGCTTTTACAGATCCATCAGCCAATTGCCCGGTCGCCGCAACGCCGCGCCCAAGTCCCGCCAGCATCTTTTCATTGAAAAGCATCGTCGGCGTCCGCGCCTTGCGCTCATAGATCACCAGACGAACGGAGTTGGATCCGATGTCGACCACAGCGATTGGGCCGGTGCCGTTAAGCCGGCCACGTGCCGGCTGATGTTGGGAAGACATCAAAGGTCAATCCTTGCCCTTGCGGCCTGTCAGCGGGCAGTTTTTCCGACCGCTGATCTTGAATGTGCCTGCACTTAACGTCATCGGATCACAGGGTCAATTCCGGAATTACAGTTTCCGCCGCCCATCTGACGGGTCCGGATGCGGTTGGCATCATCGTCTCTTTGTTCGCTTAACAAAAGGCTTCGGACGGTCGCTTTTCAATGACTTTCCGCGGCCGGACAAAGACGGGTTCGTCATGAAATAGCGATGAGCATTGAACGGCTCTTCATTGGCACCGGGTTCAATCCGCTCATGGCTTCCGTTTGAAAGGATCCGCCAGCTTTGCTGATTGTCCTTCAAATTGGCCACCATGATCTGATCAAGGACCTGCTCATGCACTGTCGGTGTCGTGAGCGGTACCAGCACTTCCACGCGGCGGTCGATGTTGCGCGGCATCAGGTCGGCGGAGCCAATATAGACATGCGCTTCCGGCGACGGCAGGCCATGACCGTTGCCGAAACAGAAAATCCGTGAGTGTTCCAGGAACCGGCCAACGATGGATTTCACCCGAATGTTGTCGGACAATCCGGCAATCCCCGGCCGGAGGCAACAGATGCCGCGGATAACCAGATCGACCTGAACGCCCGCCTGGCTCGCCTTGTAGAGCGTATCGATGATTTCCGGATCGACCAGGCTGTTCATCTTCATCCAGATTTGTGCTGGACGGCCTGCCCGGGCATGTTCGATTTCCGCTTCGGTCATTTCGATCATGCGCTTGCGCAAGTTCACCGGTGACACAGCAAGGAAATTGAGTTCCGCAGGTTCCGCGTAACCGGTGATGTAATTGAAGACCCGCGCAGCATCCTCGGCAACACCCGGATCATCGGTGAAGAAGGACAGATCCTCGTAAATCCGCGCCGTGATCGGATGATAGTTGCCGGTACCGATGTGGCAGTAAGTTTTCAGCTGCCCGTGCTCCCGCCGGATGACCATGGAGAGCTTCGAATGGGTCTTCAGCTCGATAAAGCCGAAGACAACCTGGACACCGGCGCGTTCCAGGTCCCGCGCCCATTTGATGTTGGCTTCTTCATCGAAGCGTGCCTTCAGCTCGACCAGAGCGGTGACTGACTTTCCAGCTTCGGCCGCCTCCGCCAGTGCCTTGACGATCGGTGAATTGTTTGATGTCCGGTAGAGGGTCTGCTTGATCGCGACCACATCCGGGTCTCTTGCAGCCTGGCGCAAATACTGGACGACGACATCAAAGGACTCATACGGATGATGGACAATGATGTCCTTCTGGTGGATCGCTGCGAGGCAGTCTCCACCATGTTCCCGGATGCGTTCTGGAAAACGGGCCGTGTAGGGCTCAAACTTCAGATCCGGCCGCTCCAGATCCACAATCTGAGACAAGTTGTTCAGCGCCAACAGTCCTTTGGCGAGGAAGATCTCCTCCCCGTCCACATCCAGGGCGTCTGCCACGAACTCCAGCAGAGCCGGCGGAGTCGTTTCCTGGATTTCCAGACGGATCACCGATCCGCGCCGGCGGCGTTTTAGGGCGCTTTCAAACAAGCGCACCAGATCTTCCGCCTCTTCCTCAATTTCCAGATCACTGTCGCGGATGACCCGGAAGGCGCCTTTGCCGCGGATTTCGTAGCCCGGAAACAAGCGATCAATGAACAGCGAGACGACCTTCTCGATTGCAATGAACCGTTCGGCCCCATCACTGGTCTTGGGCATTCGAACGAAGCGGGCGACCTGACTTGGAATACGCAGGAGGGCAATCATGCTGCGCCCGCCCCCGGTTGGCGCCAGCTCAAAGACGATTGAAAAACCAAGGTTCGGAATGAACGGGAACGGGTGCGCAGGATCGATCGCCAGAGGCGTCAGCACCGGGAAAATGTAAGACAGGAAATGATCTTCCAGCCATTGTTTTTCCTTGGCGTCCAACAGGTCGCCATGAAGGATCTCGATGCCTTTTTCAGCGATCTCACCGCGCAATTCGCCCCAGATCTGCTGTTGGGTCGCTTGCAACTGATGAACTGCTTCGCTGATCTTCTCCAGCTGCTCCGTTGGCGTCAGTCCGTCATCGGAAAGGTGTCTCACTTCGGCCCGTTGCTGTCCTCGCAGACCGGCGACGCGCACCATGAAAAACTCATCCAGGTTGTTGGCTGAAATCGACAGGAACCGAACCCGCTCCAAAAGCGGATGGTTGCGGTTCATGGCTTCTTCCAAAACCCGGAGGTTAAACTGCAACCAGGAGAGTTCGCGGTTCATGAACCGGGCTGTCGATGTCGGAAGATGCTCTGCCGTATCCCGTGCCGCCTTGATGTCCGGGTGGTTGGGCACCTTTTGCGCTGAGGAAGCAGTGTCAGGTGCGTCAACAGTCTCGGTCATAAGGCTCCTCCGGTCCGAAGTATTTGCTCAACTCAGCACGTTGCCGTGTCGCTTCTGGTCATAACATCTGAAAGCTCAATGGCCTAGTGTGGTGAATTTGAAATTCGCCTCACTAGAGCGGCACGCTCCGTAGCGAACTCTAAAATCGAAAACCACACTAGAAACATAAACTTGCTAGTCACCCTTTTGAATCTGAAGTTCGCACCGGGCAGGCTGCACAATGAGACGAACTTCAGATTCAAAAGGGTGACTAGGCCATGTGGCCTCTAATCGGTGCCTGTGACAGTTTCAAGAACGCGGCCCGCCAGTGGCTTGCTGATCTTCACCCGGCCGGCAAGCGCTTCCCGGTCAATGGCATCCACAGCCCTCAAAGCGACCTCAAGCGATCGCTCCATACGCACGACCAGATAGTCCACCACACCGATGTCAACGCCGATTTGCCGGTCTGCGAAGAGCTTCACCAGAACCCGCCGCAGCAGATCGTCATCCGGCTCAAGCACCTCGACCGGTGTTGCCGCACGCAGCCGCGATAAGAGATCGGGCAAGGATATCTTCCAGGACGCCGGCCAGGTGCGGCTGGTGATCAGAACCGTCTTGCCCGCCTGACGCGCCGCGTTCAGCAGATGAAACAGGGCCGTGTTGTTGACACCGCGATGCGCATCTTCAACGACACAGGCAGGCGCTGCGACAAGCGCGGAGACACCAGCCTCGGTCAAATCCCGCGCCTGGATAACTTCAGCACCGGTCTCATCACGAAAGGCCTCGACCAGATGCGTTTTGCCGGAGCCGACCGGACCAGCAAGGATGATAACGGGCGACGGCCAATCCGGCCAGCGCTCCAGGAGCTCAAACGCAGCCTGATTGGATTTGCCCACAAGGTAGTCTTCGCGGCCAAGGGCAGCATCGTGCGGCAAATCCAGGGGCAACTGGCGCGGTGTTTCCGCCATCTTAACTCGTCTACTCGTTGGCGCCCTCTTGGGAGGCGGTGTCCTCAGGCCCGATCTTACTCAATCGGCGGCTCCCGGTGTAAACCGGGCTCGCTAGGTACTGCTTCAGCGCAAAACGTGCAAGCACGCCAATCATGGCCGCTGCCGGAACTGCAATCAACATCCCCACAAATCCAAAGAGATATCCAAAGGCAAACAGGGCAAACATCAGCGTCACCGGGTGAAGGCCAGTGCTGTTTCCAACGAGTTTCGGCTGGAGGATGTTCCCTTCAAGAAACTGACCGACGGCAAAAACTGCACCGATGACCAGGATCATCGGCCATTCCGGCCAGAATTGCACGACCCCGACCCCCATGGAGACAATGAAACCCAGTCCCGCACCGACAAACGGGATGAAGCTGACGAGGCCGGCCCCCATTCCGATCAAAAGACCGAAATTCAACCCGGCAACGGCAAGCGCGATGGCATAGAACGCGCCGAGCAAAAGACAGACGGACAGTTGGCCGCGGACAAATCCGGCAACGGCGCCATCCATCTCGCGGGCAAGCCCGCGGATTTCCTCAAGATGATCGCGCGGCAGCCAGCCGTCGATCTTTGCGATCATGTGATCCCAGTCGAGCAGAAGGTAGAATGCCACGACGGGCGTAATGACGAAGAGAGACAGGATTGACAACAGCGCCTGACCGCCGCTCCAGACCGATTGCGCCAGTTTGCCGACAAACGCAGCGCCCTGCCCCACCATTTCGGCCATGCTGGCCTGAAGATCTGCAAGATTGATCCCGGCAGCTTCTGCAAGACGCTGGCCCATTTGATCGTTCACCAGGCCCTGAAGCTGGCGCACCAGCTCTGGAAAGCGTTCAAGAAACGATGCCAGCTGGTTTCCGAGCACCGGCAACAGCAAGATAAAAAACAGGATCAGCAGGAAAACAAACGCCAGCAGAATGGTGAACGTCGCCCAAAGACGGCCCATGCCCAGTTTTTCCAGCCGGTCGCACACAGGATCGAGCAGGTATGCAACGGCAGCGCCGGCCACGAACGGCAGCAAGACGCCTGAAAACACATAGAGAAACGCGCAGAAAGCGAACAGGGAAATCAGCCAGAACTGGATCTGACGCCGCAATGTCATGTGTCGGTTTCCTTGTTCCGAATACGGTCTGCCGACTGCACGATATGCATCCCTGTGCCCGGCACTCTCTCGTTGTGTGCAGTTAGGATGCCAGGGGCTGGCAGGTCAAGAGCCCGCCATTTGCCGGTGACTTCACCCGCCCGGCTCTTGTTTTCTGAAGCCCCAGGCTGTAAGCGCAGCAGGCAAAGCCAACCGCAGCCAGCTTTGGAGCGCCTCATGAGCCAATCGTCTTCTTCCGGTTCCAACGGTTTGACCTATGCCGATGCCGGGGTCGACATCGACGCTGGCAATGCGATGGTCGATCGGATCAAGCCGCTGGTCAAGGCGACATCCCGCCCCGGTGCAGACAGTGATATTGGCGGTTTTGGCGGTCTCTTCGACCTCAAAGGTGCCGGATTTACAGACCCGGTTCTGGTGGCGGCCAATGACGGCGTTGGCACCAAGCTGAAAATCGCGATTGAAACGGGCCAACACCGCACCGTCGGGATCGATCTTGTTGCCATGTGCGTCAATGATCTGATTGTTCAGGGCGCTGAGCCTCTGTTTTTTCTCGACTATTTTGCAACCGGTGCGCTGGATGTCGACACGGCCACCGATGTGGTCGCCGGCATCGCTGATGGCTGCAAGATGGCCGGTGCTGCCCTGATTGGCGGTGAAACCGCCGAAATGCCAGGCATGTATGCCGCTGGCGACTATGACCTCGCAGGTTTTTCCGTCGGCGCTGTGGAGCGCGGCGAAATCCTGCCGCGCCAGGATGTGGCTGACGGCGATGTGCTCCTCGGCCTCGCGTCCTCCGGCGTCCATTCCAACGGCTATTCCATGGTGCGCAAGATCGTTGAGCTCACCGGTCTTGAATGGTCAGCCGCGGCGCCCTTCGCAGAGGGCCTGACCCTTGGCGAGGCACTGATGGTCCCGACCAAGATCTACGTCAAACCGCTGCTTGCCGCCTTGAAGGAAACCAGCGGTATCAAGGCGCTCGCTCACATCACCGGTGGGGGCCTGCCGGAGAACCTGCCGCGGGTCCTGCCAAAAGGGTCTTCTGCGCGCATTGACCTTGCCAAGATATCCGTTCCGCCGGTTTTCTCCTGGCTCGCCGAAAAGGGCGGAGTTGCAGAAGCTGAAATGCTGCGCACCTTCAACTGCGGCATCGGCATGGTTGTTGTGGTCGCAAGCGATGAAGCCACAGCGGTCTCGGCCGCGCTGGAAACAGCTGGTGAAACCGTTGTCAAAATCGGCCGGATTGAAACGGCCGGCAGCAGCCCTGTCTTGTTTGACGGCGCACTCAAGCTTTAATCCGCCAACATTGATCCGAAAGCCATTATCTGAAACCGGGGGCCTGCCATCATGAGCCGCAAAAAGACCGCCATCTTGATATCCGGCCGCGGCTCAAACATGGGCGCCTTGATTTCCGCGGCCATGGATCCGGCTTTTCCGGCAGAGATCTCGCTGGTCATTTCCAACCGGCCCGACGCCAAGGGTCTTGAGCGGGCTAAGGAGTTCGGGATTGCCACAGCTGTCGTCGATCACACGGAATACGGCGGGGACAGGCAAGCCTTTGAGCGCTCCGTCGATGAGGTCCTCAAAGCAGCCAAAATAGACCTTGTTGCCCTTGCCGGCTTCATGCGGATCCTCTCGCCGTACCTTGTCAACGCCTGGGCGGGCCGGATGATCAACATCCACCCGGCCCTACTGCCCTCGTTCAAGGGCCTGGCGACCCACGAGCGAGCGCTTGAAGAAGGCGTCAAACTGCACGGCGCGACGGTCCATTTTGTGTCTGCCGAAATGGATGACGGACCGATCATCACACAAGGCGCCGTCCCGGTTCTCGATCAGGACACGCCCGACAGCCTCGCGGCCCGGGTTTTAGACGTGGAACACAAGATCTATCCGAAAGCCCTGCAGCTTGTGGCGTCCGGAAAAGCCAAGATCAAGGGCGGCACCAAAGTCGCCACCGGCGATGCGGACGAGACCGTTGCACCGCTGATCTGGCCGTAACCCCTCACCGCGTCCCGATTTGCTCCATCGAAATTTTGCGGCCAAAAACCCGTTCGGCGTTCTTGTAGGCGAGTTTTTCGGCGATCTCGCGCGGGAATTGGGAGAGCCACAGGCGGTTCATGTCCATGATCGCCGAATAGTTCTCCCACTGGCTGTTCACCCAGGTGTCGCTGCCAATCATCAAACGGTCCTGGAAATCGAGAATGATTTCCACCCACTCGGGGCTGAGCTTGTCGCCCGGCCCGGCAATCTCCCATTCCCTCAAAGAGGTGTCGGCGAGAAGTTCCGGAAACGCCTCCATCAGCGCGTAGACCTCTGATGCCGGTGTGGACAGGCCGGCATGCGCCCAGATGATCTTCACATCCGGGTCCAGCCCATAGAGCCAGCGGATCGGGTCCGCGCCGGAGTGAACGTGCAAGTAGATGTCCCGGTCCTTCGCCATCTTGATGATCTTGCGGAAGAGCGGCTCATCAGACGTGTCCAGGCGGTGGATGTGGAATTCACCAATGCCCTCGTGCGGATAAGTCTCAAGACGCGTCTCCAGGTAGGCGTCCATCCCCTCCGTCTTGGTCCAGTTGGAAGACCCGGCCGCGCCGTGATAGGGCCGAAGCTCCGGGACGATGCGATTGGGGGCATATTCCCAAAGCATGATGGTGCCTTCATCCGGCGTGGACGACACCAGAGCCATGGCGACCCCGTTTTCGTCCATCAGTTCGATGATGGTTTCGACCGGGAACCTTTGCCATGCCGGTTCCTTGTAATGGACATGCGCATCGAACAGCGGAATATCCTTGATCGCTGCACCGATTGGCGGCCCATCGGGTCCGGCTGCATGCGCCGCTGAGAATGCGCCGAGCGCCAGAATGGCAGTGGCAGTCGATTTGAAACCCAAAACGTGTCCTCCCGGCGTTTCCTTTGTGGCCCTTGAGTATAGAGCCCTGACGAGATGCCGAAAGACGCACCGCGTTCGAAAAACATCTCTTCATGTTTCAACGGATTGCTGTGGGCTGACAAAAATGAATGACTGCGCTATACAGTCAATATGCAGTCAATTTGGGAAGTGATCGACAATGACCGACTGGTGCCCTGACCTCAGCCGCAGCGCAGCGCCCCGCTATCTCGCGCTTGCCGACAGCATCGAGGAGGATATTGCATCGGGCGTCTTGAAAACCGGAGACCGGCTGCCTGCACAGCGGCGGCTGGCCGTTCAACTCGGGCTCGACTTCACCACCGTCGCCCGGGGCTATAATGAAGCGCGCCGCAGAGGGGTGATTTCTTCGCTCGTGGGCAGCGGTACATTTGTCTCCGGAGACAAGAACACGGTCCCGATCGGTGCGCTGTCGCAAAACCCCATGCGTATGGCTGCTCCTGATTTTTCCATGAACCTGCCGCCTGAGCCGAGTGCCCCCGAGCTTCAGGCGAAGATGCAGAAAAGCCTTAGCGCGCTCTCTGCCGATCTTCCTGCCCTGATGCGCTATCAGACATTTGAGAGCTCAGAGCAAGACGTGAAGGCCGCTGGTCTCTGGCTGCACCAGACTGGCTTGGCGCCAGACACTGACCGCATTCTGATCGCTCCGGGCGCCCAGGCAGCACTGGCTGCGATCCTTACGATTTTGACCCGCCCAGGCGATCATATCGCGTGCGAGAATATCACCTATCCAGGCATCAGATCGCTTGCTGCTCAAATGGGTCTGCAGCTTACTGGACTTGACATGGATGACGACGGGATCGTGCCGGATGCATTGGAAAAGGCGTGTAAAAAAGTTGATCTGAAAACGCTTTACCTCAATCCAACGATCCAAAACCCGACTACGTACACAATGCCGGAGGAGCGCCGCAGCGCTATCGCCAATATCGCGGCCCGGTATGGCTTACCGATCCTGGAAGATGATCCTTACAGCCCCTTGCTGCCCACCGCTCCACCGCCGCTGGCAGCACTCTGCCCCCGGAACACATGGTACATCGGCTCGTTATCTAAAACCATCGGCGCGGGGCTGCGCGTTGCCTACGTGCAAGCACCGTCCAAAAAAGCCGGCTGGCAGGTCTCCCGCGCGCTGCGCACCGGTCAGGTGATGCCCGCTCCGCTCACCGTTGCGCTTGCAACGCAGTGGATCCTGGAAGGAACAGCGGCCGAAATCTGCGCCGCTGTTGGTAAGGAAAGCGCGGAGCGGCAAACGCTCGCTGCGCACCATCTTCAGGACCTAGCGCATCGCACGGACCCTAACGGTTTTCATGTCTGGCTCACGGTCGATAATGGCTGGACCCGCTCAAGCTTTGCAAGCCAGCTGCGCGGCCTTGAGATCGGAGTGACGGAAAGCGACGCATTTACGGCGGCGGGCTCATCGGCAGAGGCTGTACGCCTGTGTCTGGGCGGCCCTGTCCCGCGCACCACTCTGAACACGGCACTGGAGACGATCGCGAGCCTGCTGGACAGCTCTCCGGAACAGGCATCTGCCTATTTCTGATCTGCAGCGCTTGCGGCAGAACCAAAATGCCGCACCGACCCTGCTTGCGAAACAGGTTCAATTTTGAGATATTGACTGCAGACAAAATGACATCAATTATCAAATTGACTGCATATAACGGCCAGGGAAAGACCTGACCGGAAAGGCTTCCGACATGAGCACACAGCATCAATGGCCCAAACTGCCCCCGGTTCAAACCGGCATTCGTGGCCGCTGTCCCCGGTGCGGTGAAGGAAAGATTTTTGACGGCTTCCTAACCATGGCCAAGGGCTGCAAGGTTTGCGGGCTAGATTACAGCTTTGCAGACCCGGCAGACGGCCCGGCTTTATTCGTGATCTGCTTTGGCTGTATTCCGGCAGTGGCGTTCGGCATCTGGCTGGAAATCGCGTTCACCGCGCCATACTGGGTGCATTTGATCACCACCCTGCCGTTGATCCTATTGACCTGCATTCACGATGCTGCGCCCACTGAAAGGCTGGCTGATCGCAAGCCAGTATTTCTACAAGGCCCAGGAAGGCCGGTTGGTAACGGCCGACGACGCCGAACCGGACACCAATTCGACGAGTAACGCAACGAGCTAAACAGACCTGCAGCAGCGCTGAGTTTCCCGCATTCAATGTCGGTGATGCAGCGCGGCGGAATAATGTTTTTTTACAATTCAACACGATCGGTAATGCCGTTTCGAGACCCTTCCACAGGCATCGAACCGGCTGCACCGCCCATCCGGCCCCGCCCCACCCCTCAATCCCGAGGGAGGGGGCCGGACGGGATTTCAGGGTGTCTAATCCCTAATGTCCGCCGCCGGCCAGTCCGACACCGGTGACCAAAGCGATCCAGACTTTGATCCGCAGTCCCCAGGCCTTGATGATACCGAGCCCGCTCAATACGTGACCGCCAAGACCATGACCAAAATTGCGATCATAGGTCTGCACAATACATCCACTTCCATTGACCAGAAGTTGCTCGTGTTCCGGGTGAACCATTTCAAGAAGCACCGTGACTTCGCCTCTTACCGAAAACTGGGAAGGCTCCAGCAAACGGCCGGTCGCCGTTATCTGGCCTGCTGCGATCTCCGGCTGAATCCCTGCAATTCGCGCAGGAAGAACGGAATCGACCATCGCAACATTGAAGTTTGTGTCACACGCTACCTCTGCCGGCATGCCGACATAAAGAACCGACCGGGCCACCTGAGAAAAGCCAGCAAGGACCCGCCTTGGGTGTTCCGGATCCCGGTCCGGTATGATGATCATGGCCGGGTTGGTCGCGATCTGGGACGCGCGGGCTCCCACATGCAAGGTCAATTGATCGATCATTCCGTCCACCTGAGACCGGACCACAGTCTTCTCAAGTTCCACTTGCGCCTGTTTTAGCGCCGCCTCGGCACTGGCCCTTTGGGCCGGGATAACCTCTTCAAGCTGCAGGTTTGCCTCATCAAGCATCGCCTGAGCCTGGGAGACCTTGGCCTGGCCCGCATCCCTGTCGGCAACGGCCGCTTCATAACGGGTCGCCGTATAAGCAGCGGACTGGCGGACCCGCAGCTCCTCCTGGTCTTCAAAAACCTCGACGGCTTGCTGCAACACCGCCTCTTCGCGATCCAGAGAAGCCTGCGCCGACCGAACCTGCGCTTGCGCAAGAGCAAAAGCCTTGTCGATTTCGGCCAACTTCAGCTCGGCAGTCCGAACCGCAGCCTGTTCGGTCTCATCACTGACCCTAAAGAGGACCTGACCGGGTTCTACCTTGGTGCCGTTGTCGACCTCGATCTGTGTCACGGTGCCGCCATTCTCGCTGACGACCGGGACAATGCGAAACGGAACAAACCCTGTGTAAGACTTCGGATAATAATAGAAGACGGTGAAGAACACCGCGAAAGCCAATGCCAGCCAGGCAAAGAGCGCAATGTGAACATTGTAGAGTGTGATCGGAATGCCGCGCCAGCGCAGGTAAAGGATCCGCAGGACGAACGGGATTGAGGTAACGGTCAACTCAATCATTGCCGGTTCCTCCTTTGGACTTGTCTGAAGGTGTTACTGGTGATGGGGGCGGCGTATCTGGCCGTTCAGGTGCAAGATCATGAGCCTCTGCTATCACCGTTTGGCCGGAGGCTTGTTTGGGCGCGGTTCGGACCCGTTTTCCGTCCCGGTCGTGCTCACCAAGATGCTCATGCTGCAGCTCTTCGAGCATGATTCCCTCAAGCTCCCCCTTCAGCGTGTGTTCTTTCATTGGCTCAAACCAAAGCATCAGATCGCGTGCGAGAGCCGTCGCAATCAAAGAAAGCGGCAGGAGAATGCTGAAATGGCTCAAGGGCGGAAAAATCTCGTACGCAAAGGCAATCATCAAGAGGGTCGGAATTGTGGTCTGAAGAGGGGTTCCTTCATTGTGTTTCTCAGCGAACCGATCGAACCGCGCGTACATGTGGAAGACAGCAAACAACAAGAGAAACAGGAGCACGAGTGCAGAAAACGCAGTTGTGTCCGTTTCGCCGGGACTTGACCACCATGGGACTGTTTGTTCTCCGACATCGGTCGATGATGCCCTGGCCGGAATTGAAAGAAGTGCAGTAAAAAGCAGCAAAAGAGTCCTGCAAATCAGTTGGCTTGGTTTCATATATTGCCACTCCAATCAGATAAAAACTTTCAGTATGAAATCGGCGAACCGCGTCCTTTAGGCCTTTCTAGACAAAAACTCTAACAGTTTGAAAATCAAGATCGGATTCTAGGCTTAACAAACCGCTCACCACTCTTTTGAGGGCTCTCCTGCCCAATTCTGAACGACGAGACCCAACGGGTACGTTCGCGATTTACAGAAAAGCACTAGCGTGAAATACAGCAAACGCATGACTCTCTGCTACTTGAAGTTATATTAAGTCCGCAGCTCGCCTCTTTATGGAGACAACTATGGCTCGACTTATAACCGCTTTTCTTTTCCTAATGCTCGCCGCACAACCAAAATCCGCGCAAGAAATTATCGATCGTGAGTTCTACCGAGGCTATTTCAGTGACCCAAGCATCATTGTCTTGAACACATTCCGACCGATGAAAGCTGGTGACTTAGTCAAAATATTTGGGCCTCAAAACTATCGAGTTCATAGTCTTTCCAATTGCATTAGATCAAGTCGCAGCACATCGCCGCTTCGGCAAAAAAGAACCTTGGCTGTCAAAACAACCAGTCAAAACATCGATTGGTACGAAAGTTTTACCATAAATGGTGGAATACTCGGTTTAGGAGGATCCTACGAAAACACTATTTCCCGACAGGATATCGCAACTTATTCGGGTTCAGGAAACCAGTCCGCATTCCGAGCTTATGCTAGCGATCTGGCGATTGGTCTGTTCGACATACCAACAGTCATAGATGCATCCAAGTGCCCCAAGTACCTTAATTGGGCGGGGGCTAGTGGTGGATGGGTAATACCGGAGACCGTGTACTGCTTCGAAGGAGATCTCGCAGTTTCCTCAACAGTTACGCTCAAGGCTCAGCAAGAATTTTCGCTATCTCTAGATGCAATAGAACCACTGGTTCGACAGATACCCTGGGCATCAGCTGTACTCAAGTCGACATCAATGAGCGGGAAAAACGTCGACGAGTTTTCATTCACTACAGATATGAATGCCAATTTTCCGGGATCTGATAAAGACGTGGAGCCGACTGCTCTGGCACTACGTCCGCTATATATTAACCCCGAGATCGCATCGGAAATCAGTCGGTTGTTCCGAAAGCATCTTGAAGAAAACATTTCAGATACCGAGAAAGCAAAGGCCGTGATTGAAGAACTTCCCGAGCTGAACACGAAAAGCGAAGGTAGCCTCATCAATCGTGTCTTCGCACCTAGCGAAACCATATATCGGGAATGGATCTCCGAAACAAATGAGCAAGTCGAACGAAATCGGCAAATTGCTTATGATGTCAGAAGAACTCTTCTCATGAACTATCTACTGTATGAAGGGTAGCTTGAGCATCTATACCACCCGCACCCACACGGCTGTGTCGTGATAGGCCGCACCGCCGTAAGGGGCGACCGGGTCGGCGCCGGTGAGCGTGTTGATGCCACGGCCATCCTCAAAAGCCTCGTTCGGCCAGATGCCTTCCGAAATCACCGTGCCCGGAGCGACCGTCTCAACAAACCGCGCATGAAGCGTGACCGCGCCGCGCGCATTGCCCATCCTCACCTTGGCGCCATCGGCTATCCCGAACTTTTCGGCATCCTCCGGCCGCAGCCAGACTTCCGGCCGGCCCTCCTTCTTGCGCGAGCCATCGGTTTCGTTGAAGCTGGAATTCAAGAACGAGCGGGCTGGTGCCGTCACCAGCCGTAGTGGATATGCCTCGTTTGCTGCCTCAATTGCATCCCACTGGTCCGGGAACTCGGGCATCTGCTGCCACGGACCGAAAGGGTCGCCTGCCGGTTTGTTGGGAGCAGCGGAGCGGCCCCAATCCGGTTTAAAATGAAATTTCTGATCCGCATGGCCAAAGCCGTTCAGATAATGCGCCTCCGCAAAATCCGGTTGCAAATCGATCCACTTGTTTGCTTCCAGATTTTCCAAGGTGCCATAGCCGGAATTTTCCAGCATCCAGGCAATATGGTCGCGCGCGCTTTTCTCAAAGCCTGCATGAGACTTTGAATCAACACGGGCCGCGATCTCATTCAAAACAAAAAGATTTTCCTTCGGCCCTTCAGGCGGCTCAACCACTTTCGGCCCAAGCAGCAGGTACTGATGGCCACCACCCTTGTAGATGTCGTCGTGTTCGAGGAATTGCGTTGCCGGCAGGACGATATCTGCCATTTCGGCGGTTTCCGTCATGAATTGCTCGTGGACGACGGTGAAGAGATCCTCACGCTCAAACCCCTTGCGGACAAGCTCCTGCTCCGGAGCGACCGACATCGGGTTGGTGTTCTGGATCAGCATGGCCTTGACCGGAGGCCCGCCCACCAGCGCGTCCTGATCGCCCGTCAGGATCCGGCCAATGAGGCTTTGATCCAGCGTCCGGACAGATGGATCGATCAGGCTGTTTGCCTCGATCATTTCCTTGTTCAGCTGATAGATCGCGCCGTTGTTGTGAAACGCACCGCCCCCCTCAACTTGCCAAGCGCCGGTGACCGCTGCGATAGAAGCCGCCGCATGCATGGCCACCGCACCGTTGCGCGCGCGGGTGAACCCGTACCCAAGGCGGAAGAAGGTCTTCTTGACCTCGCCGATCAACCGGGCGACCTCTTCGATTTGAGCCACCTCAAGACCGGTGATCGCGGCTGCCCAATCCGGTGTCCGCGTTTGAAGATGTGAGTCCAGTTCCTTCGGGAAGTCTGTGTATTTGCTCAGATAATCCCAATCGGCAAAACCATCACGGAAGAGCACATGCATGATCGCGCAGGCAAGTGCGGCATCGGTGCCCGGTTTCAGGATCAGGCCAATATCAGCCTGTTTCATGGTCTCTGTCTTATAGACATCGATGACGATGATCTTCGCCCCGCGCGCCTTCCGGGCTGCAATCGCGTGGGTCATGACGTTGACCTGTGTTGCAACCGCATTGGTGCCCCAGATCACGATTTGGTCGGACACGGCCATTTCGCGCGGGTCAGGCCCGGCCAGTTTGCCGGTGCCTGCGACATATCCGGTCCAGGCCATGTTGGTGCAGAAGCTGTCGAACTGGCGGGAGTAGCCCTTGGCATGGCGCAAGCGGTGAATGCTGTCGCGCTGCACGAGCCCCATAGTCCCGGCATAGTGATACGGCCAGACGCTCTCTGCGCCGAATTCGGCTTCTGCTTCCAGGAACTTTTGGGCAATCAGGTCCAGTGCGGTGTCCCAGGAGATTTCCTCAAACCGCCCTTCCCCCTTCTTCCCAACCCGCCGCAAGGGCTTCAGCAAGCGCTCCGGGTGATAAAGCCGCTCGGCGTAGCGGGCGACCTTGGCGCAGATAACACCGGCGGTATACGCGTTGTCCTTGGCACCGTTCAGCCGCTTCACATCGCCATTAGGGTAAAAATGCACATCCAATGCACAGGTGGACGGACAGTCATGCGGACAGGCGGAAAATGCAGATTTTGGCGGCTGCTGCGTCATGGATCATTCCGGTCTTTGAACACGAGCGATCCTTATCCCTTTTCGCGCGCACAACCGTCAAGCACAGCTTTGTCCGGGTGACATTTAGAGCGACCGCGTCTCCGCTTATCCGCCAAGCAATTTGATCCGCGCGTCGCGGTCGTGCCATTTGGTCTGAAATTCCTCGGCACTGACCACTCCATCCTTGTTTTCGTCCATCAGGTCGACCCAGGTGCCCGAATTCGACATGAATTCACCGGCTGACACTTTGCCATCGCCATCCACGTCATTCAGATCGAGGCCCATCAGGACGGACGTGTCTGCGGACTGTGTCTCCGGTTCAGCTTGGGCATCTGCTAAAAACTCATTACTGTCCAGAAAGCCATCCTTGTTGGTGTCAAGCTTTGCAAAAAGAGCTTGCCTGCGCTTTTCAGCTTCTTCGATAGAAACGACGCCGTCGTTGTTCACATCCCAGCGTTCCATGAAACTGGCGCCAGCATCATCTGCCGCCCAAACACACGTTGAGGTCAACACGCCAGCAACCAACGTCAACACGAGTTTTCGATCCATAAACAGCCCCCAATATCAAACAGTGGGGCACACGCACTATTTATGCGAATGACAAGAATGCATGCGCCCACGCACCCTTGTCTCCTTATTCAGCTGCCACTGCAAGGGCTGCGGCCGCCTTGGCGGCGTTGGCCCTGGCGAGGTCCGGCTCCGGGCGGTGGTGGGCGGTGGCCGCCTTGCAGAAACCGTGGCCGATGCCCGCCTTGAGCCTGGATAAGCGTCAGGGCTTCCTCCCTGTTGTCGCTCATGGCGGTGAAGCCGATCGTGGGTCTGTTTGTAGCGGGGTCGGCGGCAAGTGCCGCGAACTGACTTTCTGCCTCATCACTTTGGACATCGGCCCGACGTTTCAACCGCTTGAAGCTTGAGTCCGGCGCGCCCATCCAGCAGCGCGGAATGTACGGAAAACTATCTGTAAGGACGTAGTGATACGTCCCATTCGGATATTCCGGTGTAACGGCAACCCGGCCGTTGCACTGGTCCAGATCCCCTGCGCCGGCAACATATGCCCAGTCCTGGGTGAACTTGCCATTGTAGCGCTCGCCCGGTCCGCTTGGACGGGTTCCGCTCTTGATCCGGTAGCTGCTTTTCAGCTTCTTCACGGCCGACGTCTGCTCAGATTTCGAATAGCCATAGGGGCCGTAGATCGGAAATCCATCAGCTGCCCAGCCGATCAGCGCGGGAACGGACCGGCCACCTTCAGAGGCCAGAATCCCTGTCGGAATGCCATGATAGTGGTAGCTCCCATCCGGCTGCACGTGGGCATTGTATGTGTCGAGCCCCAACTTGCAGGCCCCGCCCAGCGCTTCGTAATTCCACCCCGACCTGCGGTTGTTTTGCCAGTATTCGGCTGTGCCCGGATCCATAACAACACCGTTGATCGCAATGCCGAATACAGACCCTTGGGCATTTGTTGCGCGACCGGTCTTTCGCGGGTTTAGCGGGATTTTGAGGTTGTAGTTCTTTTTGGAAATACTGTGCGGATTGTTTCGGTTCGGAAAGGTGCCTGGCTTCTTGATCGGATAACCGTTGGCACGGATCCGCCTTGAATTGCCATCCACCGTGATGTCCGCAGAGGCCTCGGCTTCAGGAACCAGCAGCTCCAAAACACCTTCTCCTAAATGGTGATGTTCGAGCGCTTCTTCACCTGTCAAAGGTGCCGAACTGTCATGCGCTACTGCTGGTGAGGCAGCCAGTGCGCAGATGAGAAATGCCGTTTTATGCATCTCCAAGTCTCCCGTGTCTTAAGCCCAAGACACGCTCAATATGACTGCATCGTCAAGCAGATGCTGTCACCAAGAGGTATGGAATTGTATCAAGGTGTACCAGTGGCGCTTTACCCCCCTCGCCGTCCCGGCCTCGCGCCGGGACATGACATCACCGTTTGGAGGTGGTCCCGGATCAAGCCCGGGGCGGCACGGAGAAAACAGAAGGTGTTCTCCAAAACGCAAAAAGGACCGGCCGATTTTCGCGGCCAGCCCTTTCAAATCAAAACAGCTAAGAAAAATTAGCCGACCAGCTCGGTGCCGGAGAACCAGAAGGCGATTTCTTCTGCAGCTGTTTCCGGGGCGTCGGAACCGTGAACGGAGTTTTCACCGATGGACAAGGCGAACTCCTTGCGGATGGTGCCTTCAGCAGCGTCCGCCGGGTTGGTTGCACCCATGACTTCGCGGTTTTTCGCAATCGCGTTTTCACCTTCAAGAACCTGAACAACAGTCGGGCCGGAAGACATGAATTCAGTCAGTTCGCCGAAGAACGGACGCTCGGAGTGAACTGCGTAAAATGCTTCAGCTTCGCGGATAGACATCCATACGCGCTTGGAAGCAACAACCCGCAGGCCTGCGTCTTCGAACTTCTTGACGATAGCGCCGGTGAGGTTCCGTTTGGTGGCATCCGGCTTGATCATGGAAAACGTGCGTTCAATCGCCATTTTGTCGTCTTTCTTGAGCTAGTGGGTCGGACCGGCTGGTCCGCCGCATCCTGCATCCGTTTTTGAATTTCGCGGCCTTCATAACGGGGCCCCGCCCTGCCCGCAAGGGGGGCAGGCGATGACATTTTCATGTCGATGACTGTCTGCTTGGATCTTAAGGCCGCTGGTCATCCCCCCAATTGCCGCCTAATCTGATACCAGACCAGATTACACCTGCCTGAAAAAGGTTCGCTGAATGCGCCACGTCCTGACCCGTTTCCGTCCATTGCTTCGGACGAGCCTCTCTGCAGCGGGACTGGTTTTGCTCGGCAGTTTTGCGGCAATCGCATCAATAGACAATGTTAGAGCAAACAGCTTCGCTTCCCAAGACGCACGGCTTTCAGAACTGCCCTCTGAAGATCTGGAAGACCTCCTGGTGTTCGTCGGCGGCAATGCGCTCTTCGCAGCCTATCACGAGGCCGGGCATATGCTGGTCTCCGAACTCAGCATCCCGGTCCTTGGCCAGGAAGAAGACGCCGTCGACAATCTTGCGACCTTATCCATGCTGGCTGCTGACAATGATGAGACGGACCTTTTGTTGATCAATGCGATGATTGGCTGGTTCCTGGTTGCATCGTTCGGCAGCGATGACCTCATCTTTTACGGTGAACATGATCTCGATGAACAACGCGGCTACAGAATCCTCTGCCTGATGGTCGGCGCGGATGAAGATGCGTTCCTGGATCTGGCGCGTGATCTTGAGCTCCCGGAAGAACGCATCGAGACCTGCGCCTTTGACTACGAGCAAACAGCCGATTCCTGGGAAGCGGTAACCGACCCGTACCTGCGCGAGGGCGATACGCCGGCTGGTCGGATCAAGGTTGTCCATGATGCGGCCCCTTCGGGACTGGAAAGCGTTGCCTTGTTCCTGCGGGAAGCAGAAATCCTGGAACAGGTCGCCGACGAGCTCGACACCTTCTATAATCTGCCCGAGCCTGTGACATTCCGCGCGTCAAGCTGCGGGGTCGAAAATGCCTTTTGGGACCCGGACACGCGGGAAGTGATCCTGTGCCACGAATTTCTGGGTGGATTGGCTGAACTCTATCTCGCCGATCTGACGTTCGACAATTAATCGGCAGCCTGCATTTTCTTCCGGTAATCGCCCGGCGGCATCCCATAGCGTTTCTGAAACTCTCTATAAAAATTCGAGCGTGTCAAAAAACCGGCCTTTTCCATGACCTGTGTTGCCGGTGCATCAGTCGTGGTCAGCAATCGCGCGGCTTCTTCCACACGCAAATGATTGACGAACTGACTGACGCTCTGCCCCTTGCCTGCGTTGATCGCACGTGACAACTCACGATCCGGAACCCCCACACGCCGTGCGAGCCGGGTCGCCGTCAACCCGGTATCGCGAAACAGTTCCTGCTCCACCAAAACACCGTGCGCCTTCTGAACGATCTTCTCGTTCCCCCCATTCAAAGCCGGCCGGGCCGCCGCGCGCAAACCGCCTTTGGCGCCCAAGTTCACCCACATCAGCACTGCGGCCACTGTTGTGATCAAACCAAGTGTCGCCAATGACACGAGCCATGCTGCCGCCCTCTCTTCAGAATGCGCAAACAGGACCGCAATCCCGCCATCAACAATCAGAGTTGCAATCATCGTGGCAAGAACGACCGCTTCGATACGGTGCCAGCGGCCGGTCAACTGAACTGGGATCTGGCTGAGCTCATCCGGACCGCGGAGCCAATGCCGCGCCAGCAGCACGGCGTAGGCGGTAAAACTCAGCGCGATCACGACGTCGGGCAAGACACGCGCTTCTTGCGGGAAAAGCACCAGCATGGCTGCGACGCTGGCGATGACACCATGAAACAAAAAGGATTTTCGCAGACGTTCTAAGGCCTGCGTCAACGAAAGGAAACTCAGGAACGCAAGCGGCGCGATCCACACCGGCAACACCCGCTGCAGTGGCAGGAAAGAAAAGATCCCGAAGGCAAAACGCAAACCGACAAAAACGGTCTCTAGAACCAGCAGCGCCAGCAACAAAGCAAAACATAGCCGGGCTATGACCGGAAGACCGCGCCAGAAAACAACGGACAGCAATAGCCCAAGAAAAAGCGCTGCGAGAAGAAACGATACGGGAATGCTGATCATGCCGGTCCGGCCAAATGGAAAAAGGTTTGAGTTCCCTGTCCTTTATCACGTTTGAGGACAGGACACAGGCCGTCAGGCGGTTGTCATCAGGGGGGTCCTCATCTCATCTCAGGCACAGTCCTTTGTTGAAACCCGGAGCTGTTATGACCTCTTCATTTCCAATCTCACCGAGCCGCCATCTGCCAATGATGCTGGCCCTGTTGGCACTCACCGTCTTGCCGGCACGGCCCGCAGGTGCCGCCCCCGCTGAAACAACTTTCTCAGCGACGTTTGGCCCGGGAGTTCAAGAATTCCAGGTTCAAGACGACCAAACCGATCGCCCGCTGGCCGGTCACATCTGGTATCCAACGCCAACGCCGAACCACGCGCCGCGGGCAGACAGGAGCAAGGTCTGGCAAATGGCGCCCGCAGATCCAGGTGCCGAAGTTGCCGACGGGACATACCCGCTGCTGGTCGTATCGCACGGCATGTTCGGCAACACCTTCAATCAGGCCTGGCTCGGATCAGAACTTGCAAGGCATGGCCATGTCGTTGCGATGGTCAATCACCCCGGGACAAGTTCTTTCCTGCGCGATCCTTTGCAAGCCCAACAGCTCTGGGAACGGCCAAAGGATCTGTCGCGCTTGATTACACACCTGACGGAGCGCAGCACCTGGCGGGACTTCATCGATCAAAGCCGAGTTTCTGCGGCCGGCCATTCGCTCGGCGGATTCACGGTCATGCTTGCAGGCGGTGCCCGGTTTGATGGTGATCTTTACGATAAGGGCTGCTTTGGCGACACCCGAATTCCCGTTGTTTGCGACATCCTGCGCGGCTGGTCGGTTGCTGAAACGCCCGAAGACAGGCGTGCGATGGAACAAAACCTTCGAGACAGCCGGATCCGGAAGATCATCAGCCTGGATCTGGGCGGCGCACCGGTCCTGTCGCGATCAAGCCTGTCCTCAGTTGCGATCCCGGTTCTAGTTCTTGGCGCCGGGCGGGCAGATATGCTGGACCAGGATCTGGAGTCCCGTGCTCTTGCCAGCGCCCTGCCCAAAGCCCTCACCGTCCACATCGAGCTTGAGGACGCGGGGCACTTCGACTTCATGGGCGTTTGCAAGCCGGAAGGCTTTGCAATCCTGCAAGAACACGAACCCGGCGACGAAATGGTGTGCGTCAAAGGTGGTGCAGATCGCGAATTGCAACACCAGAGGATTCTCAACGAGATTCTGATGTTTCTGGAGAACTGAACCAGCCGCCCCTGTGGCAAAGTCTTGCAGCTTTGCCACAGGTTGCCGGTTCAACGCGGCCTCATGAACCTTTCCACTTGCATCAATCAGCCAGTTTCGCCAAACACGGCCCATGTTGCAGATATCGGATTTGACTTATCGGATCGGAGACCGCCTCCTGATCGACAAAGCCAGCGTGACCCTGCCCGCCAAGGCCAAAACCGGCCTTGTCGGCCGGAACGGTGCGGGCAAATCGACCCTCTTCAAGATCATCACCGGGGATCTTTCTTCAGAGACAGGGTCTGTCCAGATCCCGAAGCGCGCGCGCATCGGCCAGGTGGCCCAGGAAGCGCCGGGGACCGAACAAACGCTGATGGAAGTTGTGCTTGCCGCCGATACGGAGCGCACCAGACTATTGGGCGAAGCAGAGACTGAGACCGATCCGGACCGGATCGCGGAGATCCACACCCGGCTTGCCGACATTGGCGCTCATACGGCCGAAGCGCGGGCCGGAGCCATTTTGTCCGGTCTCGGTTTTGACGCCGCCGCCCAGCAGCGGCCCTGCTCGGCCTTTTCCGGCGGCTGGCGCATGCGGGTCGCGCTCGCCGCGGTTCTTTTTTCCGAGCCGGATCTGCTGCTGCTTGACGAGCCGACCAACTATCTGGATCTGGAAGGCACGCTCTGGCTGGAAAACTACGTCGCGCGCTATCCGCACCAGGTGCTGCTGATCTCCCACGACCGGGATCTCCTGAACAAGGCCGTGGACAGCATCGTCCACCTCGACCGGGGCAAGATGACCTATTACTCCGGCGGCTATGACAGCTTCGACCGGCAACGCCGCGAGGCGATGATCCTGGCTGAAAAAGCCAAGGAAAAACAGGACGTACAGCGCAAGCACATGCAGGCGTTCGTCGACCGGTTCCGCTACAAGGCGTCAAAGGCCCGGCAGGCGCAGGCCCGGCTGAAAATGCTGGAAAGGATGGAGCCGATCGCAGCGCTGACGGAAGAGAGCTCCAAGCCGATCCATTTCCCGGATCCGGAAGGCCGACTTGCTCCGCCGATCATCAAGCTGGAAGGCGTCTCGACCGGGTATGGCGATACCAAGATCCTGTCCCGCCTGACTTTGAATATCGACACAGATGACCGGATTGCCCTCCTCGGTGCCAACGGCAACGGCAAGTCGACCTTTGCCAAGCTGATTTCCAACCGGCTTGTGGCCATGGACGGCGAGATCACCAAGGCGACCAAGCTGAAGATTGCGTTTTTTGCACAGCATCAGCTGGACGAACTGCGCCCGGAAGAAAGCGCGGTCGCCCATGTGCGCGCCCTGATGCCGGATGCCCCGGAAGCCAAGGTCCGCGCCCGCGTTGCCCGCTTCGGCCTGCCGACCGACCGCCAGGAAACTCCGGCAAAGGACCTCTCAGGGGGTGAAAAGGCCCGGCTGCTGCTTGGCCTTGCGACCTTCGACGGTCCGCATCTTCTCATTCTCGATGAGCCAACCAACCACCTCGACATCGACAGCCGCGAAGCGCTCGTCATGGCGCTGAACGACTATCAGGGTGCCGTCGTTCTCATCAGCCACGACCGCCATCTGGTCGAAGCCTGCGCAGACCGGCTGTGGTTGGTGGCTGATGGCAAAGTCGAGCCTTATGACGGCGACATGGAGGATTACAAGCGACTGATCCTGCAAGGCCCGGAAGCCGCCCAAAAAGCGCGCGACAAGGCCGCTGCGGCGGAGGCTGATGCGGCCAGCGCTCAGGAAAAACGCCGCGAAGCTGCGCAAAAACGCAGCCAGCTGAAACCGCTCAGGCAAAAGATTGACGCTGCGGAAAAGGAAATGACGCGTCTGCAGCAAAAAATCGCCAAGATCGACGACATGCTTGCAGATCCGGAATTCTTCCAGACCGACCCGAACCGCGCCGCAAAATTCGCCAAGGAACGCGCCTTTTGCGAAAAGAAACTGGTCAAGACAGAAGAAGAATGGCTGGAGCTGTCAGCGGAGTTTGAAGAGGCGGGGTGATCCACCTTTGCTCCGCGTTTTCCCCCAGTCATCCCATAACTTGATGTTTGTCCTTCATGCACGCCTCACCGAGTGGACAAGAACCGCCATGGATCCCCGGAGCCGGGTCCGGGGATGAGGAGTGTGGTCAGAAGCCGAAGAAAAGCGCTGCCCCCTCGCGGTCCATCCGTCCATCAAATCACCGCCTTAAGCTCGGTGATCTCGGCGTCCATGCTGTTGATTTTCGAGACAACTCCCTCTGCACTCGTTGTCAGCATCGCCGTTTCGTTGCGCAGTTCCGAAGTGTCGGTGTGAAGGGCGTTGACTTCTGACTTCAAGCTTCTGACCGACGCTTTTAGCGCTTGGCTTTCCGTTTGCACGCCGCGGACCGCAAGATAGACATTCTTGAGATCTGTTTTGGACGCCGCGAACGAAACATCGATCCCCGTAATCGTCAAGTTAAGCAAAGGCTTCACAAGGGCAGATGCGCCGACCGTCATAGTAAAGTCGGCGTCACCATTGATCGTGCTTTTTGCACCGAAATAAAAATTGTTGGATGTACCTGTTGTGAATGTATTTTCTGTTTCACTGACCTTGTACTCTTCCCCCAGAATGCTCTTGTAATGACCTTTTGAGTATTCATAAATCATTCCTGTCGCATCGCCATTTGTGCTCGTGCCTGCGCGTAAGATGATGTCTTTGTCGGTACCGCTTTCCAACACAATCTCGCCTGCAGATGCCTTTATGTTGATATCGCCAGTCGTTGACGTGATTGATACGTCTCCGGACACGGTAACTGTGTATGTATCTTCAATGATCAGTTTGTAGGTCCCGCGGGTTCTTTGGTGAAAATCAGCAGTGTCCGAGTACATTTTTCCGCGGGTTTTCAATAGAATGCGACCATCGCAGGCCAACAGAATGCCCTTTGCATGGTCTTTTTCTCCTGCCGCTACTTCGGTTGATGTCTTGCCATCAGCCGCTGAATCTTGAATGTGCTGATCCGGATAGTACTCATCAATAAAACCGTCCAACCGGGCAGTTTCTTCAACGTCGCTATATTCCCCGAGGCGGAGCATTGCTCCAAGTTCATCTTGTTCCGCGTCAACGTCGGCATTGTATGGCACGAGAAAATAGACGTGCGGCTTGTCGTAAAGACTGTCAGTGCTAGGCTCATCTTCAATCGACATGGGCAGGCCTTTTCAAGCAAGGAGACAGGAAGCGAATCAGCACACAGCAGAAGCAGTGACACATATACCCTAGGTATATTAGAAAGCCCTATTAGGGTATGACGGGCACGATAAAGACTTTGTGGACCAGCCGGCGAAAGGTACCGGCCACCTGCCGTAACACACGCCAAGGACGGAGCGTTTGCAAACGAAACGTCATGAACCCTCGGACCATGTCCGGGGTGACACGGAGCGGGCTTATCCAATACCGCTGTTCGGTCCCAAACCTCATCCCTAACAATTCCTTGCCCCAAACCTTCAAATCGTCCTCACCCGGCACACGTGATTTTGACGGCGCTGCCTTATGGTTGTCGCGCAATGGGATCGGCTGCTGCCAAGCGGCCTTGGGATGAGACGAGACAACCGTGCGCGAAAAAATCACCACGCTGGGTTTTGATGCCGATGACACGCTCTGGCACAACGAACATTTGTTCCGGCTGACGGAGGACCGGTTTGCAGAGTTGCTCGCCGAATACACCGATCCGCAAGGTCTCAAAGACCGGCTGCTGAACGCGGAAAAACGCAACATCCTGCATTATGGTTACGGCATCAAAAGCTTTACTCTGTCGATGATCGAAACCGCGATTGAGGTCACCGACCGGAAAGTGCCGGCAAGTGTGGTTTCCCAGATCCTCGAAGCTGGACGGGAGATCTTGAGCGAACCGGCAACGCCCCTGCCCTATGTCCTGGAAACGCTGAAGGCGGTCAAAGATCACTACAGGCTGGTCATGATCACCAAGGGCGATCTGTTCGATCAGGAGCGCAAGGCCACCGGGTCGGGGCTCGACCGCTATTTCGACGCTTTGGAGATTGTATCGGAAAAGACGCCGGAGACCTATGAAACCCTGTTCCGCCGCCACGGCACAGGGGCTCAAGAGGCCATGATGATCGGTAACTCGCTGAAATCCGATGTGCTGCCGGCACTCGCCGCGGGCTCTTATGGAACGCATGTGCCCTTCGGCCAGACACGGGCGCTCGAAGAAGCCGATGTTCCGGAAGCATCCGACCGTTTTTACCAGATCGACCACATCGGCAAGGTGCCGGAACTGCTCGCGAGAATTACCGCTTGACGGGCTGCGGCTTTTGAAACAGCCGTACACCATTCTCCGCGGTCATCCCCGACTTGTACGGGGATCCATGGGCACCCGTGTCCGCCGGTTTCAGCGCAAAATCGCGTGGCCCCCGCACAGGGCGGGGATGACGGCTATTCTGTTCGGCTGCCCCGCCCTCAATCGTCTTTTTCGACCGGACCGCCCTGTTTGACCCAATCAGCGAAACCGTCGGTGATGTGGGCGGCTTCAAACCCCATGGATTTCAGGGTTGCAACCGTTAGCGCCGAGCGCCAGCCAGCGGCGCAGTGGAAGACGAACTTCTTGTCCTGGCCGAAAATCTCCTTGAAATAAGGGCTTTCCGGATCAACCCAGAATTCTGTCATGCCACGCGGACAGTGAAAGCTGCCTGGAATGTATCCAGAGTGCTTGCGCTCGCGGACATCGCGCAGGTCAACAAACTGAACTTGCGGGTCCTCGACCAACGCGATGGCGTCCTTGGCGTCGATTTCTTCGATTTTCGCCCGCGCCTGCGCCACCAGTTCGGCTGAGGAGATTTTCAGTTTTTGGGTCACGGGTAGATCTCCTCAACCTATTCTTTTAATTCATGTTCTTAAAGCGCCGGAATGCGCAAGACCTGACCCGGATAGATTTTGTCCGGATGAGAGAGCATCGGCTTGTTGGCTTCGAAAATAGCCTCGTATTTGGCACCATTGCCATAGGCTTTTTCAGAAACCGCCCAAAGCGTGTCACCTTTTTCCACCGTGTGGAACTTGGCTTCCGGCTCGGCGGCGGCCACTTCGATCTCTTCTTCGACCTTAGCAATACCCAGTACGTTGCCGACCGCCAGGATCAGTTTTTCGCGCGCTTCCTGGGTTGGTGCAGCTCCAGCAACTTTCACGGTGTCGCCTTCGACTTCGACTTTTACGTCGCCATCAAGACCAAGTTTGGCGACTTCCTTTTCAATCGCCTTGGCGCTGTCTTCCGGTGCCTCATCATCGCCCCATAGGCTCTTGCCCGCATCTTTCACAAAATCAAAGAATCCCATTTCCCATCCCCTAAAAGAGCTTAACCCAGCTGCCAGCCGTTAATGAACCCGGCAGCGCTTCACTTAGCGGCAGGAACTCTGTCAATGCAAAGAATTTCCCTGCCTCTGAGGCAGTTTCCACATGATGGCGCAGTAAACTTGCGGCCTTCGCTGACAAATCGGCGACAACTATTTCCTTAGACTGTACACTTCATTTGATCAAAACACCGGAAGCATTCAATCATCCGGCATCAACCGGAATTCCTCCGGTCAATTGCGAACTATGAGACACCCCTTTGATCTAAAGCACTGTCACCAGAACTGGACTAAGGTACTGGCTTACCACTTACGAAAAAATACCGCCCGGACATGGGGAATGATCCGGCCCGGACGCTCAATTTCATAAAACTCTTCGCGGACCATCGTCAGACCGAACGTTTCGAAACGCTGCCATTCAGACGGTTTCATCGGCCATGGCGGTCCCTTGGCTGCGCCGGTCTCATCCTGGCTGCGGTTGATCAGAAGCAATTGTCCACCCGGTGCAACCAGACCGGCCATGACCTCAATCGCCTTGGTGCGCAAGTCGCCATCAAGCGCCTGAATGGTGTAGCACTCCTGAACCAGATCGAACGCAGCCAGCCACTCGCTTGGTAACTGAAAAAGATCTGCCGCACGGTATGAGACAAAACTGTCCGGAAACCGTTTTTGCGCCCACAAAATAGCGTCTTCCGACAGATCGAAGGCCTCGGTTTTGTACCCCGCAGCCGCGAGAGCCTCCGCATTGTCTCCAAGGCCGCACCCGATATCGATGGCGCGTTTACCGTTTCCCGGATTTTCAGCCAGCCAATCGACAATTGCCTGCTTGGGTGCCAAGTCCGCCCACGGAACAGCGGCCGGATCACCGCCAGCTTCACGGTAGACCGTATGGAACCACGCCAGCCGGTCATCCGCAGCGCCCCCCTTGGCGCCGGTCAGTGCGTCAATCCGGTCCCGAGCCGCATCCCGGCGCGCCATAAATGCGCTGTCGGAGTGAACCGTCTTGTCGCTCATGCCTTACGCTCCCAGCCGCCCGCTTCCGTTTGCTGCCAATAAGCGATCTGGAAACCGGAGGATTTGGCCTCCTTCCAAGCCGTTCGCGCTTCGTCGACCGCCCCCTGATCATTGCCGTCAAACATGTAGATCGCGCGTTTGTAAGGGTCGAGTGTCGGCGGCGCGGCCCGGTCCACCAGAAACCGCACATCCGCCTCGTTCGGGTTGTCTTGCTCGAAGGTCAGATAGATCGGTTGATGTTCCGCATAACCATCGGCCTTGGTGCCGTGCGGCAGGAAGCTGTCGTCCTGATAGGTCCACAAGTGTGCATCGAGCGCGTTGCACCGCTCCTGGGATCCGGTTTGCACAACCACTTTCCAGTTACGTTCCAGGCACTTTTGAAGAAGCTCCGGCAACGCCAGCTCCAGCGGCTTGTGCAAGAGATGATAAAAGACAACTTCAACGCTCATAAGGTTTCAACAACACCTTTTTGAAGACTCACTATCAGTCACCATGCACAGGACTAACATGCAGTGGTGGCAAGAAGTGATGCAGCTCGGCCACAGGAAGAGCGGCAAATTGCGTCAACACAAAACCGACCGTGGACACCATAGCCGAGTCGTTGCATTAACCTTCCGAAAATAACCGTTCGTTAGGCTTACCGCCGGGGACGATCTTTCAAGATCTGGCGTTATGGCTGGGGTACGGTTTCCCGACCCGGCCGAGATGGGGATTGTGTATGCTTGCACGAGTAGTTGTGTTTTGCGGATTGGTGGCTTGTGTAGCTGGAGCCACTGTCGGCATGGGTTTTCTGGTCGAACCTGCGACCGCATGTCAGGCCTATAAGACCTGCTGATTTACGGACACTTCAGTCCATGAAAAACCCGCCTATTCGGCGGGTTTTTCTTTGTTTTCAGCTCTTTTCAATCAGCTCTCGTAGTGGTCGGCCACCAGCTGGTTGAGCAGGCGAACGCCGTAGCCGGACGCCCAGCTTTGGCAGATATCATCCTTGGGCGCTCCGAAAGCGGTGCCGGCAATGTCCAGATGCGCCCACGGCACGTCGTTGGAAAAGCGCTGCAGGAACTGCGCAGCGGTGATGGATCCGGCCCACCGCCCACCGGTATTCTTCACGTCGGCATTCGGCGCGTCGATGATCTTGTCATAATCCTTCGACAACGGCAGGCGCCACAGCGGCTCACCACTGGCCTTGGCAGCCTCCAACAGCTTGTCGGCAAGCTCATCATTGTTTGAGAAGAGACCCGCGTTCAAATTGCCGAGTGCAACCAGGACCGCACCGGTCAGTGTTGCAAGGTCGATCATGATTGCCGGCTTGTATTTTTCCTGCGTGTACCACATGGCATCGGCCAGAACGAGACGGCCTTCGGCGTCGGTATTCAGGATCTCGATGGTCGTTCCCGACATGGCGGTCACGATATCGCCGGGCCGTTGTGCGTTGCCGTCCGGCATGTTTTCGACAAGACCGATGACACCCACTACATTTGCCTTGGCCTTGCGGGCGGCAACTGCGTGCATGGCGCCTGTGACGGCCGCCGCACCACCCATGTCACCCTTCATGTCTTCCATACCGCCGGCGGGTTTGATGGAGATCCCGCCGGTGTCGAAAACCACGCCCTTGCCCACCAGGGCGACGGGCGCTGCACCTTTCTTGCCACCATTCCAGCGCATGACGGCAAGGCGCGGCGGACGGACCGATCCTTGCGAAACGCCGAGAAGCGCAGCCATCTTGAGCTTCTTCATTTCCTTTTCGCCGAGGATTTCGACCTCAACTCCAAGAGCCTCCAGCTCTGCGGCCTTGGCCGCGAATTCGACCGGTCCAAGAACATTTGCCGGCTCGTTGACCAGATCACGGGCCAGGATCACCCCATCGGCAATGCCTTCCGCAGTGGACCAGGCTTTCCGCGCGGCCTTGGGATCTGCAACTTGAAGGGTCAGCTTGAGCGTTTTCTTGGCCTTGTCGTCGTCCTTTTTGGATTTGTACTTGTCGAATTCATAAGCGCGCAGTTTGGCGCCCATTGCGAATTCAGCTGCAAGCTCCGCATCCAGCTCATCGCCTTCCGGGGCCTCAAGAACGACTGTCGCCGTCTCTGCCTTGGTCGATTTAAGGCTGGCAAATACTGCACCACCGAACGCGCGCCAGTCATCACGTGTCAACCCGTCCACTGCACCAGTCCCGAAAATGATCAGCCGATCGAGTGAAAGACCACCTGGTGCGACAAGGTCGAGGCTGGTCTTTTTCTTTCCGGAGAACCCTCCGATCTCCGCGACATTCGCCAGGCCGCCGGTCAAATCCCCGACCAGTCCTGCTGTCGCAGCTCCCGTTGCCAATGCCTCGCCTGCCAAAGCAACCACAATCCCCTTTGACGGAGCGTCGATTTTAGAAAAGGAGATCTTGTTCAGCTTAGTCATCGTTTGTCCTTGCAGGTCGGTCGAAGTCATCAGGATGTAAAACAGGACACCGTTGTGTCCTTGCCGGGAGATATCCCTAGGCCGTGTGGGCGAATTGGAGATGCATTTCGCCGGGATTGGCATCTATCAAGATCAAGGAAATCTGGTGATGGTGATGCTTGTGCATCATCAAGACAGATTTGCGCCGGAATTGAGGTATGGAAACCCGGCCCCTTGGGTTAGACAAAAACCGTCGATCTGACACCGACAGTCCCTGGAGCGTATGTCCAATACGCTCTGCAGGACCGTCGCCGCCATATATCGGTACCTGTCTCACGAAACGCGTCTCCAATTCGTCCACACGGCCTAGATTGCTAAATGATGGCGTTTTAAAGCGTTTTCGGCAAGATCAGTTGCAAATTAATGTATATTAACCATCTTCTTTCATGGGCCATTCACCACATCCCGTGTTATTGAACATAAAGTCAAATTTTATGAGATTTGTACGGAGTATCCGGCAGCTGCCATGAACACGCTGGAACGCTACATCATTCGGCGCACCGCCTATGCGTTCACGCTCACGCTCGCCGCCATGACGGGGGTCGTTTGGGCAACGCAGGCGCTCCGGCAGCTGGACCTTGTGACGTCCAAGGGGCAGACGATCGTCCAGTTCATCGGCATCACCATGCTGGCTCTGCCGTTTCTGATCGTCACGGTCGCGCCCTTTGCGCTCATGATCGCGCTCATACTGGTTTTGAACTCGCTCTCCGGCGACAGCGAGCTGATCGTGATTGATGCAAGCGGTGGATCCAGATTTCTGGTGCTCAAGCCCGTGCTTGCGTTTGCCACCATCATCATGCTGCTGGTGTCTGCCTTATCGCTCTATGTCGCGCCCGCTGGCCTTGCCCAGCTTCGAACCGAAATCACACGTGTGCGCGCAGACCTCGTTGCCAACATCGTCAAACCGGGCCGCTTCATCAACGTTGAAGAAGGACTGACCTTCCACATCCGGAACCGTTCGGGCAAAGGTACGCTCGACGGTCTTTTGATGCACGACACGCGGGATCCGGATACGGCTTTCACCTACCAGGCTGAAACCGGAAATATCGTCGAGGCGGCCGGCCGGACATTGCTGGTGATGCAGAACGGCACGATCCAGCGGCGGCCGAAACAGGTCGGGGATATGTCGATCGTCCGCTTTCAATCCTATGCCTTCGATCTGTCCAACCTGATCCCGGAGGCAAGCGAACCGGTCTTCAAACCGAGCGAAAGAAGCACTGCAAACCTCCTTGGCCCGCCCGGAAATGATTATTTCGCGGTCACACATCCGGAACGGCTTCGGGCTGAAATTCATGAGCGGTTCAGTTTGCCGCTCTACTGCCTGTCATTCGCCCTGATTGTTTTTGCATTCCTTGGCGTTGCACGGACGACCCGGCAGGGGCGCGGCATGGCCATCGTTGGCGCGATCACCTGCTGCGTTCTTTTGCGCACAACCGGTTTTGGCATCACAGCAATTTCCAACGATTCTGCAGTGCTCTATGCAATGCGGTATGTGGTTCCGGTTCTGGGCGGTGGATTGGCCCTTGTTTCGATCCTCCGCGGGCACCAGGGCAAACAGTCTCAGGCCCTCCAACGGTTCCAGCTCATGATCGGAGACTGGGTTGAAGCTATCACCGCAAAATTGACCAGGAATCGGGCCGGGAGCGCGTCATGATCCTGGGACGGACCCTCTCAGTCTATTTCTCCGGCCGCTTTATCAAAGCGATCCTTGGCCTTTTCCTGTTCGCAGCAGTGCTGCTCTTCCTGTTCGACGTTCTGGAACTTGTCCGGCGCGGCAGCGACCGGGAAGGTTTCACCGTGATGCGGGTCGCCTATATTTCGCTCCTGCGGGTCCCACTCCTGCTGGAGCAGGTCATCCCGTTCACGGTTCTCTTCGGTGCGATCGCAGCCTTCGTAACACTCAGCCGGGCTTTGGAGCTGGTTGTGACGCGGGCCGCCGGCATTTCGGTTTGGCAGTTTTCGACGCCAGCGGTTTTGGTCGGCCTGTTCCTCGGGATCTTTTCAATCACGGTCTACAATCCGGCTGCAGTCTACCTTCAGCAAAAATCAGAAGAAGCTGCTGCCGGATTGTTTGGGGCCGATCAGACCTTTTTGTTGCAGAGCTCCGGAGAGGTCTGGGTCCGTCAGGACGGCCTTGATGGGGAGTCCGTGCTGCGCGCTTCTCAGCTTCTGGACAACGGGACACGCCTTTTAAGGGTGACGGTCTTCACCTTTGATGAAGACGGTACGTTCCGTGAGCGGATCGAAGCAGAACAGGCACGTCTTGGAAACGAGACATGGTATCTCGACAATGCCATCGTCTACACTACCGAAAACGATCCACAGTCTTACAGCGTCTATCAAATCAGCACGTTCCTGACTGCGACAGAGGTTCGCGAGAGCATCGGATCGCCCGAATCGATTTCATTCTGGAACCTGCCCCGGTTTATCGATCTGGCGAGAAACGCGGGTTTGCCAGCCTATCGTTACAATCTACAATATCAATCGCTGCTCGCGCGGCCATTGCTGTTGATTGCCATGATCCTGATTGCAGCGGCGGTTTCCCTTAAAGTTTCGCGATTTGGTGGATTGGGACGGATGATTCTGGGTGGAATCCTGTCCGGGTTCGTGCTTTACGTTCTTACGGAACTGGCCAAGGACTTCGGAGGGGCGGGAATCGTGCCTCCGTTGGTTGCTGCGTGGGCGCCGGGAATATTTGGGGTACTTATGGGTTTGACAATTCTCTTGCATCAGGAAGACGGGTAAGGCGCATGACGTTTCCGTTTTTTCTGAACACAGAGACTTGGGCCGGACGCGCATGCCTGTTGGCAGCCGTCAGCGCTCTTGCCGTGTCAGCTGGTATATTGACGGCCCCGCACTCTGCATCCGCACAGAACCTTGATTTTTTTAACAGCGAAGCCCCCGCCGCTGACGAAGACCTTTTGCTTGAGGCAAACAACCTCACCTACGATTTCGACCGTGACATCATTACCGCGCGCGGCGAAGTGCAGGTCTACTACGACGGCAACACGGTTCAGGCGGCTCAGATCGTTTTCAACCGTGGTACTCAGCAGTTAACGGCTACAGGCAACGTCATCTTCCTCGATACCGAAGGCAACATTCTTCGAACCGAAGAGTTGCAGATGTCGGAAGATTTTGCGCAGGCCTTCGCCCGCTCGCTTCAGATCGACATGCCGAACAGAACGCGGCTGATTGCCGAGCAGGCAACCCGTGAAGACGGCAACGTCACTGTCGTGGAAAATGGTGTCTACACGGTCTACACAAATCCATCGCGTCCGGCGGGCAAAGCGCCGCTCTGGCGCATCCGCTCCAAAACGATTGTCCATGACAAACAGGAAAAGGTGATCCGGTTCGAGCAGCCTTCGCTCGAGTTCTACGGACAGCCGGTCCTTTATGCACCGTTCCTGTCGATGCCTGATCCGACCGTCAAGCGTCATTCCGGCTTTCTAATTCCCAACTGGGTGATTGCGGACAAGCTCGGGTTCGGGGCGAATATTCCTTACTACTGGGCCTTGAGCCCGCACCGCGATCTGACGACAACATTTACTCCGCTGACCAGGCAAGGGCTTTTTGTCGACGTTGATTTCCGGCAGAAATTCCGGCGGGGTGACTTCTCGCTGTCAGCCGGTGGCATCTATCAGCTTGATCCGGACCAGTTTAATACCCAACGCGCCGACAGCGACATGCGCGGTGCATTCCGAACGACAGGCACATTCAATGTGACCGGCGCCTGGAACCTCGGGTGGGATGTCACTTACAAGAGTGACCGGGCCTTCTTCGAAGACTATTCCTTTACAAGCTGGGGCGGGAATGAAACCTCACGGATTTACTTCGAGGGCCTGACTGAGCGCAACGCTCTCAGTTTCAACACCTACGGCTTCCAGATTGCCCAGGCTGATTATACGTCGAGCAATTTCAACGCGGATGGTTTCTCGCCGGTTGGAAGCAACTTGCAGAGCAAACAACCCTTGGTGCTGCCGGTCGTCGACTACGATTTCGTATTTGCGGACCCTGTTCTGGATGGTGAGCTTTCGCTGGCTGCAAACTTCACCTCGCTGACCCGTGAAGAAACAGACGCCTTTTCCATTGATGGCGGCACCAATGCCCGCTTCCGCGGAGTGGACGGCACGTTTTCGCGTCTGTCGGTCGACGGCAACTGGCGCCGGACCTTTGTCGATCCACTGGGTCAAACATTTACGCCGTTCGCGTATATGAAGGGCGATCTGTTCTTCCTGGCCTCCCCGGATGCGGATGTTACAGCGCTCGCAGGTGAGAGTTTTGTGGGCCGTGCCATGCCGGCGATCGGTCTGGAATACAGCTATCCAATCATCGCAAGCTTCAACGGCGGCAACCAGATTTTCGAGCCGATCGCGCAGATCATCGCCCGCCCGAACGAACAGCGCATCGGGGAACTGCCGAACGAGGATGCACAGAGTATCGTCTTCGACACGACCACCCTGTTTGACACGGACAAGTTCTCCGGTTTCGACCGCGCTGAAGGCGGCACCCGCCTCAATGTGGGCTTGAACTACAAGCTTCAACTGAACAGTGGCCACTATCTAACCGGCCTTTTCGGCCGGTCCTATCATCTCGCCGGCGAGAACTCCTACAAGGTCCCGGATATTCTTGGCGCGACACAGGATTCCGGACTTGAATCCGATCTGTCCGACTATGTCGGTAGCCTCTATCTGGACACCAAATACGGTGTGAAGCTCGGTACGCAGGCACGGTTCGACAAGGACGACTTCTCGATCAACCGTTTGCAAGCCCAAGCCAGCGCCATCTACGGACCTGTGGTCTCATCGGTCGCCTACGCCTTCCTTGATGCCCAGCCGAACGTTGGCATTGACGATACGCGCGAAGAATTGCTCGGCTCAGCCAGCCTGCGGCTGCAGGAGAATTGGCGTGTGTTCGGCTCCATGCGCTACGATCTTCAGAACAGTAACGTCGTTCAGGACGGCGTCGGTGTCGGCTATGACGACGAGGGCTTCTCGCTTTCATTGTCCTATTCAGAAGACCGCAGCCGCAACGATGGCGACACAACCAATCGCCTCTTGTTTTTCCGGGTTGGCTTGAGAACACTCGGAAATACTCAGATTCAAAGCAACGCGATCAACAACTAGTGATTTTGCTTTAAGTAGGGCTATTATTTCACTGGCCTGCCACCAGAATGCCCCAAATAAGCCAGATGCTGAGAAACATCGGGTTTCTCTTTTATTCTGGCGTGCACTTTGTTATCCAGTGTCGTCAAACATGGCCAAAACTCACGGAAGTTTCATGCGCAATCGCTTCGTCATCTTGTCCGCACTCGTGGCTCTACTCTTGGCAGCGCCAATCGCACCGTCTGCTGATGCGGCAATCAAGGTGATCGTCAACGATGTGCCGATAACCGACTATGACATCACCCAGCGTGCCCGGCTCATTACGCTAACTCTGCGAAAGAGTGCTTCTGTTGCCCGGCGTGAGGCCGTGCAGGAACTGATCGACGATCAAGTCAAGGTCGGTGAGGCGACCCGCATGGGCATGAGCGTCAGCGACAGTGAAGTCGACAACGCGTACGCCAATATTGCTCGGAACGTGAAACTTACCCCCGCCAGACTGACCCAAGCGCTCGGACAGGGCGGAGTGAGAGCGGAGACCCTGAAGAAACGCCTGCGAGCGCAACTCATCTGGGGCAAGCTGGTCCGCGCCCGTTTTAGCGGCGGTGTCGACGTCGATGAATCCGATATCATCGCGGCCCTTCGCAAGACCGATGAAGAAGACCGGGCCACATCCATAGAATATGATCTCCAGCGCGTGATCGTTGTTGTTCCGAAAAACTCCTCCAATGGCTTCAAATCCCAACGCCGCCGGGAAATCGCTCAGATGCGCAAAGCGGTCTCCAGCTGCGAGGACATGGGCTCCGTCCTTGGCCAATACAAGGAAGTTGTTGTCCAGCCAATCGGACGGCGGCTAGAAACCGAAATTCCGCCGAATATCATTGATCAGGTGAAAAAGCTGGGACCGGGCAAACTGACCGATCCGAACCCGACCCCAGTCGGATTTGAAATGATAGCCATTTGCGGGAAACGTGAGATCCAGTCGGACATTGCCATGCGCACCAAGCTGGAAAACGAATTGCGGGCCAAAGAAGGCGAGAGCCAAGCCCGCCGATTGCTGATGGATGCCAAGCGCCGCTCAACGATCATCTATCGCTGATCAATATGCCGCGCTCCAAGATGCGAAGCTCAGGAAAACCCGTCGCCATCACCCTCGGCGAACCAGCCGGAATTGGCCCGGACCTGACCCTCCAGGCCTGGTTCAATCGGAAGAGGCTCGGCCTTCCGCCCTTCTACGTGCGCGGTGACCTCCAGCTGCTAAGTCAGCGGGCAGAAAAACTCGAACTTCCCGTCCACTTCGAAAGCTGCTCACCAGAACAAGCTTCGGATCGTTTTTCCCATGCCCTGCCCGTGGTTCAAACGGGACCCAGCCTAACCGATACGCCAGGCGAAGAAGATCCTGCGGCAGCCGCTTCGGTCATCGCCTCGATTGAAGCGTGTGTGAAAGACGTATTTGACGGTTTTGCGATTGGTATCGTCACCAATCCGATCAACAAGTCTGCGCTTTATAAGGCTAGTTTCAAACATCCCGGCCACACTGAGTTTCTAGGTGCATTGGCCGAAGAAAATTGGCCCGGCCAACTCTCCAAACCCGTGATGATGATTGCAGGGCCGGATCTGATGGTGGTGCCGGTCACCATTCATGTTCCCCTTTCCGCTGTTCCTCAGCAGTTGACAGAAGATCTGATCGTCGAGACCGCCAAAATCGTTGCAAACGATATGACGAGCCGGTTCGGCTTCAAGAACCCGCGCCTCGCTTTGTGCGGCCTCAATCCGCATGCGGGCGAGAATGGCGCTTTGGGGACGGAAGATCAGGATGTCATTGTTCCAGCTGTTGAGCGGCTGAAAGCAATGGGCATTGCTGCTTCAGGCCCTCACCCTGCGGACACAATGTTTCACCCCGAAGCCCGACTGAAGTATGACTGCGCGCTCGGCATGTATCACGATCAGGTTCTGGTACCTGCTAAAACCATCGGCTTCGACGACAGCGTTAATGTCACGCTGGGCCTGCCTTTCATCCGCACGTCTCCTGACCACGGCACGGCCTACACGCTTGCTGGCACCGGCATGGCACGGATCGACAGCTTCTGTGCCGCCATCCGCATGGCACATGCGCTGGCCCATCCTGAAACGCTTTAGGAAATCAATCGCGGCATGGCCCAAATCGACGATCTTCCGCCCTTGCGCGACGTCATCGCAGCTCATGGATTGAATGCAAAAAAATCGCTTGGTCAAAATTTCCTTTTGGACCTCAATCTGACATCCCGTATAGCACGGTCGGCTGGGAGCCTTGAGGATCATACGATCCTCGAAATCGGCCCTGGTCCGGGCGGCTTAACCCGGGCTCTGCTGGCCGCTGGTGCAAAGAAAGTCGTCGCGATTGAAAAAGACAGCCGGTGCCTGCCAGCATTGGCGGAAATAGCGTATCATTACCCCGGACGCCTGGAAGTCATCGAAGGCGATGCTCTTGAGATTGATCCGGTTGCTATCACGGGTGGTGGGAAAGTGCGGATTGCGGCCAACCTTCCTTATAATGTCGGCACTCAACTGCTGATCAACTGGATCACCACGCCCGACTGGCCGCCCTTCTGGTCGTCGCTGACCTTGATGTTTCAAAAGGAAGTCGGAGAACGTATCGCGGCAGCGCCCGGCTCCAAAGCCTATGGCCGGCTCGGAGTTCTTGCCGGTTGGCGCTGCAACGGCGGTATCTTGTTCGACATCAGCCCGAAGGCATTTACCCCACCACCGAAAGTCACATCTGCGGTCGTGCATCTCACCCCCAATCCTGCACCCCTACCCTGCAATCTTTCCAGCTTGGAAAAATTGACTGCGGCTGCGTTTGGACAGCGCCGCAAGATGCTGCGCGCAAGTCTGAAGTCCCTGTCTCCGGATGCAGAACGCTTGATTGAAAAAGCTGGGCTTAAACCAACCGCCCGCGCAGAAGAAATTGACATCGCAGGATTTGTGAACCTGGCGAACACGTTTCATGCGGCAGGCGCACTCTAGGCATCTTGCGCTTCTGAGCGCGTTGGAGCAGCGCCCGGGTACTTAGCCTTTGGAGTCCAATTCGACTTCTAGGTCGTCCACCATGCCTTGAATCAAGGAGCCGATTTTTGGCGACCGTGCCTGCTTGAGGCGTTCAGCTTTCAGGATCGCCCGGACATTTTCGTAGGCCCGTTCCAGATCGTCATTCACGACCACGTAGTCGTACTTTGACCAGTGACGCATTTCGCCTACGGCGGTTTTCATCCGCTTGGCAATGACATCATCCGCGTCTTCCGCGCGGCGGTAGAGCCGGGATTTCATTTCGGCGATGGAGGGCGGCAGAATGAAGATCGAAACGACGTCGTCGCGCATCTTTTCGTAGAGCTGAAACGTGCCCTGGATGTCGATATCAAACAGAATGTCCCGGCCGTTTTCAATGGCGTTTTCAACGGGACCGCGGGGCGTCGCATAATAATTGCCGTGGACTTCCGCCCATTCCAGCAGCTCGTCATGCGCCCGCATTTGTTCGAACCGGTTGGGATCGAGGAAGTGGTAATGCACCCCATCCACTTCGCTCGACCGGCGTGGCCGGGTCGTCGCAGAAATGGAAAGTTCGAGATTGTCTTCCTTTTCCAGCAACAGCCGGGCGATGGTCGACTTGCCGGCACCTGATGGCGAGGACAACACAAGCATGAGGCCGCGGCGTTGCTGCTCGGCTTCATCCGCACTTACACGCGTTCCAACTGCCGTGTCCGTCATGACCGTTTCACTCCAGGTTCTGTATCTGCTCGCGCATTTGATCTATGACGGCCTTCAAGTCCAGCCCGATTGCCGTAAGGTCCACATCATTGGACTTTGAACACAGGGTATTGGCTTCCCGGTTAAATTCTTGTGCAAGAAAATCAACACGGCGGCCAATAGCGCCACCCGTGTCGAGCAGCTCCCTCACCGCATTCACATGGGCGTGCAGACGGTCAAGCTCTTCCCGGATATCTGCTTTTGTCGCGAGAAAGACCGCCTCTTGATGCAGGCGCTGCGGATCGAGTTTTGTCTCCGATGCATCAAGAAGTTCCTCGACCATCTTCTTCAGCCGGGCCTTGATAGCCTCCGGCTGGCGCGCTGGCAGGTCTTCGGCGGCCTGTGTCAGGCTCGCAATCGTATCGATTTGCTGGTGAACGACCTTGCCGATCGCCGCGCCTTCAGAATGGCGCATGTCAACAAGATCAATCAGCGCCGCATCGAGTGAGGTCAAAAGAGCGCTGTGCAAGGCCTGCTGCGCCGCCTCATCGTCTTCCTGCTCCTTGAGCTCGAAAACACCCTTTTGCGCCAGAATTCCATCGAGGGTGGGGGGAGCCACATTTGGAATTCTGGTTTCAAGCAACTTGATCGCGGACAAGACAGATTCCAGGGCGGCTTCGTTCACCTGAAGCTGATTTTCCGCCTGATCCCGCTGCATCGACAGACCAATGGAGATGTTGCCCCGGCGCAGAACCTTGCTACAGCGCTCCCGGATCTTGGGTTCCAGCGCTTCAAGGCCGGTTGGGATGCGGATGCGGAGGTCGAGAGATTTTCCGTTTACGGACCTTAGTTCCCAAGTCCAACGAACGACGCCGGTTTCACCGGGCGCGCGCGCGAACCCTGTCATGCTGGCAAGTGCCATATGCCCCTCCGGATCTCTACCGGTTTCGACCGCCAAAATGCGGTGCCCCAAATCGTGTCAGCGTGCGGTCAGTTTTGTTCTGTCTGACGGCGTTGCCGCTCTATCTCGCGCCATTTGCGTACGTTGGCGCGGTGCTGATCATATGTTTCTGCAAAAATGTGTCCGCCCGTCCCGTCGGCGACAAAGAACAAATCCTTTGTCCGGGATGGATTGGCAACTGCTTCCATGGCAGCGCGGCCCGGATTGCCGATGGGCCCCGGCGGCAAGCCGTTTATCTGATAGGTGTTGTAATTGTTTTCGGCGTCGATTTCCGACTGCTTGATCGCAGAGCGGTCCTTGAGCCACGCTTGCCCGCCATAAAGGCCGTAAAGGATCGTCGGATCCGATTGCAGGCGCATATTCTGGTTCAAGCGATTGACAAAGACGCCGGCAACCCGAGGCCGCTCGTCGGCAAGCGCCGTTTCCTTTTCTACGATAGAAGCCAGGATGACAAGGTCTTCCGGTGTTTCCACCGGCAGATCCTCTACCCGGCGCTCCCATATTTCAGCCAGAAGTTTATCCTGCGAGGCCTTCATCTGATCCAAAACAGACTGGCGGGTTGCTCCGCGCGCAAATGTGTAGGTTTCAGGCAGAAGTGCGCCTTCAGCAGGTACTTCTGTAATCTCGCCGACCAGGATCGGATGTTCGCGGACCCGTTCGATGATTTGCGCGGTGGTCCAGCCTTCGGGAATCGTGACAGAATGCGTCACGGCTTTGCCTTCGACCAGATCCGTCATGACGTCGTTCATGGAGACACCGGGCGCGAATGCGTATTCACCGGCTTTCAGCTTGGTCGCACTCTTGTAGAACCGGGTACCAAGCTGGAAGACCCACTCATCCAGCATGGTGTCGTCGATCACGCCTTTTGCTGCGAGGCGATCGGTGATCCCGGTCAGACCGGAACCAGACGGAATGATGATCGTCGCTTCTTCTGTGAGCGGTCCGGCCTGCTCAAACATGTGCTTGCCGAAATACAGCGCGCCGCCAACAGCTGCCAGCCCGAAGACCGCCAGCGAAATGACCATATTGATCAAAATAACAATCGGGTTGCGCACATGACGTGAGCGTTGTGGAGGAGCTGGTGCCTGCTCGGGTTGTAACGCTTCGCGCGGACTTTTCGGCTTAATGCCCATGGCCTATCGCACCTCCTGACAAGAACTCACGGGCCTGTCACACTGCAGTCACGTGTAAGACACTCGGGCCGAGCCAACGAATCGGTTCCCCGCCCGATGTACTGTGAATGCGTTATGCGGCAACTTTGCGGAAAACAAGTGACGCATTGGTTCCACCGAAGCCGAAAGAGTTCGACAACGCAACATCAATGTTCATTTGTTTGGCATTGTGGGCCACAAGGTCGATTTCGGTTTCAACGGACGGATTGTCCAGGTTGATCGTCGGCGGAGCTATTCCGTCGCGAATTGCCAAGACGGAGAAAATCGCCTCAACAGCACCAGCAGCACCCAAGAGGTGACCGATAGATGACTTGGTGGAAGACATCGTCAGATTGGGCGCATGATCACCGGCAAGTCGGGTTACGGCTCCAAGTTCGATTTCATCCCCTAGAGGCGTCGACGTGCCATGGGCGTTGACGTAATCGACGTCGGCTGCCGTCAAGCCCGCGCGGTTCAAGGCCGCTTCCATGCATCGATAGGCGCCATCACCGTCCATGGACGGAGCTGTTATGTGATAGGCGTCACCAGACAGGCCGTACCCAACAACTTCCGCATAAATCTTCGCGCCTCGAGCAACCGCATGCTCATACTCTTCCAAGACGACGATACCGGCTCCCTCACCCATGACAAAACCATCTCGGTCGGTGTCATACGGACGCGAGCCTCTCTCAGGATCATCATTGAAGCCGGTCGACAGCGCTCGACAGGCTGAAAACCCGACAAGAGACAAACGGCAAATCGGAGACTCAGTCCCGCCAGCCACCATCACATCGGCATCGCCATAGGCAATCAGCCGCGATGCGTCGCCAATGGCGTGAGCCCCAGTTGAACAGGCCGTCACGACGGCATGGTTGGGACCCTTCAAACCATGCCGGATCGATACATAGCCACCAGCAAGGTTAATCAGCCGACCCGGGATAAAGAACGGGGAAACACGGCGCGGGCCCTTTTCGGCGAGGATATGAGCTGCTTGCTCAATTCCCTGCAAACCGCCGATACCCGATCCAATCAGAACACCGGAGCGGGTCTGATCCTCATAGGTCGTGGGTTTCCAGCCGCTGTCCGCAAGTGCCTGGTCGGAGGCTGCAATCGCATAAAGGATGAAATCATCAACCTTGCGCTGCTCTTTCACTTCCATCCAGTCGTCCGGATTGAAGTTGCCTTCGTCGGAAGAGCCACGCGGTATCTGAGCCGCAATTTGGCAGGCAACATCATCGATTTTGAAATCGGTGACCTTGTTCGCACCGCTTTTGCCTTCAAGGATATTCTTCCAAGTGACATCGGCAGTGCCGCCCAGCGGCGTTACCATGCCCAACCCTGTTACGACTACTCGCCTCATACACCCGCACTTACGTTAGAAGGGCCTGGCGGGATACACTACCCCGCCGGCCCGATCTTCAAATAAGGTTCAAGCTAAGGGGATACCCCTTACTTGTTGGCTTCCAGGAATTTTACAGCGTCGCCAACGGTCAGGATGGTTTCAGCTGCAGTGTCCGGAATTTCAACGCCGAATTCTTCTTCAAAAGCCATGACCAGCTCAACGGTGTCGAGGCTGTCTGCGCCCAGATCGTCGATGAAGCTTGCGCCTTCAACAACCTTCTCTGCGTCTACGCCGAGGTGCTCGACAACGATTTTCTTAACTCGATCCGCGATATCGCTCATCTTTTACTTCCTTGGTTTTCGTCTGTTCATCACTCGCGGCACGGCGCCGGACCGGTTGACTTAAAACGCGGCGGACCGAACTCACTGTACTCAAGTGTGTCTTTGCACACCCCGGCCTGAGACCGGGCCAAGATGTGCAATTTGTAACAATCGGCGGGTAGGTAACACACTTTGTTGACCATTACCAGCCGGTCAGAGCCGCTTCTTTGCGGCCGGGATTATTTTTGCCTGCTCAGCAAATCATCCTTTTAAATCATTGCCATACCGCCATTGACGTGCAGCGTTTGCCCTGTGACATATGCGGCCTCGTCGCTGGCAAGATAGGTTGCGGCCGCCGCAATCTCGGCAGCTGTGCCCAAACGGCCTGCCGGCACGCTGGTCAAAATCGAATCTTTCTGCTTGTCATTGAGCGCATCGGTCATCGCGGTTTCAATGAAACCCGGTGCGATACAGTTGACGGTGATGTTGCGGCTTGCCACTTCACGCGCCAAAGACTTGTACATTCCGATCATGCCGGATTTGGCTGCGGCATAGTTGACCTGCCCCGGGTTTCCGGTCACGCCCACAACAGACGTGATGCCGACGATGCGGCCAGTGCGGCGCTTCATCATGCCCTTGATCGCGGCACGGCACAGAAGGAAGCCGGACGTCAGGTTGACTTCCAGCACCTGGTCCCACTCTTCGTCCTTCATGCGCATGAAGATGTTGTCTCGGGTGATCCCGGCATTGTTGACCAGGATGTCCACCGACCCCATCTTCTCTTCAGCTGCCGGCAGCAAGCCAATGACAGCCTCGCGGTCCGAGAGGTTTGCCGGTGTCACGAAAGCGCGTTCGCCGAGGTCGGCCGCCAAAGCTTCGAGCTTTTCGGCGCGGGTACCGGACAGGGAGACAGTGGCTCCTTGAGCATGAAGCGCCCGGGCAATCGATTCCCCGATCCCGCCTGTCGCACCGGTGATCAGCGCATTCTTGCCTTCCAAGCTGAACATATGACGTCCTTCCTTGCGTTTCGCGCCGTATGGCACAGGCCCTGGCCGGGCCGGGTTCTTCGTTTTTGTTTTATGGATCTTAGCTGGACAGCTTTTCGATGACCGCGTCAATGTCGTCCGGCGAATTGATGGCCATGCCGCTGGCTTCCTTGGCAATCCGCTTGACCATGCCGGTCAGGACCTTGCCGGTTCCAACCTCAACAAATGTGTCGACGCCCTCGCCGGCCAGCCAGGAGATGCTTTCCCGCCAGCGCACAGTGCCGGTCACCTGCTCGACCAAACGGTCGCGGATATCAACCGGATCGGTGATCGGCGTTGCAAGAACATTGGCAACGAGCGGCACGACTGGAGCCTTGATATCGGCATTGGTCAGCGCTTCAGCCATGGCCTCTGCAGCCGGCCCCATCAGCGAACAATGGAACGGCGCACTTACCGGCAGAAGCACGGCCCGGCGCGCGCCGCGTGCCTTGGCGATTTCAACGGCGCGCTCAACAGCGGCCACATGACCGGACACAACCACCTGGCCGGGTGCATTGTCGTTGGCTGCCTGGCAGACTTCGCCCTGCGCGGCATCCTTGGCAATTTCGGCAGCAGCCTCGAAATCGAGACCCAGAAGCGCGGCCATCGCGCCCTGCCCGACCGGAACAGCGTTTTGCATGGCGTTGCCGCGCACGCGCAGGAGCTTCGCAGCTGTCGCAACATCAAGGCTACCGGCAGCCGCAAGAGCGGAGTACTCACCCAGCGAGTGACCGGCAACGAAGGAAACGGACGCTTTCAGATCCAGGCCCTTGGCTTCCAGAACTCGCATGGTTGCAAGACTGACGGCCATCAGAGCCGGCTGGGCATTGGCGGTCAGCGTCAAATCGCCTTCCGGGCCGTTCCACATGATGTCAGACAGTTTTTGGTCCAACGCATCGTCCACTTCGTCGAAGACAGCCCTGGCTTCCGGAAACGTGTCGGCGAGAAGCTTGCCCATGCCAACAGCCTGGCTGCCCTGGCCGGGGAATGTGAATGCGGTGGTCATCTGGATTAGTCTCCGAATTGGCCTCAACCAGCGGTGATTTTTGTTTTTGCCGCGAGCTGTTGCTACAAGGAAGAGCGTTTTTGATTGGGCATTTTGATAAAAAGCCCACGTGCCTTGGCGGCAGGCTATGAAACGGACGAGGGTAAAGTGTCAAGAGCGATAAGGGAAGTTTTGAGGGGATTGGGCGTTTCTGAAAGACAAAAGCGTTCGTCGCGGCGGCAGGCATGAACATCCAGTCCATCTGGCGTTTTCCCGTCAAATCCCTTTTGGGGGAACCGTTGAACGCGGCTTTCATTGATGACCGCGGCCTGATTGGCGACCGAGCGTATGCTTTGGCGGATGCGAGCGGCAAACTTGGCAGTGGCAAATCCACCAGCCACTTCCAGTGCATCGACAACTTGCTGTTTCTCCGGGCAGAAACACAAGCCAATGAAGTTCACATTGGCCTTCCTGGAGAAAAATTGGAGCCAATCAGCTCCAGGGATTTGCCCCACCGCCTCTCGGACTTTCTCGGGCAGCCGGTTACAGTCGTTGAAGACCAAGACGCAACGCATTTTGATGACGGTGCCGTCCATATTATCCTGTCCTCTGAGGTGAAGGCGCTTCAGGCGCGGTCTCCGCATCTGGATCTCGACCCGCGCCGGTTCCGCGCAAACCTTTTGCTGAACACGCCGGACCATATGAGCGCAGAGGATTTGCTGGGGCGCGTCCTCACAATTGGTGATGTCCGGCTCAAGATCACCCACCCGACCGAACGCTGTGTGATGGTCACCGCCAAACAGGACGGGCTGTCTTCAGAACCGCTGATCCTGAAAGCAATCTCCCAAGGCTTCGACGTCAAGTTCGGTCTTTATGCCTCGGTTTTGAAGCCGGGGCGGATTGAGGTTGGGCAGGAAGTTGAGGTCTCGGCCGAGGCTGGTGGGCGGCAAAACATGAAACCGCGGGATTTCGGTTTTTAGGGTAACTGAGGCACAAGGGGGTCGGCGGCTCGCCCCCCACTTGCATTTTTCCAAAATCAGAGTATACAGCGCGCTTCATCCGGGTTTGGCCGGGGGCTGAACGGAAGGGCGTTTGCCAGGATATCTAAAGAGTATCCGACTTCCCGTGTTCCCACTCCCGTAAGATTTCTCGTAGCCTTTCCGGGCTTACGAGGAGGCTTTGCGCCGAACCTGTGTTGTCAACCGAAGGAAAGGCTATTTTCCATGCCTCTTTACGAGCATATCTTCCTGGCACGCCAGGATGTTTCGGCCCAGCAGGTCGAAACCCTCGTCGAACAGTACAAGGGCCTCATCGAAGGCGCTGGCGGTACGATCGGCAAGGTGGAAAACTGGGGTCTGCGGACCCTCGCATACCGCATTAAGAAAAACCGCAAAGCGCATTACACGCTGATGAACATCACCGCGCCACATGCAGCGGTTGCCGAGATGGAACGTCAGATGGGTCTTTCCGAAGACGTTCTGCGCTTCATGACCTTCAAGGTCGATGAACTGGACGAAGAGCCGTCTGCAATGATGCAGAAACGTGACCGCGACGATCGCGGCGGCCGCGGTGGCGGACGCTTTGGTGATCGTGGTGGCGACCGTGGTGGCCGTGGTGGTGACCGCGGCGGCGACCGTGGTGGTGATCGTGGTGGCGACCGCGCTCCGCGCCGTGCTGAAGGGGAGTAAGTTAAAATGGTTGATATTTCACAGACCCCAAGCCGTCGTCCTTTCTTCCGTCGCCGGAAGACCTGCCCGTTCTCAGGCTCCAACGCGCCGAAGATCGACTACAAGGACATCCGTCTGCTGCAGCGCTACATTTCCGAGCGCGGCAAGATCGTCCCGAGCCGCATCACCGCGGTCTCCGCGAAAAAGCAGCGTGAACTGTCCCGTGCGATCAAGCGCGCCCGCCTGCTCGGCCTGTTGCCGTTCGTCATCAGCTAAGCACCTCCTTAAAGGTCAGGAGATGCCTTCTGCCGGGTCCGCCCGGCAGAACCCGAATTGGGACCGCGGGCAAACGGTCTCTAACCGTCATCATGCACAATAAAGATGGCGGGACAGTAGGAGAAAATCCATGCAAGTTATCCTTCTTGAGCGTATCGCCAGACTTGGCCAGATGGGCGACACCGTAAAGGTGCGTGACGGCTACGCACGCAACTTCCTTTTGCCGCAAGGCAAGGCACTGCGCGCCAACAAGGCAAACCTGGAACGCTTCGAAAACGAACGTGCCCAGCTGGAAGCCCGGAACCTTGAGCGCAAGAGCGAAGCTGAAGCTGTTGCGTCCAAACTCGACGGCGAAGCTCTGGTCATGATCCGCTCCGCTGGTGAAACCGGCCAGCTCTACGGTTCAGTATCCACACGTGATATCGCCGAAGGCCTGACCGCAGGCGGCTTCTCCGTTGGCCGCGGCCAGGTTGAGCTGCGCACTCCGATCAAGACAATCGGCCTGCACTCAGTTGTCATCCAGCTGCACCCGGAAGTCGAAGTTGGTGTCTCTGTCAACGTCGCACGCTCCGAAGACGAAGCAACTCGTCAGGCCGCCGGGGAAGACCTCACTGCACCTGAACAGGACGTTTTCGAATTTGAAGAAGACGATGAAGAAGGCGAAGGTGAAGGCGAAGAAGCTGATGCAACCGAAGAAGCGGTTTCTGAAGAAGAAGCTTGATTGCTTCGATCCAGCCTTTGAAAAACTTCTGGGAAACGGCGCTCATTCGGGCGCCGTTTTCTTTTGCCAGCTTGCTTTTTGAATGCCGCCTCGCGTGCCGACTTCACATATCCGGCCAACGCATTGAAAGTGTTGGATTTTCCATTAACTAATCATTGACTATTTAAAAACATATTTAATATCAACGACTAATAGCCGCTCCCTGAGGCCTCAAAGGCTGTTTGAGTCAAGCGCCTTTTAAATCTTTCCCCGTTGATCTGTGGACGTCGGTGGGAATCTGCGTCAAGCTTTTTTGCAGCTTGAGCCCATACCGGTCTGAGGCTATTTCCGATGACAACACGGTTATCGGGGGCAGGCATGAAGGGTACTTTGCAGAAGGTCGAGACAGAAGAAGATGTGCAGCGTCTGGCTCCGCATAACGCGGAAGCCGAGCGGCAGCTTCTTGGCGCGATCCTCGTCAACAACGAGACGTTCTACCGCGTGTCCGACTTTCTGGAACCGCACCACTTCTTCGTGCCACCGCATCAGGATGTCTTTGAGAAAATCGGCCACCTGATCCGTGCGGGCAAGACGGCCTCCCCGATCACCCTCAAGACGTTTTATCCGGCCGACGCAAAAATCGCAGACCTGTCGGCGACACAGTTCTTGTTGCGCCTTGCCGGCGATGCCGCATCCATCATCAACGCGGAAGACTACGGCCGCACCATCTATGATCTTGCCATCCGCCGGAACCTGATCCGGATCGGCGAAGATATGGTCAACATTGCATTTGACGCGCCGATCGACGTACCGCCAGAGCAACAGATTGACGACGCCGAACGCCGCCTGTTTGAACTGGCCGAAACCGGGCGCAGCGAAGGCGGGTTTGTCTCCTTTGGCGATGCGCTGACCGAAACCATCGAAATGGCCCACGCTGCCTACAATCGGGAAGGCGCTTTGTCCGGGATCTCCACCGGCTTGCGTGAACTCGACAGGCTGATGGGCGGTCTGCAGCATTCTGACTTGATCGTTCTTGCCGGGCGTCCCGCGATGGGCAAAACCTCGCTTGCAACCAACATTGCGTACAACATTGCGCAAAGCTATCAGGCTGAAGAACAACCGGACGGGTCCATCAAGACTGTCAACGGCGGTGTGGTCGGTTTCTTCTCGCTCGAAATGTCGGCCGAACAGCTCGCAACCCGTATCATCTCTGAACAGGCTGAGATCTCGTCTTCGAAAATCCGCCGCGGCGACATTTCAGAAGCCGAGTTTGAGAAACTGGCCGCCTGTGCGCAAACCATGCAGTCCGTTCCGCTTCATGTCGATCAGACCGGTGGTATTTCCATCGCTTCACTGGTGGCCAAAGCCCGCCGTTTGAAGCGTCAACGCGGTCTTGATCTGCTCATCGTTGACTATATCCAGCTCCTGTCCGGCTCGGCCAAAAACCAGGGCAACCGCGTTCAGGAAATTACGGAAATCACGACCGGGCTGAAAGCACTCGCAAAGGAGCTCAATGTTCCAATTATTGCGCTTTCCCAGCTGTCGCGTCAGGTGGAATCGCGCGATGACAAACGCCCGATGATGTCGGACTTGCGTGAATCCGGGTCCATCGAGCAGGACGCCGACGTGGTTATGTTTGTGTTCCGTGAGGAGTATTACCTGTCCAAGACGGAACCGGATGAAGGCTCGCCGGAATACGAGATCTGGCGGGACAATATGGAGCGGCTGAAGGGCAAGGCGGAAGTCATTCTTGCCAAGCAACGTCACGGCCCGACCGGCACCGCGAACCTTCACTTCGAAGGTCAGTACACCCGCTTCTCCGATCTGGCGGAAGACGATCACCTGCCGGAGCGCTACGAGTAGGATTGCACTTCCAAGCCGGTTTGGATCATTGACCAAGGCCGGCTTGACCATTTTGGCGATAGGACGGGCACACTCTGCCCAAACCAAACGCTTTGCAGGCAGCGGCGAACCTTCTAATGTCGGCAGGTTGATGCACTGCGAAATCCGATTCTGTCCGGAGACCTGTCAGCCTCGTGTCCGAAAAGCCGATAAATGCCTACTCCTCCGCCCTTTATGGCGGCCGTCTGACTGTTGATCTGGACGCCATTGCAGCAAACTGGTCTCTCCTGAGGTCGAGATTGGCGCCGGGTAGCGAGTGCGCGGCGACTATCAAGGCAAATGCTTACGGAACTGGGCAAGCGGAAACGGCAAAACGGCTCTTTGAGGAAGGCTGCCGGACGTTCTTTGTTGCGGTACCAACTGAAGCCATGGCGCTCCGTCAAACACTTCCAAGTGCCACCATCTATGCGCTTGACGGCTTGTTTCCGGACACGGCCGATCTGCTTCTTCAACACGATGTTCGGCCGGTCCTCGGGTCCCTGGACGAATTGAAAGAGTGGGCCGCTCTTTGCAGGACTGCCAGAAAGAGTTTTCCAGCAGCAGTCCATGTCGACACAGGAATTCATCGGCTTGGATTGTCTGGCGACGAGTTTGGAACGGCGCTCGCTGATCTGGAACTTATGGGCCCCTTTAAACCGAGCCTCTTCATGTCGCATCTGGCTTGCGGCTCGGATCCGGACCATCCGATGAACCAGGAGCAGCTTGCCCGGTTTACCGAGCTCACCTCCCCGTTCAAGGGTGTTCCGCGTTCCCTTGCCAATTCCGCTGGCGTCTTGATGGGACCAGACTATCACTTCGATCTCGTCCGTCCCGGCATTTCTCTTTATGGCGGCCGGGCTTTTGATCATGGCGACAACCCGATGCAGCCGGTCGCCAAAGTGGAAGCCCGCATCATGATTGTGCGAAATGTTCCTAAAGGTGATGCGATCGGCTACGGCGCAACCCAAACAGCGAAACGGGCGCTGCGCAATGCGGTCGTCGCGGCAGGTTATGCGGACGGGTTGTTGCGGCGTGCCAGCTCCTCAGATGACCGTCCTGGTGGTTTCGGAATGATTGGCGGCCATAAGGCCTCAATCCTTGGCCGGATCTCCATGGACATGATCACGCTCGACGTCACCGACATTCCAGAACATCTCGTTCAGCGCGGCGGGCTTGTGGAAATGCTGGGGCCAAATGTTGCGGCCGCTGACATGGCGGCCTATGCGGAGACCATCGACTACGAATATCTGACAAGCCTCGGACGCCGCTTTGAGCGCATCTACGGCCCGCTGGGTTGATTGGAGTTTTATTAGATGGCCCGCCGGTCCACATCTTTCGTTTGCCAGTCCTGCGGAGCGGTCACCGCAAAATGGGTCGGCCGCTGCGAATCCTGCGGTGAGTGGAACACCATCGTTGAGGAGCAGACCGGCGGCGGCATTGGCGGAGGTCCGAGCCGGGCCTCGAAATCCAAGGGGCGCGTCGTTCCACTGGTCGGCCTGACCGGAGACACCAAGGAAGCGCCGCGCATTCAAACCAAGGTTGCCGAGCTGGACCGGGTGACCGGCGGCGGCTTTGTCCGCGGCTCGGCACTGCTTGTCGGAGGCGATCCCGGGATCGGTAAATCAACCCTTTTGATTCAAGCGGCAGCTCAACTCGCCAGCCTCGGTCACAAGACCGTCTACATCTCCGGCGAGGAAGCGATCGGCCAGGTGCGATTGCGGGCTGAGCGCCTTGGTCTGGCCGATGCGCCCGTAGCCCTGGCTGCGGAAACAAGCGTTGAAGACATTCTGGCAACACTGGAGGCCGACAAAGCCCCGGCGATGTTGATCTTGGATTCCGTTCAGACGCTCTGGACAGATCAGGCGGACTCGCCGCCAGGCACTGTTACCCAGGTACGGGCGTCTGCTCAGGCGATGGTACGCTACGCAAAGAAAAACGGCACCACGCTGGTGCTTGTCGGCCATGTCACCAAGGATGGCCAGATCGCCGGTCCACGTGTTGTCGAGCACATGGTGGACGCGGTTCTATATTTTGAGGGCGACGGCGCCCATCAATACCGGATCCTGCGCTCGGTGAAAAACCGGTTTGGTGCCACCGACGAGATCGGTGTTTTCGAAATGACCGGTAAAGGTCTTCAGGAAGTGCCCAACCCGTCAGCGCTGTTCCTCGGAGACCGCAACACCACTGCGCCCGGCGCAGCGGTCTTTGCCGGCCTTGAAGGCTCGCGGCCGCTCCTCATCGAAATCCAGGCCCTGGTTGCACAATCCTCCCTTGGAACGCCCCGGCGCGCTGTGATCGGCTGGGACACCGCGCGCCTTTCCATGATCCTTGCGGTTCTGGAAGCGCGTTGCGGCGTCCGGTTCTCGCAGCATGATGTCTATCTCAATGTCGCAGGCGGGCTCAAAATCAACGAACCGGGTGCAGATCTTGCCGTCGCTGCGGCCCTTGTCTCTTCTCTCAGCGGGCTTGCCCTTCCGGCCAATTGCGTCTATTTCGGCGAGGTCAGTTTGTCGGGAGCCATCCGGCCCGTGGCACAAGCTCAGTCAAGACTGAAAGAAGCCGAAAAACTCGGCTTTGATCAGGCTTATTGTCCAGAGGGCAACCTCAAGGACGGTGCAGCGACTCCCTTCAAGGCAACGGGATTGCCGGAACTTGGGGACTTCATCGCCAAACTGACAGCGGAGACTGGTGCACAAGGGGCAACCTGACGCATCATCAGACCCGCTAGAGAGTGTAATTTTCGCGCTTAGGCGCCAGACAGAGGACTTATCGGAAACATGCCGATTACGCTGCTGGACGGACTGCTTCTGGTCATCATGCTCATCTCGGCGGTTCTGGCGATGATCCGCGGATTTGTCCGAGAAGTTCTTTCCATTGTTTCCTGGGTCGCCGCGGCCGTCGCCGCATTCATGCTCTATGAGCGTGTCATGCCCTACACCCAGCAGTACATCTCGCAAGATCTGGTGGCGATGGGTGTTTCTGCGGCCGCCGTCTTCCTGGTGACGCTGATCGTCGTCAGCTACATCACCATGCGTATTTCCGATTTCATCCTGGACAGCCGCATAGGCGCGCTTGATCGCACGCTCGGCTTTGTCTTCGGCGCCGTCCGCGGCCTGTTGCTGGTCGTTGTGGCCATGATGTTCTTCAACTGGTTCGTCCAGCCGGAACAACAGCCGCGCTGGGTACAAAACGCCAAATCCTTGCCGATCCTGTTGTCGGTTGGCGAACGATTGGTCGCGGTCTTGCCAGAAGATCCGGAAAAAGCGATTCTGGACAAGATCCGGGAAAATGAGCTAACAGGCGGACAACGCTCCAGCGCGCCGGCGGAAGAACCCGCCTACAGCGACTCTGAACGTCAGGGACTGGAACAGCTGACTACGGACAGCAACTGACGCCGAAAACTGGCGCCCGTTTAGACTAACGACAGTATCCGGACCGGCTCGCAAACCGGCCAGAATGAAGGAGTGGTCGCCATGACTGGCGCAACCGATTTCCATGAGCCGTTTGACATCAATGACGACACATTGCGCGAAGAGTGCGGTGTGTTCGGCATTCTGGGTCATGAAGATGCCAGCGCGCTGACCGCGCTTGGCCTGCATGCCCTGCAGCACCGCGGCCAGGAAGCGGCCGGTATCGTGACCTTCGACAATGAGCAGTTCCGCGCGGAACGCCATCTGGGCCTTGTCGGAGACCATTTCTCCGATGCAGAGACAATCGGCCGCCTCACCGGCCGTGCCGCCATCGGCCATGTGCGCTACTCCACGACCGGCGAAACCATCCTGCGCAACGTGCAGCCGCTGTTCGCCGAACTGGAAGGCGGCGGCATTGCGATCTGCCACAACGGCAACTTCACAAATGCGCTGACCCTGCGCCAGCAGCTGATCCGCGACGGCGCGATCTGTCAGTCCACATCCGACTCGGAAGTTGTCCTGCAGCTCGTGGCCCGTTCCCGGGAACAGAAGATCGTCGACCGGTTTGTAGAAGCCATCACCCAGATGGAAGGCGCGTACGCCCTCGTGGCACTGACATCGAAAAAGCTGATTGGCGCGCGGGATCCGCTCGGCATCCGTCCGCTGGTCCTGGGTGACCTCAATGGCGCTCCAATCCTCGCGTCTGAAACCTGTGCGCTTGACATCATCGGTGCGAAATTCATCCGGGACGTGGAAAACGGCGAAGTCATCGTCTGCACATCCACCGGCATCCAGTCCTTCTTCCCGTTTGGCAAGTGCCCTGCCCGCCCGGACATCTTCGAGTATGTCTACTTCTCGCGTCCCGACTCCATCGTTGGCGGCCGCAGTGTCTATGATGTGCGCCGGGACATGGGCCGCGAGCTTGCGCGTGAATCTCACGTGGATGCTGATGTTATTGTTCCGGTGCCGGATAGCGGTGTTCCGGCGGCAATCGGCTACAGCCAGGAAAGCGGCATTCCGTTTGAACTCGGTATCATCCGCAATCACTATGTGGGCCGGACCTTCATTGAACCGACCCAGCAGATCCGTGCACTTGGCGTGAAGATGAAGCACTCCGCCAACCGCTCGCAAATAGAAGGCAAGCGCGTTGTGCTTGTGGATGACAGCCTTGTCCGCGGCACGACGTCCGTGAAGATCGTGCAGATGATCCGCGACGCCGGCGCCAAGGAAGTGCATTTCCGCTTGGCGAGCCCGCCGATCAAGCATTCCGACTACTACGGCATCGACACGCCCGTTCGTGAGAAGCTGCTGGCCGCGAAATATGGGCTGGAGGAGATGTGCAACTACATCGGCGCCGACAGCCTTGCCTTCCTCTCCGTGGACGGAATTTACCGGGCCGCAGGCTATGACGGCCGGGACAACGAAAACCCGCAATTTACAGACCATTGTTTTACTGGCGACTACCCGACACCGCTGACCGATCTGTCCGAGGATCAGGACTTTGTCAGTGCGCCGCGTCTGGTGGAAGTCGGCTAAGGAATTAGCGAGCAACATGACACAGGATTTTGAAGGCCGGGTCGCCCTGGTGACCGGTGCATCGCGCGGTATTGGATATCAACTCGCCAAACAACTGGCAGCGCGCGGCGCGCATGTGATTGCAATCGCCCGCACCGTTGGCGGTCTTGAGGATCTCGATGACGAGATCCAGTCCGCAGGCGGCCAGGCAACACTTGTTCCTGTCGACCTCACGGATCATGACGCCCTGGACCGGTTGGGCGCCGCGATCTACGAGCGCTGGAAGAAACTCGATGTCTTCATCGGCAATGCCGGGATGCTGGGTATCTTGTCCCCGCTCGGCCATATCAGTCCGAAAGACTTCGAAAAAGTCATGTCGGTCAACGTGACCGCCAATTGGCGGTTGATCCGGTCTCTGGATCCTCTGCTGCGCCAGTCGGACGCCGGCCGCGCCCTCTTCCTGACTTCTGTGCAGGCCAGCACCTGCCCGGCTTTCTGGGGGCTGCAGTCCATCTCAAAGGCCGGAGTTGAGGCCATGGCCCGCACCTGGGCGAGTGAAAGCCTCAAAACCAGCATGAAGATCAACCTGGCAGACCCCGGTCCGGTCCGCACAGGGCTTCGGGCCAAGGCGATGCCGGGAGAGCCACCGGAAAACCTGCCGCATCCACGAGACATCGCGCCCGAGCTGGTCGAGCTCGTGAAGACCGATGTCTATGAGACCGGCAAACTCTATGACCGCGTCAGCCGCGAGTGGGTCAGCTTTTAGAGCAAATCGCGTTTAAACGAATCCAGGTTTCGCTGCCACTCGGCTTTGCCTCGTACGCGAAACCTAAAGTAGCCTGAATTCAAATAAACGCGACACGCTATAAGTAGAAAGACGCGCTAAAGTTCGCTTTGCTGATCCCTTGTTTTAAAACGGAGGACTACACCCATGCAGCTCGGAGCGTTTTCAATCAGCCTGACTGTCAAAGATCTTGCCAAGTCAAAGGCATTTTACGAGGGTCTTGGATTTTCCGATCTAGGCGGGTCCGGGTCCGACGGCTGGGTCATTATGAAAAATGGCGAGACAGTCATTGGCCTGTTTCAGGACATGTTTGAGAAAAACATCCTGACCTTCAATCCCGGCTGGGACCAAGACGCGAAAAAACTCGACGCGTTTACAGATATCCGCGCGCTACAGAAAACGCTGAAAGACAAGGGCTACAGTTTCGTCCAAGAAGTGGACGAGACGACAACCGGTCCCGGCAGTTTGATGCTGCTCGATCCGGACGGCAACCCGATCCTGATCGACCAGCATGTTTGACGGTCTCTCCAAGTAAACCCTTTACTCCGCAGCCTGCAGCGGGGCGAAGGAGCTCTCGGCGATGTCGGTCAGTTCCGCAAAGACACCTGGCGCACCGGTGACAACGCGTGTCCCGTGATAGAGTGCTTTGGCAATGTCCTGTTCCTGAACACGGCCGCCAGCTTCCTGTATGAGAAGCATGCCGGCCAGGCAGTCCCAGGCGTTCATGTGAGACTCAATGTAGCCGATCAGACGTCCGGCACCAGTATAGGCGAGCATCAGGCCGCCTGAGGCGTTGCGGAAGAAAACCCCGCCCTTGGACACCAGCGCTCCGACTGCATTGACCGCATCGGTCACGGACGTGCGGCCATTAAAGCCGACCCCGACGGAGCCAACGGACACGCTTTCGCTGTCTGACACCTTGATCGGCTTGCCATTCAGAAAGGCTCCGCCGCCTGCCAGCGCCGAGAAGGTCTCTCCGGCAACCGGATCATGGATCACACCCAGAAGGGTCTGGCCCTGCTGGACACAGGCGATGATCACACACCACTGCGGGATGCCGGTGACGAAGTTCGCCGTGCCGTCGATTGGATCAATCACCCAGGTGAAGCCGCTGTCGCCTTCTTCCATGCCATGTTCTTCACCCAGGATCCCGTCATCCGGATAGGCTTCGGACAACGCGTCGCGAATGAGCGTCTCCACATTCCGGTCCGCTTCACTCACAAGGTCCTGATGACCTTTTTGCGTGATCGTCAGGGTGTCGAGCTTCCTGAAATAATCCAGCGCGACAAGTCCGGCCTTTTGTGCGAGCGCTTCGGTAAAGGCAAGCCGATCGGATGACATGGAAGATCTCCTTGAAAATCAATTTATTTGAAGAAATGGGTCCCGGCAAAATACCGGGACCTGAGACATGGCTGCGCGGCAGCCGTTATTGGATCTTGCGCTTTTTCTTTGGCGCATAGGGATTGTCGCCCTTGCGGTAAGACAACCGGATCGGCGTCCCCTGGATATCGAATTTCTCACGAAGAGAATTGATCAGATACCGGGTGTAGCTTTCCGGCAGCTGCTCCGGACGGGAACTGAAAGCCACGAAGTGCGGCGGCCGGGTTTTCGGCTGCGTCATGTAGCGGATACGAACGCGCCGGCCTGCGACTGCAGGTGGCGGGTGCGAAGTGGTTGCCCGCTCCAGCCACCGGTTCAGCCCAGCCGTTGACACACGTGCGTTCCAGGCATCATAGGCGGCAAAAACACCTTCAACCAACCGGTCAATGCCCTGCCCCTGAATACCGGACAAGGTCACAATGCGGACGCCGCGGATCTGGTTGAAATACCGTTCGTTGGCATCGCGGATCTTCTTCCAGGCTTCTTCCCGGTCTTCGATCAAATCCCATTTGTTGACGGCGATCACCAAGGCCCGGCCTTCACGGGCCACAAGATCAATGATCTGCAGATCCTGCTTTTCAAACGACATCGTCGCATCAAGTGTGACAACAACGACCTCGGCAAACTTGATGGCTCGCAGGGCGTCGGCGACAGAGAGCTTTTCCAGCTTCTCCTGAACACGGGCTTTCTTGCGGATCCCGGCCGTGTCAAAGAGTTTGATGTGCCGGTCGTGCCAGGTCCAGTCGACGGAGATGGAATCGCGCGTGATGCCCGCTTCCGGGCCAGTCAGCATGCGGTCTTCGCCCACCATCTGGTTGATCAGCGTGGATTTGCCGGCATTTGGACGGCCAACGATGGCAACACGCAACGGCCGCTCTATTGTCCCGACCGGATCTTCGTTGTCGACGATCTCACCGTCCTCGTCGACATCCACGTTGGTGACGGCTTCCTCGCGTTTTGCGTCCTCTTCTTCTGTCACCCGGTCAACATGGGGCTTCAGAGCGTCATAGAGATCGGACAGGCCTTCGCCGTGCTCCGCGGAAACCGCTATCGGCTCTCCGAGCCCCAGCGAAAAGGATTCATAAAGGCCACTCACTCCTGCACGGCCCTCTGCCTTGTTGGCGAGCAGGATCACAGGCCGCGTTGTCTTACGCGCAACAGCTGCAAAGTGGGCGTCGAGCGGTGTCACCCCGGCACGCGCATCAATCACGAACAACACTGCGTCAGCGGTTTCGATCGCTTCTTCGGTCTGCCGGCGCATGCGGCCTTCCAACGACGCTTTATCGGCGTCCTCCAAACCGGCGGTGTCAATGATCGTGAAGCGCAGGTCGCCGAGGCGGGCTTCGCCCGGACGGCGGTCACGGGTCACACCCGGCGTGTCATCGACCAGCGCCAAGCGCTTTCCGACAAGACGGTTGAACAGTGTGGACTTGCCGACATTCGGCCGTCCAACGATGGCGACGGTAGCGCCCACGGCATTCACTCCTAAGAGGCGGATCAACCAAAGGATCCCGCCCTTTAACAAACTCAAAGCACCTCATCTTTGCCTGGCAGGCAAAGATGAGGTGCTCAGATACTATAGCTCGACCAGTTTTGAAACGTTGAGACTTAACTAGAGCCTCAGCGCCCAATGATCAGTTAAACGCGGCAACGCCATCCCGGCCGGTCAGGACAACCACACGGCCACCGGCGGCAATCGGCGTCACAAAGACATCGGTGTTGGTGCGCTGTGTTGTCATGATGTTGCCTGAGGCGGAATCGACCATGGCGATCTGGCCATCACTGGAAAAGGCGACGAGCGCGCCATTGGCCAGGATCGGACCAGCCCAATTGCGGCGGCGCTTCTTCTTTTCCGGTTTCGGCAATTGTGTTGCCCACATGGTTTCACCGCTCGAGCGATCAAGCGCGACCATGCGGTCGTCAAGATCCACCATGAACACAGCGTTTCCGGAGACAACCGGCGTATGAACGCTGCCAAGGTTTTGATCCCACTGACGCTGTCCGGTTCGGACATCAACAGCCACCGTGCGACCGGCAACGCCGGTTGCGACAACCGTGTTGCCGGAGACAACCGGGCTCGCAGAAACATCTGCGAGACCGGAAAGAGCAAGTGTGCGGAAGCCGCGAGACACACCATCAATCCAATCCGGCTCGCCGGACTTGATGTTGATGGCCATGATTTCACCGGAGGAGAATGGCACAATCACCCGGTTGCCGGAGATGGCAGGATTTGCAGCAGACAGAACGCCGGCAGTCTCTTCGATCCCGGCAAAAGTCCAGGCCACAGTACCGTCTTCCTTGGAAAACGCATAGACTTCGTTGGACTGGCTCACGACAAATACGTGACCACCACCGGCTGCGGGAGCCCCACGAGCTGGTGTATCCATTTCCGCGGTCCAGATGACCCGGCCGGAACCGGCTTCAAGGGCCGCCACCTGACGGTACCCGGTCGCGGCATAAACAACGCCGCCGTCAACGACGACACCGCCACCCGGACCAACGTCGCGTTCCTCTTCAGGCCTCAGGTTTTGCGTCCACTGCCGGCCACCAGCGGTGGACAATGCAACGACTTCACCATTCGGCTTATAGACATAGATGCGGCTGCCATCGCTCACCGGGCGGGAGGAAACCCGCAAGGCTGAAGACGTTAAGCCGCGGCCGGAACTTCCTACATTGGCCTGCCAGGCCCGGCTGCCAGAAACGGAGACAGCCACATTGCCCGGATCGTTGGCCGGACCGCCGCCTGCACTTGTCCAGGTCTGACCGCCAGTTGCGGCTCCAATGCTCGCCGCCTTGCCAAGAGCTTGGGCTGCCGGGTCAATACCATCAAAAACAGCCTGCCGTTCACCAGGCAAGATGTCTTCCTTGCTGAACGGATTGAGCGAGCTGCCGAATTCACTGACAGACCCGCATCCGGCCAAAAAGACCGGCAGTGCGAGCGTCACCACCAATGGCCGGACTGAAACGTTTTTGAGAAAACCGATCACTGCGCAGTGCCCTCTTCAGCCGGTATCCCGGTCTGTCCCCGGATCAGTCCGCCCAGGAGTGTCACGCGTTGACGAATGTCTTGCGGGGTCTCCGCATCATCTTCCAGTGCCGTGATCCAGGTGAGTGCCGTCTCTGCATCACCGTTTTTCCAGGCGCTCAGAGCCAGCAGTTCCCGGGCTGCAGCACGAAAAGCATCCGTATCGCCGGTCAAGCTTTCGATCCGGTCAGCAATCGCATCATACGGCTCGCTGTCGACTGCAATGTAGGCAGCGCGAAGAGCCGCTACGTTTTGCAGAGCCGGTGCGAGATTCGAATCTCGTGACAGAGCATCGAACTCAGCCAGTGCGGCGGTGGCGTCACCGGCATTGGCTTTGTCGGTTGCCTGGCGCATTTGTGCGAGCGCCGGGTATCCGCCGATGGAAGACCCGAGCTCGGTATAAAGCTGCGAAGCTTCCGAGTACTGACCAGCCTCCGACAAGCTGACGGCCTCAAGGAATGTGTCCCCCGCTGACTGAGACTGGGTGTCTTGCCAATAGAGCCAGCCCCGGTAACCACCGGTGCCAACCACGATCAAGACAGCGACCGCTATCACCCAAGACCCGAAACGGTCCCAGAGACGGCGGTACTTCTCATGGCGGATGTCCTCATCGACCTCACGAAAAATATCAGACATACGTGGCTAGTTCCTGAATTTACTCTGCTGCGCCGGTCCGGAAATCCGGATTGGCTCCCCATCAAGGGGCGCACATTATCCATTTGATCCGGCTCGGGCAATTCCCCGACCGGGCTTAAAACCGCCCTTCGTGGCGCAAGTGGGGCAACTGCCCGTTTTTCGTTGTTTTTTGTCCCGATCCAGGTGCGATTTACACGCTTGCGCGTGCCTTACGCAACCGGCACCCCGATCAAAAGCATATGGAGCTTCAAGGCAAACAGGACATAAAGACCGAGACCAACAAGAATCACGATGATGTCGGAGAACTTGCCGGGCTCTTTTGTCATCACTGCACCGCCGCCAAGTCCCCGGCGCTTCAATGAAATGCGATCCGCAACCGCCCAGACCAGGAAGCTACCGAATAACAGAACAGACGCCAGATCGCCATTGGTGAGAAGGTGGGAGAATGCCCACATTTTCACAGCAACCAGCATCGGGTGTTTCAGTGCCTTTTTTATCCGGCACGGAACATAGGCAGCAACAAGAAAGATGAAGACAGGAATCATGAACAGCATGGTCACGTGACGCAACCAGAATGGCGGGTCATAAAGGATCGCGGGGCCTTCGGCGCGGGCAGCGCCGTAGCCATAAATGATCATGACAAAGCCGATAGCGGAGACCACAGCAAACAGGCCTTTGTAGCCAAGAACACCGAACTTTTCTTCCAATGCCGCCCGCTTGTCAGCGAACATAGGCAGGCTGTGTATCCCCAAAAACAGAATCAATCCGGCAATCAGCAAAAACATGCCCGCTCTCCCTCAAGGCATTGGCCACCACTTGGCTCATCCGCGCCTCTTCAAAGCCGGACAATAAGAGCGGCATCAAGGGCCCGCAACCGGAATTCCCATTGTTTCATTGCGAATTTTATCAGCGCAGAAGGGCTTTGGCCTGGTCCGGGCTGAGCGGAGCTGGCCGTGTGGGCATTTCGCTGATCTTTACGTGTTGGCCGGTTGCAGCTGCGGTCTGAATAGCCTCGATGACATCAACAGTGTGGAGCGCGCGTTCCATGGAACAACGGAAATCGTGCCCGAGGCGCACCGCATTGGCCATATCTGCCAAGCCAGCAGACCGGTAGTTGGCCCGTTCCCGGCCATGGATCTTGAAGTTAGGCAGGCCGAAGGGGTGGTTTTCCTGGTTCAGGACCTCCCGTGTTCCGTCCTTTAGAACCCGAATTACGTCACCGCCAAAAAACACGGGATCCGGCAAAAAGAGCGTTCCCTCGGATCCATAGATTTCCATGGCGGAATGCGCATGTGCCTGAACGTCCCAACTTGCGGAAAAAGCAACTAACGGTCCGTCCATCACGGACAAAGCAGCGTGGATTGTCGTCGGTGTTTCAACGTCGAAAACTTCGCCCTTGCGTGGTCCTTGACCAATTGTCCGGGTTTTAACTGGTGTGCTGGACATCGCCGATACTTGCTCGACCGGCCCAAGCAGATTGAGGACGCTGCATATGAAATAAGGGCCGAAATCAGCCATTGGACCAATGCCGGATGTGTAGAAAAGGTCGGGATTTGGATGCCAGGCCTCCATGCCGTGGTTCATGGCATGAAGCGTTGCGCCGGTGACCTCTCCAATCAGGCCTTCCGAAATGGCCTTTCGGGCCGTTTGCGGCGCCCCGCCCATAAACGTGTCAGGCGCGCATCCGACAAAAAGCCCAAGCTTTTCCGCGTGCTGCCGAACTGCCGCACCTTCTGCCGAGGTGCGCGCAAACGGCTTTTCCGAATAGACATGCTTGCCGTTGTTCAAAATTTCCCGGCTCATCATGGCATGTGCATCGGGCGCCGACAGATTGACGATCACGGAAATGTCTTCTGCCTGAAAGAGGTCATGAACTGTTTCAGCGCGAATATCAAACTCGTCCGCCCGGACCAGCGCGACTTCCCGATTGAGGTCCGCGCACGCCCGCAATTGCAGGCCATTGAACTTCGGGATGAGGTTGAAATAGATCCGTGAGGTCTTGCCGCATCCCAAGATTCCGATACCCAGCTCGTTCGACATGGTGGGCGTCTCCGGCGCTTCCTCTTGGTTGTTTTGCCAGCACCAGTAGACACCGAAGAGGCGGGCTACAGCAAGACGGGCAAAAACAACGAGGTTTCCGTCGTCTGCATCCGAAACGCAGTCCAGAAGATCATGGCTGTGCTCGCTGTTGCTCAGCCAAAACAACCAATACTCAAACTGCATGGAAACAGGATTTGCCTGATCCGGGAATCCTTTCATCACGTAGGCAAAGCAAACGCATTCCCGGAGAAGACTTCATGCCGAACAGTGCCGAAGCAACTGCCCGCATGCTCGTTTCACATGATGACGTGCCGCTGACTGTTTTTCTGCTTACTGCCGCGGGGTTTCTTCCCTTCGGCGCCCTTTCTTTTGGTGCAGTGTTTCTTCCAGCAGAGGCACAGGCTTGGATCTTGCCGGCCCAGCACGTCTACGCTGCCATAATCCTGTCTTTTCTCGGCGGGATTTATTGGGGGTGGGAATTTGCCATGACGTTTGTCCAGTCGCGCCCGGTGTCACCAATGCGGCTGGTGATTGGTGTCCTGCCATCTATCTTCGGCTGGCTCGCTCTGTTCCTGAACGGTATCTGGCCCGGTTTGGCGCTTACCGCCTGTTTCCTGGCATGGCTTGGATACGACCTCTGGCGAACGCAGTCGCATTCCGCACCGCGCTGGTATCCGAAACTGCGCATTCCGGTCACTGTTGCTGTTGCTGTATCACTGATCGCGCCAGTGCTGCTTGCGGCTTAAGCTTGCTGAGACGCTGAACAAGACTTGCAGAGCCCGCGCAACTCGATGGTCGTGCGCGACAATCTGAACTCCTGCTCTTTCGTCCACTTGAGCAAGTCTTCTATCGCACGATCCGGAGAAAACTCCTGAACATTGCCGCAAGTCTCGCAAATCGCAAACGCCGCGGTCTTATGATCCGCGCAACCTTTGTGGCGGCAGGCAACAAAAGCGTTCAGGCTTTCAAGGCGATGGACCAGACCGTAGTCGACCAGCTTGTCCAACGCCCGGTAGACCTGAAGCGGCGCGCGAAACCCCTTCTCACGCAAGTCGTCGAGAAGGGCATAGGCCGTCAGCGGACCGCTGGCGTCAGAAAGTTTGCCGAACACCAGCGCCTGGTTTTTAGTCAGATCCGGATGGGCATGCGCCATGTCCTAAATCCCTCCCCGGTTTTCAGCGGTCAGTTTCTGAATCAACCTTCGAACCGGAAAAAGGCTGAGCACAAAAATTAGCATGGCAGCGACCACAATCGACGGTCCTGACGGGGTATCGTAGTAAAGAGAACCATTGAGCCCTGCAACCACAGCTACCACGCCGGCGAATGCTGCAATAACGGCCATTTGTTCCGGTGACCCTGCCCACCTGCGGGCCGCGGCTGCCGGCAAAATTAGCAGCGCCGTGATCAGGAGCGCGCCGATGATCTTCAACGAAATCGCAATGACAATTGCCGTCAGTAGCATGAAGACCAATTCCGCCCGATCCGGGCGCAATCCTTCTGCCCCGGCAAGATCAGAACTGACAGTCGCCGCAAAAAGTTGACGCCAGATCAGCAGCAGTCCGCCGAGAACAATGGCGCCGCCGCCATAGATCATCGCGATGTCCGTCCTCGTGACCGAAAGTATATCGCCGAACAAAAGCCCTAACAGATCCACTCGAACCCAGGTCATGAAAGCCAGGCAGACAAGGCCGATCGCGAGCGCAGAATGGGACAGCAAACCCAGAAGCGCATCGGACGGCAGAGTATCTCCATGGCGAAGGGCGAGAAGGAGCAGTGCGAGCACAATGGAGACCGCCCCGACAGACAACGTGATGTTGACATCCAGCAACAAGGCCAGCGCCACGCCAAGTAGTGCTGCATGGGAAAGGGTGTCGCCAAAATAGGACATGCGGCGCCAGACCACGAAACATCCCAATGGTCCTGCGACCAAGGCCACGCCAATGCCTGCGATCAACGCCCGCGTGAAAAAATCATCAAGCATCGGCTACACCGCCCGCGACCCGTTTATGAGGGGCTGTTTCGTCCGAAGGCTGTCCCCCGGATATCCCGTGAGCCTCATGTGTATGGTCATGCTCTCCAGGGCAATGATCGCAGACCGTACCGTCTGAATGGCGGACGCGACCATCAGGCAGATGAACATGATCATGATCGTGTTCGTAGACTGCCAACGCACCACCGGCTCTAGTCCCAAACAACTGATGATAATTCTGGTCCCTGCTAACATCGGATGGGGTGCCGCGACAGCAGACATGACCATTCAGGCACACCACCTGATCCGCCGCTGCCATGACCACGTGCAGATCGTGCGAAATCATCAAGATGCCGCATCCGATCGTCTTCCGGATTTCGGAAATCAGGCTGTAAATCGCAATCTCGCCGGCATAATCGACGCCTTGAACAGGCTCATCCAGAACAAGGAGATCCGGCGACCGCGCAATAGCCCGGGCCAGCATCACCCGTTGCAGCTCGCCGCCAGACAGCGTGCGCATTTCCTCGCCCACCAATCGGGCCGCACCGGTACGTTCGAGCGCGACCATGCATTCGGCATCGGACAAAGGGTTGGTGAGCCGCATGAACCTTTTGACATTTAGCGGCAGCGTCCAGTCTATCGAAAGTTTCTGTGGAACATACCCAACGGAGAGACCGTGGCGCCTGACTGCAAATCCTTCTGTTGGCTTATGGATCCCCAACGCCATCTTCGCCGTCGTCGACTTCCCGGACCCGTTCGGACCTATCAGGGTAACAATTTCACCGGGTGAAACGGTCAAATCGACACCGCGCACAAGCCAGCTGCCGCTCTTTTGGATCCCGGCCCGGGTCAACTGCACCAGATTGTCGGCTGCTTCGCTCATTAACTTCGCCTTGTGGGAACGGCTTGCCCCGATTTGTTATATTATTACGTAAGTACTGTTTCGTGTCTCCGGTTGCAAGCTGGTGCTGCAACGTTAACACTTCCCTGCAAACTATCCGCTTACAAACAAGCATTGAATTTCACATCAGGAATCGGCTCGATGATTTATCCCTGCATTTTGTCTGGTGGTATTGGATCCCGCCTTTGGCCCCTGTCCCGCAAAGACCGCCCAAAACAATTTTTGCCGATATTCGGCGGCGAGAGCCTGTTCCAAAAGACCTGCAAGCGGGTCTCCGGCGAAGGTTTTTCCAATCCGATCGTAATCGGTGGTGACAGCCATCGCTTCTTGATGGGCGAACAGCTTGCCGAGATCGACACTGCGGCAACAACGATCCTGCTGGAACCGGTGGGCCGGAACACCGCCCCACCTGCCCTCATGGCCGCTCTGCTGGCGTATGAGCAGGATCCGAATGCCCTGATCCTGCTTCTTCCGTCAGACCACCTGATCGGCAAGGAAGATGTGTTCATGACGGCGGTCCACCATGCGCGGGACGCTGCCCTGTCGGGCAAAATCGTCACATTTGGCATCACGCCGACCGAGCCCAACACAGGATACGGGTATATCAAACTTGAGCCGGGCAGCGACCCGATTCGCGGCGTGGCAGCTTTTGTTGAAAAGCCGGACCTTGAGCGGGCAAAAGCCTTTTTGGCCGATGGTGCCCATGTCTGGAATGCAGGGATTTTTCTCTATTCAGCGAAGACAATGATCCAGGCCTTCAAGACTTATCAACCGGCTTTGTCAGAGGCGATTACCGCGCTGATGGCCACCCGCCATGGTGATCTCGACTTCACCCGTCTCGATGAGGACGGCTTTGCAGCTCTGGAAAACATCTCAATCGACTATGCGATCATGGAAAAGGCAGACAACGTAGTCTGCGCGCCGATGGCTCCGGACTGGGATGATCTCGGCTCGTGGTCAGCGATCTGGGGTGTACTTGACAAAGACGGCAGCGGAAACTCGGCGATCGGTGATGCCCGTTTCCTCGACTGCAAGGAATGCCTTGCCTATGCCGACCAACGGCTGGTGTCCGTCATCGGCCTGGAAGATGTCATGGTGATTGCGACCACAGACAGTGTGCTGGTTGCCCACAAGGACAAGGCGCAGGATGTAAAGAAGGTGGTCGAGCAGCTGGAATCGGAAGGGCGCAGCGAAACCGAACGCCATCCGCGCACCTACCGTCCCTGGGGCTATACGGAGCGCATCAATGCGGGCGACCGTTTTGCAGTTCAGTCCATGATGATCAAACCTGGAAAGCGCCTCAGCCTTCAAAGCCATTTGCACCGGGCCGAGCATTGGGTCGTTGTTTCCGGGACGCTGGAGATCACCATCAACGGTCAGGTGAGCCTTCTGACGGAAAACCAGTCCGCATATGTCCCGCTCGGAGCGCAGCATACTCTGCACAATCCCGGCCGCATTCCGGTTCGAATGATCGAGGTGCAATCCGGAACCTACCTTCAGGAAGACGATATCGTCCGCCACTCCTAAAGGAGCGGCGCTCCCCCAGCCAACGGACGTTAAAGGTCCTTCAGCTTGGCACTGACTTCGCGAAGCGTAAGCTTGTCTGCGGATGGCGGCGCAACGGAATGGCTGCCCAGCCCTGTGATACGTTCCGAGGCGTGCTTCAGGTTGTGGTCCACGCGCTCCAGAACCATGCTCGGCATGCGCAGAGCTGCTGTGTAGACAACGATCGCCTCATTAACAGACGCCTCAAAGTTGATGCTGGCAACCGCCACGTAGACCGTTTCAGCCATCTGAGCGAGCTCTTCAGCATCTTCAACCACTGGCTTTATCATGGTCACAGTCTGATCGGGATTAAGACCTACCCAAACCGCTCCAGAGATAAAAACGAACGCAAAAACAAGGATATGAAAATTTCTCAAGAAATATCCCACCACAACCCCCACGGTAGGTTAACAACTCATTAACACGTTAATGTTGGTAATTGTGGGTGCACCAAAACGCAAGATGGCAGCCTGTTTGCGCGCCAGTATTTTCCCTGTGATGGTTAACGGCAGGGCGATACCGACCACAAACAAAGACGCAATTTAGAGGCGAGCTCTTACCTCAAATTGCCGATCGATAAAGTTTTACAGGAAGAATTACCGTAGTTTTACGGAGTGCCCCCTTACAACGCGGCAGAAGTTCAAGGAGATACACATGTTCGACAGGAGCGGCGAAATGAGACTTTCGTCACTGGGTTTGCTGCTCATTTTGGCAGCATGTGTCATGACGCTGTTTATTCAGCCAAGCCCGCAATATCAGGTCGACCCGCAGACCGTCGGCGCCTTTTTCGGCCGATCTGAATAGCAGTCATTGTGACCCATCTACAGGTTGGTCACTCGGAACCGCGGCGTTATTTATCGCGCTTATCGAACATCAAAGCGATGCGCCCGCACCGTATCTACCTTTACCGGGATCGGCTCAAGTCTCGGCTCAAACAGCGAAGGCAATTTTGAACCCGGTCCGCCTTTTGTTTGATCAGCCCCGAGAAGCATGATCGCGGAGCCGACAACAACCGACACCAGTGTAATGACCAATCCGGCGACAAGCATGAGTATCGGCACCAGAGGGCTGTCATCGCCTCTGATCAAAACTGTCAGATTGCCGATGTTCGAATAAAGAATTCCGCCGACCATCAGCCCGGAAATCCCAATACCCGCCAAACTGTTTACGACCAGGAGCCGGAAAAACGGATCCTTTGGCAGAAACCGTTTTGCGATTGCATCTACTTTCACGGTCATTTCTGAAGCCCTCTGTCGTTCGACGCCTTTGTAAAAGCCTAGGGCTCGGCTTTGTGGGCGCAACCTGTCAAATCCGCGCAGTATCTATGTGTCGTACAAGTTCCATTAAGGATCCGCTTTCTTTTTCGCGGCGTAGACCTTGCGGAATGCTGGCTTGATATATATTAGTTCGATATATCGATCCGGTATATGACAGTTTTGCGAATGCTGCGAGCAGAGCAACTCGCAGATTTGCTGTTGGCGGCATCGACAGATGCTGAAGGAGCCAATCATGAGTGTGCGCGGTTTGTGCCTAGCCATACTGTCCGGTGGGGACGCCACCGGATACGAAATACGCAAAGAATCGACAGAAGGCCGGTTCAGCTATTTCGACGACGCAAGCTTTGGCTCCATCTACCCTGCCCTGGCGCGCCTGGAAGCGGAAGGCATGGTCACCGCGCGTGAGGAACCGCAAGCCGGAAAACCATCCCGCAAGGTCTATTCCATCACACAGGCCGGGCGAGATGAATTCATCCGGTCCCTGTGCGAACCGCAAGCGCCAGACACTTTTAAATCTCCCTTCCTGTTGATTGCCTTGAACGCTGCAAAACTTCCGCCGGATGTCCTCCGCCGTGCGCTTGAACGCCGTAAGGCGCAGGTTCACGAAGAACTGCGCCTGTTAAGCGGAATTGATAATGAGAACGGATGCACACATGCAGGCTCTGACTGGACCCGAGATTACGGGATAGCCTGCATGAATTTCACACTCCGCTACCTCGAAGACCACGGGGAAGCCCTTATTAAGATCGCCGAAGACGCAGCTGCCCCCTCCCAGGCCGCTGCCGAGTAAGCCCGATTTGGAGACCTCCGAAATGCGTATCAAGTTTTCCTATATCCTCGCTGCCGGCCTTGCCGCCGGTATTGGCGCGTGGATGTACAGCGGCACCGTGGTGATCGGTGGCGTTGGCGACGGTGAAAACGCCGCGCCTTCTCCAGCTCAGCGCATCGCACAAGCCACGGACAATCTCTTCAAGGTACAGGTTGTTACCCTGACGGCCGAGGAACGTCAGGCTGTTCTGGAAGTGCGTGGCCGAACTGAAGCGGAAGCCAAGGTTGCTGTTCGCTCCCACATCACGGACGACGTCGTCGACCGTCCGGCGCGTGAGGGCGCGCGGGTGTCTGCTGGAGACATCTTGTGTGTTCTTGACCGCGGCGCGCGGGAATCTCGTGTTCTTGAAGCCAAGGCTGCAGTTGCGGAGGCGGAGATGCTGAAAGAGGCAGCTACGCAGCTGAGTAGCAAGGGTTTCACTGCCGAGACGCGGGTTATGACGGTTCAGGCACAACATGATGCGGCCAAAGCTCGGTTGGAAGAAGCCGAACGAGCCTTGCGCCAGACCGTAATCCGTTCTCCGATTGATGGTGTGATCGAAAGCCCGATGGCCGAAATCGGCGCCCAACTCGACAAGGGCAGCATCTGCGCCACTGTCGTGAATTCCGATCCGATGATCGCTATTGGAGATGTGAGCGAATTGAACATCAGCCAGATCTCTCTGAACATGCCGGCAGACGTCGTGCTTGTTACCGGTGAGAACCTGGAAGGACACGTCCGCTACATTTCACCTTCCGCTAATCCCGACACCCGCACCTTCCGGATTGAGGTTGAAATCCCGAACGAAGACGGTGTCGCCCGCGACGGCGTTACAGCAGTCAGCCGGCTGCCATTGCCCGTCGAGAAAGCTCACAAGATCTCGCCAGCCATCCTGACGTTGAACGACACTGGGCAAGTTGGCATCCGTGGCGTCGGTGAAGACAACGTCACCGTATTCTATCCGGTCAACGTCCTTGGCGGCGAACAGGACGGTATGTGGGTGGGCGGCCTACCTGAAACGGTCAATGCAATCGTGGTCGGACAGGAATACGTTTCTGATGGCGTTCTCGTGGATCCGGTGTTTGAAACCGCGGAGATCAGCCAATGATCAATATGCTCGAAGGAATTCTACGCCGTCCAAAGACGGTCTTCGTGTTAATGCTCGCGCTGCTGGCCGCAGGGGTCATGACCTATGTGTCGATCCCCAAGGAAGACAGCCCCGACATCGATCTCCCGATCTTCTATATCTCGATCACCCAGCAGGGCATTTCTCCGGAAGATGCCGAGCGCCTGCTTGTGCGGCCGATGGAAACCGAACTGCGCGGGTTGGATGGCCTGAAGGAAATCACTGCGATTGCCTCTGAAAGCCATGCCGGTATCGTTCTGGAGTTCGACATCTCGTTCGACAAGGACGAGGCCCTTGCAGACGTCCGCGACAAGGTCGACCAGGCCAAGGGTGAATTGCCTGCCGACGCAGAAGAGCCGACGATCACGGAAATGAACTTTGCCCTTGCCCCGACCATGTTCGTGGCGCTCTCCGGCAATGTCCCTGAACGTACGCTCTATCAGCATGCGCGGCGTTTGAAAGACCAGATTGAGGCGGTCGACACCGTCCGCTCTGCCGATCTTTCCGGCCACCGGGAAGAGCTCCTGGAAGTCCTGATCGACACCCAGAAGCTGGAATCTTATGCGATCACCCAGCAAGAGCTTTTGAACACGCTGACCGCCAACAACCAGCTGGTTCCAGCCGGTTTCATTGACGGCGGCAAAGGGCGCTTCAACGTCAAGGTTCCGGGCCTTATTGAAAACGCGGCTGACGTCTACAGCCTGCCGCTAAAGCAAAGTGGTGAAGGTGTCGTGACCCTAGCCGACGTTGCTGAGATCCGCAGAACCTTCAAGGATGCAGATTCCTACACCCGCGTAAACGGCAAACCAGCCATCGCGCTGGAAGTCACCAAGCGGATCGGCACGAACATCATCGAGAACAACGCAGCTGTGCGGGCGGTTGTCGAGGAAGCCTCAAAAGACTGGCCGGAGACGATCCAGGTCGACATCCTGCTCGATCAGTCCGACAACATCTATGAAGTCCTCGGCTCTCTGCAGTCCTCGATCCTGACCGCGATCTTCCTGGTCATGATCCTGGTGCTGGCAGCGCTTGGCATGCGATCCGCACTGCTCGTGGGTCTTGCGATCCCGACATCCTTCATGGTGGGCTTCCTGATCCTCGGCGGTATTGGCTACACGGTCAACACAATGGTCATGTTCGGCCTCGTTCTGACCGTTGGCCTGCTCGTCGATGGCGCCATCGTGATGACAGAGTATGCCGACCGGAAGGTGCATGAGGGCATGGAGGACCGCGAGGCCTATATCCGTGCTGCCAAGCTCATGTTCTGGCCGATTGTCTCGTCCACCGCGACAACCCTTGTGGCCTTCCTGCCAATGCTTTTGTGGCCGGGTGTTGCCGGTGAATTCATGAGCTACCTGCCCATCATGGTGATCATCGTTCTGGCGGCCTCGCTGGTCACGGCGATGGTGTTCCTGCCGGTGACCGGTGGCGTGCTGGCAGATGTCTCGCATTGGCTCGGCCGCCACGCAGCTGCCTTGCTGGCCGTGACAATTGCAGCCGGCGGTGCATTTGCGATTGGAAGCGGTCCGTTGGTGCCGGGTCTTCTGGCAGGCGCCCTTCCTGAGGGTGTGGTTCCGCTGGTCAGTGTTTTGGCCGGGTTGGTCACGTTCGTTGCACTTGGCTACGTCTCCTATCGGATCTTGCGTCCGTTCGTGCGCTGGTCGCAGGAACGGGCTGCTGTTCGTGCCGCAAAGGACCGCGCGGAAGCCGAACTTCTGTCCGGCAAGTCCCACTTCGATGTGAAGAAGGTCAAAGGCTTCACCGGCTTTTATGTCCGTTTCCTGAAGCTGCTCGCCGGGAACCCGATTGGCAACATCGTGACGATCGTCGCAATGATTGCCGTGTGTGGCTACATCATGATGTCCTTCGCCTCCAATCCGACCGGCGTGGAATTCTTCGTCGATGAGGAGCCGGATCAGGCGGTCGTTCTGATCTCTGGACGGGGCAACATGTCTGCTGCGGAAGCACTTGAGCAGGTTGCCAAGGTGGAAGCGGAAGTAATGGAGGTCGCAGGTGTGGCCCACATCGTCACCACTGCCTTCACACCGGGAGGCTCTTCGGGTGGCCCATCTGTTGGCGGTGTCCAGGACAAGCCTGCCGATGTCATGGGCGAACTACAGCTCGAACTTGCAAATTTCTGCTGCCGGCGGGAAGCCAAGGAGATCTTTGCAGACATCCGCGAACGCACGGCTTCCATTCCGGGCATCAAGGTGGAAACCCGCAAGATCGAGGGTGGCCCGCCGACCGGTAAAGACATCCAGCTTGAGCTGAAGTCGACGGATTACGACACGCTGGTTGAGAACGTTGCCCGCGTCCGCAATCATCTGAACGGTGTTGAAGCGCTGATCGACCAGGAAGACGACCGTCCGCTGCCGGGGATTGAATGGCAAATTGCCATCGACCGCGAACAGGCCGGTCGTTACCAGGCTCATATCGCCTCGGTCGGCAACATGGTTCAGCTGGTGACCAATGGCGTCCTGATCGGCAAATACCGTCCGAACGACAGCGAGGACGAGGTCGACATTCGTGTCCGCTTGCCGGAAGACGAACGCACGATCGACCGGTTTGACCAACTGCGTCTTCAAACGTCGCTCGGTCTTGTGCCGCTGGCAAACTTCGTCGACCGCTCTCCGGCCCAGAAGGTTTCGGAAATCGTCCGCCGCGATGGCCTCTATTCGATGATGGTCAAGGCAACGGTCAACCCTGCTTCCGGGTCCACACCGGATGAACAGGTTGGTGAGCTGGAGAAGTGGCTGGACGCGCAAACCTGGCCGGACAACGTGTATCTGCAGTTCCGCGGCGCCGATGAGGACCAAAAGGAATCGGGTGAGTTCCTGATGAAGGCGATGGTTGGATCGCTCTTCTTGATGTTCCTCATCCTTCTGACGCAATATAACTCGTTCTATCAGACCTTCCTGACCCTCTCCACGGTGGTCCTGTCGGTCTTTGGCGTGTTGCTCGGGATGATGGTTACGGGCCAGAAATTCTCGATCATCATGACCGGGACCGGGGTCGTGGCACTTGCCGGGATTGTCGTGAACAACGCGATTGTTCTGATCGATACGTATAACCGGTTCATCGACGACGGACTTGATCCGCTGGAGGCAATCCTGAAAACCTCAGCACAGCGGATCCGGCCGATCCTGTTGACAACGATCACCACGATCGCCGGGCTGATCCCGATGGCGACACAGATCAACTTCGACTTCGCCAATCAGGTGACCGCTTATGGCGGCATCACCGCGGTGTGGTGGGTCCAGCTGTCGACAGCGGTGATTTCAGGTCTCGCCTTCTCTACAATCCTGACACTGATCATGATCCCGGTCATGATTGCGCTGCCAAGTGTCTGGGTCGGCTCGGCGCGATCCATCGCACAGCGGTTCCGGCGCAAACCTGCTCCGGCCACCGCAGCCACCACTGACGCTGACCAGGATGTGGAGTGGACGGATCCGGAACAAGAGAAGGAACGCCCTGCTGCCAAAGTGGTGTCGATGCCAAAACCTGCGCCGCCGAAGGTACCGAACCAGGAAGAACTCCCGCACGCGGCCGAGTAGACCTCCAGTAAATGCCGCTTGTGGAAGAGGCCGCCGGTTTCCGGCGGCCTTTTCTTTTTTCAGCTTGCTGTCTGACCGCTCATTGCTTATATAGTTGCTTAATACAACTATTTCGGATGTTAAAGTCATGACACCACAGGCCCCTCACCTCATCGAAGACATTCGTGCAGCGTCCAGAAAACTGGTGCGCGAGTTTGGCTTTCTGGAAAAGACGATCGCAGGAACAGATCTTTCCGGCTCGGGGGTTCACGCAATCATAGAAATTGGCCTCACCCCCAGCCTGACGGCAAAGGAGTTGGGTGCGCGGCTCAAGCTGGAAAAGTCCACGATCAGCCGTCTTCTGAAGTCGCTGGAAACTCGGGGCGAAATCGTACAAACCCAATCCAAGACCGATGGACGAGCCTTCCAGCTCCACCTCACCCCAAAGGGCAAAGACACTTGGATGGCGATCAACCGGTTTGGAGACAATCAGGCCCGCACCGCCCTTGCCAACATCACGGGCGTCGACACGGCGACAATCGCCAACGCCCTCACCTCTTATGCCCAGGCCCTTGGCAGCGACGCCTCCAAAGCTGCGCCTGACGGAACACAGTATCCGGTTGTCGAAGGCTATCAGACCGGCATGATCGGTGACATTTCGGCATTGCACGCCCGGACACATGGCCCGATTGTCGGAATGGGACCGGCCTTTGAAAGGGTTGTTTCTCAAGCCATGGCGGAATTCATGCCGCGGGTCTACCGGCCGATGAACAACAGCTGGAGCGTCTTGGAGAATGAAGCCGTGATCGGGTCCATCACAATTGACGGAGAAGACCTGAGCAACAACATTGCCCACCTGCGCTGGTTCATCCTGTCTGAACGTTTGCGCGGCAAGGGGCTCGGCAAAGTGCTCCTCAACAAAGCGTTGGCGCATTGCGATCGCCTCGGCTTCAACGAAATCCATCTCTGGACCCTGAAGGGTTTGGACGCCGCACGGGCCCTTTATGAAAAAAACGGCTTTGACCTGGCAGAGGAATATCTTGGCGATCAGTGGGGCCACGAGGTCATGGAGCAGAAATTCATCAGGAAGCGGCCCGCATAGTGCGGGCCGTTGCCAGGGTCATGTTTTGGAGATGGAATTGCCGCCGTCACACAACATGGCAGACCCAGTGACAAAGGAGCCCGCATCGGACAAAAGGAACATCGCCGCTCTGGCGATTTCCTCCGGTTCAGCCATACGTTTCAGCGCATGCATCCCCTTCACAAATTCAAGAAACTCAGGGTCGTCTCCTGCCATATCCGTTTTCGTCCCTCCGGGAAGCAGTGCATTGACCCGAATATTGGCGGGACCGCATTCCGCGGCCAGACATTGGGTCAGGCCAATCAGTCCGGCCTTTGACGCGGCATAAGCTGCCATCCCCGGCATGCCAACCGTGTGTCCGACAAAGGTGGAGGTGAATACGATGGCTCCTCCGCCGTTTTCCCGAAGGGCCGGAACCTGGTGTTTGGCTGCAAGAAAACAGCTTGTCAGGTTCGTATTCAAAACAGTATTCCACGCTTCCTGGCGCATGTCCTCAACGGGACCCAGATCGCCCAGGATCCCTGCATTGTTAAATGCACCGTCAAGTCCGCCGAAATGATCCTTTGCAGCCTCAACAAGACCTTTGGCGCAGTGCGGATCGTTTACATCTCCAGGCACAATCAACACCCGGTCCGCGTCATCGCCCACACTATTCCTGACCTCTTCGAGACGATCGACTCGCCTTGCCGTGATCACCAGATTGGCGCCAGCTTCGGCAAACAGCTTCACAGCCGCTGCACCGATTCCACTGCTGGCACCCGTGATAAGTATTGTTTTGTCTTGCAACATTTTAAGTCCCTCGTTGAAGTGAGGGAGCTTAATTGACGCACAATTCGCCACCGAGAAACCCGATTTCCGAGCCCGGTTTTAATACAAACTTATTGGAGGTCAGTTTGAGAGGACGGAGAGTTCTAGCCCCAGAGGGACGGATCCTGCCAGACGCCGGATACGACCAGAGTGCCTTCTATCTGGTCCGCTCCTGTCCCGAACGACAGGGACTGCCAAGCATCCGCCCAGTCTTCAGGCATTGGATAAGGCGGGCGAATCGCGCGTTCAGCCGCGAAGCCGAAACGGCCATAATATCGCGGATCCCCAAGCACCAGGACCTGATCAATTGCGCGCTTTTGCAGACGTTTGAACCCCTCGCGAACCAGGGCGGTGCCGATCCCTTGTTTATGCCGTTCCGGGTCCACGCATAGCGGGGCCAAAAGAGCGGCAGACACATCGCCAACACTGCATATCGTAAATGCGACATGGCCGACGACTTTGCCGTCGTCTTCCGCAACGAGTGAGAGAACATCGACGGATCCGGTCACCAAAGACCGGACCACCGGCAGAAGATCCTCTTCCGGAAATGCTGCCGGATAGATCCGCTCCAGGCTCTGCAGATCTCCTTTGGTGCTTACACGAAAGATCATATCGCCGGTACCGTATCGCGGTTAGCTGCCGTGATCCTTGTCACGGTCTGCAATGTTGTCGAGATCCGTATCGCTTTCATCGCCATCTTCATCGATGCTCTTGCCTGTGTCGGCCAGGACAAGCTTGCGGTGTTGCTGCCAGGAAAACGGAATGCTCAAGAGATAAAGCACCGACCCGCCTGCCAGCATCCGGAACGGATAGCTGGCCGTCAGTGCAACGATCAGAACGGCAAAGACAAACAGCGGCAGGACATAGTCCCGGCGCACTCGCGTACCGAAATTCTTGCCGGAAAATGTCGGCAGCCGGCTGATCAGAAGGAAAGCAATTGCGATTGTGTAAGCGGCGACCACGGCACTGTCTGCAAACCAGTGCGGAAACAGGCCAAGAAAGTCGAAATAAAGCGGCAAAAGCACGGTCAATGCACCGGCAGGTGCTGGAACGCCGGTAAAGAATTTAGAAGCCCAGGCCGGTTTGTCCGGATCGTCCAAGGCCACATTGAACCTTGCCAGACGCAGAGCAGCGCAAATGGCAAATATCAGAGCGGAAATCCAGCCGAGCGATCCGGCTTCATTCAGGATCCATATGTAGAGCATCAGCGCCGGCACAACGCCGAAATTGACGAAATCGGCCAGCGAATCCAGCTCAGCGCCGAATTTCGATGTGCCTTTCATCAGCCGCGCGACCCGGCCATCCAACCCATCCAGAACTGCGGCAATCAAAACCGCACCAACGGCAAACTCCCAACGGCCTTCAAAAGCCATGCGGACTGCCGTCAGCCCGGAACATAATGCCAAAAGCGTCACCATGTTCGGCACAATCAGGCGCAGCGGCACCTTGCGAAAGCGGGGCTGGCGCTTGGTCTTAACGGGTGTGGGGCCGGTATCCTCGATCACGATCGCGCCTTAACTCACCCGGGTTAGTGTGGGTGCCGGAGCCTGCGGCTGATTGAGGTCTGCCAGGACAGTTTCACCCGCAATCATGGTTTGACCAAGCGCGACCTTTGGCACCGTACCGGCCGGGAAGTAGACATCAAGCCGGGAGCCGAAGCGGATCAAACCGAAGCGTTCGCCGGCGAAAAGGTGTTCACCTTCCTTCACAAAACAGACGATCCGACGCGCGACCAAGCCTGCAATCTGGACCACGCCAATGTTCGTGCCGTTGTGATCAATCACCAGACCGTTGCGTTCGTTGTCGTCACTGGCCTTGTCGAGCTCCGCGTTGAGGAACTTGCCTGCACGGTATGCGACCCGAACAATCTTGCCGCCAACGGGTGCCCGGTTCACATGGCAATTGAAGACGTTCATGAAGATCGAAACCCGCACCAAAGGTTCAGCACCCAGCTCAAGCTCTTCTGGCGGGCGAACTGGACCCACATGACTTACGACGCCATCCGCCGGGGAAATCACCAACCCGTCGCCCACGGGGGTCACCCTTTGCGGATCCCGGAAAAAATAGCAGACCCAACCTGTGAAAAAGAGACCGATCCAAAACAAAGGATCGACGAACCAGCCGACAACCAGGGTCGCAACCAGCGCAATGGCCACGAAAGGCCAGCCTTCACGGTGAACTGGGACCAGGGATTTCGTTACGGAATCGACAATCGACATAGTTCTGCTTTCAGCATCCACAAACGGGCAGGATCATTTACGAGCGGCGAAGATCTCACCGCAAATTGCTCATTGGTAGCCGAGCGCACCTATTGCGCAGGGCCACTGCCCCGCTTCTAGAAGCTTTTTTTCTCTATGAGAACCGTTTTCGGGGCAGTTCAGGCGCTTTTTGCCGGAGCAGTACCGATACCGGCTGCCACGGCATCCCGGTAATCGCTCTCCCAATAGGCTGGTTTGCCGTATTTGGAGATCAGAAAATCGACAAAAACACTGACCTTGGGCGGCACAAAGCGTGTTGGCGGATAAACCGCCCAAATCGCCCCGACACGGGCAACCGGATAGTCTTCCATCACGGCCACCAGCCGCCCGTCCCGCAGATCCTCCCACACATGAGCAAGCGATTTCAGGCTCAGTCCAAGGCCATGGATCGCGGCATCATACGTCAGATCACCGCTGTCGCCCTTGATGACGGGTTTCTTCAACTCAAAACCGACCTCCCCGTCCGGGCCATCGAAATACCAAACCGGGACGGAGGCCATGCTGATGCAATCGTGGTTGTTCAGGTCTTCAGGCGTTTTGGGCCGCCCTTTTCGGGCAAGGTAATCGGGAGATGCGCACAACGCTCTCGGATTGCCGCCCAGCCGTCGGGCGAGAAGTGAGCTGTCGGCAAGCGGCGCGCCCCGGATGGCCATGTCGTAGCCTTCCTGTACGACATCTACCATCCGGTCTGAAATATCCATTTCAATCTGGACATCCGGGTAAAGGCTACGGAATTCGACGAGATGCGGAAGAATGTGTTTCCGGCCAAAGAAGGTGTTGCACGAAATGCGCAACGCGCCTTGCGGCGAATCCTGCGTCGCCTCGAGCGCTTGCCGTGCCTGCTGCAGCTCATGGATCGCGGACCGCGCATGATCAAGAAGGACGCGCCCAGCTTCAGTCAGTGCTGTTTTCCGGGTTGTTCTTGCAAAAAGTTGGGCTCCAAACGTCTTTTCCAAATTGGTTAGCCGAGCACTTGCTGCCGATGGCGACAATCCGATCTCCCGGCCTGCACCTGACAAGCTGCCAAGCTCAGCGACCCTGATAAAGAACTCCAAATCGTCTAGACGCATTATACCAAACTTTCGAAATATCCTTACGATATAAGCCACATTCTTCAAGTACACGCAATATGGGACAACATCTCCACCGAACCGAAGGAGACCATTATGTTCCACACCGGAGACCAATTTGAAAACCGCGCCCGCGCTGAACGTCACTACGAGCTGCGCCGTTTGAGACATGCCCTGTCCGACCTTTTGTTCGGCCGGACTGTCGAGACAGCCGCCAAAATGCCGAACAGGCTCACAAGCGCCAATGACAAGGATTTTCCAACCTCCCGCGCGGCTTAAGCGCGGGAGTTCTTTTGCTCGATAAATGCTACTTACTTGATGACTGCAATCGCAGCGAAGTCCCAAGGCTATTTTGCTGGAACATAATCTGCCGGTTGCCCGCGGGTAATGATCCCGAGATCGTCGTTCTCTCGCGCCGCCCGCAAACGCTCTTCCGCCTCATCGGCTTCGCGCTGGCGCGCCCACATCGATGCATACAGTCCGTCGTTTGCCAACAGTTCCGAATGTGTTCCCCGTTCTGCAATTTCACCAGCTTCGAGCACGATGATCTGGTCAGCATTCACAACAGTCGATAGACGGTGAGCAATGACCAGCGTCGTGCGATTCTTCGACACCTGATCCAAAGCCGACTGGATCTCGCGTTCCGTATGAGTGTCCAGAGCCGAGGTTGCTTCATCCAGGATCAGGATCGGCGGTGCTTTTAAGATTGTCCGGGCAATCGCCACGCGCTGCTTTTCGCCACCGGAGAGCTTGAGCCCACGCTCACCAACCTCCGACTGGTAGCCTTGCGGCAGGTTTTCGATAAAGTCGTGGATCTGCGCCATGCGCGCCGCTTCCCTCACCTCATCATCGCTCGCGTCCGGCCGCCCGTAGCCGATGTTGTACGCGATGGTGTCGTTGAAGAGGACAGTATCCTGCGGGACCATGCCAATCGCATGGCGCACACTTTCCTGGGTGACATCGCGGACATCTTGACCGTCGATCTCAACGGCGCCGCCGGTCACATCATAGAACCGGAACAACAGCCTTGAGATCGTTGACTTTCCTGCCCCCGACGGGCCGACAATGGCGATTGTCTTGCCGGCCGGAACATCAAAATCCACGCCCTTGAGGATAGGCCGGTCTGCATCGTAGTGGAATTCGACATCTTTGAAGCGGATGGTACCCTCGACGGCCTTCAGCGGAGCTGCCCCGTCTTTGTCCTTGATCTCGGCCGGCACAAGCAGGAGATCGAACATCGATTCAATGTCGGCCAGCCCCTGACGGATTTCACGGTAGAGAAAGCCGATGAAATTGAGCGGCATGGAGATCTGCATGAGCAGTGCGTTGATCAGAACAAAATCGCCGATGTTCTGTTCGCCGGCCATGACCGCACGGGCGGACAGTCCCATACAGGCTGCCATGCCGAGCCCCAGGATCACCGCCTGACCGAAGTTGAGCCAGGCAAGCGACGTCCAGGTTTTGGTCGCCGCCTTTTCATACTTGGCCATTGAGACATCGAAGCGTTCGGCTTCCATCTTCTCATTGCCAAAGTATTTGACGGTTTCGAAATTCAGCAGGCTGTCGATGGCTTTCGAATTGGCATCCGTATCGCTGTCATTCATTTCCCGGCGGATGGCAATCCGCCAGTTGGAGGCCTTAATCGTGAACCAGACGTAAGCCACAATCATCACGGCTACAATTACGACATAGGCAAAGCCGAACTGGAACCAGATCACACCGGCCATAAGCGCGAATTCCAGAACGGTCGGGAACCCGTTGAGGATCGTAAAGCGGACAATCGACTCAATGCCCTTGACGCCGCGTTCAATGACACGGCTCAGGCCACCGGTTCGCCGGGCCAGATGAAACCGCAAGGAGAGTTGATGCAAATGGCGGAAAGTCAGTTTGGCAAGCTGACGGACGGCATGCTGGCCTACACGGGCAAACAGGGCATCGCGCAACTGGTTGAACGCAACTGCCATCACCCGGGCCGCATTGTAGGCCAGAACCAGCATGACCGGAGCCAAAAGGAAAGCTGGCAGGCCAACATCCTCGCCAGCAAGAACATCTGTCGCCCAGGCGAAGAAGTAGGGCGATAGAACTGTGATGAACTTAGCCACCACAAGCGCAGCAACTGCCAGCAAAACCCGTTTTTTCAGATCTGGCCGTGAAGCCGGCCAGATATATGGCCAAAGGTTCTTGAGCGTGGAAAGCGTGTCACCTTCCTCCGCGCTGACAGCCTTTTGTGCGGGCGCGCCTTTTTGTGCATGAGCAGGGTTTGACGGGGCCGAACCGGCCGACGTCCCATGTGATTGCGTCAAGTATTCTCTCCCGATGCCCTTTGCGGGCCGTTCCGGTAACTTATTCGTTTGCCGCCAACTCGTTTACCGCGCTAAGGACGCCGTTGTCGTGCTCGGAGTTCAAAAGCTTCCAGAATGCGTCCGATGCTTCCTGCGTTTTTGAAATCTGATCCCAATTCAAAACATAATGGCAATTGCGCCCACGGGTGTCGCAGGTCAGAAACCCTGCATCTTTCAAGACCTGAAGGTGCTGAGACACGGTCGATTGAGCGAGCGGCAAGGCGCTGACGATTTCGCCGCAGCAAGCTTCTTTCTCGCCGGCCAAGCGCCGCAGGATCGCAAGACGTGCCGGGTGCCCAAGCGCCCGGAACTGTGCAGCCAGGCTTTCACATCCCGACAGACCGGACGCGTTTTCGCCGCTTGCGGTGTGCGGGCAAACCTGATCGCTCATGCGGGGAACTCCTTTCGGGCGGCGCCAATTATCGTAGATATGCGATCAATTGCCAAAAAGACAAGGTCCAACACGAATTGAGGCGGCCACCAAATTGGCGCCCGCCCCAGTAATCGCTTCGAAAACCCAACAATTATCAGCCGTTCCGGCCGGTGTCCGCGTCAGGTGCAGGCCAGTTCAGGTCCCCTTCCGGTGTCAGGAAAACCTGACCGGGATAGATCAGATCCGGATCGCGGATCTGGCCTTTGTTGGCCTGGTAAATAGTGGTGTAGCGGATACCGTCCCCATAAAGACGCCGGGAAATCCGCCACAGATTGTCCCCCTTGCGAATGATGACAACAGGCAACGCCTTTTTGACGTCCGCGCCCTCCCCCTCTGCTGAGCCGGAGGTTCCGCTTGCAACAACCTTGGTCAGAACAATCTGTTCGTCCTGCTGTTTTGCAAAGGTCACGGCTGCCCGTGCATCCACCGACTTACCGTCTTCGGCAATCATGTCAGCCCGGACTTCCACATTGCCCTCCGCGACCGACTTGTCGCCTTCAAGGAGCCACCGGCCACTGGAGTTTGCTTTGGCCTCGCCCTGGTAATCATCGCCTACATAAACACGAACAGACGACCCAGGCTCTGCAGTACCGGCAACGTAGACCTTGTCTTCTTCCGACTCCACCGCTTCAACCGTGACTGGTTGCTGACCGCTCTGAGTACCTGTTCCAGCAGATGCAGTTGTTTCGGCCTGAGAGGCCGCAGCAACTTGCTGGTTTGTGTCGGTCAGATCTGGGTCACCAGAACTTGCCGGTGCGTCCGTGGCAGCGGCTGTTGTCGTCTCAGTAGGCTCCGCGGTGGCTTCCGTTTCCTGCGCTGTGCTGGTTGCGGCCGCCTCAGCTGTCTGTTCCGCCTGTCCAGATCCACTGTCAGCCGTTGGTTGCCGTGCGTCCGCAGTCGCAGTTTGGTTCAAGGCTGATTCCGCCTCGGCGCTCGACGCAGCTGCCGTCTCGGTCGGCTCAGCGACTGCAGGAGCAGCTCCCTCTGAGTTTCCGGCCGCAGCTGTCACGTTCTCTGCAGGCGAAGAACTCGGTGTGTCTCCGCCGGCTTCAGAGGCCGGCGCTGCAGCGACAACAGTTTTCTCAGCCTTCGGCGCTTCGGCGACAGCAACCGGTGCTTCCGGCTTCTGCAAAACGTTGGACGGTCCATCAGGCGAATTCAGGACTACGAGCGGCTGTTGTTTCCCGCCGTCCGGAATGGAGATAGCGACCCGTTCGTCGGACGTAGACAGCTGCTCTCCGCCCTGATCGTGAACTTCCAGAGCAACGTCATAGTCGCCTGGCTTCAACGGCTCATCCAGAATGATGGTCCATTCGCCTGCCGGATTCGCAATGGTCTTGCCAACCACCTCACCGTTTGCTGTCAGCGCCACAATGGCACCAGCTTCCGACCGCCCTGCGACTACAGTCTCGCCAGTTGGTTCTACACCCACCACGTCGAAGCTCGGTTTGTCTGACACCTCAGCAGTTTCAGTCGCCTCGGGTTCTTCAGGTGCGGCGGCCGGGCTTTCTGCTTCCTGAACTTCTGTTTTGGATGTGACCTCTTGCTGGTCCGGCGCAGCACTTGCCTGTTGATCGCCTTTGGAGGACTCGTTTGTAGTCCCAGGAACCTGGCTATCTGCGCGCTCCTGCTCCACCGGCATCCCGCCACTGTCACGATAGAAGTAACCGGTGATCAATGCCGCCACGCCAACAGGCACGGCGATTATCAAAGTCCGGATCAGGGTCTGCTTGTTCATTGCTCTTCCCATCGAAAGCAATGCGGTTTACCAGCCGTTACTTTCGTCTCTTCCCCTTGGCAGACGGCAGAACTTGTCTGCTTGCCCCATTGGATATTCTTCATCCATGCATAACGGCCTTTTTGTGCCGCGGCAAGAAAACCGCGGATCACCAACCGGCCTTTCGAACAGAATGCTTGACCTTATGCAGGGCGCAATGCCACATCATGTCCTTATGACGACAAATTCTCCCAAGCATCTCAAAAGCGTTTGTGTTTATTGCGGCTCGAGCTTCGGGTCGGACCCTGCACATGAGGCGGCAGCCGCACGGCTTGGCCAATTGATTGCCGAATCCGGACTGCGGCTTGTGTATGGCGGCGGCTCAGTTGGCCTGATGGGGACCGTCGCGCGCGCAGCCATGGAATGCGGCGGCCGAGTCACCGGAATTATTCCGCAGTTTCTTGAAAAACGCGAGGTAATGCTGGACACAGTTGAAGACCTCGTCATCACCCAGAACATGCACGAACGCAAACATCTGATGTTCGAAAAATCAGATGCCTTCATCGCTCTGCCCGGCGGGATTGGCACGCTTGAAGAAGCCGTTGAAATGATGACCTGGGCTCAGTTGGGGCAGCACCGCAAGCCTGTTGTTCTTGCCAATATCAATGGCTTTTGGTCTCCCCTTCTTGAGTTGCTCGATCACATGCGCGCGCAAGGATACATCCGGCCAGACACTGAAGTTCCTTACCTGATTGCCAAACAAGTGGATCAGATCATCCCCATGCTGGAAAAAAGTATCGGCGATGGTTCTGATGCGCCGCTTGAAGGTGGCGCGGCGGCGGCAGATCTTTAGCCAGCTAATAATAACGAAACTCTCCAAACGTTAGGTGTTCGGCGACTGGACGACGATTTTCGTATGTCTTGTGGGTATGTTTTGAACATCGGGTTAAGGTCTTGGAAGCTTCTTCCCTTGTAGATTTACCGAGCAAATCACACTGGCGGATCAGCTTTCATGCGCACTATGCTTCTGGTGGAAGACGCATCGTTTTTCGAAAAGGCGATCGTTGACCGGCTTCAGGATATCGGACGGCACCAGATCATGGTTGCCCGGAATTATCGAGAAGCGGAAAGCTGTCTCGACATGCCTATCTGTGAACCGGACCTTGCATTGGTGGATCTGACGCTGCCGGATGCGCCAAATGGCGAAATCGTTGACCTTTGCCGCAACAGAAACATCCCGACAATCATTTTCACGAGCAAATTCGACAACGAAGTCCGCGAAAAGGCCCTTGCTAAAGGGGTGATCGACTACGTCCTCAAGGACACCCCGGCGAGCCTCGATTATGTGGCCGAACTTCTGAAGCGGCTCTCCTACAACCCCAAGATTGGCATCTTGATTCTGGATGATGCTTCTGTCGATCGGGAGAGGATCGCCCAAATTACATCGCACCACCTTTATCAGACCTACCAGGCCAGCACTCCGGCTGAAGCCCTGCAGATGTTGCGCGATCACCCGCACATCCGGCTTGTTCTTGCCGATTATTACATGCCGGACGAAGACGGATTTGCATTTTTGAAAACTGTGCGGCGGAAATACAGCCGCGAGCGCCTGAGCGTCATTGGCATGTCGTCGCTGTCGAACTCGGACAACCGTATCCGCTTCTTGAAATACGGTGCTGCCGATTTCATCGACAAGTCCTACGCGCCGGAAGAAATCCTTCTTCGGATTTCGTTGAACCTGGACATGATGGACCGCATCGCGGAGCTCAACACCCTTGCCATGCAGGATGCGTTGACCGGAGTTCACAACAGGCACTTCCTGTTCACAAAGGCCGTGAAGCAAATCGAGTCCTGGACCCATTCAGGCGGCAAGGCATCGTGGATTGCGGTGTTCGACCTCGATTCATTTAAACAAATCAACGACGAACACGGCCATGATGTCGGCGATAGCGTCCTCTTGGGGTTCGCGCGCCAGCTTCGAGCCCTCGCCGGCCCGGAGGACATGATCATCCGGCTCGGCGGCGACGAGTTCTGCATGATCTTCCGATCGGAAACACGCGACAGCCTGACCCTGAAACTGGCCGGGTTCATGAAGAGCCTCAGCACACATCCGATCCGGCATTCGGGAACCGACCTTCTGTGCCAAACAAGTGTCGGCATTGCAAAGCTCGAGGGCGGAGAGATCTCCGACGCGCTCAGCATTGCCGACAAACACCTTTACGCTTCCAAACGGAATGGGTTTGAAATGCTCGCCGTCGCGGCGGATGGATAACACTCTAAAACGTTAGACCGTTGCTTGCTGCTGAGCTTTTCTTGCGTTTCGTGCATTCCGCCAGCTGTCGAATGTAAAGACCACCAGCGCAATCCAGATCATGACAAAGCCCAGCAGTTTGGCCTGATCAAGCGGCTCTCCCCAGACATAAACCGCCATCAGGAAGTGGATCGATGGCGCGATATACTGCATCAAGCCAAGCATGAAGAGCGGCAGCCGGCGTGCGGCCGAACTGAAGCAAATCAGAGGCAGCGCCGTGACAATGCCGGTGCCCGCAAGCGCCATGAGAACCGGAATGTCATCGAGTATCAGCGCATCGACGCCCCATGAAAGGCTGAGAAGCAGATATCCCATGGCAATCGGAAATAAAAGCACCGTCTCGACGAACAAGCCTGGTGTTGCCTTGACCGGTGTCACCTTCCGCACGTAGCCGTAACCTGCGAAGGAGAAAGCGAGCACCAGAGACACCCAGGGCAGCCCACCAGCCAGAACCGCCTGCAGGACGACGGCAAAACCGGCCATGGCAACGGCAATGTACTGCCATTTGCTCATGCGTTCGCGAAGAACGATCAGCCCCACCAAAATGCTTACGAGCGGATTGATAAAATAGCCGAGCGATACATCCAGAACTTGCTCGTTCGCAATCGCCCAGACGAACACCAGCCAATTGACCGAAATGAACGACGCGGACATCGCGAGTCTTTTCAAGACTGCCGGGTCGGCAAAGACATCGAGCACTTCTTGCCAGCGGCCCCGGAGATACAAGAAACCGCCGACAAACAGCACGGACCAGGCAATCCGGTGTGCAACGACAAGGTCCGCCGAAACCGTATCAGTCAGCTTGTAGTAGGCCGGAAAGAACCCCCACATGCCGTAAGCCGCAAGGCCAAAGAGGAGGCCACGGCGGAGTTCGTTTTCCGCCTCGGTGCGTGTCACGGGCTCAGACATAGCGCGTGCCTTTCTGGCGCCGGACCTTAGCTCTCCTGAGCTTTGAGAAGCGCGAATGTGATGGAATCGACCAGCGCTTGAAAGGACGCATCGACGATATTGGAGGAGACACCGATGGTGAACCAGCGCCGCTGGGTCCTGGCATCATGGCTTTCGATCAGAACCCGGGTCACCGCATCGGTGCCGCCGTTCAGGATTCGCACCTTATAGTCGATCAACTCCAGCCCTTCAATCGCGGCCTGATACTTTCCAAGATCCTTGCGCAATGCCATGTCGAGCGCGTTGACCGGGCCGTTGCCTTCCGCAACGGACATGCGCGTCTCCCCGTCGACATTTACCTTGACCACCGCTTCGGAAACCGTGATCAGATCTCCGATGGCGTTGAACCGGCGCTCGACCATGACCTTGAAGGAATCAACCTGGAAAAAGTCCGGCACTTCGCCGAGCTCGCGCAGTGCAAGCAGCTCGAAGGATGCATCCGCGGCCTCATAGGCGTAGCCCAGCGCCTCCCGCTCCTTCACCTTGGACAGCAGCCGGTCCAGACGGGGGTCGGCCTTGTCGACCGTGATGCCGACACGTGCCAGTTCGCCCAGCAGATTGCTCTTTCCGGCTTGATCGGAAACGAGCACCCGGCGCTGGTTCCCAACCGTTTCCGGGGCCACATGCTCGTAGGTTTGCGGATCTTTCAGAATCGCAGAAGCATGAATACCAGCCTTGGTGGCAAAAGCCGTTTCCCCCACATAGGGCGCATGACGGTTGGGCGAGCGGTTGAGGATCTCATCGAAGGCATGGGAGATCCCGGTGATGTCCTGAAGCTGGTCTTCGCTGACACCGATTTCCAGCCGGTCGGCAAACTGTGATTTCAGTTTCAGGGTTGGGATCAGTGTGATCAGGTTAGCATTGCCGCAACGCTCGCCCAGACCGTTCAAGGTCCCCTGAACCTGCCGCACCCCGGCATCAACCGCTGCCAGGGAATTGGCCACCGCATGGCCCGTGTCATCATGCGTGTGAATGCCAAGATGACTGCCGGGTACGATCTCCTGGACCTTCGTCACGATGGAATGGATCTCGTCAGGCAGTGTGCCGCCATTGGTGTCGCACAAAACAACCCAGCGGGCTCCGGCCTGATAGGCTGTCCGGGCGCAGGCGAGCGCATAGTCCGGATTGGCCTTGTAGCCGTCGAAGAAGTGCTCACAGTCGATCATGGCTTCCTTGCCGGCCATAACGGCAGCCTTGACGGTGTCTTCGATGGCTTCAAGGTTCTCTTCATTTGTGCAGCCAAGCGCGACGTCCACGTGATAATCCCAGGCCTTGGCAACAAAACAGCAAGCGTCAGACTGGCTCGCCAGGATCTGCTGAAGACCGGGATCGTTCGACGCCGACCGCCCTGCCCGTTTGGTCATTCCGAACGCGGTGAATGCCGCGTTCTTTGTCCGCTTTTGAGAGAAGAACTCGGTATCAGCCGGATTTGCTCCGGGGTAACCGCCTTCCACATAGTCGACCCCAAGCCGCTCCAGCAGTTCAGCGATTACGATCTTCTCGTTGACGGAAAAATCAACACCGCTGGTTTGCGCACCATCGCGCAGGGTCGTGTCGAAGAGGTAGAGGCGGTCTTTGGTCATCTGTCTTTTCCGTCGGACAACTGCGGCGCTACGGGCCACTCTTTCGTATCGTGGTCTGGGTGCTGGTGATTGCTGGCGTCGATTTCGGCGATCACATCTGCAAATTCCGGATCGTCTTCCGCTCCACCCGGCAACGCGTGCAGTTTTTCGAACCCTGGAATTTTGTCCCGAGTCCAGTGCTGTTTCGTAACGGGGACGCGGCCCGGCTCATCAAATGCTCCGATCGCCAGCCCAATCAACGGGTAATCGCGATAGGCAAAAACAAGCGGTGTCCCGCACCGGCTGCAAAACCCGCGATCAACCACGTCAGACGACGCGTAGTAGCTTGGTTTCCCGCGGGTCCAGTTGAGATCTTCGTGCCGTGCATCGACCAACGGAGCGAAGAAATTTCCGAAAGCCTTCTGGCACATCCGGCAATGGCAAATGCTCGCTTCGCCAAGTGTGCCTTCTATGCGAAAACGAACCGCGCCGCATTGGCAACCGCCTGTGTAGGTCTCGCTCATCGGATGGTCTCCGGCCAGGCATCCGTATCCCGATCCGGATGCTGGTGGTTGCGGATGCGGGCAAACACGTCCTGAGCCGCAGCTTCCGCTTCTTCCGTTCGGGTCGGCAGAACCGCCAATCCCTCGCACCAGGACAAGCGGTTCTCAAGCCCCAACTGGATTTCCGGAGCCACAAGATCCGGCTGATCGAGGCTCGCGATCGTGATGTCGATATGTGAGCCTTCAAACTCATAGGTCAGCGGTGTGCCGCAGTCCCGGCAAAACCCGCGCCGAACGAGGTTGGAGCTCTGAAAGTAAGCTGGTTCTCCACGCGTCCAGCTGAGATTTTCAACGACGACGAGCGCTGCAAACGGGCCTCCGACTGCCTTTTGGCACATGCGGCAGTGACAGATCGACGGCCGTTTGAACCCTTCAGCACAGTACCGCACCGCCCCGCACTGGCAGCCGCCGGACTTGATGTCTGTTTCTTCTCCGCTCATGTCCCCTCCTTGCCACACACCGTCAGGATCTTGCGGCACACAGCATCGAGATCTTGAAGCACGTCCACATTCCAAAACCGCAGAACAGTCCATCCCGCATTTGCCAGCGCTTCATCCCGCTGTCTGTCCTGTTCGATATACTGCTGATCCCCATGCTGCGACCCGTCTAATTCGACGATTAACCTTTGCTGGGGTGCAGCGAAATCGACGATATATCCGGCAATCGGCAATTGCCGCCGAAAGGAAATGCCCTCTAAACGATGCGCACGAATAGCCCGCCAAAGTCTCTTTTCGGCTTCGGTCATATTTGAGCGGAGCGCTTTGGCATTTCGTCTGTTTTTGTTCGGAATATCCCGGTGAGGCATAACCTGGTCCCCAAATGGAACGGGCATGCCATCATTTATAGGAGAAGCTGTATACCCCCCTCTGTCCGCAGGCGCGGACATCTCCCCCTCAAGGGGGGAGACGGGAACGCGCGGCACGGCTCGAATTCCATTGAACCACGCACTTGCCGCCGGGTGCCTGAAATTGGGTCTCCTCAGAGGCGAACGCTGGAAACTGGCAAACCGGAACCACAAACTCCCCTCTCCCCCCTTGAGGGGGAGATGTCCCTGAAAGGGACAGAGGGGGGTGTTCCCGCCTTGCCGCTGAGAAAAACTCACCGCTTGAGGTCCCAGGTTGTAACGCGGGCGCCGGTTTCGGAGTCTTTTGAGTCCTTTAGCGCGATGCCTTGAGATGCCAGTTCATCGCGGATCCGGTCTGCCTCGGCCCAGTTCTTTCCGTTGAGCGCCTCCAGCCGGGCAGTGATGGCAGTCGCGATTGCGGTTTCGTCGATGCCGGACATATCCGCTGCGACAGGCTTGAGACCCAACAGAGCTGCAGAGGCCGAAAACTCCGCCAGTTTATGCGGATCCTTGTTGGCCTCGCCAGCAAGGCCATGCAAGGCCTGAATGGCGGCGGCCGTATTCAGATCATCGTTCATGGCATCGAGCACGTCTGCTGCCGGAGCCGCATCAGTCTCGACAAGATCCGGCCATTTGCCCAGAAGGTTCTCCGCCTCTTCCAGCTTGCGGACGGAAAAGTCGATCGGCTCCTTATAATGGGTCATCAGCATCGCAAGGCGCAGCACTTCGCCCGGCCATTTGCGGCCGCCGAAATTCTCGGTCTCCAACAGCTCGTGAATGGTGAAGAAGTTGCCCTCAGACTTGGACATCTTCCGGCCCTCGACCTGCACAAAGCCATTGTGAACCCAATAATTCGACATGGTCTTCGTGCCGTTGGCGCAGCACGATTGGGCGATCTCGTTTTCATGATGCGGGAAGATCAGATCCAGCCCGCCGCCATGAATGTCGAACACCTTGCCCAGATGATGCTCGCTCATGACGGAGCATTCTATGTGCCAGCCTGGTCGGCCGCGCCCCCAAGGACTGTCCCAGCCGGGTTCTTCCGGGGACGACAGTTTCCAAAGCACGAAATCGCCCGGGTTTTTCTTATGGCTGTCGACCGCGATCCGGGCACCGGCGATCTGCTCATCCAGCTTGCGCTTGGAAAGACCGCCGTAATTTGGCATCGACACCGTATCGAATAGCACTTCACCGCCCTCCGGCGTCTCGGCAACATACGCATGCCCCTTTTCGATCAGCTGCTCGATCATCTTGACCATGCCATCGATGTGCTCGGTCGCCCGTGGTTGGACGGTCGGCTCAAGGCAGCCCAGGGCAGCAACGTCCTTCTGATACTGATCCGCTGTCTTCTTGGTGACTAGGGCGATCGCCTCATTGAGCGGCATGTCCGGATAATCGCGGAGCGCACGTGCGTTGATCTTGTCGTCAACGTCGGTGATGTTGCGCGCATAGGTAACGTGCTCAGCGCCGTAGAGATGGCGCAGCAACCGGTACAAAACATCAAAGACAATCGCGGGACGCGCATTGCCGATATGGGCAAAGTCGTAAACGGTCGGTCCGCAGACATAGAGACGCACATTGCTATCATCGATCGCGCAGAAGTCTTCCTTCTGGCGGGTCAATGTGTTGGTGAGCTTCAAGCCTTTGAAGGTGCCGGATTTCGCTGGGTCAGCGGCGCTCATGTCAAACGGTCTCCTGGCCGGCTGGCCGGGCGGTCCGTCTACAAGGAAATTTGCCAAGAGGGAACGGCCACAGCCAGCGGTGTCGCTAGCTGCAAATAATGGTGGTGATAATGATGTTCCGTGTGGCCGTCATCATGGCAAGGGTTATGGACCGGTTTCATCAGGGCGGTCAAGATCACTTTTTCATGCAAACAGACCTTCCTTCAGGTTCTGACGTTGGCGCACAGGCCGGGAACCTTTAATCTGACGCTGCGGGAATCAAGGAGGGGCTTTCCGATGCACAGGACAGATCATGCGAGCCGGTACATTCGACACGCGGCACTGATCACGCTGACAACAGCGGTGATCGCGATACAGCCTTTGGCCGGGTTTGCCCAAACAGCTCCGGCACCAACCTCAAAGCCGCAACGTACCGCGGAAAACGTGGAAGTCCCGGCGCCCGTCTTCCTGGAGCCCGAAACGCCAATCGCCAAAGCGCTGCAAGCGGCGATGTCACCGGATGTCTCGGAAAAGGCTGTCCTGTTTTACGGGCAGAGGGCGTTTGCCCCGATCTGGTTTTCCGCTGAAGGCATGAGCGAAAACGCGCATTTGGCCGTTGCGGCGATGGCGGCAGCCAATGAGCACGCACTCAATCCGGAAAACTATGGCCCGCTGGGCCTTGTGGATATGGCTTCCTCTGCCCAGACAGCAGACGACTGGGCTCAGTTTGAGCTGGAACTCACCAAGCAATATCTGCGCTATGCCACGCACCTCTCCTCCGGCCGTGTTCAGCCTAACAAGGTCAACAAGGCCCTGAACCTCTTTCCGGACCGTCCAGACCCGACCATGCTGCTTGAACAGGCTGTGGAGGCGATTGACTTTAGCGCGTTCCTGGAGGGTCTTGCACCAAGGTCAGATAATTACGCGCGCTTGAAACGGCGTCTTGCCCAGTATCGCGAAAAAGCAGCGACAGGCCCCTTCACCAGTGTTCCGGACGGAGATGTGCTCAAGCCCGGCATGAGCGATACCCGGGTTGCCGCGCTCCGTCAGAGGCTGATTGAAGAAGATATTCCCGGTGCGGCCGAACACAGCGGCGATGTTTATGACGGTGTTCTCGTCGAAGCCGTCACAACCTTCCAGGATCATCATGGCCTTGCCAATGATGGCGTAATCGGCAAGGAAACCCTCGCCCGGTTGAACATTCCCTTAGAAGAAAAACTGGTCCAGATGGAGCTCAACATGGAGCGCCGGCGCTGGATGCGGGACGATCTCGGCAGTTTTTACGTGTTCGTCAACCTGGCCGACCAGGAGCTGAAAGTGGTCAAGGAAGGCAAGACCATCCACACCGCGCCGGTTGTGGTCGGCAAGCCGTACCACGCAACACCGGTGTTTTCCGATACGCTTGACTACGTGGAGATCAATCCCTTCTGGAACGTGCCATACTCGATCGCGACCTCCGAGTATTTGCCGAAGCTGAAGCAAAACCCATCTGCCCTTTCGAGCAAGAACATCCGCGTGTTCCGGGACGGTACTGAAATTGCCCCGACCCAGATTGCCTGGAACAGCTACGCCCGGGGCAATTTCCCATTCCGGCTGCGCCAGGATCCAGGCAACAGCAATGCGCTCGGGCGGATCAAGTTCATGTTCCCGAACGAGTTCAACATCTACATTCACGATACGCCGTCCAAATCCCTGTTTTCCCGAGCAGAACGAGCGTTCAGCCACGGCTGCATCCGTGTGTCGGATCCCTTTGCACTCGCCGATGTTCTGCTGGCCCACAAGAATGCGAACGAAGGCCATTGGGAGAAAGTCCGGGACACTGAAAAGCGGACGGTCGTCAAACCGAGCGTACCGATCGAAGTGCACCTCACCTATCTGACCGCATGGATGAACAAAGACGGTTCGACTCACTTCAGAAAGGACATCTATCGGCGGGACGAGAAGCTTCTTGAAGCTCTGCGAACAGCCATGACAGAAAATCTCTAAAGATTTTCATATTACTATCAATGACTTGGATGAAGTTCATAAACCTGAACGGAAGCTGAATACGCCACTCAGCATGGGTTCAAGGCGCAAAACCTATTCTCCGGATCAACAACACAGCGTTGCCTTCTGGAGAAAGAAAATGTTGAACCGCCTTTTTGTGATCATCTTCCTGGCTATCGTCCTTGGTGGTCCGTTCATTGCGCTCTTGGCGATCACTGACGGCACGAAAGCATTCGGCAACGAAATTCAACAGAAAAGCGTTTGTCTGATGACTGGAACGGGCTGCGGCAATGGAAACCTGGTTGTCACCGTAGCGAGCCGCATATAAAAGCGCCAAGGAACACTGACGTTCTTTGATTGCGTCCCATAACGAAGTTTGGCAAGGTCTCTCGATGGACTACAAAGCGCTGGAAGAAAAAGCGGAAACTGCCGCAGAATTCATGAAGCTGATGGCTTCCGCGCCCCGGTTGCTTCTGATGTGTCATGTGATGGACGAGGAGCGCAGCGTTGGCGAACTTGCCGAGAAGACCGGTATGCGCATGCCGACCGTCTCTCAGCAGCTGGCTCTTTTGCGCGCGCAAGGACTGGTCTCAACACGGCGCGAAGGCACTACCATTTATTACCGGCTGGCCAGCGAGCCGGTCAAAGATGTGATGGCCATGCTCTACAAGCACTTTTGTGCCGATGCCGAACTGCCGGTCGCCCACCATCTCGAAACGCTCGAAGGCGACAAGCCGGGCTCACGCCAATAAGGCGCAAGCTGCGTTACTCCAGCTTAGCTCTCCAGATAGTCTCCACAACGCGGCGGTTCTTGGGTTCCCCAGGGCATCAACGGCACGGTCGATGTTGAATTCTTCGGGCTGCCTTCGATCAGCTTGTCGGAATACACCATGTAAACGAGCGTGTTCCGCTTCACATCGCAGCCGCGTACGATCCGCATCTTCTTGAACATGAACGAACGGCCCTGGCGGAACATTTCTTCGCCTTGCTCGAAGTTTTCCTTGATTTGCACCGGGCCGACTTGCCGGCATGCGAGCGATACATCCGAGACCTCTTCAGCAACGCCCAGCCAACCGGAAACCCCGCCCTTTTCCGGAACAGTGAAGTGACAGGACACCCCGTCAATCAGCGGATCATCGATGGCATAGGTCGCCAACTTGTGGTCCGGGGTCAGAAACTTCCAGACGGTCGATTTTTTAAAGATCAGATCCGGTTCATCGTTGGCAAGTGCCGGGGCAGCGGATTGCATACATAGGCTGAGAAAGAGGATGGCTGCAGTGCGAAACCGCATGATAAAACTCCGAGTATCGTAAAGCTGTCTTCAATGTGGGAACCAGCCGCAGGGTATCAAGCACTCTCCGCGTTAGAAAGCAAAACCGCCCGAGCCATGATAAGGCCCGGACGGTGTTCGTACGATATTGCCTGCCGTTTTAGGCGCCGGCTTTTTCCAGAACCTGTTCGTCCTGGTCAGTTTCTTCTTCCAGCAGGAGTTCATCGTCTGCAGCAGCCTCTTCACCGCCACCCAGCAACGATGCAGCAAAGTCACTATCTGTTACGAGTTCATTTGACGCTTCTGAATGTGCTTCTGCGGTCTCGTCCGTGTCTTGTTCAACGTTCGCACCGGAGTCGTCTGCAACTATCTCGTCGACGGCCACTGGCTCATCTTCTGCGACCGCAGGTTCCGTTTTCTGGGAAACCGGCGATGTGCGGGTCAGCGCATCTTCTAGATCGTCGCAACGCTCCCGTGTCCAGATCTGCGGCTGGTCGAGCCCCTGCGCTTCATCATACGCCCTTGCGACATTGAACGGCAGATGCGCATCGAAAAGCAGCGCGCTGCCGAATCTCGGCTGAAGCGCATCGTTGAGGGATTGGAAGGTGTCGTGCAGGCCCAACTTGCTCTCGGCACAAGCTGCGGCCGCATCCCGCAATGTCACGACATAGTCGCGGGTCGTTTCAATCGCGGTTGCAACAGCTGCAGATCCGATTTCCGGACGGCCATTTCCTGGGACAAGCGCAGACGGACGGAACGCCATGATCCGGTCCAATGCCCGAGGCCAATCCGCAAGATGCGCGTCACCGCAATAAGGGGCAGTATTTGATTGAACCAGTCCGCCAGCATAGAGTACGGAACTGTCTGAGACCCAAACGACGAGATCACCCATGGTGTGCCCCCGTCCAAGATGCATCAGGCGCACTTCTCGGCCGCCAAGATCAATCGACATGGACGATGCGATGGTCATGGTCGGCATCGCCAGCGCCGGGAGCGCATGACCGGCCGGATAAAAGTCCGGATACCGGGCTTTCAGAACCTCACGATCATCGAGACCGCGGGTTTCCATCATGCGTTTGCTCAAGTCGGATGCGATCACCTCACCAGCCTCAAAGACGGCAGCGCCCGCAGTGCTGTCGCCGTGGAAATGCGTCAGCAGCAGCACCTTGATCGGCTTATCTGAGATCTCCCGGATCTTTTTGAGGAAGACCTCGCCGAGTTCTTCCGTCGGCTGGGCGTCGATGACAAGGAGCCCACGCTCGCCGACGATTACACCGGTGTTCGGACACCCCTCGGCAGAAATGGCATAGCACCCGGATCCAAGGTCATGGATCTTCGCGTCTTGTCCGAGTTCACGTTCAGATGATGTGTCTGCCGTAGTCATGACAGCCTCGCTTTCCTGCCAGCCAACCCGATGAGCAACTCACCGGTCTCAGGGTGTGAATATGTTCTTGCCACACCAGCGTCACTTGTTACGGCATCGATTCGCAAATTTTGGTGCATTATTTCGTTAAACGTTTCTTTCTTATCAACAGATAGGTCCAGTAATTGCGCCTCATACAGGCATTTCTATGGCATTGAACCGAACAACGAGAAGCAAACGCTCCGTAGATTTGCAAAATGACCGCCGAGTGCTTTCCCCTCTGTTTTGACCAGCTATACTTCTGCTTGGTTACCATTGAGGCCCTGACCGCCGAAAACCAATCGGCTTGACAGAGTGCTGCGCCTCTCCAGCATGCGATCCGTATCTTGCGTGAAGCATGCCCCAACAAGACCCGAGTTCTCATGCCCAAAACCAGAAAAGCGCCTCAAGAAACAGCAGTGCTGAAACTCAATGAGTTTCTTCCCTACCGGCTGAACCATCTGGCGGAGACCGTCAGCCGGTCGCTGTCCAAGATCTACGCAGATGATTTCGGGATCGGGATCCCGGAATGGCGTGTGGTGGCAACACTCGGCGAACATGTAGCAATGACAGCGCGCGACATCGGCAAGGCGACGTCCATGCACAAAACGAAGGTGAGCCGCGCGGTCGCCGCTTTGGAAAAAAAGGGCCATCTCAGCCGCGGCGCGAACCCGGATGACCAGCGCGAACAACTCTTGCAACTCACCGATCATGGCCGCGCCATGTATGAGGACCTCGTGCCGAAAGCATTGGGCTATTCTCTGCAATTGGAAGCTGCCTTGAACGAAAAGCAGCGAGTCGTTCTGGACGAGATCTTTCAACGTCTTCATGCCGCTGCGGAAAAATAAGCCTGCCGCCCTGCCCGCCATTAACCGAACATGAGAGCTTTCCTTGATATGGGTTGGCTTCAAGAGGATACTGATCCGGCTGTTTGAACAGCAAGGCGCGGGGATGATATGCGCCGGTGGGGAAAAGTGATGAAGCTTCGCAGTCATGCCGCGTTTTTGGCAATGTCATGCGTGCTGGCGTTTGCGCCGGCGCAGCTGCTTATTGCTGTCCCGGCAGAGGCCGCAAGTTGTGCCAGTTTGACATCGGAACTGCGGCAACTTCAGTCGCGAGGCAGCCGTCCGTCTGCTGGTGCTCAAAAATGGCAAACCGCAAAAAGCCAGCAGCAAAAGGCGCTGAGCGCGGCAGAGCGGGATTTTGGTTATCTCGGTTGCAACAGTAACGCCAGTCCGCAGTGCCAGGCGCTATCTGGCAAAGTGCAGCGCATGCGCTCCAATTTAAGGGCCATTGATCGTCAATTGGCAAAGGCTGGCGGTGGAAACGCCAGTAATCCAAAACGCATCCGGCAGGTACAGGCAGCCCTCAAGCGCCAAAACTGCGGCGCACCCGCAAATACACGCAATGCGGCTGCCAATCCGAACTCTGGAGATACGCCGCGTTCGCTGCTGGCCCGGCTTTTCAACCCGCAGCAAACGCCGGCTCAAACCAAGCAACAAGAGACTGCTCAAAGCACCAAGAAACGCACCAATTCCAGCGGCAAGCGCAGAATCCCGTCCGGTGGAACCTTCCGGACCCTGTGCGTGCGCACGTGCGATGGGTATTTTTTCCCGGTCAGTTTTGCGACCGGAAAACGGCAGTTTGCCAATGACGCTGCCCGCTGCAACGAGATTTGCCCGGCCTCTGAAACGGAGCTCTATGTCTACAAGAACCCGGGCGGCGACCGGACCGACATGATGTCACTCGCAGGTGATCTTTATTCCGAACAACCGTTTGCTGATCGTTACAAAAGCGAGTTTGTCGAGGGATGCAGCTGCCGGCTGACAGGGTCGGCAAAGAGCCGCTCTGGCTGGACAGAAGTTAGTAATCCCGGCTCATCCGGACGGCGAATTGCGTTTTCGGACATCAGCGGCGGGCTGCCGTCAAGCTACACAGCTGAAAACATCCGCACTTCGCGGCCGGTAAATCTTGAGTCAAACTCAACGCTGTCCCGGACGCCTCTGACCAAAGAGCAACTGCCGGCCCATGAAGACCCTGATACGCGCGCGAACCTGGAAAAGGGGTTTGATGTGACAGCGTCGATCGCGAAAGCTGCTGAACAGCTGGAGCATGTTGCCGATGGCAGCACGAATGGCAAACCAGCTGAGCTGCCGTTGCTGGGAAATCGCAGATCTCCGGCGGACGACAGCCTTGAAACAGCCTCGATCCCGCCAGTTTTCAAGTCTGACGACCCGGGGTTCCGTCCGGCACCGGATCGTGACGTTCCTGTCAGGGTAGTCGGTCCAGAATACTTTTACGCCCAATAAGCGGCAGCATGTCCTTCATGTCAGGACCGTGATCGAGACCCGTGAGCACGCGGCGAAGCGGCATGAACAGCCCCCGCCCCTTGCGGCCGGTTTCCGCCTTCAACGCTGAAGTCCATTCCCCCCAGGTCTCCAGGGTCATCTCACCGTCCGGAAGCAGGTCTTTCGCCTTGGCGATGAACTCCCGGTCTTCGTCTTCAATCCGGCTTTCCACCGGACCGCCGACGATTTGCCAGTAGCCTTTGGCATCATTGACGGTTTCACAGTTGCCGCGAATGGCGGTCCAGAAGGCCTCGCCGCCGCCGACACCCATGTCATCGAGCCGATCCTTGGCATCCGCATACGGCATTTCATGCACAAGGCGCGCATTCAGTCCTTTGAGATCTTCCGGATCGAATTTTGCGGAGGACCGGGACACACTGGTCAGATCGAATTTCTCCACCAGGGCGCCCATGCTCGGCACGGCTTCAACGGCCTGGCTGGTGCCGGTCAGCACAGCAAGCGAACAGACCGCCATCGCCTCTACTCCGGATTCCCGCAACGAGCCGATCGACAAGGCCCCCTTCCGCTTTGAAAGCCCTTCGCCATCCCGCGTGGTCAGCAGATTGTGGTGACCGAAGACAGGCGCCGTGGCACCAAGCGCTTCGAAAATCGCGATCTGGACGCCAGTGTTCGACACATGATCCTCACCGCGGATGATATGGGACACCCCCATATCGATATCGTCGACAATCGATGGCAACGTGTAGAGAAACGTGCCGTCTGCGCGGATCAGGACCGGATCGGACATGGAGGCTAAGTCTACGGTCTGATCACCACGGCAAAGATCGTTCCAAGTCACTTCCGTGCGTTTGGTCTCAAATGGATTGCCGGCATGGTTCGGCAGGACGAAGCGCCAATGCGGCTTGCGGCCTTCAGCTTCAAACGCGGCCCGCTCTTCCTTTGTCTGCTTCAGTCCGGCGCGGTCGTAAACCGGAGGGCGGCCAAGCGCACGTTGACGGGAGCGCCGGCGTTCCAGCTCGTCCGGTGTTTCGTAGCACGGGTACAAAAGGCCTGCGGTTTTCAGTTTTTCCGCCGCTGCCTCATAGGCGGCCACCCGGTCAGATTGCCGCTCGATCACATCAGGCGAAATGCCGAGCCAGCGGAGATCGGTTTCGATCGACTCCGCATACTGCTTCTTGGAGCGCTCAAGATCGGTGTCATCGAAACGCAGGATAAAGCGCCCACCCATCTTCTTGGCATAGAGCCAGTTATAGAGGGCCGGACGGCTATTGCCGATGTGAATGTGGCCAGTCGGAGACGGCGCGAAGCGAACAGTAACAGTCATGCGCCTCAGGTACCCGCCTACCTTGAGCTCTGCAAGTGCAAATGGTGATTTTATCCCGTTTGGCCGGGCCAGATTTCAGCTTTTCAATCCAACGGACCGTTTTGTCGGTCACGAAGCTTGCGCGACGCTATTGTAAGTCCGCCTATCATCAGCGCGCAGTACCCGCTCATCACCAGAAGCTGACGATCAAAGTCGACACCGGCATCGATCAGAACGCCGACAAGGCCCGGGCCAGCGGCCGACGAAAACACCATCAATGCAAATGCGACAGAGCGGATCGCACCGATATGGCGGCTGCCGTAAAGCTCTGGCCAAAGGGCACCGGACATTGCCGCGGTAAACCCGCTGCTGATACCGAGAAGGCCCATGAACACAAAGGCTGTTGGTGCCGCCGGGAGCAACGCTAGCACCAGACACCCGGAGAAGAGCGGCAGCAGCACAGCCGGAAGCAGTGCCCGCGCGGAATACCGGTCAATCAGGGGGCCAAGCACCAGCGCCGTTGCAATTGCAGTGCCGGCCATAACCGGAAAGGCGGAGGCGAAAAGCTCAAGCGGCCAACTCCGTAACTCAGTCAGATACACCTGATTGAACAAGATGGCGGTTCCGATGAACGGCGGTGCCAGCACACCGGCTGTCAAAAGCCAGAAAATCGGGTCGCGCAGCGCCTCACCGCGCGTCCATTGGCGCCCTTCGATTAGACCTGCGTCCTGTTCATCTGACCGGGGGATGCGATCTTTGGCAAACAGCAGGGCAAGCATAGGCAGTGCCCCGAGCACCATGATGCCGGCGGCCAGCGCCCAACTTGTCCGCCACCCAACGACCGCTGAAATCAAAACAAAGCTGGCGGGAAACAAGCTCTCGGCGACAGGAAATCCCATCTGCGCGACAGACACCGCTCGGCCGCGTTGCGCTGAATACCAGCGGCCCATGGCGGTCATGGAGACATGGGTCATCATGCCCTGCCCGGACAACCGCAACCCGAACAGCACCACGAACAACATGAAGACCGAATTCACCAGAGCCATGGAAAGGCAGAAAATACCGAGGGACACACATGTCACGAGCCCGACGAAGCGAACGGGGAAGACATCGACGCTTCGTCCGATCCAGGGCAACGACACCGCGCTGGCGAGCGTCGCAGCCATATAAAGGAGACCGAAGTCACCGTGACTGAGTTGAAATTCCTCGCGCAAATGTCCCGATGACAACGCAATATAAAAGGTCTGCCCGAACCCGGAAAAAGCGGTCAGCAGAAACCCGCCGGCGAGCCAGCGGGCATTGGTTTGCAGAAACGTCAGATAGGTCATGCGTCTCCGCGGGTTTGAGAAACATTAGGACCGGTCGCGGAAGCGGTTGGTGATCGGGTAACGGCGGTCGCGGCCGAAATTGCGTTCCGTAATCTTGACGCCCGGAGGGGCCTGTCTGCGTTTGTATTCAGCTATATAGAGCAAATGTTCAATGCGATGAATCAGGTCGCGGGAATGGCCACGCTTTTCGATATCGCCGACCGACATCTCTTTTTCGACAAGACATTCCAGAATGTCATCGAGTACGTCATACGCCGGCAAGGAATCCTGGTCCGTCTGGTTTTCGCGAAGTTCCGCCGTTGGGACCTTGGTGATGATGTTGGACGGGATCACCTCGCCGTCCGGTCCGAGCAGGCCGGCCGGTTTGTTGGCATTGCGCCAGGCTGACAGATGATAAACTTGGGTCTTGTAGAGATCCTTGATCGGATTGTAGCCGCCGTTCATGTCGCCGTAGAGCGTTGCATAACCGACCGACATTTCCGACTTGTTGCCCGTGGTCATGACCATGTGGCCGAACTTGTTAGACACCGCCATCAAAATTACGCCACGTGTCCGGGACTGAAGGTTCTCCTCCGTCACGCCCGCTTCCGTGCCAGCGAACAGCCCGTCCAGTGCCTTTGTAAATCCTTCGACGGGCTCCGCAATCGGGACCGTGTCGTACCTAAGGCCAAGTGCCTTGGCGCAGTCCGCGGCGTCCTTGATGCTTTCCTCTGAGGTGTAACGAAAGGGAAGCATGATGCTGTGCACCTTGTCCGCCCCAAGAGCATCAACTGCCATGGCTGCGCATACCGCCGAGTCGATGCCTCCGGACAGACCGAGGACAACGCCGGGAAAGCCGTTCTTGGTGACATAATCGCCAAGCCCGAGCACACAGGCACGCCAGTTGGCTTCATCAAGATCGGGAAGCTTTGCCACCGAACCGCTTGTGCAGGTCCAGGCCTCGCCGTCCCGTTTCCAGTCGCTAATACCCAGCGCAGTTTCAAACTGCGGCATCTGGAACGCCAGGCTCCGATCCGCCTGAAGCGCAAACGATCCACCGTCAAAGACCAACTCGTCCTGACCGCCCAACTGATTGCAATAGACGAGCGGCAAATCCGTCTGAACCACACGGGCCACGACCACCTGAAGACGCTCTTCAGCCCGATTCTCCCAATACGGGGATCCGTTCGGAACCAGCAGGATTTCCGCACCGGTTTCCTCAAGGCACTCGCAGACCTCGTCGTTCCAGATGTCTTCGCAGATTGGCAACCCGATGCGCACACCGCGGAAGTCAACGGGTCCCGGAAGCGGCCCGGCCTTGAACACGCGCTTTTCGTCAAAAACTCCGTAGTTTGGCAGATCACTCTTATAGCGAACCGCCTTTACTTCGCCCTGATCAATGAGAAGGACGGCGTTGTGGAGATCGCCTGCATCGGAATACCACGGCGTTCCGAGGATAACCGCAGGTCCTCCATCGCCGGTCTCTTCGGCAAGCGCGCGCGCTGTTTCCATGCATTCACGGACAAAGGCCGGTTTCAGAACAAGATCTTCCGGCGGATAGCCGGCCAGCATCAGCTCTGACGTCAAAACCAGATCCGACTGCTGCGCTTTTGCGTCGGCACGCGCCTGACGGACAAGCTCCGCGTTCCCGGCGACGTCACCGACGGTCGGATTGAGCTGAGCAACGGCAAGGCGGAAGGAGTTGATGGTCATGAATCTCGTGCCGGAAAAAGAAGAGATCCGAGATGTACCGTCAAGAACAATGGGTTGCAATCATGCAAATGCTGAAACAAGCACCGGATTGGCCACAACCACCCGGGAGGTGCGCCAGCTCAAAGAAGTGCGAGAGATTGGTCTTCGGCATCAGCAGGCTGATCCGGCGCCATTGAGGACAAGTCCAGCACACTGCCGCCTGTGTGACCGGGCATCCCCGGCATGGAAATTCCCGTGCTACGTCCCTGCAGTTCCTGACGCTGTAGAATTTCGCCGATATGCCTGTAAAGAACTGCGGGCGCCACAGGTTTGGCGACAAGGCCATGAATACCAATGTTGAGCGCTTCCAGGATGATCGGCCGGCGCGCGTGGGCTGTGATCACAAGGACTGGCGTCGTCTTGATAATCGGGTCCGTATCCTTGCGCAGTATTCTGAGAAAGTCAGCCCCACCAAACGGGCTCATGTTCCAATCGCACAAGACAATATCGGGCTTGCGGTCGACGACCAATTCAAGGGCTTCAGCACCCTCGGTGGCCTCGCAAATCGTGCGAACACCAAATCCGCCGACAACGGAGCGCAAGATCGTGCGCATGTGTGGATTGTCCTCCACAATCAGACACGAAATCTTTGTTAGGTCCCACGGTTCGCGCACGCTTCAAAATCCCCTACCCAGAGCGTCCGGTTGACAAGCACCTACCCCTCAGCGGTGCATATATCCCACGCCGCACATATGCACCTGCAGCCTTAACCGCCTGTTACCGCGGCGGCAGAATTGACAAAAATCGATATAAAAAAATAAGGGGCAGCCGAAGCTGCCCCTCAAAACTATCAAACACCGGAAAAGTGCAGTTCTAGGCGCTCGCAGCCAGGGGTTCTTTCTGCTTGCCGTCTTTCTCTTTCTTGAGGTTTTCAGCAATCAGGAAAGCCAGCTCAAGAGCCTGATCCGCATTGAGGCGCGGATCGCAATGGGTGTGGTAACGATCACCGAGCTGCTCTTCGGTCAGGGCCCGGGCACCGCCGGTGCATTCCGTGACATTCCGCCCGGTCATTTCAACGTGCACGCCACCCGCATGGGTGCCTTCAGCACGGTGAACAGCGAAGAAGGCTTCAACCTCCTTCAAAATGCGGTCAAACGGACGGGTCTTGTAGCCACCGGCAGAAATCGTATTGCCGTGCATCGGGTCACATGACCAGACGACCGACTTGCCTTCCCGCTCAACAGCACGCACGAGCTGCGGCAGGTGATCGAACACCTTGTCGGAGCCAAAACGGGCAATCAAGGTGAGACGGCCTGGCTCGTTGTCCGGGTTCAAAGCATCGATCAGCTCCAGAAGACCATCCGGTGTCAGGGACGGGCCACACTTCAGGCCGATCGGGTTTTTGATGCCGCGGAAGAACTCGACATGCGCATGGTCTGGCTGGCGAGTCCGGTCGCCGATCCACAGCATGTGGCCGGACGTTGCGTACCAGTCACCGGACGTGGAATCGACGCGGGTGAGCGCTTCTTCATAACCCAGCAAAAGTGCTTCATGGCTGGTGAAGAAATCGGTTGCGCGCAGTTGCGGAACGCTGTCGCCGTTGATGCCGCAGGCGCGCATGAAAGCAAGCGACTCGCTGATGCGATCCGCCAGTTCCTTGTAACGGTGACCTTGCGGGCTGTCGGTGATGAAACCGAGCATCCACTGATGCACCTGGTCCAGATTGGCAAATCCACCTTGCGAGAAGGCGCGCAGCAGGTTCAACGTCGCCGCCGACTGACGGTACGCCATCGACATACGGGTCGGGTCCGGAATACGGCTGTCCGAGGTGAAGTTGATGTCGTTGATGATGTCGCCGCGGTAGCTCGGCAGCTCAACATCGCCCTTTTTCTCGATATTCGACGAGCGCGGCTTGGCGAACTGACCGGCGATCCGGCCAACTTTCACCACTGGCTGGCTGGCTGCAAACGTCAGGACAACCGCCATCTGCAGGAACACACGGAAGAAGTCGCGAATATGATCTGGATGGTGTTCGGCAAAACTCTCTGCGCAGTCACCGCCTTGCAGCAGAAACCCCTTGCCGTTGGCGACATCGGCAAGCTGGCTCTTCAAAGCCCGCGCTTCACCTGCAAAAACCAGCGGCGGATATGTCGACAGGCGCTGCTCAACATCTGTCACAGCTGCCTGATCCGGATATTCCGGGACCTGCAGGATCGGTTTTGATCTCCAGCTGTCCGGGCTCCACTTGTCCGCCATAGTACCAACTCCTCATCGGGCCGGCCTGTTCAATTCGAAGTCCAGACACACGACCCGCGATATTTTTGTTCGTTTCAGCTTGCTCAAACACAGCAAACGTGCGGCCTTATACACGGCGTTTGGCCTGATTGCCACCCACGCAGGCGGCCAAATTCATCACTCTCAAGACACCGGTCAAAAGGTGTTGCCCAAAGCCCACGCAGATTTGCGGCGGATCAAGGTTTACCCGGTCTGATCGCTCTAGACTTGGCCGACGCTAGCCAGGGAAACCAGCCATGCCGAACCGACTACTCGAACACAGCCACCAGCCCAATGATATCGCCGACAGATTGGCGCGGGGGCCGGATACGAGCTATCTGCGCGACTGGGTCTATGGCGGCATCGACGGCGCCGTCACAACCTTTGCCATCGTTGCAGGCTCTGTTGGGGCCAACTTGTCAACACGGATCATCTTGATCCTCGGTGTAGCCAATCTCTTGGCCGACGGCTTTTCAATGGCGGCCGCAAATTATAGCGGGTCCAAGTCCGAGAATGAAGACTTTCAAAGGCTTCGTGCAATTGAGGAAAAACACATCCGGGTTGAACCGGACGGAGAGCGCGAGGAAATCAGGCAGATCTTCAGAGCCAAGGGATATGAGGGCGCTGATCTGGAGGACATCGTGCGCCTGGTAACGTCCAACCGGACCACCTGGATTGAAACCATGATGCTGGCCGAATACGGCGTTTCGGATGGAGGCCGCGCGCCTATGAAGGCAGCGCTCTATACCTTTGCCGCCTTTGTGTTGTTCGGTGCGTTACCTCTTCTGCCTTTTCTTGCTGATGTTCAGGCTAGCGCAGTGCTTGCGTCCGGTCTCACCGCGTGCGCTTTCTTCGCGATCGGGTCTTTGAGAGCCCGCTGGTCGCAACGGCACTGGGTTGGCTGCGGGATTGAAACAACGGCCATCGGTATGGTGGCCGCAGCCATCGCCTTTCTTGCCGGCCATGGCCTGCAGCAAGTGTTCGGCGGGTGAGGCTGGCCGGAACGCCCGCCCCACCCAATGGATCAAGTCGATCTTGAGTGCTGCTCCACTCAAGCGAAAAGGAAATCGCCAGATGTCAGATCCGGTAAGGAGGGACGCCAGCCTGTATCCAGGCGTATTGTCTCGCCGCCAAATGCAATCCTGACATCGGTCCACCAACCATTGGCCGTTATGGAAAGATCCGAGAACTGCGTCACGCCGGCACCGCTCACATCGATCTTGTCGATCCCGACCTCGAAGTCCTTGATCTCATCTGCGCCATCACCGGATGCAAAGATAAAGATATCGGCGCCACCCCCGCCATAAAGGGTGTCTGCACCGGCCCCGCCAACCATAACATCGTCTCCTGCGCCGCCGTCCAGCGTGTCGTTTCCGGCCCCACCGATCAACCGGTCCGCACCGCCCTCGCCTTTCAGGTGATCGTCCCCCGCAAATCCCTCAATCGCATCCTTGCCGGATTTACCCGCAAGCAAATCGTCTTTGTTGGAGCCGAGGATGAAGGCATCGTCGCCCTGGTGACCGGTCGGATCAAACAAGGGGTTTATGTCTTCAACCCAGACAACGCCGCGCGTGAGATCGGACAGGTCCGAGACGATGACAACGCTGTCACGCGACATCTCGGTGTAGAACTCTGATCCGGCGATTGCCTCAACAACCTGTTCATAGTTGGACGGCAAATGAGCCGTCCAGGCGATAAGGTTGGTTATGTTGCCGCCATCCCAATAGGCCGGTGTTGCGTAGAAATCGTTGAAAAGTATCAGATTACTCGTCTCATACTCGTAGTCTGTATCGTTGCCGAAGAGGTTGATATGGCCTTCGGAAATGACCGAGGGAACCGGATCATTTTCTATATCCACGCTGAGCACTTCCGCGCCGCTGTCCAACACGGTGGCACCGTCTTCCGGCGTATAATGCGCTGCAAAGCCGATATAGTCGGCGTTTTTGTAAAACCCGTCGAAAAAATCATCGCTGCGCTCGGCCACGTTGGTGACAGCGCCGCCACCAAGCGAATGACCCGTTACGATCAAGTCTGCCGCAGTGAGACCATTGGACTCCAGAAGCGTCTTTATGGCCCCCATCAACTCCGGAAACGCCCTGAAAGCATAGTTCGGATCCGCGCTGAGGAATTCCAGGTAATCGATAACATCGCCGACCGTATCGCTGATGATGTTGTCGATCGTGCCGGTCGTTCCTCGAAAAGCCAAACCGATCTGGGTGATGGCACCGGCTCGTCAAATCTGGCCAGCACATCGGCCTGGGCATCCTTGAACTGGGTCGTTTCGCCCTGAAATGTCCCGTTCCGATCTATGTCTGCCGCCGGGATCCCGAGATCATCTGGGGTGAGCACCGTCCAGCCTTTGGCTTCGATTTCTTGCCGGGCAGCCTCCTCACTGTTTCCCGGCTGCAGGATGTCCTCTATGCCGTGATAGCTGTAGATCATCAGATCCCGTGCGTGCGACACAAGACCCAAAGCCTCTTGCCCCTTGTACTCAAAAAAACTCATGCACTCCTCCCTAGATTGCATTTTCTGTATGCACAATCAATTAACAGGACCTGCAGTTTACGTAAAGGGAATTTTAAATTTGCATGGGCGCAGACCTCCGCCAGATATGGCGGCACCTTAGGATCGGGACATCCCTGAAATATTTTCTCATTAAAACAGAAGGTTAAGCAGATATCAGGGTCAGATTCTGGCGTTCAACATGATCGTCAAACAGTTGCAAAAGTTTCGTGTCGATCTCAACGGCCCTTGGGTAAAGCGGCACGGCCCGGTCCTTCAGGACAGGAACATGCCAGCCGTCGGTAGTATCGAAGAAGTGGCTGACGCCCTCCTCGCCCCAGATTTGATGAAACCCGGCCAAAACGCAGTCGAGATAGCTCTGCAGGATCGGGTGCCGGTCGCAGCCCCAGCGTTCGTTTTCCGGCGTTGCCTTGAAGAGAAACAGCTCCTCCGGCCCCGGCTTGCTTTCTGCTTCACACCGGAAAGACGTGCCGATCTGTCCGATCTTCTCATACCGGCTTTCACGTTGCTCAAGAGCATGCAACCGGCTTTGCTGCTCACGGGTCATCACGCCCCGGATCTCCGATCCCGGCTCTTGACGCACACTCAAGGCACAGCGGCCCTGACCGTTTTCCCACACGCCGCACACACGCCACTCCCGGACCCAGCCTTTCAATCGCCCGGGAACGATCTCGGCCCCATCAGGTACCGTTGCGGCGTTGACGAGGGACCCATATCCAAAATATGTGATTGTGATCATTTTTGTTTTACATCCAATCAATTGCGTCCCGTGACCGGAAAGGCTCCCCATGATCGCCCCTTCCCTCAGCCAGAATGAAATAGACCTGATGCGGGACGAGACCCCCGGTGTAAACAGATGCATTCACTTTAACAATGCCGGAACAGGTCTTGCTGCTACACCGGTATTGGACGCTGTCAAACACCATCTTGATTTGGAAGCCAAGATCGGCGGATATGAGGCAGCGGCTGCGGCGCAGTCGGAAACGAACGCATTTTATACATCGATTGCGGCCCTGATCGGATCCACTCCAAACGAGATCGCCTTCATCGAAAATGCAACCCGGGCATGGGATATGGCGTTTTACGGGATCGACTTCCGTGAAGGCGACCGTGTCATCACAGGACGCGCGGAATACGTCTCCAATTACGTGGCGCTTCTCCAGATGAAGAAGCGCAAGGGCATCGAAATCGATCTCATTGAAGATGACGAGACCGGGCAGATCGATCTGAAGGCATTGGAGGCAGCCATCACTCCGAAAACCCGCCTCATCGCCTTGACCCATATCCCGACTTTTTCCGGGCTGATCAATCCGGCAGAAGATGTCGGCCAGATTGCCGCCCGGCACAAACTTCTTTACCTCCTTGACGCTTGCCAGTCCGCCGGACAGATCCCGCTCAACATCCGGGAAATAGGCTGCCACATGCTGTCGGGAACCGGCCGCAAATATCTGCGGGGACCACGCGGAACCGGGTTCCTTTATGTCAGAGACGATGTCCTTGATCAGGTGGAACCGCCATTTGTCGATCTTCAGGCGACCGAATGGCTGGACGGGTCTACTTACCGTTTGGTGCCACACGCGCAACGGTTCGAAAACTGGGAACGTTATGTCGCCGGGCAGGTCGGCCTGGGCGTTGCCACCAGCTATGCAATCGGTTTCGGGATGGACCGGATCGGTGCCCGGATATGTGCATTGGGCGCGCAGCTCCGCTCTGAGCTTTCCGGCGTTCCTGGCATCACGCTCCACGACAAAGGCGCCCAGAAAGGCGGCATTGTGACATTCGCTGTTGAAGGAGCGACGCCGGCGGCAACGAAGGCGCGGCTGGCGGATCACCAGATCAATGTCTCGGTCAGCCAAGCCAGCTCCGCACGAATTGACCTTCCATTGCGCGGTCTGGATGCTGTGGTCCGGGCCTCCCTGCATGCCTTCAACACGGAGAGTGAGCTGGAACTCATGGTGAAGCTGCTGGCAGATTAGAGGCGGTCTGAGTCATAAACAGACCGTGTCGAAAAACCCGCAAAATCACTTTTATTGCGCACTCTTCCGTAAGGAATTCCCAGTATAAATCCGATAAATTCGTGGTCCGCACCACAGCCCTCAGTCATGATTACTGGCACTGAGTCGCGTGGCGCCGAGCACGGGCTGGAGGAGAGTTGCCGGACGCATGACGAAAAGACAGGCGCATCCTGACCGTGGATCCATACCCGGCTCCGGCAGTGGTACCGTATCCGGCCGTCAAATCACCATGTGGGTCTATGGGCTCGCAGCTTTACTTATTGTCTTGTCCAGCGGCGCACTCACCCTGATCGCTCAGTTCGCATGGCGCGCGGCCGACCGGCATGCTCTAGAAACAGCGCAGACACGTTTCCTCGACACTGTGGAAGATCAGTATTGGGAAATCGCCCGTCATCAGATGATTGCCATCCAGAACCAGGATGTTCAAGAGGTGCTGAAAGGCCCGATGGACAGGTCTGCCGTCACCACATCCATATTGAACCGCTTCAAAGCCATCAGTGATCTGGAGCGCACCTATCTCATGGAAGAGAACGGTGATCTCATGGCTCTTTCAGAAACGGTTGATCAAGGCCGGACCGGATCAGAGGCCGCCGAAAGATCCGACCCCGAAAAACTGTCCGAGCTCTTCACAGCAGCCTTTCGATCTCCAAGTTTTCCACGGCGCGACCGTCCTCAGGGCCCCTTCCCGCCGCCGCGCGCCATGTTTGACGCCTCTATCGCGGCTCTGGCCGTGATCGATGGCAACCCCGCTTTGCTGAGCGCGGTTCCGGTTGAGATGGAAACACCGCTAACAGCGCTTTCAGATGCCAATCCCCGCCTGCTTGTCAGCGTCTACTCTCTCGGGGAAGCCTGGTTTCAGTCGATGTCGGATCACTATGGGTTTCGCGATCTGACCTTCACCGAAGGCGCCCCTGGCCGCGAGCACCCGACGCAACTGCGTGCATATGGACCGGACGGCAGCCTTGTCGGTTATTTTCAATGGGACCACTCCAAACCAGGCTTGAGGGTCTGGATGCGCGCCCTTCCACTGATCGTGATCCTGGCAGTTCTGATTGCGGCAATCTCTGTGATTGTCGCCCGCAGGATTGGCCGCTTGTCTTCAACGCTGGAACAAAGCGAACGACGCAATCATTACTTTGCGCATCACGACAGCCTGACCGGCCTGCCGAACCGGCACCACTTCTCGGACCGCCTCGCCTACGCACTGGACGGCCTTCCCGATAATGGTTTTGCGGTCATTGCCTGTGATCTCGACAAATTCAAACCAGTCAACGATACACATGGCCATGAGGCCGGAGATATCGTGTTGCGCGTGACTGCCTCGCGGTTGCAGGACATTATCAGCGACAAGGGTGTGGTCGGGCGCATTGGCGGCGACGAGTTCGTTCTGTTGTTGCTGCACCACCGAGATCAGGCCGAGCTTCAGGCAATTGCCGACAAGATTCTGGCTACCGTCGCAAAGCCGATTAAATTCAATCCGGAACAAAGCGTCAGCATCGGCATCAGCCTTGGTATTGCGCTGGCTCCTGACTCAGGGATGTCTGAAAAACATCTGATCCGGGCAGCTGATACAGCGCTCTACCTGGCAAAGGATGCAGGCCGCAACACCTACGCTTTTGCGCATACAGAACCGGATACTGCAATCGATCGCCGGAGCGAAACCGACCGCCGGGCGAAGAGATCTGGTTGACTCTCTTACAGCCACTTACTTAGGGTTGCCCAACCATCTCAAAAGACACTTTTAAACAGACGCTTTTTGAATATTTACGAGCGACTCTCTCGGGTCGTCACCACTACTAATTAACACTTTCCAAGCTAAAACTAAAACCTGAACGCCTTTGAGACATCCGGGCTGACGCCAACATAAACGCTGGGGAACTTCGGAGGGGCACTGTCTTGATGGAAGGCGAACGAAACACGGGCACTCCGCCAGTATTTAAGGGCAGTCTCTCTTAAGGAACGGCGAAGGTGGGAAGAACAGACGTTGGCTGAATTTCGGCGGAGATACTCCGACAGATCGGACAGTAAGTCCCGTATCCGCATCTCAAGACTTGCCTTTCTTCTGGCAGCTCTTTTGATCGCGGTTACATCGGTATCGCTGGTATTCGTTGGCTTTGTCGCTTCTCATGCTTCCACACAGCAGGCCATTGCCAACGAAGAACGCCTTTTCCGCAATGCACTGCAGGAGCGGCTCCGGGACATTGTCCGTGAACAACGTACCGTAACTGTTTCCGATGAAACGGTTCGCAAACTGGTCCGGACGTTCGATCCGGTCTATGCCCGCCAGCACTTTCACGCGCTTTGGTCCCGGTACCGGCACAACAAGGTCATCCTGATCTCCGGAAACAATCAGGTTCTGGCCGAGTCATTCCAGGACTACACCCACATAACGAAACGCCCGTCGAGTGAGACGCCTGCACTGGCCCCTGTCATCCGCAAGACGCAGGCACTGTTCGCGGCCAATCGTGTCCGCGTGCCCGGCGGTTTTGGCCACCGGTCGCTTCAAGGCCTGGATACAGATCAATATGCACTGATGGGCGTCATTCGGCTCGATGGAAAACCGGCACTCTTCTCCGCGATGCCAATCATGCCCGATGAGTACACCGCTACCCTGCCGGACGGTGGGCCGACCTTGATGATCTCGGTGAAATACATTGACGACACGCTGCTGGAACGCCTGAACTCGCAGTTGAATTTCGCCCGGCTCCGTTTTGAGCCCAAGGCATTTGAGCCAGAGGATGGCCCTTCGCATCTGGTCACAAGCGAGGAAGGCGTGGATGTCGGCTCTTTCCGATGGGAAAGCCAGACCGTCATCGATTCGATCTGGCCGACGGTCATTCCGGTCATTGCAATGCTCAGCCTGACTTTGGGAGCGCTTGCGTTCGGGATTGCCTGGCGGATCGGCCAACTGACCCGGTCACTTCAAAAAAGCGAGGAGCAGAACCGCTACCTTGCCCTTCACGATAATCTGTCAGGCCTCGCAAACCGGCTGCAGTTCAACCGGGTGCTTGAAACTTCAACAGCCGATCTGCCGAACAAGCGCTTCGCTGTCTTGCATTGCGACCTCGATAAATTCAAAGCGGTCAACGACACCTATGGACATGCTGCCGGCGACACCGTGATCAAGATCATGGCCAAACGGCTCAACGAAGTTGTCGGCAAGCCGGGACTGGTTTGCCGGATCGGCGGCGACGAATTCATGGTGATCTACCGCGGAGGCACAAGCCGCAAGGACTTGGACACCCTTTGCCGCGCGTTGATCAACAAGGCGCTCTTGCCCATTCAGATCGAAGGCGGCAATACGGCGCATGTCGGATTGAGTATCGGCGTAGCCGTTGCGCCGGCGGATGGCACCGAACCGGAAGACCTGGTCGCCCGTTCTGATGCTGCGCTCTACCGGGCAAAGGATCGCGGACGCGGAGTGCACGCTTTCTACGAAGATCTTTTGAAGGACACCTTCATCCAGGAAGATGACGCTTCAGCGAATACCGGATTGTCCTCACTCAGCGCCTGATGTTTGCATAAACAAAGAAAAGCCGCCGCAAATGCTTGCGGCGGCTTTCCAGGGGTGGCATCAGCGGTTTCGTTATCAGCCGCGCAGGCGTTCTGTTGGCTCGCGCATTGTCACGAGCTCTTCCGCAGCGGTCGGGTGCACCGCGATCGTTCTGTCAAAGTCAGCTTTGGTTGCGCCCATCTCAAGCGTTATTCCAAGGACTTGTGCAAGCTCACCAGCGTCCGGACCAACAATGTGCACCCCAAGCACTTTCTGGCTGTCCGCATCGACGATCATCTTCATGAGCATCTTTTCATCCCGGCCCGACAGCGTATGCTTCATCGGCCGGAAGCTGGACTTATAGATATCCAGGTTCGGCGTACGCTCCAGTGCTTGTTCCTGCGTCAGGCCAACCGTGCCCATTTCCGGCTGGGAAAACACGGCTGTCGCAATGAGGCTGTGATCCACCGTCCAGGGCTTGTTGCCAAAAACGGTGTCCGCAAACGCGTGCCCCTCCCGGATGGCAACCGGCGTCAGGTTGGCCCGGTTGGTCACATCGCCAACGGCATAGATAGACTCAATGTTGGTCCGGGAGTCCTTATTGACCTTGATCGCACCAACGGCATCGGTCTCAACGCCTGCTTTTTCCAATCCAAGGTCGCGGGTGTGCGGGTTGCGGCCAATCGCAAACATGATCTGGTCTGCAAGCATGTTTTCGCCGCCCTTGGTGCGCCCGATCAAGGAACCATCCGACTGCTTTTCGATGGACGAGAAGGTATCATTCAAGACAACCTTGATCCCCTTCTTTTCCATTTCCTCGCGCACAGTCCGGCGCAGATCCATGTCAAATCCACGCAGGATTTCAGGACCACGATAAATCAAAGTGGTATCCACACCGAGGCCGTTGAAGATTCCGGCAAACTCCACGGCGATGTAACCGCCGCCGGCCACCACCACGCGGTTCGGCAATTCGCTTAAGTGAAATGCTTCATTTGACGTGATGACGTGCTCACCGCCCGGCAAGCTGTTGTCGACATTTGGCGACGCTCCGACCGCAACTAGAATGTACTTCGCAGTGATCGTCTGACCCGTGGACAACAGACGAACGGTGTGGGCGTCTTCGATCAGGGCGCGGCTGTCATGGATTTCGACGCCGGTGTTGTCCAGGTTCCGCCGGTAGATCCCTTCCAGGCGCGTTATTTCCTGATCCTTTGCCGCGGTCAATTTGTCCCAGGCAAAACTTCGTTCGCCGACACTCCAGCCAAAGCCTTCCGCATCTTCAAACTCTTCAGAAAATTTGGACGCGTAGACGAATAGTTTTTTGGGAACACAGCCGCGGATCACACAGGTTCCGCCGTACCGGTATTCTTCAGCAATACCGACCCGAGCGCCATGTGTGGCTGCAATCCGGGCCGCACGAACGCCGCCGGAACCGCCACCGATCACAAACAGATCATAGTCAAAATCGCTCATTCAATGCCCCTCGGGATTTGGTATTCGAACGGCCAGCGGCCGCGGCCATGAAGCCCAGATAAGCTCTCAGTCCCTGTTCACAAGGCTTGGCCTTGATCAGCCTTGTGTCCTGAAACGCATACCTTGTTGCACAAAGGGCCGCTTTCGCGGCCCGGTTTGCAGACAGTGCGGGCAATTGCCCCGTCTCTAGATCTGAAACAGCATGCGCAATCTGATTGCTCACGCCGTCATCACTTATTGGTTTGTGGCCGCAGCGCTACGCTTGTCCAATTCTTCCTGCACCATCGAAACGATATCGACGCTCAACCGATCCTGCCAATCGCGGCTCGCTTCGACCGAAGCTGCAGTGATGTCGGCAACACTGTCGCGCAGCTTCATGCCGAGCGGCGTACGGTAAAACTCAGCCAACTGGATAAGCTCTTCCTCAGTAAATGCGATTGCCCAAATGCGGAAGATTCGCTCATTCAAAACGGCGCGGCGCGGTGCCAGCTCCAGCGCAACCTGCTCTACAATCTCAGCGATTTCCTCAGCTCGGGTCGGATCATTTTGCGTGAATGCGGAAAGCGTCTGCTCGGCCATAACGAACAGGATTGCGTCGAATGGCTCTAGGACTTTAGTTTCCAAGGCAACTGCTTTCGCAGCTTCCAAATGGCTTTCTGAAAAGTTGTCCTGAGCAACAGCACCGCCAGAGATCACGCCCCATGCCAACATGGCAAGCCCAACACCGGCAAACTTCACTGATTTCATTTCCTTGACTCCTTGGCGGTTTTCCGGAGTTCGTCCGGCAACCAAAATTCGCTACATCGACGCAGGTGTAATCGTCTTTACCCCATCTTCCCCGGCCACGTAAGCCTTGGAGGCAAGATTGAGGAAAAGACCATGCTCAACAACGCCCGGGATCTTTACCAGAGCCTGTGCAAGCGTTTCAGGGTCTTCGATCTTCAGAAGATGGGCGTCAAAGATGTGATGCCCGCCATCTGTGACAAAAGGATGCTCCCCGGCCATTCTCAGCTGAAGGTTTTGAGGCAAACCCATTTCCCTTAACAGCGCTAGGATGGCCCGCCGCGTTGCTTCCTGACCAAACGGCACAACTTCAATCGGCAACGGAAATTGCCCCAGCGTATCAACGTTCTTAGTGCCATCGGCGATGACGATCATTTTGCCGGAAGCTGCTGCGACAATCTTTTCCCTCAGCAAAGCTCCGCCGCCGCCCTTGATCAAGGCGAGGTTGGCATCCAGCTCATCCGCACCGTCCACTGTCAGATCCAGCTCGGGCAACTCTTCCAAGGTGGTGAGTTTTATTCCCAAACTGGCGGCAAGCTCTGCTGTGCGCTCAGATGTCGGAACGCCGATCACGTCCAGTCCGTCTGCGACACGCTTTGCAAGGGCGTGAACGAAGAACTCTGCAGTCGATCCTGTGCCGATACCAAGGCGCATGCCGGAGATGACATCCTCTGCTGCGCGCTCGGCTGCCTGCTGTTTCAGGTTATCGCTCATTCCTCACCCTTTCTGGCCTCTGCGTTGCTGGTTAGCGCCGCATTTCCAGCGCCCGCCCTCCAATCAGTTCAGATGGCCGCGCGGTCCTTAACATGTCAGGCAAGCAGCGGTCCAGATGGTTTCCAGTTTTCAACGAACAACGCCACTTGCCAACAAAATGGGCATAGTTAACGTAAGGTTCAGACCCTTCTGGAAATATTGCCGAATTGAATCGCAAAACACTCTATAAGGGCGCGACAAATGTTCGGTGTTAAGATGCGGCGGAAGACTTCTCCTGGTGAAGTCGACTTGGTGCCTGAAGACACTCAAGGACATGAAAATCAATCCTCAGATGGCAGCAGCGAAACTGAGAATACATCCAGCGGCTTGAGCCGTGCCCTCGACAGTCTGGAAGATGACCTTCAGGTCGCGGCGAAAAGCATTGATGCTGCGGCAACCAAAGTGCAGGACCGCTTGGTGGAGCAGGCCAGCACCCTGGGATCCATCATCTCTGAGAGCCAGGTTCTGACCGATCAAGCAGCAAAAGCCAACGATAATGTGGGCGAGCTGACGCATTCCATTCAAGAACTCTCCGCCTCCAGCGCACAAATCGGCTCGCAGGTCAGTGTGTCGAATGATTTAGCGGTTGAGGCCCGCGATATCGCCGACCAGGCCAATCAAGGTGTTCTAGAGCTTAAAAACGCAATCGAAGATATCGCAAATGTTGTTGGTCTCATCTCCGACATTGCAAAGCAGACCAACCTTCTGGCTCTAAATGCGACCATTGAGGCGGCACGCGCCGGGGACGCCGGCAAGGGGTTTGCCGTGGTCGCCGGCGAGGTGAAATCGCTCTCCGTGGAAACGCAATCTGCCACTGAGCAGATCGCTGCCAATATCACCAAGCTGAACCAGTCCGCTGAAATGAGTATTGGATCTGTCGGCCGGATCATTGATGTGATCGGCCAAATCCGTCCAAGTTTTGCGGCAGTCGAACAAGCGGTGCAGGCACAGGTCGAAACGACCGAAACAGTGAGCCGGCAAGCCGAGGATACCAAAAGCTTCGTTCAGGATGTCGTACGCCACGTCGACCGGATCAACGCCTCTGCCGCCGAAGCTGAGCAAAGTGGTACGCTGGTTCGCGATGCCGGTGACAGTATGAGCGCCAGCACCAAGGCCCTCCAGGCCCGTTTTGCCATGATGATCCGGCAGACGGATGTTGGTGACCGGAGGGTTGATGATCGACTGCCGCTGAAACTGTCGGGAACAGCAACCAGTGGAAATGTCACGATGCGGATCGAAACGCGTGACATTTCCATGGGCGGCGTTTTGTTCATTACCGACGCGGACACCGTCCCGCACACAGGCGCTGTACTGCGTCTTGACTTGAATGGGATCGGCTCGACAGAAGCAAAGGTTGTAAATGTTTCAGATGGCGGATGCCATTGCGCCTTTACATCTTCGGCAGGGGCTTTCAGGACCGCGCTCGAACAACGCATAACATCCCTGAAACAAGGCTTCGCCAAGCAGATTGAAACCGCGCAATCTGGTGCGGCGCGGGTCGCCTCGGCAATGGAGCACATGATAGAAAATGGTGCATTGTCTCTGGACGCTCTCTTTGACACGAACTACAGGCCGATAGAAGGCACCGACCCTCTTCAGGTCTCAACGAGGGCGCTTAGCTCCCTGGAACGCGCACTGCCGGATATCCAGGAAGAGATACTGAAGAACAGCTCCGGCATGGCATTTTGCGCAGCTGTCGACCGCAACGGCTACCTTCCGGTTCACAACCTCATCTTCTCAAAACCGCAAAAACCGGATGACCCCGCCTGGAACACTGCCAACTGCCGGAACAAACTGATCTTTGATGATCGGGCCGGCTTGAGCGCTGCCCGCAATATGCGGCCTTACCTTGTCCAGTCCTATCCAAGAGACATGGGCGGCGGAAACATCATCTGGATGCAGGAAATTGATGCACCTATCCTGGTGCAGGGGCGCCATTGGGGTGGTTTCCGCACGGCCTATAAGCTTTGATGACTAACAGCCTTTCAACGCTTTGATTGCCAGCTCAAAGTTCAGCCTCCAATCGCTCGCTGGATCTTGCGGGAAGCCACAAAGATCGCTAGGCAGAACCCTGATTTCTAGTAGCTGAGGGTTTCATGTCTGTACTTGTGTTCGATCTGGACGGCACTCTGGTGTCTTCCATGGAAGATCTTGTTGCGACCTTGAATGCGGTTCTGGAAAAAGCCGGACATGGAACTGTTCCTCAGGACAAGGTCGCCAACATGGTTGGCATGGGAGCCAAGGTGCTTTTGCAGCGCGGTTTGGACTACCTTGAAATTGAATGGTCGGATGAGACGATCATACCGCTATATGAAGACTTCCTGGACTACTACGCTGCCAACATCGCTGTTCACACACGGCCGTTCGATGGCGTTATTCCGGCGCTACAGCGTTTCCGTGCCGATGGCTGGAAGCTGGCGGTTTGCACCAACAAGACCGAGCGCCTCACCCTGCCCTTGCTTGCTGCGCTCAATATGACAGATCACTTCGATGCGGTGGTCGGAGGCGATACGTTCTCCGTTTCCAAGCCCCATGCAGAGCCGGTGCTGGGTGCCATTCAACGCGCTGGCGGCACCCTGGAGGGCTCGATCATGATCGGCGACAGTGTAACCGACATCAACGCTGCCCGCGCCGCGGGCATTCCCGTGGTCGCCGTTGATTTTGGGTATACGCCAGTGCCGGTCACAGAACTCGGCCCAGACCGCATCATTTCCCATTTTGACGAACTTGCGGATGCAGTCGACGGCCTCCGAACCTGACACGATGACTAAAGCCGGGAGAAGGCTAAGCAGCCCTTGTCTTTCCCAAAATCGCTAGATGGAGACCAGTTTACATTCTATGTTGCGGGTTACTAGCCCAGCGGGAGAGCGTTCCGGTCACGACGGAAAGGATACTGGTTCAATCCCAGTTTCGCCCACCGCGCCGCGGCTTTGTACGCCTGTCTTCGTAGCCTACTCTTGCCTGCTTCATCTGCGCTCGCTCTTCGCCGCTCTCGAAACCAAGGCAATCCCCAAGGGAAATGCCCAGTTTCATCAGCACAACTGTCACATTTTTCACAGCCTGCTAATCTGGGATGATTGATTCCCGATGAGGCTGAAAACGATGGCAACGCAAACAGCGCCCAATACCATTCGAGACAGACTGCTGAAGGGCATCGCTCTGCAACAGGCCGGCGAATTCGAAAAAGCCCAGCGCATCTACAAACAAGCGGTCAAAAAAGCTCCAAACAACGCAGATGCTGTCCACCTTCTCGGGGTGACATACCGCCAACTCGGCTATCCAACACGCGCGCTTGAATACATCCAGAAAGCAATTGCGCTCAACCCGAACCAATCCGTGTTCTATGCGAATCTGGCACGCGCGATGATGGATATGGGTTCGGATGTCGACAGCTTGCTGGCCGTTTGTAACAAGGCTCTGTCACTGAACCCGCTAGAACGCGAAGCGCGCAATATAAAGGGCATTGCGCTCACCAAGAAGAAAGAATTTGAAGAAGCGGAGCTGATCTTCCAGAGCCTTATCGTTGAAGACCCGGAATACAAAGACGCCTATCGCAACTTCGGCACACTTCTGATGGACGCCGACCGCGCCAATCACGCAGTCAATTTCTATATCAAGGCAGTTATGCTGGAGCCGGACAATCCGGAAAACTATCTTCTGCGCGCGCGCGCCCGCCTCAAACTCAAACAATACGAACCAAGCCAATACGAGCTTACAGAGGCCCTTGAGCGCTTTCCGGACAATGCCGACGTAAAACACGAAGCGGCGCGTCTTCTATTCTCGATGAATGAATCGAATTTGGCTGTCTTCTACGCCAAACAAGCCCATGAAGCCGATCCAAGGGACTATCACAAGGGTGTCACCTATGGGGTGAACCTGTTGATGCATGGAGATCACAAGGAAGCCCTCAGGATCATGAAAAAGGCCAAGAAGTCCGCACCACCGAGCAATCGAACGGTAGACTGGAACCTGGCCCTCGCCTACCTGGCAAACGGTGACCTCAAAAACGGCTGGGAACTGCATTCGGCGCGCTTTGAAGATCCCGCTGCACAAATACTTCGGCGTACATTCGAAATCCCGGAGTGGAAGGGCGAAGATATCTCAGACAAGACTATTCTTGTTTGGGCAGACCAAGGGCTCGGCGACGCACTCAAAGCGGGAACAATGTTACCTGAACTCATCGCAAGAGCTGGCAAGGTGATTGTCGAGCTGTCGGAAAAGGGGGCTAAATTCACCCAGTATTGTTTCCCCGAGGCAGAGTCTCGGCTGGCACAAATGGACAGTGACAACTTCCAAACGGCTTTTGATTACGATCTGCACGTTAACATTGGTGAGTTGGTAAAATTTTTCAGACCCACAATTGAATCGTTCAAGACTGCACCCTGTCCAGTCTACTCATTTGAAAAAGACCGGGCAGTCGAATACCTCAAACGCCTGAAGGGTAATGAAGACAAACCCGTGATCGGTTTTTCCTGGCGCTCCAAGAACCTCGCCGTGAACAGGGCCAGATACTATTTATCGGCGCCCGGAATTGCTCCCCTACTGGAATCAAGAGACGCAATTTTTGTGAATCTCCAGTACGCAGCTCTGGAAAAGGAAATCAACTTCCTTAAAGAGCGCGCCGGTGACCGCTTCATCGACCTGGAAGACGTCGATTTGTTCGACGATCTGCTGGGGGCAGCAGCACTAACGGCTGCCTGTGATTTCGTTGTATCGGCCAATACCAGCGTGGCCGATATAGCCGGCATTCTGGACGTACCGGCAATCCGTTTTGGTCAGCAGGAACCGCCGCTTCTGCTGGGCCAGAAAAATCCGCCCTGGTATCCTTCTATGACTTACATGCACCCCTACACGGACAAGGCGTGTGCGGAATTCGTACCGGAAATCATCAAGGAAATGGACCGTCAGCTGGAAAACTGGACGCCTGAGCGCCGGAACAAGCGGCTCGGCCTATAAGTCAGCACCTACACAGGTTTTCGGACGATAGCGACCAATGTGTCGGTGGCATCGATCCGGTTAAGAGCCGCTTCATAGGAAATTCCGAGATCTGCCGTGTCAATCGCCGCAAGTGTGCTTTTGTGTCCACCGGGACGCCCTTTGGACAGCCAACCCAAATGGTTTGACAGCGGATACCTCTGAACACCTTCAATGACGATCTTTGCAAAACCTGATGCTGCCAATAGCCGTTTCAAGCTGTCCCGGGTATGGAGAACAAGATGCTGGCTCCACAAGGTAAACGCTTTGAACTCGTCGCAATTCAGTTGGTTCAGCAAAACATCACCGGCGTGCGGCACCTCAGCGACCATAACGCCGCCTGGTTTCAGGACACGAAAGAGCTCTTGTAAAATCGGAGCGGGTTCGGGAAGATGTTCCAGGACATGAAAACTCAGGGCGCTGTCCATTGAACTGTCCGGCAGAGCCGCCAAGGATTTGTGGCACAGTATCCCGCCAGCGTTCAGGGCCGTGACATAATCCTCCTGCAATTCCACACCGCAACAGCTCTGAGCTTCGTTGCAAACGGAATGGAGAAAGGCACCGTCACCGCAGCCAAATTCGACGATGTGCTTTCCGGTCACGAAGGGACGGTAGGCCTCAACACGCCGTGACGCATCTACGGTGACTTCATAGTCCCGTTTGCCAATCAAGGCTTCATTTGATTGCCGGTAGTCACCCTCTTGATAGACTTCGTCACCGCCATAAAAGCCATCAATATAGATCACTCCCGAAAGCTGATCGCGATATACAATGACATCCTCACGATCACGGGTGCGCGTCGCAAAGACCTCCTGCGTCTCCTTACTGGCGACGCCCAGTTCCGCCAACGTGTCATAAATACTTGCCATCAGCTGTTCTCCAGCAGACCGTTCAGGACTGGTGTCCTGCAGCCCTTGCATAAGCTTCCAGTGCCAACCAATCCCGTGGGGTATCCAGATCGATCTCGATCGCATCCGGCAGAACGACAGGGATACTGCGCCCGAAGAACCTCACGCCCTCGGGCACGAAACCATCCTTGCGAAGTGCGTATATCGCACCTGTTTCCCTAAACTCTCTTGGACGGTCCTGACGGCGCTGACGCGGTTTGCTGGCATCATGATTGATCCCCCTCCCCGTTCCGTCGGCCTCGATCTGCCACAGAAAAGCATGCACCTCGACAACAGAAAATGCCGTATCCGCGTCCATTTCCGCACGAGCCGTCACGACCTGATCGATCTCCTCAGATGTCGTCAATGGCGAGGTACACTGCAAGAAAACAACCGTGTCCGCCGCTTGGCATGCATCATTTTCAGAAATTGCATGCAGGACCGCGCTTTCAGAAGAGGCTTCATCCCCCGAGATATCTGCCGGTCGCTTCAAGGCTGCAGCTCCGTACTCACGGGCAACGCTTAGGATTGCGTCGTCGTCGCTTGAGACGATGACATCAGAGATCGTTTTTGCACCCAGCGCTGCTTTGATGGCGTGAGCGACCAACGGGACCCCAAGGAAAGGCTTGATGTTCTTACCCGGAATACCCTTGGATCCACCTCTTGCGGGGATTATCGCAGCGACCCTTTCCATGCTTCGACCTCCAGATTTACCTCAAAGGCCGGGCGTATTGAGTGCCGCTTTCTTCAGATCGTAAATCGCCATCCGGCGGGCAATCTCGGGCGCCAGGATTTCAGGTTTCCATCCAAGCATTTCCTGAGCCTTGGCATTGTCACCGCGTAGATACACCACGTCGGACGCACGGAAATACCGTGGGTCGACATAGGCAATCAGCTTGCCCGTCTTCCGGTCGTAGCACTTTTCTTCCAGGCCCTCGCCTTCCGAATGAAGATCAAAGCCGACTTCCTGCGCTGCCATGAACAGGAAATCGCGGACCGTGTATTCCGTGTTGGTCGAGATCACGAAATCGTCCGGCTGGTCATGCTCCAGCATCTTGATCATCATGTCCGTGTACTCAGGCGCATATCCCCAATCGCGCACACTGCTCAGGTTTCCGAGCGGCAGCGCGTCTTTACCCTGGAGTTTGATTTCTGCAAGCCAGCTTGTGATTTTGCGTGTAACAAACTCCAATCCACGCAACTCGGATTCATGATTGAACAAGATCCCTGAGGTCGCGAACATGTCATACGCTTGCCGGTAGTTGACCACCAGAGAATGCGCCCCCAGTTTTGAAATAGCGTAGGGACTGAGCGGATTGAACGGCGTTTTTTCAGTCTGCGGCTTCTCCAGAACGTCGCCATACATCTCAGACGTGGAGGCCTGATAGAGTTTTGTATCCAGCTTCAAGATGCGCATGGCTTCAAGGATGTTCAGCACACCCATGTAGTTCACGTCAGAGGTGTAATGCGGAAACTGGAAACTGTCGGCAACGAAACTTTGCGCTGCAAGATTATAGATCTGATCCGGTCTGATCTCGTTCAAGACATTCTGAACATTGGCAAATTCGGTCACTTCCAAAGTGCAGTAGTTGATCTTGTCCCGGATGCCGAGTTCATTCAGACGGCCGGTCTTGGAGGTGCTGCCCCGGCGCATCGCTCCATAGACTTCATGCCCTTTTTCCAGAAGGCCACGCGCCAGAAATGCTCCATCCTGACCGGAAATCCCGGTAATCAGCACCTTAGCCATTTTTTTCTCCTAACTGCCGGATAGCCTTGTCAAAGCCATCACCCTCAGACAGGTGCCCCTGCCAGATTTCCAGAACTTTGCGGCCTGGTCCGTTAATATATTGCGTTGGGTCTCCAAGATCCCCTTCGCCAAACTCAATGCCCTCGCCGTCAATTCCCACTGCATCCGCAATGTGGATATGCCTGGAGAGCGGCATAAGCCTTGCGCACCAAACGGCCCAATCCGCTTTTGAGTAGTTCGCGGACAGGATCAAGTGGGACAAGTCCAGGCACAGCTCCATGCCGATGGACGTGATGATATCAATGTCATCCTCACCGCAGAACATGTCGAGGACTTCGGCACCGCCGAAGTACCAGGCAATTCGCGGGAGCCACTGCGGATAAATGGGAGCTCCACGATCACGGCCAGCCTTGAGAAGAGATGCATGTAACCGGTCATAGGTCGCAGCCTTGCCCGCCGGAAGGATCCGGGAAAAGCTGCCCACGATCGGAACACTTGCCCCTGAGTGCCGCTCAAGCTCCAGAGCCAAATCAACACAGGTTTCGATTACTTTCAGGCTTCGGCTTTGGGTGTCGGCATCCGCAGCCAATGGGTCGATCAGAGTTTTGCTATCAATGTAGTCCGGAATGTGAATTGAGTAATGGCGGTTCAGATCCAAACCCGCCAACCCGTCATCCATGGATGCGCCAAACTTTGCAACTTCTTCGTAGGACAGATGAAGTTCGTTGTTTTTGATTGGAAACCGCGATTGGAGCACGGCGGCATCGTGCAGACGAATTGGTATGGACAGCTGCTTCTCGTCGCAGAACCCGACCAATTCGGACTCAAGCGGCGGTTTCGGTTCGGTGAAATGCAGTTCTGAAATGGCAACCCCCTCAGCCACTGGCCGCCGAATGTTTGTAAGCTGCCGTTTTTGCAGTTCAGACCAGGTCAGTCCTTTCCGGGGTGCTTTTACAACGACATTGACCTCGCTCAGTGTCTCGCCTGGCTCAATCGCGCGGCTGGCATACAATGATGATCCAAGGTTCTGCATGTTTATACGTTCACCTTGATTGATCTCCCGTTTTCCAGATCCTTGGACTGTGGAATAGGCATTGAGCAGCCGGCACATGCGAATGAACTCCGCCGGGTCAGAAGATGAACTGTCATCAATGCCCTTGCCGTTCTTGTCCATCGTCAAATGGCGTTCAAACACCGTCGCGCCGTTCCCAGCGGCAACAAGGCAAACTTCCCAATCCTGGTCGTGGCTCGAATAGCCAATTTCCGCATCGGTCTTTTGCTTCAGCGCTTCAATGAATTTCATCTGCTGGTTTCCGAGCAGAACGGGGTAGTTCGAAATGCAATGGAGGTAGCAAACATCAGGCACATGGCGCGTAGAGTCTATGGCGCGAAAGATATCCTCTTCGGTGTGCCCACCTGTACTTAAGATCAAAGGCTTGCCAAGCGACGCCATTGAACTCACAAGATCGTTGTTCATGAGTTCAGCTGACGGGACCTTGAAAAAATCAAATGTATTCAGCTGATCCCCGAAATTACCGGCATCTTCAAACTTGAAGAAACTGATGCCGGCGGCCAACCCTTTGTTCTTGATGTATTGAGCCAGCGCCAGGATGTCTTCAGGTGGAATGTAACTGTCATCAATCTCTTTGCTCAGGATCTCATCGCCAATCTCGCTCACAGCCTGGTAGAACCCGGCCTGACCGCGATACTGAAATTTTACCCCCCAGGCACCCGCGGAGGCGGCAACATCGATAAGCTGTTCAGCGACTTGCGATGACCCGCGATGGTTGATACCGAGTTCGGCAATAATCTTCATCCGTCCCTATCCCAACCCGGAATTGATCTTTTGCGCGCCTACTCAAAACCCGCAGCGCATTTACAAAGGTTATTGCATGCAGAACGCCGTGGATATTGAACGGCCTCGCGTTGGGGGAACCGTCCACAGCTTAACTAAGCATTTGCAGGGGTTTGACTGCATAAGAGGTAAATGCACCGCAGAGATTGACTTCCTGAGCCAGGCAAAGAAATAGGCCGGGTCGCCCCGGCCTTTGTGATTCTCAGTCAGTGAAAAAAGCCCGTTAGCCGACGAAAGCGCGTTCGACAACGAACTCTGCAGGCTTGTTGTTGGCGCCTTCGGTGAGGCCCGCTTCTTCCAGCAGCGCCTTGGTATCGCGCAACATGTCCATGGAGCCGCAGATCATGCCCCGGTCAATCGCCGGATCAAGCGGCGGAACGCCGAGGTCTTCAAAAAGCTTGCCCGACTGGATCAGATCGGTGATCCGGCCTTGGCGCGGAAAGTCTTCCCGGGTGACCGAGGTGTAGTGAACCAGCTTGTCTTTTGCGAACTCACCGATCAACGGGTCATTGAGTGTTTCCTGAACAAGGTCCTCACCATATTTCAGTTCAGCAACTTCCCGGCAGGTGTGGGTCAGGATCACCTGATCGAACTTCTCATAGGTGTCCGGATCCCGGATCAGGCTGGCAAACGGCGCAATCCCGGTACCCGTTGAGAACATATAGACCCGCTTGCCCGGAACGAGCGCATCGTTGACCAATGTGCCCGTCGGTTTCTTTTTCATAAGAACCGCATCACCGGGCTGGATCTTTTGAAGATGAGATGTGAGCGGCCCATCCGGCACCTTGATGGAGAAGAACTCCAGCTCTTCATCCCAGGCCGGGCTTGCGATCGAGTACGCGCGGTAGAGCGGCTTGCCGTCGATCATCAGACCGATCATCACAAACTCGCCGGAACGGAACCGGAAGCTGGACGGCCGGGTCATCCGGAAGCGGAACAGCCGGTCGGTATAGTGCTGGACAGTCTTGACCTCTTCCACGAAGACACCGGCTGGTGCGGCGTCTGCGAGATCTGCGGGTTTGGCAAGTACGTTCATATTTGATCGATCCGTGGGTCTTGGCACATGCAACTAAAGCCCGTGTACCACCAAGTGCGCCTTGACTTGAAGCAACATGGGACCACGAAAACCGCTTTCGGCAAAAAAAACATCCAAAAATGCATTGTAACGCGGTTTATCGCTGGCGCCGGCAATGCTCTGCGGGCTTAGAAACTGCAGCCTTCCTAGTCTGACCGTCAAAGTAATACCGCAGCGCAACATATCTATTTCCGACACACGACAAGACCAACCTTGTATTGCCGCTCAGCTTCTGGGCAGATGACGGCCAAAAATTGACCAATGCGATCAAACCTCAAGCAATACCCGTGGATGGTTTACGACGAAATCACGAACATTCGTCTTCATGTCGGATTTTATTTGACAGCCAAGTCAAAAACCAACAACTTACTGCAATCAAAAGATAAGCTTCAATAATACCTTCCAATGAGGCAAAGTAAATGTCCGGACGCGCGCACGACGACAGCTGTCAAAAAATAGCATTCGTGATCATGGACCGTTTCTCCATGAATGCATTCGCGAGTGTCATCGAACCACTACGAATAGCAAACCGGATGCTCGGCAGGGACTATTACGTTTGGGAAACTTATTCCCTTGACGGGAATCCAGTCGTTGCGAGCAATGGATGCGAAGTTTCCGTAAAAAAATCTATTCGCGACCTTGGCGATGCAGACATTACACTTTTGTGTACTGGCGTCGATGTCGAGCGCTTGCCTCTTGATCCGGAACTCGGCAACAAGCTGCGGCGTCTCAATGCCCTCGGCCGGACGTTCGGCGCCATCTGCACCGGCGCGTATTTGCTGGCGCGTTACAATCTTCTCGATGGCCGCCGCTGCACGATCCACTGGGAGAACCTCCGCTCCTTGCGCGAAGAATTCCCGGACGTCGAAGTGACCTCAGATATTTTCTCGATTGATCGAAACTGCATTACCTGCGCAGGCGGCATGGCGTCACTGGACATGATCCTGCGCTTGATTGCCATTCAGCATGGTGCCTACCTTGCGCACGAAGTGGCCGAGGTTGCGCTCTATCAGAACATGCGGTCCGGCGAATCCGCCCAGCGTCACGACATTGAAGCCCGGACTGGGATTTCAAATGCCAAGATCCTCGACGCTATCCGGATTATGGATCTGCATATTGAAGACCCGCTCAGCTGCCAGCAGCTCGCAATGACGGTGAACTTGTCTCCTCGTCAGCTGGAGCGGTTGTTCCGCCGGCACTTCAACTGCACGCCAGGCCAGTACTATTTGCGTTTGCGTCTTGAGACTGCACGCGATTTGTTGCGGCGCACGAGCCGTCCGGTTCTGGACGTTGCGCTTGCTTGCGGCTTTGCCTCCACGTCTCACTTCACAAAGTGCTACCGGGAACGCTTCTTGTGCACCCCGACAGAAGAACGCCAGTCCTATCAATGGGCCAACACCAAACCAACATCGAATGTTGGCACGGCGACCCCCATGCGCCTTGTCGCGAAGTAAATACGGCCATTCTGATCTGCAAACGCCGCTCCGACCGGGGCGGCGTTTTTATTCAAAACCAGAGGTATGGTCTTTATTGTCCTGGTCGTCGATAGTCTGACAGGACAGTCTCTATCCATCCTTCGGCCCGAAGCTTCCTGAGCTGTTCTTCGAAGCGATCAAAAAGATGCGCGCAAGTCGACGTCTTGGAAAATAGAATATGCACTCCATTGGAGACCACAGGCCAATTCAGGTCGATTAACTGATCCGCCCCGTCGGCTTCCTCAATGATTTTCAAACCGTGAAAACGGCCGAGGACTGCATAATCCGCGTTTTCATTCAGCAACATCCCGAGCATATCGCGTCTGAATTCTGTAGGGACAGGAGCGATTTCCTGCATCGTCAGTTTCTCGCGCGCATATTCATCGAAGTCTTCACCATAGGAGCCACCAAAAGGCCTGATTCCCAACCGGCCTTCAAGATCTGCCCATTTCGACAGGGGGAATTCCTTGCCTTTCAAAACAAATATGGCCACTTCGTCATCCAGCACTCTGGAAGAGTACTGAAATTTCTCTGCACGCTCTTTTGTCCAATATGCGCCTAGAACAGCATCAAGACTGCCGTTTTCCAATTGAACAAGCTGGCGCTTGAAAGGTGTTATGGGTCTGAAATCGACATCAATGCCGATGCGCCGCGCAATTTCGACCACCGTTTTCGGCAGGACCCCGGATGCCAACCCCGTATTGGTTGACCGCCTCATCACCGGATACCAATCCACTGTCCCATTCACCCGGATTGTATCGCAGCGTTCCGCGGCTTGAGCGGTTCCCTGTCCACCAGCAAGCATCAAAAATGCCGTCAGCAGCACACCCGGCAAGCGAAAAATCCAGGTCCAACGCCTCCAACGGGTATTACGTTTTGGGCACATGTATCCTGGGTATTGGACCATACATACCGTTCCTCAATCCTACCGACCTTTATTAAACCTGAGCGCCAGACAAATACATGGCTTGCCCAACAATCTGCGCATCCATTCCTAAAATACACAAAACACAACTTCTGAAAACAAGCGGGTTGCATTAACGCTGAAACAGGGAGTTCAACCCATTACGCGCCAGAGGCCCAAAGGCACCAGATAGACCCCAAGGCATAGAAGTGCACCAAGGAATGCACGGCGGAACCCGGCGTCTGACAAGCGCCCCCGCAAGCGCTGGCCCATAAAAACACCGGCAAGGGCTGGAACCGTCAGGAGCAGAGACTGGACTGCCCCCTCAAATTCGAGAAGACCAAAGCCGCCCAGCGCCAACGCCAGCATGACCGTTGCAGACAAGAACAACAGCCCCATGGCCTGTACCAATTCGTCCCGATCAAGGCCCAAGGCCTGAAGGTACATCACTCCCGGGACTGTATAAGCCCCCGTCAACCCTGAAAAAATCCCGTTCAACGCCCCAAGTACCACACCGATGGGCCGTTCCCATTCCGATGGGATGTGCAATCGAAGACCTGCGAGCATCGGCACTGCATAAGCAATCATCAAGGCACCCAGGACCAAATCCGGCACGCCTTTTGGAGCCGTCGTCAGAATGAACGTTCCAAGTATCAGCGTTGCAGAGGCAGCAGCGAGAAACGGCCATAGCCGTTTGGCAAGTGCCTTCAGGTGCCCCCCGTAAACCGCTTGCCAGAGGTTGGTCAGGAAAGTGGGCCAAAGGATCAGGACAATGGCCGCTTCAACCCCGACGAACACAGTCATCAAACCGAGGCTGATTGCCGGCAGGCCCATGCCGACGGTCCCCTTGACCACACCCGCCAGAACAAAAACGGCTGTTGCGATCAGATAGAGCTCAGGGCTGTTCATCTAAAGACGGCCCGGCCTGGTTCGGATTGTCATTCTGCTACTGTGTCCGCGGAGGGGGCGGTGTTCTTAAAGCCGCCAGCGGTGTCAAATCCGGTTTGAAACTCGTCCAAGAAACCGGCTTGCAGCTGTTCATCAATCACCGCGTTGAATTCCGGAAGAAGAGTCACACAGGGCGACTCCTTTGAAAAGATGAAATGCACCGACCGGCGCGCAGCTGTCCAGGGCACATCTTCAATCTGGCCGTCGAACCCAAACGTGGATACCGCCTTTTTTCCGTAACTGCGGGACATCAAGATGTAATCGAACCTGCCATCCGTCAGCATTTCCAGATCACCGGCAATATCATCAAGCGACTGGCTATCGATGACAAGGTTGTCGGCAGCGAATTTGTTATTGTCTTCGCCGAGGTGGACGCCGTAAGGCGCGCGTCCGCGCAATCCAATGAGGCCATCCAGACCGTCAGGCTTCGCTTTCATCCCTGCCCGTATAAAAACGGTCACCTCATCTTCTTGAACCGGATGGCTGAGTTCAAACTTGGTTTGACGCTCTGCTGATAGATAGGCGCCCGCAAGAACATCAATGCTGCCGTGTTCCAAGAGCGCAAACAGCCGGTTCCACGGCAGGTCCGGCCCATATTCACTCCTGACAGGCACCGTCTTGGAGACGTGATGTATTATCGCCGGGAAAATGCCCTTCATTTCACCAAGCTCAGGTGTTCTCCAGGAAAAGGGCCGCCATTCATTGGCGCCATTCACCTTCAGAACGTCGCAACTTGAATATGCAGGGCCGCCAGCGAACAGAACTCCACTAAACACAACAAGAAATGCGAAAAGCTCCCCGCGCCTGCGTGGTTTTATACTTTGCCCCATTTTAATTGCATACTCCCCAGCCACACCAATAACACGAACAGTGCCCACACAGCTTACGATAGGTCAAGTAAAATTGCCAAGGGCTGGCAAAACCCTCTTAGCCAAGTGAGCTGAAAACGGGTTTTATTACCGATGTTTGGAGTGTTAGATAATGTCATGATGAGTGCAGCCACCCCGATTATTGACAATACAACCGCACGCCGCCTTTTTCTGGATCGCCATGGTCTTGCGGCCCTTTCAGGCCGTGCAACCACCGACAGAGTAAACGAAACAATTTCCGCCCTTGGCTTTGTACAAGTTGACAGCATCAACACGGTTTCCCGCGCCCATCACATGATCCTTTCCTCCCGGCTTCCGGGCTACAAGGAAACGCATCTCAAACGGCTGCTAGAGAAAGACCGTCATCTCTTCGAACACTGGACCCATGATGCCTCGGTAATACCAACGTCCTCTTTTCCCCATTGGCGGCTGCGCTTTGATCGTGATCGGGCAAAGCTGATCGGGCGCTGGCGCAACTGGCGGCAAAACGGTTTTGAAGAAAAGTTCAACGAGGTCCTGAAACAGGTTTCTGACCACGGACCTGTTTCTTCTTCGACGGTGGGGGAAGATGAGGCGCGCAGCAAAGGCGGCTGGTGGAACTGGCATCCATCGAAAACAGCACTCGAGTTTTTGTGGCGGACGGGTGAGCTGTCTGTCTGCCACCGGCGCGGATTTCAGAAAATCTACGACCTGACCGAACGTGTCATTCCGCAAGCGCATTTGGCACAGCGTTTCGACTTGGAAGAGACAATCGACTGGGCAGCTCGGTCGGCCCTGGACCGGCTGGGATTTGCAACATCCGGTGAAATTGCCGCGTTCTGGGATCTGATCACGCCGGCAGAGGCAAAAACGTGGTGCGAAGCGAAGCTTGCAAGCGGCGAAATCATTGAGACCCTCACCGAAGGCGCCGACGGCTCCCTTCGAAAAAGCTTCCTAATGCCGGAAACGCTGGCAACACTGGACAAACTGTCACCTCTGCCCCCAAGGGTGCGTATTCTCTCGCCTTTTGATCCGGCCTTGCGGGACCGCAAGCGCGCAGAACGCTTGTTCGGCTTTCATTACCGGATCGAAGTCTTCGTTCCCGAACCGAAGCGGCAATACGGCTATTACGTCTTCCCCGTTCTGGAGGGAAACAGCTTGATTGGCCGGATTGATATGAAGGCCTACCGCGCCGATGACCGACTGCATGTCAGAGCGTTTTGGCCGGAGGTAAAGACCCGGATGGGTAAGGGCCGGGTTGGAAAACTGGAAAGCGAAATCGATCGGATTGCAAGGTTCGCGGACTGCGGATCTGTTAGCTTTGAGCCAGACTGGCTGCGAGTTCCTTAAAGCGCTCGGTTGAACTTCCTGCGACCAAAGCCGCATGACGCTTTGCCGCACAATTTTGGCTGGTGCCAGGATGTTTTTAATCTCATTATTTCGAATGTTCGAATTATCCAATTAATGGAGAAGATCATGACAGTCGAACGAGGAATTCTTCTGGTGGTTGGTGCGCTCGTCCTGGCGACTGTGCTGCTGGCTGTTTACGTGAACATCAATTGGCTTTGGGTGACCGGCATTCTCGGTGTGCATTTGATGCAGGCCTCTTTCACCGGCTTTTGTCCGGTGGTCATGACCTTGAAGAAACTCGGTCTGCCGCAACGCCCCGGTTTTTCCTGACACTCACGTGCAATTTTGATTGCCAAGCTGCCCGTAGCCCACCGGGCAGACCTGGCCTCACCGGATTGCCCGAGCCCACACTTGGGCAATCCGGTCTTTGTTCTTCAAAAACACGTATCCAAGTCGACCGGCCGCGGCATGCCGACTTCCAATCATGGGCCTCGGTCTGTGTACATCGGCGGGCCAACGCCGATTAGCTTCCAATCATTGCCAGCTAAGAACCACCTTGCCCGCCTCGCCGGATTTCATCGCCGCAAAGCCTTTTTCAAAGTCATCGACACCAAACCGGTGCGTGATGACGTTGCGCACATCGAGGCCGTTCTGCAGCATCGCAATCATCTTATACCAGGTTTCGAAGATCTCTCGGCCGTAGACGCCCTTGATCGTGATCGCCTTGAACACAATCCGCGACCAGTCGACCGGTGACTTGCCCGGCGGAATACCAAGCAGCGCGATCCGCCCGCCCATAACGAGGTTTTCGACCATTTGGTCGAGCGCGATTTGATTGCCGGACATCTCCAGCCCAACGTCGAAACCTTCCTTCATGCCGAGCTTCTTCTCGATGCCCTTGAGATCTTCGCGCGCGACATTTACGGGTACGACATCTACAACGCGCGTTGCAAGATCAAGGCGGGCCTGGTTGACGTCGGTGATCACCACATTGCGGGCGCCGACATGGCGCGCGACGGCAGCTGCCATGATGCCAATCGGTCCTGCGCCGGTGATCAGCACGTCTTCGCCAACCAGATCAAAACTCAAGGCCGTGTGGACCGCATTGCCGAGAGGGTCGAGAATGGCGCCGATCTCGTCGTCGATCTCATCTGGCAGCGGCACCACATTGAACGCCGGCAGCCGCAAGTATTCAGCAAATGCGCCTTGCTCGTTGACCCCGATGCCCCGTGTCTCTGGGTCCAGATGAAACTTGCCTGACCGGGATTGTCGGGAATGTTTGCCGATCAGGTGCCCCTCCCCGGAACAACGCTGCCCGACTTCAAGATCGTCGACGTTGCGGCCAATTTCGACGATCTCACCTGCAAATTCGTGGCCGGTAATCATTGGAACCGGCACCGTTTTTGAAGCCCAATCGTCCCAGTTCCAGATGTGGATGTCAGTGCCGCATATACCGGTTTTGTTTATCTTGATCAGGACGTCGTCGGGCCCAATTTCCGGCACTGGAGCACGCGTCATCCAGAGCCCCTCCCGCGGCTCAGATTTTTCCAATGCCTTCATCTGATTGCTCATGACAACACTCCTGTGGTCTTGCCGGCTTTCGCAAAAGCGTCGAGCGCCCGGTCGAGATCTGCACGTGTCAGCGCCGCATTCATCTGAGTGCGGATGCGCGCCTGGCCGCGCGGGACAACAGGGAAGAAGAAACCGGAGACGTAAACCCCTTCCTCAAACAGGCTTGCCGCCATGGCCTGTGCCAGTTTGGCCTCTCCGAGCATGACAGGAATGATCGGGTGCTCACCGGGCAACAGCGTAAAGCCCAGAGCCTCCAGTCCCGCCCGCCAGTAGCGCGCGTTGTCAAAAAGGCTTTTCCGGAGCTCATGCCCCTCTTCCACCAGCCGGATGGCCTCAAGGCCGCTCATGACAATGGACGGCGGCAGACTGTTTGAAAAAAGATAAGGCCTTGCCCGCTGGCGCAACAGATCAATGACCGGCTGCGGTCCGGCGATATAGCCGCCGATGCCGCCGCCCAGCGCCTTGCCGAGCGTTCCGGTCAGGATATCGACATCCACGCCGAAATGTGCCGGCGTGCCCTCGCCTTTCGGTCCCATGAAGCCTGTGGCGTGGCAGTCATCGACCATCACGATCGCCTCGTATTGCTTGGCGAGCGCGGTGATCTCAGGCAGCTTGGCGAGATATCCATCCATGGAAAAGACGCCATCGGTCGCGATCATGATGTGACGGGCACCAGCCTCGCGGGCTTCCCGGAGCTTTGCCTCCAGATCCGTCATATCGGAATTCTGGTAACGGTAGCGCTTGGCCTTGCAAAGCCGGATGCCGTCAATGATCGAAGCGTGATTGAGCGCGTCCGATATAATCGCGTCTTCCGGACCGAGGAGCGGCTCAAACAAACCGCCGTTCGCGTCAAAACAGGCCGCGAAAAGAATGGCGTCGTCTTTAGCCAAAAACCTTGCCAGGCGCTGCTCCAGCTCGCGGTGAATGTCCTGCGTGCCGCAAATGAACCGCACCGAGGCCATGCCGAACCCTTTTGGATCCATGGCTTTTTTGGCCGCTTCGATCAGGGCCGGGTGATCGGCCAGCCCCAGATAGTTGTTGGCACACAGATTGATGACATCGCGCCCACCAACAGCGATATGTCCGCCTTGAGGTGATGTGATCAACCGCTCGCGCTTGTAGAGCCCTTCTGCCTCGATTTTTTTCAAGGTGGCGGAAATGTTTTCCAAGAACGCCTGCGACACGGCAACCTCCGATAATTTGGAATTTCATCCATAATAGCGGATTTTCACGTCTGGCGAAAGTGCAATTTCCATTATCACGGAGACGGCAACAGTTTCACGGATGCAATAGGCAGCCCGACAATGACTCAACCCTGCGGGTTATATCAGACTTACGAATCTACTTTTGGTTGATATTCTTAAACTGCACACTCGGCTCCATGAGCCGCATACCCATTGAATACAACCGGGAGGCAAATATGACAGCTTCATTTGCATCGGCCCTTGTCGGCAGTGACGGAAACCTGACTTCGTCTCAACACGTGGCCAGCTGCGACCACACCGGCACAGGCTCTTACATGGTGAACTATGACAGCGATTTTTCAGCTGTGACCGGGGCACAGGCCACAGTGTGGGGCGATGGCCTCACTGTTGGCCTAAATATCTTTGCGGAAAACACCTGCCAGGTGAACATTCAAGACGCAAACGGCAACCCAAAGGATGCCGGCTTTTCGTTTTTTGTCCCGGGAACAACCTGACGCCTCCCGGGACTTCGTGGCGCCCTGATCCATCCCCTGTTCAGGGGCCACACATTCTCAGTTTTCGACAGCGCCTCAAAACCGACTGAGAAGCTGCAGCCGCTGGATAGGCACTCTAGAAACGAACCACCATCAAAATAGCCCGGGCTGGCCCGTTGACCGCTTCGATCGTGTGCGCCACATCTGCCGCGTAACGCGCGGTATCGCCCTTTTCAATCATCCCCGTTGCAACGCCGGACATGACCTTCAACGTTCCCTCTTCGGCGATCAATTGCTCCCGGGTTCCCCGCTCATGGGGTTTGCTCTCCAGTTTGCCCCCATCTTTAAAAAAGAGTTCATAGACCTCGAACCGGCCCGCGTCCTGAGGCGCGGACAAGATCCGGATCTTGCAGCCATCTCCTGCCCGATCGAGCGCCGGGGTCTGGCTCACCTTCACAATTTCCACCCGATCCTCAACGGCCTCTTCTCCGAGCAGGCCGGCAAAGTCGACATTCAGCGCCCGTGTCAAGTTGAGCAGCGTCGCAACCGTGGGATTGGATTCGCCGCGTTCGATCTGACTGACCATCGACCGCGACACTCCGGAGAGCTTTTCAACCGCCTCAAGCGACAAGCCTTGGGCCCGGCGGGCTTTTTTCAACCGCTCCGGCAAACGGGAAAGAATATCTGAATCTGTCATGGCGGAATTAAAATCCGCTTGGCTAGAAAATGCAATTCTGAACCAGTGCCATTCCGCAATTATCGAAGCGGAAACGCCATCGTCGCATCCCAAACTTAGTAGGTCGCATTCAGAACATCTGTTGCACCGCCCTCTCTTCTAGCGTGCGGCAAAGACAACGCCCGGCTTTTTCCGGGAAACAAAACATGTCGAGGAAACAGCATGGCCAGTGATATCGAGATTGCACGCGCAGGCAAAATGAAGCCGATCCAGGAGATTGGTGACAGGTTGAACATTCCGGAAGAAGCGTTGCTGCCTTATGGCCGCACGAAGGCGAAGATCTCCGCAGACTTCATCGACGGGCTGAACGGCAAGAAAAACGGCAAGCTGATCCTGGTCACTGCAATCAACCCGACACCAGCCGGCGAAGGCAAGACCACGACAACCGTGGGTCTCGGAGATGGTCTCAACCGGATCGGCAAGAACGCCATGATCTGCCTGCGCGAGCCGTCCCTCGGTCCCTGCTTCGGCATGAAGGGTGGTGCAGCCGGCGGTGGCTATGCGCAAGTGGTGCCGATGGAGGACATCAACCTCCACTTCACCGGCGATTTCCATGCGATCACGTCCGCGCACAACCTTCTGGCCGCCCTTATCGAAAACCACATCTACTGGGGCAATGAACTCGGCATTGACCAGCGGCGGGTGGTTTGGCGCCGTGTGCTGGACATGAACGACCGGGCGCTCCGCGAGATCGTCTGTTCACTCGGCGGTGTTGCCAACGGCTTCCCGCGTGAAGGCGGTTTCGACATCACCGTTGCCTCCGAAATCATGGCGATTCTCTGCCTGGCGACCGACCTTGAAGATCTTCAGAAACGCCTGGGCGACATCATCGTTGCCTACCGCCGCGACCGCACCGCGATCACCGCGCGCGAACTGGAAGCCGACGGCGCGATGACCGTGCTCCTGAAAGAAGCCATCCAACCGAACCTCGTTCAGACCCTGGAAAACAATCCAGCCTTCATTCACGGCGGCCCATTTGCCAACATCGCCCATGGCTGTAATTCCGTCATGGCGACCCAGACGGCACTGAAACTTGCCGACTATGTCGTGACCGAAGCCGGTTTCGGCGCGGACCTTGGCGCCGAGAAATTCTTTGATATCAAATGCCGCAAGGCTGGTCTTTCGCCGGATGCGGTGGTGATTGTCGCGACCGTGCGTGCGCTGAAGATGAATGGCGGTGTCGCCAAGGAAGACCTTGGCGCGGAAAACATCGAGGCCGTCCAAAAGGGATGCGCCAACCTCGGACGTCACATCGAAAACATCAAGCAGTTTGGCGTCCCGGCCGTCGTCGCGATCAACCACTTCACCGCGGACACGGACGCAGAGGTTCAGGAGATCAAAAACTTCTGCGCGGATCTTGGTGTTGATGCCGTTCTGGCGTCCCACTGGGCCAAAGGCTCGGAAGGCACAGCGGAACTTGCCGAAAAAGTCGCGGCGCTTGCCGAAAGCGGTGCAGCTCAGTTCGCCCCGCTCTACGAAGACGACATGCCGCTCTTTGAAAAGATCGAGACGATTGCCAAGCGCATCTACCGCGCCGACGAGGTCCTGGCCGACAAGTCAATCCGGGATCAACTGCGCCGCTGGGAGGCAGACGGCTTCGGCAATCTGCCGGTCTGCATGGCCAAGACCCAGTATTCCTTCTCCACCGATCCGAACCTGCGCGGCGCGCCAACCGGCCATGGTGTGCCGATCCGCGAAGTCCGCCTCTCAGCCGGCGCCGGCTTCATCGTTGCGATCTGCGGGGAAATCATGACCATGCCGGGTCTGCCGCGCGTGCCGTCCGCAAATCATATCAAGCTGAACGACGAAGGCTTGATCGAGGGTCTGTTCTGATCTGTCCGGACCAGAACAGAAAACTTGAGGCGGGTCCGAATGGATCCGCCTTTTTCTTTTCAAGTCCGGGCAGTGCACCGTTTCGAACGATCAAACGCCCGCTGTCGCGAAAGCGACTTGCCGTGTCGCATTGATGATATCGGGCAATTCCCCTTAAGGCATAAGGTTTTTCAACGTTTACCGGCCACGATAGCCTTTTTGGAGCTGCCCAATGTCTGACGAAGACGACATCGACCTGTCGGCCCTGTCTGACGATGAACTCGTCGAGCAGATGCATGATGATCTTTATGATGGTCTGCAGGAAGAAATCCTGGATGCGGTGAACATCCTTTTGGAACGCGGCTGGGCACCATACGACATCCTGACCAAGGCGCTCGTTGAAGGTATGCGGATCGTCGGCGTCGACTTCCGCGATGGCATCTTGTTCGTGCCGGAAGTGCTCTTGTCCGCAAACGCCATGAAATCCGGCATGAGCATCCTGCGTCCGCTGCTCGCGGAAACGGGAGCCCCCAAAGTCGGCAAGATGGTTATCGGCACCGTCAAGGGCGATATTCACGACATCGGCAAGAACCTTGTCTCCATGATGATGGAGGGGGCCGGCTTTGAAGTGATCGACATCGGCATCAACAACCCGGTCGAAAACTATCTGGCGGCTTTGGAAGAACACCAGCCCGACATTCTCGGCATGTCCGCTCTTTTGACCACCACCATGCCTTACATGAAGGTCGTCATCGACGAGATGAAGGAAAAAGGTCTGCGGGACGACTATATCGTGCTCGTGGGCGGCGCGCCGCTCAACGAAGAGTTCGGACAAGCCGTTGGTGCAGATGGCTACTGCCGTGATGCAGCCGTTGCTGTTGAGATGGCGAAAGATCTGATTGCCCGGCGGCACAACCAGCTCTCCAACCGGGGCTGACGGAATATGTTCGAGGAGGCTCCCGACATGCAGGCGGGTGAGCCTCTTTTCCCGATCGGAACACAAGAGGACGCGAACGACAAGATCGGCCGCGTCCTTGTTATTGCTTGCGGAGCATTGGCGCGTGAGATCATCGCGATCCGCGACCTCAATCAGCTTGATCACATTGATCTGACCTGTCTGCCGGCACAGCTGCACAACACACCGGACAAGATCCCTGACGAAGTCCGGCGGGTCATTCTTCAGAACCGCGATATCTATTCCGACATCCTGGTTGCTTATGGCGATTGCGGCACCGGCGGTCTTCTGGACAAGGTTTTGGACGAAACCGGAACCCGCCGGATCGAAGGCGCGCATTGTTATGCGTTTTTTGCCGGACTTGTGGCGTTCGACCAATTCGAGGAAGACCAGCTTGGCAGCTTTTATCTGACCGACTTCCTCGCCCGGCACTTTCAGACAATGGTGATCGAACCCCTTGGCCTCGATTGGCACCCTCATCTGCGCGACATGTACTTTGCCCACTACACACGGGTTCTTTACCTGGCGCAAACAGATGACCCGGCCCTTGACGAGGCCGCAAGACGGGCGGCGGAACGTCTCCAGCTTCCACTTGAAATTGAACGCACCGGCTATGGATCGCTGGCACCGTTCCTGACGAAAGAACCTGCGATGCCTTCGCGCTGACATGCGGCACTGCACGGGTCGGTTTTTTACCGTGCAATGCCGCTATCAAGCGACTTGGATTGAGAGCTTTCCGGCAATCATGCTCGAAAGAGGAAGACGTTAAATGGCGCAAAAGACAATCGTTTACTGGCGGGACATCCCGGCGCAGATCCTGGTGAAAAAGGGCCGCAAATCCGCCCGCCGGGAGCTGCCCGCTGTCTTCATGGAAACGATCGATGCCTGCGCGATGCGTGTCGGCGCGAAAGACAGCGATGCCTATATGGCTGAATGGCGCCGGGCAGAGCCTGTCGATGTTTCCGACGACCTGGAACAGGAAGCTGACACCGCGCTTGAAGCGCTTGTTGCCGATTACCCGAAACAACGCCTGATGGACTTGATGGCGAATGGAGGCCTGGAAAATGACTGATAGCAGCCTTTTGGCAAACGGCCGCCTGCCCGCCTCGACCGAAATGTCGCCCAAACAGGTGGTCGAAAAGACAGAGCTTCTGGCAACAATTCCCGCCGGCAGCCAGGTCTATGTCACCGATCTCGGCAATGCGCCGGAAGACACGATCGTCGCTGCGGCCAAGACCCTGACCGACAAGGGCCTGATCGCCGTGCCGCACATGGCCGCGCGCCGTTATGCCAGCGCCGCGGACTTCGAGCGCCGCATCACCCGCCTGACCCAGGAAGCCGGGGTCAAGGAAGTGCTGGCGATTGCCGGAGAAGCCGACAAAGCTGGCCCCCTCACCTCATCTGTCGCCCTTCTCGAGACGGGCCTTTTCGACACGCTGGGCATTCAAAAGATTGCCGTTGCCGGTCACCCGGAAGGCGCACCGGACATCAAGCCGGACGTCATCAAATCGTTCTTGATGCGCAAGCATGAGCTTGCCGCCGAAAGCGATGCGGAGTTCCGGATCGTCACCCAGTTCGGTTTTGACCCGCATCAGGTCAGTGTCTGGCTCGACGAGATCCGCGGCTGGGGCAACCAGTTCCCGGTTCATATCGGCGTTGCAGGTCCGGCCAAGATGACCACGCTTTTGAAGTTTGCGGCCTTCGCAGGCGTCGAAAACTCTCTGAACTTCCTGAAAAAGCGCGGCGGCGCGGTTGTCTCCATGCTTGCAGGCTATGATCCGAACACCATGGTCGAGCCGCTTGAAGCCCGCATCACAAGCCAGCCGGACAGCCAGCTCGCCCAAATCCACGTTTATCCATTCGGCGGTGTCGCCAAAACAGCTGAGTGGCTCACCAGCCGCGGGAGCTGGTCCTTTCAAACTTCGTCAACATCTCTGACCGCCAACGAGAGCGCATAAATGACCAGAACAATTGTCGCCTCCGCCACCAAGGAAGTCGTGATCGGCTTTGACCAGCCGTTTTGCGTGATTGGAGAGCGCATCAACCCGACCGGCCGCAAGAAGCTGGCTGCTGAAATGGTTGAGGGCAATTTTGAGACCGTGAAAGCTGACGTTTTGGCCCAGGCCGCTGCTGGCGCCACCATGCTAGACGTCAATGCCGGTGTGACTGCGGTGAACCCGAACGAGACAGAGCCGCCGCTTCTGGTCAAAACACTCGAAATCGTTCAGGAACTGAGCGATCTGCCGATCTCCATCGATTCTTCGGTCACCGAGGCGATCAAGGCGGGCTTGGAAGTCACTAAGGGCCGTCCACTGGTCAATTCCGTGACCGGTGAAGAGGAAAAGCTGGAAGCAATCCTGCCGCTCATCAAGAAATATGACGTGCCGGTTGTTGCGATCTCCAACGATGAAACCGGTATCTCCGAAGACCCGGACGTGCGCTTCGAAGTTGCTAAGAAAATCGTCGAGCGTGCGGCGGACTATGGAATTCCTGCGCACGACATCGTTGTCGACCCGCTCGTCATGCCGATCGGCGCCATGGGCACGGCCGGGCAGCAGGTGTTTGCGCTGCTGCGCCGCCTCCGTGAAGAGCTGAAGGTGAACACCACCTGTGGCCTTTCCAACATTTCCTTCGGCCTCCCGCACCGCCACGGCATCAACGCCGGCTTCATTCCGATGGTCATCGGCGCCGGCATGACGTCCGCGATCATGAACCCGTGCCGCCCGCAGGAAATGGAAGCGGTTCGCGCCGCCAACGTTCTGAACGGCACCGATCCAAACTGTCAGGAATGGATCATGACTTACCGCGACCACAAGCCTGCAGCTGCCGCTGGCGCTGCTGCGGCCGCACCGGCAGAAGGGGCAGCGTCAGGCGGGCGCCGCCGTGGTGGCCGCGCTGCCCGGCGGGCTGGCTGATTGCCTGACTGCCCCGGCCGAACAGTTCAAGACCCGGGCGGCTTGCCGATCCCGGGTCTTGCCATGACCGCGCCAGATCACAGAAAAACTGAACCCGAAACCGCTTGGACCTAAATAGGACATGTCAGAGAGCAGCGCGAAACTCGCAAAAGTCGTTTTCCAGCCCAAGTGGCCGGCGTGGCACGTTTGAAGTTGGAACACCGCTTCTTGATGCCGCGCGATCTCTTGGTGTTTATGTGGAATCGGTCTGCGGCGGGCGCGGCATTTGCGGGCGCTTGCAGATCTCCGTGTCCGAAAGCACCTTCGCCAAGGAAAACTGACGAGCGCCGCGACAACTTGGAGGTGCGACAGAAGCGGAGACCCGCTACGCCACCTGCGCAAATCTGCCCGAAGACCGTCGCCTCTCCTGTCAGGCAAAAATCCTGGGCGACCTCGTGGTCGACATTCCAACCGATGCCCAGACCAACCGGCAGGTTGTGCGCAAACGGGCAGAGGCGAAAACGATTGAGCCGGACAGCGCGATTACGCTGGTGACCGTTTCCATCGATGAACCGGACATGGAAACCCCGCGCGGTGACATTGACCGCCTGCGCGAGGCCCTTGCCAAAGAGGCCGGCATTGAGACGCTCGCGACCGATCCTGTCTTGCTACCAAGGGTTCAGACCATCTTGCGAAAAGGACACTGGACGGTCACCGCGGCCATCCACACTGACATTTCGAGCGTCCCAATAATGGTGGCGCTCTGGCCGGGAGAAAAACAGGCCGTCTATGGCCTGGCCGTTGACATTGGCTCGACCACCATTGCCGCGCATCTCTGCAATCTTCAGAACGGGCGCACAGTCTCCTCCGCCGGCACCTCGAACCCACAGATCCGCTTCGGTGAAGACCTGATGTCGCGGGTCTCATACGTTCAGATGAACCCGGCGAAACTGCCGAATCTCGTCAAGGCCGTGCGCGAAGCGATCAATGCCCTTGTCGGCAAGCTGGTCGGCGATGTCGGCGCAGAACGCGCCGATGTGCTGGACGCCACCTTTGTCGGCAATCCGGTCATGCATCATCTTTTTCTCGGTATCGATCCGGTAGAACTCGGCGGCGCGCCGTTTGCGCTGGCGGCGTCCGACGCCATGATTTTGACCGCCCGTGATCTTGACCTTGATCTCAACCCGGGCGCCCGGGTCTACATGCTTCCGTGTATCGCCGGCCATGTTGGGGCGGATGCCGCCGCGGCTACGCTCTCCGAAAGCCCCTATTCGCTGGACGAGACAACGCTGCTCGTCGATGTCGGAACCAACGCCGAAATCGTGCTTGGCAACAAGAACCGCCTTCTGGCCGCCTCCTCCCCGACCGGTCCGGCGTTTGAGGGCGCGGAAATTTCCTCCGGCCAACGGGCAGCACCCGGAGCCATCGAGCGCATCCGCATCGACAAGGACACGCTGGAGCCCCGTTTCAAGGTGATCGGCGTCGACGAATGGTCGGATGAAGAGGGCTTTTCCGAGAAGATCGACAGCGTCGGTGTGACCGGCATTTGCGGCTCCGGCATCATCGAGGCAGTTGCGGAAATGTATCTCGCCGGCCTCATCACCGAAGACGGCGTGATCGACGGCTCCATGGCGGCAAAAACGCACCGGGTTCGGTCTGAGGGCCGCACGTTCTCTTATGTCATTGCCGAAGACGGCATTGAGATCTCTATCCTGCAAACCGACATCCGCGCCATTCAACTCGCCAAGGGTGCGCTTTATGCCGGCATCAAACTGCTTCAGGACAAACTTGGCACTGATCACATCGACCGGATCCGTTTCGCAGGCGCCTTTGGCAGTTACATTGAACCCAAATACGCCATGATCCTGGGCCTCATCCCGGATTGCGCGCTCGACGGTGTTTCCGGCGTCGGCAACGCGGCAGGCACGGGCGCGCGCATGGCACTCCTCAATCGCGGCTACCGCCGGGAGATTGAGGAAACCGTCCACAAGATCGAGAAGATCGAGACCGCTCTGGAGCCGAAGTTCCAGGAGCACTTCGTCAACGCCATGGCCCTGCCAAACAAGGTCGATCCATTCATTAACCTGCGCGCCGCAGTCGAATTGCCCGAACCCAAGACACCGGTTGAAGCGGAAGGCACAGGCGACGGCCGCAGGCGGCGGAGGCGACGGGGTTAGTCTGTTTTGTCCCAGTGAAATAGCCCATGACCCTACCCACGCATCTTTGTATGACCGGGATCATAGGGTGACGGAGCGATGATCTCGGCACTGACCCTGTCTCCGAGAAGGTCAAGATCAAGCACCGATCCTTCTCCAGAAAGCGCAGTGTCGACAAACGCATAGGCGAGATTCAGGCGGCTGCGATGGCCCCAGTCGCCGGAAGTGACCGTCCCCACGACGGTACCGTCCTGCATAAGCGAGGCCCCGCCATATGCTGGCGCGTGGGTCGCGTCAATTTTCAGGGTCACAAGTTTCTTCCTCGGCCCGTCATTTTGGCGCTGTATCAAGGCGTCCTTGCCGACAAAGTCGGGTTTGTCTAGCTTCACAAAGCGATCCAACCCGGTTTCAAAAGGATCGAATTCGCTGATCAGATCCGCCTTCCAGTGCAAGAACCCTTTTTCCATGCGCATGGATTCCACCGCTCTTGCGCCGAACAGTCTCAGATCATGCGCCTTTCCAGCATCCCTTAGCGCCAGATAGGCAGCATAGAGTGATGCATTCGGGACATGGATCTCATAAGCGAGCTCGCCGGAAAAGCTTACCCGCATTACGGTTGCCGGAGCATACCCGATGAAGGTTTCGCGCACAGACAACCAGGGGAACCCTTCTTTCGACCAGTCGCCCCTGCTGGCCGATTGCAGAACCGCCCGCGCCTTTGGTCCTGCCAGAACCAGAATGGTTTGGTCGTTGGTTAGGCTCTTGATCTCAACATCTTTATCCTGACGCAAATGGGAGTTTAGCCAATCCATATCGTGGTATTCGGAGGCTGCTGCCGACCCATACCAGACACGTGCCGGTCCTCGATCCGAAGCAGGAATGTTTGCAATGGTTGCCTCGGCCTTGACCATGCCATGCCGATTGAGCAGGTACCCAAGACCGACCCGACCTTTCCGTTTCGTGACGGTGCCGCAGAACAAACCATCGAGAAATGCGTGCCGGTCGGAACCGGTAATCTCAATCCGGTTAAAGCCATTGACTTCGCAGAGGCCCACATGTGCCTGAATGTGTTGCACCTCGCTTGCGACCACATCGAAAGCCTCATCGAAATGAAACCCGAGCGTTGGATGAAACCCTGGTGTCGGTTTGATGTAATCCACGCGTTCCCAACCGTTCACCACTGTAAATTCTGCACCTTCCGCAGCCATGATTGGTGTCAGCGGCGTTGTCTTGGCGGACCGCCCCGCTGGGCGATGTTCGTGAGGGAAATGAAACCGGAACTCGTTCTGGTAGTCTTCTATGGCTTTCAGTGCGGTGAGCTCGACATTGGCGTGGCCGGTAAAACGGCGAGGATCAAGACACCATGTGTCGTAGCACGCCTCGCCGTGAACGATTTGCTGCGCCAGCAGCCAACCGTGTCCCCCTCCCTCACCCAAGCCGGCCCTAAGCCCGATGATACAAAAAGCATTGCGTTTGCCCGGGATCGGTCCGACCAACGGTGCGCCATCAATCGTATAGGTGATAGGACCGTTGATGACGGTGTGAATTCCAGTGTCCATCAATGCAGGCATGCGGGCAAAAGCACCCTCAAGGACGTCGGTTACCCGATCCAGATCATCCGGACAGAGCGCGTTGACAAAATGCGGATCGATCCCGTCCATACCCCACGTCTTGCAATCTTGCTCGTAAAAGCCGACCAGCAAACCGTTCTTTTCCTGACGGCAGTAGTAATCGCTGATCGGGCAGCGGAGCAACGGCATCCGGTGCCCCGCCTCCTTTATCGCCTGTATTTCCTCCGTCAGAAAGTATTGGTGCTCCATCGAGGCGACGGGATGATGAACCCCCATCATTGCCCCGATTTCATTCACCCGGTATCCACCTGCGTTCACGACAATGTCGCACTCGATGTCTCCATGCTCGGTATGAACCGTCCAGGTGTCATCCTTGTGCTGCGTCAAGCCCGTGACTGGCGAGTTGCGATAGATGGCCGCCCCGGCCTTGCGGGCACGGCGGGCCAGCGCCTGACACAGCTGTGCCGGATCGATGTCGCCGTCGAGCGGATCCCAAAGACCGCCAAGCAGATTGTCTGTTGAAATCAAGGGATGGCGGCGGGCGCACTCCTGCGCATCAATTACTTCGAAGTCGACATCCATGCCGCGTGCCATTGACGCAAAGTGCCGGTAGCCCTGCATCTGGGCTTCGGTGTTGGCAAGTCGAATGCCACCATCTGCATGGTGATAGTTGATCGGGTAATCTGGATCTTCTGCCAGCTCCTTGTAGAGCCGGATAGAATGGCTCTTCAAACCGACCATGGTTTGATTCATGCCGAAGTTGGTTACTTGGGCTGCAGAATGCCACGTCGTCCCGGACGTGAGTTCATTGCGTTCGACCAATACGACATCTGTCCACCCCTCCTGAGTAAGATGATAGATCGTCGAACAACCGGCGATACCTCCACCGATCACAACCACATGCGTACGCGTTTTCATGGAACACCTCCGACATCCCCTCTCTCCGGGGTGCCGCAGTTTGAACAAAGTGGCAATGTAGCGGACTGCACTTTTTAAAATATCAAAATTGGACTTCGAAAAACTCGTAGATACGAAATACTGACCGAGGCATTCCGGTCAATCAGCACCCGTGACCAGACAAAATCGGTCCTCAAGCCAAGCGTTGCTTTGATGCATGGGGGTCAGCGCATGGCGCGTCAGCAGCTTGCGGAGTTTCTGATCGATGAGACCACGCACAGATCCAGCGCAATCTGGTGTGGTGATGAGAGACAGCGTCCGCGCAAAGCTTTTTCCGGGAAACTGGTGCATGCGAAGCTTTGAATGAAACCGGCGTGCCCTGGAGAACAGCAAAGGTGTTGTTATGGTCCATCCAGCACCTGCCGCCACCATTGCCATGAGGGTCTGGTTGTTGCCGCATTCGAAACGGTCGGGCATCTCCACTCCCAACCGGCGCAATTGTGCTTCGATCTGCCGAGCTATGAGCAGGTCACTGGTAAACTGCAGAAAAGGCAGAACCGATTTACCGGCCATAACATCTGCTGTCTCCTCAGTCCGCCCTTCTGGCAGCACCACCACAAATGGATCCCGGAGCAAAGGGGTGTCCTGCAGGTTATTCACCCCCTCTGGCGGCATGGTCGCTATCCCGATGTCCAACTGGCGGTCACGCAGCATGTCAAGAAGTTCGCGGCTGGATCCGGACCGGAAAACGAAATTGCACTGAGGCATTTTTTTGGAAAGGTAAACCGCAAGGTCAGGTGTAATATCGCTATCCATGTCGGCAATACTGCCGAACCTGAGATAACTGGTTTCCGTGACATTCCCGGCACTCGCTTCCGCCGTCGCCTTCCGGATGGACCCGAGGGCGACGTCGATTTCTTTCAAGAACATCTGCCCCTTGGGCGTCAGCATCATAGGGCGGCGGGCATGATCGAACAGCTCTACGCCAAGATGTTCTTCAAGGCTGCGCAGGTGGTGCGAAACAGTACTGATGGACAAGCCCGTTTCATCAGCGGTTGCCTGAACCGACGACTTGCGGGCGCAGATCTGAAAGAGTTCCAGAGCTTTCAAGGTAAGGTCTTTGCGGGCAGATGAACGTGGCATGCGGTTAATCAACTCAAGAGACGTGAGAAACAGGCTGAACTTCGATCAACTCGAAACAAAAGTCCAACAAGTTCGAACTTAATTAAAACTCACCTAAATCATGGCGCCATCGAAACCCGGCTCTTCATCGCGTCTAGTTTGGGGGAAGAGCATTCGCGCCCTTCCCAAATCACCAACCAACCGTCATGGTGCGGCATGAGCAAGATGTTTGAAGAACTGGATTATGCCCCGACACCGATCGGGGCCGTGTCTCTCCGCCGCCGGCATCTTCTGGCGCTGAAAACCGACGTCTTCGAAATTCTTCTTGGAGAAGAGCACCTGATGTCAAGCCTGTTCACCGCCTCCGAGGTGGCGCTGGCGGATCTCGGTTTGGATGCTCTGTCAGGCGATGGGTTGGAGGTGTTGGTCGGCGGGCTCGGCCTTGGATACACCGCACAGTCGGTTTTGGCCCATGACACTGTCTCCAGCCTCACCGTCGTCGATCTTCTGGAGCCGGTCATCCGCTGGCACCAGGAGGGTCTTGTCCCGATGCAAACCGAACTGGTGGATGATCCGCGCTGCCAGTTGGTCGAGGGCGACTTCTTTGCCCTTTCAGCCTCTGAAGATGGTTTCGATGCCAGTCGTCCGAAGCGCCAATACGATGCCATTTTGATCGACATTGACCACACGCCCGAGCGGTTGCTGCATTCAGGGTCCAAGGGCTTCTACACCCAGGAAGGCTTCACTGCTGTGCAACGCTTTCTGAAACCCGGTGGTGTCGTTGGCCTCTGGTCGGACGAAGCTCCGGATGCTGCCATCACCGCCAAACTTGCAGAAGCCTTTGATGAGGCATGGGCGGAGCCGGTGGTGTTCGAAAACCCGCTTCAGGACGGGCGCGAAGTGACGCAATCCGTATACCTCGGGCGGAAGGCACACAGCTGATAACGATCGGTGAGAAAGGCCGCCACCTTTCGGGAGGGCTAAGGCGCGCCGCTACCCTTTTGTTTTCAGAATCAGTACTGTGGCGGGCATGATCAGACAAATCGTTCCCATTACGGCGCTCTTGTTCGGCTCCGCGCTTTTGCTCTTTGCCGGCGGCATTCACGGCCTCATCCTGCCGGTTCGCGGAGCTGCGGAGGGATTTTCCGCAAGTTCGCTAGGCCTTTTGGGAACCGGTTGGGCGATCGGCTATGTGCTCGGGTGCATCTTCGTTCCCCGGCTGGTGGGGGCCGTCGGTCATATCCGAACATTTGGTGTGATGTGCGCCTTTGCCGCCGTCTCGATGCTGTTGCAGGCGCTCCTGGTCGAGGCCTGGGCGTGGATCCCGATCCGGGCCGTCTCCGGGTTCTGCTTTGCTGGGGCTGCGATGATCGTGGAATCCTGGCTCAACGACAAGTCCGAGGCCAACACACGCGGCACCATTTTCGGTGTCTACACGATGGTCAATCTCGGAGCTTTAACAGCCGGGCAGATGGTCATCTCGCTTGGCGACACGATGAGCTTCCTGTTCTTTGCGATTGGCGCCATTGTCTATTGCCTGGCTCTTGTGCCAACCGCGTTGTCGACGTCCGCCTCGCCGGCCCCGCTGACTTCGGTGCAGCTCAATATACGCGTCCTTTGGAACAATTCTCCGGTGGCCGTGGCGGCCGTGTTTCTCGTCGGGATCTCCAACGCCGCCTTCGGGACGCTGGCTGCCGTCTATGCCGGGCGGGTGGGTCTTGAACTGACGTCGATTGCGCTTTTTGCCAGCATCCCGGTCCTTGCAGGCGCCGTCGCCCAGATACCGATCGGATATTTGAGCGACCGCATGGACCGCCGCATCGTTTTGGCCGTTGTGGCCGCTGTCGCACTTGCTGCCGATATCGCCTTCGTGGTGCTGCTCCCAGACAGCCAGCTCACGAACCTTTTGCTGGTTGCCGTGTTCGGCGCGGCGATTTTTGCGATGTACCCTGTGATCGTTGCCCATGCCAACGACCATGCACCTCCGGGAACATCCATTCAGGTGTCGGGCGGGCTTTTGATGATGTTCGGCACCGGCTCCATTATCGGACCGCTGATTGCCGGTGTCATGATGACAAGCATCGGCCCGCAAGGCCTGTTCATCACGACCATCGGCGCTCACGTCGTCATGATTGCCTTCACGCTTTGGCGCATGACCCGGCGGGCGGCGGTTGCCGAAGAAGACAAGGGCGCGTTTCAGGTCAGCGCCCCTGCCCGTATGGTCACACCAGAAACCGCAACACTTGCGGCCGGCGAGGACGAAGCTTTACCGCTGGAAGACGCCGATGTGGGAATGCCCCCTTCAGACGACAAACAGGTCTAGCGGCCTACCCTTTGTTCAGGACGGCCAAAGGGCATAAAGGTAGACAAGATATCCGCCAAGCAGCACTGCGCCCTCGCGCCGGCCGATCCGTAGGCCGGTTGCTGCGAAAATCACGAAGATCACCGAAACGCCAATCATGACCGGATTGTCGAAGCTGATGATCTGGGACGGAACTTCACTCGGAGCGATCAGAGCCGTTGCACCACCGATCCCCAGAATATTGTAGATGTTCGACCCGATGATGTTGCCGAACGCAACGTCTGTCTGACGTTTCAGGCCGGCAACGACTGATGTCACCAGTTCCGGCATGGAGGTGCCGATCGCGACGATCGTCAGGCCAATAACTGTTTCCGAAATTCCAAAACCGCGCGCCAGGCTGACAGCGCCCTCCACCAGGAACTTGCCGCCCAACACCACCAGCGCCAAACCGCCCAGCGCGAGCAGCAGCGCGGCCACCACACCGCCTTTCGGCTGGGCTGGAATGTCCAAAACCGGATCCGTCTCGATCAACGCCGTACTTTTTCCATGCACTGCGCCACGGTTTTCCTGAACGGCTGCCCGCTCCTGCCGGATGGCCATGTAAATGTAGGTACATAGAGCTGCAAGGAAGACCCCGCCGACCAGCCGATTGGCATCCATCACGGTGACAACGCCCGCAAAGACCAAGCTAACGGCCAGCATCACCGCAGCATCGCGTTTCAGCGCCGTGGACGACACGGCGATCGGAAACAACAGCGCCGCGACACCACCGATCAGCAAGATGTTGGCAATGTTCGATCCGACAACATTGCCATAAGCAATGCCAGGTGCACCCACAAGTGCGGCATGCACAGAGGTAACAAGTTCCGGCGTCGAGGTGCCGAACCCGACCAGGGTCAAGCCGATCACGAGCGGCGACACCCCCAGATGCGTCGCGGCATTTACAGCCCCGCGCACCAAGAACTCTCCACCTATGATCAAAAGAAATAAACCGCCGATCAGCGGCACCGCTATTTCAAACACCTGGAGCTCCATGCCCCCGAGAAGACCAAGATCTGCATCTGGTTGTTGTCATGACCGTCAACCAGAGGCAAATCGCGCGGGGTCGAAAACAACACGCTGTCGGCTCGTCCCCCATCAGCAGCAGAAAGAAATTGGAACAATTACGAATGAACTACCTCAACTCGTTACCAAGACAATCGTTATAAGTATCAGCTAATTTTCACGTTTCATGAAATTGACAAAAAGCAAAGCATTTGGAAGCAAAAAGCTTCTATTCTCCGATCACTGTTTTCGATTTTGACAATTGCAGTGAGCGCAAGCTTCGATGGACAAAAAGGTCAGCAAAGTTTACCCGGTTCAAACACTACGGCGACCGGGAGAGCTGTTTGAAGAAGTCGAGGCGCTGGCCGGTATTGGCTATTGGGAATGGGACGAGATCGGTGACAAATGCACCTATTGTTCGGAGCAGCTTGCCCGCATGCATGGTGTCACCGTTGAAGAATTCATGCGCCGCGCGACCTCAATGGACGCAGATCTGGAATGGGTGCATCCAGATGACCGGGAGCACTACAGGACGCAGACGCTTCGCCTTAGTCAAACCAAAAGTATTGTCGAACTCGAATACCGCATCATCCAAACGGGCGGTGGAGAGATCTTTGTGCGCGAGCGGGGCGTCGCAGTTGTCGATGCCGACGGTACACATCTTCGATCCTACGGGTTCATCCTCGACATCACATGTCTGAAAACAGCCGAACTCGCCCTCCGCGACTTGCACAAGCACCAGGAAGAGATACTCGACCAGCGCACCAGGGCCTTGAAACTTAGCGAGGAGCGATATGCTTTTGCGATTTCGGGGGCCAGTCAGGGCGTCTGGGAATGGGACCTGAACGATGAGCACAACTACTTGTCAGAACAGTGGAAGCTGCGGCTCGGTTACACCGAAGATGACCTTCCAAATGCACCCGGTCTTTTCATTAAAATTGTTCACCCTGAAGATCGTGCAAATGTTGAATTGGCGTTCCAAGCGCACCTGAAAGACCGCGCTCCTTTCGATGTGTCGCTGAGGCTTTTGCACAAAAGCGGCGAGCAAATCTGGGTACGCGCTCGTGGGCATGCCGTTTGGAACAATGAAAACCGTGCAACAAAGATGGGCGGCACGATCAGTGACATTACCGAATACCGGAAGCTCTTGGATAGGGCCCAGTACTATGCGGAACGCGATCAGCTAACCGGCCTTTACAATCGCCATTACTTCATGCGGATTGCGGGCGATCTCTTGCACAAAAGTTCGCCTAATTGCCGGTCCTGCGGGGTCGCAATTATCGACCTTGATGACTTCAAGGAGATCAACGATTGCCACGGCCACCCTGCCGGCGACAGCGCCCTCATCGTATTGGCCGAAAGGCTCGTCGAATATATAGGCGATACAGGGATCGTTATACGGCTGGGCGGAGACGAATTTGCGGTCGTTTTTTCCACTCATTTGAGCTGGGAGGAGACGGTTCAGTATTTCAAACGCTTGCTTGAAGAGGTTTCAAAACCAATTGCCTGGGAAGGTTTTTTGTTCGAGTGCTCGGCATCACTAGGACTTGCAAAGAAAACACAAGCCATCGGTTCGGATGTAAACGACCTCCTTCAACAAGCTGACCTTGCAGTCTACGACGCAAAGGCAGCTGGCGGGAATGCTGTACGATGTTTTTCGGAGGCGCTTCTTTCCACCGCCGTCAATCGAACAAAGATCCTGTCTTCTGCCCGGCGTGCCTTAACCGAGGAGCGCTTTTTGCTTTGTTTTCAACCCAAAGCGGACTTGCAGTCGCAAAAGCTGGCGGGATTTGAGGCATTGCTGCGACTAAGCAACGAGGACGGCACGCTGGTTCCGCCAAGCAGCTACTCTGAGGTGTTCGAGGACAGCGTGCTCGCGTGCCGGATCGGAGAAATGGTGCGTTTGCGTGCCATCGATCAAGCCTCTTCATGGCTCAAAGCGGGACATGATTTTGGCCATATCGCCTTCAACATGTCGCCGCCAGAATTTCTGGCTTATCAGCGTGATGCTCAATTTGTCGATCGATTGATTGAGGCCATTTCCAACGCTGGGCTAAAACCAAGCCATATCCATGTGGAAGTCACCGAAGATGTTCTTCTCACCAGGAAGCGCGAAAACGTCTCCAGTATTCTTCGGCGCCTTCGCGAAAATGGTATTACCGTCGCGCTGGATGATTTCGGAACCGGGCATGCCTCTTTGCTGCACTTGAAAGAAACCGAATTTGATCTGGTGAAACTCGACGTGTCTTTCGTTCGCTCAATGCTGACATCCGATGTTGATATGGCGATCGTCGAGACAATCACGAAGCTTGCGGCCAAGCTAGGCAAGCAGATTGTTGCCGAAGGAATCGAGACACAAGAACAGCTTGCTGCGCTTCAAGGTCTCGGCGTGGCGTTCGGTCAAGGCTATCTGATTGGCCATCCAGTTCCCGGCGATGCCGTGCATTTTCCGTCAAATGCTTTGATATAGGACCTCAGCACCAAAAACCCTGGCTCGGGCCTTTCTGCTGTCACCCACTTTTATCGGACCGTTTGCCGGTCACATCTGCGCCCTTCGGGGTCAAACCGTAAGTCCCGCGTTCCACCCGTTCGAACCACCCGTAGTGATCATCCGCCATTATCCGTGTGGCCCGGTCAACGCCGGTTGCTTTGGCAACCTCTGCGCCCCGGCTTGGACCGTTTTCCTTCAAATACCGAGCGCATCTCGTGGCATCTTGCCGGTAGGCCGTGACGAGCGTGACACGCGTCGAGCCGCCGGTATTCGGATCTCCGACGCGGCGGGCAAATTCACGCAGAAGCCGGTCTTTCCGTGGTTTCATCTTGCGCGGTTTGAAGGGCGCTGGATCAGCGTGAACTTCGACCAGCTGATCTGCGAGCCGGACCGTAATAAGTCCAAGCCCCAGCCTGCGCGCCAGCTTGAGATTGCTCTTCAAAGTGGTTTGAAACCGGCGCCCGCTGCCCCGCGCAACGGCGATATAAACCGTGTCGGTCATCCCCTGCCGGTCAATGGCCTGGTGAAACAGGCTGAGGGTAAAGCCGGTCTTCAGTTCCACGATCACCGGATCTTCGCCTCCCCGGCAAGCCACAATGTCGGCCGAACCAACTTCAGCCTTCACTTCATATCCCTGATTTTCCAAGAATGCCTTGACCGGCTCATAGAGCTCGGTTTCCAGAATACGTGCCATGGATGCGATCCTATGGCTGCGCCAATGGCGGGTCCAGCCGCGATCTAAGCCGGATGCAGGTTGACCACGATTTCTTCATTCGCGGTGTAAACGCCGGATGACCTTGAATTCCTAGCACCGGAAAATTCGAACATCCTCTTGCAGTTGCCGCAATCGTTTCCCATGTCGCCTTCACTCCCGGACGATCCCGCCCGGATAGCGTTCCTAAACAGGGATCCAAAAAATGGAAATCTTACAACCGGCTGCGGTCATGGCCCTTTCTGCCGCTGTTTTCGGGTTTATCATTTGGGCATACTTCCGCGTTTCCAAACACTTCCAGAGCGAAACCCGCGACCAGAACGGATGGGGAAGCGACCGCATCTCCATCTTGCTTGCAATCGGTCTCGTGATTGGCTTCACGGTCAGTTATATCGAGATTTTCATCTACGCGTTCAGGCTGCCCTTTTCCGGCGCCGTTGATGTCACCATCGGACTGGCTGCGGCTATGATCGCGATGACCGCTGCGTACACTGTACAGGCATACAGCGAAAAGCGTGCAATCGGGGCAAGCCGGCCACGAAACTGAAGGTCACACACTCAGGGATCGAGGAAAAATCTTTCGCGCAAATTGCGCCACATCTTTTCGCCGACCATACAGTCATAAGGCTGGCCGAACGTGATCTGCGCCCTGTAGACGCGTGCCGGTTCTTCTGGAACTCGTCCACCGATTTCAAGAACCAGTTTCCGGCGAACCGCTTCCGGAAACTGGGCCCAATCATTTACCGGAATCACAAAACTGCCCGGCCCGCCAATCACGCAGCGGCGGTAATACTCATCGAGATCCGGGATGTTGAACTGGCCGCCAAACCCGCCCGTGGTCATCAGTGGCAAACCGTTGATCACGAAACCGGCTTCCACTGCCAGGTCCCGGGCGCGCGTCACCCCTGCGCCCTGATTGTTGGGCCCATCGCCGGATATGTCGATGACCAGCCGATCCGCCTGATAGGGTACGTCCAGCAGCAACTTCGACGCATACCGGATCGCGCCGGATATCGAGGTTCTGCGCTGACCAATAGTCTGATCCTCGCGAATGATGGTGGATACATCCTCTGCATCCTGCGGCGTTTCGATCAGGGTCCAGGGCACAATCTCGCGAACATGCGCATCGTTGGCCCATTCAAACATGGTCAAAGCAATCCGGCCATGAAGCCCTTGCTCTACAGCTCGAATGACTGATGGATGCGCAATTGCGGCGGCATATCCGTCCCGCTGAATGGCCAATTCTTCCGCGGACATGGACCTTGACACATCAACGGCCAGAACAAGAGCGACGTCGACGGGTTGATCCGCTTTGACGGCAGCTGAAGCAAATAGCCCCGCTAACAAGGCGATCGCGGCGATCAGGGTTGAGACGAGGCTCTTCATAGAATTGAGAATAATGCAGTCCGGCCCGCCGACCAGAGGAAATCCTCCGCATTGTGTCAAATGATCGTCAGGAACGAATATTGACTGCAGCCTTTCGGGTACTCGCCCATGAACAGCAGATCAGCTATAAGGCTTTAAATTAAAGACCTCAGGGAGTTTTCCATGACAGACGCTGCTGCAAACGACATGGCCGAAAAACCAATTCTGGCAACGCTTCTTCATGAAGGTGTGTACCGGATCGTCATGCAGCGTCCGGAACGGATGAACGCGCTATCGAGCGAAATGATGGGCGCTTTGTCCGAGGAACTGACGAAAGCGGCTGAGAACCCGGATGTACGGGTGGTTCTCCTCGGCGCAGAGGGCAAGGTCTTTTGCGCGGGCCATGATCTGAAGGAGCTGACGGGTGCGCGGGCCGAAGCTGACGGCGGCAAGGCGACCTACGAGCGGATCATGCGTCAGTGTTCGGACCTCATGCAGCAGATCGTACGGCTGCCAAAGCCGGTCATTGCTGTCGTGACAGGTGTTGCGACCGCTGCCGGCTGTCAGCTGGTCGCGTCCTGCGATCTGGCAATTGCAACAGATACCTCCACCTTCTGCACACCCGGCGTCAATATCGGCCTCTTTTGTTCAACGCCGATGGTCGCGCTAAGCCGGAACGTTGCTCCAAAACAGGCAATGGAAATGCTCCTGACCGGCGAAAGCATCGACGCATCGACCGCCAAGGATTTCGGCCTGATCAACCGGATCGTCCCGCGCGACTATCTGGAACAAGTCGTTCAGAAATACGCGGAGAGCATTGCCTCCAAGTCTGCCCATACCGTGAAGATCGGCAAGGAAGCCTTCTACCGCCAACTGGAAATGCCGTTATCTGAAGCGTACGATTTTGCGGCAGAGGCGATGGTAGGGAACATGATGGCCCGCGATGCCGAAGAAGGCATCAATGCGTTCTTGCAAAAGCGCAAACCGGAATGGACGGACAGCTGATACCTATGGACCACAACAGCTATTCCGACACCTACATCAAGGCCATCTTGGATGAGGTGAAGACCATCGCAATGATCGGGGCGAGCGCAAATACCGTGCGCCCGTCCTACTTTGTGCTGAAATACATGCTTTCCAAAGGCTATGATGTCTGGCCGATCAATCCCGGACAAGCGGGCAAGGAGATTCTGGGGCAGAAGGTCTACGCGTCTTTGGAAGACCTGCCGGGCACTCCGGATATGATCGATATCTTTCGGAACTCCGAGGCAGCGGGCCAAATCGTCGATGACGTGATCGCAAGCGGCAAACTGCCGAAGGTCATCTGGATGCAATTGACCGTTTGCCATAAAGAGGCCGCGCAGCGGGCGGAAGCTGAGGGTATCAAGGTGGTCATGGACCGCTGCCCCAAGATCGAATACGGGCGCCTGTCCGGAGAGATTGGCTGGGCCGGTGTCAATTCCCGGACACTCTCCTCAAAACGCCCTGCCCTGAAAGCCGGTTTCCAGCATCGCGGGCTCACACCAAACAAGAAGACTTAGGCTCTAGACAGTCTTCCGCGCCCTGGAAACGGCCAGCTTCAGCAAAAACGTTTTTCTTAAATAACACGCGTTCCACAAAAAGGAGCGTGTGATACGGGTACGTTTCACGCATCGCCTTTAAGACCAAAGGCGAAAACATAAAACGCTATTTGCCTCTAAAAATTGGAGAATTTCTGATATCGCGTATAGAAACAAGTAACCAATCGAACACTTATTGTTTGCAAATTACAAAAACACAATCAATGGTATTTTTTAAGAGATCGGCAATGATTAACAGTTGACTAAACTGTTAGTGAATTTCTTTGCCTAATCTTTATCAGCCGAACGGACACTTTAACGACTTGTTGACCTTTTCCCGCAGGAGGCATTCATGGTCGATCCGTTCACGCAGTTCACTATCTATCACCTGGTTGTGGTTGTCGCTATCGTCATGCTGCTCATCTTCAGAGCTATTTCAGATTGATATGCGGTTATGAAACTGCAGGCTCCCTCGGCGCATTAGTGAGAGTGAGAAAGACACGCGGTGTAGCAAGACACGCTGTGTAGTAAGCATTGGTTGGGTTGGGCCAGCCAGTTTGCTTGCCCTTCTTCGACATCAAACAGTCAATGTATCTCAAGCCATGAATACGTGTCATTATTTAGAATTTTCATCAATTTTCCGGAAATTTTATTTTTCATTTCGAAACGGGTCTTACCAATTCCTCCACACGACGCATCTATCTTGGATCTCATCACAGAAGTTCCATGTTGGGATCGGATGAGTCCATGCTTTACGAAGTCATAGATACGGGCCTCCTCGCTTTGGTGATGCCACTTGCGGCCAGTGTTCTGCTGTTTGGCATTTACCTTGTTGTCAAAACGGACATGAATTTTGAACGGGATGCACGTTCGCCCCGGCGATTCATCAAGACGCCGTAACCGGAGCAGCTGTCTCCGACCTAATTATCTTTCAGAAAAAGAACGATTTTTCCGTTTTTTCTTGGTTTCAGAAATCGATCCTTTGACCTCCTGCACGGCTTTGGCCAAACTGCGCGCCACATACCCAAGGGAGGTTCTTTATGAGCGAAAATATTCCAGGCTTTTCCACGCTGGCCATCCACGCAGGCGCGACACCAGATCCGTCAACAGGTGCTCGGGTCACACCGATCTATCAGACGTCTTCATTTGTCTTTGACGATGTCGACCACGCTGCGTCCCTGTTCGGCCTTCAGGCCTTTGGAAATATTTACACCCGCATCACAAACCCGACCACAGCAGTTCTTGAAGAGCGCGTTGCTGCACTTGAAGGCGGCACTGCCGCACTCGCAACCGCTTCCGGTCATTCGGCGCAGCTTCTTTGTTTCCATACGCTCATGCAGCCGGGCGACAATATTGTCGCAGCCAACAAGCTCTATGGCGGCTCCATCAACCAGCTGAACCACTCTTTCAAAAGCTTCGGCTGGGGTGTGAAATGGGCTGATCCATCCGACATGGCTTCTTTCGAGGCGGCGATTGATGACAAGACCCGCGCGATCTTCATCGAAAGCCTTGCCAATCCAGGCGGGATCATCGTCGATATTGAAGCAATTGCAGCCATCGCCAAGGCAAGGGGCGTTCCGCTGGTTGTCGACAACACCATGGCGTCTCCGTACCTGTGTCGGCCGATCGAACATGGCGCCGATATCGTCCTGCATTCCCTGACCAAGTTCATGGGCGGCCACGGCAATTCCATGGGCGGTATTATCGTTGACGGCGGATCCTTCGACTGGTCCGCATCAGGCAACTATCCGCTGCTGTCGTCGCCGCGTCCGGAATATCAGAACATGGTTCTGCACGAGACCTTTGGCAATTTCGCTTTCGCGATTGCTTGCCGCGTTCTTGGTCTGCGCGATCTGGGTCCAGCGATTTCGCCGTTCAACGCTTTCATGATCCTAACAGGGATCGAGACCCTGCCGCTCCGCATGCAGCGCCACTCGGACAACGCCAAGAAGGTCGCTCTGCATTTGTCCGGTCATGACAAGGTCAAGTGGGTGTCCTATGCGGCCCTGCCGGAAGATCCGCACCATGCGCTTCAGCAAAAGTACATGCCGAAAGGTGCCGGAGCTGTCTTCACGTTTGGTGTTGAAGGCGGGTACGACGCCGGTGTGAACCTTGTGTCCAAGGTTGAGTTGTTCTCGCACCTTGCGAATATCGGCGACACACGGAGCCTCATCATTCACCCGGCGTCCACCACACACCGCCAGCTGTCGGACGAACAAAAGACATCTGCAGGCGCCGGTCCGGAAGTTGTCCGGATCTCGGTCGGTCTCGAAGATGTCGATGACATCATTGCTGACCTGGAGCAGGCACTCGCTGGCTAACACCCGGCTAACGGACACAAAACAGCCCGCCGGTTTGGCGGGCTGTTTTCATTTCAAACTATGGGCGTCCGTCAGTTCCGGATCGGGTACTGACCCTTCAAGGCCGCCATGTAGTCAATCGTTGCCGCGATCACAAAAACCGCAAAGCCCTGGTGGACAAGCGCCACACCGAGCTGATGCATGGACAATTCCCCGGTGTAGTTTCCAAAACCCAGCAGTGTGACGATCCCGAAAACCATCTGCAGGAAGACAAAGGCCGCCAGGTGAAATGCCGGCAAATGGATCCGTTTGGCATCCGTTACAACGCATGTCCGCCACACAAGAAAAATCGCAGCAGCGCCCAGCAGATAGGCAACCATCCGGTGTTGAAACTGAACGGTCAGGACATTTTCAAAGAAATTCAGCCAGACAGGTGACTGCATCAACAGACCGGACGGGATCATCTGACCGTCCATCAGCGGCCACGTATTGTAGGTGAAGCCGGCATTCAGGCCTGCGACAAGACCGCCGAAGAAGAGCTGCAGGAACAACAGGCTCGTGAACACCCAGCCAACCGGCAGCAACGCGGAGCGTGTATCAGCGGGCGGCGCAGCATGTGGCGCCAGTCGCCGGGCAATCCAGAAAAGATACGCAAAGATGATGAAGGCCAGGGTCAGGTGGGTCGCAAGGCGGTACTGGCTGACATCTGTTCGCTCCACCAAGCCGGATGCGACCATCCACCAGCCGACGAACCCTTGCAGACCGCCAAGGGCCAGACCACCGACCAACCGTGGTTTCAGCCAGGGTTCAACCCGCCCAGACGCCCAGAACACGACCATGGGTACAAAAAAGGCAACACCAATAACCCGTCCGAGCAGCCGGTGTCCCCACTCCCACCAGAATATAAACTTGAACTCATCAAGGCTCATGCCCTTGTTGATCAACTGGTATTCCGGGATCTGGCGGTATTTTTCCAGCTCTTCCTGCCACTCCGCCTCTGTCAGCGGAGGGATCACGCCGTGGATCGGTTTCCATTCCGTGATCGAAAGTCCGGACTCGGTTAGGCGAGTCGCACCACCCACAACAACCATCACCAGAATGAGAAAGCAGACGCCGTAGAGCCACCAGCGGATCATCGCACGGCTTGAGCGAATAAATTCCCGGTCCTTGGCGTCTTGTGCTTGGCCGGCCGTTCCCAGGCTGTCCGCGGACATTGTCATTGTCCTGTTGTCTCCAAAATTCGTCTACCGGTTTGACCTTTGGTATCGGGAGATATAGGTGCTGGGGAAAAGCGGCAAGCCTTTGTGGCCGGGTCGCGGCAAATCATCGCTCTTTGGGTTACAGAACGGGTCAAGAATGGTTCCCTCGCTCCGCAAGTTTATCGGTATGGTCGCGCTCGTCTTGTTCGTGATTGTCTATGCTCTGACCGCAATGGTGGTCGGCGACTCACCCCGATTGCAGGAATCGTCGACGCTTATCCAGTTCACTTACTTTGCCATTGCTGGTCTTGCTTGGGTCATCCCTGCAGGCGCCATCATCTGGTGGATGGAACGCGGCAAAAAGAGCTGACTGCAAATATGTTCTAAGTTCGGGCGCGCAGACCAAAACCGGACGTCAGCCATTTGGCGGCCCGGTAAAGCGCAAACGGCGCACCGGTCAGATACTGATCGACAAAAGCCGGGTCCTGATAAACACCATTGAGCGACACGCGTGGCAAGAGCATCAGGTCCCGCGCACTTGCCGATTGCAGAACACCTGGAAATGTCGTGACAGCCGATGCAAAGCCGAACTTGCCAACAACCTCGGCAGCGCCTGCGTCAACCGCGTTGTGTTTCCCATAAGGGTATGCAAAGTGTTTGGACCGCTGCCCCAATTCCGCTTCGAGCCGTTCAAGACCCTTTTCTATATCCTGCCGTGCAGCGTCTTCGGTGAGACGCGCCAGGGCAAAATGATCGTGCGTGTGAGCGCCAATCGTAACGAGTGGATCTGACGCCAGTTCCCGCACCTCATTCCAGCTCATCATCTCCTGGTCCGCGAGCTCAGCGAGGTCCAGCCCGTACTGGCTCGACAAGGCCCGAATGATCGCCCGTTGATCCCCTTCGCTCACATCGTTTTTCAGATGAGCGACCAGGCGATTGAAACAGAAACACTTTTCATCGACAGTTTCACAAACTGTCGGCTCGTCTGCGTCAGACGAGAAAACGATCTGGTCATTCTCGGCAATGATCAGCTCCAGCGCCTGCCACCACAACTCACTTGACCTGTCGACAAGACCGCTTGCAACAAACACGGTGAATGGGGCGCCAAGTTCCTTCAGGACCGGAAGCGCATACTCCAAATTGTCCCGATAGCCATCATCAAAAGTCAGAACCGCATACCGTTCCCGGCCGTATCCGGATTTCAAAAGGTCAACCGCTTCATCCAGAGCGATGATCTTGTAACCATTGGCCCTGATCCGCTCCACCGTTGCACGCAGGAACTCGGGAGTTATCTCAAGGTGCCGGTTGGGCTGAAACCCACCAGCGCGCGCGGGCCGGACACGGTGCAACATGAACACAGCACCGCAGCCTTGCGTAAAAGGTGCAAAGAGTTGGCTCAGTCCCGTCGTCTGCAGAACCCGGAATGCGTTGGTAATTGCTGTTTGGCGAATGCTCATCAGCCGCTCGGCCCGTGTGTTTGAAACCGGTCCATTAGCGCACCTTTTCTTTAAGAATTATTGATATTTCTCGCTAGAGTTTGGTCGAATGACCGCACCACCAAACATAGCTAACTGCTGTTTAACCAATCCCGTTTCATTGAGTGATCCTCCCATGTCAGCTGCCGCAATTGATATTTCTGGCACCCACCCCGGATCGGGATCCGGGAACGACGATCTGCAACTGACAGAAAACCTTGAAGAACTGGCTTCCGAGTGGACCCAGCTCGAGAGCGCTGGGATCGGAAATCCCTATCACGGTTTTCTCTGGTGCAAGGCTTTCCAAAACACATTGGGTACGGCGGAGCGGAGCCGGCCATTGATTGCGTTGCTGCGATCGGCGGGACGCCCGGTTTTGCTGCTCCCCCTCTCTCTTTTCACAAAGAATGGTGTCCGTGTTCTCACCTTTTTGGGCGCGCGGATCGGCAATCAGAACACCGGCCTTTGGGATAAGGCCTACTATGAAGCAGTGGGGCCGGAGGCGATCCGTGATGTTCTGCATCAGCTTTGCCAGAAGAGCAATGCCGATTGTATTGACCTGCAAAACGTTCCTTGCCAATGGAACGGGCGGCCGCACCCTCTGGTCCTGGGCAACGCTCAATTAAGCCCGAACCCGCTTTACCGAGGGTCTGTCACCGGCACTTTTGAGGATGTTTTCAAAACGTTGCACAGCAAGTCTGCGCGCAAGAACCTCACCCGGAAGCAACGGCACCTTCAGGACGCCGGTGGTTATGAAATCCGGGTGTGCCAGCAACCGGCGGAAATAGAAGCGGGGCTTGAGGCGTTTCTTGAGCAGCGCGAGGCGCGCGCACAGATCACCGGCGTCCCGAATGCTTTTTCCAGCCCAGAGGCGAAGGCGTTTCTGCGTCAGGCAACTCAAAGCCCGGCCCTATCCGTGACGCCGAACAAAATGAGCGCGCCCCTCAAAATATGGACCCTTTCGGTCTCAACGCAGATCAGGGCAACATATATGTGCGCGCGAGATGGGGGCACACTCCACGCCTATTCGAACAGTGTAGCGCACGATGAGTTTTTGAAAAATAGCCCCGGATTGGTTTTGATACGAGAGATTGTCGAGAAGATCTGCGCCGACCCGGATACGAAAACGCTCGACCTTGGCATCGGCGAGGAGCACTACAAGACGAGCTGGACCCGCCCAGAACCCATGTGCGACAGCCGGTACTCCAGAACAGCCAGGGGCAAGATCTATTCTGCAGTCCAGACGGCAAAAACACGCCTGAAATCGCGCATCCGCAACTCGGACCGGCTGTGGCCGATGATTAAGAAACTCCGGCAGATGCGCGCATCTGGAAACTAAGCTTCCTTAGGCCCTGCCCAACAAATTGGCGCGCATTCAAGCAGCGTGGCCATCTCCATTGCGCCGCGGTCCGGAACCGGGTCCGCCTGCAATGACTATCTCCACATCCGCACCGGTGTTATGTGCCAGAAGGTTGGCCGCGCTTTCGAGTTCGTGATTGTGATCAGGTCCACTTGCAGCGATCAGCACACGATCTGCAAAGCTCAGCATGCGGGCGCTGGCAAGCGTTCCATCGATCGCACCAAGATCCACAACGATGGTGTGGTAGGTCTTCTTGATCGCATCGAGCGCCAGCTTGAAGCGGTCGGACTCAACCATCTCATCGGTGATCTCGACACGGCCGGCTTCAATAATATGCGCCTTCGACCCGGCATCCCGGTAGACGACCTTGGCAAATGGTGCCGCCCCAGAAACAATGTCCGAGAAGCCCTCCGCCCCACGTCCATTGTACTGTTCCGGAAATACTTCAAGAAACAGCGCTGTGTCGCCCTTGTCCGCAGCACGGCGGGCGAGGTCAAAAGCGAGCCTGTGTGAAAGATCCGGTTCATCAACGCTCAGAACCACGATCCGGCCGGTCGGGTCGACGTCAGAAGCCGCCTGCGGCCCGCTAGATCGAAGAGGCGCTGCAACCGGGATGGCGACATCATCCTTCTCGGGCTCCTCAACAGGATCGTTCCGGGTTGAACGCATTGTGCCGAGCCAATCTGGCGCAACGTCTTGGTCATAGTTTCCTTTGCGTTTCGATCGACGACTTTCCGGGCTGCTGGCCTTCCTCGGCGCAGGTACGGGGGCAACTGTGCTGTCATCGGCGAGATCGGGTTCCGCCCGTGGTTCGTTCGGCTCTGCGCCCGAACCGAATTCACTGCCGAAACTGTAACCTTGGTATCCGCCTGCATAAGACGGGCCCCACGTAAAAGCCCCACCGGCGTCCCGCGCTGGCGGCATGGGAGCTGATCCGGCTCCCGGATTGGTTGCTCTCTGGGGCTGGGCGGGTGAGTAAAGAGCCCTACCCGTGAGCAATTCGCGCATGATCACGAAGGCAGTGCCCAAAATGAAGGTGACCAGAGCTGCAATGATGGTGCTGGACACCACTTTCGGAGAGAAGGGCTCAACCGGCACATTGGCCCGGGAAACGATGCGAGCATCGGCAGGCAGGAGCTGGGACCGCAATCGGGTGTCAGCTTCTTGAAAACTGAGCAACAACTGGTCGAGTTGCGCAGCCTTTGCATCGGCTTCCCGCTCCAGTTCGCTGAGGCGGGCCTGGTCGGCATTGGATTTCGCCGCAGCGACTTTCAGTTCGTCAAGGCGCCGCTCGAGGGCCAGCGCCTGCTGGCTTGCGACTCGCGCGTCATTCTCCAGACCTTCCAGCACTTTCAGAGCTTCGGAGCGAATCTGCCGGTCATAGTCACTGAGTTGGGATTGCAGGGCTTTGATCTGCGGGTGGTTGGGCAAAAGCGTGATCGACAGCTCGGCGATGTTGGACTGGATTTCAACCTGGCGTTCGCGCAAACGCTGGATCAGCTGGGAATTCAGGACATCCGTTGCGGTCTCCAAGGAGCCACCGGAGTTTAGAAGCTCGCGAATCAGCTCGGCCTTGGCCTGCGCCTCCGCTTTCGCAGCTTGCGCCGAAGAATAGTCGCTGCTCGTATCCGCCAACTGCTGCTGATTAAGAGGGATGTTGTCCGCACCGATCAACAGGTCGGCCCGCGCCCTGAAATCTGCGACGGCTTGGCGGGCCGATTGCACCTTCTTTCGCAGTTCGACAATTTGCGGTTCCAAGGCAGCAGATGTGATTTCTGTCGTCTGCCGTTTGGCGCTGGACTGCAGCTCCAGAAACTCGTCGACAATCGCGTTTGCGACTTCGGAGGCCAAAAGCGGATCTTCAGACGCATAGTCGACGGCGATAACACGCGATTCGTCGAGACGATAGACTTCCAGGTTTTCGTAGTAATGCTTGAGCACGCGTTCTTCGGCAGAGTCGCCTGAAGGCTCACGATCAAATCCAAAAATTGTCAGAACCTTATCAAGAAAAGACATCCCTCCGCGGGCACCGAACTCCGGTACGGCGGCGAGACCCATCTTCCGGACGACCTTGCGGGCAAGGTCTGTTGCCATCAAGAGCTGGATCTGACTGGCAACGCCCTCGGTATCCAGCAAAGCGCGCTCACCTTCAACACCGCGGGTCCCGCCCGGAATGTTGATATCCGTGCTTTCGATCAGAACCCGAGCCTCGCCCATGTATTTGGGTGCAACGAATTGCAGGGCGATTAAAACGACCATCGTCATCAAGAGGGTCAAAGGGACCAGCCACAGCAATGACCGCGCCAAAGCCTTCAAAAGCCCGCCGAGATCCAACGCCATATCGTCGTCTGTGTAGGTCTGCCGCCCAGATTCCATATTACTTCTCTCCAGATACGCGGCGAATAATGTCTGATTATGGTAAGCGTTCGGTTAAGCTTCAACACGGCTGGCTGGAACAGCCGTTAATTTGTGTATACGCATTATTGACAGGCCATCTGTTCGCTTCATTCCGCATTCACCCTCAATTAACCATACCTTGCGATCCTCTTGCCGAATTGTAGGAGAGTCGTTGATGCGAATGAGAGCGCTTCTGGTACCGGCCTTGTGCCTGGGACTTGCTGCGTGCAGTGGGTACCGGCAACCGCCGACAGCGTTTCATGAAACTTTGACCCAGCCGTATCGCCTGGATTCCAGCGACCGGTTGCGCATTATTGTGTTCGGTCAGGACGATCTCTCCAACACCTATGTCATTGACCAAGCTGGATATATTTCATTCCCGCTGGTCGGAAGCGTCGCCGCGCGCGGCAAAACCCAACAAGGACTTGCGGCTGAAATTTCTGCCAAACTGCGCCAGGGCTATATCCGTGATCCTGACGTCTCCGTTGAGGTGGACACCTACCGTCCGATCTTTGTCATGGGCGAGGTGCAAAACGCGGGCCAATATAACTACGTCGCAGGCATGACAGTCCAGAACGCGATCGCTACTGCCGGTGGATTCAGCTCTCGGGCCCGCCAGGAAGACGTCGATATCACCCGCCAGATTAACGGTGAAATTCTAAACGGACGCGTTCCGATTTCGGATCCTGTCCGACCCGGGGACACGATTTACGTTCGGGAACGGTATTTTTGACAAGCCGCGAGTTAACCGCGGACTCATTTCCCTTTGCTAGGGTGCATCCTGACTGCTGAACGGGCTCAACAAGAAGCCTGAAAGCAAAAACAGGGATATTGCACCATGACAACGCCTCCAATGCGGATCGTGCATTGCGTCCGCGCGCCGGTCGGCGGAATTTTCCGTCATGTCCGCGATCTGGCTCGCTGCCAGGAAGCTTTAGGACACAAGGTTGGCCTTATATGCGACAGCACAACGGGCGGCGCCTTTGAAGATGCCCAAATCGAAGAGCTGCGCTCGACGTTGTCCTTGGGGCTCGCCCGGTTTCCCATGCGCCGCCAACTCACGGTTCAGGATTTCTCGGCAACCCTCGCACTATACAGACATATCAGGGACCTGAAACCCACGGTCCTGCACGGGCATGGCGCAAAAGGCGGTGCCTATGCCCGCCTGATCGGCACGTATCTCGGGCTGCGGGGCCAGAAACCAGCACGCATCTACTCCCCGCACGGGGGCAGCCTGCACTATCATCCGCACAGGCTTGAGGGCCGTGTCTATCACACGCTCGAACGCCTTCTGGGGCGGATAACCGACGGCCTGATTTTTGTCTCCGATTATGAAAGCGCTGCTTATGAGACAAAGATAGGCTCAGCAAGCGCTACAAACCGCATCGTCTACAACGGACTGTCCAAACAAGACTTCGAGCCGGTTAGTGCAAATGAGGACGCAGCCGACTTTGTCTTCATCGGCATGTTACGTGATCTAAAGGGACCGGACCTCTTTATCGAAGCGCTTTACAATTTGCGCCTGAAGCTCGGGCGAGCACCGTCTGCTATCCTTGTTGGAGATGGCCCGGACGAAGCGCGATACCGCGAAATGGTTGAGAAGCTCGGCTTGACCGGGGCCGTGACCTTCACAGGTCCGATGAAAGCGCGTGAGGCCTTCAAACTTGCAAAAACGGTCGTTATTCCATCGCGGGCCGAGGCCATGCCTTACATCATTTTGGAGACGGTCGCGGCACAAAGTCCCCTTATTGCGACCCGCGCAGGCGGTATTCCAGAAATTTTCGGTAAGTTTGCCAACCGCCTCATCTAACCTGGTCACATCACACAATTGACGCTTGCCATGGAAGACGCCCTGGCAAACCCTGAGAAGAAACAGGCAGAAGCCGTTGAAATGCGGCCCTGTCTTGCGGAGACCTTTTCCACGGATTTGATGACCGATCGCATCAATTCGGTCTACATGGATGCACTGGGGATCGCGCCAAGCGACGTCCCGGCCCAACAATCTGAGCTCACGGCCAATCAAGCCACTTCCCTTTCATCTGTCTATGCGAGATCGAGCCAGCGATAATGAGCGAACCCGCATACGATAGAGCCGAACAGGGGACGGCAGCCAGCGCACCAACGCCCGCCGCTCAACCGGGCGTCAGGGGACACCTTGAAAACCGGCTGCGCCAATCTCCTCTGGCATCAAGAGAAGCGACCAAGATCTCGTTTGAAGATTTTGCGAACACCAATCTGTCGCTTGATGCGCTTGATATAGCCAGAAATCTCGGAACACGTGGTGTTTCCGTTCCGGTGCTCGGCGGCACGGTTCGCCTTTTTGATGTCCTGATCATTCTTGCATCAGCCGGGATCGCACTTTTGACCGGGCCCGGCGCTGGTAGTCCGACCGGCATCCATGCGCTCGCTGCTGGCTTGGCAGTCCTTTTCACGCTCGCCTTCTTTCAAGCGTCCGATGTCTACCAGGTTCCGGTCATGCGTCAGCGCCTGGCCCAAATCGGCCGGGTGTCGGCAGGCTGGACACTGGTCTTCGCAATGTTCGCTGTTTTACGAAGTGCGACTGGTATTGGGTCCAGTGTCTCTGACGCCTGGATTGGGGCCTGGTACAGTATGGGCCTCGTCAGCCTTTGCATCTCACGGCTCGTGCTCTCGCGGTTGGTGCGGGGCTGGACGAAATCTGGAAGCCTTGAACGGCGCGCGATCATTGTTGGCGGCGGCACCGCTGCGCAGGAACTGATCCACGATCTCGAAGCCCAGTCGGACAACGACATTCGGATCTGCGGCATCTTTGACGACCGTTCCAACGACCGGTCTCCGCCGGTTGTGGCCGGCTACCCGAAACTCGGCAACATCAGCGCTCTTGTTGAATTTGCCCGCCTTGCCCGCATCGACATGCTGATTGTCTGCATTCCCCTGCGCGCAGAAAAACGTGTGCTGGAGCTTTTGAAAACCCTCTGGGTTCTACCGGTCGACATCCGTCTGTCGGCACACACCGACAAGGTGCGGTTCCGTGATCGGGGCACGTCTTTTATCGGAACAGTGCCCTTCGTCGATGTCGCTGAAAAGCCGATCGCCGATTGGGATATGGTTGCCAAGCGCATCTTCGATGTTGTTTTCTCAGTAATCGCGATTGTTTGTCTTGCACCGGTGATGATCGGAACGATCATTGCCATTAAGCTGGACAGCAAGGGCCCAGTCATCTTCCGGCAGAAGCGGTATGGCTTCAACAACGAAATCATTGAAGTATTGAAGTTCCGATCCATGTACACGGATATGGCAGACCCGGATGCAAAGAAGGTGGTGACCAAAGGCGACCCCCGGGTGACAAAGGTTGGGCGTATCATCCGCAAGACCTCGATCGATGAGCTGCCGCAGCTGTTCAACGTGCTTGCCGGAAGCCTGTCCCTTGTGGGACCCCGCCCCCATGCGGTCAATGCCCACACCAACAACGAGACCTGGGACGACGTGGTTGACGGTTATTTCGCGCGCCATAAGGTCAAGCCGGGGGTGACCGGCTGGGCACAAATCAATGGCTGGCGCGGAGAAGTCGACACACCTGAGAAGATCCAGAAGCGCGTTGAATGCGACGTCTATTACATTGAGAACTGGTCGATCCTGTTTGATCTGAAGATCCTGTTCTTGACGCCCTTGAAGCTGCTGAACACGGAGAATGCCTATTGACCGTTTGGGCCGCCCAAGACGGGCGGGCGCTGACGGCCCCGCCCCCGTTCGGCCTGTCGGTCAGATCGCTGGGCACTGGCGCATTGTGGCTGGCGGCCTTCCTGTCAGCTTTCGTGATCGAAGAACCCGCTCCATATGAGCTCTACATGGTGGCGCTCACCGTTATCTGGCTCGCGTGCGGGCTCAAGTTGCGCCGCGAGTTTGCACCGCTGATCGTCCTGATGATGGTGTTTACAGCCGGCGGCCTTGCTTCCGTGCCGTTCGCGGAAGATTTTGGCGATGCGCTCATGTATGCCGCCGTTTCCGGATTTCTTGCGATCACGGCGATCTTTTACGCCGCGATCCTGAGCGACAAACCCGAACGCAGCCGGATCATTGAGCGCGGCTACATCATTGGTGCGGTGATTGCCGCTCTGTTCGGGATTGCCGGCTATTTCAACCTGTTTCCAGGAGCCGAGTATTTTACCCGTTTCGACCGCGCTCGCGGAACCTTTCAGGATCCGAACGTGTTTGGGCCGTTCCTGGTTCTGCCAACCCTTCTGCTAATACAGAGATTGTTGCGCGGCCCCACCTTGCGCAATCTCCATGTCTTGCTGCCGTTGAGCATCCTGCTTTTGGGAATTTTCTTGAGTTTCTCACGCGGTGCCTGGGGTGTGCTGCTGGCGTCCCTGATGCTGCTTTACACGATCCAGCTGGTGACCGAACAGAACCTTGCCCGCCGGGGCCGGCTGATCCTGATCGGCATGGCCGGCGTCTTCTTCTGTGCGCTTCTCATGACAGTCGCCTTGTCGTTCGAGGTGGTCTCCGACATGTTTTCCCAGCGGGCACGTCTGGTGCAGGACTATGACGGCGGACGCCTTGGCCGTTTTGCCCGCTATGCCATCGGCTTCCAGCTGGTGATGGAGCATCCTCTGGGCCTTGGCGCGCTGGAGTTCGGCAAGACATTCGGTGAGGATGAGCACAATGTTTACCTGAAGGCCTTCACCACCTACGGCTGGATGGGGGGCATTGCCTATATCGTCATGGCCATTTGGACCGCATGTGCGTTCCTTCCGCTGATCTTCAAATCCCGCCCGTGGACCCCGTTCATTCAGGCAGTGTTCGCAGTTTTTGTCGCGCACTTGTTGCTGTCCGTCGTCATCGACACCGATCACTGGCGGCATTTGTTCATGCTCTATGGCCTTGCCTGGGGGCTGATCGCAGCAGACAAGCTGGAACGGCGCAATTGGCGGCGCAGCGCTCTGCAGACCCCCCACTCCTGTTTGACATCAAGAGCTTCTAAGCGCTGATCCTCACCCTCCTGACGCTTCTTCCGGTGCGTGCGACAAGCTGGGCAAAACCATTGGACGCCTGCCAACAAGTATCTTGCGCAGGGATTGCGAACGCGATAGTTAGGGCGTGTTCGGGCAGTAGCGCAGCCTGGTAGCGCACTTCACTGGGGGTGAAGGGGTCGTCGGTTCAAATCCGGCCTGCCCGACCAACAATTTCAAAAGTATTTCCTTTATGCACTGTCTGGATTCCGTCTGATGGACTGATCAAGACTGCAGACCTTTCCTGTCACGACTTAAGTCAGATTTGGAAGCGTTCCAGCAACGAGCCGATTTAGCAGCTTGGATAGGCTTTCCAGTTCAGCCATGGCCCACCGGTCCCCGAACGCGTCACGCGCGTGCTTTGCAAAAGTCACTTTCGCCTCTCCCAATCTGGTCGCTCCCGCCTTGGCAAGAACAACATAGGCCAATCGCGCATCCCGGTTGTCGGCCTCACGCGTCACTAGTCCAAGTTTTTCCATCGGGGCGACCATCCGCGTAACCGTGGAGGCACTGACATACATGCGCTTGGCAAGCTCAACACGGGACAGCCGATTGAGGGGTGCTCTTTGCAGATGCATGAGCAAAAAATACTCATTCACGGAAAGACCGTGAACAGCGGAAAACTCACCTGAGAGCTTCGCCCGAAACTCATCTGCCGATTGCATAAGTCTCAGTGCGTTGATTGTGCAAATATCTTCCATTGGGCTTTTCTATTGCAAGATGCTTGCAAATGCAAGCATCTTGCAATAATCACTACCTTCTCAGTCGAAGCCTAGGGAGTTTTCTAATGGACTATGAAACCGTGTTCTCCACTGTGAGCGTACTGGCGATGCTCGGCTGGGTGTTGTTGTTGATTTCGCCGCTCATCCCCAAATGGTCAGACCGTATTTCTGGGTACGCAATCCCGTCACTTCTTGCCATTAACTACGTCGCAATCGTTAGTTTTTTCCCTGTTTCTGAAGGTGGCTATGGGAGTTTTTCCGCTGTTGCTCAACTGTTTTCAAATCCAAACGCGGTCATGGCGGGGTGGGTCCACTTCTTGGCATTTGACCTTTTTGTTGGTGCTTGGATATGTCGGAGTGCCCGAGCCAAAAACATGAGCTTTTTGTTGGTTCTTCCCTGCTTGCCCGTAACCTTTTTGTTCGGACCTGCCGGGTTTTTGATGTTCGTCGCTCTGGGAACTTTGCGATCTGTAGTCGGTGCTGATGCCAGGGCAAATGACGCTGCTGTATAAAAGCATCTGTTCGCCGATCAAACAGCCCCATTGCCCCTGCGAATTCTTCATCCTGAAGTTGCCGAAAGGCTCTTTGCAGTTCGTTAATTTCCGGAATTGCCGTGCCTGTCCAAGCATGCTTTCATGCATCTTACCTAAAGGCAGCTACGACGCTTCAAAAAAATAATTATCCGGTCTGAAGTGTAATACTCAAACCGCAGTCCTGAATATGGATGGAAAACATTACAATAAGTGTCCCACCCAGATTTACAGGACCCTTAGTCTGAAGAAATTGCGAGGGGAGATACCATGTGCATTATCTGCGGCAGCCCGGTGGCTGACTTCTCACTAAGCTACGGATCTGACGAGCAGAAAACCGGCAGCTTGAGTTGGACAGCCGAACGCCTAGAAGGCGATTACAACATTGTCAGCGATTTTGTGCTGTATAACCCGCTCCCAAAATGGGGAACGAGCGGAACACCTGGTACTGCCGGCGGTGAAGTCACCTGGAGCTTCGCAACCACGACACTGATTGGAACAACAGGTGGTACCGCCTACGCATCCGATGCGGCGATTACAGATCCGAATTTTCAACAAGCCGTCCGCCAGGCATTCGATGTCTGGGCGCAGGTCGCAAATATCAGTTTCCGGGAAGTCACTGACTCGAGTTCCACGCAAATTAGATTTGCTATGGACGCGATCGACGGCGTGAGTAATACGCTGGGGTTCGCTGACTCCCGCTTTTCAAGCCTGGACGGCGGAAATACGTTCACCACCGATTCCGTCCAAGTGATTTTTGATACGGCAGAAAGCTGGACCACTACGGCTTTCCTGAGTACTGCAATTCATGAGATCGGGCACGCCTTGGGCATTGGGCACAGCGAGGATCCGAACGCGATCATGACTGCAGTGGTCGTGAACGAGAATTACGGCACATCGCTGACGCAGGATGACATCAATGCCGTCCAGGCGATCTACGGCGCTGCGACGACGACCCCAACAACTCCCACGGTTACGATCCCGGAAGTTGACTTGGGGGTCTACCGCTTCTTCAACAGCTCCACCGGCACACATTTTTATTCAGCAAATCACACCGAAGCCGTTTCGATCAGCACAAACCTGGCGCAATACAGCTACGAAAGCGTTGCCTACAAAAGCGTGAACAGCACCGATGCGAATGCGGTCGAATTCTATCGTTTTTACAATACGGACACCGGAACCCATTTCTTCACGGCAAGCGCTGCGGAACGGGACTCGGTGATTTCCACACTCTCACAGTTCAATTATGAAGGTGTTGCCTATCACCTCCACAGCACGGCTGATACGGATGACATTGCACTTTATCGTTTCTTCAATACTGAAACCGGCACTCATTTCTATACGGCGAGCGAGTCCGAAAAAGACAATGTGATCGCCACGCTCTCGCAGTACAGTTATGAGGGGATTGTTGGCTATGTCGATGTCGCATAGGTGACATACCGACTTCTTGAAGATCTGAACAAGGAACTGATTTCATGGCTGAATCCAAGACGCGGCTGCTTGGCATTCAGGCAGTGATTACACGCGAGGTGTGGCCCTCATTCGGTATTGCCCCATATTCGGTCCATGATGCATACACCTCAATCGTTTCTCCGCAGGAAACCAGGATGGCTGGGGGTCACAGGCCCGGCAGTTGTCGCGCTTTTGGCCATTTTGTCTTCTGCCGCCGCCGCACTCGAACAGCCGAGTTATAAAGTCCTGTCGTCCGATGGCCCAATCGAGATCCGGCAGTATAAGGATATGGCTGCAGCAGAGGTTACCGTTGCGGGCGATCGAAGCGCCGCGACCCGCAAGGCTTTCCGGATTTTATTCCGATATATTTCAGGCGATAATCAGGGCAGCAATAAAATCGAAATGACAGCCCCGGTCAGCCAGCAAGCGGCACCGGCTGAAATTGCAATGACCGCCCCGGTCACGCAGCAGCCTGTTGGGAATGGAGAGTGGCGGGTCGCCTTTTACCTGCCATCAGAATACACGGTACGCACTGCGCCGCGGCCGGATGATAACCGGATCAGGATTGTAAATGTGAAAGGAAAGAAGGTCGCCGCCATCCGGTTTTCCGGAATGTGGACTGATCGAAACTTCAATCGACATTTGCAGACGCTGGAGCAACATCTCTCAAAGAACGGTTTGAAGGTGGCCGGCGCGCCCATTTTCGCCTATTTCAATGCGCCCTTTACACTGCCGCCCTTCCGGCGGAACGAAGTCCAAATTCCATTGTCCAGATAACACGTACCAGTGTTGTGGCAGTTTCTAAAGTGGCACCGCTAATAGCCCATCACTCTCAAGCCACTTCGCGGCCTTTTTCCAGGCGTCCGAGAAAATCTGACAGCCACGCTATTTCCTTCAGATAAACTTCCATGCTGAGCGATGCGAGCTCCATCAAAAGGCTTTGCGGATCCGGATCATCGAAGCCGGTTTCCAGCAAAAAGCCCTGATATTCTTTATGAAATAGTTCCGGCAATTGCATCTGAGCCCCCTGAACTTCCGTCGTCGTTTTTGAGACAGCGCCCTTAGCAGGTGTGAGCCGATCTTAGGAGGGGCCCGCGCCTCTCCTCATTGTCAAAACTGTCCTTTCCTCACTATCCCCAGCCGATGTCCTCACACACAACCTCGACCTGCGGAAAACCCGTTCTGCGGGTGGCCTGAAACCCTTTTCACTTGTATTTCTCAAAAAATGCCATGCGGCCCTTGCGAATCGAAAAAAGCGCCGTCCCCGCCCGCCAAGTACCCAGAGCCCAGAATGAGCCACACATCCGATCTTGAGTTTAATCCCCTTTCTGACGCCTTCGCGCAGGATCCTCATCCGTTTTACGCGGCGCTGCGTGCCAAGGAGGGTTTGACCTATTATGAGGACTTTGACGTCTGGTTGGCCGCGCGTTTTGACGATGTTTCGGAAATCGTGATGAGTGAACACATGGTCCGGTCCATGGAGCACATCGCGAGCGCCGAAGAGATTGAAAAACAAAAGCGCGACGGCAACTGGCACGACATGCCGCACCATTCGCGCTTCGTGCAGTTCTCCCTGCTCGACAGCGACGGCGACGTCCATGACCGGCTGCGCAAGCAGGTGTTCAAACTGTTCACCCCAGTGATGGTCAACAAGCTGCGCGACGAGATCCAGGCCTATGTTGACAGCCTCGTTGATGGTCTGGCCGACCACGCGGAGATCGACTTCATCGAGGATCTCGCCGCCAATGTTCCAGGGCACATCATCGGGCGCATTCTTGGCGTTCCGGACGCGGACTGCCCTCAGCTACGGATCTGGTCGGAAAACATCGTTCAGTATTTCGACATCGACCGGTCTGATAAGCGCAAGGAACTCGCCGAGCGCAACACCACCGAATTCTATCATTACCTGTCGGATCTGAAGCGCCAACGCGAAACTGCTCCGAAAGACGATCTGATTTCGATGATGATCGAGGCGCAAAAGGCGGGTCAAATGAACGAGGACGAGTTCATTTCAACGGCCATGCTCATCCTGATGGCCGGGCACGGATCGACCATCGACGTTCTGGGCAGCGGCATGCATGCGCTTTTGAAGTTCCCGGACCAGATGCAGCGGCTGCGGGACGATCAAAGCCTGATGAAGACGGCGGTCCAGGAAATGTTCCGCTATGAGTCGCCCCTCCCCTTTTTCCATCGCTATGTGACACAGGAGATGGAAGTTTGCGGCCAGAGGTTTGAACGCGGCACGAAGTTTGGCGTTCTTTATGGCTCCGCCAACCGCGACCCGAAGCAGTTTCCAAACGCAGATACCTTTGATGTGGGCCGGTCCCCCAATTGGCATATTGCTTTTGGCCGCGGCGCCCACTTTTGCCTCGGCAATCACCTCGCCCGGCTCGACATGGATATTATCTTCTCAACTCTGCTGCGCCGGTTTTCCAGGATCGAACTGGCAGCAGAAGATGTCCGCTACAAACGCGGTTTGTCGGTCCGGGGACCGGACGCGCTGAAAATTCGCTGGTCGCCTTCCTGACAAAAGCTGTAATCTGATTGCCATTCTACCGGGTTACCCAGGCCGCCTATTGCAACGGAGACTTTCATCCTCATGCGCTTTACCAAAGCAGCTTCGATTGCCGCACTTGCTATGTTGTCTACTCCCGCCATTGCCGACACGATCGAGCTTGGCCCCCGTCCCTATTATCTGATCGACCAGATGGCCGAAGGTCCGCTGAAGGAAAAACTTGAGGCCTGCATCGGCCTGCCGCTGAAAAAGACCGACTTCTCGATTGGTCACCGGGGCGCGCCGCTGCAATTTCCAGAACACACAGTAGAGAGCTACAAAGCTGCCGCCTTGATGGGCGCCGGGATCATGGAGTGCGATGTCACCTTCACCAAGGACAAGGAACTTGTCTGCCGGCACGCACAGAACGATCTGCACACAACCACCGACATCTTGGCGACAGATCTGGCTAGTAAATGCACCAAGGGGTTCAGCCCTGCAGATGGCAGCACAAAAGCCTCTGCGGAATGCCGGGCGTCAGACCTGACGCTTGCCGAATTCAAGACGCTAAATGGCAAAATGGACGCAGCCGACAGAAGCGCCAAGACCGTCGAAGCCTACATGGATGGAACGGCGGGATGGCGCACTGACCTTTATGCCACAACTGGCACTTTGATGACCCACGCGAAATCGATCGCCTTGTTCAAGGATCTGGGCGTCAAATTCACGCCCGAACTCAAGTCGCCGTCGGTGGATATGCCCTTTGACGGGTTTAGCCAGGAAGACTACGCGCAAAAACTGATCGACGAATACAAGGCAGCCGGTATTCCGGCTTCAGATGTCTTCCCGCAGTCCTTCAATCTCGACGATGTTCTGTACTGGATCGAGAACGAGCCGGAATTCGGCAAGCAGGCTGTTTATCTGGATGGCCGCCGGGACCTGAACCCGTCCGACCCGAGCACCTTTTCGCCGTCCATGGCCGAACTGAAGGCAATGGGTGTCAACTACATCGCTCCCCCGCTTTGGGTGCTTGTGACGCTGGACGAAGGGGAAATTACAGCCTCCGCCTATGCTCGTGCCGCCAACGAAGCAGGGCTTAACCTAATCACCTGGACACTGGAGCGCTCTGGTCCGCTCACTACGGGCGGCGGCTGGTACTTTCAGACGGTCAAGGATGCGATTGACGGTGATGGCAAGGTTTATGAAGTGGTCGATGTCCTTGCTCAGGACGCCGGTGTTGTCGGTCTTTTCTCCGACTGGCCCGCTACAACCACATTTTATGCCTCCTGCATGGGGTTGAAATAGACCTCGCAAAAATAGTGAGCTTCTAGCCACCAAGATGCGATGCGCGCGTAGATTGATAAGTCCTTCTTTACGTGTGCATCGCTAAAGTCCTTTGGCGATTTCAGTCCAAAGGTGTTTTCAGATGAAGATCTTTCCAACCCCGAGCATTGACGCTCAGGTGCTGATGGAGCGTTACGAACCGCTTTCCGGTAACGCAGTCTTGGAAATGATCGTGCGCGCTGCGGTCGCCGCCGGGCTGCCTGCCGAAGAGTGTAAACTTCTAAAAACATCAACAGAGAAGGATATCCGGGTTCTCTGCGGCAACTACCACATTTTGGTGACGCAAACAGTGCCGTTTGAAGCGAGCGCTCAGCTTGAAAAAGCGCTCAACAGCTTCTCCGTAAAGTCAAGTTTTCCGGAAGCTGCTGACGTTATTGAGGCGACGACAGCCTATACACAAATCTCCGTCTACAAGGGGCTTATCCCAGTCGATGCTTTTCCTGATGGAGCTTTGCAAGAGATCGGTGAAAACGTTGCAACCTTCACTGACAGCAGCGAGAGCCATATGGCGATGGCGATTGTGAAGTCTGTCACGGCCAGCATCGCAAATGCGTCTCCTCCAACTGCCATTTTCTGGATGCCCAGTTTGTTCCTGATGACACCAGACACTTTCAAACTGGTGGCGGATGAAGACACACCACTTCTTCTTTATGTTCACCCCCACCTTTACGGCGAAAAGTCTCCGCTCACCGGTGAACAGCTCATTGGTGTGATTGGCTCGGGAGCCCCGTCTATCATCGGTTATTCGGTGGAATTCACGCCTTCCAAACTGCCAACCGGTTACCTCATTGAACGGCTTTATTCGTTCATTGGCTTCACACTCAAACGCGGGAAGGTGTTTCCAAGTGGAGATGTTTTCGGTTCAGACGAAAACGAAAAAATTCAGGTGTTTCACCACCCTCCGCAAGACGGCGGCGCACCGCGCATTGAACTGAAAGTGGTCCATAATCCGGCCCTTGGTGTCGAGCGAGACCCTGTTCCCACGATCTTCAAGGAATACGATACCGAAGGTGCCCTGAAAGGCGAACGCATTGACGGGGCAGAAGAGGTTGTTCTTGATCCCGACGATCCGATCGACGCGGCCATTCTACAGCAACTTAACCGCCAGAAAACGGGGGAGACTCCACCTGCCACGTTGGCAAATCGCGTAAAGCCAATTCGCCGGCCGCCAGCCGCATCTTCGCCGGAAGCTTCCCAGCCAGGTACACAGCCTCGACGTCCACGTGTAGTCAGCGATGAGACGGCTGGTGGGGCATCAGAAGCTGGGCCGAGAAAACGCTCGTCCATGGATGAGCTCCGTCAGATCGCGATTGCGGCACAACAGGCAAACGCCAGCGATAAACCCTCAAAGGGCGGCGGATTTCTTGGGCGGTTTTTAAAGCGGAAATAGTGGAGCTATTAGCGCGCCCGGTCCAAGGTGCGTTTGCACTCCAGCAACTCGAACAAGGTGGACTGCAGGCGGCGGATATCTTCTTTCGAAATCGCTTTCGCAGGACCAGCTGCCGCGCTCTCCGGCTTTTCACCCCGCAGGCGGCTCAAAATACCAAACCCGCTGCCACCCTGCCCGTCAGCAGGTTTGTCGGCTTCATCGTCGATGACATCGTGCGGCACCGAACCTGAGGGCATTGCCCCAGTGGCCGTTTCGCCGGGTGTTGTTTCTTCTGTCAAAGGAGCTGGTGCTGAAGACGTGCTCTGTTGGTTGCCGATGAGCGGATCGGCATCCTCGCGCCAGATTTGCATAACGAGCTTCGGACCCTGCTCTTTCAGAATCCGCTGTACACCCTTGATGGTGTAACCCTCACCGTACAGAAGATGGCGGATTCCCTTGAGGAGCTCAACGTCATCCGGCCGGTAATAGCGTCGGCCGCCGCCCCGTTTCAGTGGTTTGATTTGCGAAAAGCGGGTTTCCCAGAAACGCAGCACATGTTGCGGCAAATCCAGATCCTCAGCGACTTCGCTGATGGTGCGAAAAGCGTCTGGGCTTTTGTCCTGTGAGCTCATGCAACCCGTTAGCTGCCGGTCAGGGCGTCGTTAATTCGTTGTTTCAAGACATTCGATGGCTTGAAGACCATCACACGGCGCGGGGAAATCGGAACTTCCTCACCGGTCTTCGGGTTGCGGCCGATGCGCTCCCCTTTGGAACGGACGACGAACGACCCGAAGCTAGACAATTTTACCGATTCTCCTGTCACGAGACAGTCAGAAATTTCGGAAAGAACTCGCTCCACCAATTCCGAAGACTCGGTCCGCGAAAGACCCACCTTCTGATAAACGGCTTCACACAGATCCGCTCGGGTAATAGTCCGGTTGCCCATAACCCCTCCTCAGGACGCCATTGATCTGGCTGATTTTACACAGAAACTCTGCTGCAGGCTCTCACGGTATTGCCTGAAGGGGACTCGGTCAACAGGAACTCTCTATCGGAATACGATTTGTTTCTTGCACTGTCAGATATAACTACCAGCGTAAAAGCACGGAGCCCCATGTAAATCCGCCACCCATGGCCTCAAGCATGATGAGGTCGTCTTTTTTGACACGGCCGTCCCGAACAGCCAGGTCGAGCGCAAGCGGAATGGAGGCTGCGGACGTATTTCCGTGCATCTGAACTGTGGTCACGACCTTCTCCGGCGCGATCTTCAGCTTCTTCGCACTGGCGTCGATGATGCGCTTGTTGGCCTGGTGTGGAATAAACCAGGTCAGATCCTCGGACGTCAGGCCAGTGGCGGAGTATGCATCTTCAATCACATCGGTGATCATGCCGACGGCATGTTTGAAGACTTCCTTGCCTTCCATCCGCAGATAGCCAACGGTCTGCGTGGAAGACGGCCCCCCATCGACAAAGAGCTTGTCCTTATGGCGGCCATCAGAGCGCAAATGCGACGTGAGAACACCTTTGTCTGCCGTGTTGCCTTCGCCTTCTGACGCTTCGACAACCACAGCGCCTGCACCGTCACCGAACAAGACACACGTGGTCCGGTCGTTCCAATCCAGAATCCGAGAGAAGGTTTCTGCACCAATGACAAGGCACCGCTTGGACATGCCCGAGCGAATATAAGCATCGGCTGTCGTCAGAGCATAAACGAAGCCGGAGCATACCGCGTGGACGTCGAACGCAAAGCCGTGATTGATGCCGAGACGGGCCTGTACGGAAACGGAGGTCGCCGGAAACGTGTTGTCCGGCGTAGCAGTCGCCAGGATGATCGTGTCAATGTCGTCGGCTTTCCGCCCAGCGCTTTCCAGCGCGCGCAGAGCGGCTTCGACTGCGAGATCCGAAGTCACCTGCCCTTCAGCAGCAACATGGCGCTGCTGAATTCCGGTGCGCTGAACGATCCAATCGTCCGAAGTGTCGACCATCTTAGCCAGATCGCTGTTGGTCAGGATTTTTTCCGGCAAATAACTTCCGGTACCAGTAACGATTGAACGGATAACGCTCACAAATCACCTTCCGATGTCGGCGCCGCTTCTGCGAAGCGCCCGCGATGGTAATGCACAAGATCTTGCGCGATCTTGTGCGTCAGTTCGTTTTTCACCATGTCGTAAGCCAGATCGATGGCCGATGCGAAGCCTTCCGCATCCGTTCCGCCGTGGCTCTTGATGACAATGCCGTTAAGGCCGAGGAACACGCCGCCATTGACCTTGCGCGGGTCCATTTTCTCGCGCAGCAGGTCAAAAGCGCCCTTGGCAAATAGGTAGCCGAGTTTCGACATGAAAGTGCGGTTCATGGAAGAACGCAGGTAACTGCCGATCTGTTTGGCCGTTCCTTCTGCCGTTTTCAGCGCGATGTTGCCGGCAAAACCTTCGGTGACTACGACGTCCACCGTGCCGGCGCCAAGGTCATTGCCCTCGACGAAACCGGAATACTGCAAGGAGCGTAGCGGCGTTTCGCGCAGAAGCCTGCCCGCAGTACGCACCTCTTCAAGACCCTTGACCTCTTCGACACCGATGTTCAGGAGACCAACAGTGGGTTTTTGAATGCCGAACAGCGCGCGCGCCATGGCACCGCCCAAAATGGCAAAATCGATCAACTGCTGGGCGTCAGCCCCGATGGTCGCCCCAACGTCGAGAACAACAGACTCACCACGCAATGTGGGCCAGATGGCGGCAATTGCCGGACGTTCGATATTAGCCATCGTCCGCAAGCAGAACTTGGACATCGCCATCAACGCCCCGGTGTTGCCAGCAGACACAGATACCGCCGCATCGCCGGTCTTTACCGCTTCGATCGACTTCCACATGCTGGACTTCCAGCGGCCCTGGCGCAACGCCTGGCTCGGCTTGCTGTCCATCGCTATAGCGACTTCGCAGTGATGGAAAACGGAGGCATCGCGAACGCGCGGGTATTTGTCCAGTAGCGGACGCACGACATTTTCATTGCCATACAGCAGGAAACGAATGTCGGGATGCCGGACAAGCGCAATTTCAGCGCCTGGAATCACGACCTCGGCACCGTGGTCGCCTCCCATGACATCAAGTGAAATCGGAATCGTTTTCGCCATTCAGAAAGTCTTTAAACGTTTACCGGCAAGACGCGGAAAGTCTCGCTGTCACAGATGTTAAACCGGTCCCAAGGGGTCTCGAGCCGGGCGCGAACATAAAGGTTTTGGCTGACGTGACAACCGTTTTCCTGCCAATGCATGGTTGCTTGCACGAAAAAGCGCCCGTTTACACACCGGGGGTCCCGAGGACCTTTGATCCAGCGTTATTGCTTCGGTGGTTCTTTGAGGGCGCTGAGTGCGGCAAATGGCGAAGGTTTATCACTTTCCTCAAGACGATCTTGCGGGTCGGCTGCACCGTCGTTTCCGCTTTCAAACTCAACACCAAGTTTACGCGGAAACGGGTCAAGCGCGAGCGCTAGTTCTTCGCAAATGACGTTTCCAAGGTCAAGCACGCCGTCGGTTATGACATCGGGCGGATCCAGAGATTCAAGATCGATCTCGATTTCACCGTCCTCATTGAGATCACGGACTTTCCGAGGCCGGCTGGAATGCGGTTCAAACGTCCGGTCAATGTCGAGTTTCAGTTCCTGGACGAACGGCTCCAGAGACACACGCAGGTCTGCTCCAGCTCGGCCGTGATACGTCCCGCAACCCGCAGCCCGGCTTTCCGGTAGGGCTTTAGAACAAGATCTGCGACAAGGCTCTTCCCGCCATCGAGGTCATAGGGCCTCGCAATCGCAGCCCCGTTCCCCCTGGTTCGGCGTCACGGTTATTTTCTCATCCATGTCCCCAACCCGGCGCCCCGTTCACTTTATGGGCTGTAAGGAAATGTTTCATTGGCCATGTCTTTTGAGGCTCGTCTTTTTCTTCATTACCAGTCAGGAACCGCGCAGGATCCGGCCAGTTGATGTTACCGTTCAAAAGGTCCTGTGTGTCCTGCCCTGTCAGCTCCGCAGACGCAGCGATGACATAGCTGGCAAGACGCTCCTGGGCAATCGGCTCGTCTTTTTCCGTATAGATGTTGCGGCCAAGTGCCTGCGCAAGATCCTCAGCGTTTCCGGCTTCAACGGCTGCCATGTAAGCGTCCGCGCGGCCAAAAAACGCTTCGCCCATCTTCCGGACTTTCTTGGGAACGCGTGTATCGCTTACGCCCAGTTCGCGCAAGGACGCATCCATGTCCTGAAAAAAGAGATCAAAGACATCCTGTGTGAACTCGGCGACCTTCTTGCCTTCACCCTGCATGCGCTTAAAATAAAGAACAGCATGCAACACGATGAGGTCAAAACGCCCATCTATTGTATCTGGGACTAGAAAATCCGTGTAAAAAACGGGCTGCCGTGCTTGAGCCACGATTTCACAGTAGGTTTTGTGCTCGGCGTCACGAGATCTGCGGCGGAACAAGCCGAGGATCATGGCGGTCTCCTTAGAATTCAGGTGTTGCCTTGTGCCCTATCCCACGATAGTGACTTTGCCAAGCAACGAAATTGACATACAGCCGGACTGATCTGGCATTACGGGACTTCATAGATGAACTTCAAGGCTTGCGCCCTGTTACTTCCCTTGATGGCAACTCTGCCCCTTGGTGGCTGTTTCACATCTACCTACACGCACGGCCATGTCATCACGTCCAACATGATGAGCCAGGTTCAAGTCGGCTCGAGCCGCGAACAGGTAGAACTTGTTTTGGGTTCGCCGTCGACCAGGTCAAGTCTTGACGGCGATGCGTACTACTACATCTCGCAAAAAACTGCCACGACTGCCTTTTTGGCACCCGACATTGTCGAGCAAAGGGTTGTTGCCGTTTACTTCGATGAGGACGGCTTCGTGAAAGATATGGGCAACTACACCCTTGAAGACGGCAAGATCGTCGACATCGTGACCCGGACCACCCGGACTGGCGGCGCCGATTATGGCTTCCTGAGCCAGATCCTGAAGGGCGCAGCAAACCCGGGCTTGGGGCTCTAACAAGTCCACTGCAAGGTACAAAGAAAAAGCCCCGATCCACTGGACCGGGGCTTTTCGTTTTTGTTGGCTTATTGACCTATCAGTGCGCCAGCACCGCCAAGAGCAGGAGCGCCACGATGTTGGTGATCTTGATCATCGGGTTCACGGCCGGACCGGCTGTGTCCTTGTAGGGATCACCAACTGTATCACCGGTGACAGACGCCTTGTGCGCTTCGCTGCCCTTTTGGTGGGTTACGCCGTCTTTATCGGTGAACCCGTCCTCAAAGGACTTCTTGGCATTGTCCCATGCTCCGCCGCCGGCGGTCATGGAAATTGCCACGAAGAGACCGGTGACGATTACGCCGAGCAGCATCGCTCCGAGCGCTGCAAAGGCGTCCGCCGGTGTTGCGACGGCACGAACGACGAAGAACACGACAAGCGGTGACAGAACCGGCAGCAGCGACGGAATGATCATTTCCTTGATCGCGGCTTTAGTCAGCATGTCGACCGCCCGGCCATAGTCCGGTCGCTCGGTGCCCTCCATGATGCCCGGCTTTTCCTTGAACTGACGGCGGACTTCCTCAACCACCGCGCCTGCAGCCCGGCCCACAGCGGTCATTGAAATTCCACCAAACAAATACGGCAGCAGACCGCCGAACAGGAGACCAGCGACAACATACGGGTTGGACAGCGAGAACAAGGTGTCCACCGAGATGCCATAGAAGATTGACCCCTCCTCGGCATTGGCGCTGAAGAACTTCAGGTCCTCCGTATAGGCTGCAAACAGGACCAAGGCTCCAAGACCGGCGGAACCAATCGCGTAGCCCTTGGTCACGGCCTTCGTTGTGTTGCCAACCGCATCAAGCGCGTCCGTAGTGGTCCGGACTTCCGCCGGCAGATCTGCCATTTCGGCAATACCACCAGCATTGTCGGTCACCGGGCCGAAGGCGTCGAGCGCAACGACCATACCCGCCAGCGCAAGCATCGTCGTCACCGCAATCGCAATCCCGAACAGACCGGCAAAGGCGTGCGTCGACAAGATACCAACGATGATAATGATCGCAGGCAAAGCGGTTGCCTCCAAAGAGACCGCAAGACCTTGGATCACGTTTGTTCCGTGACCGGTTACAGACGCCTGGGCAATAGACCTTACCGGGCGATACTCGGTGCCGGTATAGTACTCCGTCACCCAGATGATGAGGCCGGTCACAATCAGGCCGATAACACCGCAAACAAAAAGATCAAATCCGGTGAACGTTGTGCCGCCTGATGTGATGTATTCTGTGCCTGCACCCAACCAGCCAAAGACAATGATGGCCAAGGCAACCGCAGACAGCACCGAAGTTGCGATAAAACCTTTGTAGAGCGCGCCCATGATCGAATTGTTTTCGCCAAGTTTGACGAAGAACGTTCCGATGATGGAGGTGACCACACAGCTTGCACCAATAAGGAGCGGCAGCAGCATCAGTTCGGTTGCCTCAGCGCCCGTGAAGAAGATGGATGCCAGAACCATTGTTGCGACCACGGTCACAGCATAGGTTTCGAAAAGGTCAGCCGCCATGCCTGCACAATCGCCGACGTTGTCGCCAACGTTGTCGGCGATGGTTGCCGGATTGCGCGGATCATCTTCCGGAATACCGGCCTCAACCTTACCGACGAGATCGCCGCCAACATCTGCGCCCTTGGTGAAGATGCCACCGCCTAGACGGGCGAAAATCGAGATCAGCGAGGCGCCGAAGCCAAGCGCGACCAAGGCGTCGATAACAACGCGGTCACCTGACCCATAGCCCATCGGACCAGTAAGGATCATGTAGTAGACAGCAACGCCCAAAAGCGCGAGCCCGGCAACCAAAAGGCCGGTGACAGCACCGGCCTTGAACGCAATTTCCAGTCCCGCACCCAGGCTTTGGCTTGCGGCCTGGGCGGTGCGGACATTGGCCCGGACAGACACCATCATACCGATGTATCCGGCAGCCCCGGATAACACGGCTCCGATAAGGAAACCGATTGCCGCAGGTCCGGAAAGCAGGATCCATGCAATAACAAAAACAACAGCACCGACAATGGCAATCGTTGTGTATTGACGGTTGAGATATGCGCTGGCCCCTTCCTGGATCGCTCCGGCTATCTCCTGCATGCGGGCATTCCCCGCGTCCGCTGCCATAACGGACTGAATTGCCCATGCGCCGTACGCAATGGACAAGAGGCCACAAAAAATGATGACGACAAGCTCGATCATGCTTCCTCCCAAGGCTGTGGCGGGCGGTGTTGTTGTAGTTTTACCCGCCAGATCGCCTCACACCCGAATTCCCCAGCGTGAAGCAACTGCACGATAGCAGCAAAGCAGCGCGGGGCGTCAAGCACTTCGATTGTATTATTTTTTCATGCCGCTACGTCATTAACTTGCGCACTGCAGCAATTATGTTGCAGTGGCGAAGTGGATTTCTGCAATTTCTTTAAGCAGTTGTAACGGCTTTTCTTTCAGCCATTGCGAGCCAAACCAGCAGACCGATGCAAAGAACGACGAACGGGAACACAAGGATGTTGACCGTCGCCCAACCGAACGAATTGAGAAGCGCCCCGGATGAGAAGGACGCTGCCGCAACGAATCCAAAGACCAGAAAATCATTGACCGCCTGAACAAGATTGCGCTCTTCCGGGCGGTAGGTGTCAGTTAGCATTGCAGTCGCGCCGATGAAACCGAAGTTCCAGCCAAGGCCGAGGAGGACTAAAGCTGTCCAGAAATGGGCAAGCTCCAGCCCCATAAGGGCAACGACGGCACATCCGGCTAGTAGCGCCAAACCGATCGAGACGATGCGCTCCTTGCCAAACCGGGCAATGAGACTTCCGGTGAAGAAGCTTGGACCGAACATGGCCAGGACATGCCACTGGATTCCAAGCGCAGCGTCCGTTTCGCTCAGTCCGCAGCCGATCATGGCAAGCGGTGTTGCGGTCATCACAAGGCTCATCAAAGCATAGGAGCAAATGCCACATGCAGCCGCCACGATGAAGCGCGGCTGTTTCATGATTTGTCCAAGCGGCCGTCCTCCTGCCTGCTTGTGGCTTTGGCGTGGTGGCTTGGGGATCTTGATAAAAGCCAGAAGAAACATGGCGATCAAGGCGAGACCGGCCTGTGCCACGTAGGTTCCCGCGAACAGGATTGGCGCAAACATGTCCTTGGTGGCGATGACGGTTTGGGGTCCGACAACACCGGCAAGCACCCCGCCGGCAAGGACCCATGAAATCGCGTTCGGCTTAAACGCGTCACTTGCCGTATCGGCCGCAGCGAACCGGTACTGCTGGACGAAGGCGCCAGCGAACCCGCCCAGCCCGCAGGCAAAGGAAAACAGCAGAAAGTGGTTCAGCAGCACCGCGTAGGCGGCAAGCAGACCGGAGGCAACACCCACCAATGCGGAGCCCATAAACCCGGCCCGGCGACCGAAACGCCGCATGATGATCCCGGCGGGAATCGTGCCGAATGCGGTTCCCAAAACCATGGCGGATACAGGTACGGTCGCCAGCGCCTTGTCTTCGTCGAGCATCATGTACCCGACCAACGAACCCGTCGTGATTACGATGGAGGCGGATGCCCCTCCAAGCGCTTGGGCCAGAGCAAGGAGAACGGCATTTCTTTTGGCCAACCGGTCGTCGACAAACGTGTCTTGCGCAACAGCAGTCATCAATCAGGATCTCAAACGGGACAAAGCCTCAGGCCGTGATCGCCTTTGGCGTGGGAAAGAAACCTTGCCTATCACGCTTGCTGGAGTTCGCAAAGCACCGCGACTCCTGTTTCGAACCAGTTGAAGCAGGCCCTCTTAGAAGTGCCTGAAACCGTTCTGAAGATCAGCAGATACGGGAACACCGTTGTCGAGCAGCTTAACCGCCCCCTCGCCATCCACGACCCTGCCAACGGCGGTCACTGGGCACCCGAGTCCGGAAGCTGCCGCCGAAAAGGCCTGCGAGACGGCTTCAGGAACCGAAACCAGAATTTCGTAGTCGTCGCCGCCATTTAGACACGCGAAAAAGACGTCCGGCGCCGCGCTCTTCAGATAGGTAAGCGCAGGTGACAACGGCACTGATTCCAGATTTATCTGGATGGTCGAAGAGCTTGCCGAGGCCATATGGCCCGCGTCCGACAAAAGACCGTCCGAGATGTCCATGGACGCGTTGGCGTATTTGACAATCAACGGCGCCAAACGGGTGCGCGGCCGCGGCAGCAGATAGCGATCGAGGATGTGCGCCTCGCCACTAGCGGCAAGACCGGCTGTGGATGCAAAACCCCTGTCGAGCCGTGCCTTCAATCCCGCGGCTGCATCTCCGATCGTGCCTGTTGCAAATAAGATGTCACCAGCTTTGGCACCGCAACGGCGAACGGCATGCCCGCTTGGGACTTCACCTATTGCGGTAATAGATATCTGTAAGCCATTGGAAGATCGTATGGTATCGCCGCCAAGAAGCTGAATGTCGTAAGCGGCCTGATCGGCAGCCAGTCCCTTGCAGAAGCGCTCGAGCCAATCCGCTGTCCAGCCTTTGGGAAGCGCGATGCCGAGTAGATAGCCGCGCGGTGTGGCTCCCTTTGCGGCCAGATCGGAAAGATTGACCCGCAGAGACTTCGCCGCGATGGCCTCCGGGGCATCTTCGGCAAAGAAATGAACATTGGCGGCCAAAACGTCTTTGGTCAGAACGAGATCGAAATCCGGCCGGGGCTTGAGAACCGCAGCATCGTCCGTCAATCCAAGACTGCCAGGGTCTTTTGCCAAGGGCGCAAAAAACCGTTTGATCAGCTCAAACTCTCCGGGCCGGTCGGCGGCCATGTTCAGGCCTGTCCGTCCGCGTCCTTGACGTCGAATTCCGGGCTGCGCAGCTCGTGGGCCAACCGATCAAGCACCCCGTTGACCAGTCCCGGTTCATCATCCTCGAAGAATGCTTTCGCAACATCGATGTATTCGGAGATGATCACCTTGGCCGGCACATCCCGGCGCCGTAGAAGCTCATAGCCACCGGCGCGCAAGATGGCCCGAAGCAGGCTGTCGATCCGCTTGAGCGGCCAGTCTTCCTTCAAGGCGGTGTGGATGTAGGGATCGAGGAACTTCTGGTCCGCAACAACGCCCGCCAAAATGTGCTTGAACCATTGCTCGTCGGCATCGCGATACTGTTCGCCGTCGATTTCCTTGCCCAAACGAAATGCTGTGTATTCGCTCACAACATTGGTCAGCGGTGCGCCGCCGATATCCATTTGATACAGAGCCTGAACGGCAGCCAGCCGGGCAACGCCACGCTTGTTCGCGGGACGGCTTGAGTTGTCGCTTTTTTGTCGTGCCGGTTTGTCCGGGTCGGCCTTTCCGGTCATTTTTCTTATACTCCGAAGCGCTCGCGCAAGGCGATCATGTCAAGAGCCGCTTGAGCCGCTGCTCCGCCCTTGTTCTTGTCACCAACTTTTGCGCGGGCCCACGCTTGTTCGTTGTTTTCGACTGTCAGAATACCATTTCCGACAGCAAGATCCGCATCGACGATCAAATCCATGATCACGCGGTTGGATTCATTTGCCACGATGTCGTAATGCGTGGTCTCTCCCCGGATCACGGCACCAAGCAGGACAAAACCATCGTAGAGTGCACCCTCGTTCTCCATGGCCGTCATGGCCATCGACAACGCTGCCGGGATCTCCAAAACACCGGGGACTGCCACACGCTCATAAGTCGCACCCGCCGCGTCAAGCGTTGCGATTGCGCCTTCGGCGAGGGAATCGGCGAGGTCGTCATAGAAGCGGGCTTCAATGATCAAGAGTTTCGGTGCAGCGCTCATAGGTTGATCCTTTGTAAGGCCGCGACAGGAACCACGTCTGCCCCGGTTTGTCCAGTGTCATTCCTGCAAGACCGTTAAGACCGGACGGCATAGCTGCCGTCTGGTTCCGCCGATCCGACGTGCTCGGATCCATGCATCAGTTCTGCGTGAAAGTGTTGGGATCGTCCCCTACCCGGTCTTGGTGAATTCCGCAAGACGTGCCGCGTAGCGCGCCATCATATCCACTTCCAGATTGACGCGGTCTCCGGCCTTGCTGTTTGACCAGTTGGTCACTTCCAGCGTGTGCGGGATCAGGAAGACGGAAAACAAAAGACCGTCGACCTCATTCACGGTCAGCGATGTACCGTTGAGTGCCACGGATCCTTTTTTGGCGATGAACTTGGCGACACCCTCCGGTGCACGGAACTGGAAATAGACGCTATCGGGATGATCTTCGCGCTTGGTGATCTCGGCAACGCCGTCGACATGTCCCAGAACGAGGTGACCGCCGAGCTCCGCCCCCATGGTCAAAGAGCGCTCAAGGTTGAGCGTCTGCCCCTCCTTCCAATTGGAGACATTCGTCAACGCCAGAGTCTCGGCGGCAGACTCAACTTCGAACCAGTTGCCGCCTGAACTGTTCTCCTTGGCGGTCACCGTGTGGCAAACGCCGTCGCAGGAGATGGACGCACCAATATCGAAGCTGTCCGTGTCGTAAAGGGTCTTGATCCGGGTCCGCTTGCCAGCCGGAATATCCAACGCGGACTGAATCTCGCCGAGGTCGGTCACAATGCCGGTGAACATGTCAGGCTCCACTCTTTCTGAGGTAAGTGTATCGGTCGGCTCCAAGATACCCGGCACCAATGCGGGCAAATTGGGGGTCGGTCAGGACATTTGCAAGATCAAGGTCATGCAGGGCAGGTATGCCGCCCTCCCCGATTTCCATATCGCCTGTGACAACACAAAGATCGTCAATCAGTCCAGCATTCAAGAAGGACGAGGCAAGACGCGCCCCACCTTCAACCATCAGGCGGGTGATCCCGCGCGTTGCCAGAGCGCTCAAGATCACGTCCGGATCGATCCCGGTTTGGGTGGCAGGCACCCGGATAATGTTGACACCGGCTGCGGCCAAGGCATTGACCTTGTCGGCATCCGCTGCATTGCCGCAAACCAGCCAGACCGGCACATCGACGCAGGTGCGAACAAGCTTGGACATCAGCGGCAGGCGCGCTTGGCGGTCAACCACCACACGCACAGGCGAGCGGGCATGAAGACCGGGCAATCGGCAAGTCAGTTGCGGGTCGTCGGCCAGCGCTGTGCCAATTCCAACGAGGATCGCATCCGATGCTGCCCGAAACCCATGGACCATGCGCATGGAGATCGGCCCGGATATCTTGATCTGGCCTTCTCCTTCCCTGCCAATGAAGCCGTCTTTTGACACCGCGAGCTTTAAAAACACGGATGGCCGGTGCCGGCGTTGCCGGTAGGTGAACCCTCGGTACAAATCTTTGAGGGCCCGCTCCCGAACGCCCGTAACCAACTCAATGCCGGCGTCCTGAAGCATGCCGACGCCCCGTCCGGAGACACGCGGGTTCGGGTCCATCATCCCGACAACAACACGCGACACACCGGCTTCGATTAGCGCCAGCGAACACGGGGGCGTGCGTCCATAATGTGAACAGGGCTCCAGGGTGACGTAACACGTCGCGCCTTTGGCCAATTCACCAGCCTGAGTGAGGGCGTTGACTTCCGCATGCGCCATTCCGGGCCGGGAGGTGACACCACGGCCCACGAGCACAGGAACACCTTCTGAGTTTTCCTGGACAATCAGGGCGGCGACAGCCGGGTTTGGCCAAACCCGGCCAAGACCCCGCCGGGCCAGCCGTTCGGCGGCTGCCATGAACCGGTTGTCGGTTTCTGTAATTGAAGACATAAGCGCGCCGGAAATCAGTCTTTGTTGGAGACCGGTGTCACAGGATCGCTCAGCTCATCGAGGAGAGCTTCGAAATCCTTGGCCTCACGGAAATTCTTATAAACGGATGCGAATCGGACATAGGCCACGTCATCGACCCCTTTGAGGCCTTCCATGACGTGGTTGCCGATGGTCTCGGCAGTAATCTCGCTTTCGCCGGAGCTTTCCAGCTGGCGTACGATGCCGCTCACCATGCGCTCGATCCGCTCTGGATCGACCGGACGCTTGCGCACTGCGATCTGAACGGACCGCACCAGTTTTTCGCGATCGAACGGCACCCGGCGGCCAGACCGCTTCAGCACCATCAACTCACGCAGCTGCACACGCTCGAAAGTCGTGTAGCGGCCACCGCAAGTGTTGCAGATCCTGCGGCGGCGAATGGCTGTGTTGTCCTCGGTGGGACGGGAGTCCTTTACCTGGGTCTCCTCGCCGCCGCAAAACGGACATTTCATATGTCAAAGCTCCTGAACGAGCCGGTCATTACCCGTAAATCGGGAACCGTGCTGTCAGTGCTTCTACCTTGGCTTTGACTGCTGCTTCAACTGCCGCGTTGCCATCTTCACTGTTTGCAGACTTCAAACCGTCCAACACTTCCGTGATTAACAGGCCAACTTCGCGGAATTCTGCAACACCGAAGCCGCGCGTGGTCGCCGCAGGCGTGCCGAGGCGGACACCCGAGGTGATCATCGGCTTTTGCGGGTCGTTCGGAACACCGTTCTTGTTACAGGTGATGTTCGCCAGACCGAGAGACTTCTCTGCGTCGCGGCCCGTCAGCATTTTCGGACGCAGATCCACAAGCATCAGGTGCGTGTCGGTGCCGTCGGAGACAATGTCCATGCCACCTTCGCGCAGGGTTTCAGACAGCACCTGCGCGTTTTCGCGAACGGCACGGATGTAGCTTTTGAAATCGTCGGTCAGGGCTTCGCCAAACGCAACAGCCTTGGCAGCAATCACGTGCATCAGAGGACCGCCCTGAAGACCCGGGAAAACCGCGGAGTTGATCTTCTTGGAAATCTCTTCCTTGTCGGTCAGTACCATGCCGCCGCGCGGACCGCGCAAGGTCTTGTGGGTCGTGGTTGTGGCAACGTCGGCATATGGGAACGGGCTAGGATGCTCGCCAGCGGCAACCAGACCGGAGAAATGTGCCATATCCACCATCAGATATGCGCCGACCTCATCCGCCACTTCGCGGAACTTGGCAAAGTCGATCTGACGCGAGTACGCAGAGCCGCCGGCAATGATCAGGGCCGGCTTGGTTTCGCTAGCCAAGGCTGCCATCGCGTCATAGTCGATCAGACCGGTTTCAACGTTCAGGCCGTACTGAACGGCATTGAACCACTTACCGGAGAGGTTTGGCTTGGCCCCGTGGGTCAGGTGACCACCTGCATCCAGGCTCATGCCGAGGATGGTGTCGCCCGGCTTGATCAGCGCAAGAAAGACCGCCTGGTTGGCCTGGCTGCCGGAGTTCGGCTGAACGTTCGCAAAGCCGCAGCCAAAAAGCTTCTTCGCCCGATCAATGGCCAGATTTTCCGCCATGTCGACGTATTCACAGCCGCCATAATAGCGACGGCCCGGATAACCTTCAGCGTATTTGTTGGTGAGCACAGAGCCCTGCGCTTCAAGAACGGCCCGTGACACGATGTTCTCGGATGCGATCAGCTCGATCTCATGCTGCTGGCGGCCGAGTTCCTTTTCGATGGTGCCGAAGAGTTCCGGATCTGCCTCAGCAAGACCGCGGGTGAAGAAATCCGACTGAACGGACTGATCGGAGGATTCCATCAAAGACATAGCACCATCCTTATTGTGTTGTGTCTGTGTCATAGCGCAGTTTCAGAGGCCGGTTTCTTTGCAGGTCCCAGGTCCTCTCACCGCTGTGTGGCGTGGAATTAACACAGCCTTGTGGTGGAACCAAGAGCAACAGCGACGCAGGGCTTCTTGAAACCGGCATGCTTCGAAATCCGGCACATGACCACATGCCCTAAAGGAAAATGTAACTGCCATACGCTCATTGATGTAATTAACTAGCAGTACAGATATTCTATGACTTTAAACGGAACCGGTGCACCGCCTTTAATTGTTTTCAAACGAATATGAAAACTAATACGAGATTGGGGACTATTTTTTGTAACTTGTATTGGGCCCGGGGAAATGAAGATACTTGGCTGGCTGAAAGACAAGCAGAACCTACCCACCATGGCTTACAGTCTTGGCTTGGGTCTTATTGCTTTTGCCGTGACTGCTATCTGGGTTGCAGATACAAGATTTCTTGCTGACCAGCATCGCATCGGTGCCGAAGTGAACTTGGCAGGCCGGCAGCGCATGCTCAGCCAGCGCATCGCGATGGTCGCTCAGGACATGAGCCGGTTCGAGCGTGTCAACGGAGCCAGCCCAAGCTTCATGTTGATCGGTTGCGCGGACCAGATGATGCGCGCGCATACGGCACTTCTTTCAACGGACATTGACCGGATCAACAAGGCACTCGGTGAAGGCATCAGCTGCCATGTTGGCGCTGCCGAAGCTGTTCCGACAGGCGATCTCTCGCCGGCTCTCCAGGGCGCGTTTTTTGGCGGAAATCATCCGCTTGATCCCTTGCTTCGGGAGTTCCTAGAAAGGGCGGTCGCTGTTGCACAATCAGAACCGCCCCGACAAGAAGACATCGATTCGATCGTACGCATGGCGAACCTTGAACTGCCGGTGAAACTGAACACACTTGTGCGCGTGTTTCAGGATGAAGGCGAAGTGTCCCTTCATGCACTGGACCGGTTCATCACGGCGATGTGGGCCCTGACACTGCTTCTGATCCTTTTGGAAATTGTCTTCATCTTCCAACCGATGGCACGGAAGATCCGCGAAACGATGGCCCAACTTCAAAAGACGCTGGGCATCTCGGAAAAACGCGGGATCGAGCTGAAAGAGGCCAATGAACAGCTCTTGGAAAGCATCCACTACGCCCGCAAGATCCAACAAGGTGTGCTCGCCAATGTCACGGACATGCGCACATCGGTCAAGGATGCGGCGATGCTGTGGGAGCCTCTGCAGGTGGTCAGCGGCGACTTCGTCTGGTCCTCAGAAGTCGATGGCAAAACAGTGTTTTTCGTTGCCGACTGTACCGGGCACGGGGTTCCCGGTGCGCTTTTGACAATGGTTGTCTCATCGGAGCTGAAAAAACTCCTGGACCTTGGAGAACTCGCGGACCCGGAGCGGTTGATGCTGGATCTCGATCGGGGTGTCCGTCAACGCCTTGGTCAAGACCGGCCTTCCGATGCGGGGAACGATAACCAAACGTCCGATGATGGCTTTGAAGCCGCCTTGGCAATCTATGACCCCGCCGAAAACACACTCACCTTTGTCGGGGCTGGCATTCCGCTCTACGTCCAATCATCGGACGGCATCAAGCGGATCGCGGCCGACCGGCACCGTCTCGGTTATCGCAGCCTCCGCCGCCCGGAAAGCTTCAAGGTGCATCATCTGGCCGTTGAAGAAGACGAAACCTTCTATCTGGCGACGGACGGAGCAACCGATCACATTGGCGGCGAACGCAAACGCGCCTTTGGCCGGAAACGGCTATTTGAGGTTTTGGAGGCCAATGCCTACGCAGACCTCGAAACCCAACTTTCAAAGCTAAAATCAGTCCTGGAAAATTATCGTGGCTCTGAACCCGCGCGGGACGACTACACGGTTCTGGCGGTGACGCCACGTTCAAACAATCCAGCGCACAAGCAGGCAGCTGAGTAGGAGGCCGAAGTGCTCGCAAACGACATGTACTCGTTCAAACAGGAACTTAGCGACCGGAAAATGCTGTTTGCATATTCCGGTTATCTTTCGGAAAATCTTCTTGAATCGCTCGGCAATTCGGTCAAGCAGCAAATGGAGTTGAAAAACGCCGAAAGCAAAGTGGCCAAACGGGTCTTTTCTGTCTTTGTGGAGCAGGTCCAAAACATCATTCGGTATTCGGATGAGCAGGAATTTCTGTCTGAAACCAAGGCCGACCGTCTTTCCGGCGGTGTTGTTGCCTTCGGCCATGAACATGAGCGGTTCTTTGTGATTTGCGGCAACCCGGTGCCCGGCTCCGAGGCCGAGCAATTGCGGACCCGTCTTGAAGAAATTGCCAGCATGGACGAAGTGACCCTGCGCAAGCATTATCGGACTAAACTGCGCGAAGAACCGGAAGAGCAAAGCGAAGGTGGGTCTATCGGCCTTCTGGAGATCGCACGGCGGGCCACCCAACCGCTGGAATTCGATTTCCATGAAATCGAAGACGATCGCAAATTCTTCGTGCTCAAAGCGTTCATCTAAAGAGAGAACGAGAACAAAATGACAGATACGTCTCTTAAGATCGAAGCAACCTCCCGCTCCCCGGAAGTCCATTTGGATGCCGCAAACGGCACGCTGTCCATGTCCGGCGAAAGCTACCCGGAAGATGCAAGCGCCTTCTTCGGTCCGGTGTTCCAGGCCGTCGCCGAACACGTTGCTGCCTCTGACGGACAAGCTTTGACGGTTGAGATGCGGTTCATCTATTTCAATTCTTCGAGCGCCAAAGCCATCATGAACCTCTTCCAGATGCTGGAAGAAGCTGCTGAAGACGGCAAGACCATCACCATCAACTGGTACTTTGATCCAGAAGACGACATGATGGAGGAGATGGGCGAGGACTTTGCGGAAGACTTCGAACATGCCACATTCAACTTGAAGCCGGAAACCGAGGACGCATGACCGAGACCTCCAGAAAAGCCGAGACCGATTTCACGCTATTCGATAGCGAAGACCGGGTGCTGGAACATGCCAGCACGATAATCGACGGCTTGGAGGAAACGACTGATCTCATCAAAACGCTTACGACAGCCTACAAACGGGCAGTCAAGGACCAGAAGCGGATGGTTCGCCTCTGCGACCGCATGCAAGAAGAACTGATCGCGGTCAAGGAGCGACTCGAGGGGGAAGTCAAAGCCCGCGCCGAACTCGCGGAGCAATTCCGCATGCAGGCGATTACGGACGGCCTCACGCAGGTCTTCAATCGCGGCCACTTTCTCGAACTTTGCAATCACGAACTTAAAGCGCGCAGCCGGACGGAAGCTCCGCTGAGCGTCGCGCTTCTAGACATCGACCACTTCAAGTCCGTCAACGACACCTACGGGCATGCCGCCGGTGACGAAGCGCTGCGGGTTGTCGCGCGCACTCTTGAAAACAGTCTCCGCCAAAGCGATGTCGTGTGCCGATGGGGCGGCGAGGAATTCAGTCTTCTGATGCCGCGGACAAATTCTGAAAATGCTTCTGGTTTGGCAGACCGTCTGCGCAAAACACTCTCTGAGATAGTTATCAAAGAAGGTGGCACGAGCTTTTCTTTGACCGCGAGTTTTGGGGTAGCCACTATGGCGGGCCCCAATCCAGCGTGTAAAGCGACCGGCGCTGATGCCATAGATCTGTTGTTTAAAGATGCAGATGACGCGCTCTACAAAGCCAAAGACGCAGGCCGGAACAAGGTTATTACAGCTGAGGCCCGTGTTTTGCAAACCGCTGAAGCCGTCGATTAGCGGCCCGCACTAGAGTGGCCAATTCCCGTCCGGATATCTCGTTTTCACGCCACAAAAAACTACACCACCGCCACTATCAGTACAGCGTGGGATCCTGGTCCTTATTGGCAAGTTCAGCTGCACGCACCTGCTCGACCCGGCGTTTTAGCTTGCGGACGGCGAGCTTTTGTAAATCGCTCTGTAAAGCAGAAGACGGGCCGAACATCGACACTTCGACCCCAGTCGCAGCATCGATCGCGGTGACCTGCACCTGTTTTCCCATCTGCCTGAACTCGATATAGATTTCGCCCGCCCTCGGACCGCGATTCATCCGGCCTGAATCCCTTGCTGGTTCAAAAGGTCCCTCTCCTGCCTCAATAGACACGAAACGCCGGTCTCATCAAGGTAAACCAACCCCTTTACTACATTACTATTTTACTCGCCGCACCCTGCAAAATATGGCTGTATTGGGTCTTGAAATCACGATGCAATTTTAAACCGGCGCCGCACCTTAGCAAGTCCTCTGTATTCCGCGCAGGCTGCACCTAGACAGATTGGTAGAAACACCCGAACATCACACTGAAACAGGCTTGATTGGATCGGCACAATAATTGCCCAGCGACGGTTGATTCTTTGCCAGGCATCTTAGCCCGGGTTTACTTCGAGAACGAAGGCCGACATCGGCATTTTTGTTTGTGAATGGAAAGGCCGCGATCAGCCGCGGCCAGAGGTAATCAAAGACGCGGCGAAGGCTGCTACTGAGACCGAGTTTAAAAGGTTGGCGGCGAAACGCGGAACGATTGCACACGAAAAGGAAAGCTATGGAACGTTGGGCGGTTGCAAATATTTCGATAGCTGGCGCTTGGCCTGGTTCAGACACCATCATCCCACACATGGGGCGAGATTTTCACATTATCGCCCAGACCGGAGACTTCTTTCCCGCTGTTGCTGTAGAACTAACAACACATAAAGATGAATATGAGGAGGGGTACACCCTTCTGGCTCGTTTCCTGAGCGCCTTAGCGTGGGCACAGGAGAATTCACCATTTTCAATTTTTAGTTTCAGTGGTGGAAGCCGAGGCCCCTCGCCACTATCAGGTTTTTCCCGGAATTCGCAACACTTCACAAGTTACTATGCGGACGGCTCTTTTCCGAGGCGCCAGCTGCGGGATGTCAATCGGGAATGGCGCTTTGTCTTTGCATTGTGGCGCGAAGGGCTTTGGCTATCCAGGTATTCAAATCGGTTCGCATGCTTGACCTTCTACAAGATGATTGAAAATTGCTTTGCTCCCTTCCCAAAAAAAGAAAGCAAAACAGTTGTCATTGAAGCTCGGGACGCCATCATCAAGTCCGCTGTTGAGGAAATTGAGAAAGTTCCCCAATTGGCTCAGATGGCAGGCAAATCGATGAACACAATTAGGGAAGTTGATGCAAACGTGGGGCGATTTTTGAGGAAACACATACGCCATCCAGCAGCGCACGCATCATCAGAATTTGCTGAAAGTGACCCAGACGATTGGGAGCGTGAACGCCACTACTATTATGCATTAGAAGCCGTGAAAGTGATCGCGATGTACCTGGTTCAGAAGGAAAAAGGTGTCCCCGCGCCTCGCGATATGTGGATGTAAGGCTAAGCACTTCAAAGCGGGCAATCTGAAAGAACGTATCCGGTTTTGCAACGTCAGCTTATCGACTACTAACCAAGACTACCTCAATCAACCTCAGAGTTTGCTCGCCTAGCAAGTTGAATAACCGGCCTGTTGGTTCGGCAAGTATTTGTAATCTCATGAATAATTTAGCCTCACCCTACAAACCTCGCCGCACCCAAATCGGCGTAAGTATTTAGATTCATTATATTTTTTCTTCCACCAAACAAAAACGCCGGTCTCATCAAGACCGGCGTTCCAGAACCATTCATGACATGCGTTGTGTTCCTAGAGGCGGGCTTGCTCGCCTGTGCCGCTGAGGTCATCACGGTTGTAAATGTCTTCGCGGAAATGAACCACGCCGTCGGCATTGGCCCAGGCGGTCACATATGTCATGTAAAGCGGGATCGAGCGCTTCAGCTTCACGTCTTCCCGTTCGCCGGTTCGAATGACTGAATCGACCTTAGTGCGGTCCCAATCCGGTGTCGTGGATTGCAGCAGCCAGGTCACCAATTCCCTGACGTTTTGAACGCGCACGCAACCGGACGAGTGGAACCGGTAGTCTTCACCAAACAAGGTCTTGGACGGCGTATCATGGAGATAGACCTGGTGTTTGTTGTGGAAGTTGATCCGCACAGAGCCGAGAGAGTTCTCTTGCCCCGGATCCTGAGTGAAGCGGTACTGTGTCGCCTCATCCGTATTCCAGTCAATCTGCTGCCACGCCACTTCCTGGTTGTCGCGCCAGTTGAAAATCCGGATCTTGTTGCGGGACAGATATTCCGGGTCTTCCTTCATCTTCGGGATCAAGTCCTTGCGGATGATGGAGACCGGAACGGTCCAATACGGGTTGAAGTTCAGCTCATAGATCTTGCTGTTCAGGATTGGCGTTTGACGGTCGATCTTGCCAACCACTGCGGTGTGGCGCGAGCGGACGCGGCCATCTTCAACCGCTTCGATCTCAGCCGCCGGGATGTTCACCATCACATACCGGTCACCGAGGTTGCCGGACATGGACCGGACCCGGACAAGGTTCGTTTCGAGCTGGCGCAAGCGCACATAGGCCGGAATGTTGAGCGCCTCAACGGTGCTCTCGCCCATCACGCCATCCGGGATCAAGCCGTGGCGGAGTTGGAAGCGCCGCAGGGCGGCATCGACGTAAGAGTCGAATGTATCCGAAAGGCCGGCCTGTTGTTCCAGGTCACCAGAAATGATCAGGCGTTGGCGTACTTGGACAACGCGCGGGTCCTTCATACCGATGCGAAGAGCTTTCCCGCCCGTGGACACTGTACCCCATCCACCCATTTGCACGATCGACTGATAGCGTGTGATGGCAGCGCCGATGTAGTCAACCGTCGTTGGCGACAAGGTCGGAGCGTATGACTTCACCTCGGTGATATTGTCCGTTGCGATATCGAAGCTGTCGGCCCATTCAAGGTCCTGCCCCGCAGTCCGGAAAGATTGCTGCGCAGACGCAGCTCCTGTGACCACCACAGGCGCGGCCAGTCCAAGGAGCATCAGCCCGTTTTTCCAAAATTTGGCGTTCAACTTGAAAGAAGACTTTGTCCCGGACGAAGCGGAAAAAAGTGTCATTGCCGACCCCACAGTGCTGTGTACAAGGCGCCATCCGGCGCATTCATCGTCAATCCGGTTCAATGGCCGTTGACCTGCCCGGTCAATCACCGGCTCACGACCATTATGGGTACTGCAGCAAGGTTAACAAATTCAAAGACAGCTCACCCGCCGCGATTCAACGGCCTAAAGGCCATTCCAATGTGTCCAGATGATGTCGAATTCTGACGGCCGCAAGCCGATCACGAATTTGTCAGCCGATTAAGTGCCCCAAATACAAAAGCACCGCCACTTGGGCGGTGCTTTGTCATCTGGATACGCCGTGAATTGATCAGAGGCGGTATAGAATTTGGTCGGTCCAGAACCGCTCGAGACGCCGCAGCGACTTGTTCAGTGTGACAAAGTCTTGCGGGCCGATTTCACCAACCTGCTCAACGGACAGAATATGGCGCTCATAAAGATCATTGACGATCTTTGCCACTTCCTGGCCCTTGTCGGTCAGGCTGACCCGGACGGACCGGCGGTCCATGCGCGAGCGCTGGTGATGAATGTAACCGGTCTCGACCAGTTTCTTCAGATTATAGGACACGTTGGAACCGAGATAGTATCCGCGGGTCCGCAGTTCACCAGCTGTCAGCTCAGCATCGCCAATGTTGAACAGCAACAACGCCTGAACGCTGTTGACATCCGACCGGCCCATGCGGTCGAACTCGTCCTTGATGACGTCCAGCAAACGCCGGTGCAAACGTTCTACAAGTGTAAGAGCCTCGAGGTAGAGCGGCTTGATGGCCACTTCTTCCTCTTCACCCTGTGACACAGCATCGACTGCCCTACTTGCGGTGATCATGTGATTGCGCCTCTTTTTGTACCTGTCATTCGACGGATATTTTCCCGCCTTGATGCACAATCTACACAAGCGACTCTAAAATCCGCTTAAGAGACACACTGAATCAAATATTAACTTCCACAAGCTGTTTTAGGGATCGATTTAATCTTTGATTTACTATGAGCCCCTGAGAAATTTGACAATAGCAGAGAAATCCAAGGATTCCCCGCCCTGGTTGCAGAAGAGCGAATAGAGCGACGCGGCTTCTGCACCCATAGGTGTCGCTGCGCCCGAGGAATGCGCGGCCTCCTGAGCCAATTTTAAATCTTTCAACATCATGCCCGCGGCAAAGCCCGGCTGGTAGTCACGGTTTGCAGGAGATGTGGGCAGCGGTCCAGGCACCGGACAATAAGATGTCAGCGACCAGCACTGACCGGATGCGGTTGAGGAAATGTCGAACAGCTTCTGCGCATCAAGGCCAAGACGTTCCGCCAGAACGAACGCCTCCGAGACGCCAATCATGGAAATGCCCAGGATCATGTTGTTGCAAATCTTGGCCGCCTGCCCGGTTCCTGCGCCACCTGCATGGACAATCGTCTTGCCCATGATATCGAGGTAAGGCTTGGCTGCTTCAAAAGCGCTGTCTTCGCCGCCGACCATGAAAGTCAGTGTCCCAGCAGCGGCACCGGCGACACCACCGGAAACCGGGGCATCGACGATCGGCATGGATTTGCCGGCTGCCGCCGCGCTTACCGCCCGCGCGCTGTCGACATCGATCGTGGAAGAATCAATCAGGAGGGTTCCGGCCTTCGCGTTGTCCAGGATGCCGCCTTCGCCCATGTAGACCTGACGGACATGCTTGCCTGCTGGCAGCATGGACACAATGACATCGGCCTCAGCCGCCAATTGGGCAACATCGGCTGCCGCCTCGCCGCCTTCGGCAACAAGGGCGTCGATGGCTGCTTTCGACATGTCGAAGCCAAGGACCCGATGGCCCGCCTTCGCCAGATTGATGGCCATCGGGCCGCCCATGTTCCCAAGACCGATAAAGCCAACCGTGGTTGCCATTGTTTTCTCCCGTGACGATTCTTTTCGTATTTTCAGATTTATAGGCCAGCTTGTTGATGCTCCGGACCAAGCCCTTAAAAAGTTGAGTCAGTTGGCGCCAGCACAACCTTCTGCATCAAGCCGCGGCCGTTCGGTTTTCGCGGCGCATCAGATAGGTGAGCCCCGCAAAGATCAATATGGTCAAAAGGTAGAAGGCGATCTCATAAGGCCGGCGGCCATAAAGATCTGAAAAGGCCGTGTGCATGACGATCTGGCACAGGCACCGGAAAATCCACATGACCGTTCCCCAGGATACGGTCAGCCAAAGGCCGATCGCCGCCACAAGGTCCAGGACCGCAAAGAAGACAACGGCACCCTGTATGGCAATCGGCATTTCCCAGAACCACATGCCGCGCCATTCAACAATGCCGATAATTCGCGCCCAATAGATCACGCCGCCGCCCATCAATAGCAGTGCCATCGCGCGCAGATACCAGATCAGCACGGTGCTCCAGGGCGGGCGCGAATAGAAGAGGTCCTGAAAGCTCGTGATCATGGCCGGTCCGTTTGTGCGTTAGAGCGGCAAGTCTCCGCCTGCCGGTTCCCGGAAATACGCTGCCAGGTCTTCCTTGTCCACTTGATCAAGGCTTGGAGGGGACCATTTCGGGTCCTGATCCTTGTCGACAAGCACCGCGCGCACGCCTTCGTAGAACTCCGAGCCTTTCAGGATTTCGGAGACAATACGGTATTCGAGTTTCATACATTCGTTGAAACTCAATTCCCCGCCGCGCTGCATTTGTTCAAAGGCAATCAGCACGCTGGTCGGGGATTTCTGCCGGATCGCCTGAGCAGCTTTCAACGCGAATTCGTCGCTGCTCTCGTCCAGTTTCGACAAAATGGCATCAACGCTGCCTTCAGAAAAGCAGTGCTCGATCATATCTGCAGCGGCCATCAAGGGGCCGGGTTCAGCCTCAACCATATACCGGCTGAGCACTGCATCCACGTCGCTGTTCTCCGCCAGCTCCGCTTCTAATGCGGGGAGATCTGCTTCGCTGATGGCATGGGTCAACACACCCGTTGCCAGTGCATCGCCCTGCTTCAGACGGCCAGCGGACAAGGCGCAATAGACACCGGTTTTCTTCGGCATGCGCGGCAGAAAATACGTGCCGCCAACATCCGGGAAGAAACCAATGCCGGTTTCCGGCATGGCGAACATTGTCTTTTCCGTTCCGACGCGATGGCTGCCATGGGCCGATACACCAACGCCGCCGCCCATGACAATGCCATTGATAAGCGCGACATAGGGTTTGGGATATGCCTTGATCTGCGCGTTGAGGAGATACTCTTCCTTGAAGAACTCCGCGAGCCCGTCCATTTCGCCAGCCATCCTCGCATCATAGATGCTGCGGATGTCACCGCCGGCGCAGAACGCTTTTTCCCCAGCCCCGGTGATCACCACATGGGCAACGTCCGGATCCTCCGCCCACTCGGTCAGCTGAGCCGCCAGCGCCGAGCACATAGGATGGGTCAGCGCATTCAGCGCCTTCGGCCGGTTGAGAGTAACAAATCCGGCCTTGCCGCGCTTTTCAAACAGGATGTCGCTCACTGCATGTCCTTAAGAAACTGGAAAAGTGGTCGTGTTTTTTTGCCGTGAGAAGACGGTCAGTCTTTCAGGAGGTGGCGCGAGATGATCAAGCGCATGACCTCATTGGTGCCTTCCAGGATCTGGTGCACGCGAACATCCCGCAAAAACCGTTCGATCGGATAGTCCCTCAGATATCCATAGCCGCCATGCAGTTGCAGCGCGTCATTCACCACCTTGAAACCGGTGTCCGTGGCCAGGCGCTTGGCCATGGCCGCAAACTTCGGCGCATCCGGTGTTTTCGCATCCACCTCGGTTGCCGCCTTATAAAGAAGCAGGCGCGCGGCCTCCAACTCCGTTGCCATATCGGCAAGTCGGAATTGTAGCGCCTGGAAAGCTGTCAGCGGTTTGCCGAACTGCTTGCGCTCCCGCATGTAAGCAATCGCCTGGTCGAGACACTCCTGAGCCGGGCCGATCGAGCAAGCACCAATGTTCAAACGCCCGCCATCAAGCGCGGCCATTGCGATCTTGAAGCCTTGGCCCTCGACACCGATGAGGTTGGATTTCGGAACGCGGCAATCCTGGAAGTTCACCTGCGCAGTCGGTTGGCTCTTCCAGCCCATTTTCACTTCATTCGCACCGAAGCTTAGACCCGGCGTGCCTTTTTCGACGAGCAGGCAGGAAATCCCGCCCGGCCCTTCATCACCTGTCCGGACCATCACCGCATAGAGATCGCTGACACCGCCGCCGGAAATGAAGGCCTTGGAGCCGTTGAGGATATAGTGATCGCCATCATCCTTGGCGGTAGTCCGCAACGCTGCGGCGTCAGAGCCTGATCCCGGCTCGGTCAGGCAGTAGCTGGTCAGGAGTTCCATGGTGCAGAGTTTCGGCAGAAACTTCTGGCGCAGATCTTCATTGCCGAACGTATCGATGATCCAGGCCACCATGTTGTGGATCGACAGATATGCCGCGGTGGACGTGCAGCCCTTCGACAATTCTTCAAAGATAAGCGCAGCGTCCAAACGGGTCAGAGCGGAGCCCCCGACATCGTCCCGGACATAAATTCCGGCGAGCCCGAGTTCGGCCGCCTTGCGCATGACAGGTATCGGAAAATGGCTGTCTTCATCCCACTGCGCGGCATGCGGGGCAAGTTCTTCCCGCGCAAAGCTTGCCGCCATATCGCGAATTGCCCGCCGGTCTTCGTTCAGTTGAAAGTCCACGATATCCTCCCGGGAACCTGCACGGCCGATTCTGGCTGCGCCGGATGTGTTTGATTTCTGAAGCGCATAAAACCATATTTGACGCGAACGTCAAACAATCTCTTTTTCGTATTTAATTTCAGTTGTTTTACAGAATGTTGGACGTCAGAAATCTGCGTGATAATGTGACACAAATGTCCGATGGACATCCAATCTGATTTTCCCACCTAAGTGCAGGCCCGTTTAATGCCGTCTCACCGTTCTCTTCCGCCCATCACCTCCGATCACATGGACTCGCTCCTTGCCGGCACCCGCATGCGCCGCAACCGGCAGACCGACTGGTCCCGCCGCCTGATCCGTGAAAACACGCTGACCGTGGATGATCTGATCTGGCCGGTCTTCGTCGTTGATGGCGAAAACATCCGCCAGCCGGTTCCGTCCATGCCAGGCATCGAACGCCTGTCGGTCGACGAGGCGGTGCGCGACGCCAATCTAGCCGCTGAGCTCGGTATTCCGGCGATCGCACTCTTTCCTTATACGGACCCGGATCTGCGCGACGATACGGGCTCGGAAGCGCTTAATCCGGACAACCTGACATGTCAGGCCTGCCGGGCGATCAAGGGCGAGGGCCTGAACCTTGGCTTGATGACAGACGTAGCGCTCGACCCATACACAAGCCACGGCCATGACGGCCTGATGCATGGCGACAGCATCTTGAATGACGAGACAGTCGATCAACTCTGCCGACAGGCGCTTAATCAAGCCGAAGCCGGGTCCGATGTGATTGCCCCGTCCGACATGATGGACGGCCGGATCGGTGCCATCCGGCAGGCACTCGACACTCAGGATTATCGCAGCACGCAGATCATGGCGTATTCGGCCAAGTATGCATCGGCTTTCTACGGCCCGTTCCGTGATGCTGTCGGCTCGTCCGGCACCTTGAAGGGCGACAAACGCACCTATCAGATGGATCCGGCCAACACGGACGAAGCCTTGCGCGAAGCAGAGCTCGACATTGCCGAAGGCGCCGACATGATCATGGTGAAACCCGGCATGCCGTATCTGGACATTGTCCGCAGGCTGAAAGACGAGTTCCAGGTCCCGACCTACGCCTATCAGGTGTCCGGTGAATTCGCGATGATCAAGGCGGCGAGCGGCAACGGCTGGCTCGACGGCGACCGTGCCATGATGGAGAGCCTTTTGGCCTTCAAACGCGCCGGCGCCGACGGCATTCTCACCTACTTCGCGCCCACCGTTGCAAAAATGCTTGCGGGCCGGGACTGAGATCTCCTAGAGCAAATCGCGTTTAAACGGATACAGGTTTCGCTGCCACTCGGCTATGCCTCGTACGCAAAACCTGAAGCAGCCTGAATTCAATTAAACGCGGCACACTATAACTGCCAAATGCCACCCCGGCCGCCGAGCCGGGGTCCGTTTGGAAAAACTCCTGCCACGGATGGGTGGTCCCGGATCAAGTCCGGGACGGCGCCTCAACACTACAGCAACACGTCTGCCCTCACGCGGTCATCCTCGGGCTTGACCCGAGGATCCATTCTATTCCGTTCCCTTTCCAAACAGCACGGCCTTGTTTGCGGCACCACTTCGGCATGGATTACCTCCCCGATCGTGTCGGGGACAGGCTTTTCAAGCGGGGCAATGACGAAGGTGAATGTGGCAGAGGCCTTGCCATTCTCTTAGGGGTCATCAAAGCAATGCGTTGATTGTTTAGATGTCAAAGACAAGCATTTGCGTTTCCCAATTCCGATCCCCATATCCAGCTCATCACGAATTGGAGAGCTTGTTTCATGTCCGCCGACACATCGTCCCGATCCTCCAGGCAAGACGCATTTGATCCGTTCCTGCAACCGGAGTTGTTTGAGGGCGTGCGCAGCCGCCGGATTATCGCTTTCATTATCGATGCGTTCGTGATCACCCTGCTGACACTCGGGGCGAGCATTCTTGTGTTCATTCTCGGGGTCTTCACCCTGGGTCTCGGCTTCCTGCTTTACGCCATCCTGCCGGTATCCGTCGCACTGATCTATGCCGCATTTACGCTGGGCGGGCCAAGCGCCTCCACGATCGGCATGCGTGCGATGGGTCTTGAGATGCGGCTCTGGTATGGCGCCAAACCCTACCCTCTGCTGGCCGCCGTGCACCTGTTGCTGTTCTGGTTCTCCATCTCTCTGCTCACGCCGTTCGTGCTGCTCGTGTCCCTTTTCTCGGACCGCAAGCGCCTGCTGCATGACCTGATCCTGGGCACTGTGGTGATCAATTCCGCCTATCACCGGGCCTATACCCGCGAGCATTCCGCCGCTGCGTGATTTCTTGCTCAAAGAAAAATGATCTTATTTCAACGCTCTGCATGAAATATGAGCAGTGTTCCGGGTGTGAATTCGAAAGGTGAGCCCTTCCAAAGCCTCAAGCGGCTGGTCTAAACTGCTCCTAGAAATGGGCAGGTTGGATCTAGGCGGGTGAATGCTCTCAGTTGATATCGCGATGGCGTTGACCTTTGTGGTCCTGACCGCCACCGTCGTCTTGTATGCGCTTGAGCGTTATCCGATTGAAACGGTCGCGCTCGGATCCGTTACCAGCTTCATCGTTATATTCTCCCTGATCCCGGTCTTCCGCAGCGACGGGACCCGGGTTGCGACAGGTGATTTTCTGCAAGGCTTTGCAAATCCGGCCCTGATCACCGTCATCTGCCTTCTCATAATCGGTCAGGGCCTGTTTCAGACAGATGCCCTGGAAGGTCCTGCCAAAGCTATTGTCCGATGGACCCGCGGCCGGTCCAAATGGGCCACGGCCCCAATCCTGCTTGCCGTCGCCATACTCAGCGCTTTCTTGAACAACACACCAGTGGTTGTGATGTTCCTGCCGATCCTGACCGCCGTCGCAGTCACGGCGGGGCAATCGGCCTCACGGGTTCTGATGCCGCTGTCCTTCATCGCGATATTGGGCGGTATGACCACACTGATTGGGTCGTCCACCAACCTGCTGGTGGCCAATTACGCGGCGCAGTCCTCGGATCTGAAGCTGACCTTCTTCAGCTTCACCCCAATCGGGGTCATGGTTGCCGGTGCCGGGATCCTCTACGTTTTGTTCGTCATGCCGCACCTGATGCGCAATCGTAAAACCATGGCTGAGGAATTTCAGGCAACGTCCGGCAAGCAGTTCATCGCCCAGATCGAAATCACCTATGAGCACCCGCTCGTCGGCACCGAAGCCGTCTCCGGCATGTTTCCGAGCCTGAAGGACATGACCGTCCGCCTGGTTCAGCGTGGCCAGCAACCGCTTCTTCCGCCCTTTGAAAATGTCATCCTGTCTCCGGGCGATACCGTGATTGTGGCTGCGACCCGCACCGCACTTGCCAATGCCCTGGCGCGGCGCCAGCCGTTGATGGAAACGGATGGCGGTGAAACCAATGTAACCGGCCGTGAGGCCACGCCGAACCAGGATGGGTCCCTCAGCCTTGCGGAAGCCGTCGTTGCCCCCGCTTCGCGCCTGATGGGCCGCACGCTGCCGCAATCCGGTTTTTACACGGAAACCGGCTGTCTGGTGATGGGCATTCAGCGCCGCAGCCGCATGCCCCGCATGGCCATGAATGATATCCGACTGGAAGCCGGTGACGTTCTATTGGTCGCGGGATCCGAAGAAGACATTGCGCGGCTGCGCGGAAATCGCGATGTCCTGCTGCTTGATTGGTCAACGGCAGAAGTTCCCCGCAAACGCTATGCTCCACGCGCGCTAGCGATCTTTGCCTGCGTTGTCGCGCTTGCAGCTTCAGGCCTGGTGCCGATTGTTTCCGCGGCCGTTGCGGGAACCTTCGCCATGATTGCCTCCGGCTGCCTCAACATCCGCCAGGCCATGCGGGCCATCGACAGCCGGATATTCATGCTCGTCGGCGCCTCACTTGCCGGGGCGGTCGCCCTGGAATCAACTGGCGGGGCGTCAGCGGTTGCCATGTCACTTGCCGACATCCTTCACGGCAGCCCGCCTGGCGTCGTCCTGTCCGCCTTGTTCTTCATGGTGATGATCCTGACGAACTTCCTGTCGAACAACGCAGCCGCGGTCCTCTTCACTCCCATTGCTATCAATCTCGCTGATCAGATCGGCCAGCCGCCGGAAGCCTTTATTGTCTGCCTGATCATTGCCGCCAACACGTCCTTTGCGACGCCTGTTGGATATCAAACCAACCTGATCGTGATGGGGCCCGGACATTACCGTTTTGCTGATTTCCTGCGTGCTGGCGTCCCGCTGGCGCTTGTTTTATGGTTGACCTTCTCGCTGATCGCACCATGGTACTATGGGCTGTGAGGGACGACTTTTATGCCGTAGGAATAGCTGGTGACACGCCACCCGACCGACCATCCGCAGTTCTATCTGACTGCCCCCGCGCCCTGCCCTTATCTTGAGGGTTTGCAGGAGCGCAAGGTGTTTACGCATCTTGTCGGCCACGGCGCGCCCGCGCTCAACGAAGTGCTCACACAAGGTGGTTTCCGGCGCAGCCAGAACATTGCGTACCGCCCGGCTTGCGAGAACTGCCAGGCTTGCGTCTCCGTGCGTGTCCGCGTCGACGACTTCAAGTGGACAAAATCGCTCAAACGGGTTTGGAAATCCGGGGCGGATGTCATCGGAGCCCGCCTTCCGCCGAGCCCATCGGCCGAGCAATATGATCTTTTTCGCGATTACCTGCAGGCACGCCATGAAGATGGCGGCATGACCGAAATGAGTATCCTCGACTACGCCATGATGGTGGAGGATACGCATGTTGAGACTATGGTGATCGAGTATCGAAAACGCGGACCGGATACATTCATGACGGGAGCCGGGACCGGGCCGCTGCTCGGCGTTGCTCTGAGCGACCAGCTCAGCGACGGCCTGTCGATGGTGTATTCCTTCTACGATCCGGCATTCACTGAGACCGCGCTTGGCACCTACATGATACTTGATCACATCGAGCGCGCGCGAAAGCTCCGGCTGCCCTACATCTATCTCGGCTATTGGGTCGATGGCTCGATCAAGATGGCGTACAAGGCCCGCTTCCGGCCGCAAGAACATCTCGGGCCGGATGGCTGGACGACAGTCGACGCGCCGAGTGGGCCCGGCGCCCCTACAAAAGACTGACGTATCCTAAGGAATGTGCTGACGGATCGACGTGAAGACATCGCGGAACATGTCTTCGGTCAACCGCCCCGTATTCGTGTTGTACCGGGAGCAGTGGTAACTGTCGAACAGGACAAGATCCGTTCCCGGGAGTTCATGCCGCCCATTGTGGGAAAACGGGAACTGGGCCCGTTTCAATTCCAAGGCGGTCAAAAACGTCTCGTGCGCGATCCGGCCAAGTGCCAAGACCGCCCGGACAGATGGGTTGGCCGCGAGTGTCGACAAAAGATACGGACGGCAGGTCTTGATTTCCGGTCCGGTTGGCTTGTTCTGCGGAGGCAAACAGCGCACGGCGTTGGTAATCAGTGCGTCAGCCAGCACCAACCCGTCGTCCGGCCGCGCTTTATACGCCCCTTCGGCGAAACCGAAATCCAGCATGGTCTTGTAGAGGAGATCGCCGGCATAATCGCCGGTGAACGGGCGCCCGGTCGCATTGGCACCGCGCATGCCCGGAGCAAGTCCAATGACAAGCAATCTCGGATTTGGAGACGTAAAGGACGGCACGGGCGCATTGAACCATTCGGGATGTTCGGCCTGCAGACCTTCCCGAAATTCAACCAAACGAGGGCATGCCCGGCAATCCAGAGGTGGATCGACGGGCGTAGCCTGGACATCATGGACCGGCATCTAACCGCTCTTAGTAATCGTCGTCGTCATCCTCGTCATCGATCTCCGGCATCGGAGGACGCTGAGGACGTTCGGACGGATCGCGGCCGATTTTGTTGGCAAGACTTGCCAGATCGATGAAGTGGTCGGCCTGGCGGCGCAGATCATCGGCAATCATCGGCGGCTGCGTTTTCAAGGTCGATACCACACTGACCTTCCGCCCTTTGCGCTGCAACGCTTCAACCAGTGACCGGAAATCGCCGTCACCGGAGAAGAGCACGATGTGATCCACGGATTCCACAAGTTCCATGGCATCAACAGCAAGCTCGATATCCATATTGCCTTTGACCTTGCGGCGTCCCGCACTGTCGACGAATTCCTTCACAGGCTTTGTGATGACTTTATAGCCATTGTAGTCGAGCCAATCGATCAACGGGCGGATGGAGGAGTATTCCTGGTCCTCAATCAGCGCCGTGTAATAATAGGCACGCAACAGATAGGCCTGGCCCTGAAATTCCTTCAGCAGACGCTTGTAATCTATGTCAAAGCCGATGGCCTTGGCTGTCGAATACAAGTTTGCACCGTCGATGAACAAGGCAACCTTTTCTCGTGCATCAAACATTTATATTGAAACCCTTCTAAGTGGTATGCGTATCCTGTTTGAGACCGCTGACCCGAGTTTCCTTCCCACCAAAGGAACCTCACGGAACAAAAACAAAATCACCGCATATAGCTTCCGACCACTGGCTGCTATTTTGCCATTTTGTGATCAGATTATTTTTAGTTCTTCTAGAACGCCTTTTTAGTTATAGGGCGCTAAGGACTGGCGTACACTATCTCCTCTCCAAGCCGCAACGGCTATGGCGCGTAGGCTGTGAAAAAATAACCGGATTTTTCTATAATTTCCGCCGCCTCCCCGGATTTTCGACAAGGGGTTGCTTTTTGCCAAGGGCATCACTATACGCTTGAAGTTCTTGTTCCAAAAGCTATGGAGACGTCGAATGGCGCGCGTGACCGTCGAGGATTGTATCGACAAGGTCGAAAACCGGTTTGAGCTGGTGCTGATTGCTGCGCATCGCGCTCGCATGATTTCCAGTGGTTCTCCGTTGACGATAGATCGCGACAACGATAAGAATCCTGTTGTCGCTCTGCGTGAAATCGCCGAACAGACCGTCAGCCCTGAAGACATGAAAGAAGACCTCATTCATTCGCTTCAAAAATTCGTTGAAGTGGATGAGCCGGAAGCCGAATCTGTTCCGGTTGTGGCTGTACCCGGTCAACAGCAGGTCACTCAGGTCAACAACGTCGACGACAGTGCCGTCGAGTTTGACCGCATGACAGAAGAAGATCTTCTGCGCGGCCTGGAAGGTCTTGTGCCGCCTGAGCGGACCGACGATATTTGATACCATTATCATGGCCGGAGTGTTGCTGGACTGACCTGGCGCTCTGGCCGCAGTTTATCAGTTCCGCCATGTATGTTGGCGGTTGCATGGGTCAGTCGCGACCATGATGCGTCAATATGAATTGGTTGAGCGTGTCACCCGCTACAACCCCGATGCCGACGAAGCCTTGCTCAACAAGGCTTACGTCTACGCCATGCAAAAACACGGCTCGCAGATGCGGGCCTCCGGTGACCCCTATTTCTCTCATCCTTTGGAAGTCGCTGCGATCCTCACGGATTTGCGCCTGGATGATGCGACCATCGCTGTCGCGCTGCTTCATGACACCATAGAAGATACGGATGCGACCCGCACCGAGATCGATTCTCTGTTCGGTGAGGAGATCGGCAAACTGGTCGACGGCCTGACCAAGATCAGCCGTTTGGATCTGGTGTCGCGAAAAGCGAAGCAGGCCGAAAATTTCCGAAAACTTCTTCTGGCAATCGCCGATGATGTCCGTGTCCTGTTGGTGAAGCTCGCCGACCGGCTGCACAACATGCGCACGCTCCAACACATGCCGGAGCACAAGCGCGGCCGGATCGCGGAAGAAACCATGGAGATCTATGCGCCCCTGGCCGGCCGCATGGGTATGCATGACATGCGGGAAGAGCTTGAAGACATCTCCTTCCACACGCTCAACCCGGAAGCTTATGAGACGATCAACGAACGCCTGGAAGACCTCAGAGAGCGCAACAAGGATCTGATTCTCGACATTGAGACGACGCTGGCTGAGCGCTTGTCGGAACGGGGCATGGCGGCTTTGGTCAAAGGCCGGGAAAAACGCCCTTATTCCATTTTCCGCAAGATGCAACGCAAGGCGATCGGGTTTGAGCAGCTGTCGGATATCTATGGTTTCCGGGTGACCGTTGGCACCATAGAAGCCTGTTACCGGGTTCTCGGTGTCATCCATACGACCTGGCCGACAGTTCCGGGCCGGTTCAAGGATTACATCTCCACGCCGAAGCAAAACGACTACAAATCGTTGCACACGACGATCGTGGGCCCCTCCCGCCAGCGTGTCGAGCTGCAGATTCGCACCGTCAATATGGACCGGGTTGCCGAGTACGGCATTGCGGCACACGCTCTTTACAAAGACAGCGAATATGGCGGCCGGAACATCGCCGATCACACAGAAGACTGCCGCGCGTTTGAGTGGCTCCGCCGGACCACGGAGCTTCTGGCCCAAGGCGACACCCCAGAAGAGTTTCTTGAAAACACGAAACTGGAACTCTTCCACGATCAGGTGTTTTGCTTCACACCGAAAGGCCGCCTGATTGCCCTGCCGCGCGGCGCCACTCCGATCGACTTTGCATACGCGGTGCATACGGATATCGGCAACACCTGCGTCGGCTGCAAGATCAACGGCAAGATCATGCCGCTGGTTACCGCGCTCCATAATGGCGATGAGGTTGAAGTCATCCGGTCGCAGGCGCAAACGCCCCCGCCTGCCTGGGAGGCGATTGCCGTCACCGGGAAAGCGCGTGCCGCGATCCGCCGCGCAACACGGGAATCAGTGCGTCAGCAATATGGCGCGCTGGGCGAACACATACTCAAGCGCGCTTTCGCACGAGCCGACAAGAGCTACTCGGAAGACCTTCTTGAGGCGGTGCTTGATACGCATCACCAAAACAGCGTTGCCGATCTCCTGGCCGCCGTTGGCCGGGGCGATCTCAGCGCTCAGACCGTATTGAAAACCGCCCATCCTGATTATCAGGATGAACGTGTCACCATTTCCGGTCCGCCGTCTGGCGAAGGCTGGTTTGACCTCAAACAAGGCCATGGTCTCAAGTTTCGCATCCCTCCAACTGGGCTTGCCGGTGCAATCGTTGAAGACGGCGATGATTGGTCAGATACCAATGCGCTGCCAATTCGGGGATTGTCGGGGGACATCCCGGTCAGCTTTGCGCCAGATGGCGGTGCTGTGCCCGGCGATCGCATTGTCGGGATCTTGACCTCATCCGGCGGGCTGACCATCTATCCGATACAATCGCCTGCCCTGAAAGAATATGACGACGAAACCGAACGCTGGGTTGATGTGCGCTGGGATATCGACGTCAACAATCCGGAACGGTTTCCAGCACGGCTGGATATTTCCGCCGCCAACGAGCCCGGATCACTGGCAACTATCGCGCAGGTCATTGGCGAGAACAGTGGCAACATCGATAACGTCAAAATGCTTCAACGCGCACCGGATTTTCATCAAATGTTGATTGATTTGGAAGTGTGGGATTTGAAACACTTGAACCGCATCATCAATCAACTCCGTTCCAAACCGAATGTCTCCAGTGTAAGCCGGGTGAACGGCTGACCGGACTGATCAAGTCAAAAGGACCCGCTTTATGACACGTGACGACGTGCTGTCCGTTTTCCGCGATGCCGGTGCCATTCTTGAAGGGCATTTCATCCTGACTTCAGGCCTTCGCAGCCCGATCTTCCTGCAAAAGGCGCGGGTTTTCATGTACCCGGACAAAACGGAAATCCTGTGCAAGGCACTGGCTGAGAAGATCCAGGCATCGGATCTCGGGCCTCTGGATTTTGTTGTTTCCCCAGCCCTCGGCGGACTTATCCCGGGCTATGAAACCGCGCGGCATCTCGACGTCCCGGCAATGTGGGTCGAGCGGGAAGATGGGGAGTTCCGTCTGCGCCGGTTCGAGATGCCAGAAGGCGCAAGGGTCATCATTGTTGAAGACATCGTGACAACAGGCCTCTCCAGCCGCGAAACGGTAACGTCTCTGAAAGCACTTGGTGCTGAAGTTCTTGCTGTCGCCTGCCTGATCGACCGGTCCGGCGGAGAGGCAGATGCAGGGGTTCCGGTAATTGCACTGGCGGATTACAAGGTTCCAGCTTATGAACCGGACAACCTGCCGCCGGAGCTCGCCGCTCTGCCGGCCGTCAAACCGGGCAGCAGAGGCCTCGCCTGAAAAAGTTGATTAACAGGACTTAACGCCGCCAGATGCTGTTCCGCCGCCGTAATAGACCAACGCATGTTGAGCGCCTTCGTGTTGCCGTGTGGCCACGGCACAGCTGGGCCCGCTCGACGCGGTATTTCGGCAAGCGTGTCCTGCGGTTGACGGCAACCCCTCATGCGATTGCCATTGGCTTTGCTGCCGGTGCATTTTCTTCCTGCACGCCTCTGATTGGTTTTCACTTTCTGACAGCTTTTGCACTGGCGTGGGTTCTTCGCGGCAACATGATTGCGGCGGCACTGGGCACATCGATCGGCAACCCACTCACCTTCCCGTTCATTTGGGCGTTCACGTACAAAATCGGTCAGTGGGTGCTCTATGGTCAGGCCCCGGATGCTGACCCGCACGCGGTCCATGCGCAATTCCAGAGCTCTTTGTTCGCCAAGTCGCTCGATTCGCTGTTGCCCATGGTCAAGCCTATGTTCATCGGCGCGGTGCCTATGGGTTTGGTTCTCGGAACGGTTTCGTATTTTATCGTCTATAAGAGCGTCGAGGTGTATCAGCGGCGCCGAAAGGTAACGTTGGATGCCCGGAACAAGCGTCTGTTCCCGCCGCCAAACCGCTCCTTTGACGACGACCCTGGCAGCTGACGGGATCTCACCCTACATAAGCGGTCCTGAACGGAACGAATGGAATTGACCGAAGATGATTTTGGGCATCGGCAGTGACCTCATCGACATTCGCAGGATCGAGAAGACGCTGGACCGGTTTGGTGAGCGTTTCACCAATCGGGTCTTCACCGAAGTAGAGCGGGCCAAGTCCGATCGCCGCGCACAAAGGGCAGCCTCCTATGCCAAGCGGTTTGCGGCCAAGGAAGCCTGCTCCAAGGCTCTGGGCAGCGGAATTCGCATGGGTGTTGCCTGGCGGGAAATGGGCGTTGTGAATCTGCCATCCGGAAAACCGACCATCAGCCTGACCGGTGGAGCCTCGGATCGCCTGAATGCGATGATACCGGAAGGTTTCAAGGCGACCATTGACCTGACCATCACCGACGATTTTCCTTTGGCGCAGGCCTTTGTTGTCATTTCTGCGTGGCCGGAAGACTGGCCGAAGCCCCCATCAACAACTTCCTCGTGAGCATGACAGCGAACCTTTGGCTATTGATTGCTTCGCTGGCCGCAACCGGCTAAGAGTGGCCGATATCCGGGCACCGGCTCCGGCGGACTTTAGAGAACAACTTTAGGGACAGCATGAGCGTGACGGAAAACGGAAAAGATAAGGAAGGCGGCGTTTACGAGACCGTAAAAGTCATAATTCAGGCCCTTCTGATCGCCCTTGTGGTCCGGACTTTTCTCTTTCAGCCCTTCAATATCCCCTCCGGGTCGATGAAGGACACGTTGCTGATCGGCGATTACCTGTTCGTTTCGAAGTTCAGCTATGGTTATTCCCGCTATTCCTTCCCGTTTGGTCTTGCGCCGATTTCCGGCCGCGTCTGGGATGCGGAACCGGAGCGCGGCGATATCGCGGTTTTCAAGCTGCCGACTGACACCTCAATTGATTACATCAAGCGGGTCATCGGCCTGCCGGGCGACACCGTTCAGATGATCGATGGCGTCGTTCACATTAACGGCGAAGCGGTCCCACGGGTCAGGATCGACGATTACATCGAAGAGTCCTCTTCTGGCGCTGTGCGCCGGGTTCCGCGCTACCGGGAAACTCTTCCAAACGGTGTGAGCTATGACACGCTGGACATTACAGACCGCGGCCAACTGGACAACACCCGTGAGTACAAAGTGCCGGAAGGGCACTACTTCATGATGGGTGACAACCGGGACAACTCGGTCGACAGCCGTGTCCTCAGCCGGGTTGGTTACGTACCTTATGACAACTTCATTGGCCGTGCTGAAATCCTCTTCTTCTCTATCGGAGACGGTACGCCGGCCTGGCAGATCTGGACATGGCCGTGGACGGTCCGTTGGGACCGCATTGGCAGGGGTCTTTGACGCCCGCATCGATAGGCAACGTCCGGTGTCCAGCACCGGACCTACGACATGACAAAAGATAAAAAGCAAAATCCCATCGCAGCGCTCAAGGCAGCGCTGGCTTACGAATTCAAGGATCTGGAGCTGCTCCGGGTCTCGCTGACCCACGCCAGTGCCCTCGATCCGGCAGACACCGTTGCCGGGAGTTACCAACGGCTTGAGTTTCTTGGTGACCGTGTACTCGGGTTGGTGGTCGCATCCATGCTTCACCACCATTTCCCAAAGGCAGATGAAGGCGAGCTGGCCCGCCGGTTCAATCACATGGTCAAACGCGAAACCTGCGCGGAGATCGCCAGCGAACTCGGCGTTGGCGATGCCATGCGGATCGGTCAGGCAGAGGCTCAGACCGGCGGGCGGAAGAAAACCGCCCTTCTTGCCGATATTTGCGAGGCGATTATTGCAGCAATCTATCTCGATGGCGGTTTCGAGGCCGCAGACGAATTCGTCCGGCGCCTTTGGGAGCCGCGTATGCTATCCTGGACCGGCCCTTTGAGAGACGCAAAGACAACGTTGCAGGAATGGGCCCAATCCAAGAGCCTGCCAACGCCGCACTACGAAGTGGCCAGCCGGGAAGGCCCGGACCACGCGCCGAGTTTTACAGTGTCCGTCATAGTGCAGGGCCTGAAGAACGGTGAGGGAAAAGGCGGGTCGAAACGGATTGCCGAACAACACGCCGCCGAGGCGGTGCTGCGCCGCGAAGGCGTGTGGAAGGACTGAACGACGTTGAGCGACGAAACCTCAAACGAACCTGACGACTTTGAGACCGACGACGATGGTACGGAGTTCGTCGCGCCGAAAGGCCGCTTCGACATTCCGCTACCCGATCCGCTGGGTGCGATGCCGTCTGACACGAAGGCCGGCTTTGTCGCCCTGATCGGCGCGCCGAATGCCGGAAAATCGACGCTGATCAACCAGCTGGTCGGAACCAAGGTCTCGATCGTCACGCACAAGGTTCAAACCACCCGCTCCATCGTGCGCGGTGTGGCCATGCATGGCACGGCGCAGCTAGTCTTCATTGATACGCCTGGGATTTTCAAGCCTAAACGGCGACTCGACCGGGCCATGGTCGACACGGCCTGGGGCGGTGCACGGGATGCTGATGTCATTGCACTTCTGATCGACGCCCGGAAGGGCATCGACGAAGAAGTCGAACAGATCCTAAAACGCCTCAAGGGACAATCGGCACCCAAGGTTTTGATCCTCAACAAGACCGATGTTGCCAACCGCGAAAAGCTGTTGAAGCTGGCGCAAAAGGCGAACGAGTACTTGGAGTTTGAAGAAACGTTCATGGTCTCCGCGTTGACCGGCGACGGCACACAGCAAATTCTAGACTACTTTGCCTCAAAAATGCCGGATGGCCCTTGGCTGTATCCGGAAGACCAGCCATCCGACCTGCCTTTGCGCATTCTTGCGGCTGAAATCACGCGCGAGAAGCTGTTTGAGCGCCTGCACCAGGAGCTGCCTTACATTTCTACGGTCGAGACCGAGCGCTGGGAGACCAAGAAAGACGGATCGGCCCGGATCGAACAGACCATCTATGTGGAGCGCGACAGCCAAAAGAGCATTGTCCTCGGCAAGAAGGGCCAGACGATCAAGCAGATCTCCCAGGCCTCGCGTAGCGAGATCTCGGACATCATCGAAGCGCCAGTGCATTTGTTCCTGTTCGTCAAGGTGCGGGAAAACTGGGCCGATGATCCCGAGCGCTACCGGGAAATGGGGCTGGAGTTTCCGAAGTAGTTGGCCTTCTGCACGCGAATCCGGCACGGTCTGGCGTCGGCCTGAGCAAGGGACAGTCGCGTTGGAATGGAGCGGACACGGTGTGGTGCTGACCACCCGCAAGCACGGCGAAAACGACGTCATACTGGAAGTGATGACCGCAGACAGCGGCCGTCACCTTGGTCTTGTTCGTGGCGGCCGTTCAAAGCGCCACCGCCCTGCATTGCAGCCCGGCAACGAATTGTCTCTCACCTGGAAAGCCCGGCTCTCCGATCATCTCGGGCAATTCCAGATAGAACCACACACCGCCCGTGCTGCTGACCTGATGAACAGCGGAATCGGATTGGCTGCAGTTCAACACCTTGCCGCACTGGTCCGACTTCTACCGGAACGCCATCCCTATCCGCGCATCTATGGCGCGCTGAACGTTGTGCTTGATCACCTTGATGCAAGCGATGCGGCGGCGGCACTCATGATCCGTTTTGAGCTGGAATTGCTTCAGGAACTGGGGGCCGGTCTGGATCTAACATCCTGCGCTGCAACCGGAACGACCGACGATCTCGCCTATGTCTCGCCCCGCTCGGCCCGTGCCGTGAGCCGGGAAGCCGGACGGCCCTATCATGACAAACTGCTCCCCCTGCCCTCGTTTTTGCTGGATGGGCAACGGCAAGCCGGGACTGAGTTGACCTGGCAAGACGTCACCCAAGGCTTTCAGCTGACCGGTTTCTTTCTCGACCGGCAACTAGGCGAGCGCAACATCACTGATAGCGGCACACGCACGCTTCTGACGAATGCCCTGGAAAAACGCTATAGATCTGAATTCCCATGGAATTTCTGACCCTGGACACCGATCAACTGGCTTTTGGAAGCCCGTCGATTGAAGGGTCTGCCCGATCCGGTAATCCCGTTGCCAGAAGCTGTGCCAACTCTGCGGCATTGAGCGGTTTTGAGAAAAGATAGCCCTGGACGAATGATGCGCCGAGGTCTTTTAGGATAGATAACTCGTCGTCCGTTTCAACGCCCTCAACCACACAGGAGATCGCCATATCCCGGCTGAGTGCCAGAAGTGATTTCACGATGCCATAGCCGGTGCTTCCAGGGCAAAGGTCCGAGACAAAACTCCGGTCGATCTTAATGCAATCGAGCGGCAGCCGGTGCACGTGGGAGAGGCTCGAGTACCCGGTTCCGAAATCATCCAGAGAAATCCGGACGCCAGCACCCTTCAATGTGTCCAGCGCGCGCCGTGTTTCCTTGAAGTCCCACATGACCGACGTTTCGGTCACTTCGCAGCTCAGCCGCTGAGGGTCGATCCCGGATTGCTTGAGGATACTCAGAAACTCAACGATGAAACGTCTTGAAGACAGGTTGGACGCCGACAGGTTGAACGACAGTCGAAGGCTCTCCGGCCAAGCCTTGGCCTCAGACAGGGCTTTTTCAAACAGATCCAGGCTGATCAGATTGATCACACCGGACCGTTCGGCGAGCGGGATGAAGTCGACCGGTGCGATATTGCCGAGCTGGGGATGATGCCAACGGGCAAGGCACTCGACGCCGAGGATTGAATTGCATGTGATATCGATGATCGGCTGAAACGCCAGGTGCAGACCGTCTCTTGTTTCTTCATCGAGCAATGCAGACAGGATCTCGGTGTCCCGGGACCGCCGGGCGTCAAGGCAAGCATCATAGGAAACAGAGGTTTCCTTGCGGTTTTCGCGGGCGGTGGAAAGGGCAAAATCAGCCCGTTCAAACAATTCCGTTGCACATGTCACAGCCCCATTTGAGTGGGCTATCCCGGCGGAATAATTGGGGCGGAAGCGGCCCTGTTTGGTTTCTACCGGCAGCTCGATCAACCGCTCAAAAGCGGCTTTCACCCTTTGATATTTTTCAGGATCGCAGGTCCCGAAGAACCCGAATTCATCGCCGCCGACCCGGCCAACGAACACCCCTTCGCCGTCCATGCCGGACAGCCGGCGGGCAACTTCCTTTAACACTTGGTCCCCTGCATCCAGCCCGTAAATCTCAGTGATCGATTTCAGACCACCGATGTCGAAGATGCAGAGGCCGAAACGCTCTCCCGACGCATTCGCGGCCCGAAGCGCCCGGTCAAGTTCTTGCCGGAAAAACCGCTTGTTTGCGACACCGGTCAGATGATCAGTGGTTGCGAGCTGGTAATTCAACGCATTGAGCTTTTCGGTTTCCCGATGTTTTTGCTCCAGATAACGGCTTTGCTCCTTAAAGCGCGTGCCGGTCTTGATGAGCGAAATGAAGTCCCGATAGGTATTCATTTCTATGAGCGCCACAAAGAATGTAACTGCCACCCCAAAAAGTGCCATCAGTTGATAGGCCGGGTCCCCGTACCAGCTGAAGAACAGTGTATAGATGCCCGTGCTGGAGACGGCGTTGGTAACCGCGATCGAGCGCAAATGCGTCAGGCTGAACAAGGCACTCAGGTTGCCCACCAGGATCGTCAGGAAAATCTGAACCTGCGAAAACGCGGTTCCATAGGGAAACAGCATGAGGGCCCAGATTGTGAAAATCGAGGGGGCCAGAGCCGCGATAATCTGTGTCCTTTTCCGCCAGACAATCAACGCCTCCAAGGTTCTCGGAGGTGCCTTTGGTGCGGACCAAAGGCGGCGAATACGGCAATAGGACCAGATAGTTGTGCAAATCGGATAAATCAGGACCAGCCAAAGCGGCGCGTAACTCATTTGCGTGAACGCAATGGTCCAGGCGCAGATGAACCGGATAATGTAGAGGAAAGGGGCCTGGTGCCGTGTCGATTCAAACTGCGCTTTTGCAACTTCGATGTCCTGGCTGTCATCCAGCAACCAAGTGGACAGTGCGGATTTCAAACCAGAAAAAGGGCCGGAAACTCTGTTCATACCGATAATCGTCGACAATCCTGCTCGTTACAATTTGGGCAACTTCTCAGACAGCCTCGATCCGAGGTGTTAAAAACACCATAATGCCTATTTCATTGTTATTTTTACGGTAAAAGAACAACTAATGGTCGCATTGAAAACCGAAACACCCTCTCAAACGGACCTCATTGCGGTGAGCGAACAAATTTGAACTCAAACTGCACCCGCTACTGCCTGTGCATGATGCGGAAAACCGTTGAAAATCTGCGGTTTTGATACCTATGTGCGCCCCGGTTTATTGAACTGCTTCGCGGAAGCCGGTAGCAAGCAGGTATGGGACAAGAAGTGACACCGCCGCCAAGCGGCATTGAAGGCATCAACCTGAAGGACGCGCTGGAAGAGCGCTACCTGGCCTATGCATTGTCAACCATCATGCACCGGGCTCTGCCTGACGTTCGTGATGGCCTGAAGCCGGTGCACCGGCGCCTGCTTTACGCCATGCGGCTGTTGAAGCTGGATCCAGGCCAGGGTTTCAAGAAATGCGCGCGCGTCGTCGGCGATGTCATTGGTAAATACCACCCCCATGGCGATCAGGCGGTTTACGACGCCCTTGTCCGCTTGGCTCAAGACTTTGCACAGCGCTATCCGCTGATCGATGGTCAGGGCAACTTCGGCAATGTGGATGGCGATAATGCCGCAGCCATGCGGTACACCGAAGCCCGCATGACCGACACCGCCAAGCGTCTTCTGGACGGTTTGGACGAGGATGCGGTCGACTGGCGCGAAACCTATGACGGCGAAGACAAGGAACCGATCGTTCTTCCGGGCGGGTTTCCGAACCTTCTCGGCAACGGTTCCTCGGGCATTGCGGTTGGCATGGCGACCTCGATTCCACCGCACAATGCTTTTGAACTCTGCAACGCTTGTCAGCATCTAATCAAGAACCCGGATGCTGAAGTCGATGAGCTTTTAGAGCACATCAAGGGCCCGGATTTCCCGACGGGCGGGCTTCTGGTTTCCGATCAAGGCTCCATCCGTGAGGCCTACGCCACAGGGCGTGGCAGCTTCCGGGTGCGGGCACGCTGGGAAGTGGAAGAACTTGGCCGGGGACAATGGGCAATTGTTGTCACCGAGATCCCCTATCAGGTTCAAAAGTCCCGGTTGATCGAGAAGATTGCCGAGCTGCTGATCGCCCGCAAGCTCCCGCTTCTGGACGATGTGCGCGACGAGTCGGCGGAAGACATTCGCGTCGTTCTGGTGCCGCGCTCCAAGAACGTCGATGCCAATATCCTGATGGAATCCTTGTTCAAACTGACGGATCTGGAAAACCGGTTCTCGCTGAACATGAACGTTCTTTCCATGGGCAAGGTGCCGATGGTGATGGGCGTCAAGCAGGTGCTGCGGGAATGGCTGGACCACCGCAAGGTCGTCCTTGTCCGCCGCTCCGAACACCGGCTTGGCCAGATCAATCACCGGCTAGAGGTGTTGGCCGGCTATCTGATCGCCTATCTCAACCTTGATGAAGTCATCCGCATCATCCGCGAGGAAGACGACGCCAAAGCATCTCTGATACGGACCTTCGAGCTGACCGACGTTCAGGCCGAAGCGATCCTCAACATGCGTCTGCGCTCCTTGCGCAAGCTGGAAGAGTTTGAGATCCGGAAGGAACACGACAAGCTGACGGATGAAAAGGATCAGCTGACCAAACTGCTTGGATCCGATGCGCGCCAGTGGACAAAGATCTCCAAGGAAATTGGCGAAATCGCCAAGGTCTATGGCCCGGAGACGGAGATCGGCAAACGCCGCACGGACAAGGCGGAAGCCCCGGAAGCGGATCTGGTCGACATCCAACAGGCGATGATCGAAAAGGAACCGATCACGGTCATCATCTCGGAGAAAGGCTGGATCCGGGCACTCAAGGGCCACCAGGCGGACCTTTCGAGCCTCTCCTTCAAGCAAGGCGACAAGCTTAAGCTCTCCTTCCATGCGGAGACGACCGACAAGATCCTCGTCTTCTCCACCGGCGGCAAGTTCTTCACGCTCGGTGCGGACCGCCTGCCGGGGGGACGTGGCCATGGCGAGCCGATCCGTTTGATGGTGGAAATGGACGAGGCACAGGATGTCGTCAGCGCCTTCGTTCACAAACCCGGACGGAACCTTCTCCTCAGCAACAACGAAGCCCGCGGATTTGTTGTCAGCGAAGATGATGTCGTTGCCAACACCCGGAAGGGCAAACAGGTCTTGAACCTCACAGCACCGGCTGAAGCGGCTTTGTGTGTCGATGCGACCGGCGATCATGTTGCGATCATTGGTGAGAACCGGAAGCTTCTGGTGTTCCCGCTCGCGCAGATCGCCCAGATGGGGCGTGGCCGCGGTGTCCGCCTGCAGCGCTACCGGGATGGCAATGTCTCTGACATCCGCGTGTTCAAAGGCGAAGACGGTCTTACCTGGACCGACAGTTCCGGGCGCAGCTTCACCCGCTCGCTGGAGGAGCTTTCCGAATGGCTCGGCGACCGCGGCCAGGCAGGCCGCCTGCCCCCGACCGGGTTCCCGCGCTCGAACAAGTTTGGGCCGAAGACGCTTTAAGCCAAGCTGGCGGCATTCAACTGCCGCCATTTTCCAGGTGACATGCCAAACGCACGTTTGAAATGACGGGACATATGGCTTTGGTCTGCAAAGCCACCGGCCGTTGCCGCTGCCGCAAGGCATTCGCCATCCGCAAGGCCGCTCTTCACCTGTTCCAAACGGCGCATGACCAGATACCGATGCGGGCTTGTTCCGAAGGCCGCCCGGAACTGGCGGGAGAGCGCAAACCGGTCCAGACCTGAGACAGCCTCCAGATCAGCAGAGGCAATCGGATCTGCCGCATGTTCCTTTATAAACTCGGCACACATTTTCAGAACCGGCCAGTCGAGCGTCTGCCGGACGGGTCGTGCATCATCTGAGAAGCGGTTCAAACAGCTGGCCAAGACTGCCAGAAGATCAGAAACTCTCAAGTCACCCATCTCGCTGTCGAGATCCTGCAAGGCTTCGATCAGGCTCCTCTGAAACACTGGATCCGTCAGAACCGGAGTTGAAACGTGGGGCAACGCCTTTCCCCCAAGCGCCTCCGCAATCATTTCCGGCGGGATATACATCATCCTGTAACGCAAGCCGGTCTCTGTCCCGGCCCCGCCGTCATGAACTTCATCCGGGTGGATGACAATCACCTGACCGGGACAGGACGCCCGCTCCGCACCGCGGTACTTGAACCGCTGCACGCCCTGCAGTGTCACGCCGATGGCATAGGTATCATGCCGATGAGCCGAGAAGCCGTTGCCCTGGAAATTGGCTTCGATCCGCTCAATCCCGGCTTCAGTTGGCGCTACGCGAATGCCGTCCCATCCGATTTTGCACAAACGTTCAAGACCGTTTCCGGCCACCCCGCCTAGGCTGGTTGTCTCTCGCCTTTCCTCAAATCCCATTATGGAATTTTCATTCATGTTCGATACCAAATTCGTCATCGTCGTCCGCGAGGACCTGGCCATGTGGCAGAAGCTGAATGTCACTGCATTCCTGTCCACCGGCGTCGCCGCCGCCAAGCCGGACATCATCGGAATGCCTTACCAAGATGCAGACGGCAATGTCTATCATCCGATGAGCGTCCAGCCTGTGATCGTTTTGACTGCCAATCCAGATGCGCTTAAGAAGATCCACCGGCGCACGCTTGAGCGGCAGGTCAAATCGAGCCTTTATATCGAAGAAATGTTCTCAACGGGCCACGACAGCGCCAACCGCGCGGTCTTTGCAGAGCATACTCCGGATGGCGCAAAGGTCGTCGGCATTGCTTTTCACACGGACAAAAAGACCGCCGACAAGATTTCTAAAGGTGCGAAGATGCACGGATAGGCGTTTCGACACGGGCGTTTCATGGACCTGACCAATTGCCCCTCGACGCAGCCAGCTTTGTTATGCACACTCGCAAAATATCGGGAGGGAATATGGTCGCGGCGTTTACTTTTCATACCAGCGAGCGGATTGTTTTTGAAAATGGCGCAGCGGCGGCGCTTGACCGGCATGCTTTGGATTTTCTGGGTGACCGGCCCTTTCTGGTCACTGATCCGGGGATCGTATCTCTCGGTCTGCAAGAAGAGTGTGAAGCTAGCCTGACCGCCGCCGGACATCAGATTGGCCGCTTTTCTGAAGTCGTTGCAGATCCACCGCAAAAACTGGTCGAAGACGCTGTCGCAGCGGCCAAGGACCACGGCGCGACCTCAATCATCGGGTTTGGCGGTGGGTCCTCTCTGGATGTCGCCAAATTGGTCGCCCTGTTGCTCGGCAGCGGTGAAGATCTGAATGATGCCTGGGGCATCGGCAACGCCAAAGGCCCCCGCCTGCCCCTCATCTTGATCCCGACCACCGCGGGCACCGGATCCGAAGTGACGCCGATCTCGATCATCACGGTCGGCGCCGATGAAAAACGCGGTGTTGTTTCCCCACACCTATTGCCGGATTTGGCCGTTCTCGATCCACTTTTGACCCTTGGTCTGCCGGCCCATGTGACCGCTGCCACCGGCGTTGATGCGATGGTGCATGCGATCGAAGCCTATGCCTCAAAGTCCGCCAACAACAATCCATTGTCCCGCACGCTTGCGGTCGAGGCATTGAAACTGCTCGGTGCCAATATCGAGACTGCCGTGTTTGATCCCACCAATGTGAGCGCCCGTGGCGGCATGTTGCTCGGCTCGAAACTCGCCGGAATGGCGTTTGCCAATTCCCCGGTTGCGGCTGTGCATGCCCTCGCCTACCCGATCGGCGGGACATTCCACGTGCCTCATGGGCTTTCAAACGCCCTGGTCCTGCCGCATGTGCTTGCTTTCAATAATGCGGTTGCCGCACCAATCTACGCGGAGCTCGCACCGGCCCTGTTTCCGGAACTGAGTGATCTTGCCAGCCCCACTGACCGCGCGGACACCTTTGCAAGGCGTCTCGCCGCACTTACGGAAAAACTCGGTCTGCAGACCCGTTTGAGTGAGGTGGGTATCTCTGAAAAGGATCTGCCGAAAATGGCGCGTGATGCCATGAAACAAACCCGTCTTCTGGTGAATAATCCGCGTGAAGTGACCGAGACGGACGCCTTCAACATCTACGCGGCGGCCCTATGACGGCAAACAAATCTGCAGCTCCTGAGCGCAAAAAACCGCTGGAACGGTCAGATTTCCGGAGTTTCCTGGAAATCCCCACCCGGTGGATGGATGTGGACATGTATGGTCATGTCAACAATGTCCAGTACCTGAGCTATTTCGATACCGCCGTGAACAGCTGGTATATCGAAAATGGTCTGCTGGATCCGGTGCGCGGAGAAACCGTGTTTCTTGTTGCTGAGACGGGCTGCAACTATTTCGCGGAGCTGTTGTTTCCGGGCAATGTTTCAGCGGGTCTCAGAATAGAACAAATCGGCAAGAGCTCAGTGGTTTTCCGGGTCGGTCTCTTTTCCGGCGAAGATCTTCAAACCGCAGCGCACGGCCGCTTCGTTCATATCTATGTTGACAGGCAGACCCGGCGCCCGGTTCCAATTTCGGACAAAACCCGCAAGGTTCTGGAAACGCTGGGTTAGCGTTCTAAAGCAAATCGCGTTTAAGCGGATTCAGGTTTTGCTGCAACTCGGCTTTGCCTCGTACGCGAAAGCTGAACTAGCCTGAATTTAATTGAACGCGACACGCTGTAGACCACCAGCAAAGTTGCCATTCGCTGGAGCGGAATTCTCCACATCTCAACAAGCTGCGCACAGGTGATCAACAGCGGCCTACCCACAGCTTATCCACAAGTTTGGAACAGGTTTTGGACAGGCTGTTCCACACATCGCACGGCTTCAAAACAACGCGATTTATGAAGGTTCGGCTTTAGGAAATATTCTTCATCAAGCGCGACTTCTCACGCTGCCAATCGCGTTTCTTTTCCGTCTCGCGCTTGTCATGAAGCTTCTTACCGCGTGCCAGGGCCAATTCCAGTTTCGCCCGCCCCTGTTCATTGAAATAGAGCTTGAGCGGAACAATCGTCTTGCCGTCTTTTTGAACGGCTCCGGCCAGCTTGCCGATTTCGCGCTTGTGCAGAAGCAGCTTCCGCGGACGGCGCGGTTCATGGTTGAACCGGTTCCCCTGCAGATACTCCGGGATATAGACGTTGTAGATCCAGATCTCGCCCTTGTGCTCGGCAGCGTAAGATTCGCCGATATTCGCCTTACCCGTGCGAAGGGATTTGACTTCCGTCCCCTTCAGCTCGATGCCGGCTTCAAGCGTGTCTTCGATCTCGTAGTTGAACCGGGCCTTCCGGTTGTCGGAGATGATGGTCCGGCCCGGATGCCCCCCTTTTTTCGGAGCCATAAGCGTGTTCCCGGAGCGTGCCGCAGCACGCCCTTCTTTGTATTAGTTGATCAAACCTGCATGCGACAACGCGCTGCGGATCTCTGCCTGCGTGCCTTCGGAAATCGGAACGAGCGGCAAACGCAGCTCTTCCTCGATCTTTCCCAAAAGCGACAATGCATATTTGGCCCCTGTTGGGCTCGGTTCAAGGAACAATGCCCGATGAAGCGGTGCGAGGCGGTCCTGATACTCAAGCGCTGTCGTGTAGTCACCGGCCAGCGTCGCAGCCTGAAATTCCGAACACAGCCGCGGTGCGACATTCGCCGTTACCGAAATGCAGCCCACCCCGCCATGTGCATTGAAAGCCAGCGCAGAAATGTCTTCGCCGGAGAGCTGGATGAAATCCGGTCCGCACAACTGGCGCTGCCGCGAAACCTTGGCCAAATCCGCAGTTGCGTCCTTGACACCTTTGATGTTTTCGCAGGTCTCGAAGAGCTCAGCCATGGTCTCCGGTGTCATATCGATAATCGACCGCCCCGGAATATTGTAAATGATGATCGGAATCCCGACCGCGTCATTGATCGCCTTATAGTGTGCCTTCAGGCCAGCCTGGTTCGGTTTGTTATAGTAAGGCGTCACCACCAGAAGCGCATCGGCACCCGCCTTTTCGGCGTGCTGGGCGAAATCAATGGCTTCGATCGTGTTGTTCGAGCCAGCGCCGGCGATGACCGGAACCCGGCCGTTGGCCGCTTCTATGCAGAGCTCGATGACACGCTTGTGCTCATCATGGCCGAGCGTCGGGCTCTCTCCGGTGGTTCCGACCGGAACCAGGCCGCTGGAGCCTTCCTTAATCTGCCAGTCCACGAACTCCTGAAACCGTTTCTCATCAAGCGCACCGTCCTTGAAGGGCGTGATAAGCGCTGGGATGGAGCCTTTAAACATCTCGGTTTCCTTTTGGATCGGCAGTACGTGGCTAAGCTTGGGACGAATGCCCAAAGAGTTCTAACGGAGGCGCAACATACTCACCCCGCCAGCTTCCGGCAATCCTGCAACTGCTGTTTAGAAGGCTCAATTTCGCTTTTCTTTCGGCTGATGCAGCATTGGTTCGCATTTCACCCACTGAGCGGGTGTGCCGTTTAAGCAATCTTCCTATGGCAGCCGGCGCGCGCTCCAGTTATCTTTCAAAAAAACACAACATATCCTAGGGAGAACCGCCATGACGCTTGCACCAGAGGAACCGCCACATGCCGCCCCATCCGGCGCTCCGGTCAGCTTGACCTATCAGAGCCCGGACGGTCTGACGCTGGCGGCAAAAGAATGGCCCGTGCCCCAGTCCGCACAGAAAGACGAAAAAGTCACCGTCCTGTGCCTTCCCGGCCTTTCGAGAAATACACGCGACTTCAATGAGATCGCAGCATTTCTTCAAGGCCAAGGCCACCGTGTCATCGCCCTGGATTATCGCGGACGCGGCGACAGCGACTGGGACCCGGAGTGGCAGAATTATGCGCTCCCTGTTGAGGAAAAAGACATAGATGCAGCGATCGAGGCATTCAAACTCGAGCGTTTTGCAGTTTTGGGCACATCCCGGGGCGGACTGCATGCGCTCGCGATGGCTCACCGGTATCCACCCAACCGGCTGGCCGCCGTAATTTTCAATGACATCGGTCCGCATATCGAGATGCGGGCCATCCATAGGATCGCGGCAACACTTGGCCGCAACATGTCCTACGCGTCCCTCGATGAGGTTGCCGGCTCACTCCGGCATATGCTCGGAATGCAATTCCCCGTGTTTTCGGCGGACGATTGGCTGAAAATGGCGGGCCAGGTTGCTTCTGAGAAGGATGGAAAGGTTGTGCTCGATTATGATCCGGCGCTTGGGCATCAGTTTGCCAGTCTTGATGACGGCGCTCCGGTTCCTGACCTTTGGCCGCTTTACGAGTTCTTGAAAGACAGGCCAGTCATGGTCATTCGCGGCGCAAAATCTGACCTCTTGGGGGAAGACACTGCACAACAGATGCTCGACAGCCACCCCAAAGCCACGCTCCACACGATTGCGGGCCAGGGTCATGCGCCTGTTTTGTGGGACAGCGAGACGCATGAACGTATCGGAGGGTTTTTGAGCAAGGTCTGACAAGTCCCTTATTTGTCTGGCCGTTGCCCCAAACAAAAACAGAAAAGGCCGGGACCCGTTTGTGTCCCGGCTTTTTTCTTTGCCGCAGTTCGTGCTGAACAAAAAGAAAACCCGGCGTTTCCGCCGGGTTTTCCATCAAACCTTAAGATAAGGATTGATTAGAACGTGCGCTGTACACGGAAGGTAACAGTCATGTCCTGGTTGTCTACGCCACCAGCACCGAAGTCTTCGTCTTTGTACTCGAATTCAGTACCGATTACGAGACCGGAGACCGGGGTCCAGCCGAGGGTCGCGTGAGCGGACCAAGCGGACAGGTCGTTGGCTGTGTTCAGAGTGTCGATATCCCAGTACTGACCTTGAACCGCGGTGTAGATGGTCGGGGTCCAGTAGTGAGTGATACCAGCTGCAACGCCCCAACCGGTGGAGTTGGACAGGCCAGTGCCAGCAGCATTGAGGGTCGCGTCGTAGGAACCGTATGCTTCGTGGATGTAGCCGATTGCACCGTCAGCGTAGACAGCGCGCAGGCCGAGGCCAGTGTTGGAGCCGAGCATCGGCAGGTTGAAGCGTGCAGATGCACCGATCGCCCAAGCGGTCTCAGAGTCAACCGGAGCTGTGGAAGCACGGTTAGCTTTAACAACACCCATCAACTGAGCGCCGCCCCAACCCTGAACTACGTTCACGTTGGCAACGAGAGCCGGGTAGCGGAAGCCACCGCGGGAGTAACCGCCGATGTAAGTGCTCGGGGAGCGCTCACCGGTGTTGGACTCGAGAGAGAGGCTTGCAGACAGGCCGTTACCGAAGGTAGCGGTGTAAGCTGCGAGGTTTGCACGGGAGTCAAGACCCTGACCGATGCGGGAACCCCAGGATTCACCAGTCCAGTAGTCGAAGAAAGAACCGGTACGACCGAAGGTGAAGCCGCCGAGCTGAACGAATGCGTCCCACAGCTCAGTGTTGCCGCCAGCGGAACCGAAGTTGGAGTTGTTTGAAGTGAACCAAACGTCGGTGTAAGTGCGCAGCAGGCCGAATTCGGTCTGTGTACGAGCGTCGAGGCGGATGTAACCACGAGCACGGAAACGCAGGCTGTTGTCAGCTTTGGAATCCCAAGAGTTCGGGCCAGAGTTGCCGAAGTCAGAGATGCCGTAGTCGGCACGAACACGACCACCTACACGCAGGCAGGTTTCTGTGCCCGGGATGTAGAAGAAGCGAGCGCCGTAAGCGTCACAGATACGTACGTAGTCAACCGGCTCCGGAGCAACCGGAAGATCAGCTGCCTGAGCAGTTGTGGCTGTAGCAACGGCTGCAGCGCCGAGCATCATGCCCTTAAAGAGTTTCATGTCTGACCTCCAAAAATCAGTCAAATTTGCCAGCATCAAAGTGATGCCATTATCCCCGCGAATAATTTCTGTATTTGCTTCCTGCCGGAGGTTGGACGTCCGCGGTATGCAAATCAGTGCGGCCCGAAGCCGCTCGCAGTTGTGACCATACGCATCCCGATCTGCCGTTCAACTCAGAAATCCGGTTTGGAGCCGCCGGGCAGGGTTTTCAGAAACCGGTGTTGCGTGAATGTCACAAAATCAGCCCCAACGTTTAGGATTTGGTAGGATTTAGAGACGTTTGAGCCTGTTAGTAATGGGTTTCGGGGAGTTCCGACTTCAAAGGCGGGTATGTTGTCTACGCCCTGAATGGCCGGAATCGCGCCAAGGAATCGGTTCGTACGCCAACTCCGTTCGCATAGCTTCCGTAGATCGCAATTCCGGAGGACTGCCGCTGAATGCGGCGCCGGTTTCTAGGGTTTTTCCCGGCTTTGGGTTCCCTCAAGGACGATCGACACCTTGGAAGTCTGCCCTTTCCCATCGAGAATCATGAGATTGGCAAAGCCTGAGCCTGGTGCGTTCCAGAAGAATCGGCGTTCAAACGTGGCTTTCCCCGTCGGTGTTCCGTTTACGAAAAGCCGGAACGGCCGTTGACCGCCATCAAACTTGACGACCATTGGATGTGCGCCTTCAGAGGAGGCCCTGCCAATCTGCAGCTTTGCGCCATCCGGCGGGAAGGTGATTCCCAAACGGCTTGTGGTCCTGGTCATCTTGGGACGGGATTTGACACGGGCATACCTAAGCGGTTCAGGAAGTGGCCGCGTCGCTGCGCGAGCGATGTCATCCGGCGGCTTGGGCAAAGGTTCACGCCCCGCGACCAATGACTGATAGGCTTCATGCAGGATTGGCACCGCCGACGACGCACCGGTTTGGCCCGGGACTGGCGACCCATCGGCCCGGCCTGTCCAGATGCCGACAACATAGCGGCCGTCATACCCAACCGCCCAGGCATCACGATAGCCATAAGAAGTACCGGTTTTGTAGGCAATAGCCCCTTTTGCGGGATTGAGTGGCTGCGGCAAGCCGGACAGACTGTCAGTGACTTGATACGCCGACTTCTCAGTCAGAACAGGCATGGCCCGCCACGCAGGCGCCCGATCGTTATTGCATGGGTTTCGACAGGATCGCAGCTCAACAGGCTCTCCTAGCTGCGCGAGTGCAGCATAGGTCTGCGTGAGGTCGCGGAGCGATAATCCGATTCCCCCAAGACCAATGGCAAGCCCCGGCGCGCTGCCTGGTTCCAGCTGCGGTTGAACGCCCGCACGTCTCAACCGGGCAAGAAGTCTTGTAGGGCCTACTGATTCCAGAAGCTGGACCGCCGGTGTGTTCAAGGAAAGCTGCAGGGCCTCATCCAAAGTAACCGTTCCCTGATAGCCCCGATCAAAATTGGTGGGACGATAACCGGCGATGTTGGTTGGCCTGTCGACAATCAGGCTGTCCGGTTGGCCAATCCCCTCTTCAAAGGCGAGTCCATATATAAAGGGTTTCAGGGCAGACCCAGGTGACCGGGTAGCCCGGGTCATGTCCACATGCCCTTCCCGGCTTTCATCCAGAAGGTCGGGCGCGCCAACGCTTGCCAGGATCTTGCCGGACTTATGATCCGCAACCACCATGGCGATCGAAAGCGGTGCAGGCATGACAGCCACCCTGCGGCGGGCGAGATCTTCCAGGGCTTGTTGTAGATCCCTGTCCAATGTCAGACGCAGAACCGGCTCGGAAGGATATGCGGCCCGTGCCTCCCGGGTCTCATGGGCTGCGAGCAGTGGCATTGGATGTCGCTCGGCCCGAAGTGGCTCGTTGGCTGCTGATCTGGCTTCCTCTTCACCCAGCACACCTTCCCGGACTGCACGCGCCAGAACACGGTTGCGGGCCTTCAATGCATTTTTTGGATGACGATCCGGGCGACGGCTCTCCGGACTTTGCGGCAGAGCTACAAGAAGCGCCGCTTCGGCTGGCGTCAAACGCCGCGGTTCCTTACCGAACCAGGTGAGGCTTGCCGCCCGGACCCCTTCCAGATTGCCGCCAAAGGGCGCGCGCAAGGCATAAAGGTGCAGGATATCGTCCTTGGTTGCCACCTGCTCCAGCTGAACGGCCCTCAGGATCTGCTGATACTTCCGTTTCAGCGACTTTGTGGGCGTCTCGTCCAGAAGCCGGGCGACCTGCATCGTCAGGGTTGAACCGCCCGAAACAAGCTGGCCGTTGGCAATTGCCTGCAAAGCGGCGCGGCCCAGCGCCAAAACGTCAACACCGCCATGCTGGCGGAACCTATTGTCCTCGTAGGCGAGCAACAGTTCGAAATAAAGCGGGTCGATTTCGTCGAGTTTGACCGGCAAGCGCCATTTGGAATCAGAGCTTGTGAAAGCCCGCAGCAAACGATCTTCACGATCGAGAACGACGGTTGACACAGACAGTTCGGAGGCCTTCGGCAAAGCAGGCAGTTGCCGATAGTCCGCAAAAATGGTCCAGGCGGCGGCGCCGATTGCCAGCAAACCACCAGCGCCAGCAATGAGCCCCCATCGTTTCAATGACCGTCTGTTCATCCGTTCACGCACCGCCCAGCTTTTCTATCTGGTCGGTCCAAGCACCACGAACCGGGCAGTTTCCGTGATAGCCCGCCGGTCCGGTCGGTACATGTCTTCTAACGAGGCCGGTGGATGGCTGAACGTCCCCGGTGTCGCCGCCCGTGCCAGATACGCAAAGGTCAGCTCACGGTTGCCCCAGTTGCTCTCATCAACGGAAACCTCAAACCGGTCGGAATAAAACGCGCTGTAATCCGGTTGGTCGATCGTGGAGAGGAACGCCAAACCTCCAAGATCACCGGAACGCACCAGACGCGGATTGTCGATAGAAAGACCTGCGGGCAAACGGTCGACGACCATCAACCGACCAGGCTGATCAGACAACGGCCGTATGGTCAGCACAACGGCGATCCGGGTGTTCACGGGCACCGCGGATGGGTCAATGACATTGCCGTCAAGGTCATACAGTGTTCGCTCGACGGCATAATCCTTGCCGCCTGCCGGTTCCGGGCTGAGCGGCTGACCGGCAATCGACATCAGCACTTCAGTTGGCTTTTCACCGGCATTGCGGACATCGACTTGGCCGGACTTCAGTTCGTCAAAACCAAGTGTCCAGGCAAGCCGGCCAGGTGTCTCCACCCCATCCACCGACAGGCGAGCCTCTTCCGCAGACTCGTTCAGCGCATTCGCTGCGAGCAACAACCATGCCATATCCTGTGTCGACCGGCTCCGGGCGGTGCTGTCCACCGATGTCAGCTCTGAAACCGCGCGGGTGTTCAATTGCTCGCTGACAGATGCAGATACAACATAGTCTGTGACCCCAGCCGCATCGCGAAGCTTTGATCCAAAGTCTTCCCTGTAATTGCTGGACGCTGTCCGATCCAATGCATCAAGAGCGGCCCCAAATCCGGTCGCGGCCCGTTCATCTTCACCGTAGAGCGCAAGACCGGCTGCAAGCTGTGCCTTGGCCAGCGGCGTCGCAAAGTTCTGCAGTTTGGCATCCAGATAGTATCTGAGATCCCCCATGGAGGCCCGGCCATTGCGCGCAAGGACATAAAGCGCATAAGCAATGTCCTCACCGCCGCTTTCAAAGTCCGACGCATAGGCGAGCCGGTTTTCCAGATTGTCGAGCGCGGACGTAAAAGCAAGATCTGGAACCTGGTAGCCCTTTTCCCGCGCCCGGGTCAGGAAGTCGGCAACATAAGCATCGAGCCACGTCCCACCGCTGCCATAGCTGTTCCAGAGCCCGAAGGATCCGCCAGAGGACTGGTTGGCAAGAACGGCGGTAATGGCTTTGATAACCCTTTCACGGATTTCATCGTCTCCACCAAGGCCGGCTGCTTCTGCAACGTCGCTCAAGTACAACAGCGGCAGCGCCCGGCTTGTGGTCTGCTCGGTACAGCCATACGGGTACCGGTCCAGCGCAGCCAGAAGGCCAGCCACATCTATTCGTGCCGCACCGCCCGCTGTCAGCGTAACCTTCACACTGTCTCCGCGCAAATCTTCAAAGCTGGCGGCATCCACCTCAAGCTTGTTTCCCGGCGCCAAATCGAACGCATAACTGCGCAGAACTTCCGGCTGGGTGTCCTTGATATCGAGATTGAGCCGCTTGACGATAGTCTGGGCGTCAGGCCCGGTCAGGGAAGCAACGATTTCGGCGCTTCCCAGTGCGTCGCCGGCCGCCATTGGCAGAATGACTTGTGTCTTCTTGCCCGTCTCCAGATCGAGAACCCTCGGAACGCTCGCGCCGTCTTCCAGGCTCAGCCCGTTGCTTGCAGTCAGCTCAAGATCGTAGGCACCTGACGGGGCATCGACCGGATCGATTTCAAGAACCAGCCGGGAGGAGTCGCCCGGGGCAAGAAAGGCCGGTGTGCTCGCCGTCATGACGACCGGCGCCCTCACCTCGATCTCTTGTTCTCCATGACCGACACCGGATTTGCTCCAGGCCACGGTTATCACGCGCAAGGCGCCGTTAAAGTCAGGCACATCAAACGAAACGACTGCCTCGCCATTCTCATCAACTTTCACAAGGCCGGAGAACAGCGCCACAGGTTCATCATCCGGCGGCGGCGCATCCAAACGCATGCCCATACCGTCTCCGCCGGAGCGAACCTTGCCCCGTGCGCCAGACATCCGGTCAATGAGTTGGCCGTAAAGATCGCGGATATCGCTTCCGAGGCGGCGCTGACCGAAATACCACTTTTCAGGGGCCGGCGTTTCATAGGCCGTCAGGTTGAGTATTCCGACGTCCACCGCCGCAACCGTGATGTGTGCCTCTTCACCTGCGGCCAAGTTGGCAAGCTGGACCGGAACATCAAGCCGGGTTTGCGGCCGGATCATCGACGGCAGATCCATCACAACCTCAAGATCCCGATCACCAGGATCAACCTGCAGCCAAGAAAGGCCCATCGCGCGCGACGGCATCTGGGCTTGATCAACGTCCATCGGCCGGTAGAGGCTGGCCGTGATGTAGGCTCCTGCCCCCCAGGCCTCTTCCACCGGAATATCGACTTCCGTTTCTTCCCCGGACACGTCCACGGTGCGGGTGGAGAGAAGGCCGCCGGACACCACGTTGATCACGGCCGTGCCCGCCATTTGCGGTTTCAAGCGAAGTTTTGCGGTTTCACCTGGCCGGTAGTTCTCCTTGTCGAGCCCGACATCGAGATAGTCCGGCGTGTCGGATGTCGCATTGGCGGTGTACCAGCCCGCCTGAAACACCACCCGTGTTGCGGTCTGCAACGCACCGCTGCCTTCAATGTCCAGCCGGTATTCGCCCCACTCAACAGGGAGCGACAGGCTGGCCGGTTGGGCTTCCGACACATCCAGGGTTCCTGTCGAGATCCTGCGGGTAGAGGTAATCGGCTCGTACGACCAGCGGCCATCCAGCCGGTACCATTGGTAGCGCCGGTCGACTTTGGACAGCGTCCAGTTCAAGCCGGTTGCCGCGATCCGCTCGCCGGTTTCACCAATCGCGACCACTATAAAGTCGGCAGGACCGCCCTCATCGACACCGCCATCGAAGGCAGGCCGGATCCCAATCCGCGGCCCGTCGAGGCTGACTGGCAGATCCAGCGTCCGCTCGACATAACGTCCTCCGGTCTCCACAAGGCGGGCAACAATCTCAGCGTCGTAAAGACCAGTTGTCTCCGGCAGCTCCGGCAGATCAGCGGAGAAGGTCAACGCGCCTTGATCATCGGTTCGAAGCCCGGACGGCAAGCGCGTGCGCTCAGAATAGGCGTCCGAATCTTCAATGCCAAAACGGTATCCCGGATATGCTTCCATCGTGCGCACCGGGCGCGCGATCACATCACCTTCCAGCGTTTGGCCACTTGCTGGCGATCCATACAGAAACTTTGCCGTCAATGAGACGTCGAGCGGCGCAGATCGGCTGAAGGTTTCGGAGGCCGTTTCCAGTGTGAAATCGACTCTTTCCGGCTGATAGTCCTCGACAAGGAATGTCTTGTCCGCAAGCGCTTCGCCGTCCGGATCCAGCAGGACCTGCCAGGACCAGATGCCCTGCTGGGCGATCGGGCTCAAATCAATGTCCTGAACATATCCGCCGAGACCGCCATCTTGCAGCGTGTACCGGGCATGTTCGACACCATCCGGGCGCCGGACTATGAATGTCAGCGGCAAACCGGCCTGTGCTTCGGCCTTCGCTGTTCGGAGCAAGGCCTGTGCATGAACGGTCTCACCCGCCTTGTAGACGCCACGATCAGACCAGGCAAAAACGTCCAAAGGCCCGGGTGCCGGGCGTCCGTCGACACCGCGGTCTGACAGATCAAAGGCGGGTTTGCGCAGATCCAGGAAGCCGTAATCGCCTCCAGCTGTTTCCGCGACCAGTATGCCCGGCGCATTGCCCCCGCGCCCGAGTGTGAGACCTGCAGCGAATCTGGCAAACCCGTCCGCATCGGTTTCGCTCGTTCCAAGGATCTCGTTGTTGACAGCCATCAGCCGGACACTGACCCCTGTGAGAGCATCAGCGCTGGATAGGGACCGGATATTGGCCGCAATTCCATCTGCGCCGGACATGGCGGTGAGTCCAAGGTCAGACACCAGAAACCACTGCGTTGCGAGCGGGCCCCACTGGTTCTTCACGTCCAGCTTTGACCTTGCGGTCATGGCGTAAATCCCGGGTTTCATCTCAAGCCCGGTTTCAGACAACGGGATGGCCGTCGTGATATCCTGATTGAGCTCATTGCCGGTCTCAACAACACCGCTCCAGACCTTTTCCCCGAGATCCCCCTCAATCTGGCCCGCCTGATAGCTGCCCAGTTGGCGCAGGAAGCGGTTGTCTCTCAGGACGTCGGCGACGGACCGGTCGCCGATCCGGTAGATGGTTGCTTCAACTTCGTTGGTATTGACCGAAACGATCGGGATCGTCGGATCCCCACCTGCGGGAAGCACATAAGACCGGCCAAGGAAGTTGACCGACGGGCTGCGGTCCCGGACATAAATCGAGAGATCTGAAGACTTTTCGAGCACCTCACCGTCAGCTGCCGGCAGGCCGCTGCGCGCGGTCAACTGGTAGCGCGCGCCGTGGCGCACGCCTTCGGCGCAAACCTGGGACCCATCTGTTTCAATCGACACTGTGCCGTCGCCCTGGACAGAAACATACGGGCTGAGATCTTCCCCGACCGGCAGCTTTTGCGAAAATACAAGGCAGATCCGCGGCGTCGCACTGTCCGAATCGACCTGATGATCGACGATCCGGAAGCCGTGCTCCGCCATCAGTTTGTCGTAGCGCCGGCGCACGGAGCCACGTTCTTCCAGTGCGAGCGAAGCCCGGAGAGACTTGATGGCTGCTTTGTAGTCCTGGCGAAGGGAAAGACCGCGACCCAGATATTCAAGCGCAAAGGCCTGTTCTTCAGGCGCTCCAGCCCGCAAATAGGCGTTGACCGCGGCGGATACGAGGTTCTTGCGTTTCGTTTCCCGCTCCTGCCAATCACTTGGGTCTTGCAGGATGAGCGCTGTCGAAAGCTGAACCCATGGATCGAACCGTGTCGGGTCCAATGCGATCAGCTGGAGGAAATCAGCCTCTGCCAGGGCGTTGTTGTTGTTGGCAAGCGCGTTTGAACCATTGCGGCGGATCTCATCTGCATCGGTGCTGTTTGGCCGGACCGTCTCTTCGATCCGCTGCAGGTAGGTTTCCGCAGCTTCTAAGGTCTCACGGCTTAGAAAATCAAGCTCTGCCTTTCTTTCACCGGTGGTCGCAAAGGTCGATTGCTGGACCTCGACCACGCGCCCGGCAACCGCCCCGGCAAAATTCTGCATCTGCCCGGCAGAGGACTTTAGAAAACACCAGCCTGCACTGGTGTTGAAGGTGAAGGCCTGGCACTGGTTGTCGCTCAAACAGGCCGTCTTGCAGCCGTCAAGGTCCACATCCTTGACCGTCTGATAATCACCACCGAAGAAATCCGCGTCCTCAATGGTGACGATCCGTCTGTCTTGGGCGTGGGCGGCTTCGGTGAAACCACCGAGTGCCAATCCGCCGGTCAAGAGTGCCCCGGCGACTAACAAAGAGAATCTGAAAACAGATCTATCTAATTGATTTTGCGAATATTTATTGGAAACATGCCACATGGCCAGTCCTCCCGGGCCGAATAACCTCTGTTATGAAGGCACCGGAAGATGACGAGGACAAGGCAATTTTTCTGAAATGCAAACCTGGAGCCAGGTTCAGCCGACGCGGGAGACCAGCTCTTCAATCAATAGATTAACTTCCTGAGCAGCTTTGCTGGACGGTGCGTTTTCGGTCACGGACGCTCCGCGGCCCATCGCAGAGGCAAACACGGTCCGGTTTCCTAGGCGTGCCCCCAATGTGTCATAGCCGGATGCGGCAATCGCATCGGCCATTTCACCGGTCAACGAGGCTCGCGGTGGCACCCGGTTCATGACCAGGAGCGCGGGCGTATCTTCCCGGGCTGCCAAATCGATGGTCTGGGATGTTGCCCAAAGGTCAACAGGGGTTGGCTGGATCGGAACGATCACGAAGTCGGCAGCATCAATTGCGGGTTTGGCATCCGTATCCGTTTTCGGCGGCGTATCGATGATGACATACCCGTGAGAGCGCGCCAGAGACCGGGCTTCCCGACGGGCACCCCATCCGGAGGCAGTCCGGAATTCCAGACCGGTCTCATCTTCCCCGAGCGTTTCTTCGCGCGCCTCGTACCAGGTACCCAACGAACCTTGCGGATCGACGTCCAGGATAGCAACCGGTTCCCCGGATTTCGCTGCCAGTGCAACAGCAAGATGTGCTGCAAGGGTTGTTTTACCGGACCCGCCTTTTTGTTGTGCAACTGTAAGAATTCGTCCGGACATCAACACCTCCATGCTTCGCCGCCATATTGCGCCGCACTCTTTCGCATTGCAACACGTAGAAAACCGTGTTTCGTTAACGGATACATCATTTGCACCAGTGATAATTATATCCATAGGTTGTGAAATTATCCGGAGATTCAACCTGAAAAACCTGCAAGCAAGAACATGGGCGCTGCGCTGGAGAAACCCGGCACTTTGCCGGGCTTTATTGAACAGAGCCATGGATGCCCGAACGGTGCCTGCCTTGGACGGGCGGCCGCTTGCCTTCAATTTATCTTGGCTGGAGCGCTGGCGCGGCAACTTCAAAACCGCCGGTGAACTGGCGGAGGTAGCATTCCAATCCATGTCCAAACAGTCCGATCCGGAAGGATGGGCAGAGCTTCTCGTGGTCAAGGCCGTTTGCGCCTACAGCGTCGGCGACCACAAGCTCGCAGACGAGTTCCTGAAGGACGGTTTTGAAACGCTTGGCCCGCATGCGGAGAGCGGTGCCGGTATTGAAGTGCTAACCATCCTGGCAACCTTGCGCCAGTACTCGGAAAACTATGACGAGGCCCTGACTCATCTTCGCGATGCCTTGCAGATCGCGGAGGACACCGGTCTTTATTTCGAGCCCGGGCGCGTGTTGCACAATCTTTGCCGCGTCAATTGCCTTGCCGGAAATATTGATGCTGCGCTCGATGCAGGCCAGCAAAGTGTTGAACAGAACCGGTCGCGGCGGAACGCGATCATGCTGCCCTATGCTGAGGAGGTTTATGCCGGCGCGCTTGTTGCCAGCGGAAACTATGAACTGGCCCGCGAAGAAGCTGAAAAAGGTCTGAGGGCGGCAGTTTTCAGCGATGATCCCCGTGTTACTTGCCAGCTGCATTTTGCGATCGGTTCAAGCTACTTGAAAGAGAGACGTCCAGCGGATGCGCTGAAGGTCTTTGAACAAGGTCTCAAGGAAGCGACCGCTTTCGATTATCACCTATGGATCCGGAACTTTCACCTGCACCTCTCCCAAACCCACGAAGCCATTGGCACGTACCAGCAGGCGCTGTCGCATCTCAAAGTCTATGCCGAGATGCAGGCGACGCAGTTCAAGGTTGAAGCGCACCGGCAAAGCTATGAATTGCGGAGCCAGCTGGAGTACCAGCTCGCCCGCCGCAGCGCGGAGTACGAACGTGAGCTTCGCGATCAAAGCGTCCGGCTGAATACAGAATTGGTCCAGGCCAATGAGACGCTGCAGATGTTGAACCGGCGCATTGAACACAACGCCCTGCACGATGCGCTTACCGGCATCGGCAACAGGCGCATGATGACCCAGTATTTCGGCCGGGCAGAACAGTCCGATAAGAGCTCTGATGAAATTGCGGCCCTTCTTATCGACCTTGACGGCTTCAAATCCATCAATGACCGGTTTGGTCACGCGACGGGCGATGAAGTCATCAAGGTCATCAGTGAGCGCTTGAGAACACTCCTGCTTGATCAGGAACTTCTGGTCCGCATGGGCGGGGACGAGTTTCTGGTGGCCTCAACGGTAAGAACGGAACAGGGCGAGCTGGCAAAGCTCGCGCAAGATATCCTTGACCGCATCAACCAGCCGATAGATTTGCCCGGCGATCAAGGAGCGGTCGGTGCGAGTATCGGAATTTCCGTTACAAGGATCCGGCCAAATCTTGAACGCAGCCTGCTTCAGGCAGCGGACGAGGCGATGTATGCCGCCAAACGATCTGGCCGCAATCAGGCGTTCATGGAACCGGCTCCCGCAAAAACCGGCTCATAAAGCCCCAAGACCTTTCTTTCTACCGCCCACCAAGTGCGTAATAGACGTTCCAGGAGGGGCGCCCGGTGACGGGCATGCCGTATTTCGCTTCCGCAGCCCGAATGCCCTTCCGCGTCATCGGGCCAACCTTGCCGTCCGGTTCTCCGACATTGAACCCGTTCTTGTTCAAGAGCTTTTGCAGCTCAAGGCGCTGCGCTCTGGAAAGACCGGGATTGTCTGTCGGCCAGGGCGTCATGATCGGATCACCACCGGAAACAAGCTCTGAAAGCACCGCGATTGCGAGACCATAAGACGTCGACGCGTTGTAGGATCTGAGCGCCTTGAAATTGCGCGTCACGAGAAATGCCGGGCCGTTTGCACCGGCTGGCCGGATCAACGCCGTGTCTGCCTTGCTTTTGAAGGTACTGCCGTCGAGATTTCTAAGACCGCGCTTGGTCCATGTGCTCATGGAGGCATAGTTCTTGCGGCCGGACGGACCGGAATAGCCCTTGGGCACCTTCACCTCAAACCCCCACAAACGGCTGTTCCGCCATCCGGCGTTTTTCAGGAAGTTCGCCGTGGATGCCAAGGCATCCGGAACAGAGTTCACAAGGTCCTTGCGCCCGTCTCCATCAAAATCGACGGCAAGACTGGCAAACGTTGTCGGCATGAACTGGGTTTGGCCAAAGGCCCCGGCCCAGGACCCTTTGAAGTCTTCCATCCGGACATCGCCGCGCGAGGCAATCTGAAGCGTTTTCATCAGCTCGCCGCGGAAATACTTTTGCCGTCGTTTGCCGGCACACACCAGATTGGCAAGGGCGTGCGGAGTATAGAAATCGCCGCGGAAATTGCCGTAATCGCTCTCAACTCCCCAGACTGCCAATACAATGTGCTTGTCGACGCCGTAGCGTTTTTCGACCGCATCCAGCGTCCGGGCATGCTTTTTCAGGTTTGCCTTGCCGTCCTGAATCCGCTGCGGATCAACGAGGAACGCCATGTAGTCCCAGATTTCGGTCTTGAACTCCGGCTGAGCCGTTGAAAAGCGGATGACTTTCTCGTCGTATTTCGCGCCAGATAGCATTTTCTGGGCAACCTCCGGCCGGACGCCTGCAGAAATCGCTTGCTGTTTCAGCGACGCGACGCAGCTTTCAATCGCCAATGCAGGCGTTGCAAGGCTGGCCGCCCCCAAAACCGCCAACATCATGACCGAAGAGAAAACACTTGAAGATCTCCGCCGCATACCCAGTCCCGCCAGCTTTTGAATCACCTTGCGGAAACGCTGCCACGGGACCGCGACCGAATTGCGGCAGGAAGATGAACTTCACCGTTATCAAAAGGGAATTCAGCCTGATAGGTGCCCTTTCCAGAGCGGCAAAACCAAAAATCCCGGCTGGAAGCCGGGATCTTGTTTTCTACCCTGCAAGTCCCGGCACACGGCGAGGATTGCGGAGATGCCTTATTTGCCTTCGATCAGCTTGCGGCGCAGCCAGCCGGACGTCTGATCCATGATGATCACCACCACAATCGTTAAAATGATGATGTAGCTGGTGTTCTCCCAGTCACGTGAGGTTTTCATCGTTTCGACCAGCATCAGCCCGATACCTCCAGCGCCAAGAGCACCAATAACTGTCGCGGAGCGCGTGTTTGATTCCAGATAGTAAAGCACCTGAGAAACGAAGACAGGCAGGATCTGCGGGATCACACCAAACCGGTACCGCTGCCACTGGTTGGCACCAGTCGCCCGCACACCTTCCACCTGCTTGTTGTCAATGTTTTCCAACGCTTCGGAAAACAGCTTGCCGAGCGAGCCTGTGTCGGTGAAGGCAATTGCCAGCGCGCCCGTCAATGGTCCGAGGCCAAAGGCGCGGATGAAGATCAGCGACCAGATCAGCATGTCGATACCGCGCAGGAAATCGAACAACCGACGTGTTCCAAACCGAAGGAACATGGATGGCGTGAAGTTCCGCGCCGCGAGAAACGCCAGCGGCAGACCAAACAGCGCCGCAGTTATGGTGCCAAGCACGGCCATCATGATCGTTTCAAACAGAGCGACGAAAATCTCCCCGTGCTGCCAGTCCGGGTTTTCCAGAAACTCATGAACCATGAACCATAGGTTCGAGTAATTCGGGTCCATCCGGTCTGCACTGAGTGCGAGAGCGTAGAGCTGGCTGAAGGACATACCATAGAGTTCGGAATGGAACGGGAACCAGAAGTTCTCCCAGCCGCCGAAGTAATTGTGCACTTCGATCTTTGTACGAGTCACCTGCACCCGGCGGTCGAGTGTCGGCCGAACGTCCAGTTTCTTCGGGTTGGCCTTCACGTAGTCAGGCACATCCCCTTCTGGCAGGATAATATCGACACCGGTATTGGTCGCGATCCCGGTTACAACACCGTAGCCTGGGACAGTGAAGTCCATCCGCTTTCCAATAATCTCGACAAGATAACCATCGCCGAGATCGACTGTAGCGTCGGTATCATCAACCGCGACCCAGTCGGGCATGTTTGTTTCTTCGAAGGTCGCGCGGCGCTCCCCTTCGATGGCCACTTCAAGAATGTCCCGGCGCAAAAGTTTGGTGACATGGATTTTGTGGGCCACAGAATCCGTTGCGAGGATTACCGCCCGCTCTGGCTGCGCCTTGGACAAAAGCTCAGGAACGCCAAAGGCAAACCAAGTGTAGGAAAGATAGGCAAGGACACCAAGCGGGACAGCAATCGTGATCCATGCGCGCTTGCGCACGTTTTGCCAGACATCGTTCGGCGTTACGACCGGTTCGAGCGTATCATTTGACATGGTCCTGGCCTCCTTAGTGCGCGCGGCCGGATCCAACCAGCTTGCCCCGGAGATAGGACGATGACTGGTCGATGATCATAATGGTGAGAAACAGGAGCACGAAGATCGCGGCGGTTTCATCGCCGGCGCCCTGCCCCCAGCCAATTGTCCTACGCAATTCCTGGCCGATGCCGCCCGCGCCAACGAAACCGAGGATAGCCGAAGCCCTCACGTTGATCTCAAGACGCAGCAGGAAATAGCTGAGGTAATTCGGCGCCACCTGGGGCATCACCGCAAAGCGGATCCGTTGCACCCAATTGGCCCCACAGGCACTCAAACCTTCAATAGGCTTGCGGTCGATGTTTTCATTCACTTCGGAAAACAGTTTGCCAAGCGCGCCAGCTGTATGAAACGCCACCGCAATCATGGCCGGAACCGGGCTGGACCCTAAAACGAAGATCAGAAACAACGCGATGATCAATTCCGGAAAGGCCCGCATGATGTCCATCATGCGGCGAACGACCGGTATCAGCGGTCCCCAGCTGTCGACGTTGCGGGTCGAAGCCATTGCGAGAACAACCGCCATAGCTCCGCCAATAAGCGTCGCCACCGCAGCGATATTAAGGGTTTCCAACATCGCCGGGATATATTGAATAATCAGACCGAAAAAAGCCGGCCCGGCCTCCCAGGCTTCGACAACGATCTCGCCTGGATAATCGAAAAACTTGCTCAGGCCCTGCAGAAAACCGCCGGAGTTCATGTCGTTGGATTTCGAGTATCCCGAAACCATAACAGCAACGACCAACAAAAGTCCGATCAGCGAATAGAGCTGACGGCGTTTGCGTAAGGAGAGGATTTCCTCTTCCATTGCAGCGACGGCCATCTTCAATGTCCTTTAAACGTCACGCATAAAAAACGCGGGCCGGAAACCGGCCCACGCTTCGAGAAAGAACTCTTAGTTCTTGTTCTTTGCTTTACGTGCTTCAACGATGTTGACGTAAGCTTCATGAGTGATCGGCATGAAGCCTTTGGTCTCACCAGCAGCAACGCCGTACGCGCACTCAGGATCGAGGGAGTTCAGAGAAGCCATCAGAGCGGTCATTTTGATTTTGACGTCTTCCGGAAGCTTCTTGGAAAGAACGATCGGACCTTCCGGAATCACCGGCGAACGCCAGATTTCACGCAGTTCGGTCATGTCAACCAGGCCAGCATCGGACGCTTTACGCAGAGCGCCGGAGTTGTAGCCGTCTTCCCACTCACCAAGGCCGTCGGCCCAGGTAACGCCAGCGTCGATGTCGCCGTTGGATACGGCAACGATTGTCTGCTCGTGGCCGCCGGTGAATTTTACGTCGCCGAAGTACTCACCCGGCGCCATGGAATAACCTTCCTGCGGGATGGCGATGGACGGGATGAGGTAACCGGAGGTGGAGTTCGGATCACCAAAGCCGAAGACCTTGCCCTTCATGTCTTCCAGGGAGTTGATTTCGTTGTCAACGCGAGCAAACCCGATGGAATAGTAGCCGTAACCGCCGTCAACATTGACTTTTACCAAAACCGGATCAACAGCTTCCGGGTCGGTCAGATAGACTTTGGCGTAAGACGATGCGCCGAGCCAAGCCATGTCGAGGTTGCCGCCGAGCAGGCCTTCGATCACGCCGTTGTAGTCAGCCGGTGCGAACAGCTTGACCGGAACACCGAGAAGATCAGCGGTTTTTTCTTCAAGGCAAGTATATGCACGCAGACGATCGGAAGCGTTTTCGCCGCCGAGAATACCGATGCGGAATTCAGTGATTTCTTCAGCAACGGCAGAAGTTGCGTTCAGAGCGATCATGCTGACTGCAGCCAGCGCAGCAACTTTGGAAACCAGTTTCATTTGGGATACTCCCCGAGTTCGGTAAATGGTGACGTTTAACTTGGAAGCAGGGTCAGACCGCTGCTGCCGCCGGGGCCACCGCACCGGCGGATTCTTGGGTGCCGGACTGCCCGGCATCGATGGCGGTCGATGTGGCCGCCTCGTTGAAACTTTCATCAGCGCCGTAGATTTCGCGCGCCACATTCGTGGTCAGCGCATCCGGCGCGCCATCAAAGACGATGAAACCATCCCGCATTCCGATCACGCGGTCGCAGTAGGTGCGTGCTGTGTCGAGCGTATGCAGGTTACAAATGACAATCTTGTGGTCGCGCACATGGATTTCACGCAGCGCGTCCATCACGATCTTGGCGTTCATCGGGTCAAGAGACGCGATCGGTTCATCCGCCAGTATCATGTGCGGATCTTGCATCAGCGCCCGCGCAATCGCCACGCGCTGCTGCTGGCCGCCGGACAGCTCCTCGGCCCGTTTTGTTGCCTCTTGGGCAATCCCAAGCCGGTCTAGCGCAGCAAGTGCACTGTTCACATCGTCCTGGCCGAAAATGTTAAAGAGGCTCTTCAGTGTGCCATGGCCGTTCAAGCGGCCGAGCATGACGTTGGTCACCACATCCAGGCGCGGCACCAGATTGAACTGCTGGAACACCATCGCGCAGTCACGCTGCCAGCGGCGCATCATGCCGCCTTTGAGGCTCAAAATATCGCGGTTATTAAAGAGGATCTGACCGGAAGTTGCCGGCGTCAACCGGTTGATCATGCGCAGCAAGGTCGATTTGCCTGCACCGGAGCGGCCGATAATGCCAACCATCTGCGGTTTATCAATGTTGAAAGATACCTTGTTCACCGCAGTCCGGGACCCAAAGGTCTTGGTGACGTCCTGAAATTGAATCACGCGGCAGCCCTGTCCGTGTTTGTTCGTATTTGCTGCGCGACAAGAGCCATTCGGGCGTAACAGTGAGATGACAGGAATTTATCAGTCCCTTGAAGAAACGATGACACTTCAATGACAAAGGCCTGCCGGGACATGCCGGTCGCCGGGCCAGGGCTTGTTTTTCCTGCCTCCTCAGAGGGTTCTGCATTGCGCGGCAAATCATGGTTGCAAGAGAAGAACAAAGCCCGAGAAGCGTGTTTCCGCTCTGAAATAATAGCCAGCTGCTGTGAACCAACCGAAACTGAGGAAAAGGGAAAGAGTTCATGGATACGTCATCAAAGCGTCACGCTTCGTGATGCGACCAAGGCTATCCATCTGCGCCTGTCACAAACCAATGGAACCAACCATGTCCGCACCGCACCAAAAACCCGGCCTGACCGAAGCCCCCAATGTCCACCCTGACGCGGTCGTTCAGAACTGTGAGCTCGGTAAGTGGACGGAAGTCGGCGCGCTGACCGAAATGCGCGAAAGCCAGATGGACGATTATTCCTACATTGTTCAGGAAGGGGATGTGGTCTGGTCAACGATTGGCAAGTTCTGCTCGATTGCCCGGCGGGTGCGTCTCAATCCGGGAAATCATGCCACCTGGCGCGCGTCACAACATCACTTTAGCTATCGGGCGGCCGCCTATGGGCTGGGTGATGATGACCAGGAGTTCTTTCAATGGCGCAAGGACGATTGGGTCACAATCGGCCACGATGTCTGGATCGGTCATAATGTGACGGTTCTGGCCGGAGTCACAATCGGGACCGGGGCAATCGTTGCCGCAGGCGCGGTCGTGTCGAAAGACGTTCCGCCCTATACGATTGTCGGCGGTGTTCCGGCGAAACCAATCAAACGCCGGTTTACGGAAACCCAGGAAGAGGCTCTGATGGAGATCGCCTGGTGGGATTGGAGCCACGATCAGTTGAAGGAGCGCTTGACCGATTTTCGCAATTTGCCGATCGACGGATTCATAGAGAAGTATCGCTGACCTATTATTTTGCCGGAAAATCATTTCTAAACTTGCATTTGATTTCCGTAAGGGAACTCAACTCACTACAAGGCCTGCATTTCTGCGGCTATCAGAAGAAATAGATGACTTTCCCCACAAGTCACAATGGTTAACAGGGCCGATTCGACAGCGCTGAAATCCTGTGGTGAACTTCAATCAACAGCACGGCAAAGACCTGTTTCGGACCGCCAACCAAAGCATACGGTTCTTGCCATCGCTGTCTGGGCACAGTCCCAAGGGGCCGCTTGCGGCTCTCGCGGACCGGCTGTGAGGCACCCAGGTTGCGCTTGATGCGGAGCGCTCCGCAGCCAGCGCCCCGGCTCTCCGGTGAGCAGCGGGTTATCTGCAATGTCGGTGCAGGCTTTAAGTCTCTTCGGGGATGAGAAGTCCGCAGACACCAGATGTCTTCGGAGATCTGATGTCGAGTTGAGATCAAGACGGACTATCGATCCCGCTTCGGCAGGTTTCCGGGTCCGATAACCTTGACCTGAACAGGGGGGTGTTGGTGAAAGCCGACACCCTTTCTGTTATTCCGCATAGAATCCCACAGAAACGCTTGATCTCCGGCGAACCGTGGCCAAACCTAACCGTGCCACAGCCGGGAGCAGCAAGTGACATATCTTCTCAATCGCCTGACACTCTACGCTCGTGATGTGGAAGCCGTTGCCGAATTTTATTGTCGGCACTTCGGCTACACAGCGAGGCCTGCAGATGGCGGTTTGATTGAGCTGCATAGCCTTGACGAAGGATGCCAACTCCTTCTGCATCCATTGGCAAAAGGCCGGAAAGCCGGACAAACCCTCGTTAAACTGGTTTTTCAGGTCGAAGATGTTGTTTCTGAGAAATCGGTCCTTGCCAAAAAAGGACTGGAATTCGGCCCGATACACCAGGGCAACGGATATCAATTTGCCAATACCAAGGATCCGGCTGGCAACGCAGTATCCATCTCAAACAGGGTTTTTAGGGGTTCCTGACGCGATTTCAGAAGCTGCCGAACAGTCCGGCATTTGGTATGGTAGTGCTATGTTTGATCCTGGCACCGCGCTTTCAAGAAACCTCGGCCCGTCCCTTCGCCGCTGGCGGGTGCTCAATCGCGTCAAACAGCAGGCACTGGCCGATGAGCTCGGGGTGTCCCAATCCAAAGTCTCGCGCTGGGAAAGCGGTGCTTCAGAGCCTGACGGACTTGACCGCTCCAAAGTGGAACGGCTGTTGCTCGCGCGACCCAACAGTGCAGCAGACCGGGCCTTGGTGGAGCTTGTCAGCGGTAACAGCGCGCCGGTTCATCTGGTGTGCGATCTCAGCCACAAGCTGCTTGCCGTCTCCCCTGCCCGGGCGCAGGACTGGCATGCGGGCGTGAAAGAGCTAATGGATCGCCCGCTTTGGCCTTATGCGTCGGAAGGGATCCAGACAGCCGAACAGAGCCTTGGCGTAAAGGGCTGGTTCGAACCTCACACACCAGACGTCGTGTTTTCAACGGAGCGCGCTGATTTTCCGGAGATGACGATCCCGGAAAGCCGGATCCGGATCACGCGGCTCGCCCTGTCCGACGGGCGCTTTGCCCGGCTTGTGCGGGACGACACTGCCCGGCTTGCATAAAATATTCAGCGTGTCGTCAAGCGTTGTTGGCCGGGGTAAACTTCCGCCCATGAACAGCAAATCCAACGGCAACCACGCCCCCTTTATTGACCATGGCCGGCTGACCGGTCTTCTTGCCTTTTTTCAGGCAGCCGAACAGCTCAAGGACACTTTGCGATCCGGCACCAGCCGGAGCGGTCGAGCGGAGAGTACTGCGGAGCACAGCTGGCGGCTGTGTTTGATGGTTCTGCTCTTTGAGAAAGACATCGTTGGTGTCGATATCAAAAAGCTGCTCAAGTTGTGTGTTCTTCATGACCTTGGCGAAGCAATCTCTGGTGATGTTCCAGCCCCGCACCAATCGGACGGCGACAACCGGCAGGAGCGCGAAAGACGGGACTTTCAAGCGCTGTGTGCCGACCTGCCCGATGACGTGGCCAGTGATTTCATGGTGCTTTGGGACGAATACGCCGATGCCGTGACACCAGAAGCGCAACTTGCCAAAGCCTTCGATAAGCTGGAAACCATGCTGCAGCACCAGCTCATGCCGGCTGCCGATGCCGATTTCCATGCCTTCAATTTGAGTTATGGACGAGACCGGACTGAGGTCTTTCCCCTCACACGCCAGATTCGCGAACGGGTCGACGCTCGAACAAAAGAGCTCATAAAAGACCGTAAAAGCGCCCAAAATGCTTAGGCGGCGTAGGTATCAGATCCTTATCTCTTGTCCAGTCATGGCAGATATGCATCGATTGCGGTCAAATATTGACGACCAGCCCGGTTGTGTCTGCAGTCACACCGCCGGATTTTGCCTTCACGGATTCTGACTTTGCCGCAACAGTACTGTTTTCGGTTGAGATTGTCTTGGATGCTGCCTTTAGCTCCGTCATCTCCACGGACATCTGTTTGATCTGGGCGGCCATGGTTTCATTGCTGACCAGAAGGGTCTTGAGTTTGACAGCCAGTTCTTTCAGGTCCACCTCTTTGCCGGTGACTTCTGCAGCTATACCAACCACGTCGACTGTCATTGCCGCCATACCAACGGCAACCGTGGCGTTGATCTCCGTCGTCGCGCCCATACCGATGCTCAATTCACCGCCGCCGAAAATGGCAAGCGATCCGCCGAACGTCATGTCGATGCTGTTGCCTTCGGTAAAGCTCTTGGTATTGCCGGAATTGTACTCGTAGGTGTCGCCGGCAATGGTTTTGGTTTCTTCCTTGGCATTGGTCTGGATAACCCCGGTTCCGTCACCCGCTGACAACGTGATGTCCTTGCCCGCTCCGCTGGAGATGGAAACGACTTCTGCGGACGAAGACATTTCCAGTTTTCCGGAGCTCGTTACTGATGCTGCCCCGTCGACATTCACCGTGTAGTCACCGTTGACTTGCTGGCTGAAATCAGCGGTTTCCAGATACATTTTCTCCTCAGCCTTGACGAGGATCCGGCCATCACAGGCCAGCAGGATCCCGTCTCCGCCTCCGGATGCATTCTTGTAGACATTGGCAGTGCTGCCCTCATCGATGATATGCTGGTGCGGGTACCAATCTGCCAGCTCGTCAGCTCTAAATGCCTGCTCCTCGATGTCCGCATACTCACCAAGTCGGAAGACGGCTCCGAGGCGGTGTTCATCCTCCTCTGAGCTCGTAGACGGCACATAAAAGTAGCAACTGCGGCTTGAATCCATGCGCGCGGCAGCGTTGCTCGCAGCGCTTGCTGCTATGTTGTCCAGGTTCGCTGTGTCCGGGTCGTAAAACCCGTTCCAGTCAGCCAGCGCCATTGAACGTCTCCACGTCTTTTTTTGTTTCTCTCGGCCACAACAAACGCGGCCGCCTTACAGCAGCCGCGCATTTTTATGTCTGGTAGTTTAACGGGCGCATTTTAAAGCCGGATTAGCAGCTTCACTCGAGTTGTCGTCAGATTGTTAGGCAGCGTTAACCAATCCGATGCCGATAGCATCAAACCCGCACATAAGCACAAACCCGGACTGCCTTGAACGTGGGGCTCGCGATCGTCAAATAAACTTGCAGATGCTTACAAACCACTCGGGAGGTCAGGAATGTACGAGATTTTGCCACGCAGCGACGGAGCCGTGCTCGGTGTGAAGGTTTCCGGCACGCTGACGATAGAGGAAGAAAAAGAGCTGATTGCCAAGGCGGATGAATTGGTCTCAACCTATGGCAAGGTGAGTTTTGTGGTGGTTCTTGGCGAACATGTCGGTGTCTCACTGAAAGCAGTGGCGTCCGACATCAAATGGATCATAACCCATATGGACAAGATCGCGCGGGTTGCCGTTGTGACAGACAGCAAATTTGTCTCGGCGCTCGTGGATATAGACGCCGCCTTCGCAAACCTGGCCGGCATTAAGGAACAACACTTTTCAACTGCCGAACTCGACGCCGCCTGGGATTGGATCGAGGAAACGATGCCTACGCCGTGAGCAGCTCTTCGTCGCTCAAAAAGGCGCATTGCTCGACCTTGCCGCCGGAGACCGTGATCATGTGCCCGTGCGGCACTTCCATCCAGCAGTTTCGCGCCTCGTCTAGTGGCTCGGAGACCACCATGACGCCGTCGTTGAACTCGCGGTAATAGAGGGTCGGCGGATAGCTGTCTGATGCGTACCGCGCTGCATAGAGTGTCTCGCCATCCGACCAGGCAGAGGCAAAACGCATGTGCGGCGTGCAGCCGGAATATTTTGACAGCGCTTCAGCCTCATGAACCGCGCGGGCCATCGCCGCGCGTGGATGGTGTTTGAGCCCATAGGCGAGCGCAATCAAAAAGAGGCTCTCGCTGTCGGTGCCGCCCATCCGGTCGCGGTAAAGATCGTCCGGGATCATGTTGTCGAGCCGCCGGCGGACCTTGTCATACCCGCCGATCTGACCGTTGTGCATGAACGTCCAGCGGTCGAAGGTAAACGGGTGGCAATTGTCCCGTGTCGTTGCCGTGCCGGTCGACGCGCGGACATGGGCCAGGAAGTGCCCCGACTGGATGTGCTTTGCGATCTGCAACAGATTCGGATCCGACCAGGCCGGGCGCACATCCTTGTAAAGACAGGCCGTTCCCTTGTCACCATACCAGGCAACGCCAAACCCGTCCGCATTCACCGCCGTTTTGCAGGACGTTGCATTGCGGCTCTGATCAATCAGCGAATGATGCGGATCGCAGATGACTTCTTCCAGGTATTTCGGAGCCCCGCTCCAGGCAGCCCATCGGCACATGTTCGCTCTTAATCCTTATGCAGCTTTTTGCGCGGCCTTGAACCTTGCGGTCGTTTCATCGCACGCATAGCTGTCGGCGACCGGGTACGGCTTACGCGCCAGCTGGTCGACGGCCTGGATGATCTGATCGGCTTTCACGTCATCCAGAAGAACGGAAAAATTGAGCCGGGTCCAGCCGGGTTTCTTCAGTTCTTCACCGGAAAGAATGCCATCGCGCAGGGCGTCGGATTCCGCCCGGTCGATGCCGAGCAGCCGATGGGCGTACGGCCCGGCGCAGGCGCAGCCACCGCGCGCCTGAACCCCGTAAACATCCGACAGCATCCGTGTGACCAGCTGTTGGTGGATGTACCCGCCGCGCTCCAGGTCCTTCACCCGGACAGAGAAGATCGGCATGGTGAGGCTTGCCTCCAGATTGCCGAGGATCTCGATTGCCGGATTTTTCTGCCAGGCTGCCAGGGCCCGGGCGCGCCAGGCTTCGTTACGGGCATCCATTTCTGCCTGACCGATGGCTTCCTTCACCAGGAACGCCAGCGCTGCGCGGATATCACCGATGACATTCGGCGTTCCGGCTTCCTCACGGGCGGTGATGTTTTCGGAGTAGTCATGCCCCCACGGAGAGACGAAACGCACCGTTCCGCCGCCTGGAAACACCGGTGTCTTAATGCAGACCGCCTGTTTGCGCACGATCATGACACCGGATGCGGCCGGACCACCAATAAACTTGTGCGGGGAGACAACAACCGCGTCTTTTTCTGCGTCCGTGCCCGGCTTCATGTCGATCGGCAGGTAAGGCCCAGATCCGGCACAGTCCCAGACACTCAATGCACCATGGCGTTTCAGGATCCGCGTAACGGCAACATCATCGGTCACAATACCGGTGACATTCGACATCAGCGAAAACGCGCCGACGGTCAAACGTCCAGATGCTTTGTCGGTGAGAACCGCGTCCAGTTCCAAAAGGTCCGGACCGCCATCGGCCGCTTCGCCGATCTCGATGACCTCGGCGCCGCATTCCCGCCACGGCAGAATGTCGGAGTGGTGCTCGTAAGGGCCGAGAATCACCAACGGGTTTTGGCCGCGTTCCGCGGCTCCGGAGACTCCCAGCAGGTGAACCAGACGGTTGAGACCTGCCGTTGCACCTGACCCGCAAAAGACCGTGGCGTAGCTGTCATAGGCCCGGCAGATGCGGGCAATCTCGGACCGCGCGGCCTCGCGCATCCGGGTCATGGCCATCCCGCAGTAAGAAGCTTCGGTGTGGCTGTTGGCATAGACCGGAAGCACCTCTTCCATGACGAAGTCCTCGACCTGCCGAAGGGCCCGGCCGGAGGCGACATAATCGGCATAGATCATCTTTTTCGGGCCAAACGGTCCCTCAATCACCATGCCGTCTCCGATCAGGCCAGCGCGCAGCCGATCGATCAGGTCCGGGTCTTTCAAAGCGCGTTTGAATGCATCGAGCGCAGTTCGGGAAGAAGCGTGGTGTTGAGATTGGGTCATGCTCTGCTCCAAATGTCTTTGAACGGATCATACGACCAAGCATATTCAGAAATCCGCACCTATTTTGATTGCTGATCTCTCTAATTTGTGTCATTTGATCTTTAATGGTGAAAAAATTCGATCAAATTGACCGCGCGCTTCTGAGAGCCCTGCAACGGGATGCCCGCTTGTCGCAGCGGGAGCTCGCCGAGGAAGTGGGATTGTCACAAAACGCCTGCTGGCGGCGGCTGAAAATCCTTTATGAGAGCGGATTGATCGAAGGGCACACGATTCGCCTCGATCCGGCGCAGCTCGGCCTGAACCTCACGGTCTTCGTCATGATCCGCACCCGCCACCACTCCAAGGAGTGGCTGGAAACCTTCCGCAGTGAGGTTACGCGGATCCCCAACGTGATCGACTTCTACCGGCTCGCCGGGGACTACGACTACATGTTGAAAGTCGTCGCCGAAGACATGAACGCCTTCGATCAGGTCTACCAGCGGCTGATCGACAAGGTCGATCTCGACACGGTCACCTCCTACATGACCATGGAAGCCATCGCCAACGCCCGCGATCTGCCGATTTGACAGACGGCAACGCTTAGATTTATTTTGATTATTTTTCAATAACTTGAAGAGAATTTCCTTACTCCTCCTGTTACCCTACTACGGACAGAAGGAACCAACTTCGCAGCATCTCTCCTTTTTGTTGTATTTTTTCATTAGACAATCTTAAATTTATTCTTATTATATTACGTTACGTAAATTACTTTTTTCCACCTTCACATCTCCAGTCGAAGGAAATAAATAATGACCGTCTTCTCTTCTTTTGAAGTTCTTGCCGAGACACTTGTTCCCTCTGGAATACTCCCTTCCACAGCAAAAAATCCATTTCTGTTACAGGGTTACTTTGTACAAATTTCATTATCGCCATCAGCGAATGTATCTGCTGTGAATTTCAATCTGATTTTTGAGGAAACGACTGATTTTACGCAAGGTGCCGGGCAAAGCAGTCTGCAGGCGCAATTTATTGACGCCAACGGCAACGTGAACATTTACTCCCAGTTTTTCGCGTCAACAGGGCGCGGCTTTCTCAACCAGAAAATCGGCCGTGGGCAGACGCTCATATATGGGGTGCAGGTCATTCCAAGCCTCGATGAAAAGGCAGTGCCGATCCCCCAGGGTGGAACCGGCTGGCGCGGTACGGTACAGATTGTCTCCAGCGCGACAGGCGCCCTCATCGCAACACCGACACAGCGTCTGGTCTACTATGATGGCACCAACCCGCTCAGCGATTCCGTTCTGGATGCCGTCGTGTATGCCCTGCCAACCTTCAATGGCGGGACCCAGATCTAGTCATGCCAAACCAAAAATTTACTGCTTTCTGGCTTGGCTATGTCCCCTCAGGCCCGGGCGCTGGTCCGGTTCTGGAAGACACCCCAAGCTATATCGATACGGTGATCCTGGCGTTCGCGAACCTTTACCCGTCAAACACCACTTGCACCGGTTTTCTTCAAAAATCCAACAGCCAGGACGCGATCCGCTCGGGGATCGCCGGCATCCGCAAAGATAATCCCGATACAAAAATCCTGCTGTCCTTGATCGGAACACCAAACCCATCTGTTGGCTGGAACACCGGGATAACCAATCCGGATCAATTTGGTTCCTGGTGCGCAAACCTTGCCGATGAATGGGACCTGGATGGGTTCGACGTCGATAATGAGGATCTGGATTCGTTTCCAGGCCAGCCGTTCGTGGATGCTGTAATCGGCATGCGCAAGGCGATGCCGGACAAGATCATCACGCTCGACAGCTACATTTTCGATCGCGACAAGACGGTTATCCACGACCTTGCGAAATACGTCGATTACATAAACACAATCGCATATTTCCTCGACTTCGATGATATGACCCAGCTCGTTGAGCAATATGCAACCGTCATCGCTCCGGAAAAAATTTCTATTGGGGTCAAGTCTGACAAGGTGGGACCGATCTCCCAAGGAACGTCCTTGAGCGAAACCAAACAGCTGACGACTTGGAACCCCTCCATGGGTCCAAAATACGGGATGACGCTCTGGAATCTCAGCTCCGACATAAAACAAATTACCGGTGAGCCAGACGGAGCATGGGCCAAGGTCATCCATGACAACCTGCCATGATAGCCAAGGCAGTCTCTACATCCGATGCAATCTTGATGACGTTGGCAGGCATTGCCTACGGTGCGCCAAAAGACATTGGCCGGTATATTGAGGAAGCTGAGCCAACAGCCTCTGATTGGCAGCTGGACTGGCTGCCTTCGGTTACAGATACGCCACCCAATTTTGCATTTGCCGCGCACAACACGTCGGATGGCACGCGGGTCGTCTCGATCCGAGGCACTTATCCAAATCCTCTGTCATCGGCTTATTGGGAAGACGGACGGCAGGACAGCCCTTTCGGCACCATGGTCTCTTGGCCCGGAAACCCAGAGGCGAAAATCTCCGCTGGAACCGCCACCGGTTTTGAAAACCTAAAAATGCTCGCCAATGGCAATGGCATAACCCTTCAGGCCTATCTAGCGACCGTACCAGACGAGAGCCCGGTCTTTGTTACGGGGCACAGCCTTGGCGGCACTCTTGCTCCAGTATTGGCCTTGTGGTTCACAGACCTTTTTCCCGGCAAATCGATATCCGTTGCAACCTATGCCGGTCTCACACCCGGCAACAGCAGCTTTGCCGAGCTTTTTGGCCCCGGCACGGCACTGTCCGGACGTGTCCGCCGGGTCTACAACAAGTTGGACACAGTCCCTTACGGGTGGGACAACGTCTATGCCACTCATGAATTCTATCAGCCAGAGCCTCAAGGCGGCGCCGTCGTCTCAGCACTCCTGCTTGCCACCGTCGCCCGGTTAAAACTCGGTGGTTATGACTATACGGCCATTGGCGATCCGATTCCCTTGGACGGTGAAGTTCAACCGCCATCCGTCTCGTGTGATCTGGTGGCGTATGTTCTGGAGAACCTGCACCAGCACATGCCGGATACTTACCTTTCCCTGCTTGGCGCGCCACCGTTGCCGTTTTCGATCCTTTTAGGAACGGTTGTTTCACCACGCAAAGCTGCGGATCCGGCCAATACCCAAAAGGCGCTCGGCTTGAGCCCGATATTCGTGGACAAAGCTTAGTCCGTGGGGATGAATTGGAGACATATTTCATGAGGCAAGTACCGGCGCTCTGACGCCTGCAGTCCCTTGAGCTTATGCCCTGTTTTCAAAGATTTGCAACGACCTTGCCGGGCAACTTCATCCTGTCCCAAAGGGACGCAAGAATGGCTTCGATCTGCTGCACCGAACCGTTCAAATAGGCAGCCAGTCCGCTTTTTGCGCTTTTCCTCGCAACTCAACGCCGTGTGTTGCGCCGCATTGTCCAGATCAGTGGGTCCTGCCCACCCGCCGTGAAGATTTCTTCTGCATAAATCTGTACCCACCGGTGTTTTTATCACCGATCGGGTCTCACGTTGCAGAACCGGAGACCGTTCACCTCCGGCGGCCGCCGCCTCCGCGGGCGGCGCGGCCACCGCCGCCCCTTTGCGGGCGGGCCTGTTGCGGCCGGGACCGCTGCACGTTGCGCTGGCGGTTGACCTGACGGTTGCCTGCCTGGCGCGCTGCACGGTCCCGATTAAGATGTGCCGGTGCTTGCGGCCGCTGTGCTGGCCGGGTCGCTGGGCGTTGGGCCGGGCGCGTTTCCGGCCGGTTGGCTGGACGCTGGACATTCGGCCTCTGATTGCTTGGTCTTTGTCCGGCATTCGGCCGCTGACCTGCGTTCGGACGTTGGCCCGCGTTCGGCCTTTGCCCGGCATTGGGTCGTTGTCCGGCGTTTGGCCGGTTCTGGATCCGGTCGCCAGCCGGCCGGTTGGCGAGCGCGGCTCCGGCACCAGCTCCAATCGCAGCCCCTGCCCCGAGATCGCGCGCCCGGTTTTGAAGAGCGTCGCGCGAAGGCGCATCGACCCCGTTCCAGCGACCGCCTTCAAACTTCTGCCAGTTCTGTCCATCGCGGCGATAAACACTGCCATCGCGGCCAGCAAAGACATCCCCTCCCCGCCGGTTCAGCGTTGCCGCACGGCCCGGGCCGCCCTGTTGTTGCCACCGGTTTGCCGCCGATGCCCTGACCTCACGGGTGCGCGACCACTGCGGGCCGGACACGACCGCCCCGCCCCAGGAGCCATAGATGCCGCGGGCACCGCCCGCAACGACGCGATTGCCCGTGCGGGGATTATACGCAGAGATGAAACCGGCACTGCCCCGCGGGCCGCTGATCGCTCCGCCGCGGATATATCCACCCGTGCGCGGATTGTAGATGCCGCCACCTGCAATGCCCCGGCGCGGACCATAGGCATAGCCGTACCGGCCATAAGTGCCGCGAAGCGGATTGTAGTAAGCACCGATTCCGTATGTCACCGGCCGCGGGAAATAGATCGGCCGGATGCCCGGGCGGTACCACGGGCGGTAATACCAGCCTGTGCCGTAGACAAAGACGCCCCATGCCAGAAACCCGGTCACATACCCCATAGTGTAACCGTACCAGACGGCATTGGGCTCGGTTTCATAAACACGGACATAAGTGACGTTGTAGACCGGCGAAGACGGCGGAATGGTGTAGATCTCGTCCGGAACGGCTTGCACCACGACAAACGGTCCTTGCGGGCTGTCACCGACAAACCAGACACCGTCCTGAAGCACGTAGTATTTTGCGCCGACCTGAATGACCTGATCGTTGGTGTTCACCGCATAGGACATCGATGTGCCCTCGATCTGCGTGAACTCCGGATCACCTGCATAGGCGACATCCGCGCTGACCGACCCGAGCTCAACACGCGCCGTCGTTGGAATGCTGGCCTTCAGGCGGGCCTGGGACGCTTCAGACGTGCCCGGAATGGACGACCGGACCGAATAGTAAGGCGCATCTTCCGGGATGTTCAGGAAATCCGACGGCATGTCAGGCGTGGTGAACGCCCACGGACCGTCGAGAGACACCGACTTGAACCACCGTCCCGACAGGAGGATGTACCAGGTCGATGTGGTTTTCAGGAAAAAGACATCGTGGTCGGTGTTGGAGGCCCACTCCAGATCCCCACCGGGCACCGGCTCCAGTTTCGGATCGCCCTCGAAAACGATCATTTCAGCCGGTTTATCGGAATAGATGACCTTGGGCGCTTTGTTGTCCGGAAACGATTGCGGCGGGATTGCCTCGCGGGTCTCTTTCCAGTTGTCGTCGTCCGGCAAATTGGTGATCGGGTCCGGCAGGTCCATCACCGCTTCCCAGTTGCCAGTCAATTCTGATGCTTTGAGCCAGGATTTTTCATCCCTGAGATAATAGTCCGAGCCTTCATCCGGCTTCAGGATGTCCCAGTTGGTGTTGACCACGAAGCTCAAGCCCTGATCGCCCTTGACCGGTGCAAAGATGGGCTCGCCTTCCGTTTGCACCAAGATTGCCGGCTCATAGGAGATGAACAGCGGCGGTGCCTCGGCGTTTAGTCCGTCGACATCCTCCATCCGCTTGTATTCGGCCAAATTCGCGGTAATGCGGTCTTCCTTAACCGTCACCACGCCCGTTGGCAGAATCTTGCCCACCTGCAGAGACAGATCCGACAGGGCCGTCCGGTCGAGCGCGGAAAAATCGAGGCGGGTCACTTGAATGTCCGAGACATCAATCAAGCCGGCTTGCGGGTCCGGAGCGGTTTTTCCGCTGACGCCGATCACGCCGAACACCGGGGCTGCATCCTTGTCCTTGATGTATTCAGCCGCAATCAGGGCATCGAGGGCCTTGAAGTCCGTCCATTCGGTGACCTGAGGCTGATAGAGAACAAGTGTCGCGCCTGCATCCGTATCGTAGGTGCGCGGCCAGCCGGTCGTATCCTCAGCTTCGGTCAGTTGCAGGTAATTGCCACTGACGAAACCATTCTGACCGTTGTAGGTCACCGAGCACCAAGCGCCGGTGTCGTCGCAATCCTGAAGTTCGACGGGAGTGCCGTTCGGCACAGTGCCGAGCGAGCCAAACCCGGTCCCCGGCCCCTGACGGAAATTCACATTGGCCGTGGTGACAGCCGGCGCTGCCAGAGCACCATTCAAAAGAACGGTCTGCAGCACCAGGGCAGATGACAGGGCGACGGAAATAACTTTACGCACAGCAAAACCTCCAAAAATATCGGACGGCCCGGCTTCTTCCGGCGGGTTCTCAATACCTTAGCCTGACGTTATGGCATTTTCACAGCAGGGTCAGCCGTGATCTTTGAAATTCTTCATTAAAAAAACTCCGGCGCGCTTTTTTTTCAGTGCGCCAATTCTAGGCCGTGTGGATGAATTGGAAGTGGCCGCCCCGGCCTTGAGCCGGAGCCTAATATCATAAGGTCCCGGCTCAAGGCCGGGACAGCACAGACGTTATCTCAGGCGGAATGAGGTCCTTCGCGTGGGAAGACCATGACATTCAACCCACCGGCTTCAGCACGCCATGGAAGACACAGCCCTGCCGACGACCGCAACGGCTTGACCGGTGCGCGCGGACTGCTGAGCGGCAAGCCCCATCTCAACCGCTCTCCGGCCGTCTTCCAAAGAGACTTCCACGTCGGTCTTTTCGCCGCGGACCACAGCGACAAAATGCTGGTGCTGATAGAAGGTCGAGCCGTTGTGGTCGCCGGCATCCAGGATGGTCGGATCTACCGGAATGTCGATTTGGCGCGGGCCTTTTGGATTGCGCGGCGACACAATCAGTTGGGGAACTGGCGGCTCACCCAGGTCTCTTGGCCAAAACCGGCCCGGCCCGGGGACCAAGGCTTCGATCTTGCCAGCAGGCCCGACCGCGGACACTTCCTCCTGATATCGGGAGCCTTCTGCGAACATGCACAACTCCAGCATTGCGCGGGCGCCATTTTCGAAATCAACGATCACATACCCGTTGTCGAGGATATCCGGCGTTTCGCCGTTATAGAGCTCCTCTTTGTGGTTGGCGTCCTGCCCCGCTGAAGCCATCACACGGACCGGCTCGCTCTTGATGATCAGCCGCATCAGATCGAAAAAGTGACAGCATTTTTCGACAAACGTCCCGCCGGAATAACGGTTGAACCGGTTCCAGGATCCGACCTTGTCCAGGAACGGAAAGCGGTGCTCGCGGATGGTCAGCATCTTGATGCCGCCCGTTGCCTGTTCCGCCTGTTCGATCAGCGCTGCAATCGGCGGCATGTACCGGTATTCCATCGCGACCCAGACCGGGGCCGGATATGATGCCTTGAAGGCCTCGAGCGCTGCAATATCCTTCGGGTCGGTGAACAGCGGCTTTTCAACCAGCAGCGGCAGCGGCCGCTTCTGACGGATTTCCTCCATCTGCGGCACATGGCAGTGGTTGGGACTGGCGATCAGAATGCAATCCAACTCTGCGACGCTCAAAACAGCATCGACGGAATCGACGAGCCTGGCATGCGGCGCAAACTGGGCAGCTTGCTCGGCCATCCCCGCATCCGGTTCGAAAATAACCACCACTTCGGTGTCCGGCAGCAGCGCGATGTTGCGCAAGTGCTCCTGACCCATCATGCCACAGCCGATGACACCGTATTTTACCTTTGCAGGCATTTGGCTCTCCTTAAGTCGGCGGATCGTTTCGTGCCCGCCTATTTCAGTCTTTGAACGTAATGCGCTCTGTCGGTATCGAACCAGGTGCGCGAATACTCGACCGGCTCGGGCTTGTCAGCCCAGCTGAACCGTTCGATGTATCCTGTGAGAGTGCCGGGTGCCTTGGTAAAAACCTCTGGCGCCCAGTCCGGCACGGCCTTGATCGTCACCCTGTCTTCAGCGCGAATGATCCAAAAGCCAAGTTGCTTTTGATAGAAACGGTAAAGCGAATCTGAAAGCTGGTCCTTGCGGACATAACCGCAATCCCCATCCAGCCAGATTTCCTCCACCGCGATGATTGTTTCGTTGAGGTAGCGCAGACGGCGGATGCGCGTACCCTCGCCGCTGGTGCCGAACGCAGGCAGACCTTCCGGCTTGGAAACGCGTTCAACCTCAAGAATGTCGGCTTTTGGCAGTCCACCACCGGATAGGAGCTCCAGACGGAACATGGCGTAAACGCTTTCGTTGGTTCCGCCCTGACGTATGTAGTTTCCCGAGCCCTGGATCCGCTCCAGTAGGCCTTTTTCCGTAAGATCAGCCAACGCTTTTCGCAGTGTGCCGATGGAGATCCCAAGCTCTTCCGCCATGTCCCGCTCCGGCGGCAAGCGCTCTCCGTCAAGAAGGCGGCCAGCCGCGATATCCCGAATGAGAAGCTCACTTATCTGGACATAAAGAGGCAGGGCATTTGAGGTCTGCGAGGCGGTTGGCATTGCGGTGCGGCGATCTGTCTTTCAAAAATTGATACACTATTGATTTACATCAAGGCGGGTGATAAGCAAGGAAAAAGTGAAGGGCCAAATGAAGGCCTTCGAAAACAAACGAAATGCCTAAAAAATATTGGGGAGGAGAGCCTTAAATGACCGTTGTTCCCGTAACTTCGCCGGACCTAGATGCAGCTGAAGTGTCCTGGTTTGCGGCGCTGTGCTCGGACGACTATCAGTTCCTCGGCGTGCCGGAAGGCCACTTGCGGTCCTCATGGGAGCACTGCTCTTCCATCGTCAAAACAGCCGAGGCCCAGGGCTTCCGGAACATTCTTTGCCCGTCCTCCTACCAGGTCGGACAGGACACCTTGAGTTTCGTCGCCGGCTGCGCGCCGATTACCGACAAGATCAACCTGCTGGCGGCTGTCCGCTGTGGTGAAATGCAGCCGATCATGCTGGCACGGACCATCGCGACGCTGGACCACATGCTGGAAGGCCGGCTGACGGTCAACATCATCTCCTCCAACTTCCCGGGCGAAGAAGCCGACAGCGGCTACCGTTATCAGCGCTCCCGCGAAGTGGTTGAAATCCTCAAGCAGGCGTGGACGCAGGACGAGATCAACTACGAAGGTCAGATCTACAATTTTAAAGGTCTGACCACGGATCCGGCCCGGCCTTACCAGACAGGCGGCCCCCTGCTTTATTTTGGCGGTTATTCGCCCGACGCTTTGGATCTCTGCGGCCAGCACTGCGACGTCTACTTGATGTGGCCGGAAAAGATCGAAGAGCTGGAAGGCCGCATGAAAGCTGTTCATGCCGTCGCCGAGAAATACGATCGCACCCTCGACTATGGCCTTCGGGTTCACATGATCGTCCGCGATACAGAAAAGGAAGCGCAGGAATACGCCGACTACATCGTTTCCAAGCTGGATGATGATCAGGGCACTGCTATCCGCGAACGCGCCCTCGACGCGAAATCCCTGGGCGTCAGCCACCAATCCAAAAACCGCGAGATCGCGGACCAATTTGGCTACATCGAACCAAACCTTTGGACCGGGGTCGGCCGGGCCCGTTCCGGTTGCGGCGCGGCGCTCGTCGGTTCCACCGACCAGGTGATGTCCAAGATCGAGGCCTATCAGAAAATGGGCATCCGGGCGTTTATCTTTTCCGGCTACCCGCATGAAGAAGAAGCCAAGCACTTCGGCGCCCGTGTCATGCCAAATCTGAAGACCTGCTCGCTTCCCGAAGCTTACGGCCGCGTTCCGGCCGAAACCCCTGCAACACCGCTCGGCAATGGAGTCCGCCGCTAATGGATCGCGTCAAACTTAACGACACGCTTGAATTTTCCCGCCTCATCTACGGCATGTGGCGGCTTGGCGACGATGCGGACACTTCTCCGGCTCATGTAGAACGGAAGATCCAGTCTTGCCTAGATCAGGGCATCACGACCTTCGATCAGGCGGATATCTACGGCGACTACGGTGCCGAAGCCGTGCTTGGCGGCGCGATGAAAGCCAATCCGTCTCTGCGGAACAAGATGGAGATCATCACCAAGTGTGACATCGTCGCTCCGTGTGGCCGGTATGCCGACGCCAAGGTGAAGTACTACGACACGTCGCGGGCTCACATTGATAAATCGGTCGAGATTTCTCTCACCGAAATGGCCATTGAGACGGTCGATCTTCTCCTGATCCACCGCCCGGATCCGTTCATGGATCATCATGAAACGGGTGCCGCGCTGGATGATCTGGTGAAGTCCGGCAAGGTGAAAAACATCGGCGTTTCGAACTTCCGTCCTTGGGACTGGGAACTCCTTCAATCCGCCATGACCAACACGCTAGTGACAAACCAGATCGAGATCTCCTTGAAGGAAATCTCGCCATTTACAAATGGCGATCTGGCCTTCCATCAGCGGCTCGGCACAAAACTGATGGCCTGGTCCCCGCTTGGTGGCGGATCTCTGATTTCGGAAGGCGGCAAGCTCGGGTCAGTGATGGACGAGATCGCACATTCCTTCGGTGTTGACCGCTCTGCAGTTGCTGTTGCGTTCCTTTTGGCGCATCCGGCACACCTCATGCCGGTCATGGGCACCAACAATCTGGAGCGTATCGGGAAAATCTCGGACGCGCTCAAAGTCAAACTTGACCGCGAAACCTGGTACCGCCTTTACGAGGCTGCCCTTGGAAACGAGGTTCCCTGATGACCATGCAAACTGCAGATCACACCGTAACGTTCGCGCCGCATTCGGAAAACTCCCGGCTGTTGCGGGATGCCTTTGGCCGATTTGCGACCGGCGTCACGGTTGTGACCACCCATTCTGAAGACGGCCCGGTCGGGATCACCGCCAACAGCTTTTCTTCCGTCTCCACGGACCCGCCGCTGGTCCTCTGGATGCCGGACAAGGGCTCGCGCCGGTTCCGCTACTTCGAGCAAGCCGAACGCTATGCAATCCATGTTCTGAGCCACGAGCAGGCAGAGATCTGCAATGGGTTCGTCAAGAACGCACATGCTTTTGATCAGCTGACATACCAGCTTTGCCAGAACAACGTACCGCTGATCGAGAACTGCCTGGCGCGTTTCGAATGTAAGCGGTTTGCGGCGTATGAGGGCGGCGATCATTTGATTGTTCTGGGCGAAGTGATGCAGGCTGAAATGCGCACCGGGGATGCGCTGACATTTTTTTCCGGCAAACTCGGACAAATCGCGCCAAAGTAAAAGCGATCACAAAAGAAAAGGTCGGGACGGCCATCGCCCCGCCATAATGGACGGACCAGGGAGGAGCCCGTATGGGGGCATTGCTGGCGGTTTTAAAACCGCTTGCCTTCGTCAATTCGCATCTTTTGCGGATCGGACGAGGGATCGGCGTCGTCGCCGTTGCGTTGATGGTGGTTGCGATCCTGATACAGGTCGTGGCCCGCTATGGGTTAAACAATGCCCTCCCCTGGCCTGATGAGGCCGCCCGTTTCTGCATGCTCTGGATGACCGGCTTGATGGCGCCAACCGCCTTCCGGCGCGGCGGGTTTGTTGCCATCGACACACTGGTAATCATGCTTCCGAAAATTCTGGCAAGTGTCCTGTCGCTGTTTCTCCTGTTGGTCTCCCTTGTTGTTCTGCTTGTTGCCGTTCAGATCGGCTACGCCGAGGTCACCGGTTTTGGCGGAAGGTTTGCAACCGCCTCTCTCTACGTTCCCGGCAATTTGACCTTGACCGAATGGATCCGGGTGCCGCGCAGCTGGATGATGATGTCGATGTTCGTTGGCGTCATCTTGCTCGCTCTGGTCAATGTTGAGCTCATTCTGCGCAGCCTGATTTCGCTGATTGGCGGCAAGGACCATCTGCCAAACATTCCGGATGCAGATATGGCGGGGGCGGACTGATGCTGATTTGGTTCCTTCCTGTCTTCCTCACCTTCCTGATGATCGGTTTGCCGGTTTTCTTCGGCCTACTGGCAGCGCCCGGTATTCTGTTGTGGCTGAACGGTCAAGAGCGGGACATCACCCTGCTCTACCGCAACGTCTACAATGGCATGGACTCCTTTCCTCTCATGGCGATTCCGTTTTTCATGCTCGCAGGCGAGTTAATGAACAAAGGCGGCATCACCATGCGGCTGGTAGAGTTCTCTCAGGCGCTGATGGGCCACCTGCGCGGTGGGCTGGCTCACGTCAACATCCTCTCGTCGATGCTGTTTGCCGGCCTTTCCGGCTCAGCGGTTGCCGATACCTCTGCTCTTGGATCCATGCTGATCCCGGCCATGGAAAAGCAGGGCTACACCCGCAAGTTTGCAGCTGCGATTACAGCGGCCTCCTCGGTGATCGGACCGATCATTCCGCCCTCGGGAATCATGATCATCTATGCTTATGTCATGGGCGAAAGTGTTGCCGCGCTGTTCCTCGCCGGTATCGTTCCCGGTGTCATGGTCGGCGTCGGCCTGATGCTGATGGTCAAGTTCATGGCCGACAAGTACGACTTCCCTATTGCGTCCCGGAAGTCGACCTGGGCCGAACGTGGTCAGGCCTCTCTCAAGGCATTCTTCCCGCTTCTGACCCCGGTGATCATCCTTGGCGGCATTCTGGCCGGTGTCTTCACGCCCACAGAGGCCGCAGCGGTTGCCGTGGCATACGCGCTCTTCATCGGGCTGTTTGTTCTCAGAACCTTGAAGCCGCATGAAATTCCGGGCGTTTTGAACCGGGCTGGCATTACATCAGCCGTTGTGTTGCTGTTGGTCGGCGCCGCCATGGCCTTCAAAACCGTGGTCAGCCTCAGCTACGCGCCGCAGATCATGGCCGACTTCGTGCTTAGCCTGACCGAAAACCCGCTGCTCCTGCTGTTCCTGATCAACCTGCTTTTGTTCATCGTGGGTATGTTTCTGGATGCCGGACCGGCGATCATCATTCTTGGACCTATCCTTGGACCGATCTTTCTCGAACTGGGTGTTGATCCGATCCATTTTGCCATCATCATGAGCGTGAACCTGACCATTGGCCTGGCAACGCCTCCGATGGGGCTGGTCCTGTTTGTAGCAGCATCTGTCTCCAAGGAACGGGTGGAGACGATATCCAAGGCTATTCTGCCGTTTCTGGCGGTGGAGATCGCAGTGATCTTTCTGATCACTTACATTCCGGCACTTTCGATGACGATCCCGCGTCTGACCGGATTTGCCAACTGATCTGAGCTTTACCTAGGGAGGACTTCAATGCTCAAATCTGCCCTTAAATCCTTGACGGTCGCGGCGATGCTCGCCGGGTCCGCATTGAGTGCAACGGCGGCCGACTACACATTGCGCGCCACCGCAAACTCCAACGAAAACGATGAAGACTATGATGGTCTTGTCGTGTTCAAGAACTTCGTGGAAGCCGCTTCGAACGGTGCCATCGAGGTTGAACTCTTCATCGGCACGCAGCTGTGCTCCAACGGCGCAGAGTGCCTGCAAGGGGTCGCTGGTGGTGCCATCGATGTTTACATCTCCACATCCGGCGGCGCATCCGGCATCTTCCCGTATGTTCAGGTTCTCGACCTGCCGTACATGATGTCCGATGACCGGATTGCAGAACATGTTCTGTCCGGTGACTTCACCCGCACCATGCGCAACATGGCGCTGGAAGACAGTGACAACATGATCCGCCTGATGACCATCGGCAACACCGGCGGCTGGCGGAACTTCGCCAACACAAAGCGGCGTATTGCGGCACCTTCTGACATGGAAGGCCTGAAAATCCGTACTGTCGTTGCCGATCTGCCGCAGGTTCTTGTCAAAGCGCTTGGCGCGTCTCCGACCCCGATCCCGTGGCCGGAGCTGTTCACCTCCTTCCAGACTGGCGTGGTTGAAGGCTCAAAGAACGGCATCACCGACATCATGGGCATGAAGTTCCCGGATGCCGGCCTGCAATACGTCACCCTCGACGGACATGCCTACATGGGCGCTCTGTGGTGGATGAACAATGAGAAGTTCCTCTCCATGCCGGAGGACATGCGCCGGGTGGTTGTTGATGGTTTCTATGCCCTGCAACAGGCAACCTTTGCATCTCCGAAGCGCAAGTCGATCCAGGCCTATGAAGACTTTGTTGCCGGCGGTGGTGATCTTTATGTTCCAACCCCGGCCGAAAAGGCAGCCTTCAAAGAAGCTGCAAGCCCGGTCTTCGATTGGTTCAAGGAAAACGTTGACCGCGGCGGCGAAATCTTCGGCGCGCTGGAAGAAGCCGTGGCAGCTGCCGAGGCAGACGTTAACGGCGCGCGCGACGCAGACCTGAACTAACACGACACGACAAGTGAGGGGCCGCATTCTGGCTCCTCACTTCGTTCTTGGCATTTGTATTTTCATCCAGACAATCAACCGTGGATATGACACATCTCTTGATGCTACCTGTCTTTAGTCGTTGATTTTTTGGATTGTCATATGGCTGCCTCATCTCCGGAACTGACCAAGCTCGAACCGCCACAAATCTTTGAAACCCGGGACCAGGCCGTCGTTCTGGATGAGGATTTGGCAAGGCTTTTTGGACTGTCGACCTCGAAATTCAACCAGCGTGTCAAGGCACATCTGGAGCGGTTTGAGGGCGGATTCGCGTTTCAACTCACTGAAAGTGAAGCAGAAATTTTGATATACCAATCTGGTACATCAAGTGGACATGGTGGACGCCGGAAACTTCCATGGGTTTTCACCGAACACGGTGCCGCCATGGCGGCAACCATTATCCGGACTCCGGAGGCAGTGGAGGCGACCCGGTTCATCATCAAGACATTCGTTGCAGCACGCAAGGCTGGTGTCAGTCCAGAGCCAAACGCAAAGGCAGTGACCGCCAAAACGGGTATGCTTCCTGCCCCGGCTGATGAACGGCCCGGTCTCCTGGTTAAACTCGACGGCGCCCTTGGCCGGGTTCTCGATGCAATTGCCGATCCGACCGCCGACACCACTGTCCGGGATGAGGCACGGGCCATTGCCCTAGAGGGCCTCAACGCTGTGAAATCGCATTTGCGCAAGCAAGGCGTCCAAAACGAAAAAACCTTGGCGGAAATCCAGAAACTCTTGAAGGAAGCCGAAGCGATCGATGCCGAGGTGACCGCCAAACATATCGAAAATGACCACAGGCGCTTGGCATATCTGGCCAAACAGCTCAGGATCGTGATCGAGGTGCAGCGCTACATGGACAGCGGCAGTGTCGACGGTCTTTTGGCCGTTCTGAAAGACCTGGGAGGATAGAACTGTTGAGCACGAGGTTGACATCCGTTCTCACAGGCCGTCAGCCGCGGTCAGCGGAACGGGTACATCCAGACCTTGTAGTCGGCGACAAGAATATGCGCTTTTTCGATCTCTTCCGCGGTCATCTTTTTGACCACCTCTTCAAGCGAAATCGCCGCGTCCGGATCGCCTCCGATGGCAGACAGCGTGTACCACATATAAGCGCGCACAAGATCGGGCGCCGGCATGCCCCGGCCGATCTCGTAGTACCAGCCAACACCGGACTGGGCGCCGGGATGCCCCTTCATGGCGCTTCTGAGGTACCATTCAAAAGCCCTTTGGTCGTCCCGTTCCACGCCAAGCCCCATGGCATACATGACACCGATCAGCTCTTCAGCGTCAGCATTGCCGGACCGGGCCGCCGGCCAAAGCGCATCCTTGGCTTCTTCGAATTTGCCGGATTCCATCAGATCGCGCGCTTCTTCGATCTCCGCACGCGCCGGGCTGGTCATTGCCGCGCTGACAAGGATGCAAAGTGCGGCGACCGCAGATCGAAGTGGCGTCATGTTTTCCTCGTTCCTTCGCTTTTGTCTGCTTGCATATTGCCAGCTGGCGCGGCTGAATTGCCAGCGCCTCTAACCCGATCTGACTTTCTCGAATTTGATCGCAAACAGGCCGCGCTCGGCCAACTTCTCTTTTACGACAAGATCCTGTCCGGCAACAGGAATATTGCCTGCGCAACGTGCCATCATCCAGAGTTTGGAACAGGCGACGGCTTGTCACTCGGCATTGGCGAGGGCGGCAAAGGTCTCGGTCCTGGCCGCTTGGCTGGAACCGGTGAGAGCCGGATTAAGAAACGGATTCCGCGCAACGCGCCAGGCCTTTGGAATTTGGGCGCAAAAGACCTTCACACCTTGTTTCATGACGGCCGCATATCCATTGCCGAGACCTATGAGAACGGCTTTAATTCACCCGCGGAAGAATGGCTGCCGGAAGGCTTCAACTCGCTGCTCGCGGCCCAGGCTGTGTTTCCCCTCGTGGCGCAGTTCGAGATGTCGGGAAATCCGAAAGAGAACGAGATTGCCGGCGCGGTCCATGACCGGATCGATGCGGCCTGGCCGATCCTCGCCAAAAGAGTGCGCGTAATTCCTGAATATGGTCAGATGTTTATCGAGGCTTTCAACCATGTTGAGTCAGCCGAAGACGTCACGATTGTCGAGATCGCCAATTCTCTAGCCGCCTTTCAGGCAATCGAATGGCAGAGCTTCGACAGTCCCTTCGACCGCTATCTGGCTGGTGACACAGAGGCTCTCTCCGCGCAGCAAAAACATGGGCTTGATCTCTTCTACGGAAAGGCCGGCTGTTCAAGCTGCCATTCTGGAAGTCTGTTGAGTGACCAGAAGTTCCACGCGCTCGGGCTGCCTCCTTTCGGACCCGGTCGGACACGGCGGTTTGACCCGATGGTTCGGGACACAGGACGCATGGCCGAAAGCGACAGCCTGGAGGACGCTTACCGGTTCCGCACACCTATGCTGCGCAATGTCGAGCTCACCGCTCCTTACGGGCACAATGGCGCCTATCCAACACTGGCAGGGATCATACGCCACCATCTTGATCCGGACGGTATGCTGGCGAAATGGGACCCAAAACTTGCCGCCCTTCCCTCTGCTCCCTGGTTGGAAGCCATTGATTTTGTCGTTTGGTCGGACAGTCGCGAAATGGCGCGCCAAAGACTATTTCGCGACGTTGAGACCATTGACCTTTCTGACAGTGAAATTGGTGCTATAGTAGACTTCATGAAAGCGCTTACAGGCTCAGATTCCGTAGCTTTTCCGCCCTTTGGCATTCCAACTTCCGTTCCAAGCGGTCTTCCGATCGACAAATAAGAACAAGGACGAAAAATGATCGACAAGATCAAACACCGGGCTCATGAATTGTTCCCGGGAATAGCGATTGCCGGTCTGGTCGCAATCTCGGCGCAGTTTTTGAACGAGCACTATGGTGCGCCCGCGATGCTGATGGCTATCCTGCTTGGAATGCCGCTGAATTTTCTCTCGGAGGAAAAACGCACAGCGGACGGCATTGCCTTTTCTGCACGCACGCTATTGCGGATTGGGGTTGCCTTGCTGGGCGTTCGGATCAGTGTCGATATGGTTCAGGCGCTTGGACTGCCGTTTCTGGCTCTCGTTGTTGCAGGAGTCCTAGCGACCATCGGCTTTTCGCTGCTGATCGGGAACCTCTTTGGCAAGGACCGGCTGTTTTCGTTTCTGTCTGGCGGCGCGGTCGCCATTTGCGGTGCCTCGGCTGCCATGGCCATTGGCTCAATTTTGCCCAAGCGTGAGCATGCCGAGCGGGACCTTGCGTTTACCGTCATCACGGTGACCGTGCTGTCCACGCTTGCCATGATCTTCTATCCGATCCTGACCGCCTCACTCGGGCTCGACCGGGATGCGACCGGCGTCTTCCTTGGCGGCACCATTCACGATGTTGCTCAAGTGGTCGGCGCTGGCTTCTCCGTGTCCGAAGAAACCGGTGATCTCTCGACGCTGGTGAAGCTGATCCGGGTCACGCTGCTGGCCCCGATCGTGTTGATCGCAGCGCTTATCCTGCGCAAAGGCACAGAACCCGGAGCTGCCCGGCCGCCTCTGATGCCGCTTTTTGTCGTCGCTTTCCTGATCCTTGCAACCTTCAACTCCTTCGGGTTCATTCCGGAGATCGTGAAGGATGCCGCCAGCCAGGTGTCCCGTTGGGCGCTGCTTGCAGCGATCGCCGCAGTTGGCATGAAAACCTCCATCCCGAAACTCCTGGAAGTCGGTGGCCCGGCGATCTGGATGGTGGTCACGCAAACAGTTTTTCTGGCCCTGTTCGTGCTTGCCGGGATCTGGTTGATCGGGTGATCTTTTAACATAGGCTTGAATGTGGACTGTCGCACTCCGGCCACCTTGCAAAGCGCTGACCAAATCCGCCTCCCCGGCCTTGAGCCGGGGTCATGCACATCAAACCGGACTTTGGTCCCGGCGCAAGGCCGGGACGGCGGAGAGCACGAGGCTCAACCTCTAGCCTCGCCCGCCCCAAATCCCTATATCCTAAGCAACCACCCATCCGCTTTTGCCCTGCCGGGGCTTTTCTTGGGGGCGCGAGTGTGAAATATAGCTCGCACCTCTTCACGGCGGATTTTCTGGCCGGTCCTTGCAAAAACAAGCGTTCCGGCCCCTGCCTAGAAATTTCGAAAGCATGTTGATGAAAAGCTACATCACCACCCCGATCTATTACGTCAACGGATCCCCGCATATCGGCCACGCCTTCACCTCGATCATGGCCGACATCCTGAAGCGGAACCGCGAGGCGCTGGGGTACGAGATGATGCTGTCCACCGGCGTTGACGAGCACGGCCAGAAGAACCAGGAAGCAGCCGAAGCACTCGATATGCCGGTCACCGACTATCTCGACATGCGCTGCAAGGAATTCCGCGATGTGTTCGAAAAGATCGGCGTTGAATTCGACTACTTTGTCCGCACCAGCCGCGAAGGCCACAAGACAGCCGTCGCGGAGATGGAGCAGCGCATCTTTGACAAGGGCCTGATCGTCAAGAAGCAGTACACCGGCACCTACTGCAAGGGCTGCGAGGAGTTCAAGAAGGAAAGCGATCTTACCGAGGACGGCCAGTGCCCGCTGCACCCGACCATAAAGGTCGAGCAAACGGACGAGACCAACTACTTCCTGAAGATGGAACCGTTCCGCGAGAAGCTTCTGAAGCACATCGACGAGAACCCGGATTTCATTCAGCCCGAGCCGTTCAAAAACGAGCTGAAGAAGATGCTGGCCGAGCCGCTGGAGGATCTGTGTATCTCCCGGCCGAAAACCCGCGTCACGCTCGGCGTCGATCTGCCGTTCGATCCGGATTTCGTGACGTATGTCTGGTTCGACGCGCTTGCCAACTACCTGACCAACATCGGCTGGCCGGACGACGGCTACCAGGACTGGTGGGCGGAATGTGAACACATGATCGGCAAGGACATCCTGAAGCCGCATGGTGTCTACTGGCCCTTGATGCTGATGGCGGCTGATCTGCCGTTGCCGAAAAAGCTCTCCGTGCACAGCCACTGGGTGGGCGCTGGCGGCGTCAAGATGTCGAAGTCCATCGGCAATGTGGTTGATCCGATCGAGGTGATGGACAAGCTCGGTGTCGATGCGCTGCGCTGGTATCTTGCCCGGCACATGCGCGCGGACAGCGACAGCCAGATTTCGGTCGATCTGATCACCCAGGCTTACAATTCAGAGCTTGGCAACAAGATCGGTAACCTCCTGTCCCGTGTTGCGAAATTCTCAAACAAGAATTTCGACGGCAAGGTGCCGATGCCAGGAGCTCTAACGGCCGAAGACGAGGCGCTGCGCCGGACGGTTGTCGAGGCCACAAAGGCGTTCGCGGGCTGGATCAACCTGCAGGATATTCCGGCAGCGACCCAGCAGATCGTCGAGGCGGCCGTGGCCATGAACGAATACATCGACCAACAGGCCCCGTGGTCTCTCTTCAAGAACGAGGAGACCCGCGAGCGCTGCGCGACCGTTCTTTATGTGACACTCGATTGTCAGCGCATCCTTTTCGAGGCCCTCACCCAGGTGATCCCGGGCTCGGCCACCAGGGCACTTGGCATGCTCAACGCACCGAAGGCTGCAACGCCTTGGGCTCCCGAGCTGGACAAGCTGGCTGGCGGAACAGAACTCGGCGAGATCGACGCCCTGTTCCCCCGGGTGCAGTAAGGCTCAAACTTCCAAACAAAAAACGCCGATCCTGATGGGTCGGCGTTTTTTTACCGTCATTTCCGGACGGCCCTAGAATCCCAAACACTCAGAACTTGTATTTACTCTCGATCAGCAGGCCATAACGCTGGTAGGTCTGGCTTTGGTCGAGTTCATACTCGGAATGCAGCCACCAGTAGCGGCCACCGATACCAATGTCCCAGTTGCTGGTCAGTGCGACGTTCAATGTGGCGTCGGCTTCAAAGCCGTAGGTGTATTCACTCTCAAGCTTGGTTGCACTGTCCTTGACCTGATTGTAGGCCCAAGGCACTGCCGCCGCTTCGACCGCCCAGGCAAAACGGTCGTTAAATTGACCATCCGCTGCCACGCCGACACGAAAAGCATGAAACTTGCTCGTGATTTTGACATCGACAGTGTTGAAAGAGGCTGAATGAATGTCGCTCAAATACTGATAGCCGACCAAAGCATTGATACGGGCTGAGTTGTTAGAAAACCGCCGAAACTCCCACCCGCCATCCAGCGTGAGGTAGCCAAGATTGCTTGTGTTCCAACTGGTCGACTTAAAGCCCCTCTGGGACTGCGAACCGTCAGTGTTCTTGCCAAGACCGACATAGCCCTTCGTGAAAAATCCTGTAGACGTATCTTCAAGACGCGCAAGGAACTCAACTGTGTGGCCGGTCACATTCTCGTTGTCGATCCGGGCTAAGTCGCCCTTGTTCTCGGTTGATCCCTGGCTGTACCAATAGCGAAGACCGATGGAACCGCGCAGCGTTGACGCGGTATAGACGTCGCCGGACATTCCCGGATCATATGGAAAAGGGTCCGCCGCGAGGGCGGAACCAGCCGCCGTAAAGGCCGATAGAATTGCAATTACACTGGTCTTCATGAGCTAACACGCCACTTGGATTTGCCGAAGGCCACCTTCGGACTTCACCCTAAAGTTGTGCTTGTTTTATGGTTAACATCGCGTAAAAGCGGGCGGCATTCCGCAATTATGTGTTGATTCATTCGGTAAATTCTATGGATTACAGGGATTTTTGCCGAGTGGCGTCACCGCTCTGAGATTGCCAACCGAACGGCAAGGCCGACAAAGACCACACCCGCCAAGCGGTTGAGCCAGACTTGCGCCGATGGTGAGCGTTTCAGGTATCCCCCAAGAGACCCCGCTCCGAGCGCAACCGCGCCAAACACCAGGATTGTGGCAACAATGAAAAGCCCGCCAAATATCAGGATTTGAAACGGGACAGAGCCGCGCGCGGGATCTGCAAACTGCGGCAGGAACGCCAGAAAGAAAATCGCGACCTTTGGATTGGTCACGTTCATGATGATGCCGCGCAGATAGAGCGCCGGCAGAGACATTTCCAGGGCGCTGTTTCCATTGATCTTGCTGCTGCCGGCACGGAACGCCTGCACTGCCAGATAAACGAGATAGGCAGCCCCTGCGAATTTAAGCAGCGTAAAGGCAAGAGCAGATGTCTGAAAGATCGCGGCGACACCCAATGCAACGGCGGCGCTGTGAAAGATCAGGCCGGTGCACAGCCCCAGGGTCACGACCAGGCCGGCAAACCGTCCGTAGAGGGCAGATTGGGTCAGAACAAAGATATTGTCGGGCCCCGGCGCCAGACCCAAGGCAATGGCCGCGACAAAAAATACACCAAGGACATCCACCGGAATCATTTAGGTCTCCAATCGTTCGTTCACATTTCGCCGGTTAAACTTCGCCGGTCAAGGTCAGAGGAAACAAAGACAGTTTTGCCTTTGGGTCCCCCGTCTGTTGGTGTATTCAAGGGCGACGGTCCAGCACCCGCCGATCTTCAGGAGGTTTTTTGAGCTCACCGGACGCCATGCAGCCTGCCATCGCAAGCCTCGCAAAGACGTGCGAGGCCATCGCGAACGGCCGCTATGATGATGTGGACGAACTCTTTGACATCATCACGGATAAACATGTGCCTGAGAGCATCCGCGCGCTTGCCGAAACGTTCTCCAGCATGGTGGTGCAGGTCGAGGCCCGGGAATTTCATTCCGGTCAGCTTATTGAGGACTTGACCGAAACACGGCGCAAACTGGAACTCGCCGAAGCTCAGCTGCGGAAGGAGAACCAGGAACTGAAGGTCCGCCTCGACAAATTCGAAGTCGCCTATGACGAAAAAGAAGCCAAGATGGAAGTGGAGAAAGTCGCTGATACTGACTACTTCCGCACGCTTCAGGCCCGCGCAAAGTCGATGAGATCAAAGTATAAAAAGCAGCCTTGAGGCTTCTTTAGACTGAAAGAATTCCAGTGACCAAGATCATTTCCACCCATTCCTATCGCGGCGGCACCGGCAAATCGAACGTGACGGCGAACATCGCTGCGAGCCTTGCCCTGCGCGGCCACAAGGTCGGGATCGTGGACACGGATATTCAGTCACCGGGCATTCACACGCTCTTTCATGTGGACCTGAACACGGTGACACACACGCTCAACAACTACCTGTGGGGATACTGCGGTATCAAGGACACCGTTTTGGACATCACCGACGGTGTCAAAGGCCCGGACGGCGAACCCTCGATCACTGGGCCGGGCAAGGTCTTCTTCATTCCCTCCTCCATCAAGACCGGGGACATCGCCCGGATTGTGAAGGAAATGTATGATGTGGAAGCCCTCAATCGCGGGTTCATGGAGTTTTGTGACACCATGGATCTCGATTACCTTTTGATCGACACACACCCGGGCGTGAATGAAGAGACCCTGCTGTCGATAGCGGTCTCCGACACGCTATTGTTGATCCTGCGTCCGGATATTCAGGACTACCAGGGGACAGCGGTGACGCTTGAACTTGCCCGCAAGCTGGAAGTTCCGCAATTGTTCTTAATTGTCAACAAAGCTTTGGAAACCTTCGATTTTCAGGATCTGTCCCAGCGGATTTTCTCCAACTACCGGACGCCGGTGGCCGCGGTCCTGCCGCTCTCGACCGACCTTATTCAAATCGGCAGCACCGGGCTCATCCGTACCCTGCACCCGGACCATGCATTCACCCGGTCGATCGAAACGATTGCTGACTCAATTGAATGATCCGCTTTAAGGATTAATCGAAGAGTGCGGCCCGGAATGTACTGACATCGACCAGCCGGTTTTCGCGCTTGAATGCCAAGGCTTTTTCAAGAGCCTGCCATACCTCAGCATCCAGCCCTTCCAGGGGTTCTGGCACCATGTTTTCCCGGGCAGCTTCATCTGAGCCTTTCAATGAGAACGGATGGCGACCGGCAAGAACCTGATAGGCGATGCAGCCAAGTGCGAACACATCGTCGCGCGGATCCCGCGGTGCCTTCTCAAACATTTCCGGACTTGCATAGGACGCGGTCAATGCACTGCCGAGCCCATTATCGGCTATCTCAGCGGTCGTAACGGCTGCGAGACCGAAGTCGAGCAGTTTGATCACATTGTTGTCGAGAACAAAGATATTCCCCGGTTTCAAGTCCGAATGGACGACATTTTGACTGTGCGCATAGATGAGACCGTCGCAAATCCCTTGCAGGATCGGCAATGCATCCTTGGCCGGCAGGGAATGGCCCAGAGCTGCTGACAGCTTCCGGTCCAGCGTGGTCCCGCGCAACAGTTCCATCACGATAAAGACTTCACCACCATCCCGGTCGAAATCATAGATCGTCGCAATGTTCGGATGCGCAAGCGCCTGCGCCTTACGGGCCTCGGCCTCCAGCTGGCGCAAGGCGCCAGTGTCTGACCGGATTTCATCGGTCAGAAGTTTCAACGCCACATACGGCTCGTCGTGCCCTGCCTCCAGGCGGCGCCGGTCGACGGCGGCATAAACGACACCCATAGCACCGCGGCCTACCTCCCGGTCGAGCACGAACCGGTCACGCAGTAACGTCCCCACTCCCGCCCGCTCTGCTCCGGCACCCGCAAGCGAGTTGAGATCGGCCGCCCCTCCTGACTGACCTGCTGCCGCCTTACGGGCATTGGTCCGCAGCCGCGCGCTTTTGTAGCCGGTCAGAAACTGGTCGAGTTTTCCCGATTGCACTTCGCCAGCAGTTTGATCGCTGCCGCTGTTCCGCGCCTTCCGGAAATCCTTGAAACCGTCGACGATCGACCCGAGGACAACATCATCGACCTTGTTGCGCATGTCATCGCCCGCCTGTGCTGGCGGTTCGGTGAGATACGGCAAGGGTGGAAGGTAGGGCGATTGCGCCGCAGGTTGTGGCTGACTTGCTGAAGACGCCCGCCCGACCACGCCATTCGGTATGGTTGGTTCATCCAGATCGTCTTCGGCCGCACGGTCCGCGGCACCGCTCGCGATTGCAGCCGTGTCTGAGGGCACTGCCGGTCCACCGGGCTCGTTTAGCTCGCCACCTGGGGGCAATTGCGTCCGTATTATTTGGGCAAGATCATTCGGGAGACGCCCGCTTTCTACAGCCTCTCCAAGGGTCGCGTGAACGTCGGCCGCGTGTGAATCGGAGCGATGGAACACTTCCTTGAGCCCGTGAATAAGCGCATCGTAGGACAAGCGGCCGGACACGAAGGCTTTCACCAGTGAATCCGGACCTTCACCAGTGGCATCGTGTTTTTTCGCGCTTAACCCAAAGAGTTTCAGACTGCGGTGTCTCCTGATGGCCCGACCACTGTCAGAAGCCAGCCGGACGGGTGATGTTGTAGCGGTTCAGCTTTTCAATAATGGTTCGCCTGCTTACTTTCAGTAAACGCGCCGCGTTGGTTTTGTTCCAACCAGCTTCCCGCATTTTAGCCTCGATGACCAGTGCTTCATACTGGCCAACGATGGTTTTCAAATCCCCCTCAGGGATCCCGCTCGGCATCGGCGCTGCACTGCCATTCATGGGTCCCGTCAACTCCAGCGGCAGGTGCTCCAGCTGAATGGGATAACCGGCCTCGGCCATCAAGCGGGCCCGGTCCAAAATGTTCTTCAATTCGCGAACATTGCCGGGATAGCTCCAGCAAAGCAACGCATCGAGCGCGTCGGCCGATACGATCGGCACGGTCGTTCCCGCCTTGGCCGCGCCTTTTTTCAAGAAATGATCGATGAGTTTTGGAATGTCAGAGGGACGTTCCCGCAAAGGCGGCAAGCTGATCGGGAAGACATTCAGGCGGTAAAACAGATCCTTCCGGAATTCGCTTTCCGCAATTTTTTCTTCCAGATTGACGTTTGTCGCCCCGACTATTCTGACATCCACATGTTCGGTTTTTGTCGCTCCAACCCGCCGGACTTCGCCCTCTTGCAGCAAACGCAGAACCTTCGCCTGAAGTGCGAGCGGCATGTCTCCGATTTCGTCGAGGAACAGCGTACCTTTGTGCGCCTCATGTGCGAGGCCTGCCTTATCCGTTTGCGCGCCAGTAAACGCGCCTTTGACATGTCCAAAAAGCTCACTTTCAAGAAGCGATTCGGGAAGTGCCGCGCAGTTCTGCACGACAAATGCCTGGTCCGACCGGTCGCTGGACTGATGGATGAAACTTGCCATCATCTCCTTGCCGGTCCCGGTTTCTCCGCGCACCAAGATCGGGACATCGGAATTGGCCGCCTTGCCAATAAGGTTGATGGCCTTTTCGATCGGCGGGCTATCACCGACGAGCCCCTGCGGCTTTTGCTTTTTGACCGGAGCCGGCTGCGCCTTGTCTTTTGTCAGTTGGCGCGGCAGCTCCTTCATGTAGCGATCAAACTGCTTCTTAAGCCGTGTGTTTTCCTCATGCATGCGGGTGTTCCAGATGCAGATCCCCGCATGGATGGACAGCGCCTTAAGCTGCTTTAGCACCTCATCGCGAATGGCGCCGGTTTGGCCATCTGCGTTGCGCGGGTTGATCAGCTGCAGGATACCGATGGACCGGTCCCTTAGAACCGTCATCGGAATAATGACCAAGGACTGTGTTTTTGTTCCACACAGCCGATCATCTTCCTCGATGCGGGAAAAATCATATCCAACTGCTGAAGTGATGTCAGCGATGTTGATCACGGTGCCGGTGGAGACGACGAGCGCGGCTGGAGCCTGCAGATTCGGCATCATGTCATCGCCATAAATGGAAACACGCTCGCCTGTTGCCGCGGTCGCGACAACACCGTGATAGCGGGACGCCGTACGGTGCAAATGCTGCCCCAAAGTGTCGAGCGTATAAATCGACCCACCCTCTGCGCGCGAGATATTCAGCGCAGACTCCAGCACCAACTCCAGAACAGTTTCCACCTGCTCGGCTCCAGCCAGTGCCTCGGTCAAATCCAACAGGTCATCGAGTATCATTCGGTTTCCGCCTGCGCAGATGTGAACTCATCCCCCGGGCAGCAGCATGCCCGCCCGGAGACCGTTTGTGTTCATGTTTGCAGGCGGCGCCTTTGCCAACCTGTCTTTGCAAGGTCATCAGCTCAGGCTGTAGGTAAAGTGGCCCGGCTCGCCGACATCAATCGTCGCTTTAGTAAAGTCCGTTCCATCGCCGCCCATTTTTGTCAAAAGCTCGGTGGAGAGCTCCGGCAAAATCGTGCGATTGACGATGTGGTCGATGTTTCGGGCACCTGTTTCCACTTCCGTACAGCGGGCGGCAATCGATTTGACGACCTCGTCGGAATAAACAAGTTCCATCTTCTGGTTTTCACGTAGGCGCTTGCCGACCTTGTTCAGTTTCAACCGGACGATCTTCTCAAGCGGTTCGCCAATCAGCGGATAGAACGGCACGATTTGCATCCGCGCAAGAAGTGCCGGCTTGAAATGTGCGCTCAGGATTGGGCGGCAAGCAGCCACCAGCTCATCCACGACAGGTTTTTCCGGCAGCGAGCCCATTTCAGTCAGAACATCTGTGGCAAGGTTACTGGTCAGAACAACAATTGTATTCTTGAAGTCGATCTGGCGTCCCTCGCCATCCGACAAGACGCCCTTGTCGAAGACTTGGTAGAAGAGGTTCATCACCTCAAGGTCCGCTTTTTCCACTTCATCGAGCAGTACAACTGAATAGGGCCGCTGGCGGACAGCTTCGGTCAGAACACCGCCCTCGCCATAGCCGACATAGCCCGGAGGGGACCCGACGAGCTTCGATACGGTGTGTTTTTCCTGGAATTCCGACATGTTGATGGAAATCAGGAAGCGCTCGCCGCCGAACAGCTGGTCCGCGATCGCCGTTGCCAATTCGGTTTTACCAACACCCGATGGGCCGACGAACAGGAACACACCCATCGGCGCTTCGGGGTTCTGAACACCAGCCTTTGCAGTCCGCAAGGCTTCGTCGACGGCTTGAATGGCGTGATCTTGACCGATCACGCGCGCCTGGAGGTTCTGAGAAAGCTTCAGTACAGAATCGGCTTCGTTCTCTACCATGCGGCCGAGGGGTACGCCGGTCCAGTCAGAGATCACCTGACCAATGGCCTCTTCGGTGACTTCGAAAGAAACCAGCGGGTCGCCGTCCTGAGCCACCTTCAGGTCTTCAGCGATCTGAGCGTACATTGCCTTCATGGCTTCGATATCAACGGCCGTGTCGCCGGTGGTCACCTGACCACTTTCCTCGGCTTCGGCTTCCGGAGTGTCAGAGGCTTCTTCCGCGTCTTCGCTGGACACCTCGTCCTCCGCAGCCGGCTCGTCCCCCTCAAGGCTCAGGCCAAGGTCATGACGGAGCTTCAGAATTTGATTGACGAGATCCAGTTCCTTTTGCCAGCGGGCCGTCAGATCAGCGATCTCCATCTCGACTGTCTCAATTTCGGCCTCGATCTCCTCAACTTGCGGATCAACGGGGGCAAAGTCAGCCTGGGCATCCCGGGTCAATGATCCCAGCGCCCGGTTCAATTCGCCGAGACGCTTTTCCTTCAGCTCGATTACAAACGGCTTTGAAGACAAAGACAGCTTCACGCGCGCGCAGGAGGTATCCAACACATCCACCGCCTTGTCCGGGAGCTGCCGGCCTGAAATGTAGCGCGCGGATAGTTTGGCAGCAGCCACCACAGCATTGTCGCGAATATAGACGCCGTGGTTTTTCTCATAAGCGCCGCGCAGGCCGCGCATAATCGTGATCGCCTGCTCCGGGCTCGGCTCATCCAGCTTTACCAGCTGGAAACGCCGCTCCAGTGCGGGGTCCTTTTCGAAATACTTCTTGTATTCGCTCCAGGTCGTTGCCGCGACTGTACGCAGTTCACCGCGCGCCAGAGCCGGTTTCAGAAGGTTCGCAGCGTCAGCACCACCAGCAGATCCACCTGCACCAATCAGCATATGGGCCTCATCGATGAACAGGATGATTGGTTTCGGCGACGACTTGACCTCGTCGATAATGCCTTTCAGGCGGTTTTCGAATTCGCCCTTAACACCGGCGCCCGCCTGCAGCATGCCGAGATCCAGACCGATCAGCTCAACACTCTTGAGCATATCCGGCACATCGCCTTCGGCGATTTTGACCGCTAGTCCTTCGACAACTGCAGTCTTACCGACACCAGGTTCACCGACACAGATCGGGTTGTTTTTCCGCCGGCGGCCAAGAACGTCGATCATCTGCTGGATCTCGTGATCCCTGCAAAACACCTGATCGATCTTGCCCTCTCTGGCTGCCTGTGTGAAGTTTGTACAGAATCTGGCAAGTGCACTGTCCGGGCTCATTCCGGGCGCGATAGATGACGCCTTGTCATCTCCAACAGGTGCTGCGGTTAGACCTGCTGTGGTTTCTTCGGAGTTCCCGATGATGTCGGTAAAATCCTTTTTGAACCCGGCGAACGTGATGTCTTCCATGTATTGAAGCCAACGATCATCACCGTAGCGGTTCGGCTGCGCGAAGATTGTGGCCAGGAGGCTGCCGGAGCGGACCTGATCAAGATCCAGCTCGACGGAGCTGACCAGCCATGCATCAGAAATGAGTTCGACAAGGAGAGGCGAAAACACCGGACGGCCCTGATTACCCGTCTTCATGCTTTCAAGGACACTTTGAAGCCCCTTTCGCATCACCGCCGGATCAATCTCAAAGTGCCGAAGCGCGCTTTGGACATCATGCTGACTGTCTTCCACGAACACGTGCAGCACATGTTCGATGGAGACTTCATAATGCCCGCGTGTCACCGCCAGGCCCGCAGCACCTTCCAGCGCGCGTTTTGAATATGCGTTCAGACGGCCGATGAGGCGGCGAAGATCCAGGTCGAGCACGGTGAGCAACCCCCAAATTATGCACGGACGTGCATTGTTCCCAACTGTTAGCGGCCTTTGATGACAAACGTGTCATAAAAACGCTGCAAGCTTACGCAAAGAGACGTTTCCCGCACAATGCGGAAAACGCTGAATTAATAGTACAAACGTTAAAAAGAATGCCGCCCCGTTTCCGAAGCGGCATTCAATCAACAATTCAACTCAGTCACCCGGATCAGGTGACCGGAGCGCGCCAGTCGTCAGAAGCCGATGTGCCGGCCTTTTCGTGGGTCCACTCGGCCTTGCGGTAAGTGAAGGACCACTGCTCCTGATCACCGCGGGACGAGTTCGCATCATCCAAAACGTCCGGCAAAATGGTCTTGCCTTCAACCAGAACGGCGTCGGTGTACTTGATCGTGTAGTAATGCTCTTGGACACCGGAGGTGGATGTGCGCCAGAAGTTGACGGTGATCTCCAGGGATTCACCGGTGGCCAGAGCCTGCCACATCAGCGGAGACGCCTTGTCCAGCGGCTTGATGATGGTGGTCGGCTGGTGGCGGCGGGTGCCGATGGCGGTACCCGAGTTCGGGTCACGCGGAACAATCGCGTTGCTCTCGAACTTGTAGATCAGGGACTCGCCTTCGTGGCCTTCCTGCCAGTTGTTGCCGATGGAATCGGCTGTGGTGGCATCGGAAGTGATTTCGCCTTGAGTGGAACCACTGATGGTCATGTATGCGACATTTGCCATTTTTCGTCTCCCGTATTTGAGCTTTCGAAATTCCGGTAGGAGGATGTTCGCCTCCAACGCCCTGCACATCGCAAGCAGCGTGCCAAATCGGCATCTGGTCGAATATTTTGATATATTTCAACATCTTACGCTCGATATTTTCCGATTTAAGAAAGTGTTAAACTGTGCAGAAAACTGCACAGTGCCGGGCCTGGTGTGCAATTCTCTGCGCATTCTCCTTGTGATTTGCATCACATTCAGCGCGCTGTTTTACGGCCTGCTTCCAATTCGCACTCGAACCGCTCTTTGAAATCATTCACTTTTTCCAAAAAACGTTAGAGCACTCTCAATCCAGATGTGCAGATATTAGACAATTGACCCAAGGTAGCCAGTCCCGCACCTTGCTTAGGTCGGTCCTGTATGAGTGTGATGATATTGTAACTTTTGCGGGACACTGTCTGCGTCCTATAGATTACAGGCTCCTATCGATCGAATGGCCCTTCATTCGATGAAGTAACAAACGCAACGGAGAAGGCCTTTGCCAGCTATCATCAAACCATCCCGGGTTTCGGTAGCGCACCAAACAGACCCCACGAAGGACGGAGCGCTGACCACAGTGTCGGCTTATGCTCTATTTGACTTCGAGGAGCCTAGCCGGCTTTTGACCGAGCAAGCGCTTTGGCCGATGGTGACGGAGCAAATGCCCAACGGTGCAATCTTCGACAAGGGTCAGCTCAAGCCGAAGGGCGAAGTGATTGTTGCAGGCAATGCGCTGTCGCCGACTGATGCGCCCATAGAAGGCATCCGGGTCTCTGTCCGTTTCGAACGGTTCCATAAAGAGCTCGCCGTTTTTGGCGATCGCGTTTGGCAACTTTCGGATCAGGGCGTGCAAATGAGCCGGCCGGTTCCATTTCTCAAAATGCCGATTGGCGAAGCGCAGGCCTTCGGCGGCCCGAACTACGCACCGAATGCGCGTGGCAAAGGGCACGGAGCCAGAAGCATTCTGGAGGCCGGCTACGATGCACCGCTTCCGAATGTTGAAGATCCCGCGAGGCTGATCAAGGCGCCGGATGACCAGCCGGTTCCAGCTCATTTCGGCCCAATTGCTGCGGATGACGCCGCACGCCTGAAATATCTCGGCACGTATGATCAGCATTGGATCGACCATATCTCGCCGCTGAAACCGGATGACTTCAATCCGCTCTATCACTGCGAAGCACCAGAGGATCAACGGTTCGATGGTTTCTTTGAAGGCGGGGAAACATTTGCGATCACCGGTATGTCGCGCGGTGAGGCATCCGTTGGCGGACAACTGCCGCGTCTCACCGCCCGGTGTTTCTACAAGCTGACCAATACGAATGAGCTCATCGAAACCACGATGCGCTGCGATACCGTGACGCTTTTCCCGAATGTTCAAAAGGCCGTTCTGACATTCCGTGGCCTTTTGCGCGGCACAGACCGGTTTGCGGAAGACATTGCGGCCATCATGGTCGGCCTGGAAGAGACGGATGCAGTCAGCCGGGATGCTGCTTACTACGCTGATGTCTATCAGAAACGGACATCCAAGGACGAAGCGCACAAATATGCGCTGGCCGACTATCAGTTGATGCCGGATGTCGATCCGGCAATCCTCAGTGCCAAACGCGAAGCCAAACTGGAAAAGGCTGCGGCCGACCGGCAGAAGTTCATGGACAACCAGAATTGGGCTGCGCGCAAGATGCTGGAGGATGAAGGCCTCCCGGGAGACCTCGTCCCGCCGCCCAAGTCGGACATTATCGACGATATTCCCCTGGTGGCCCAACCAACCCCGGAAGAACTGGAAAACGGCGATCTGGATCTGGCCGCCCTTCTGGATGACGTCAAAGCGGTTGAAGACGCCCTTCTGGAAAAACGTGACCGCGAGATGGCCAAAGCAGAGCTTCAGCGCCGGGCCATTGTCGCAGCAACGCCGCCCAAATTGCTGCCGCCACACGCCAAGAAACCAATTGTCGATGACGCGTTCCTGGCTCGGTTTTCAGATCTTGAACTCGACCCGGACTTCGCATCCGGCCTTCAGGAAGTCACGGGGCAACTGACCGCCCTGAAAGACCGGTCACCCTCCGGTCCGTTTGCGGGACTGGATGACAATTCCGACGCTGCCGGGGCTCTTGATGAAACGCTGGCTGGCATCTTCGGCGAACCGGACGCGCCGTCGGAAGAAGACATCGAACTCGCGTATACCAAGGCGGTTGCGCGGGCGATGAAACAACCTGAGGGCAGTATCCTGGCAGACGCCCGGAAGGCCATAGACGAAATGGACTTGTCCCAGCTTGAAGGCTTGGATGAGGCCATGAAACCGCCCTCAGACGCCATTGACGATCAGTTCAGTGCGATGATCGGGGAGCTGGCCGAAACCACGCCTGCGCCTTCGGCAAAACAGTCATCGTTCAAAGACCTATTGGCAAGTCAACCAGATGACATGCCGATGGACGACCTAACGGCCAAACTGGAAGAAGGCCTGTCCAAACTCGATTCACCCATCATCCCGAAAGACAAACCGGGTGAGATGCTCGAAACCCTTTTGGAGCGGGTCGAGGGCATGCAAGCGGACGGACCGCAGCCGCCTGAAGGCCAAACACCGTCGGAGACGGCACTGGCGTCGGTGGCAACAGCCAAGGACCGCATGGACGAGGCGGAAGAGACCATGGAAGACTCCATGGCAACAGCCCGCCAGCAATCCCCAGCCCCGTTGTTTCCACTTGAGGCCCTGCCCGAGGGGGTTCCGATCCGTCTGGGTGCGTTTGTCACCGGAAAACTGCGCGATGGTCACGACTTCAAAGGCGCTGATCTTGCTGGCGCCGATCTACGCGGCGTTGATTTCAGCGGCATGGACCTTTCCGGAACGTTCTTCGAGCAATCAGACCTTACAGATGCCCGGTTCACAGGTTCAAACCTGACTGGAGCAGTCTTTTCCGGGGCAACGCTTACGGGTGTCGACTTTTCCGACTGCGACATGACCCGCGCCAACCTGAACAGGGCAAGCGCGCAGGAACTGTCGCTTGACCGGGCAAAACTGCATGACCTTTTGATCATCCAGTCGGACCTGTCGGGATCGACCGGCACCGGAGCGGATCTTGAGAAAGTGCGTCTGATTGAATCCAACATCGACGACATGCAGCTCAAGCAAAGCCGAATGACCGATTGTCAGATCCTGACCGGATCGGCGGACGGATTTAAAGCTACAAGCTCCAAGTTGCTTCGGACAATGTTCGTGACCCTGTCCATGAAAGGCCTGGACTTAAGCGACAGCGACCTGGAACGCATTGGTTTTATGGAAGTGAAGGCACCTGGTATGCGTGCCGTCAACGGCAAATGGCTGTCCGTTGGCATCATGGGCGCAAGCGACCTGACCGGCTCGCGCTTTGACGGACTTCATGCAACCGAAAGCTCATTCAACACGGCCGAAATGCCCGAATGCTGTTTTTTGAGGGCAAGCGGGACCGCTTGCTTCTTCAACGCATGTAACCTTGAAGCCAATGATTTCAGACTGTCTTCATTCCGCAACTCGCTGTTCGGCCGGTCCAATTTTGCAGGCAGCGATTTCTTTGGGGCCAATCTTTTTGCCGCTGCGCTCACAGGTGTCGATCTTCGGCGCTGCTCGATGCGCGCTGCCAATCTCTTCGCCGCAGACTTGCTTGAGGCCAAACTCGCCAGCTGCGATTTTTCCGGCGCCAACCTTGGCATGACACTTCTGGAGCAACCGACCCATGCCTAAGATGCCGGACAGAAAACCGATCACTTTTGAAGATGTCATGGCGTTCCACGCCCATGAACAACCGATCATGCTCCGCATTGCCTCGGGAATGTCCTTTGCTAACATGAACCTTGCAGGGATAAGGTTTATCGAGTGCGACTTGACCGGGTGCGACTTTTCCGGAACGGCCCTGACAGATGCGCAGATTGTGTCGTGCACGCTCAAAGGCGCACGTTTCAATGGCTGCAACTTGAAGAACAGCCAGATCGTGTCCTGCGACATGGAAGCATCAGAAATGCGCGACACGTATGTTGAGCGCGCCCAGATCGTTGCGGGGAACGCCAGCAACTGCGATTTTTCTGGCAGCACGTTCGATCAGGTGTCCTTTGCCCAGCCGGACCTGATGGATGCCGACTTTTCCAGGGCCAGCTTCTACCGGGCCGTCGTTTTGGCATCTGACGTGACCGGCGCCAGCTTTGCAAACGCGGTTCTGTCAAATTTCATGCTGACAGACGCCGATCTGCGGCCGGTGGATATCACCGGCACCTTTATCGATATTGCCTTGTTTGCCGATGCAAACCTCTCCGGCCTCGATCTTTCCGGTCAGTCCTGGCAGCACTGCACATTCCACAAGGGCGAGTTCAAGGGCACAAGTTTGAACGGTGCCAACCTCAGCGCGTCCGTGTTTGCCGAATGTAATTTTGAAGGCGCCAGCCTGCGCGGTGTCACAGCAAATACGACCGGCTTCACCAAAAGCAAACTGGACGGCGTGGATCTCTCGGGCAGCCAGCTGACCATGGCGAACTTTGCCGGTGCCGGTCTTTCTGGAGCCCGGTTCAACAGTTCGCAGCTGTTTTCCGCAGTCTTTCTGGAGGCGGATTGCCGGGCGGCTTTGTTTGAGCAATGCGATCTGCGCCAGGTCGAATTCTCGCATGCCGACCTGTCAGGTGCCTCTCTCTCGGCAAGCAATTTTAACCTTACGAAATTTCATGCAGCCAAGACCGAACAGACTGTGATGCTCGGCACATCCGGCAGCCGGATCGAGACCGATACTGATCGTGCGATTGCAGAATTATACCGGCCCGACAAGGTCGCCCTCGACGGCGATGGTGCGGGCCAAGGAGGGACACTCTGATGGTGTTTGTAAACTCACAAGGCCCGATTCCCGGAATGGACTTCTCGGTTCCGGATATCTACCTGCAAACAACACCGGTCGGCCCGGTCCCGATCCCGCTTTTTTCCATGGGGTTCCGGGTGACGGAAATCCCAACCTGTTTCCGGTCACTCATCATGTGCATGCCGGCACATAATATGACAAACTTGGCGCCGGTTACGGTCAGTGGCCCTGGTCCCGGCGTGGCTTCGGGGATGGTGTGTTCCAACAGCCGGAACGTGAAGGGCTCCACCAAACTCTTCCTTCAGTGCATGCCGGCAACCCGCGCACTTTTGGACCCGACAGCGCAGAACGGCGTTTCACCCAATTCTGTCGGCACCACTCTGGTACCGTCACAAATACGTCTGCTGAACCCGAGCCTTTAAGCGGCGCGACGGCAGAAGAGGAGATCAGACAATGAGCAGCGAAGCGATGCAGGGAAAAATGTCGATCACCCTGCCCGGCGTATCGAGCAGCGACGTCTATGTCGAAGCTCTTCACGGCGTTGAAGCCCTGACCGACGGGTATCGGTTTACGACTGATATCGTCTCGAAAGACCCTATCAAACTGCCCGACATGATGGGCAAGGCTGCCACGCTCACGCTGGAGATGGGCGAAGAAAAGATGGAGGCGCAGGGTCTCATTGAAGGCGCGGAGACACGCGACCCGACACCGAACCGCGAATTCTGTTACCGGTTCGTCATTGAACCTGAACTCTCCATGCTGCGGCACAGTGCCCAGAACCAGGTGTACGGCACGGACAAGGATGTCACCGTCATCGATATCCTGACCAGCGAGCTTAGCGATGCGAACAAGAAGAACTCGAACACCAGTTCGAGCCGCGTTCCGCGCCAGATCCAGTATGACATGCTGCCGTCCAGCGGAGATTACCCGAAACTGCATTTCGTCATGCAGTACCGGGAGCATGACCTGAATTTCCTGAAGCGCATGTGTGAGCGGTTCGGCATCTTCTTCTCCTTCGATCATTCCAGTGACAAGGAGAAGGTTGTCTTCGGCGACCGGAAGGAACACTTCACAAAGCTTTCCGGCAAACAAATCACCGAAGAGCTGTCCTATCGCAGCAAAGAACAGGTGATGGGCACCGGCGATTTCGGAATCTGGTCTTTCAACCAGAAATTCATCACCCAAAGCGGCACAGTGGCTTTGCGGGAATACAACGAAGAAACCCCGAAGGTAGATCTGTTCGTCTCGCAAGACGCCAGCTTCCCCGGCCAGGGCATCACCACCCGCTATGGTGAGCACTATGCAACCGTTTCAGAAGGCAACTTCATCGCGAAGCGGCGGGTCGAACTCGTTGAAACGGAACGCCAGCAATTCGTTGGCGATAGCAACATTCCGCTCCTGCGCCCGGGATATTTCTTTCAGTTGAAGGACCATCCGATCCGGGATCTTGACGGTCTTTATATCGTGACCGAAGTCACCCACAGCTGTGTCAATACGACACCGCTTGGCTTCAGTTCGGCCGACATGACACCGGAGCCCTACCGCAACCGCTTCGTCTGTGTTCCGTTCGACAACGGCTTCCGGCCATCCATTGTCACACCAAAGCCATCTATCCCGGGGTACATTTCCGCGGTGATCGATGGTGAGACCGAAGGAAAGCGCGCCGAACTCGACAGCGCCGGCCGGTACCGTGTCCGGATTCTGGACGAGGAAAGCGGCCTGTCGCAGGGCAAGGCAAGCTATGTCGTTCGGAAAATGGAACCTTATGGCGGCGGAGACGGTTACGGGTCCCACTCCACACTGTTGATCGGCACAGAGGTGTTGCTCGGCTTCCTGCACGGCGATCCGGACCGCCCGGTCATTCTGGGCGCGGTGTCGAACGGGGAGCAGGTCAACCCTGTCACGGCGACAAACCAGAATGTCGCGCACAGAACCCGGACAGCTTCCGGCATTATCATGCAGATCAGCGACGGTTCCGCGTAGGGTCTGCAAAGACCCACAATGGGAGGACACAGAATGTCTTCGGCCTATGATACGCAGATCAATTCCCTGACCGCGACTTTGTCCGATCTGAACACCTCCCTGGACAGCGTGACTGACAGTGAAGCCCTTGTCGAAGACGACACGGGCACTCACTATCAGACAACGTACACTTACTTTTACGTGCCAAGCACACCCGGCGCCGCGAATACATCAGCCGACGACACCGGCCTCGGCACCCTGCTGCGCCTTGGCGAATACGCAGATGTCGAACAAACCGCCTTCAATGCGGGCGCTGATACCTACTCCGCCTTTTTTCCGGCACAACACATTGCCGATGAATCGGGTGATGCGATCTACACAAATGCAGCTGGCGGCGGGAAAGGCATCCTGATGGCCTGCGATGGCCGGATCCTGATCCGCGGCGGTGAGAAATTCTACCTGAACCCCAAAGGTGCCATGCACATCCAGTCGGACGAGGGAGCGATCACGATCCAGTCCGGCACCGACACCAACGGCAATGAACAGGATATCAATCTGATCGCCGGCGCCAATGGACTGGGTGATCTCAACACCACCGTCAGGAAAGACACAAAAACCGTCGCCGGCGAGCAATACGAAAAGGTGACCAGCGTCTCGCGCAAATACTACGAAGCGAACAAATACGAAATCTATCACGCGAACTCATACAAAGAGATCCACGCCCATACCGATACAAGGCATTATGGCACGTACTTCAAAATGTTCTGCGGCGGAAACATTCAGGTCAAAATCGCGGCTGAATTCATATTCAATTTGGCCTTTAGCCTGAATATCGAACCGATCAGCAAGATCACATTTTACGCTTTCAAGACCGATATCGGACTGGTCAAGACAGACATCCTTGCCTGGAAAACCGAAATCAAGGAAGGTGAACTGAAGGTGCTTGGGGCGACGTTCAGATCCAAAGCCGTCAAGGTAGACACGACAGCAACGGAAGCAACCGCAACCCCTGTCAAAGCAAGCACCGGTGGCATCACCGCCGAACAGATCGCTGCAGAATGTGCGAATGTAAACGTCAAGTCCATGATATCATTGTGGGAAGCAAAGATCGCCAGCACGGCGCAGATCTGACAATCCCACCGCTAAAGAGTCGCTTATGAAAAAACAAACATCCCGCAAGGCGGAAACGACATCCAAAACAGCGACACCGCCGCCCGCTCCCGGCAACGGCCTTGAAACCGGCATCGTCAAGGCGCTCCTGACAGAACAGGACGCCATGGTGACCTTGTCGGACGGTGAGCAAATCCATGCAAGCCAAGCGGCCGGTTGCCTTTTGGCCCCCGCGATCGGCGATACGGTTCTGGTTTACCGCGGTGCCGATCAGGCGTTCATACTGTCGGTCCTGATCCGCGACGCCGATGTATCTGCAGAAATCGGAGTTGCAGGTGCAAAGGAAGTCGCGCTGAAATCCGAGGGGCGCCTCACCGTGTCCGCACCGGATGTTAATGTGAGTGCGCGGCGTATGAACGTGCTGGCGGAAAGCGTGACTCAGACCGGAAAGCAATTGATCACCAACTTCACCCGCTCAATGGAAACGCTGGTGGACAAGATGGTCAACGCCCGGACCATCACGACGACTGCGCAAAGCCGCAGCAGCTCGGTCAAGGAGACCGAAACGCTCAAGGCCGGTATCCTTGTTCAGAACATCGACAGCGTCGCCACTCAAAACAGCGACATCTCCATGATTACGGCGGAAGAAGATGTCCGGCTCGATGCCAAACGCGTCAGCGTCGGCTAAGGTGCTGTTCGAAATAGCAGATTGCGGAAATTGAATGCTCCTAGTTGATGATAGGCTGAAAGCGGCCAAAGACCATGCGTTGGCCGGCCGGAACGATAATGCGGCGCTCCTGTATGAAAGTATTCTGGACGTCTCGCCGGGCCATCCGGAGGCCTTGTCCGGTCTGATTGAAACCCGGCTGGCGAACGGCGATCTGGAAGGGGCTCAAACACTGTTGTCGAAATCGACCGCAGTCACCGGCCAGGATCCGGGCTTTCTGACACTCGCCGCGAAGATCTCGATCATAAGCCAGAAGCCGGACGACGCTGAAAAACTGGTGGAACGTGCTCTCGCCCTTGATCCGTATCATGCCCAGGCAGCGCTCTTGAAAGCCGAGTTTTTGGCGTCCGCAGGTGCCTTGTCGGAAGCGGAAGACCTCCTGAACACCGTTCGGAGCCGAAACACCGGCGATACTGATATCCTGCTTGGCATATCGCGGCTTTATTATGCCTACGGCTTGTTCTCTCCGGCTCTGATGATCGCTCAAGAAGCCTTGAGCAATGCACCGGACGACAGCAACCTGTCAGCCTTTGTCGGCCAAATTCTGACTGCGCTTGGCGACCATGGGAAAGCCACATCGTTTTTTGAAGCAGCACATCTGAAGGAACCGACGAACCCGGAATTCATGCTGGCGCTTGCCAACAACGCCGCCGCGATTGGTCAATCGAGCGAAGCCTTGCGGATCGCCGGCCGCGCCAAAGCCCTTTTCCCGGATCTGATGCCAGCCTGGCTCAGCTACATCAAGATCAAGGCGGAACGCGGAGAAGCATTGGAAGCCTTGCGGGAGTTTGCTCCGGTCGCCAAAGGTGCCAAGGACCGGATGGACGCAACGCTGACGCTGGGCACGGCCTATCGGCTGGCCGGAGAACCGGAAAAGGCCATACAGCTGCTGGAGCCACTGATGGCCAATGCGGCAGGCATGAAGGATGCGGTCCGGGGCCGGCTCTTCAGCATCTTGCGCGATGCCTTCCTGTCCACCGGACAAATTGAAAAGATCCCGTCAACGCTGGAACAGCCGGTCGTTGCGCCCCTAGATGGTGGCCAAAGCGGAGACACAAATCCTGAAGTGTTGAGGCAACGGGTCAGTGAAGCCGTCATGGTCATCGATCCCGGTCTGTCCAACCTGGAATTCATGGTGCTTGCGCGCTTTCTGGACCAGGCGGGCCGCGACAAGACTGCTCCGCTTGCCGGTCCTTCAACCTTGTCCCAGCTCTCTGGCTTTTTCGGATACAACAACTTTCTGCCGAACGACGCGCCGAACGGCAACGCTGAACCACCAACGCACTCCGGCACGCTTCCAATATCTCAGATCCTCGGATTGCCGACCGACCTGCGGGGTGGGGTTACAGGGCCCTGCCCGTATCTGCCGGTCAAACCGGAGCTTTTAAAACGTTGGCAGGACGCCCTTTCTGAGTTTCCGAAGCCGTGGATCGGGATTGCCTGGAACGAGGCGCAGCCCGGCCTGACACTTGATACATTACTGCCCGCATTACGTTCCCTGCCCGGCACATTGGTCAGTACGGTTTGGGATCACAGCCGCAGACAATTGTCCGGTCATCAAGGAATTATTGATGCTGGTGCGCATATCAAACGCCTCGACGATCTTGCAGCCCTGCTGCACGCCCTCGATTTCGTGGTGGGCCCGGACGGAATTATCCTGCATGGTGCCGGAGCTGCCGGAACACCGGGACTGGTCATCGCGCAATACATGTCCCCATGGTATTGGTACGCCGAAACCAATCAAAGCCTGTGGTATCCGAGCATGGACGTCCTGAAGGCACCACGCTTTGGCCATTGGGCAACGCTCATCCCGGAACTAACGGATGACATCCATGCACGTATCGACAACCGGCTGGCGTCGTCCGGCGGGCAAACGGAGGAAACATCATGAGCGCCTGGCGACCTGCGACACAAGAGCCTGATGCCCTTCATGCCTGCATCTACGATTACCTGCGCAACCGCACGCCGCAAGTATATCTGGACGGCAAATCGGAAGCCAAGTCGCTTGGACAAACCACAGAGCTTATGAGCAACGGGCACAAGTTGACGCTGGATCTGGTTGTGACGCCGGTCGGCAGCGGTCAATGGTCCTCGCGCCCTGTCGTCGAGTTTGCAGTGACCGGACATGTCGCGGACCGCGCGGCGGGCTATAGTGTCGACGGTCGGGTGGTGATTGATCAGAAAACCCTTGCGTTTCTGGCGATCGAGGCGACACCGACCCGCGTGAATATCAGATAACCAGAAAGGACCGGTCCATGGCTCAGGACGATGAGACCCCCACCGGCATCAAGTCGTTTTCCGTTGGCTTGGGCGATGGGACGCCGCTGCCTCAGGACAGGCAACCGCCACCGCCCTACCGTGTTTTGATTTTTGGCGACTTCGCCACTTCCGTTGCCGGTCTTCTGGAAATCACCGGCAATGATATCTCAGAACTGATCAGCGAGCTCTCGCCGGCGCTGACGGTGGAGGCCCAAAACATCCTCGGGACACTCCCGGCCACTTTGATCGAAGATGTGTCTTTCAAACGTCCGAGGGATTTCAAGCCCGCGGCCGTCAGCAAGGCGCTTGAGTTCCGCACCACAATCAAGACTGCGATGGCTATGGGCGGCGTGTCCGGACTGGCCGACCATGGACAACGTTTCGATCTGCTCTTGGACGCAGCCAAATCATCGAGTGCTAACTCAGCTCCGGAAATGACTGCATCTGGTGACGCAGCTCCCAAACCCCAGACATCGGCTTCTCCTTCTTCGGATTCGAAGTCAGACGAAGACGACGGGCTGGATGGCCTGTTCTCGATGGTCGAGCCACCGAAGAGATCGGCAGACAGTGAAGCCACACAGGACCTTGCAAAGCATGCCGTCCAAGCATTCTTGTCACAGACCTCAAGTGGTGAACCCCGCAAACCTGCGCCGCCCACACCTGCACCCGCCGGCGGAGGTGCCTCTTTCGATGCAATGATCGAAGACCAGGCCGCTCTGATCATCAAAGACCGCCGCCTACATCAGGTTCTGGAAAACTGGCTCGCGCTGCGGATGTTGCTGGCTGAATTGCCGCGCGAAAGCTCAATCCGCCTGTTTCTGGTTCAAGTCAGTGCAACAGCTGCGATCGAGGATGTTCTGGCGAGCCTGGAAGAACCGGAGGGCGCGCTCGCCCATGCCGCATTCGATGTCGTTCTTGCCGCCAATGAATCCAGCCTCGCAAAGGACGGCGCCTCCGGCTTCAAACGTCTGGCCACGGTTGCAGTGGACAATGCGACGTGCCTGCTCGGCACCCTCGCCCCGGACTTTGCCGGAGACAGCGCTGACACTGTCGGCAGCCGGGACACGCCGCATCAAATGCTGGATCAAATCGGCTTTGAACAGTTTGCAAGCCTCCGGCAATCTCCGGCGTCGAGCAGCCTTGCCTTGTTCTGGAACAAGGGACGCCTCATTGCTGATGATGACGGTCCGGCCGATGTTGGCCTGCCCGCCAGCTGGGTTGCCCTGCTTTCCATTCTCCACGCTCAAGCGGCAAAAGGATGGCCCGACTTTGGTGCTGGTCAAAAACTGTCGATTGATCAACTGGAAACGGCGGAACACACCACCACCGGCAAACCGGTGGCGGACAGCGTCATGACTTATGTCTCGCAAGACTCTTCTCTGTCACTCGCCTCAGCCGGGATCAACGTTCTACGCGGGCAGGCCAACCGGGCAGAAGTCTATTTTGCCGGTTCACGTACGGTCTCGGCCAGCAAGTCGGACGAACCGGACGCAGGTGTTGCGCGTGCACTTTCCATGGCCCGGCTCAACACGCTGCTTCAGGTGGCTTTTTCAACGGCTCCATCAGGTTCCAAGACGGCAGAAGAGTCCGCCAACAATCTCCAAGCCCGGCTCGACGAGATTTCAGACGCCCTTTTCAATGCAGTCCAGTTTTCGGTGAGCGCAGCCCGATCTGAAGAGGATGAAGACGTCCTTGATATCGATGCGACGCTCACAGGCTCAGCTCGGGGCGATCGTCACTTCGGATTTAGGATCGGGATCTGACTCGGCATTGACCTACCAGCTGAGCCGCGACCGGATCCAATCGGCTGCAGATTGACGTTGCGCGGCGAAGGACGTAACGAAATTGGTGATTTCCGAGGTCCGTCCTGCATCGTCAAACGCAAGGCCCTTCATCAAGGCTGTCCACTGCGCCGAAGAGAGCTGGTCAGGGCGCTCCGGCTGTACTGACGCGTCCATGGCCTCCAACGCGTTTTTGGGTCCGAACGGACGGCGTCCGGCGAGGCATAGGTAAACCATAACCGCAAGCGAGAACACGTCATCGGCTGCGCATGGTTCGTGGCCCTCCAGCCGCTGGGGCGAGGCATAACTCGGGGTGATTGCGCCCAGACGAATCAGGATCCGGATCGTGTCTTCTTCATCCATGCGCAAGGACGGTGCAATCGGTGCAGAGATGTTGAAGTCGATCAGCTTCACCGAGCCATCGGTCTGCACAAAGACATTGCCGGGTTTCAGGTCGGAATGGATGATCCCGTTGGCATGTGCAAACTCGAGAGCCGAGCCCAAATCCTGTACCAGCCGGATCACCTGAGCGAGCTCCAGTTTACGGCCCTCCGCATTGCGCAGAAAACTGGAGAGCGTGTCCCCTTCCAGATACTCCATCACCATGAAATGCAGGTTCTGAACGCGGTCCATGTCGTAAACACGAACGATGTTGGGATGGACAAGGTCCCGAAGGCGTCGCGCTTCCCGGTGCATCAAGGCGACAAAATCCGGTTCTATCTCCGGTCCCGCTGTGATGATCTTCAAAGCAAGATCGGCTTTCGACAATCCCGCTTTTGCCGCAACAAGATCCCGCGCCTTGAATACCAGGGACTGCCCGCCCCGGCCGATCTCCTTGATCAGCAAATACCGGGCCTTCAGCACAAGACCCGGCACCGGGGTCATGGTTTCGGTTGGCTCCGCCATCGTATCAACGGCGAGCGAATAGCCAAGATCCGTGTCTGCTTCAGCCATTGTCGTTCAGCCGCACCGTGATCAGTGTTACGTCGTCCGATGATCCGCCCTCGACCGCATGAGCAACCAAACGGTCCGCAACACCCGCACTGCCATCTGCAAGCGCATCGGCAATTGTTGTCTCGCTGGCCCCCTTGAACAAGCCGTCGGTGCACAGGACAAAACAGTCGCCCTTCGAGAACTCGATCACACGCCTGTCGACCAGAATCTCTTCATGCGAGCCGAGCGCGCGGGTCAACCGCCCCAGATCATCACTATGGTCTTCCGATACAAGAAAGAGATGACCCTGGCGCAACAGATAAAGGCGGCTGTCTCCTACCCATTGGCACCCGGCATATCCGTCGTGGATGATCAGGGTCAAACCGGTACATCCGCTGATGTCCGCATCCGGGTTTTCCAGATAACTGCCATAGAGCCGGTCATTCACACGATGAAAGGCAGCTTCGATCCGTTGGAGCCGTTCGTTCACGCCTTCGCCGTCCACAAACTCGATCACTTGCAGTTCTTCGACAAAGGCTCGGCTCGCGAGATGACCATCCCGATGCCCCCCCATGCCGTCAGAGACAGCAAACATAGCATGTTCGGGCTTGGACACATGATTGTCTTCATTCTGACTGTGGCGCGTGCCTTGCCGGGTGGCGGTCTCGATCTCCAGGCCTGTTCCGGTCTTTTTCTTTTTTATGACCATATTTTCGTTTTGCCGTTTGAGGCGCTATCTCCTTGCGATCCGGATAGGACAGCATGCTGTTTCAAGTCCGCGCACGCCAGCCCTGAGCCTCCCATTGCCCCATGAAAATTCCCCTTGCGGCCGCAGCTTCAGGCATGGCTGAGAACACACAGACTTCGCTGACCCGTTCCGGCGACCCTTCATGCCACCAGTATCCCGGAGAGGATGATCGCTTCTTCTTTTTTTCCGTCTCTGGCCAGACCAGTATGTGTGCTGGCACTTCATTCGAAGCCACCAGATCTGTCCATGGAATGCACAGGCCCGCTTCATCACTCTCAAGGTCGGGAAGCGTCATCGCAACGTTGTAGGGCGGCTCATCTATCGTAGCCCTGATGTCCGCTGAGCAATTTGTGACGCTGTTGAGGAAGTGACGCCGCGTGCTTTCGCCCGCAAGGAACGTCAGCAGGTCAAGCTCCAGGCGATCCATGATTTCATCGATCTGGAAAATAACATCGTTGCTGAATTGCTCGACATGCATCGACATCAAAACAGCCAACGGGAAGGTCCGGCCCATGGTGTCTGCGGATCCGGCAACAAGTCCAATCCAGGCGCGGTCATCGAGATGATTGGCTGGCAGCGCAAATCGCCAGACCGGGGCACTGAAGTAGGCGCTGTGCCAGGTTTGCGGCGCAGCGGTCTTACATGCGTGAAGCCAGTTGCTCACGGTGTTCGCCCAAGCGTCGGTTACCCGCGCCGGCAATCCCTCGAAGACAAAATCTCGTTCGGCGGGGCGTTTGCCAAAAAAGCCGCAGATATGCATGCGCCCCAGCCTCCCTGGTTCTTTAGGGTCAATAGTATTGTCCGGCCGATGCCCTTACAGCGCTGGTGGGCACCGGAACGATGAATAGAGCCCAAGGTTGAACGGGTTCACAACGCTACCGGCACTCAAGGCGAAGCTGCCCTTGTAGCTGACATCAACCGTCTTGGTGCCGTTGTCGATCCGTTGTTCCTTCTTCACAACCTTTTCGACCGAGAACTCGAACCGGTCGCGGCCACGGACCCGAGACAAGCCAGATGCACTCAACAGCCGGAAAATCGCCCATGTGCCTTCCTTGAGGATCGTGGTCTTGGAATTGTCCAGAAGTGTGATCGACAGTTCCGCGGTGCTCGCATCAGCCTGGCTCGGCCAACTGAAGTCCTTGCCGCGCACCGGACCGTGCCGGTAAACAATCGAATCGTCGTCAATCTTCAAAGTCGAGCGCAGGGCTTCCGGGTCCAGGAAGGACGGCCGGATCGTGAATTTGGTCTCCGGACTGCTGCCGCCTTTGGCAAAGAACGCTTCCTTGATTGTCTGAGACGTGGAAATCTGGTTGAGCGTTTCCTGAGCCAAGCCCAGGCCCGCACCTTGCGTCTGGATCGGGCTGAACTGGCGCCGGCGCACCACGATAAACGGTTTCAGATAGTCGTTGTAAAACGCATCCATGACACCGGACGGGCCGAGCAGATCAGTGAAATCTTCCAGGCTGACGTCTTCTTGCGCATCCGGATCGAACGGGTACCGCCCAGCGATGATGGACGTACAGGCTGGTACGACTTCATCTTTCCATCGGCCGTTCAGATAGAGATAGGCAGATTTGTTCAAAAGATCCCACGTACGATTGACGATCGAAAGGACCATCGACCGCACCGGTTCGGGTTTGGTGGACGCTTCCGCCCGCAAGGTCGTGAAGGAATCGGTGGTCGGGGTTTGCGCTCTTCCCTTGACCAAATCGTAAGCAGCTTTTGTAGGGTCCGGAGCCGTCACAACTCCGGACACGTTGCCATAAAGATCGCCGAACAGCTGCTGAACACGGTCGAGTGTCTGAGTGCTCGTCGGATCGGTCAGGTTGTTCAGCGGCCGGAAGGCATTTTCAATTGCAAGTCCAGGCCAAGGCGCATCCCCGAACGCAGTTTCAACTGCCGCCTTTTGAGCTGCTTCGCTGGCAGAGGCTGCGAGACTGGTTGCCGCACCTGACGATGCTGCGGAGGCGGCCTGTGTCGCTGCCTGGTTTTGCTGGGAACCAGGAAGCGGCAGCTGGGTGTTTTCGCGCAGGATATTCAGAACATTTGTGAGTGGCGAATCCGGGCTCGACAAGTCCTGCAGGACAATCTGGGCCCGGCCGAGCGAGCCGATTTCCACGACGCGGATATAGCTGATCCCTTCACGCCAGGCCTGGATGTAATCCTGCGTGTACATCCGGACGATTTCCTGGGCGAGCCGGTTATAGGTCGTCTCACTGACGCTATCCCCGAGCACCCAGTCAGACCCAATCGATGACCGGATGTATTCCGGCAGCCGGGCCAGGAAGAAGTTGTAAAAACCGTTCTTGGTGTAAAGGCCCGGGATCAGGCTGCGGCCACCTGCTGTCGCACTGTCGATGAACAGCGCACCGGCCCCGAGCGAGCGCGTCAGATTGATTGGTGCGACCCGGTAACGCTGTGCGGAATCCGTCACCATGCGGTTATAGATTTCGCTTGCTTGTGGAACGCGCTGGATCCTGTCGCGGGCTTCCTGGACGATCGGCTGGTCAACGGCCGTCTTTATCGGCAGGAGCTGAATCAGGTTGTTCATGTGCTCCTGCATTGCGCCCCGGTTTTCCGGGTTGAGCACGAACGCGGCCTCGTTCTGCGAACGGAAGGCACTCCTGACCTTGTCGGCGTTGTAGTTCTGACCGGTCGTCAGCATGAGGTAGGTTTCGAGCTGATCCCGCAGGAGCGCGGAATTGCTGCCCGTGGTGTTCGAGACCAGTTGGATCTGCGCTTCCAGGCGCGAGGCAATCGACGGCAGAAGATACTCGGTCAGATAAGAATCGTAGGTCTTCGTTGCAGCCGGCAACAACTTGGACTGGGACTCGATCGAAAACGGTGTGACCGTAAGCCAATTCTCCTGCTCGATCACTTCATCGCGCAGCGCCTTGGCTGCGTTGAGTGTCGGCAGAATGCTGATCAAGGATCGATTTTGATCCGCTTCCGTGCGCAGAATACGGAGCCGATCCGTCAACTCTTCCACTTCCTCTGCGGTCTCTTCTGCGTGATTGAGACCTGCCAGCCAGTAAGCTGACATACCGATTACAAGGGCGCACAGAGCAGCCAAACCACCGGCGTAGACAGCAGCCAGCCGACGCTCCAGACCTGTGTTGACGCCGACCAGGTTTTGCTCAGGAAAGACAATATTGGAGAGCAGGTTCTTGATGAAATAGGCTTTGCCCTGCCCGCTGAGCGGCATCTGATGCGATGGGGCCAGCTGGAAACTTCGGCCCATTGCACCGAGCAAACGATCGAACGGCGTCCCTTCCTGCGTTCCGGACGTGAAATAGACGCCCCGCAACAAAGGCTGCGCTTCATACCGGCTGGACCGGAAAACATCCGCCAGAAAACTCCGCAAAACCGTGGAAAGAGAGCCGAACTCATAAGGAAAGCCGTAAATGCGGCAGCGGCGGCTGTTGTTCCGTTCTTCACTCAGCGTGCCCGGCAGGTCCTTTTCCAGACGTGCCACAAGATCCGTGAATCCGGCCTCGAACGCTGGTCCAACCGTGATCTGTTGTGGGTCATAGGGCAGCGTAACGCCCCAGACTTGATCCCGCTCGCGTTGCTTCAGGTCGTCGAAATACTCGTCAAACCCGGCGATCAGGTCACACTTGGTGAACATGACATAGACCGGCAGCCGCATGCCGAATGTCCGGTGCAGTTCGCGCAGCCGCTGACGCAGAATTTCCGCCTGACGCTTCCGGCTGTCCTCGTCCGCAACGGCCACATCCTCAATGCTGATGGTCAGCAGAATGCCGTTGACCGGACGCCGTCTGCGGAACTTCAGAATCAGCTCGAGAAAACCATTCCAGGCCGCGGCATCAACGCCCTTGTTGACGTCCTGCGTCGTGTACCGGCCGGCCGTGTCGATCATCACGGCTTCATTGGAAATCCACCAATCACAGTTGCGCGTGCCGCCAATGCCCTGCAGCGCCTCCTGCCCGTGTTCGGCGAGCGGGTATTCCAGGCCAGAATTGCGCAAGATGGTGGTTTTACCGGTGCCGGGCGGGCCGATGATGATGTACCACGGCAGTTCAAACAGGAAATTCCGGCGCCGCTTGCCGTCCAGCGGGTTGTCGCGCAACTTCTGCAGGGCAGCTTCGAAGCGCTCCCGGATCAGCTCGACTTCATCGGCCGACATGTCCGTTCCCATGGACACCAATTCGTCATTGGCGAGCATGGAATTGATGAGCTTGGCATTCGCCCGGCGTGCCAGAACATGGCGCAGGAATGTAATGAGGAAAAACAGAACAAAGAGCGCGACGATCGCAATGATCCGCGGCTCGGTCTGCGCAAACGGCGTGAAGCCCGCAATCGTGACGATGCCGCCAAAGAAATAGATGGCAACCGATACGATGATCAGCAGCAAGAGAATAAGCAGGCTTACCGGTCTCAAAAGGCTTGCGAAATACGTCCTGATCATACCCGCCGCCCCTATTTCACTTCGAGCGCTTCAATGGCGCTCAACGGGGGGACGATTTCACCTTCCAGCATGAAATCGCTGTAGGCCCAGGCAATAAAAAGGATCGACACAGCAATAATGCCGATGATCCATATTGGCGGCAGAATGCTCACCTTCCGACCGCCCTTGTGGCCTTCAGACACTTTCGACAGCGGCTGGTCCGGCTTGATGCGCGTGTTCCGCTTGATCAGCCGCGACAGTTCGTTGCGCAGATCTTCCAGCTGATCCCGGCCGCCTTCCAAAACCCGGTAACGGCCTTCGAATCCGAGCATCAGGCACGCGTGCAGCAAAACAAGCAAAGGCATCTTGCGCGGCGCATCGCCCTTGATCCGGTCCAAAATGCCAAAGAACTTTTCGCCGCCCCAGGTCTCATTGTGAAACTGGTTGAGCAGACTGTTGGAACTCCACTCACTGCGGCTGCCCCAGGGCGTCATCAAGACCGTCTCATCAACGGTTGCACACAGAACATAGCGCGCAGCGATGATGTCACCGGCTTCTACGCCTTCCTTTTGCGCCGTTTGCTCAAACTTGTCGATTTCAGCCACGACTTCGCGGCGGAGCGAGACGACATCGGCGCGGTCAATCGCACTGCGCAAGTGCGCTATCAGCAGCAGCAGCGGTGATGCCGCGCGGACCAGAACGCGTTCCGGGATGCGGTCGAAAAGGCGAACGATCGATGTTGCTGCTTCAACCGAAGATCCATTCTGCGTGGCCGGAGCAGACGGGTCAGGCTGAGCTTGCTGCGCGGGTTGGGCGACGGAAGGCTGGCTGACGAACGCAACAGTCGGTTCATCGCCCGGATCGCCCGCACCTGCCGAGCCCTGCGCCATGGACGTACGTGCCCGCGGCGACAAGCGCTGCGCTACGGTCGGTTGGTCCAGGTCGTCATTCGTCATAAGCTGCTAAGTCACTTGCCTTTATGGATTGCCCAAAGCTCTAGCCCCAACCCCGGATAGTCGCCGCTCAAGTGTAACGCGAATGCGGCTGTGGTCTGCATTTGCGGCCAAAGTTCATTGTCGGTATCCAACGAAAAGTAGACCGCGTTCTGGATATACGGGATTTGGCGGGGGGCCACTGAGAGTGGCGAGATCCCAATCCCGGGCAGCTGCAGGTTGACCAACTCGCGAATCTTTTCGACCGGCCCGACCTTGATCTGGATAGGCATCTGCTTGCGCAGGGTTTCCAGATCCACGTTTGCATAGGCAATCAGCACAAAGGAGCGCGCCTGGAATACCATCCGGTCTGAGGTTTCGCCCAGCCAGATCCCGTATTCCCGTTTTGTGAGCGGAATGCTGACCGCGTTCTGCTCGACAACAAAGCTGAGCAGGTTGCGCAGGACGGCGACAAGGCCCTGATAGGTCATCCGCAGATCACGATGATCATAAATCGGTATTTCCGGAGGGCGGCGTGTATCAGTGCCGTAGGCCGAAATCTCGCCGATCAGCGAAATCAGGTCGCGGTAAACCATCTCGGGCATGTGCCGTCCCGACATAATCAGATGACCGATAACAACTTCGTAGCGGTTCACCACGCCGAGCATCATGAGGTCCATGAGGCCGTTGCGGGTGCTGCTGCCCTGCCCTGCCGCATTGCTAGCCATCATTTCGCCGCGCTTGCGCAGAAGGCTGCGCACTTCTTCAAGATGCGCCAGCAACGGCTTGCTGGCTGCAACGAAATTCACCGGGGGGATAAATGTGCCGGAAAGTTGCACACCTCCTTGCGCGTCCACACCTTCAATCTCGGCGATCGGCAGATTGGCGGTCTCATCAAGGTTTTCACCTTCGAGGATCAAACGGGCTGTCAGTGTTCCAACCGCGATATTGGCTGGTGGGCGGTCAGCTTCTGCCGTGTTGCGCGCCTCGGACATATGCCTTGTGTAGCGCTGTTTGCCTTGCGCTTCGTCGCCGACTTCCAGCCCGCCGACGGATTTCAAAGGCACAGCCAGATAGATCTTTTTGCCTTGATGTTCTGACGTTATTTCGCGCGCGCCTGCAACCTTGTGCAGGAGCGAGGTGTTGAAGACAGATCCGTCCGGAAACACGATGTCCGCGTCCGCGATCTGAATCTGGCCGATCCGCAAGGCATCCGGATCAAACTCAAGTTTCCGCACGCCCCAGCTGTAGGGCGCCTGGTCTTTCACCCGGTGCTCAAGATTGGTTTCGATCCAGCGGTCATATTGCTGGAGGTGCTGGGGCCGGAGAAACATTCCCTCCAGCCAGAGCGGTTTGCCGCTTGCGTTCAATGCACTCCCCTGCGCTTCTCACCAAGTTTCATGATTCGAACCTAACGGCAAAATACCGACGTTGCGGAGTATCTTCTAATTGATTCCGCTGTGCAAACTCAATTCGTTAGGAAACCCATGCGGGATCTGTCCTAAAAGACGCCCAACCGGCGGTTTCGAAGCTTTTGTATTCGAACAGCAAGAGTGGTCAGATAGATGACAAACTCATTTTTCTTTTCTTGTTCGAGTTCGATCGAGTCCTGCCACTGAGCGGACTCAATATCCCGGAATGCAGCGACAACCCCGATGTAGCGGGCTTCACTGGAGATACTGCGGTTATAGTCGACCGTCTGTCCCGGTGTCAGCTCGTATTCCGCACTTCCGACCAAGTCACCGCCCAACAATTTCTTGTCGTTGTCCGCGAAGTCAAAAAAGCTGCCATTCTGAAAGGCCGTCAGCTCTTTCAACTCGTAAACCCTGACCACAACCGGTGCCGGATCGCCATTTTCGTTGGGGTTCACGTTGGCATCGGCCTGCAGCTCGATCTTGATCGGTGTCGGCTTTGCGGTCCTTGCACACCCTGCAGAAATGACAATGGGCACTCCAAGAAGTCCGATGCAGGCTGATCGTCGGGTCAGGCTCATTTTTTCCTCTTGTTCCAATAATCGTCGGACATCCGCCGCGCCTGCTCTTCCTGCACTTGCGTGAAGGCTTCCATGATCATCTGCCGCACGAGCGCTTCGTAATCCTTGCGCAAGTGATCATATGTATTGCGCGCCGTATCCCACTTGTCACGACGTCCCCCAAGACTTCTTAGGCGCAATGCCCCGTCACCGTCACCGGATTGCGCCAAAGCTTCTGGGGATAATTTTTCAAACATCAACCGCATCGCCCGTTGCATGGCGGACATGACGACCATCGAATGGCTCTGCAAGTCCTGAAACGCATGACGGGTTGCCTGTGCTGGCGACAGATACCCTTCGGTTCTGGTCAAAAGCATTTCATCCAACGCAAGTTCGCCAACCTTGAAGTACTTAAACGGGTTGTTTTCTTTCGGTTCAATCCGGGTTTCATCAATCCGGAATTCCGATTTCACAACCTTTCGTGCGGCCATCATGGACACGAGGCCAGACGCCATTTCGCGAACCATGGCGCCGACATCCTCCAGGATTTGATCGCGGATAGCTTCGGGAACATCGGCTTCCGAAAACCCCATGGCTCTCAACAGGACCTGTAGATCCTCATCGCTGCGCGGTCCGGTCGGCATCGGGATGTTCGGTATCTCTTGAACAGGCGCAGCGGGTTGCTGTTCTGATGCCGCTGGAGACACCGGAAGTGGTTGAGCGGGCATCGGCTGAGCCGGTATTGGCGGTTGTTGCGCGGCCAAAGGCATCGGCTGCGGCGCTCCCGCCAGACGGGCTTCATCCTTGTCCGCACCCTTTGCCTTGGCATCAAGCGCTGCGACCCGCTGTTCTCTGCGCGCCTTGAGCGCGTCGAGGTGGGAGAGACCGCCTGCGGTTCCTGGTCCCGGCATCGGCGGCATCATCGAGGAAACGGGTGCGTTCGATCCAGCACTCTGCGGCATTGGCGGAAGTGGCGCTGATGTGGAAGCCGGCTGGGCGGCGCCCTGTGTAGAGACCGGAGCTGGAGCTTGCGACGCTTGTTGCGCGCCAAAGGAAAAATCGTCTGGAATGGCCGATTGCGCAGCTGGTTCAGGCGCAGCTGGCTGAGACGGCATCGGAGACGCCCCTTGCGCAGCAGGTGAACCTGGAAGCGGGCCGCCTGGAAGGGACGACCAGAAGTCGTCAGGAATGCCGCCCGAAGCTGGCGGCGTGGCAGCTGGCGCGGGCGTAGTACTTGGTTGTTGTTGAGCCGGCTCGGCCGGCGGCGATGCCACCGGTTGAGGCGAAACGCTGGCAGCGGCTGGTTGCGGCGGTTGGGCGATGGGTGCGGCGGCGGCTTGCGGCGGGACTGGCGCTGCCGGTGGAACAACAACCGGCGCCTGCGCGCCAGCCTGCATGAAGTCTTGCGGGATTTGCTGCGAGGATGCCGGCGGGGCGGCCCTCACCGGCTGAGGCGCTGGGTCCCTGCCACCAAGATAGTCCAGTGGATCCAGAGACTGTTTGCCCTTTGGAGGTGCACCATAGGTCTGTCCCGGTGCCAGAAATTGCGCATCCGGAGTAAAATCGGGTTGCGGCTCCATTGCAGCGGCTTGCTGAACCTGTGGCTGTGCGACGGCAACAGGTGCGGATTGCATGGGTTGCTGCGCTGTGACGAGTTCTGCAGTTATTTCATAAGGGCCTGCAGTCAGGACAGTCCCCGGCCCCAGCGGAATAGACCGGCCGCGGCCAATTGGCTGCTCCTGTCCGGCAAGAAATGTCCCGTTGGTGCTCTCGTCAATCAGCAAGAATGCGCCACCTTGAAACACAACGCGCGCATGTATGGATGACAATATCCGATTGGGATCAGGAAGAACCCAGTCGCACTTTTTTGAGCGCCCAAAGGTTCCACCGGAGGGCCCGTACCGGAACTGACTGCCCAAAGCCGCGCAGGTCAGGATCAACTCACTGCTCATGACACCATCAGACCGTTGGATTGTTTATCGGCAGGCCCCGTCCCGGGCACATGACCACTCGTTTTCGGCGTAGCATGTTCCTGCTCACCGGTATAGTCCGGCCCGCTCCCCAAAGGCAGACCCGTCAACTGAACAGGATTTTCCAGTTGGCTGTCTTCCTCGGCATCGAGCCACAGAGAAACACCCAGCCGAATATCGCCTACTTTTCCGGCTGTCACCGTGTCCTCCTTGAAGACGAATTGCAGATCCCAATCAAGTGGGTCCCGCATGACCATCGCCAAAAGTTCGGCAATTTCGGGGTGCCGCTCTCCACCGGGCATGAACGGTTTGAGTTTTTCATAAGACGCAGGGCCCATCCGGACGGTGAATTTGCCAAGGTCGTCTTCGACCTCTTCGCCAAGCACCATGTCCCCGCCAAGTAGGGTATTTCGAACGCCCAAAGAGATCTGGCTGTCTTCACCCATCACCACATGGCGGTTCACATACTCGATGATTTCGCACGGCACCTTGAAGAAACTCGACAAGACCGATGCGACAGCCTCGGCGGAGTTCGAGTACAACGACATCAGACCAACATGCGGCAGCAGCGCTGATCTTGCGACGGATCCGATTTCCGCCCGGTCCTCGATCGGAAACCCGCACAAGGCCAGGAAGCATTTGGACGTCGCATCAAGGCCATGGTCTTCAAACCGGATGTAGTGCCGGGAGCGGCGCCAAATCTGGTAAAGCAGGATCGTCAGGCGGTGATTGAACAAATCCAAAAGGTCTTCGAGAGAAGACGGGTTTTCATCACTCTCGATGATCCGTTCCGTAACGTTCGGCGGCAACGGCGAGGCCGGACCATAAAGGCCCAGAAAATTCACCCGGATATCAAATTTGTCGCGGGCTTCGTTATAAGAGATCTCGGAAACATCACTGGCACCGAAACTGAGCGAGCGGGTGGCACGAAACTGGATAGGCTCATCCTTCGGCGCATGGCCCGGACCCATCTTGTTGACGTCCGCATGCATCAGGCCGATGAGGTAGACGAGCTGAAAGAATTGGCTGTGCGCAAGGTGCCCGGCAAGAGCTTGGTGTTTATCCGTTGCCTCGACAACTTCCGTCATAGCTGCGCCGCGCTCCCTTCCTTCGGATCCCAGTTCAAAAGCGTGTTGCTGTCGGTCCCGATCATCGAGAGGCGATGCAGACTGTTGATGCTGGCATAGGATTTCAAAAAGCGGTCCAAAACACAGCCGAAGAGGTACATTTCCGCCTCGCCGCCCATTTCACTCTCGGCGAGCCGAAGCACAAGTTCATAGGCCCGGACTGGACGGCCATTGCGGAAGATATCGACGCTGCGCCGTTCGAAACTCTTGAAGCTTTGGAGCAAGAGGTCTCGCTGAAGCGCGGCCTGCCGGTCCACATTCGCCCGGAAATCATAGGCTCCGATCACTGTGCGCAACGCTTCGACGTCGATCAGCGATGCATAGTTGCGGGAGAGGTTGGCAATCAACGTCCACAGGATCCGGTCATCAAGCGGTGGTGGAACCTCGCCCAAAATCCGGGTGATGTTTGTGAACACAAGTTTGGCTGGTGTCTCCGATGTCGGCTGGTTGACCGAGCCAATGCCGAACTTGCCCGCGTGCTCCCCGTTGGAGCAAAGCAGATTGAGAGAGATCGTTTCAGTGAGCGGTTCCCCGGATTTGTTCAACCGGGTGACGAACGAAATGTAGTGGTCAATCCCACTTCCGAGAACAGATGGCTTGATGGTCGCACGGTAGTAGAGCTTGTCCGGATCCGCCCCGGAAGAATCATGCGAGAAGGACTCGAACGCCTGATAATCGATCCTTTTGCTGCTTCCTTGCACCCAACCGGTCACGGACAAAACATCATGGACGCTGCGCAGTTCCCGGCCGCCGAGGGGCCGCACCGGATACTCACTGCGATCATGCGACACCAGAAGCGCCTGGCCTTCGGCCTCAAACAGATTGACCGCCGGCGTGGTGTTCAACTGGATCTGGTGCGGCATCACCCGGCTGAGGTTGGAAAAGCCCTGATTGAATTGAAACACCAGCTTGAAGCTGTCCGCGGTGACGCGGGCGTATTTCTCAAGGCCGCGGATGCGGACATACATGAACTTTTCAGGGCAGGAGAAGTACTCCTGCATGATCCGGAATCCGTCAAATGAGCCTTCCGGATAGGGCAGGCTCGCTTCGTCGCGCTCAAACCCGACCGGTTCCAGAACCACGTCCGCGGTGATCGGGTCCTGTCCCTTTGGCAACAGCTGAACCGACCTCAATCGCTTCATCAGATAGAGGTAAAGCTGCTGCGCCGTGTTGGTCTCGCCTTGGCCGCCGAGATAAAGGGTCAGCGGGGCAGCTGCCAATGCAGCCAGGCCCGCGCCAGCCGTTTTCGTAAAGGACAATTCGAGCGATGCGCTGTCCTTGCGATTGTCCAGGTTGGTTTCGCTGATCTCCAGCGGAAGGACATTCAAGTCCAGCGTTGTGCGGAACGGCACCGCTTCGCCGTTCATGGACGCTGTCTTGACCGACGTCCCCTTAGGAACGCGAATGGCAAGTTCGGAAACATCCGGTGCGTGCCGGAATTTCAATGTCGTCATCGGCGGGACAGGCCGCAGATAATGCGGCCAGATCAGCTTGAGCAGCGAATGCGCCACTTCCGGCATTTCGGCATCAAGACGCTGACGCAGCCGTCCGACGAGAAACGCAAAGCCTTCCATGAGCCGTTCGACATCCGGGTCTGTCGGGTCATCGGCAAGATACTTGGACAGGCGCGGGTTCGCCTTGGCAAACTCGGCTCCGAGTTCCTTGAGATAGCTGAGTTCATCCCTGTAGTAGGAATTGACCGACATCCAGCACGTATCCTTTTACGGCTTAAGCAGTGAGGCGCACCTTGCCTGAGCTGTCCAGCACAGAATCAAAACGCACGCGAACCTGCCGCGTACCATATTTCAAGTCTGCCTCAACGTTGAACACAAACTCCAGCGGACGGTTAGGATCCTCGATGGTCCTGACCACCGGATTGCTCAATCGCGGTTCGAATTTGATGATTTGCTGTTCAATATCCCGGCACAGCTCTGCAGCCGTGTCCTTGTGGCTCTGGTTGACGGCGTTGAAGTCCGTCAACCCGTAGTCAGGCCGCGTTTCACAGCAGCCTGCCATTGAGTTCAACAGGATACGCAGGTCGGCGAGAATACTGTCCATCAGCGCCGCCTCATGTTGATCCAGCGACTTGAACTCGTTTTTTAATACATCGCCTTCAAGACGCTGAAAAAGGGAAACCGCCACAGCAGAAGTCCTCTTGAAGCAACACAGGGCACCAAACGATTGGCGCCCTGTGAAAGGTCATTCGTCAAGACACTGACAGACTTAAGCCTTGTCGAGCTTGCCTTTCAAGGACAGTGTGAAGTCTGCCCCCATGTACTTGAAGTGCGGTTGCACCGCCATCGACACGCTGTACCAGCCTGGTTCGCCCTCAACATCCGCAACGGTGATCGACGCCTTGCGCAGCGGACGGCGCGAACGTACGTCTGCGGACGGGTTGTCCTGGTCAGATACGTACTGACGGATCCAGTTGTTCAGCTCGGACTGCAGTTCGTTGCGGTCTTTCCAGCTGCCGATGTTCTCCCGCTGCAGAACCTTGATGTAATGCGCCAAGCGGTTGATGATCATCATATAGGGCAGCTGTGTGCCGAGCTTGTAATTCAGCTCCGCATCCTTGGCTTCCGGATTGTTGCCGAAGAACTTCGGCTTCTGAACCGAGTTTGCCGAGAAGAACGCAGCGTTGTCGGAACCTTTGCGCATGGTCAGAGAGATAAAGCCCTGCTCAGCAAGTTCGTATTCCTTACGGTCGGAAACCAGAACTTCTGTCGGGATCTTGCTCTGCAGCTGCCCCATGGCCTCAAAGGTGTGGACCGGCAGATCCTCGACCGCACCGCCAGACTGAGGACCGATAATGTTCGGGCACCAGCGGAATTTGGCAAAGCTGTCCGTCAGCTTGGTCGCCATTGCAAACGCTGCATTGCCCCAGAGGTAGTTCTCGCTCTTGGAACCAGACTCTTCCTCGTAGTTGAAGGCCTTGACCGGTGTGGTCTCAGGGCCGTACGGGGTGCGCAGCATGAAGCGCGGCATGGCAAGCGCGAAATAACGGGAATCTTCGGACTCGCGGAACGAGTTCCATTTCGCGTATTTCGGCCCTTCAAAAATGGACTCCATGTCCTTGAGGTTCGGTATTTCCTCAAAGGTATCCACACCGAACATGGCCGGTGCAGCCGCGGCGATGAATGGGGCATGCGACATGGACCCAACGCTGGCGCAATACTGAGCCAGCTTGATGTCTTGTGAGCCGGGGCCGAAATCGTAGTTCGTCACGACAGCGCCAACCGGCTGACCACCGAACTGGCCATATTCAGCGGTGTAAATGTGCTTGTAGAGGCCGGACTTCACGACTTCCGGGCTGTCTTCAAAATCTTCCAGCAGCTCGTCTTTGGAGACGCTCATCATTTCGATTTTGATGTTCTGGCGGAAATCGGTCCGGTCCACGACGAACTTCATGCTGCGCCAAGCGGATTCCAGCGTCTTGAAGTCTTCATTGTGGATGATCTGATCGACTTGGTCCGACAGTTTCTTGTCGATCTCGGTGATCATCATGTCGACGGCAGCGCCAGAGACCTGACTTTGACCGTCTGTCGGCTTCAGAAGTTCGGAAATGAATGCAGCAACGCCCTTTTTGGCGACGTCATAACCATCGTCACTCGGAGCGAGTTTGGTTTCCTGCAAAATCTGGTCAAGCAACGAGGCGTCGAGTTCCTCGGTTTGCGCGCCGGCGCCCTGTTGCTGGTTTTCGGTGTCAGCCATGTTCACGGTCTCTGATCTTGCTGTGGTCCGGGAAAGATGAAATCAGCGCGCGCCGGTTGCGCCGCCGATTTGATTGGCACTTATTCGCCGTCGCCGGATTTGCCGGTGGAGTTGGTAAGTTCGGCCAGAAGTTTTTCGCGGGCAGCCTCATCGCCGAGAACATTCTGGATTGCCTTGCGGAACGCCGGAACGTTGCCCAATGGCCCTTTCAAGGCGACAAGCGCCTCACGCAGCTCCAGAAGCTTGTTGAGTTCCGGTGTCTGACGCACAACGGATTCAGGAGAGAAATCGGCCAGGCTTTCGATCTTCAGCGAAACAGAAAGCTTTTCCGGCTCTTCGCCTTCCTGCTGTTCGACCAGCTTGTTGTCTGTCGCCATGTCCAGCTTCAACTCGTGGCTTTTCATCACCTCGTTGAAGTTGTCCTTGTTGATGTTGATAAGGGACCGGTCCTCGACTGGCGTGTCGTCGGGACGCATGGTGTAATCCCCAAGCATGACGAGCTTCAGCGGAAGTTCAACTTCTTCCTTGGCGTCTCCCGTCGCGGGCTTGTACTTGATATTCACCCGCTCCTTGGGAGCGACGGAGGATTCTTTGGACATGCCTTCTCCTTAACGTCAGTCGAGCTTCCGATGTCACTTACGGAAATCATGTTTTAAAACTGGTGTTCCCCTGTCTGGGGGCACTCTAGAACTGTTTCATGTCAAATCTGTCTAGAAGAGTCTTAAAAAAGACCTCTCAAAGACATGACTTTTTTCAAAAGGCACACAACAAGACCACTTTGCGCGGTCAGCGCTTGCCCGTCAACTCGGCAGCCGCGCCGAGGTCCAGTATCGATAAAGTTTCCATGACAGAGGCCTTCAAAGGCACCAAATCATTGTCAGAAATGACCTGACGGATGTTTTTGTGGTTGAGGCTACGCCATGAGAGCCGGGCCAATTCGACGACCAAGTCCGGCTCCCAGGCCGCAAGATTCGCATCTTCTGCCGTCTTTCGAAGCCGCGACAATTGAGCGACCAACGGCTGAAGAACATCGAATTGCAGGCACAGTTCGCTCAGTTTCAGCTGCCCACGGAACCAGTCCCGCTCCGCCCGGCAGCCGGCGCAATAGTCTTTCAAGACCGCCAATCCCTCAACAACCTTACCGGCCTGAGCCAGGCTGGCGGCTGTTGATGCGGCTCCCGTAAGCGGGTCTGCTCCACCACTTGCGCCGCCGCCGGCGGCAACACTCTCATTAATCCATGCTTTCGTTTCACCGCTCGCAAACGGGGTTCCGTCGCTGAAAGATAGGGCCAGCACGTCCGGCAAGCGTTTCAAGAAACCGGCCAGCTCCCCCTCGACCAACAGACGCGCGGCATCATAGTCGCTGCCGAGCGCGCTCATAGCCTCGCAAATCATGAAGTGCGCATCGATCCAGAAGGGCGACGACATGAACGTGCCTTCAGCTGATTGGATCAACCCGAGATGGTTTCCGGCCCCCTTGAGCGCTTGCAGTTCCGCAATCCTGTTTTTCTGAGGCGGCGGCAGGCTGGATTTCCCGCTGTTGACCGGCGGCATCACGGTGATCCGGCCCCAGACAGCAAATCGGGCACACAAATACCCTCTTGGATCCTGCGGCGCGTGTTGCCGGCTGCTGGACGCCACCTTTCCGGCCGCATTGAACAATGACGTAAATGCTGCATCCGCGTCGCCGTCAACAGCAACCTCCGGCACCGCAATCGGCACAGCGCTCGGGTTTGGCGAGGCTGTTTGCGGCGCAGGCGCTGCAGACTGTGCCGGTTCAACAGCCCCGGTAGCAGGCTCCGCTGCAGCTGCAGCATTTGCCGGAGCACTGCCTGACGCCGCCTCACTCGCCGGGCTGGCAGCAGCCCCCCCGCCAGCTTCCTTGGCTTCTTCTGCGGCTTTGGCCGCCGCTTCCGCCTCGGCTTTCTTTCGCGCCTCCTCCTCAAGCACCGACCGCACGTTTTTTGCAATCGGGCGGAGCGCGCGGATCAACGGACCAAGAGCTGCTTGCGATTTGGTGAATTTCTGTTCGAGAGCGGTATCAAGCTCAAGCAGGTAGTCATGCGCCTGAAGCGCAGCCAGCCCCTGATCGCCCTCTGGCGTCTTTCCCTCGACAAGTGACCCGAGTTTTTCTGCAAACCAGTCGAAGGCCCCTGCCCGGCCGCGTTCGCGGCGCACCGGTGGCGTCATGTCTTCCCAATGGTCCTTGGACATGTCTTCGAGGATCTTGACGCCAATCGCGAGACCCTTGAAATCTTCCTCCAGAAAAAGACCGTAAGCGAGCCGGGTCGCCAGAACGAGATCCTTCGAGTTTTCCTTCAAGACATCGACGGTCTTCTCGTTGAGCATCTTCCAGTTGACGGCAGACGGCCCATCTATCTCCATTTTCCGGAATTCGGCTTCAAGCTCTTCGAATTCGGGACTGTCGCGGAACTCTTCCTGCGCATCTGTATTCGCCAGAGCGACCTTGCCGACCTCTGCCCGCGGATCGGACAACTCAGGAATTACAATCTCTTCAGCCATTTGAGTATTCCCTTGTCACAGCCCGCATCATCATGATCTCCCGGCGGCCCAATTCGGCGCTGCCGGATCACCGGTCCAGGCTCGGAACATATACCGCCACGTCATTGACAGGAAACACCCGTTGCGTTCTTCATTTCATAAGATTTTCATGCTTCAAGGGAAATCCACGCACTGGCGAGTTTCAGCCCCCTAATCAATCCTGTGGAAGGTATGGTCCAAATGGCGGATGCGGCGCATCTCACGATCGACGACGAAACAGTGGACGGGATTCGGATCATTTGCCCCAAGGGCAAACTGGAGACCCTGTCGGCAAAGGACTTTGAAGCGCATCTCAAGTCAGCCGCCCAAGAGAGCGATTCCAGCCTGCTGATCGACATGAGCGGCGTAGATTATGTCACCAGTTTCGGTCTGCGGTCCTTGTTGATCATCACCAAACAGATCGCTCCGGCAGGACGCAAACTGATCCTCTTCGGCGTCAATCCATCGGTCCATGAAGTATTGAAGATCTCCGGCTTCCTCAAAATCCTCAGCGTGGTTGAGGGGCGCGATGATGCTTTGGCAGAGATACGGGGCTAGCTGACGTTATGCGCGCTCAGCGCCCTAGAAGGAGGCCGGGTGTATGACATCGGTTCTCGGGACTTTGGAAGTTGCAAACGAATTAGACGAACTCTCCAGGATCTACACCTTTCTGGACGACCTTGCTGCACGCCACGGTCTTGATGACCACATCCGCCGTCATCTGTCTTTGATCGTAGAAGAGCTTTTTTCCAACACTGTGTCCTACGGCTATCCAGAGGCCGTGGCTGACACCATCAAAACCGAACTCACCAAAGAGGGTGACAGGCTCATCTTGACCCTGGAAGATCACGCGACTTCTTTCGACACCGGGACTGCGCCGGTCCTCGATATGACAGAGATGTCCGCCGAGGACATGTCAGTTGGCGGCTTGGGGCTCTTTCTGGTTCATCAGGTGTCTGAAGAGGTGTCGCATTCCCGGAAAGACGGCACCAATACGACGCGGGTTGTCTTGCGGTTGGGCTCCAACGGATCCGATCAGAATTGAAATTCAATCATTGAATAGTCATCCGGCAACTCGGATTGACCAGACTTTTTCTGAACCCACTCCAGGATATGTGAAGGTATAGAGCCGTTTGCGGCAAGCGCCGCGTTGGCCAGACCTTCAAGGCTTAAAACATCGCCTTCAAGATCATCCACCTCATAGGTGCCGTCACTCAAGACCAGCAACCGATCGCCCGAGCGTACCGACACTTCGGACTGGTCGAACGTCATATCTTCAATGGCGCCGATCACCATGCCTTCGCTCGTTCCAATGAGCGAAAACGCCCCCTCGTCCTTGGTCGCTGGCAACAGAACGGCTGCCGGATGCCCTCCGGACGCATAAGACAGTTTACCGGTCGACCTCTGAAAAACGCCGTACCAGATGGTGAAGAACATGTTGTTCTGCCGTTCCATTGGGAAGGCGTTGTTCAACTTGAAAAGCACATCGGAGGGGATCCGGAAATCTGTTTCCGGCAACGCACAAGAGCGCAACACGTTGATAATCGAGACAGAGAGCAGCGCAGCTCCAACACCGTGCCCGCAGACATCGATCAGGTATATGGCAAAATGATCGCCATCGAGGTCATGATAGCCGAAGGAATCGCCGCCAAGTTCCGTTGACGGAACCAAAAGCCAGTCCGCTTTCGGGCCTTCCGACCTCGGTTCGGGCAGGATCGACAACACATATCGGCCGGCGTCAGCCAACTCTGCCTCAAGCCTGCGCTGGGTGTCCAGAAGCAGCTGATTGTTCTCTGCAAGCTGATCTTCCACGGCCTCGCCGTGTTCGATTGTCGCTTCGTAAAGAAGCTGTAAATCAGCGTGCTCGGCTTTCAGCTCTGCCAGCTCGGCGCGCAGGGTTTCCAATTCATCATTCATAGATGCGCTGTACCCGCCGGTTTGAGAATCAGATGAAAACGAATCCGTCATTTTCCGTTTCCAATAACAGTCAGAGTTTTTCGCCGCGCTTCCCACAGCCGTCCCGCCAGTCATTTAACGGTGTTTGTTGATTTTGGAAATACACTGTCCACGAGCAGCGAAAAATCAACATTCCCCAGATGCTTGCGCCCGCGCCAGCTGCAAAACTTGTCAATATTCAGGATAACTGCCAAAAGCCTTGATAATTCATACTGGTTGACACTCAAACTTCAAACAGTTGAACTACCCATGGGGCTAATATTTACCATTCTGGTTGGATCTAGCTTAACGATTTCGACGTCATACTTCCTGCCGCGGTGATAGGGAGCCGCAGTCATCTGTGTTCAGAAACTAAAACTGAGCGCAAATTTCGGCGTCAATAATGGAGTTTGGGCGACGTGTCATATTCGAACGCCAGCGGAGCGGGCGAAACGCCGATGATCGAGATCGATCTGGATGTTCGCGATTTTTCTTCAAACTGGGCCAACTGCGATCTTGTTTCGAGCTACGTCTCCCGGATGGTTTGCCACAACCGCCTCGATTCCATGCTGTTTGCCAATCTGTATTCCTCCGCGCTCAATGAGCTGATGGAGACAACTTTTCACAGACATGGAAACAACGGCAAGGTCGTGTGCCGGTTCAAACGCCGTGAGAATGGGGACCGGATCGAGATCGACATGCCGGGCAGCGAGGACATTGCCCGCTTCTACGATGATGCTGTCGCGTTGACCAAGCGGCCAGACAAAGACGCCATCTATCTGGATCGTCTATTCTCCACTGAGACCCCGGATACATCGCTCGGTCTTTTGGAGTTGAGCGTCGACTACGGGGCAGAATTCAGCCTGACCCGCGACCAATCAAACAACCGCATTTGCCTGACGGCCGATCTTGTTTTCGAGGATAAAGCATCGTGACTTCCCAAGCGACTGGCCACGCATTCGACTGGCGTTTCAATGAAAACGATCAGGAATTCTCCCTGCAGGGCTGCTTGCGGCCACAATCCGCCGATGAGCTCAATGGCTGCATGGAGGCCCTCGATACTGCAACGTCCACCGTCAAGGGCCGACTTTATCTGAACGTGCGCCGCCTTGTGCGGATGAACAACGTTGCGTTTCAGGCGATTGCCCGGCACCTGGTCGATACTTGCGTCAATCGTCCGGACCTGAACATCCAGGTGACGACGTCGAGCTGTGTCGGATGGTCGACACGCAAATTCCAGGCCTTGGAAAGCGCAAACCAGAACATCACGGTCAGTGAGTACGACAGCGACTTTTATCCCGGTCAGACCTTCCTGGAAGAAGGAGGTTTCATTCCGATCCTGCGGACTCAAACCAAGCTGACCTGGCACCACGAGCGCGAAATCCTCGGCCGTCATGGTCTGAAGCCCGGAATGCAGATGGCGGACATCTGTTGCGGAATTGGCGATTTCGCTATTCTGGCGCAAAAGGAATACGAACTTGGCAGGCTTGTCGCGCTCGATCACTCAAAATCGAGCCTTGATTATGCTCGCAAGGTTGCCGCCGAATTTGGCGTAAAGGGCGTTGAGTACGTTTATGGCGATGCCTCCGAGATGCTTCTGGAGAGCAACCAGTTCGACTTCGTCACTTGCCGCCATGCCCTACAGGTTTTTGATCATCCGGAAGAGATCCTGAAAGAACTCTACCGTATCTGCAAACCGGGCGGCCGGGTCTACATCACGAACGAGAAAAACTCACACTGCCTTGGCGAACCGCGCTCGGAAACCATTCAGTGGACCTACAACGAGGTCGCCAAGCTCTGGGATCATTTCGATATGGATATCGAGCTCGGCCCCAAGAGCCGGCGCTATCTGGCCGACGGCGGGTTTGAAGACATCAAGATGGAAAGCTTCATGGTCACCAACCTTGACGGCAATCCGCAAGACTTCGCAGACATCATCCAATCCTGGGAAAACGTTTATGCCGGCCAAATGGCCGTTGAACGTGGTGACAGTCCGGAACAGATTGCCCGTTTCCGGCAAGGTTTCCAGGATCACATTTTTGCTGCCCTGCACCCCAAAGGCTACGCTGGTTGGCCGATCTGGGTTGCCTCTGGACGGAAGCCTCTATGACACAGACCCAGTCTCCCGCGACCGCGGACAAGGCCGATCAGGAAGAAGAAATCGGCCGTTTTTCCCGGCACAGCTTTCGCGCCAAGTTCCTGCTTGTGGTTGGGGCGGCCGTGTTGTTCGACATCATGCTGGCCGGCGGTGTGGCCATCTGGAACGTTCAACGTCTTTCCAGAGACGCAACCGCAACTGTAAGCCAGGGTCTGACGGAAGCCACGCAAGAATACCTCAACACCTATATCGACACGACAGCACTTCGGACGAACCTGCTGCTTGATCAGACATACTCCGAAGTTGAGACCCTCGGCAGCTCGCTCCAGGCCTTGATCGATCACCCGGAAACGGAAATCCGGATCGGCGAAGCCGTGGAAAGTGACCCGGAACTGGGCGATCAGGACATCACCTTTGATCCGCAAGGCGGCTGGGCCCAGAACCTTGCTGGTCCATCTGTTGTCAGCATCTGGGGCTATTTGCTTGATGATGACGGCAACCTCCTGCCCAGCGCCAGAGAGGAAGTCATTGACAGCGCCGCCTTCAATCTGGTGGCCCCTGCCCTAATGTCATCGGGTTCGCAGAAACTGCAGATGTACTATGTCGGGCCCAAAGACACACCGATCATGAGGACGACGCCCTACACCACTCAGGCGCAAACTTTTGATCGGCTGTATCCGGGCCATAATGAAGAGAACTTCTGGAATTTCTTCTTTCCTGGCGTTTATGAGGGCTGGCAGAACTGGATCAGTGATCCATCCTCGCGCCCGGTTGAGCGAAACATCGTAGCAACAGAGCCCTATATCGACGCGATCACCGGCGCTCTGATTGTCAGCTTTTTCGAACCGCTGTGGACCCAGGACCGGTCTGACGTCGCCGGGATGGCGGCTGTTGATGTAACGCTTGACCAGTTCGGCGAGTTGGTTGAGAACGTGCAGATTGCTGACACGGGCTTTGGCTTCCTGACCAGCTCCGCCGGCAACGTCATTGCCGTAAGTGAAACTGGCGCGGAAAAGCTCGGCCTCATCTCAGTCGATGCCACGGGTCAGGGTGTGACCGGGATCAACCGCTTTTTGAACCAGAGCCGGTATCCCGCGATCTCGAACCTTCTGTTGCCGGAAGACGCCAACACGGTGATCAAAACCCTCGAAATTGATGAAGGCAATGGGCCGGAAAACTTTATCGTTGTTTTGAAGCGACTGGATCCGGTGAACCTGTGGAATGGCTCAACAATCATTTCAGAAAGCCTGACCCTTGGCTTCCTTGTCTCCGAACAGGAGATGTACGAAACGCTTGGCGAGGTGCAAGAGGAGATCTCCGAGGCTACACGCAGCATCGTACAGTGGCAGATCGCTGCCCTGCTCATCAGCTTGGTGATCGTGTTCATCGCCGTTTTCGCAATTTCAGGCCGGATTACCGCTGGTCTCAGCGCCCTGGCCAGCGCCGCGCGCGCGCTCCAGAACAAGGACTATTCCGTCCGGGTGAAAATCCCGAGCAAGGACGAGGTTGGTGCCGTGGGCACGGCATTCAACCGGATGGCTGAGGAAATCAGTTATCATACGGAAAACCTTGAAAAACTGGTCGAAGAGCGCACTGGTAAACTGGAAACCGCCAACAAGGAAATCGTTGCGCTCAATAAGCGTCTCCAAAACGAAAACCTGCGTCTTGGCGCTGAACTTGATGTCGCGAAGCGCATCCAGGAGATGGTACTGCCGCGGCGCAGTGAACTGGAAGGTATCGCCCAGATCGAAATCGCTGCCTACATGGAGCCGGCGGATGAAGTCGGCGGCGATTACTATGACGTTCTCCACGACGGCGGCCGGGTAAAAGTAGGTATTGGTGATGTGACCGGGCACGGACTGGAAAGTGGCGTCCTGATGCTCATGGTGCAGTCCGTTGCCCGGGCTTTGCAGGAAAAGGGCGACAACGACCCAATTGCTTTCCTCGAAGTCCTCAACCGCGCTCTTTACAAGAACATCGCGCGGACCAACTCCGACAAGCACATGACCCTGGCCTTCGTTGATTATGAAGACGGCAAGGTCACGCTCTCCGGCCAGCATGAAGAGGTGTTGATTATCCGGGCCAATGGCGATGTCGAACGGATCGACACGGTCGAACTCGGTTTCCCGGTTGGCCTGGAAGCGGACATTGCGCCATTTGTGCAGACTGAAGTCCTGAATTTCGGTCCGGATGACGTTCTTCTGCTGCACACGGACGGTGTGACAGAGGCGGAAAACCCGGACGGCGTTCTTTACGGCTTCGACAGGATGTGCGCCTGTGCCAAAGCCAATGCCGGCAAACCAGCAAAAGTCATCATTGAGGCGATACTGTCAGAAGTAAAAGCACACATTGACACACAAAAAATGTTTGATGACATTACCCTTGTGGTGATGAAGCACAGGTAGGCTATGACAGTGACATTCGGACACGCCGAGCTGACGAATGGACCGTCAGCAACCACGCTCCACATCACCCTCGCCGCAGAACCGCTGGAGCTGAGCTGGCAACACTGCGGAACAACCTCCGATTTTCTTGGCGATTATTTTGCAAAATGCTGTGCAAAGGGGGTCGATCAGGTCGACGCCCGCCACAGCATCGGCTACTTGCTGAACGAAATATTGGAGAATGCAGTGAAGTTCCGCCACGATGGCAACATCGAGATCAGCTGCTCACTGGACGGAAATCATTTCGAATCCGAGATTTCCAATATGATCGATCGGGCCACGGCGGAGAAGTTTCAGGAGCTCTTGAGGGAAATCCTGGCAAGGGATCCGGGCGAACTTCTTCTCGAACGCATTGAAGCCAACGCGACCGATCTGGACTCCTCCGGGTCCGGACTTGGGCTTTTGACGCTAATGAGCGATTATGATGCAAAACTCGGCTGGCGCTTCACACCGGATGCCAGTAATGGTTCGGTCAACTTGAAAACTGTAGCTGCGCTGACATTCTCCTGAGCGCGTACATAATTCCGAGGGAACGATTAGAATGGAAATCAGCACCAACGACTACCGTGTCTGGGCAGAAGGATCGAAGATCCATTATGAAGGCACGATGCGTCTGTCTGGTACGGAGGCGTATGCGCCAATCCTGGAACTCATGAACAATGTGCTCGATTCCAAGCCGGAAGAAATCGTACTTGACCTGACCGGTCTGGAGTTCCTCAACAGTTCCGGCATCAACCTTCTGGCGAAATTCACCATCGAGATCCGCAAGCAACCGGATATCGGTGTGCGCGTCCTCGGCTCAAAAGCCATTCCGTGGCAGTCCAAGTCCCTGCGTAATCTTCAGCGTCTGCACAAATCTCTCGAGCTGCAAATCAACTGACGGCCGCGCATTGAAGCGGCCGGGAAACCGGACATGATCAGCGGACGCCAAATTCCCGCAACAGGAAAAGCCCTCTTGGCACTATTGTGCCTAGGGCTTGCCTCGTGCCAGACCTCGACCAATCCTGAATTCAAGAGCACCTATGTCGGCAAACCTTCGGCGGACTTCTTCCTCAAATACGGCCCGCCATCCGACGTAATTGCCTATGATGCAATCCCGAAAGGCGCAGATCCGATCAACTACCCGGGTGGAGATCCCAAGGAGCTCGTTTACTACTGGTCGTCTATCAACGAGCGGACCTATACGGAAAAGAAGAACCCGAAGCCGCTGACCGACGAATGCAATCTGGCAATCCTGACGCGGGCCGATGGCAAAATCGTCCGGATGGAAGTCCAGAGCACATCAATGCCGCTTGAGAAGGTGAAGGCGTACTGCGAGACCATCGTCGAGTAGCCCGCACCAACACTCTCCGATTTCCGTCTATATTTCCTATGTTTCGACACCCTTTTGCGCGGCCCGAAACGCGCTGTGTCACCTAACGTGACCCGACTTATCTCCTATGCAAAATTTCGAATACAACGAAACAATTGTTTCAGAAATTGACAAGCTAAAAAACAAATGAAACAGTGCGCGCATGAAATCTGCGCGACCACAAATCCGGGCTGCCATCACAGCAAATTACGCTGATCTCAGCGAGACTTTGCGGACGGCCGCAGATTACCTTGCAGACAACCAGCTTGAAATCGCGACGCGCAGCCTCCGGGCGATAGCCGCCGCAAGCGGTGTCTCCCCTGCCAGCTATACCCGGCTTGCGCGGGCCATCGGGTTTTCAGACTACGAAGCCTTGCGCGAACAGGCGCGGATGGAGCTGAGCCAGCGCGGCAGCAGTTTTCAGGACAAGGCTCGCCAGTTGCGAAACGAAGCAGATCAGCCCCTTTTGCCGCGCCAGGCAGCTGCCTGTGTCGACAATATCAAGGCCCTCGTCGACGACATTGATCCGGTACGGCTGGAACAGGTTGTCGACTGCCTGTCGAAGGCACGCAGAACCGTCGTTGTCGGTGCACTCGCGTCGGCCGGGTTTGCCGATTACTTTGCTTATCTCGCCAATTGGTTCAACGACAGTTGGATTGTAGCGGGGCGCAATGGCGCGTCCCTTGGCGGTGCGCTCGCAAGCCTCACCAAAGACGACTGCATCGTGATCGTCTCCAAGCATCCGTATGCCCACCGCTCAGTCCGGGCAGCGGAACTTGCTGCAGAAAACGGTGCGAAAGTGATCGTCCTGACGGACAGTCATGCGTTTCCAGGGTTGCAATTCGCAGACCATCACTTCATTCAGCGCACTGAAAGTCCACACTTTTTCTCATCTTACGCGGCCACGCTCGTTCTCATTGAGACCATTACGGGCATGCTGGTCGCGCGAGCCGGTTCCGAGGCGGAAGCCCGGATCCAAAATGTCGACAGGCACAATCGCTTGCTCGATGAACTTGAAAATGTCTAGGGTGGGAGCACCGCTCTGGAACAAAAACTGAAATAGAGGGAAGCCTAGTCAAATGATGATGAAACTGAACCTTGCAGGTGCCGTTCTTGCGACCAGCATCGCCTTCACCGGCGCAGCTGCCGCAGAAGAATTCATCACCATCGGCACCGGCGGTGTCACAGGTGTTTATTACCCGACCGGTGGCGCAATCTGCCGCTTGGTAAACCGGGATCGCAAAGACCACGGCATCCGCTGCTCGGTCGAATCCACTGGTGGTTCTGTGTACAACATCAACACCATCCGTGAAGGCGAGCTGGAGTTTGGTGTTGCCCAGTCTGACTGGCAGTTCCACGCTTACAACGGCACTTCCAAGTTTGAGGAAAAAGGTCCGTTTGAAGAGCTGCGCGCTGTGTTCTCCGTGCATCCGGAGCCGTTCACAGTTGTAGCTCGCGCCGACTCCGGCATCACAACTTTCGATGACCTTAAAGGCAAGCGCGTCAACATCGGCAACCCTGGCTCCGGTCAGCGCGGCACCATGGAAGTGCTGATGGAAGCCAAAGGCTGGACCGCAGACGACTTCGAGCTCGCAACCGAGTTGAAGGCCGCAGAGCAGTCCGCCGCTTTGTGTGACAACCAGATCGACGCAATGGTCTACACCGTTGGCCACCCGTCTGGTTCCATCCAGGAAGCCACCACTGCGTGCGATTCCGTGCTTGTCACAGTTGGCGGTGACGCTGTAGACAAACTGGTTTCTGACAACAGCTACTACCGCACAGCGACCATCCCGGGCGGCATGTACCGCGGCAACGACGCTGACACTGGCACTTTCGGTGTAGGTGCAACTTTCGTGACATCTGCAAACGTGTCTGAAGACACCGTTTACACCCTTGTCAAGTCGGTCTTCGAAAACTTCGATGCCTTCAAGAAGCTGCACCCGGCATTCGCCAACCTGAAGCCGGAAGAAATGGCTCAGGACGGTCTGTCCGCTCCGCTGCATCCAGGTGCTGCGAAGTACTACAAAGAAAAAGGCTGGATCAACTAATCCGATCTTTTGAAATCCAGGCCCGGGGGCACGCCTCCGGGCCTTTTTCCAGCACAGCCATGGCACACAGAAGACCGCGTGCTGTTTTCAAGAGAAGCCTTTGTCCGGAGCCGCTTGGCTCATAGGACCAAATGAATTTTCGGACCGGCAAATTGGGGGCCGGACAAACGGGGGAACTATTGATGTCTGAAGAGTATCAGGCGAACAAGAAGGCCGGGTCGAGTGGCCTGTCTGAAGAAGAACTTCAGGAAATGGTCGCAGCGTCCGATTCCGGGTCGCGTAATCCTGCCGGCCCAATCGGGTTGTTTCTGGCAGCCGTGGCTTTGGCATGGTCGGCATTTCAGGTTCTTCTTGCCTCTCCCCTGTCCAATTACATCCTGCCGAGCGATCTGATCAACAACAGCCGCCAGGTCCACCTCTCATTTGCAATCTTCCTTGCCTTCATGGCTTACCCGGCCTTGAAGAGCAGCCCACGCCATCACATTCCAATCCAAGACTGGATCTTGGCACTCTCCGGAGCGTTTCTGGCGCTTTACGGCCTTTTCTTCTATGAGAAGATCGTCAACAATGGCGGACTTGCCGACCATGTCGACAAGTGGTTTGCGCTCGCAGGTATCTTAATCCTGTTTGAAGCGGCACGCCGGACCCTGGGTCCCGCGATGGCCATCGTCGCCACCATCTTCCTCCTTTACGTCTTCTTCGGGTCTTCCCAATGGGTACCCGAAGTCATGCGCTGGAAAGGCGCTTCGCTGCAAAAGGCGATGAGCCATATGTGGATCACGTCGGAGGGGGTCTTCGGTATTGCCCTTGGCGTCTCCACCAAGTTCGTCTTCCTGTTTGTTCTGTTCGGGGCTTTGCTCGATAAGGCGGGCGCGGGCAACTACTTCATCAAGATGGCCTTCGCAGCGCTCGGCCACCTGAAAGGCGGCCCGGCCAAGGCGGCCGTTGTGGGGTCAGCCGCAACCGGCCTCATCTCAGGTTCGTCCATCGCGAACGTTGTTACCACCGGCACCTTCACCATTCCCCTGATGAAACGGGTTGGCTTCACCAATGAGCAGGCTGGTTCTGTTGAAGTGGCCTCGTCGGTAAACGGCCAGATCATGCCACCGGTCATGGGGGCTGCCGCCTTCCTGATGGTGGAGTATGTTGGCATTTCATACGTTGAAGTGATCACCCACGCCTTCCTGCCGGCGGTCATTTCCTACATCGCTTTGGTCTACATCGTGCACCTGGAAGCGGTGAAACGGAACATGCCGACCATTGGCCACAAGACCGTGTCCACCTTGCGTACGGTTCTGGGCATGTTCTTCTTCTTCGCAGGCTTTGCCGCGCTTTGTTATGGAATCAAGTTCCCGATCGGCTGGATCACGGCTCTAGTGCCGGATGGCGCCAGCTGGATCCTCGCGGTTCTGGTTTTCGTTGCGTATCTCGTGCTTCTGAAGCTCGCAGCAAGCGTTGAGGATCTGCACCCGGATGATCCGAACGCCAAGCATATTGTCCTTCCGGAAATCGCAGACATCTACAAATCCGGCCTCTACTACCTGCTGCCGATCGTTGTGCTTGTTTACTTCCTGATGATTGAGCAGAAGTCCCCGGGCCTCTCCGCCTTCTGGGCAACCACCCTCCTCTTCGTCATCCTTCTGACGCAGCGGCCGATCAAGGCGATTTTCCGCGGCGAAAACAAGATGGTCGAGGAATTCAAGGAAGGCGTTGTTGATCTCGCCAAAGGCATGATCGACGGGGCCCGCAACATGATCGGCATCGGCCTTGCTACAGCAACCGCCGGCATCATCGTCGGCACGGTGACCCTGACCGGTATCGGACAGGTTATGGCCGACCTCGTCGAGCTGGTGTCCGGTGGCAACCTTGTCCTGATGCTGGCCTTTGTCGGACTTCTTTCGCTGGTCCTCGGCATGGGGCTTCCGACCACGGCGAACTACATCGTGGTGTCCTCGCTGATGGCCGGTGTGGTTGTTGAGCTCGGCGCCCAATCCGGCCTGATCGTGCCGCTGATTGCGGTCCACCTGTTCGTCTTCTACTTCGGCATCATGGCGGATGTGACGCCCCCCGTGGGTCTTGCGTCCTTTGCCGCGGCAGCGGTGTCGGGCGGCGATGCTATCAAGACCGGCTTTACGGCGTTCTTCTATTCCCTCAGAACCATCGCCCTGCCGTTCGTCTTCATCTTCAACACCGATCTGCTTCTGATCGATGTCGGCTGGGGACAAGGCATTTTGGTCTTCATTATGGCAACGATAGCCATATTGGCCTTCACGGCCGGAACCATGGGGTATTTCGTCACCCGCTCGCGCATCTATGAAAGCATCGCTCTGGTGCTTGTTGCTTTCATCCTGTTCCGTCCGGACTTCTTCATGAACCGGATCCAGCCACCGTTCGAGATTGTTCAGCCGACCAGTTTCGTTGAGGCCGTTGGCAAGGCGAATCCGGGCGATGACATTCGGATAACCGTGAATGGCCCGGACTTTGATACCGGATCAAAAGCGGAGACCACCTTCATCCTCACAGTCGGCGATGAAGCTGATGCCGAGGCGCGCCTGTCGGCCGTCGGGCTGACTGTCTTTGACGAAGACGGGGTCATGAAAATGGATGAACCCTTCCCGGGCACACCGTTCTTCGAAACACTCGGCAACTTCGATTTCTACGGGGACGACCCGGTCCAGATCGCAAAAGCCCAGGTGTCTCTTGAGCAAATGCCGAAGGAGCTGATCTACATCCCGGGTCTTCTGCTGCTTGGCCTGATTTATCTGCTCCAACGCCCGCGGGCCCGTGTCGAGCGCAAGGAAATGGAAGGAGTTCCGGCATGAACAAGACCATTCTTTGCGCGGTCGATATCTCTCATCCGGAAGACCGCGAGGTCCTTCAGACCGCCGACAAACTCGCCCGGCTCGACAACGCCCAACTCGACGTGATCACCGTGGTGCCGAATTTCGGCGTGACGCTTGTCAGCTCCTATTTCGATGAGAACTTTCAGGATGAGATCGTCAACGACACACAAAACAAGCTGACGGATATTGTCGGCAGTGTCTTGGGCGAGGAGCGCAACAAGGAGATCCGGCATGTCGTTGCGACGGGTTCGATTTACGAAGAGATCCTGGAGCTGGCCAAACGGACCAACACGGATCTGATCGTGATTGGCGCCCATAAGCCGCAACTGCGGGAGTTCCTGCTTGGGCCAAACGCAGCCCGCGTTGTCCGGCACTCAAAGTGTTCGGTCTATGTCGTCAGGGTCTGATCTGACAGTGCAAAAACAAACAAAGGGCCGGGATTTCCGGCCCTTTGTTTAATTCAACTTCTTGAAGCGGACGTTCTGGATGTTGAGCGGCCCAACGGGCGTCATCAGGCTGGCTCTGTAGAGCAGAAGATACGGTTTGCCCGGCACCTCGGCCAAGTGGATCTCCATCGAGGTATTGGCTTCCAATTGCTGGATGGTCCTGCGGTTCGGCCTATGACCGGCTATCGCCTTGTAGCGCGCAGAGCACGTGAGGACGCCGCCGGAGTAGCCCTTCCGGCCACCGCGTTTTTGATACTTTGTCTTGTAATCGAGCACGAGGTCGTAGCGGTCGCGGCCATCATAAATCGGGATGGTGCGCTTGCAGCTGTCCGGGTGCAGGCCCTTCGGAGCTGGAAACAAAACCGCGGTCAGAGGATCAATGACCCCGCGCTTGTGTGTCTCGGTCACCTTGATCCGTTCGTTCATCCGGTCTTGGGCCGGGTGGATCTTGGTTCCCGTGACAGCGCCATTCGCCATCGAGAGTGAAACAGTGTTCGGTTTGCCATCTTCTTCCGCCTCCATTGAAAAAGAGGCGGGGCTCAGACCTTGCGGCGATACGGAGCCAGTCGCGAGCACATTGCCGGAGCCATCAGACACAAAATTGCCGAAGGCTGCCATCTTGCCTTGTCCGTGGATCTTGTAAGACTGGTCCTGAAGATCGATGGAAAGTGCCCCCTCCCCGATCTTCAACCCCGTCAGCGAGATGTCGTATTTCACATAAAGGCTGCTCGCCTCGACCGGCATGGCAACAAAGCAAAGTGCTGCGGCAAGTGATTTCAGGTGCATCGGGCTCCCCTTCGTTCCGGCTCCTCATCATTTCTGAAAAGGAGACTGCCCGATGATTTAGGCGCCAGTACGGAGAGTTGGTTCATCTGACATTCATCTTACCAGCGCCTCCACACACCTGATCGTTCAAAGAACGTTGCACAACGTTCCAAAGATAAGCGGATTTGGAAAGGATGCTGTTGCATTACCTCCGCTGGCGCCTATCTGATCGTAATAATGCGATGACTTGAGGTGTCACACCGTTTCATCGTGACGAGATCGACCAATATCCGGTTCTGGAGACATTGACCAAATGAGCGATACGACCACTTACACCCCGCCGAAAGTCTGGACCTGGGAGCAGCCGAGCGGCGGCCAGTTCGCCAGCATCAACCGGCCGGTCTCCGGTTCCACGCATGAGAAGGAATTGCCAGTTGGCAAGCATCCTTTGCAGCTCTATTCGCTTGCCACTCCCAACGGCGTCAAGGTCACCTTGATGCTGGAGGAACTGCTCGCCCTTGGCCACAAGGGCGCGGAATATGATGCATGGCTTATCAAGATTGGCGACGGCGATCAGTTTGGAAGCGGATTTGTCGGCGCAAACCCCAATTCCAAGATCCCGGCCCTGGTCGATCACAGCACACCTGCTAAAACCCGCGTCTTCGAATCTGCGTCGATCCTGATGTATCTCGCCGAGAAGTTTGGAGAATTCCTGCCGGCAGAAGGCCCTGAGCGGACAGAAACCCTCAACTGGCTGTTCTGGCAGATGGGCTCTGCGCCCTATCTCGGCGGCGGTTTCGGTCACTTCTACGCCTATGCGCCGGAGAAATTCCAGTATCCGATCGACCGCTTCTCCATGGAAACGAAGCGGCAGTTGGACGTGCTGGACAAGGCGCTCGCCGAGCGGCCCTTCATTGCCGGTGACAATTACTCGATCGCCGATATGGCGATCTGGCCGTGGTACGGCGGCCTGGTTCTGGGGCGTCTTTACAGTGCAGCGGAATTTCTTTCCGTCCATGAATACAAGAACCTCGTTGCCTGGGCTGAAAAGATCGACGCCCGTCCGGCAGCAATCCGCGGCCGCATGGTCAATCGGGTGTTTGGGGACGAAAGCGGTCAGCTCGCCGAGCGGCACGATGCCGCCGACATCGATGCGCAATTGGAGATTGCCAAGGCGGCTGCCGAATAAACGGCTTCAGAAGCTATTTGCAAAAAGGCGGCTCAAACGAGCCGCCTATTTTTTCATCCGAATAAAACCAAACCGGGATCAACCAGCCGCAGCTCAATCAGATCACTAAAGAAGCTATCGCATCCTTTTGCGGCGCTGCGTCGGCGTTTCGCCATACTCAGCCTTGTAGGCGAGCGAAAACGATCCCGCGGAGCCAAAACCGCAGGAAAGAGCGATCTCGATCTGTTGCAGATGGGTGTCCACGACGAACGCATGCGCCTTCTTCAGGCGGATTTTCTTATAGAGTTTCGACGGCGTTGTGTTGAAATAGACTGTAAACAACCGCTCCAGGTGGCGCGTTGACAGGCCGACCTCCTTGGCAACATCTGCGAGACGCAGCGGCTGTTCGATGTTGGCCTCCATGAGCCGCAGGGCATTCTGCAGCCGCTTTTCGAAGTAACTGGAGCTGTAACTGCTGCCTTTGGGCTGTTCCGACGAGAACCCCCGGACGCGATCAAGCACAAGCAAGCTTGCAATCTCAGCGCACTGCCGCCGATCCAATTGACCTTCCAGGACGCCGATCATCGCTTCGAGGGTATGACCGTGACCGGCGCAGGTCAGGACAGTGCCATGGGTTTCCACAAGACTGTCTGTCAGTTTCGGATAGGAGCCGACTTCCTGCAACAAAGACACGTCACGCCAGTGCGCGGTCGTAGGCGCATCGAGGTTATTGACCGACCTCACATATTGGCGGGATGCATCAGAAAGCAGGATGACGCGTCGTTGCAACTGTTGCATCGCCCTCAAGCGCGCCAGCCATGCCTCGGGTGGGTTGGTACGGCCGCCGATGACGACCAGGCAATCGCACAAATACTGGCCGCTAATGGCCGGAGCGGCACGGACGATCAAGTCTGAGCTGCTGGTCACCAATCCCGGTTCATCAGAGATGATTTTCCAGGAATAGACGTCATTGTTGAGCATATCGTTTGCTGTGCGCAGTACTGTCGTAACCGCAGAAAGTTCCAGGTCCGAAAACCCGGGCTGAACAAAGATCTCAAAAACTACCTGTTCGCCTTCTTCGAATTTCGCGTCTTTGGTTGGAACTTCAGCTCTTTTGTTCATGTTTCCAATGCTAGCAGCTCACGCCAAATCATTTGTGTCTTCAGATTACTCATCTACATCAAAGAAAGGAGCGCCCGAAGTACTTTCTTTCAGGAGATCGGTGTGACCCGCCCTGCCTCACTGTTTGGCTGATAGCTTGAGGGTCCAAACAGGCACGTTCGGTCGAAGCCGCGCAGATCACTTGCGGACTTGAAGTGACCTATTCAGCTGCGTGTTTCAGGCTGGCCATGAGATGGTGGAATTTCTCGCCCTGAACCGCGACGTGGCCCCGGATGGCCGCAGCTGCAGCTTCGCCATCCGCTTTTTCCAGTGCAGTCACGATGGCCTTGTGCTCGGCCATGGATTGCGGCAAGCGTCCTCTTGCCCTGAGCTGCATCCGGCGGAAGGGTTGCAGGCGCCGGTAGAGCCGGAGGCACTCCTGCTCCAGAAACCCGTTCCCGGACTGCCGGTACAAAATGGCGTGGAATCGCTCGTTTTCCAGGTAATAGCCATCGGTGTCCTGGGCCGCGACCGCTTCATCACAGCGCGCATTGGCAGCATGAAGGTCTGCCAAAGCTTGGTCCGAGATGCGGCTTGCGGCAAGACGCGCACAGACCGCTTCCAATTCGGCCATCACCTCGAACATTTCAAGAAGCTCGACCGGACCCGGCTGGCGCACAAAGACACCACGCCGGGGGATCTGCTCCACAAGACCTGACTGGGATAAGCGCTGCAACGCCTCCCGGACCGGGGTGCGTGAGACGTCAAACCGCTCGGCGAGCTGGACTTCATCCAAACGCGCGCCATCTTTGTAGGTGCCATCAAGAATGAAGCCCTCCAATTCGTCGGCGATCAGATCTGCACGTTTCCTATCCATGCCGCTGACATAAACACACCTATTCTCTGCACGCAATAATTTCCATCTTGTATACAAAAAATTTGACGGAGAATACATTCGGTGCAAGGATGCCTTCCGAGCTTGACCAAACGTCACACGCTCTTTGGGAGGAACAACAATGACCATGAAACTGACATCCGCCGTTGCAGCTGCCGCGCTGCTCGGTTCGGCTTTTGCCGCCAATGCCACGGAACTGCGCCTGTCGCACCAGTGGTCCACCGGCGATGTGCGCCACAAGGTGGCTGAAATCGTTGCCAATGAAGTTGCCGCTGCCGACGTCGATCTTGAAATCAAGATCTTCCCGTCAAAATCCCTTTTCAAGCCGCGCGAGCAGTACAAGCCGCTAAGCCGCGGTCAGCTGGATATGACTGTGTTTCCGCTGAGCTATGCCGGCGGCCAGCAGCCCGCCTACAACCTCACCCTGATGCCAGGTCTGGTGAAGAACCACGATCACGCAGCCCGTCTCAACGAAAGCCCGTTCATGGGCAAAATTGAAGAGATCATGGCCGGCGATGACGTGATGGTTTTGGTTCACGGCTATCTTGCTGGCGGCTTTGTCGGCAAAGACAAATGCATCACCGCCCCGGAACACGTGAAGGGACAACAAACCCGTGCAGCCGGTAAGGCATTTGAGCAGATGCTTGCCGGTGCTGGCGCCTCCATTGCGTCCATGGCATCGTCTGAAATCTACAACGCCATGCAAACCGGCGTTCTGACAGCTGCGAACACCTCGTCCTCATCTTTCGTCAGTTATCGGATCTACGAGCAGGTCAAGTGCTACACACCGGCCAGCGACTTTGCCCTATGGTTCATGTATCAGCCGCTTTTGATGAACAAGTCTGCGTATGACGGCCTGAACGATGCCCAAAAAGCCGCGTTGCAGGCAGGCGCTGCCAAGGCTGAAGCGTTCTACCTGGAAGAAGCCAAAAAGCAGGATGCGGCTTCTGCCGATATCTTTGCAGAAAATGGCGTCGAGATTGCGCAAATGAGCCAGGAAGAGTTCGACGCCTGGCGGGCCCTTGCGCAAGAGACCTCCTACAAGGCGTTCATCGAGCAAACCCCGGGCGGCCAGGAGCTCTTGGATATGGCTCTGTCAGTCCAATAAGTCTTTGACAGGGGCGGTGTCACACCGGCCCCGTCTCTCGCTACCCTTTTTCTTTTTCGGGAGTTCCCCATGGCGGGTCACAGCTCGGCAGCCGTAGCGCATGCCGGTAATAACCCCTTTTTGCGCGCTGTCGCGGCCATTTCAACCGTTGCGGGATGGTGTTCGGCGGCCATGATCGTCGCCGCCGTTGCGATCACCTGCCAGATGATCTTTGTCAGGTTCGTCTTGAACGGATCGACGGTCTGGCAGACGGAAGCGGTCATCTATCTGGTGATTGCCGCGACGCTTGTCGGCTTGCCCTATGTCCAGCGGTTGCGCGGCCACGTGAATGTGGACCTGGTGCCGCTGTCGCTGCCGCCACGGGCTCGGTTTTTTCTCGCGCTGATTACCCTCTCGCTGTCAATCCTGATTGTTGGGATCATGCTGTTTTATGGCTTTGAATACTGGCACTTTGCCTGGGACCGCGGCTGGCGCTCGGACACGGTGTGGGGTGTCCGGCTTTGGATCCCATATCTCTCCTTGCCCGTAGGGTTCGGCCTGCTTCTCCTGCAGCTGATTGCCGATCTGGTAGCTGTGATAACACGGGTTGATCGCCCGTTCGGCCTGGAGGACGCATAATGGATCCGCTTCTCCTCGGTGCCTTGGTCGCCTTCTTCACCATCTTCGTCCTGTTCTCCGGTGTGTCGGTCGCGCTGGGGCTTCTGATTGTCTCAGCCGGTTTCCTAATCATCTTCGACGGCATGCGGTCCCTGGAACTGATGCCGGAAATCCTGTTCGGCAAGCTCGACAACTTCGCGCTCCTTTCCATCCCGATGTTTATCATCATGGGCGCTTCAATCGCCTCCACCCGCGCTGGTGCCGACCTTTATGAGGCGCTGGAACGGTGGCTCACCCGCGTTCCAGGCGGGCTGGTCGTCTCCAACCTCGGAGCCTGCGCGCTGTTTGCCGCGATGTCCGGGTCCAGCCCGGCAACGTGTGCGGCGATCGGCAAGATGGGCATTCCGGAAATGCGCAAGCGCGGCTATCCGGACGGCGTTGCGGCCGGCTCGATCGCCGCTGGCGGTACACTCGGGATTCTGATCCCGCCATCGGTCACGATGATCGTTTACGGCATTGCGACCGAAACCTCGATCGGACGCCTGTTCCTTGCCGGTGTCATTCCGGGCCTGCTCCTGGTTGGCCTCTTCATGGCATGGTCACTCTATTCCACCTGGCGCTCCGGGGATGCCTCTGTCTTGAGTGCCGGCAGCTACACCTGGAAAGAGCGTTTTGAGATCCTGCCTCGGGTCCTGCCGTTCCTCGCGATCATCGTCGGCGTGCTCTACGCCATGTATGGCGGCATCGCGACACCGTCGGAAACGGCGGCCGTCGGCGCGCTGATGTGTCTGGTCATCGCAATGGTGATCTACAAACTCTGGAACCCGGGAGATCTTTGGGTTGTCCTGCGCGACAGCACCAAGGAAAGCGTGATGATCCTGTTCATCATCGCAGCTGCCGGTGTCTTTTCTTACATGCTGTCTTCGTTGTTCATCACGCAGGCGATTGCCGAGTGGATCGGCACTTTGGATGTGAACCGCTGGGTTCTTATGGGCGCGGTGAATATCTTCCTGCTGATCGCCGGTTTCTTCCTGCCACCGGTTGCCGTGATCCTAATGGCGGCCCCGATCCTCTTGCCAATCATCACAACGGCCGGATTTGATCCGATCTGGTTTGCGGTTGTCCTGACGATCAACATGGAGATTGGCTTGATATCGCCTCCGGTCGGCCTCAACTTGTATGTCATCAATGGCATTGCACCGGATATCTCGCTGAAGACCATTCTGAAGGGCTCCTTACCCTTTGTGGGATGTATGGTCGTCGCGATCATCCTGTTATGCCTCTTCCCAGGACTGGCAACTTGGTTGCCGGATGCTGTGATGGGACCAACACGATGACCCTTTTGGCTGATCTGCTGTCTTCAATCTTTGACCGCCGGTACCGGACGTTTCTTCCCGGAAGCTCCGACAACCGGCCCATGGAGGAACTCACCGCCGCGCTTTTGGGTGCGTCGGGCGAGGTTTCGGGCAGCACGATCGCCCGGATTATCCTCGACCGTTATGAAACAGCAGAGGAAGACGAAAAGCTGTCCTTTTTCCAGCACTTGGCCGAAGACATGGCTGTCTCGCCTCAAGATCTTCGCGCGGCACTTGAAACCTATGAAAAGGGGCAAACGAAAACCAGTTACGAAACCCTGGTCCGCGCTGCCGAACCGCGCCGGCAGGAGCTGATCCGCCGTCTCAACCAGGTGCCGGACGCCACCCGGTCCCTCGTTGCCATGCGCGCCGATCTCCTGCGCTTCAGCAAGGAGGATGACGCCCTACAGGCGCTCAACGTCGACTTTGGGCACTTGTTTGCAAGCTGGTTCAACAGAGGGTTCCTTGTGCTCAGACCGATTAATTGGGAAAGCCCGGCCAATATCCTTGAAAAGATCATTGAATATGAAGCGGTGCACGCCATCGATAGCTGGGATGATCTGAGACGGCGCCTGCAGCCCGCCGACCGGCGCTGCTTCGCCTTCTTCCACCCCACCATGCCAGACGAACCACTGATCTTCGTGGAAGTCGCCCTCACCAAAGGTGTTCCCTCATCCATCCAAGGGCTTTTGAGTGAGGAACGGGAACATATCGAGGCGGAAGACGCCAACACAGCGGTTTTCTATTCCATATCGAACTGCCAGAAGGGGCTGGCGGGCATTTCCTTCGGCAATTCCCTGATCAAACAGGTTGCCGCCGATCTTTCCCTGGAATTGCCGGGCCTCAAAACCTTCGTAACCCTGTCGCCAATTCCGGGTTTCCGCAATTGGATCGACAAAAACGACCTCGGACCGCTTCCCGACGATCCAAAGCAGCTCAAGGCTCTCGCGGCCCATTACCTGATCGCAGCGAAACGCAGGAACGGATTGCCGCTTGACCCGGTGGCCCGCTTCCATCTCGGCAACGGCGCGCAGGTTTTTCAAGTTCATGCGGACGCCGACCTTTCTGAAAAGGGTCAACAGCAATCAGCCGGCGTGATGGTCAACTACCTTTACAATCTGTCGAAGGTCTCGCAAAACCACGAGCGCTTCGCCACCTCCCATGAAATTGCGGCCTCTTCGGATATCAAGTCGCTCAGCGCGGCCGCTGAAAAAACACTCAACAGGAGCCCGACCGATGGCCAACCCGCTCTTTGATCAGCTGTTCGGCAAACATGCCGGCAAGACGACGCCTTTTCTGCATCTGGCAAGCGGGGCCACCCTCACCCATGCCGAATTCCTGGGACAAGCAGCGCAGATTGCCCATGCTCTGACCGAATTCGGATTGAAGCCGGGAGACCGGCTCGCAGCCCAGATTGAAAAGTCACCTGAGGCACTTGCGCTCTATGCGGCTTGTGCGCAGGCCGGTGTCATCTTCCTGCCGCTCAATACAGCATATACCGTCGATGAGCTGACTTATTTCATTGAGAACAGCGGCGCCACACTTGTTGTCTGCGGTGCGCGCAGCGAACCCGCGCTCACGCCGATTGCAACCGGCCTCGGCGCCAAATTGGCGACACTGAATGCCGATGGCTCCGGATCTCTAACCGAGACAGCAAAATCCAAACCGGCCACCTTCAATGTCGTCGACCGGTCCGCAGATGACCTGGCAGCCTTTCTCTACACTTCCGGTACGACTGGACGCTCGAAAGGTGCGATGCTGACCCAGGCGAACCTCCTTTCGAACGCTGAAACGCTGACGAACTACTGGAAGTTCACCGACGCGGATGTGCTCCTGCACGCCCTGCCGATCTTCCACACACATGGTCTGTTCGTTGCGACCAATGTGATGCTCGCAGCCGGTGGTTCCATGATCTTCCTGCCGAGGTTTGACTTGGACGCCATGATCGCCAACCTGCCTAAGGCGACCTCCATGATGGGCGTTCCGACGTTCTACACCCGGCTCCTGGACGATGCCCGGTTCACCAAGGACCTGACCAGTCATATGCGCTTGTTCATCTCCGGAAGTGCGCCGTTGCTCGCAGAAACCCATGTACGGTTCGAAGAGCGCACCGGGCACCGGATCCTGGAACGCTACGGCATGACCGAAACCAACATGAACACGTCGAATCCCTATGACGGCGAGCGGCGTCCAGGAACCGTGGGCTTTCCCCTGCCCGGCGTCGACCTCAAGATCACCAATCCGGATAACGGCGTCACCCTACCGGACGGCGAGGTCGGTCAGATCGAGGTCCGGGGAGCAAACGTGTTCAAGGGATATTGGCAAATGCCGGAGAAAACGGCCGCAGAACTGCGAGACGACGGGTTCTTCATCACCGGTGATCTCGGTAAAATCGACGCCGACGGCTACGTCCACATCGTTGGGCGGAACAAGGATCTGATCATTTCCGGCGGCTACAATATTTATCCGAAGGAAATCGAGCTGATCCTCGATGAACAACCGGGCGTTCTGGAAAGTGCCGTCATCGGTGTGCCGCATACCGATTTCGGTGAGACGGTGGTGGGTCTGATTGTCCCGGAGGCCGGTGCAAAACCCGATCTTGATGCCATCCAGGCAGCCGTGAGTGACGGCCTTGCCCGCTTCAAGCACCCACGGAAGCTCATCGTTGTCGACACTCTGCCGCGCAACACCATGGGTAAAGTGCAAAAGAACATTCTGCGGGACACCTACGCGGATCTCTTTGCGCCGGTGGCAGGTTAAATCCGAACAACCAATGACGGCCTCCCCTGCTCCGGCACGGGAGGCAACTGCTAGACCGGCAGCAACACCGAATAATTCTGACCTGTAATCCTACGCAGCTCCTCGACCGCACCCGCGAGTTTCGGCCCGACGCTTTCTTTCATTCTTGCAACGGTGAGAACGTCGGCGGCAGCGCCGCTCAAGAACGTGACCGGCTCGCTGAATTCTGACGGCCGGTACGGCGTCGCCAGGGCGTTGATCGAAGCGGAGAACCGGTCATCGCCAGTCAAGTACATGTACCCATTCGCCAGCAGATGGTCCTGAGATTTGATGGACAAGGATCGGCACTCAGCGGCCTGATCTCCGGGCAAAAGTGCCACCAGCTTGCGGCGCTCCTCATCGGTCAAAGCCCCCAGATAGGCGGCGCCTGTCGACGATTTCAGAACCGGCATCCGGTAGCCGACATTCAACCAGATCGTTGCGGAGTTTTCCGGCCGCCAGGTTTTGACCATCAACATCTCGCCATCGTCCTGAATGGCAACACCGATCAGGGTTTTGGTATCGTTGGCAAGCTTCTGCATGATCGGCGTTGCCGTTTCGATAAACCCGAAGGCAGCCGCGGCAATGTTGCCAAGCGCGAGCGCCGATGGACCAAGGCGGTATTTGTCGTGATGGCGGCCATGCGTGAGGTAGCCCAAAGCGCACAATGTGAAGGTCAAGCGCGACACTGTCGAACGCGGCAAGCCGGTTCGCTCGGATATCTCAAGGTTCCCAAGCCCATTGTCCGTGGGCCGGAAAACTCTGAGCACGCTCAGACCGCGGGCCAGAGTATTCGCGTAGCGTTTGTCATCCTTAAGATCGGGCATATTTTGTCGCTTTATTGATGTCCCACTTTGTATCTATCCAATACCGCTTGGCCTTTGCATAGCCCGGATCCTGAAACTCCACGTTACTTCACAGCTTCTGACAGGATGAGTGAAATTGCGGGGAAGCTGACGATCAGCGCAAGCACAACCAGGTCCACAGCCAGGAAGCGCCAGATGCCGGCGAATATCGTCCCAACCGGCGCTTCCTTGCCGACCACATTGGCCAGAACAAAGACGTTCAAGCCGACCGGTGGTGTGATCAATCCGATCTCCAGAAGTTTGACCACGACAACGCCGAACCAGATAAGGTCCATACCGTTTGCTTCAACCAGCGGGATCATCAGCGGCAGGGTCAGCACCATGATGCCGATCGGATCGAGGAACATGCCAAGAAGGATGTAGACCAGGCAGATGCAGAACAGCAGCATGGCCGGACTGAGTTGTGCCTCTGAGACAGCCTGAACAAGAGCCGGGGCAATGCCGGTGAGCGCAATGGCGGAAACAAAAATCTTGGCCGCCGCAGCAACAATGAAAAGCGAAGATGTCTGAATAACAGTATCGCGCACTGCATGCCATAGATCTGGAAGGCTCAAGCGGCGTTGCATGAAACCGATGGCGGTTGTGACCACCACGCTCACCGCTGCAGCGGCGGTTGCGGTAAAGAAACCGCCGTAGATCCCGACAACAATGATCAGGAAAATAAGCGCCGCCGGCCAGGCTTCCTTGGCAGCCTGGATCTTCTCTTCCAGGCTGGCAGGCGCTTCCTTTGCCGGAGCTACCTTCGGGTCCATGGCAATCCAGGCGGCAATCACCAAAAGAAAGCCGAGAAGAGTGAGGATGCCGGGCAGAACACCGGCGACGAACAGTTTACTGACCGAGGTTTCGGTAAAGATTGCGTAGATGATGAACAGGACACTCGGCGGGATCAAAGACCCCAACGTTCCGCCCGCCGCAACACTTGACGTTGCAAGCTTGGGATCGTAGCCGAGCCGCAACATTTCAGGTGTACAGATCTTGCCCATGGTCGAGGCACAGGCAACGGAGGATCCGCTAATTGCGGAAAAGCCGCCACAGCCGATCACGGACGCCATGGCGACGCCGCCGCGCAATTGCACCAGCCAGACGCGCGCAGAATTGTAGACAGCCGTCGTAATCCCGGCCTTGTAGGCAATGTTCCCCAGCGCCACGAACAGCGGGATCATCGACAGATCGAAGGAATGGATCAGGTCGAACGAATTGGAAAACACCATTGCCGATGTTGCCCGGAACGCCCGTTCCGGCATGAAGGTGCCCGTGCGCAGGGCGAAAATCATAAATGCAGCGGCCGTTGCAACGCCGATCAACGCAAAAGCGATCGGCACACGCATCGCCAGCAGGATGAGCATGAAGGCAAACGCAATCAAGCCAATGGTTGCCGGATCCATAAAGTCATTCCCTGAAAGTATTGAGTGTCAGACTGAAAGCTGAAGGCGGCCTAGTGGGTCCCGGTAATGATCACACGTCCGCGGATTGCCGAAACCGCATCGCCGATGAGCATTAGCACCAACCGGATCCAGCAGAGAACGAGTCCAAGAACAAACGCCAACCGGCCAGGCCATTGCGGCAGTCCAAGATCGCCGTAAAACGCATTCCCCGTTTGCCACTGATAGATGAACTCGTGAGCTGCAGACCAGATCAGCGGGATCAGCGCGACCGCGCCGAAGGCAGCGCCAAAGACGACAAACCAGTTCACGACCCGGTCGGGCAGGAAATTGGTCACAAATTCCACGGCAATGTGAGACCGGCGGGCCGTTGCTGCTGCCAAGGGCATGATGATAGCCAGGACCATCAGTTCCCGGACGATGATAATCGTGTCCGGCACGGAAGCATTGAAGACGTTCAATGCAACGACATCTGCAAAAATCAGCACTGCAAGCAGAATGGTCGCGGTAACGGCCACATCGACAAAAATCCGCTCCAACCGATCAAGCATCAGGTTCCCTCCCCGCTGAAGAAACCGGGGCGGTTGCCGCCCCGGCTGTTTGTCTGCGCGATCAATTGCGCTCCCAAGGATATCCCTTCTCTTCGAATTCCTTGGTGTAATCGGCAACGGCTTCTGTGTAAGCCGCCATCAGTTTGTCAGCATCGAACCCAACGCTGTTAGCGTTTTCCTTCCACTCCTCAATGAATGGCTGGGTCGCAGCGTTCATCGCGGCGCGGTCTTCAACGCTCAGCTCGAGCACCTTGATGTCTCGCTCGAATTCGCCGGCTTTCATGGCCTCAAGGGCCTTGGCGTTCCGGCTCATGACGATCTGCGCGAACTCGTCCGCCAGTTCTTCGCCGGTCTGCAGCATGATCGATTGCTGCTCTTCACTCAGCGCGTCGAAAGACTGCTTGTTCATGAACATGCCGAAACCACCGATCTGGCCCCAGTTCAGAACCGTGAAGCTGTCGATCACTTCGTGCCACTTCAGAGCTGGGATGATATAGGTATAGCCCTGACTGCAGTCGATCAGACCATTGTTCAGCGCCTGATAAGCCTCATAGACACTTAGATTGACCATGGTGGCACCCATTTGGCCGAACACCTTGCCGTAGACACCGGCGCCGCGGATACGCTTGTCCGCGATATCCTTGACCGAGGCGATTTCACCGCCTGTACAGGCCACGTTGACGTCTGATGCGGTAAAGGTCCCGATATAGACCAGGTTTTTATCGGCCAGCTGCTTAGTGATTTCCGGCGTGGTGCGCATCAGCTTGTCCGTGGCTTTCAAACCGACCCAGACATTCGGCCCGCTGATCGGCAGATCGGCGATGGAATAGGCTGCCATCTCTTTTTGGAAATAGGCCGAGATAATCGACCCGGCATCAGCAACGCCAAACCCAATGGCGTTGGCGGATGCGTTTGCCTTGAACAGGGCGCCACCAAACTGAATGTCCAGCTTCATGTCACCGCCGGACAGCTCACCGATCCGGTTGTTGAACCACTCCAGTGCCGTTGGAATGGTGCCGCGCGCCGGACCTGCATGGCCATAGAAAATCGTGGTTTCCGCAACGGCTGCGGACGCGCTCAGTCCTGTGGCAAGGACCGCTCCTGCGAGCAAAGACTTCAAAACTTTCATAGGGTCTCATCCTCCATCGACCTTAGATTATTCCACTATATGGAATTATTTTTCATTTGAAAGAATAAAGTGCATTCCCTCAAACTTGCCGCTCGCCGGACAGGTATAACCCGGCAAACAGGCTGATTTCTGTAACAACCTTGTTCGATCAACCCTTTGTGGGGCCTGTGTTTTATGCAGGCTCAGCCAGGTCTTCCGCGAAGGTCTCGATCAGTTTGGATTTCAGGATTTTTCCGGTGGGTGCGGCCGGCAATTCATGGGCGATCACGATCTTGCTCGGCCGCTTGTAGGGTGCGAGCCGGTCGTGCAGGAACGCTTTCAATTCATCCTCGGTCACGGGACTGCCTTTGGCGACCTTCACAAATGCCAGAACCTCTTCGTTGCCTTCCACCGGACGCCCGACAACACCGGCAACAATCACCTCCGGATGGTCGGTCAGGATCCCCTCAACCTCCACCGGATAAACGTTAAAGCCGGAGCGAATGATCAGTTCCTTGGACCGGCCAGCGATGTGCAGGCGGCCTTCCGCATCGAACCGGCCAAGATCGCCGGTCCTGAAGAAACCGTCGGCCGTCATGACCTCCACCGTCCGTTCCGGATCCCGGAAGTAGCCTTTCATGACTTGCGGGCCGCCAAGGAGAATCTCACCGATTCCCTTGCCCGGTTCCGCACCCGTGGCTTCCAGATCCAGCCGCAGCACACACTCGCCCATCGGGCGGCCCACACTGATATCCGGGTCGCCGATCTCGTTGAGAGTTGCGCAGACGCCAGCAGCCCCTTCGGTCAGGCCGTAGCCGTTCTGAAGCGGCAATCCGTAAAAGGCCTCGGCTTCCCGTTTCCAAGCTGGATCGAGCGGGGCTCCGCCGGACGACACAAATCGCAGGTGGCCGGCATCGTATTTCGCCTTGTTGTGGGCCCGTGCGTAGTGAAACAGATGAGCATGCATTTGCGGCACACCGGGCAGCAGCGAGACATCGGTCTGCAAGGCCTCATAGAGCCTTGTGACATCGAATCTCGGCTCAAGCCGCAATGTGGTTTGGGCGACAGCTGCCGACAGCAGAGCCACAAAGCCGTAAATGTGCGACAGGGGCAGCGCCAGATAGGTCACATCGTCGTCGCGCCGGCCCCGGAGTTTGACCGACGCGAGCGCCGCACTGTTCAAATTGCCGTGGGTGAGCATGGCGGCCTTCGGCGTTCCAGTCGTCCCGGATGTGTAGAGCATCAGCGCCACCTGCTCCCGGCCGTCTGCAAAAACCGGTTCGGCGTCCGCCCCGTCGCGGCGCATCAGCGCTGCTTCGCCGAAACTGCCCGTCACCTTGTCCGCGCCAAAGTGATCGGCATGGGCATTGGCTGCGTCAGACACATCCGCGCTGAACATGACAACGCTCGGATCACTGTGCGCAAAGATCCGCTCCAGCTCCGTATCGGTCAGGCGTGCGTTGATCGGGACGATAATGGCGTCCATCCGGCTGGCGGCATAAAAGAACGCCGGAACCGAAACGCAGTTTTCAAAGACCATCACCAAACGGTCACCGGCCTTCAGGCCGAATGAGCTCAAAAGGTCTTCGGCTTCCCCCGCCGCGCCCTTCAGATCGGTCCAGGTAAATGCCCGGTCAGCATAGTCGTGAATGGCAACGGTATCGCCCCGTTTTGCGGCCGCATCATCCAGAAAATCATGAATGCGATTGTGCATCGCGTTTCCTCCCAGTCGCCGCTCTTCAGGCAACGTTTGTCAGCCGTTTATTGTCCGCCCCTCAGTCGCGAAACACGGGTCGGGTCTTGTTCAAAATGGCTGCGATGCCCCGGCGGGCCTCCTCGCCCCCCAAAGCCTCAGCCATGGCATCTCGTTCTGCATCGAGTTGCACATCCAGCTTCGCGGTCTCCGCGGAGGTCAAAAGCCCCTTGATCGCGGCAATGGCGTTCTCCGGACCGGCTGCGACTTTTGCGACCAGCGCCTTGGCCGCGGAGAGTGCTCCTCCGGGATCAGCCAGCTCGGTCAAAACGCCCAGGTCATAGAGGCGTTCCGCAGTAAGCGGCGTTCCCAGCAGGGCCATCTTGGACACCGTGCCGCGCGGCAAGGCGTTCATCAGCGCGTGAGTTACACCACCATCCGGAACCAAACCGGCCTTCACATAGGCGAGCGTGAACGTCGCCCTCTTGGCGCTGACAACCATGTCGCAGGCAAGCGCGATGCTGAGACCGGCGCCGGCTGCCCCGCCCTCGACCGCGCAGATGACGGGCTTGGGGCAGCTCCGGATTGCACGGATGAGGTCATGGAGCTTACCAATTGCGGCCTTGCGCTCCTCGAGCGTCATGTTGCGGCGTTCTTTCAAAAGGTTCAGATCGCCGCCGGAGCAGAAGTAATCCCCCTCCCCGGTAAGCACCACTGCCGTGATTTCAGGCGTTTTCGCCGCTTCCGCCAATCCGTCCAGGAGACCGTCATAGTACTCTGGCGACAGGGCATTGCGCCGGGCGGTGTTGGTGTTCAGCAGGACCAGATGATCCGGGTGCACTTCTTTTCGAAAGAGCCCGCTCATGGATCAGGCCGCGTTCAGGGAAATGAAGCGCTCCAGATGATGGTCCACATCCCCGAAGAGATGATCGATCATCACCATGCGGCGGACGAAATGCGACAAGGCATATTCATCCGTCATCCCGATGCCGCCATGCATCTGGACAGCTTCCTCACCAACGAGGGCACTCGCCCGGCCGATCAGGTTTTTCGTCGCACTCACATGCCGTTCACGCAGGGCGCGCGGTGCGTCCAGATGGCCGGCGAGATTGATCACTGCGGAACGCGCTTGCTCCACCTCGATCAGAACATCCGCCATACGGTGCTGCAGGGCCTGGAACTTGCCAATCGCAATGCCGAACTGCTTGCGCTCTTTCAGATAGTCGATGGTGAGCGCCTTGGCCGCCTCCATTGCGCCGACAGCTTCCGCGCTAACCGCGAGGGTCGCCCGGGCAACAGCTGCCTCGATCGCCGCAAAGGCTTCACCAGATGCACCCAGCCTTGCGCCTTCGTCCACGACTACATTTTCAAGGCGAATGGTCGCGGCCGACGTGCCGTCCACATTCGGATGATCGACGATGGTCACCCCTTTGGCATCAGTAGGGACAAGGAACAGGGAAATGCCCGTCTCGTCGAAATCCGCTCCGGCCTCACGGGCGGATACCACAAGCATGCTGGCCTGCGCGCCGTTCAGCACATGCGCCTTCGTGCCGTTCAACGCAATCTGGCCGCCATCGGTTTTCGCCGATGCGGTGACATGATTGAGGTCGTACCGTGAGGCCGGTTCTGCATGGGCAAGCGCCAGGAGGGTCTCTCCCGCAATAACGCTGCCAATCAGCTCTTTCTGGTTGTCCGTGCCGAGCTCTGCGATCAGGCTGCCAGCAAGGACGGCATTGCCAAGGATCGGCTCGATGACACCAGCCCGGCCGAGCTCTTCAAAGACAACTGCAATGTCAAACCCGGCCCCGCCGAGGCCGCCATCGTCTTCGGAGAACATCGCGCCAAGAACACCCAGTTCAGCCATCTCGGCATAAATCCCGGCATCATAGGCCTTGCCGGATGCAATCAGTTTGCGCCGTTCTTCGTGGCCATATTTCTCGCCCAAAAACTTCTGCAACATGTCACGCAGCAAGCCGCGCTCTTCCGTCAGATTAAAATCCATCTGCTCAATGCCTCACAGTTGCAGGATTGCTTTGGTAATGATCGTACGCTGGATCTCGTTGGACCCGCCGAAGATCGAAAGCTTGCGCATGTTGAAATAGTTGGGTGCAGCCGCCGGAGCGTGTTCCGGGCCTTCGGCCGGGACATTGTCGCCGCCATCCAGATAATCGGGAAGGAACGGCATGGCGTCGGGGCCAGCTGCGCGGCACAGAAGAGAAGACAGTTCCTGGCGGATGACCGTACCCTTGATCTTCAGCATCGAACTTTCCGGGCCGGGCGCTTGTCCCTTGGCTGCAGCGGAGACGACCCGCAGATTGGTGGTTGCCATTGCCATCAGGTCGATTTCAGCCAGAGCCATGCGCGCCGCGAAATACGGGTTCTGATCGAGCGGTTTGCCGCCAGACTGGGTGCTCGCGGCCACGTGTTTCAGCGTTGCCAGCGCAGCGTTCGAAAAGCCGACACCCGCAATGTTGGTCCGCTCGTGGGTGAGCAGATACTTTGCGTAGGTCCAGCCCTTGTTTTCTTCGCCGACGAGATTTTCGACCGGCACGCGGACGTCATCAAAGAAGACCTCGTTGACCTCGGCCTCGCCGTCGATCAGCACGATCGGGCGCACGGTCACGCCGGGCGTGTTCATGTCGATCAACAGGAAGGAGATGCCCTCCTGCTTCTTGGCGTCCGCGTCTGTGCGCACCAGGCAGAAAATCCAGTTGGCGTGCTGACCCAGTGTCGTCCAGGTTTTCTGGCCATTGACGACATAATGATCGCCGTCGCGGACCGCTCTGGTCTTAAGCGCGGCAAGATCAGATCCGGCCCCCGGTTCAGAATAGCCCTGACACCACCAGTCTTCGCCGCTCAAGATGCGCGGCAAGTAGTGCTGGCACTGTTCTTCCGATCCGAACGCCATGAGCACCGGCGCCAGCATCGAAAGGCCGAAAGGCACGATGCGCGGCGCATGGGCCAGACAGGCTTCTTCCTCGAAAATCATCCGCTGAACAGCATCCCATTCAGCGCCGCCGTATTCCTTTGGCCAGTTCGGAGCAAGCCAGCCCTGCGCATTCAGGATCGCATGCCAGCTTACCATGTCCGACTTGGTCAGCCGTTTGCCAAGGCGCACCTTTTCGGAGAGGTGGCGCGGCAGTTTTTCGCTCAGAAAAGCCCGCACTTCGGCGCGGAATGCTTCTTCCTCAGGCGTGTAGCTCAGATCCATTGAGGAGCTCCCTTAGTAAATCTCGAACAGGCCGGCAGCGCCCTGCCCGCCGCCAATGCACATGGTAACAACGCCGAGCTTGGAGCCCCGGCGGCGGCCTTCCAGAAGCAGATGGCCGGTCATGCGGGCGCCGGTCATCCCGAACGGGTGACCGATGGAAATGGAGCCGCCATTCACGTTGCACTTCTCCGGATCGATACCGAGCTGCTCCCGGCAATACAGCGCCTGTGAGGCAAACGCCTCGTTCAGCTCCCAAAGATCGATGTCATCGACGGACAAACCGTGGCGTTTCAAAAGGCGCGGCACGGCATAGACGGGACCAATGCCCATTTCATCCGGCTCGCAACCCGCCGTGACAAAGCCCTTCAGCGCGCCGAGCGGCTCAAGGCCCTGCTTTTCTGCCAGATCTGCATCCATCAACACCAGAGCCGCTGCGCCGTCTGACAGTTGGGATGCGTTGCCGGCGGTGGTGAAATTGCCTTCGCCGCGCACCGGCTCCAGCTTGGCCAGGCCTTCGAGCGTTGTGTTCGGACGGTTGCAGTCGTCCATGGAAAACGTGACCTCCTTGCGGGTCACTTCTCCGGTTTCCCTGTCCTTGAAGGCCTGGGTGACGGTGATTGGCACGATCTCGTCGTCAAGCTTCCCGGCAGCCTGAGCTGCGGCAGTGCGCTGCTGGCTGACAAGAGACAGTTCGTCTTGGGCATCACGGCTGATGTTGTAGCGTTTGGCGACAATGTCGGAGGTCTCGATCATCGAGAGATAGACCTCCGGCTTGTGCTCATCGAGCCATTTCTCTCGCGCAGCGGGCGGGCGGGACGGCGGCATCTGGCTGATGCTTTCCACACCGCCAGCAATTGCAGCTGGAGCACCTTCGACGGAAATTGCATGCGCTGCCATGGCAACGGCCTGAAGGCCGGAGGAGCAGAACCGGTTGATGGTGACGGCCGCTGTGGTGACCGGCAGACCGGCGCGCAGAACGGACTGACGCGCAATGTTGCTGCCGGTCCAGCCTTCCGGATACCCGCAGCCGACAAAAGCGTCTTCGATGATAGCCGGGTCCACCTTGGAGCGGGCGACGGCATGCTCGATCGCGTGACCGGCCATGGTCGCGCCGTGAGTTTCGTTAAACGCGCCCCGATAGGACTTCGCCAGCCCGGTCCGGGCGGTCGAGACAATAACTGCTTGTTTCATGAAAAGGGGCCTCACGCGTTCAGGCTGGCGAAGGTCTTGCCCTCAGCCGCCAATTTTTCCAACAGGGGAGCGGGTTGCCACAGGAAGTCATCTTCTTCAGCAAACCGTTTGATATCGTTCAAGATCTTGTCAACGCCGACCGTGTCCGCATATTGCATCGGACCACCGCGCCAGCGCGGGAAACCGTAGCCGTTGAGCAACGTGACGTCGACATCGAGCGGTCGCTGTGCAATCCCCTCCTCCACAACGAGCGCCGCTTCATTGACCATTGCAGCCATGTAGCGGTCAATGATCTCCTGATCGCTTAAGCTCCGGCTTTCAATGCCCTTGGCCGCCCGTTCCTCGGAAATGTAGCCGAGAATGTCATCGTTCGGGACCGGTTGCTCGCCGCTGTAGTCGTAAAACCCGCGGCCGGTTTTGCGCCCATGATGCCCATCTTCGCAGAGCTTGTCGGAAAACTCCGCATAGACTTCGCGCGGGTCCCGTGTCGCAGCCAAGCGCTGGCGGGTCATGTAACCAATGTCGAGGCCAGCGAGATCGCTGACCGCGAATGGCCCCATGGCCAGACCGAAATCCACCAAGGCCCGGTCGACATCGAACGGGCTGGCACCGGCAAGCACCGCGCCGTCGATGGCTTTGCGATAGGTTGCCAGGATGCGGTTGCCGATGAAACCGTCGCAGACACCGGCGCGCACGCCGATCTTGCCAAGACGCTTTGCCAGCGCAAAACCGGTCGCAACCACATCCGGTGCGGTCTTAGCGCCGACAACGATTTCCAAAAGCCGCATGACATGGGCGGGCGAGAAGAAGTGCAGGCCGATCACATCTGCCGGACGGCTTGTGATCTCCGCGATCTCGTCAACATCAAGGTAAGACGTATTGGAGGCAAGCACGGCGCCCGGCTTGCAGATCTTGTCCAGCTTGCCGAAGACCTCTTTCTTGACGTCCATGCTTTCAAAGACAGCTTCGATCACAAGATCGGCTTCGGCAAGCGCGTCATAGTCGGAGCCCGCCTTGAAGTGTCCAGCCATAATGGCGTCGAACTTTTCCTGAGAGAGTTTGCCGCGCTTGACCGCTCCGGCAAGGTTCTTGGAGACCGTTCCCTCAGCCTTGGCAACGGCCTCTGCATCCCGCTCTATCAGCGTGACCGTAAGGCCAGCAAGCAACGCTGACGTTGCAATGCCGGAGCCCATGGTGCCACCACCGATGATCCCGACATTTTCAAGTATGCGCGGCTCGACGTCCTTAATTTCAGGCAGCTTTCCGACCTGGCGCTCGGAGAAGAAGGCATGGATCAACGCGGCGCGCTGATCTGAGTCCATCAGCGCGCGGAACAATGCCCGCTCCTGAGCCAAGCCTTCTGCAAATGGCAGATTGACGGCGCCTTCGATGGCATCGATGCATTTTTGCGATGCGAGCTGACCACGCGCTTTCTTGGCGAGCGTTGCGCGGGCCTTGTCGAACAAACCGTCTTCCGGCGTGTTGCAGGGAAGCCCACTGACCGGGCGCGGCCCGGCGCCCTGTTTAACAAGTGCCTTCGCATAGGCGAGACCGGCAGCGCGCATGTCGTCTTCGCCGCTGATCTGGTCGATCAAACCGAGCTCAAGCGCTTCGTTGGCAGACACCGGCTTGCCGGAGGTGATCATGTCGATGGCTTTTGTGACAGGCACAAGACGCGGCAGCCGCTGTGTCCCGCCAGCCCCCGGCAACAGGCCGAGCGAGACTTCCGGTAGGCCGAGCTTGGTTTTCGGCGCTGCGATCCGGTAATGCGCACCAAGAGCGAGCTCCAATCCGCCACCTAAAACGGTGCCATGAACGGAGGCAATCACAGGCCTTGTGCAAGACTCGATCTCGTTGATCAGTTCCGGCAGAAACGGCTCTTTCGGCGGCTGGCCGAATTCGCGAATATCGGCTCCGGCGACAAACGTCCGTCCGGCTCCGTATACCACGATGGCCTTGATCGCGTCATTTTCTGCGATGCCTCGGAACGCGTCCTGAAGGCCGGAGCGTACGGCATGCGAGAGCGCGTTCACCGGCGGGTTCGCGATTTCAATTACGGCGATGTTGTCTTCGAGTGTCAGATTGACGCTTTGTGTCACCACAAGGCCTCCCTGTCCAAGTGATTAGTACGTGAACAAAGTCCTAAACACATCCCGAAGAAATTTCAATATGTGGAATTTAATATTTTATATTGAAATTATCAGCATCTCTTGGATGAGCCGTCGGCAATGTAGCATCCACCGCCCTCTGCCGTCCCGGAGCTGATCCGTGCTCTGCTCCCCGGTATTCGAGCCGAAGGCTGAACGCCGACAGCGCCACCGTAGTAGACGCCAACCAACCCAGCTCGCCGGTTTTGGTCCCGGCTCAAGGCCGGGACGGCGAAGTGCAAAGACCCGAGATGCTCACACCTCCAGCCACTCGCTGCGGATGTCGTCGCGGGCCAGGAAGTCCTGCGGTGTTCCGGAATAAACAATCTCGCCGTGCCCCATAACATAAACACGGGACGCGATTTTCAGCGCGATGGAGAGCTTCTGCTCCACCAGCAGAATGGAGACCCCCGCCCGGGCGATTTCTGACAAAAGCTCCCCGACCTGGGCAACGATCCGCGGAGCGAGCCCTTCCGTTGGTTCGTCGATCATGATCAGCTGCGGATCGCCCATCAGTGTCCGGCAAATCGTCAGCATCTGCTTTTCGCCGCCTGACAGGACGCCGGCGGGCGTATCGGCACGCTCGGCAAGGTTCGGGAACATCGTCAGCATGTCCTCGATGGCCCAGCGCCCCGGCCTTTTCATGTCCTTGATGCCGAGCACCAGGTTCTGGCGGACGGTAAGACCTGGAAAGATATCCCGGTTCTCCGGCACATAGCCAAGACCCTTCAGGGCAATCTCATGGTTCGCAAGGCCCGAGATGTTCTCACCCTTGAACCAGATGTCTCCCTTTGGCGCAACCTCGCCCATGATCGCCTTCACGGTGGTCGAGCGGCCAACGCCGTTGCGTCCGAGCAGCGCAACCACCTCACCTTCGCCGACCTCAAGATCAACGCCGCGCAGGACGTGGCTTTTGCCATAAAAGGCATTCAGCCCGCGAACAGACAACATCCCGTTCATCACGCTGCTCCCTCAACCATCGGCAAATCCTCGGCTTCATCGCCGAGATAGGCTTCGCGCACTTTAGCATCCCCTCGAATGGCCTCCGGGGGACCCGACGCGATGATCTCACCGTAGACAAGCACCGAAATGCGGTCGGACAGCCCAAACACGACGCTCATATCGTGCTCGACGATTATCAGCGTTTTGCCGCGCGTAGCCCGCTCGATGAGCGCGACGGCCCGCTCCGTCTCTGAATGGCTCATCCCGGCGGTCGGCTCATCCAGCAAGATGACATCGGCCCCGCCCGCAATGGTGATGGCGATCTCCAGTGTCCGCTGATCGGCGTAGGGCAGACTTGCCGCGGGCAAGGCCGCCTTGTCGATCATGCCGACGGTTTCCAGAATCTCGGCCGTGCGGTCTTGGACATGCCTCAAGTTTCCGATGTTACGCCAGAAGCAGTAGCCGGTGCCCAGCGACCACAGGACCGCGCATCGGACGTTCTCGCGGACCGTCATGTTCGCGAAAATGTTGGAGACCTGAAACGAACGCGAGAGACCCATTCGGTTGATCACGTGGGCCTTGCGTCCGGAGATTTTTTGGTCGCCCAGATGAACGCTGCCGGACGTTGGCCGGTGCAAACCGGAGATCAGATTGAACAGGGTCGATTTGCCGGCCCCGTTGGGTCCGATGATCGCGTGCCGTTCCCCCGGCTGGATGTCGAGAGTGACCCCGCGGATGATCTCGGCGGGACCGAAGTTCTTGTTGAGATCCCGGATCGACAAGGCTGGTGTGCTCATGACGAGGCCTCCTCTTTGTCCGATCCGCTGGACCGCATGATCCAACCGCCGAGTCCGACCAAACCAAGCGCAAGCAGCCAGGTCACGGGATTGTCCGGCGCAAGGGCAAAGCCGAAGGGCTCAAACACCTCGCCGAAGCCGCTCGACTCCCTGACCGCCACCTCGATGGTGATGACGATGCCAACAAAGGCGAGCAGAGCACCGGCCGCATACCGCGCCCAGCGCCCCAGGATCTCCCCGCGATCCGAGCTCTGAACCCCATGCAATACGGAAACAAGGATCCCGGCCAGACCGGACGGTGCAAACATGACGATCATCATGAACAAGAGCCCAAGGTATAAAAGCCAGGCTTCGGTAAAGTCGGAGAGGTTGGACTGCATGTAGGTGAGCAGGACCGCGCCCAGCATCGGCCCCGCGAAATAACGGATGCCCCCGACATAGGCCATCAGCAAAACAAACCCGGACGGGATCACCGACAGAGTTTCCGGGGTGAAGATCTCGTAATTGACCGCAGCCATGCCGCCTGCAAGGCCCGCAAATCCGCCGGCAAAGATGAAAATCAGATAGCGCACCCGCTGCGGATCGTAGCCCACGAACTCCACCCGCTCCGGATTGTCGCGTACCGCCTCGCCCATCTTGCCCAGCGGTGTGCGGGTAAAGGCGAACATCGCGATGGTTCCTATCAGCGTCCAGGCGGCAATGAACCAGTAGACTTCGTTGATCGGGCCAAGACTGAGGCCGAAAACCTCCGGCCCGTTCATGCGGTCACCGGAAACGCCCTCTTCGCCGCCAAAGAGGCTGGTGAACATAAAGCCCGCAGCTGCGACCAATTCGGCAATGCCAAGCGAGATCATCGCGAAAGGAATCCCGGCCCGCCGGCAGGACGGCCAGCCGATGACGGCCCCGGCAAAGGCACCGCCCGCAAATCCGACCAGCGGCAAGGCAAAGACCGGAAACATGCTCCAAAGGCCTGTTCCGGCTTCAATCGCCTGCATGGCATGCATCGCAGCATACCCACCGAGGCCGAAATAGACCGCATGGCCAAAGGACAACAGCCCTGCCCTGCCAAGCAGCATGTTGTAAGACAGGGCAAAGACCATGTTGATGCCGATCGCGTTCAACAGCGAATAGGTCGTCCGCGACGGCCCGGCCAGCGGGATCACCGCAAGCACGGCCGCCATGATCAGAAACGGCAGCACACGCGTGCGGAATTTCTCCGACTGCGACGGCGCGAGGGATATGGACAGTGTGTCAGTCAAATTTCACGCTCCCCCATCAGGCCGCGCGGGCGGATCATCAGGACCAGAACCAGCAACAGGAACGGCAGCATCGGTGCCAGCGAGGCAATCGAGATGCCGCCAAGATCGCTGAGCGGGTTCAGCCCCGTGAAGGCGAAGATTTCAGCGAAGGTCGTATCGATGGAAATCGCAAAGGTCTGAAGGAGACCTATCAGCAAAGAGGCGATGAACGCGCCCTCCAGGCTGCCCATGCCGCCTACCACCACCACAACAAAGACGATCGGACCGATGGATAGAGCCATCGCCGGCTCCGTGACGAGGTAGTTGCCTCCGATTACACCGGCGAGCCCGGCGAGCGCACAGCCGAAGCCGAACACCATCATGAAGACGCGTGGCACATTGTGACCGAGGTGTCCGACCATATGCGGATGAGTCAGTGCGGCCTGGATGATCAACCCTGCGCGGGTGCGTTTCAACAGGAACCACAGCCCAGCCAGCATCGCGATCGACACTCCCAGCATGAAAATGCGGTAGGCTGGATATTGTGCGCCAAACAGCGTGAACAACGGGAAATCGAGCGCTGCAGGGATTTCATATGGGACCGGGATCTTGCCCCAGATGATCTTGACGAGTTCGTCGATCAGATAGGCCAGGCCGAAGGTGAACAAAAGCTCGGCAAGGTGCCCATTCGCATGAACCTTGCGCAGCCCCCAGCGTTCAATACCGGCCCCTGCCAGCCCCACCAGGATCGGCGCCAGAAACAGCGCAATCCAGAAACCGGTGACCGATCCGATCGTGTAGGCGAAATACGCACCCAGCATGTAAAAGCTCGCATGAGCGAAATTGAGCACGCCCATCATGCTGAAAATGAGGGTCAGGCCGCTGGACAGCATGAACAGCAAGAGCCCGTAAATCACCCCGTTCAGCAGAGAGAAAAAGAATGTTTCCATGTATGTCCTGCCCGAAAGACCACGCGCTTTAATGGAAAGCGCGCAGCGTTATTGAATGGATGAAAGCAGCAGCCAACTGGTGTCAGCTTGGCCTTTCCATCTGGCAGGTGGTTGCGGTGCGGGTCGCATTGCCGTTGATTTCACCATCCGGATCGGTAGTAAATCCGAAAGCGGTGCCTTCCAGTGTCCGCGACACGTCATCAGAGAAGGTGGAGATAAACAACGGCTGGATCAGCTGATGATTGTCCTCGCGCATGGAGACAGGACCATAGGGTGTTTCATGCTCCATTCCGGCAAGGGCAAAGGCCACCTTTATCGGATCGTTCTCGCCTACTTCATCCACCGCCTTGTCGAACATCTCCATCAGCGTGAACACCCGCTGATAGTAGTAATCGGTGCCGTAGCGCTCCTGGAAGCGGTCCATGTTGGCGACCTGCTCTTCGCTCGTGTCGATATTCTGATGGAACTCTGTGATCTGTTTGACGAGACCGATTGCGCCCTCGCCCATGGTTGCCACGGCTCCGAGCCCGCCGCCGTAATAGGTCAGATACGGCACGTTGTGACCGGCCGCGGACGCTGCCTTGATGAGCAGCGTCATGTCCTGCCCCCAATTGCCGGTGATCACCGCATCGGCGTCCGAGGTCATCATTTTCTGAACGTACGGCGTGAAGTCCTTCACCTTGCCGAGCGGATGCAGTTCGTTGCCGACGATCTCGATATCCGGCCGCTTTTCGGCAATCATCGTCACGGCAGCATTGGCAACCGCCTTGCCGAAGGAATAATCCTGTCCGAGGATGTAGATCTGCTTGATGTGATCCTGCTTGGCGAGCCAGTCGGTCATCGCCGCCATTTTCATGTCAGCGTCCGCATCAAAGCGGAAATGCCAGAAACTGCAGCGGTCGTTGGTGAAAGCCGGGTCGACGGCAGCATAGTTCAGGAACAGTACCTCTTCGCCGGGGTTGCGTTTGTTGTGCTTGTTGATCGCATCGATCAGTGCCGAGGCGACGGAAGAACCATTGCCCTGAACGATATAGCGGATGCCCTGGTCAATCGCCTTTTGCAGCTGTACCAGGCTTTCCTTCGGATTGACCTTGTTGTCGAACGGCACGATCTCGACCGTCATGCCGCCTGCACCACCAGCCTCGTTGATCCGGTCAGCGGCATAGCGGAAATGCTTCAATCCCGTGTCCCCGGCCAAGGCGAAATGGCCCGACAGCGGATCGATATAGCCGATTTTCACGGTGTCGGCGCTGGATACGCTTATAGAGCAAGTGGCAAGCGCTGCGGCCGCCACAAGTGACTTCAGATAGTTCATGCTTTCCTCCCTGAGCGGCCGGCTTCCGGGTTTTCCCTGTTTTGACGGCCAGACAATTTGCTGCACTGCACGCAAAAGCTGATTTTGTGCTCAAAGACTATTGCAAATTGAAATCTTGAGACTTGTCAAGAAAAATACAGAATTCTATTCTGACATGTGGAATAATGACCAATACGGAAGGCGTCATACGCAGACTGTTTCAGCGCGTTTTTGGTGTGATGATGGCCTTCACGCAGAACGAAATCAGCGGTCGCAGAACCGTCCTACCGAGGTGACACCCAAGCATGTTGAAATCCAAAACCCTTCCGAAAGCCTTGCAAGGTTTGCGTCTTCCGGCCGTGGCCGCCCCACTCTTCATCGTCTCCGGCCCGGACCTCGTGATTGCCCAGTGCAAAGCCGGGATTGTCGGCAGCTTTCCGGCGCTCAATGCCCGTGAGAAGGATGGCGAGCCCATCATGCTGGAGATCTGGCTGAAGCAGATCACCGAGGAGCTCGATCGCTACAATCAGGCCAACCCAGACACACCGGCAGCGCCGTTTGCGGTCAACCAGATTGTGCACCGCTCCAACGGACGCCTGGAACGCGATCTTGAAATCTGCGCGCGCTGGAAGGTCCCGATCTGGATCACATCGCTCGGTGCACGTGTTGAAGTCAACGAAGCGGCCCATTCCTGCGGCGGGATCACGTTGCACGACATCATCAACAACACCTTCGCCAAGAAGGCGATCCAGAAAGGTGCCGACGGTTTGATCGCGGTGGCAGCCGGAGCCGGTGGCCATGCAGGCCAGCAATCCCCGTTTGCGCTGATCCGTGAGATCCGCGAGTGGTTTGACGGACCGCTGCTTCTGTCAGGCTCCATCAGCACCGGCGAAGCGCTGCTGGCCGCCCGGACGCTCGGCGCCGATCTCGGGTATGTCGGATCTGCTTTTATCGCGACCGAAGAAGCCAACGCGCAGGTCGAATACAAGCAGATGCTGGTCGAAAGCGGCGCGGAAGACATCGTCACGTCCTCTCTCTTTACCGGTGTTTCCGGCAACTATCTTGCGCCATCGATTTCACGTGCCGGTCTTGACCCAGCCAACCTGCCATCCGCCGATCCCTCATCCATGAACTTCAGCTCCGGATCTTCCAAGGCCAAGGCCTGGAAGGAAATCTGGGGCGCGGGTCAGGGCATCGGGGCGATCAAGTCCATCGTCCCCGCTGGCAAGGTTGTCGACCAGATCGAACAGGAATACCGCGACGCCAAACAGCGGATCTGCTCGGATCTCGCCTGATCAGGTTCGGATCCTAGCCCCTCACTGCTGCCGCCCCGGCCTAGAGCCGGGGCCAAAACAAACAGGTCCCGGCTCAAGGCCGGGACTGCATTGCGGATGTGTGAGGTGCAACACCATCGGCAGGATCCTGGGTCAGAAGTTGCGAGAGGGCTATCAGAACCCCGCCAAGGCAGCAGGCTGACAAATCAGAGCTGTGCGATGAACGGACCGAATGCCTTCTGGTACAGCATAGCTGCAGCCGTTTCGGCCTGCACCCATGTGCGCTGCCGGTGACTTTCCTCCCAAGCATCTGCTGGCAGGATGCGGGTAACTTCCATCGCAAAGACCTCAACCCGACACACCGCTCCCCACTTTTCGTAAGTGAACGTTCCGAGCGGCTGGTCGCTGACGGCACCCTCCACACCGGCTTCTTCGCGGGCTTCCACCTTGGCTGACTCTGCTGGGCTGAGACCCGGATCGACGATGCCTTTTGGGACGACCCAATGCCGTCCGCTCGAGGAACCCGTTATCAGGATCTCCTTGCCCTCGGGCGTGCGGCGGAAGGGAATGACGGCGGACTGGGTGTAGTAATAGGCTGGCCGCTCACGCAGCTCCGGACCATCTGGCCCCGGATAGGGAAAGAGATCCGGCAAATCCTGCGGGTCGATGACCTTACAGATTTCAGTGCCCGCATGAGTTTTCTCTAGGTGAACGAGCACGCCCGGAGACAGACTTTCATGAACGCCAAGAGCGCTGATCAGATCTGCGACCGTGTTTTTGGATGCAACCAGCAACACACGGTCTTCATCTGCAATCGCTGGCATGACGCCCTTCGTGAGATCCGGTGATTGAACCACACCCTGCGCAGACCAGCCGCCAGCCTTTAGCGCTTTCTGCGCGGTCGCCATAGCACGTTCATCGGTTGACGTGAGCGTTTTCCCAGGCAGCAAGCCGTGCTGCCCCATCCAGGCCCCGATCTTCTGGGCCTGACGTTTTCCCTTAGTGCGCAGGGGGCGGTCCGGTTCTGCACCGTCCCAATTCTTGGCACCAGCGCCGGCGCAGAGAAGCAACAACTCCGTGGCCATTTTCCTCATCTCAAAGTGTCTCCACCGACAGGCTGTCTGTAAGTCTATCACGGTGCGTATATGCGGAGGCCCTTGAAGCATTTAGACCAGCCCAACGATTCGGTGTTATCAACGGTTCTGAATTGCTGTCACGTTTCCTTCTCAGAGCCACTGTACACCGCCATGATACTGAAACAGACCAACGTTCTGGAACCAATTCGCCCAACCGTCCGGGCCGTCATCTATCGAAGCGGAGATCTTTTGGTACAGGTGAAGCAAAAGCGCGGCTCTGCGGCCTATCTGACCTTGCCGGGAGGAAAGCAGGATCCCGGAGAGACGGCAGCAGAGGCGTTAATCCGAGAATGTGCGGAAGAAGTCGGTACGACCGTGACCGTAGGGCCCCTTTTGCATGTTGCCGAAGTCTTCAAGACCAAAGCGGACGGGAAACGGCACCAGCTGGAGCTGCTGTTCGCCTGTGAGGTGTCCGACAACTATGTGCCGGTGATGGGACCCCATCCCGACCCGTCTCAGGTCGGGACGACCTGGGCCTCTCCGGCTTCAAGAGCGGCGGAGTTCCGCCCGGCCTACGCGGCAGCGCTGACCGACACGGCACCGGTCTATCTGGGAGTTTTTGATGGCTAAACTCCCCCGATCCATTGACGAGAACCTGTATTTCTTGAGCGTGGAAATCGATGGCCAGCTCGCCGGGATGCAGGACTATTTCAAGTCCCCAAACCAGGCAGCCGCGCAAAAGGTCATTTTGCGCGCTGGGTATTCCTACAATCTCGCCTCAAAACTGACCAAAGCCAGCACGCAAATTCTGTCTCAGAAGAAGGTCACTTCCGAACAGCAGAACCTGCTGCGGAATGTGGAACTGATTGCGCAGAACCTTGACCTGATCAGCCGCCTTGCCCGGCGCAGCCTGACCTACGCTGAGACTGTGGACCGCAAGGCGTATCTAAGAGGCGACACCTACGCCAAGGTGCTCAAACAGGTTCGCGACAGTCTGAAGCTGATTCAGCCGGCCCTTGCCAGGTCAGACAGCAAGTCCGCCGTCCGGATCGGACAGATCCGCGAAAAGATGGAGGACCTTTACGATCGGGTGTTCCGCACACTGACGGAGGACATGCGCAAGTCCAAGCACACAGCCGATCTTGCAAACAGCCTGCTGGTTGCCAACGAAGTCCGGCGCATCGGAGACGCGCTGCAATCGGTTTCAGAGGCCATCTTATCGGTCAATCTTGGGCAGCCGGTCCAGTTCGAACGCTATTTCACGCTGAAAAGCCTCCTGCCATCGACCAAGGACGACGAGCCGGTCGACATGGTGCCCTTGGCAGAAACCCGGTCCGGCAGTGCGATCTCTTCCGTCCGTTCGCGCAGCGAAAACGGGGAACCGGTCAATGCGGTTTTCAAAGATGGAGAACTGCGCAAGGTGCGCGAAGAACGGGCGGGCGTGAAAAGCTGGCACGCGATCTATCCAGGACTGGCCCCCAAGATCCTATCCTATCAGAAACACGGCCAGTCAGCCGCCCTGTTGATCGAGCATTTGCCGGGCTACACATTTGAGCAGCTGGTCCTCAACGAAAACGACGCTCTTCTCGCGGAAGCCCAGAAGAAACTGGCCATGACCCTGAACGACGTGTGGCGCAGCACCCGCATGGAAGAACCAGCCGTGATGGCCTCCATGCGCCAGTTGTCCCGGCGCCTGCCGGAGGTTTACCGCGTCCATCCGGAATTCCGCGCTGACCCGCAAGGTTTCGGCGGTCTCCGCCTGAAGGGTTTCGACGAACTCGTCCGGGAAGCCGCGGAGCGCGAAGACAAACTGGAAGCGGCCTTTTCCGTCCACATCCACGGCGACTTCAATCTCGACAATGTCATCTATGACCCCGCCGAAAAGAAGCTGCATTTCATCGACCTGCACCGCTCCCGCTATATGGACTATGTCCAGGACGTCTCGGTCTTCATGATTTCCAACTACCGGCTGCAAATCCAGGACATTCCGGTGCGCCGCCGGCTCGCCAAAGTCGCCTGCGACCTGCAATCGGTCGCTGCAAAATTCGCCCGGTCCCAGAAAGACCGGACCTATGAGTACCGCCTCGCCCTTGGCCTTGCACGCAGCTTTGCCACCTCCACGCGGTTCGTGTTCGACAAGTCTCACGCCCGGCGCATGTTCATCCGCGCCCGGTTCTTGCTCGAACAGGCGCTGGCGTGTCCTGAGGGAAAAGAGGAGCGGTTCAAACTGCCCATCAAGGAGTTGTTCGTTGACTGACATCAAGATCGGGGTCGTTGGCATACCCGGCAAATGGTCCACAGAAGCGCTTGCCGATGTGATCGAGGCCAAAACCGGCTACCGTCTGGTGACCGACATGGCAGCCGTGACGCTCGATCTGGAAACCGGTTCTGTCATGTACCAGGGACAGGATCTTTGCGCGCTTGACGGGCTCATTATCAAGAAGATCAGCGAAGTCTACAGCCCGCATGCGCTCGACCGGCTGGAGCTTCTGCGATTTGCCGAAAGCCGCGGCGTCAAGATCTTCTCCCGCCCTGAGGCCGTATTGCGGCTGATCGACCGGCTTGCCTGCACGGTTTCCCTGCGCGCGGCCGGTGCGCCGATGCCGGCAACGATTGTGACCGAAGATCTGAAAGCTGCCGAAGCGGCGGTGGAGCGCTATGGCGCGGCCGTCTTCAAGCCGCTGTATTCCACCAAGGCACGCGGCATGTGCATTATCGAAGCGGGCGCCAACGCCCGGACCGAGATCGCCGCGTTCGCTGAAGACCATCCGGTGATGTACATCCAGCAAAAACTGAACCTTTCCGGCCAGGATCTCGGAATGGTGTTTCTGGGCGGCGACTACTTATGCACCTACGCTCGGGTCAGCCAATCCGATAGCTGGAACACAACGATCCACAGCGGCGGCAAATATGCGCCCTTTGAGCCGGATGCCGGCCTGATCGAGCTTGCCCGGCAAGCACAGGCACCGTTCGGCCTTGATTTCACGACCGTCGACGTGGCGTTGACCGACGAGGGACCAATCGTCTTTGAAGTGTCTGCCTTCGGCGGATATCGCGGAGCCAAGGAAGGCTGTGGTGTCGATGCAGCCGCAGCCCTTGCCGATCATGTGATTGCAAAGGTGACGCAATGAGGACCGCCGCCGATGTCCTTGCCCAGCTAAACCGCGGTGATTTGCCGGAAACGCTTTATCTTGAAACCGGTCCGGTGCGCCTTGCAGTCCGTTGCGAGGTGCCGATGGCCGTAGAGCTGCGTCACCACCTGAAAGAAGCGCTCGCAGAAGCCGGGCCGGTTGCGGCCACCATCGACGTTCTGGAAGGACAAAACCTCAGCGTCCAACCGGACTGGATCGACTGGGCGCGCGAACCGGGCAAAGCTGGCCGCAAGGACGCGTATGTCGATCTGGACGATGGCCGGCTGGTGCACAAGATCCGCACGGGCATGACCTTCCTGCAATCATCGCAAGCTCTTGCCGCGTTCGGGCCCTGCCTCGCCTATCCCAATCAGGTGATCAACTTCATCAACACGCAAATCCTCAACATCTGCAAGCGGGATGGATGGGAGATCTGTCACGCCGCTGCGGTGACCGATGGGCACAAGGGCCTTGCGATTGCCGGGCTGTCCGGCGGCGGAAAATCCACCGCCATCTTGCGCATGATGGATCTCGATACGACCCGCTTTGTCACCAATGACAGGTTGATGGTGCGCGCGGCAGCGAAGGGCACAGAAGGTCTCGGGATTCCTAAAAATCCGCGCATCAACCCAGGGACGATCCTGCACAATCCGCGCCTGGCACCTCTGCTTTCCGACGAAAGAAAGGCGGAATTGCTGCAGATGCCGCCGGAAGACCTTTGGCAACTGGAAGAAAAGCACGATCTTTTCATCAGTGAGATCTATGGCCCGGACCGCATGTCATTCGCGGCGCCCCTCACCGAATTCTGGGTGTTGAACTGGAGCCGCTCTTCGACTGAGCCAACGCGCCTTGTGGATGCAGACCTCACCGAGCGGCCCGATCTCCTGGGTGCGATCATGAAAAGTGCCGGTCCGTTCTTTCAGGATGCCAATGGTGTCTTCCTGCGCGATGACGAACCGCTGGAGCCGGACGCTTATCTCCAGCAGCTCAAGAGAGTCCGGATTCGCGAAGTGACCGGCGCCATCGATTTCGATGCACTGGCCGCCGCGGGCAAGGACCTCTTTGCATGACCGGATCGGCTGCCACTGGCCCCATCGCGGTTTTGATCCGCCACGGAGACTACCACCAGCGCAAGAATGTGCCCAGTGCCCTGCAGCCCTTTCCCCTGACAGAGAAGGGCAAAACGCAAGCCGAAGTCTGCGGCGAAGATCTTGCCGCGTGGCTTTCAGACCAACGCCTGACACTCAATCCGATCGTCTATTCGTCCTGTCAGCTACGGGCCTGGCAGACGGCCCGGCTCGCGTGTGATGTCCTGATCAAACACGGGCACACCTTGACCATCGAGCAGACACCTTCCCTGGCCGAACGCTCGGTCGGTAGCGCAGCAAACCTGACGCTCGAGGAGATTGAAACGATCCTTACCGAAGACCCCCGCTTTGACACGCCTCCCGTGGCATGGAAATCGGACAGCGACTATTGCCTGCCGCTGCAAGGTGCGGAATCGCTGATAATGGCGGGACAGCGGGTGGCAGATCATTTGACACGGACAACTGCTCAGCAACCCGCTGGAACGGTGACGCTGCATTTTGGCCATGGTGCTTCTTTCCGGCACGCGGCGCACCAGCTCGGTGTCTTGACCCGTGACCAGATCGCTCAATACAGCATGCACCACGCCCGGCCGTTACATCTCTGTCACATAGAAAATGGTACATGGGCCCAAACTGGCGGCACGTGGAAGATTCGCCAGCTAACGGACAAGACGCTCGATTAGGCCTTCAATCATGGCAGTACAAACCGGTCGCGCAGCAAGATCGCACCCAATGCTGCCCCCTGTCTTCGATGATGCGGGTGAACTCGCAGCGCTTCCCCGCAACCTTGAACGCTGGCCGGTCCATGAGGATCATTCAGGCGGCAATGCCGGCGCGGTTCGCGACAGCTTGATCGCAGCCGCCTCACACGGCACCTGGACCTGGCCGGAGAAACCGGTTGTTTTCATCTCCGATCCGCATGCCGATGCCGACGGCTTTTTGCGCTCCCTCGTTTCAGCCGGTGCGGTCCGCCGCCTTAACGACGGGTTTGTCCTGACGCCCTTCGGCCGGATGGCGAAAATCATCGTCGGGGGCGATTGCCTCGATAAGGGTCCGTCCAACCTCGACATGCTGAACGCGCTGAACCGCCTGTTTGATCTGGGTGCCGACGTCCGTCTGCTTGCGGGAAATCATGATCTCCGGCTGCGCCTTGCGATCCGGGCACTGACCCTGCCGAAAGCCCCGCTCACCGAACATCTTTTTGTCCGGATGGGGCGCAAGATCCTGCCGCTCTTAGCCGAAATCAACACCCGCTACGTAACACCGGAAGACCTGGCATGCTTGCCGGAAGAGGCGGAGTGCCAGGAGCGGATCTTTCCGTCCTCGAGCTGGAAGGCAACCTTCCCGGCCGCGGCCGGGCCATACCTGACGCCATTGGGGATCGAAAAAGAGCTCAAGAAACTGAAGAAAAAGGCAAAACAGTTCGCCAAACAGGCGGACGCGGAAGGCCTCACCATGCGCGAGGTCTATGCGGCGTCCCTGCGGTGCCGGGATCTCTTTTTGAGCCCGGATGGTGCCTACAGCTGGTTTTATTCCGCCATGGATGTGGTCGAGCAGATCGGATCCATCGTCTTTCTGCATGCCGGGATCGACGACACTATGTGCGCACTGCTTGCCAAAGACGGCCCCGCCGCTGTCAACACGCGCTACCGGCTGGAAGCCGAAGATGATCCGTTTGCGTTTTATTCCGGCCCGGTTGCCAATCTGGTCCGCACCAAATACCGGCCGGTTGACGGACAACTGACGGCCTCAGGCGTTGCGCTCCTGCATCAGGCTGGCATCAAGATGATCGTTCAGGGCCACGTCAACAACCACAAGGGCCAGCGGATCCTTGCCAAGAACGGGCTGTTGCACCTGGAAGGCGACATCACGCTGGACCGGACCTCCCGGCGCCTGGAGGGCCTCACCGGCATCGGCGCGGGCGCCACGCTTATTTTCCCCTCCGGCGATGTTGTGGGCTTGAGTTCCGACTATCCAAGGGTCAAACATTTCAAGCCAGAACATCATCTTTGAGAAAAGAGTGCACCGATGCAGAACGGCGACGGCAGTTTCCGCCACGAGTCCCTTCAAAGCCGCAAGTCCATCAAGGCCCTTTTGGAGGCGGTGACCAAGGGAATTGGCAAAGGCGAATTGACCTTGAGTGACGGCGATGAAGAGATCGTTCTGGAACCTGGCGGCTTGATCACGGTGCGGGTCCGCGCCGAGCGCTCCGGCGGCTCCAACCGCATCGACCTCCGCCTCACCTGGACCGAAACCGCCGACACCCCAAAGCCAAAGAGCGATCTGAAAGTGCGCTGAGAGCGGAATAAACGGCACCGGCTCGATAGGCAACAGATCTCAGCCGCCGTACACCCTTTTCCTGGGGCGCGGCGCGATGATAGCTGTGTTGTTCTGGAAGCAAAGTGGCGGACCTGCTGGGAGCAAGTCCGAACTTTTTCGATTATCTTTTCAAAGATCTGGAAGACTGGGAAGCAATTTTAAGCTCGCTGCCTGACTTTGGTGCGGGTCAAAATTAGCCCTTTCAAGCCATTTGGGGGTGCGCAGCTATGCCACATGTCTTCGCACGGGGCGTACAAATCTCCGACGCAGAGCCTATCAGCTCGCACGAGTCCATTTATGGGATCATCACTATACCTTGTAATGCAAGGTACCCTGCATTAGATATATATTATGAAAACTAGCTCGACAGGGTCCGACGCCGCCCAAATACAACTCAAAAAGGGAGCCTTGGAGTTGTGTGTGTTGGCCATGTTGTCCCGCAGGGAAAGCTATGCCTACGAGATTTCTAGTACGCTCGCGGACGCTGTCGGAATGGGAGAGAGCACGATTTATCCTTTGATGCGCCGTATGGCGAAGGACGGTTTTGTGGCGTCTCGCCTTGTGGAGACGAGTAGCGGGCCATCCCGGAAGTATTACACCCTTACCAAAGCCGGGTGGCAGAGACTTGAAGAACAAAAGAGCGATTGGAGAGTCTTCATAGCTGCGGTCAATGGAATATTGGGAGAAAGCCAATGACCCGGGAAAAATTTATTCAAGATCTACGTCATGAATTGTCAGGTCTTCCTGGAGACGACATCGAGGAAATTGTTGCGGATTATTGTTCCTATTTTGATGAGGCACGTGCCGCTGGCAGAGACATCGAAGATGTCGTTGCAGCCCATGGCGACCCGCGGCAGTTGGCGCAGGAACTGCGCGCCGAGATGGACTTGCGTCAGTGGGAGGAGCATCACACACCCCAAAACTTCTGGAAGGCAGTGATCGCGTTAGGGGGCGTGGCAGCAGTTGACCTCGTGGTCCTTCTTCCAAGCTTGCTGATGCTCGGGCTGACAGCGCTGATCCTTTTCTTCGTCCTATCGCTGCTAGGGATTATTGGGATTGGCACTCTCTTAGATGTGATTTCAGACAGCCATGATCCGGCTCAAGGATCGGCGACTTACCTCGTTCTCCGCAGTTTCGGTCATTTGGCAACCTCTATCGGTGGCGGCTTCCTGCTGGTCTTTGCGCTTCGGAAGGGTTTGGTCCAACTGACGCGCCACATGCGATGCCGCTACCTGCTGCTTCGAACCCGATTTCCCGGCATGGGACAGTCGAATAGCGATTAGTCGAAATCAAATGGTTGAATGCACGGGAGATAATGCTGAATGAAACGTCGACATTTTTCATATCTTTTCGTCTCGCTGCTGATCGTCAGCTTTGCTGGTTATCTCGTTCAGACCGGAGAGCGCGGATTTGGGCAGCAGACCCAGCCTGCTCGGACCCTCGACGTAACACGGCTTAGCAAGACAGATACAGAAAGATTGGGCTGGAAGGCGCAAGGGTTGGATGCGGTGTTTGCCGATGTCGCTACCTTGAGCACTGACACTCTGATGATCGTTACTGATGGAAAGGTCGTTGGTGTTTTTGGCGATCTCTCAAAGCCCTACAACGTTCATTCCATACGGAAGTCGGTGCTGAGCGCTTTGGTTGGAAGGCACTGGGGGTCGGTTGCAAACGAGATTCGGCTTGAAACTACGTTGCAGGAGTTGGGTCTCGATGACGCGACGATACCTCTGACCACGATGCAGAAGAAGACGACCGTTCGTGATTTGCTGATGAGCCGCTCAGGCATTAATCATCCCGCTGCTGCATCGGGCAGCTTGCAGGAGGAAATAGACAGACGTCTGGGCAATAAGGAGAACGAGCCGGGCACGATCTGGGCGTACAACAATTGGGACTATAACGCCCTTACAACGGTCTTCGAAAACGAAACGGGCATCGGTATCGCTGAGGCGTTCGAAACGGGGATCGCGCGGCCAATCAGTATGGACGATTTCGACGCCGGTTCGGTTTCGTACATCTCCAATACACGCCTTTCTGTGCACAAAGCGGCGATGTTCAAGATGTCGGCCCGCGACCTCGCAAGGTTCGGTCAACTATATCTCGATGGAGGCCGTTTTGATGGCCAACAGATCCTTCCAGGAGCCTGGATTGACAAGATTTCGAGCGATTTCACCGTGACGGGCATGGAAGGCCTGAGATGGGGCCATGGATACTTGTGGTGGATTCCTGGCCCGAATACCGGATTACCGGAAGGGTCGTTCTGGGCATGGGGTCTAGGAAATCAGGCGCTCATCGTCATCCCCGAATGGGATACAGTGATTGTCCATCAATCGGACACGACAGAGTTTTGGAACCGCTTCCTCCCAATGATCCGAGATGACGGCATGACAGGAGAAGCCGCCGTTGAGAAGCTCATACTTTCATGTCGAGAGGCCGTAACTCGCGAAACCGAGTTTTGCATTGATCATCGACTCATTACGCGACGCGAATTTGATCGCCTGTTATCGTTGATCGCCGCCGCACGGGTGCAACCAAGCTAAGGAAGTTGCTTGGAATTTTCGCGATCCTGCGTCGGCATTGTCCGCTTTGCTGCCTTCGATGTTGGCCGCACTTTGAAAACAGTTCGCCCAAGAACTGGCCAACATAAGGTAAAACCGGATTACAAGTGGTTCGAAAATTCTATTGTGTTGCTCTGATCTCGCCAAACACGGGTTCGCAAACGCTATTGTTTATGAGAAATGGCGGAGAGGAAGGGATTCGAACCCTCGAGACGGTTGCCCGCCTACTCCCTTAGCAGGGGAGCGCCTTCGACCACTCGGCCACCTCTCCGGTAGGCCCCGTTTACGAACAAAACCCCATGAGTTCAAGGGGATTTTTGACTTGGCCCAGTTTTTCCACCAACAGACGATGGATCTGTCTTCCCCCGACACACACGGTGCCCTTCCTGCCTGTTTGACCACCAGTCCTGAGAGTTTTGCATCGGCATACCAGAAGCGCCGGATCCCGAAGGTTGATTTCAGGCCCTCAACTTCGCCAGGAGGCGGCAATCAGAAACGAGAAATTGGGGGGTGTTGGCCGCGGGCTTTTTCGATTGCGTAGGGAACTCTCCTGGCCTGCACGGTGCCTGACCAGCTCTAAAGCCGCGGCTCCTGACAGATTTCACAACTTGCAGGTTTTGGCGATTTGCTGCGGTAATGAGCCATGGTTTTTGCGTATTTATCCTCACTGGTGCGCATTCTGCGCGCGGCGTTGATCTTCATGTGCTTTGCGCTCCCTGTCCGGGCGCAGGACATAATGATCGTCACCGAGGAGTTCCCACCTTACAACTATTCGGACAACGGCCGGGCCCAAGGTCTTTCGAGTGAGGTCGTGCAAGCCGTTCTTGCACAAGCCGGACTGGCCGCCGAGTTCCTGTTTTTGCCTTGGGCGCGGGCGTATCTGACTGCGCAGAACACCAAAAACACAGTGATCTTTTCGATCGGCCGGATCCCGGAACGGGAAGATCTTTTTGAGTGGATCGGCGTCATCGCGCCCTACAACACGTCCCTTTACAAACTGGCCAGCAGGACGGATCTGACCGTCGAGTCATTGTCCGATGCAAAGGATTTCAGCATCGGCGTTTCGGTTGAGGATGTGATTTATCAGTACCTTAAGAGCCAGAACTTCACAAATCTCGATATCGTCGGTGAAGATGTTTTGAACATCCGGAAACTGGCGCTCAGCCGGCTGGATCTCATCGCCTTCGATGAAGCCGCTTTCCAATACTACCTCGATTTGGAGGATATGGATCCGGCATTGTTTGATCGGATCTATCGGCTGGACGACATCAGCGGCGGTCTTTACATGGCCATCAACAAAGACAGCGACCCGGAGCTTATCCAGTCGTTAAAGAGCGGCCTTAAGGCAATCAAAGCGGATGGCACTTATGAGCAGATCCTCAACCGGCACCGGGTCATGAATTGAGAGCCTGGCCCGTAAGCGCCAGTTCTTTTCCCCCAAGACCAGAGGCTCCCAATATTACGCGGCGGCCTTTAACCGCACCCCATTCAGCCGGCCAGGCTGGCTTTTGCTTTGTGTTTCAAGAAAGCCTTCTGCGCTCCCTTTGCGGCGCTCATGAACAAAAACCGCTTGAATAGAAAAGAGACCAGAAACACGAACGCAAGGGCACCTAGGAAAATCGCGATGAAAAAACCACTGAAGAAATCAATCTCTGTCGCGAGTAGGATGAAGGCGAAAGCAACCGGTACGGAAATGATGATCTCAACGACGGTCATCTTGAACGCAGCTGACCAGGCAAATCCACTTTCTGGAAGTGACTGATATTTTTTGAAATACCGGTGGCCGGCATCCAGTGTCGCTGCAATTACAGGCAAAAACTGAGTTCCGCTGGAAATATCAATATCTGCGGCGATCAAAACTGCCGTGCTCAATACAAACGTACCGATCAGAACACTCACATAAATCACGGCAAATCGGATCAAATTGATTTCAGGATGCATTCTCAACCTCACTCCTGCGCAGAAAAAAACGCTACTTTTGCGCGTCCTAGAGAAAAACACTCTTCATAAATTGCATTCTTTTACAGTCAACCAGTGCAGCAGCCTGCAAAGGGAAAATGCCGGACCAACTCAAAACAGGGTTACCGTTTGGTTTTTGTGGCCTCTGGCGGCACCGGCCTCACCTGTGCCGCAATCGCAGGACTACATTGGATGATCTTTCGATTTTTTGGACACCGCCCCCATAACCACGTCGTCCCTTCCGGTTCTCGACCGGCTGATCACCGACCATATTTCCAGCGTCGTGGCGCTGTGGCTTCATCTTGCAGTGTTTGTCATTCTCGCTAGCTTGCCCCCTGCGAACCAGCAGCGCCCAGGCACGCCGCTGCCGGTTGATGTTGAGTTGGTCCTCCTGCCCAAGGCAGCCCCATCCCAGGCAGCCACCCTGTCCCCTTCTGGCGGAAAGAGAGCGCCTAGCCAGGAAGAGACGTTGGTGAAACCGCAAGATGATGCCCGGGCAGCGGAAGAAACGGCCTCCCTCCAAGCCCGGCCCGATTGGCGCGCTGCGGAAAATTGGGTTCCCGCTGCGGAGCTTCGAAGCGCACTGGTTTTGCAGGACCGGCGTTCGGCCCAGGCGCGTGCGGCCTTGCAGACGGTGACTGGTCGTGATCGGAGAGAGCAGCTTTGCGCTCTGGAAGCGATGGAGCAAGTGGGGGCGAATTCGCAAGGGCTTCGACCAGACCGGCTGGTGCCCTATGCCCTTCAGGCGACGGTTCAACGCGGCCTGGAACTCTACGCTCCGGCGGGCGCTCTGCGCAGCCAGGGAAACTGGTATGAACTCGCCTACCGATGCCAGTTGAATAAGGCGGGCGATCGGGTGATGGACTTTCAATTTGTCCTCGGTCCGCCGATCCCCGGAAACCTTTGGGATAATCTCGGACTGGCTGCAGTTCATTGAGTGCTGAAAAGTGGTGACGCGGCGATAATATCTGCGCCGCGTCAGGATAGACCGTTGGGTGCAGGTGCCGTTTGGCCGGCAGCCTTGCACGCGATCAATGCATCGACAGCCATTCGCGCGCAGAGCGCTGCGCTTCTGCGATCTCGGAGAAACTCATTTCACCGGAGATTTCCTTGCGATAGCGCACAGCTTCCTGGTTGCCCTTCAAAGCCGCAATATTGAACCACTTGTGCGCTGTCACGAGGTCTGTCGTGCCGTGACGGCCACAGGCGCTGTCCAGACCCATCTGGAACAGAATTTCAGCCGTCATCGGCTTTTCACCCATGATGGCCATGTCGTCGGAATGTATTTCATAGCGAGCCATAACGCTCTCCCCTTTTTGTCTAAAAGACTTCCCTAGAAACGAAAGCTTATCTGAAGCTTTTCCCGCCGTTTCATGAGGGTTACTTCATCAGGAGCGCTTAAAGAGGCAGTTAAAAAACAGATTTAATGAAATCCGAACAATAGTTTAAGTAAGTCTGAAATTTACCGGATGACAACCATAGCGTTACGAATTGCTGTGTGTTTTCAATAACATTATCGCAAAATTTGACAGGATGGATTCATATTGGATTCACCAAAAGATCGATTGAGCATTTTTTTCAACCAAGAACAGGAAAAACAAAAGCCCCGCTGGGAGCGGTCTTTCAGGCACAACGGGTTCGCCCCGAACGCTGGAAAAGACACTGTTGGGTCAGGTTGTGACGGTGATCACGGGAAAGACTTAGGACGGATTGTCGTAGTACCGGCGGGCAAACGCATCAACAACGCCTTCATCGACCAGGTCTTTCACAATCGTATTCAGCTCTTCCACCCGCTCGGCCCACTCAGACTGCCGGGAAACGCCCAGAAACAGATTGACCGTATTGCCCGGGCGATACTCCGTTTTGACGATCAGGTCTCCGAGCCCTTGGGTCTTGAGGTAATAGTCCACCTGGCAATCGGTGCCGATCATCACATCCAGGCGTCCGCGCTTGGTCATATCGATGAGAATGTTTTCCGCCGCAACACCTAACTTATCGAGCGTTGTGTCCTGATCAAACTGTTCGAAATAAGCGGAATGCAAGACGAACCCAACGGTATGTTCCTGCAAGTCCTCATAAGATGTGATGCTGACCGGGCGTGACGCGGGCGTATAAAAAGCCGTCTCGCATGCGTAATAGGGAGTGTCCGTGTAAGCGATGTATTCGGCCCGCTCCTTGCGGTAGGCCAGACCGGTCATGACATCGACCGCCCCGGTTTGCATGGACGCCAACCCCCGCCCCCACGGCATTCTCACCACGTCGATATCTGTTCCAACCCGCTTCCCGACTTCGTGGATGAGATCAAGGTCCAACCCGGTGAACCCTTCGTCAGTCAAGATTCGGAACGGGGGCCAATCGTCGGTGGCGGCCCGGATTGCATCGGCCTGCAAGGGTTTTGTGCTGGCCCCGAAGAGGGTCAGGCCAATGACAACAAGACCGGCGGCATTTCGAATGTACAAGCTGCCTGCCCATATTACGGAGGACGTTTGATACCCTATTACATGGCCCCGGCACCCGGTTTTCAATCCTGCTAAAATTAGCCAGTTTAAAAATCAGCAGGACGTCGCAACAGGGATCCCAAACTCTTCGCCCTCGCGTCTCGGAACAATATGGTGCGTGTTCGAACACCGGCACGCGCAAAAAATCGCGCATATGACGTTACGTTACGGGTATGCAACCAGGCCACACCACGATACATTCCCTTTCCGTAAACGGAAGTTATTCCGCTTTGGGAGGAACATATGCTGAAATTCAACGCCGCAGCCGCACTTCTGGCTGCCGGACTGCTCGCAGCCACGACCGCACCGTCTTTTGCCGCCGATGCAAAGGGCGACTGGGAACGCCCGAACGGCGCATCAAAAATCCGGATCAGTTCCTGTGGCGGAGCGCTGTGTGGCAAGCTCATCTGGCTGCGTGATCCTCGCAACGACACGCAAAATCCCGACACTTCCAAACGCAGCCGCCCGCTGCTTGGCGTTCAGATCGTTCAATCCATGAAGCCGACCGGTACGGATGGCCAGTGGAAAGGCAAGGTCTACAACGCGGAAGACGGCAAGACCTATACCGGTTTCATCAAACTGACGTCTGCCAACAAGTTAAAACTGGAGGGCTGCGTCATGGGCGGTCTGATCTGTAAAGGCGAGACCTGGAGCCGCGTGAAGTAAGACGCTTATCGCTTTGCCAAGCTTAAAGGTTTGGCCACAGCCCGCTTGCTCTGTCCGCTTTTGAATGTGTGGCGCATTTTCGGACCGGGCGGCGGGCATTTTTGTCCGAAGCCGGTCAGACAAGCATTTTCTTGTAGCCCAAGTGGCTTTGGTCATAGCCGAGACGTTTGTAGAATTGATGGGAGCCTTCACGCTCCTTGTTTGACGTGAGCTGCACCAGACATGCACCAGCCTCGACAGCAAGCTGCTCGGCATGGGCCATCATGAGCTTGCCAACGCCGGAGCCCCGCTGATCCGCGCGCACATGAACGCTTTCCAATTCCACCCGCGGCCGGCCCTGAAACGCAAGACCTTTCAGAAAATGGATCTGGTAGGTGCCGATCACCTCTCCTGACGGGTCCAGAGCGACATAGATATCCATTTCGGGCGCCGCCAGCATGGCCTCGAACGCCGGGCGATACTCCTCAAAACTGCCGAATTCCTTGCCCTTACGCACGCTGGTCGCCCCGGCATTGATAATGGCAACAATATCGGCCAAGTGGCTGTGGGTGGCTTTTTCAATTTTGATCATGGGTTTCGCTGGCGGTTGGCAGGAGGACCTGCGGCGTTGGTACCCCGATTCCCCTGTCCCGAAAATTGACAAGTCGCGCATGCCTTGCGAAAGGGTGTGCGCCGCTGCTGATAGTCCTTCCCCCGCAATCTTGGAGCCCTACCCATGAAGTTTTCCGATCTGCGCGAGGCCAACATTACCCGCCAGAAAGAGTGGCCGGGCAATGATCAGGCCGACATCGCGTTTCGCGGGCTGGAAGTTGCCGGCGAATTTGGCGAGGTGGCGGAAGCCTTGAAGAAATATCTGCGCGGGACCCGTGGCATCAAGGGCTCCACTGCAGACCTTCAGGATGTCGCTGACGAAATGGCCGACGCTATCATCGCGTTGGATCTGCTCGCCGATCAGATGGGCATCGATCTCGGCGCCGCGGTCGCACAGAAGTTCAACAGGACTTCGAAGAAATACGGGCTAGTGACCCGTCTACCGGCCTCCGATTGAATTCGATTGCGCCGAACACACCGCGCCCATAATAGAACGCGCACTTTCCACGCGCGTTCTACTAATGTCATCCGCATACTTAGAGTGCCGGAAGCGGCGGCAGAGGCGTCTTCAGCCATTTCACGGAAAGTCCATTCAACTTTCCATTGAGTTTCTTGTGCAGCACGAACACGTTAACCCATTGAAGCAGGTCCATGTTGCCGGTTTTCACGCCGATGAAGGACGGTGAGTTGGCAATGATGAACTTGGGCTCAAGATTGAATTCCGGATTGTCGTTGGAAATTCCGAGCGCAACCATGTTGCCGGTGACAATCACGTCCGCCTGTCCGGAGACATAGGCTGCGATGGTGGCCGCGTTGTCGCCAAAGCGAATGATTTCGGCACCGTCGGGAGCATCTTCGGTAATTGCAAGATCTTCAAGAGTTCCCCCGGTCACGGCAATCTTCTTGCCAGCAAAATCGGCGATTGAAGAGACAGCCACATCAGGTTTGGCAAACGCGCCTGAGAAGAACGGGGCGTAGGCATGGGAAAACCAGATGGACTTCGCCCGTTCCGGATTTGCGCCGAGCGTCGCGATCACAAGATCGACCCGATCCGTTTCTAGAAACGGAATGCGCTGCTTGGAGGTCACCGGCACAAGCTCGAGCTCGACCCCAAGGTCTTCTGCGATCATCTTGGCGACATCGATGTCATAGCCTTCATACTCACCGTCAGCGCCAAGTGCGCCGAACGGCGGAAAATTCTCCGGCGTTGCAATCTTTATTTTTCCAGCGGCCAAAATATCCTTCAACTCCGCCGATGCCGGCGCGGCCAACAACATCACCGCCGCCATCGCGGCGCCGGCAAGTCCTGCAAATCTCTTCAGCATTTTCCAAACACTCCCTGGATTCAACGTTCAATTGGAGACAATCAGGCGGCGGCAGCTGCCCCGCCTTTGGACGATGTGGATCCGAGGCGTTTTTCCAGATGCCTGGCCCACAAGGACAGCGGATAACAAAGAGAGAAGTAGATCATCGCCATCATCGGATAGATGACGAACGGCTGCGTGCCTGGCACCGGCGAATTGGCCCAGCGTTTGCCGATCGCCATGAGATCATGAAACCCGATGATGTAGGCCAGAGACGTGCCCTTGATGATCTGCACCATGAACCCGACAGTCGGAGCAATGGCCAAACGAAACGCTTGCGGCAGGATGATCAGGATCATGATCTGCGCGAAGGCCAATCCCAATGCCCGGCCGCCTTCGTGCTGCCCCAGCGGGACCGAGGTGATCGCTCCCCGCCAGACTTCCGACAGATAGGCACTGGTGTAGAGTGTCAGAGCCAGTCCCGCAGCAAACCACGGGTCAACCTGGATGGCGAACAGGCGCGGCATGCCAAGTCCCAGCAGAAACAGCAACATCAACAAGGGAACGGATTGGAACAGCCAAGTGTAGGCGGCAAACACGGTTCGGAGCCAGGACATTGGAGAGACGCGGATGGCCGTTACGCAAACTCCGATCAAGCCGCCACCTAAAAAAGCAATCAGCGACAGGTAGATGGTGAACTGGGTCGCTTCCAGAAGCTGGAAAACCACAATGCCGAATGGCTTTCCCAAAAGGGAGACAAACAGATCCTTCACCGCACGGCCTTCCATTTGAACAACTGGTCATGGGCCAGACCCAGCAGGGCTTTGAAAGACAGCGCCATCAGGACGTAGATGACGGTCAATGTGAAAAAGACCTCGAACGACCGAAAGCTGCGGCTGTCGATGTACAGACCCGCCCAGGTCAGATCGGTAACACCAATTTCCGAAATCACACCGGTGGTCAGGAACAGGAAGATGAACTGGCTGTTCAAGGACGGGAACATGGCTGCAACGGCCTGCGGAAACAGGATTTTGGAGAAGCCTAGCCATGTGGGAAGTCCGAGCGCGGCCGCCGCCTCGCTCTGCCCCGTGCCGATCCCGGCCAGTCCGGCACGCAGGATCTCAGCGAAGTAGGCCGAGAAATTGAGCGACAGTGCCAAGAGCGCATGCGCCCAGAAAGGCCACTGGTAGCCCAACAGTAACGGCAGGCCGAACGCTACAAAAAACATCTGCACGATCAACGGGGTGTTGCGGATGAACTCAACATAGATGGTCGCGATCGGCGCCAGGATTGGGACCTTGTAATGACGCAACGCGGACAGGTTCGTGGCCAGAACAAAGCCGAGCGCGCCGCCGATAACCGTCAAGAATGCGCTGACCGCGGCGCCTTCCCCCAAAAGCAGAAGGTATTCCGGATTGCGATAGATTTCGAAAAACCTGAGATCAAACATGACCCAGGCCCAACCTGTCGTTCCTCAAAACCATCGAGCGCCCCTGTGGATGTCACGGAACGGTTCGCAAGACTTGTGCCACCAGCCGGACAAGGCGGTTTCGCTGCGATTTTTAGCACCCGGCAGCCGGATCGGCCGCAGACCAGATGTCATAGCCTACTTGTTAGGCAGAACATGAGCACTTTGCATACAATCTCATGAACTATCGTCCTGATATTCTGGACTGAGTTGCATACATATATCGCGCACGCAGAACCGCTCAAACTAGTCAGGTACTCGCAAACTGGCGTCCGACAGCAAGTGAAGCGCTGATCGGGTCCATGAGGACGACTTGGATCTCGGGGATTAAATGTGTAACGGCTCAGCCCAAAGGACCCAACCCGGGTGAACGAAAATCGGATATCCGGGATCAGGTTGTCACTTGCCGACAGCTTTACGATCCCGGCTCATTGCCGGGATCATATGAATTCTAGAAAAGCAAAAAGCCTTATTCCAGGCCGATCTTCTGCTTCAGAAGATCGTTCACCGCTTGCGGGTTGGCCTTGCCCTTGGAGGCTTTCATGACCTGGCCGACGAACCAGCCGACGAGGTTCGGCTTGTCCTTGGCTTGCTCGACTTTGTCCGGGTTGGCCGTGATGATTTCGTCGACGATCGCCTCGATCGCACCTAGGTCCGTGACCTGCTTCATACCGCGGTCTTCAACAATCTGAGCCGGGTCGCCACCTTCAGTCCAGACGATCTCAAAGACGTCCTTGGCGATCTTGCCGGAGATGGTGCCCGCCTTGATCAAATCAATGATCCCGCCGAGTTGAGCAGCTGAGACCGGAGATGTCTCCAGATCCTTACCTTCCTTGTTCAGGCGGCCGAACAGCTCGTTGATCAGCCAGTTCGCAGCCAGTTTGGCGTCGCGGCCCTTCGCAACCTCCTCGAAGAAATCGGCAGAGGCTTTTTCAGCGACCAGAACGTCCGCATCATAGGCTGTCAAGCCGAAGTCCTTGACGAACCGGGCCTTCTTGTCGTCCGGCAGTTCTGGCAGGTCAGCGGCCAGTTCATCGACAAAGCTCTGCGTGAATTCCAGCGGCAGAAGGTCGGGGTCCGGGAAATAGCGGTAGTCGTGCGCTTCTTCCTTGGAGCGCATGGAGCGGGTCTCGCCCTTCACGCTGTCGAACAAGCGTGTTTCCTGATCAATGCTGCCGCCATCTTCCAGGATCGCCATCTGACGGCGAGCTTCATATTCGATCGCCTGGCCGACAAAGCGGATGGAGTTGACGTTCTTGATCTCGCAGCGCGTGCCGAATTCGCCGCCCGGACGGCGGACCGACACGTTGACGTCCGCGCGCATGGAACCCTGGTCCATGTTGCCGTCACAAGTGCCGAGATAACGCAGGATGGTGCGCAGCTTGGTGAGATACGCTTTTGCCTCATCGGCCGAGCGCAGGTCCGGTTTGGATACGATTTCCATCAAGGCAACGCCAGACCGGTTCAGATCGACAAACGACATGGACGGGTGCTGGTCGTGCAGGGACTTGCCGGCATCCTGTTCCAGGTGCAGACGCTCAACGCCGATCTCGACCTGCTCATCCGGCATATCCAGAAGGATCTCGCCCTCGCCGACAATCGGCTGCTTGAACTGGGAGATCTGGTAGCCCTGCGGCAGATCCGGATAAAAATAGTTCTTGCGGTCAAAAACGGATTTCAGGTTGATCTCCGCCTTCAGGCCGAGGCCGGTGCGGATTGCCTGGCGCACGCACTCCTCGTTGATCACCGGCAGCATGCCCGGCATGGCCGCATCGACGAGGGAAACATTGTTGTTCGGATCCTGGCCGAATTCGGTCGAGGCACCGGAAAAGAGCTTGGCGTCGGACGTGACCTGGGCATGGACTTCCATGCCGATCACGATTTCCCAGTCGCCGGTCGCGCCCTTGATGAATTTCTTCGGGTCGGGAGTGCGTGCGTCGACAATCGTCATACGTCTTTCTTCCTATTCGCTAGCAAGTCGCCCGGACGGGCCGTTTGCTTCCGTATAGAAGCACGTGGCGGGCAATACAATCTTTGGCTTGCGCCTAACTGGGAATTTTCGCCCCTGCAAGGGGCTCGAATGAATTTAGGGGCCGATGGGTGGTAATTGATTAGGATCGATTTCACCCAGTGCCAGATGCCTTCCGGCGCTTGTCCCGGTAGTCAGAAGGCGCATAGGGGTAGGCTTGTGAGAATGCAGCATTAAATTGCCGGACACTGCCGAACCCGGACTGAAATGCAATCTCGGCAACCTTGAGATCACTTTCGTCCAGCAATCGCTTGGCGCGCTGCAACCGAATCGTCTTGGCCGTTTGAAGAGGCGTCGCGCCCACGTGTTTCTTGAATAGCCGGGACAGATGCCGCTCTCCGATACCCAACCGCTCCGCAAGCTCCGGGAGACTTGCCGTATCCAGCGCGCCCTCCTCAATCAGCTTCATGGCCCTGGAGACGGTCGACAAGGTGCCGTTCCAGGCCGCTGATTTCGGGGCTGTTTCCGGGCGGCATCTCAGACAAGGTCTGTAACCGCCTGCCTCGGCGGCGGCCGCCGTCGTGAAATAGATGATATTCTTCGACAGCGGCTGCCTGACCGGGCAAATGGTTCGGCAATAGATTCTGGAGGTTTTGACCCCGACAAAAAACACCCCGTCAAAACGAGGATCACGGGAGAGCCGCGCAGCTTCACAGGTCTGAAATTCCAACATGAAACTTAGCTATCCGATCAGCGGCAACTTGTCGAAAAGATAACGATTTCGATGTCCGAAAACCGCCAGAACGATCTGGGCTTCCATGCGATCACACCGGCATTAGCGCATTGGTTGATGATCCGTGGAGGTGCCGTAGTGACAAAATTCAACACCGAACACTTGGCAATGGTGGCCGTCGCGATGTCCGGGCTCGCCTGGGGATTGTTCTGGATACCTCTTCGAGCCTTGGATGATCATGGGATTTCCGGCGTTTGGGCGATCGTACTATTCTATCTACTGCCAACCTTGTTGCTGATGCCCGTTATCCTGCTGCGCACGCGGCACCTGTTGCAAGGTGGATGGTCACTACACATTGCCGGCATGTTCGCCGGGGTGGCTCTTGTTCTGTATGCGGGCTCGCTTGTGTTCACGGACATTGTCCGCGCCTTGTTGTTTTACTATCTGACGCCACTTTGGAGCACATTGCTGGCCCGGATCGTGATCGGAGAAGCCATCACCCGTGCACGCTGGGGAACAATCGGCCTGGCGTTGATTGGTCTGCTGCTCATTCTGAGAATCGATGCCGGATCCGGCGGAGCGCTCCGGCCTGGCGACTGGATGGGACTTGCATCCGGCCTCGTCTGGGCCATCGCGGCGGTCTGGATGAAGTCGGATACGAATGGCAACGGCCTGGATTTCGCCCTGTCCTATTTCATCTGGGGCAGCGTTGCCGCACTTGCACTGACTTTGCTGCCGCACGGCGGTTCAACGCCCCCTCCTGATTGGCAGACAATACGTGCGGTTCTGCCATGGATCGTCCCTGTCATCCTGCTTCTGGTTATCCCCCCCGCTCTTGCGGTAATGTGGGGCGCAACCGTTCTGAGCCCCGGCGTGCTCGCGATCCTGTTCATGACGGAGATCAGCGCGGGCACACTCACGGCAGCATATTGGGCGAACGAACCTTTGGCATACGGGAAATTGCAGGAGTGGCCCTGATCACGTCTGCTGGGATTTTTGAGCCTGCTCTGAAGGCTTGCCGGAGCAAGGTTCTTAAAAGCAGGCTTATCAAGACCACTCAGGTGCCGTAGCTTGTTCAAACGGCAGTTTTTGGCACGACGTCACCGCAAGTTCGGTGTGAGTGGGCACTGGTTGCTGCAACCCGGCCTTCGGCCTCCTTCAGGCAAGCGTCATTCTTCCGACTCAGACGCCTTGGGGTGCTGCGCCTGACCGGTGCGCATGATGAAGCCGACCAGGACGGCGACGGCCTGATAAAGCTCCATCGGGATTTCATGATCGACTTCAATCTGCGACAGGGCCTCGGCCATCATCGGGTTCTGCTCGATCGGCACCCCGGCCTCCCGGGCAATTTCCTCGATCCGCTTGGCCGCCGAGCCCGTTCCTTTGGCACTGACAACCGGCGCGCCGCCATCTTCATACTCCAGTGCAACGGCAATTTTTTCAGGTTTCGTCGGCGTAGTCATACCTGCCCTCACGATTGGCGGTTGATGAGGGCGCCATATTTGGCAGCGGTTTTCGGCGGAAGGCCGCGGATGAAGCGCAGTTCCTGAAGATCCAGCCCGGCATCAGCGAACGCCGCCTCCATCGTTTCCTGAAGACCGGACAGGAGATCGAGTGTCTCCTTGCGGTCCACCCAAAGGGATATGTAAGTCCCGCCGCCCCGGAGGCTCACGGCCGCCTCCAGCGGACCGGTTGCGGTGAGATCCAGTGCAAAACGCAGCCGCCAAGCCGGTTCTTCGTCCTCGTCTACACTGTTGCCGCCGCCATCGCGGCCGATCTGCATTTGCATGACCGCCGTGTCCTGGCCGAGCGCCAGTGGCAGTTCCAGAACGCTGTCCATGGGCTTGGCCGCCGTTGCCTGCGGGCCGTCATCTCCTGCAAGACCAGCGTTGGTCAATTGAGTGAGCCGCATGCGCGCAAGCGCAGCGTCTGTCTCCTGGAGCAAGGACTGCAGGTTCTGCGGCGCAGACCCGGCCCAAAAACCGCTTGAGGTTTGCGGGGCCTGGCCTTGGGGACCAGATGAGCGGGAGGCCGGGGCCGGCTGGCGCGCGGGAAACCGGACGGCAGGTTCCGCGCCGAGGCTTTGCAGCAAGCCACGAAACGCCAACAAGGCGGTCTTGAGGTCGGGCACGGGAGACTGTTGCGCGCCTGTGGGTGACGGCAACCGTCCCTCCCCACCCTGACCGGACAAGCGCACGGCCTGCTGCAAGGACTGTCCGGTTATCGGTTGTCCGGAGTTCAGGCGCAGTCCCAAAATCTGCTGCATGGCCTTTTGCACAGCGTCCGGAACGGAGGCCTTTCCGGCCGCCTGCGCCGACATCAAGGATCCGATTTGGGCAAACAGATTGCCGAGGCTGGCCTGTTGTTCTGCCAAAGGCTGGCGCAAGGCTGCCGCCGCCTGCTGGACCGGGGTTGAAGCTGCCGGACCGCCCCCTTGAGAGGCATTGGACGGCTGACCGGGCGTTGCCATGCCAGGTTTTGCCGCGACATAAGCCTGTACCTGCGATTGCGCACTGGCGCTGACCGGCAGAGGTGGGCCTGCTTGACCATTGGCGCTCTGGGCCGCTGTCCCAGCTGCGGGCGTTGAACTTTGCTGAGCCGTGACGACAGTTTGATTGACTGCGGGCTGAGGCAAAGCCTGCCCGCCCGGCTGCACCGCGATCTGTGGCCCTCCCGCGGCGGGAGGCGGAACAGCTCCGGTTGCAACGGCAGACCCCTGCCCTGCAGCTGATGCTGTTTGGGAGATCACCGCACTCAGTGGCACTCCTTGCGGGGATGAGGCTTGTGCCACGGAGGCGAGGCTCGCTGGTGCTCCCACTGCAGTACTTGGAGCCCCTTGCGCCGGAAGCGCTTGCCCTGATGCTGATGTTACAGATGCTGGAGAAGCCCCAGTTTGCGGGATCGCTTGACCTGCGGAAGGCTGGCCCAAGGCGGGTGCAGCGCCGGGCGCCCCTGTACCGGTTGGCGCCCCAGCTGGTGACCCGGCGGGCAACGGCTGCCCGGTCTGCGTTGTTGCCGGTGCGGTCGGTATCGGTCCCGTGCCAGGCGATTGCAGTGGTGCCGCGCCGGTGGCCGGAGCCGGGGTCCCAGCCTGTGCTGCGGCCGGTGCTGAACCTGTTGCTGGCACCTGGATTGACGGAGAAGCACCAGCTTGTGGGCCAGAAACTTGCGCCCCTGCCGCCTGCGCCCCGGACACCAGCCCTCCTGGCAGTGGCACACTGGTCCCTTGCGAAGGGATCGGTCCACCGGTCCCAGAAGGCACGGAGACCGTGGACTGTAGGCCGGATTGAACGCTGACTGGAGCGCCCGGGGTTCCAGGTGCCGGACCGCCGGAGGGCAGCGGCGGAACGACGGTGCCCTGCCCAGTGTTTATGATTGGCGCACCGGCAACCGGACCACCGGTTCCTGCCCCTTGTGCCGGCAGAGGAGCTTGTCCGCTGCCCGAAGGAGGTGCGGGTTGCACCGGTTGGGGGAGAACCGAACCTGCCGGCAATTGCCCGGGAACCTGAGCCTGATTTGGTACAGCGGGTTGGCCCGGTACGGCAGGCTGGGTCAGGATCTGGCCGGGGAGTTGCGGCTGCGCAGCGCCGCCCGGTTGGACCGGTTGCGGCAGCACGCCAGTTGCCTGAAGAAACTGAGCCAAAACAGGTGCGGGCCGCAGCAAGGTCGGCTGCCCGGCTGGCTGCTGCGCGGGCTGAGGCTGTCCGGACGGCTGCCCGGTTGGTGGAGGCGCCTGTTGCGGCAACTGCTGGCCAGTCTGCTGCGCCGGTTGTTGCGGTTGGGGCGGTCCCTGTGGGTTTGCCTGAGGCGGTGGCGCAGTTGTCACGGGTTGGGTCGCCGGAGTTTGCGGATTTGCCGCAGTCGGCTGGGCCGCGACCGTCTGACCGGTGTTTTGCGGCGGCGCGGAACTTGCAGGTTTCGCAGCGGCGCTGTCGGGCGTCAGAACAACAGCGGGCTGTTGCCGGGTGCCGGAAACCGTGAGCGTGACATTGCTTCCGACCGGCAAGGGAGACGGTACGCGAAGATCGATCGATTTGGCGTCAGACGACAACCGGACGACACCGCCCGGAAGATTGGCCTCCACCTTGGCACGCAGTTCGGTGCCCGGCTCCAGGGCCTGGGAGGCGGTTCCACCTTGGGTATTTGCTGGCAGCGGCTGTGCGCTGACCGTTTCCACCATGACACCGTCTCCAGGGTCAGTCTGAGCACACCGACTCTAACGTGCCGAGTATGGCTGCTTTCTTAAAGCTTGGCGAGAGTTGACCCTGATCAAGGCAGGGACTGCGAGATGTCTCCATCCTCGCTCGCAGAATGGATCGGATCAGGACGGGATCCCGCCAAAAACTTCACGGGCCTGCCATGCAGTTTGAGCTGCCGGGCCCAGAGGACAGAGGAGTTCCCTGTGAACTGGATGGACCGATTGAACGAACGCGCCGAATTGATGGGCCGCATGCTGGACACCATCGGCGCGATGAAAGGCTTGCCGGGTGGTGTGCAAGCCGATGTGGACATGGAAACGGCTGCCCGCCGTTGCATGAGCTGCCAGGAAACCGAAAAGTGCCGCCAATGGCTGGAGCATCACGAAGACGGGGCCGAAGCTCCGCTCAAGGACTGCGCCAACGCTATTCTCTTTGAAAGCTGGCTGAAAGTCTGAACGAACCGCACGCTTTCAATCCAGCTACCCAACGACAAGGATCTTTCACCGGATAGATCTGGCTGCACCTTGGATTTTTTGGCGACTGGCGCTGTGTTATCAGCGTGTTACGCTTCGTCAGCTATCTGGGAGGTGCTGCATCATGGGCAAAGGACTGTCTTTACTTTCAAGCCTCGTCATTCTGCCGCTTTTGGTCGGGCCAGCTTTGGCTCAGGTCTATGGCCATGAATACGAGGAAAATGCGGCCCCCATTCGGGACGGCGAACAGCCGGTCGTCCCACTGGACACACAGGACCCGAGCTTCAACGCCTGGCGGACGCCTCTTCCAAGTTATGAGGGCCAAAAAGAAAATCGCGAACCCGGACTGGTCGACCCGCAGCGTTTCTTTGGCCAAGGATACATGCAGCTTCCGACGTTCCTGCATCAACCGTTGGCTTTCACCCCTGAGGATCTTGCCGCCGGTGAAGTTGATGTGGCGATCATGGGCGCATTTACCGATATGGGCGGTGGCGCCCGCGGCGCCTCCCGTGGCCCGAATGCTGTTCGGAACTCGTCGATCTATCTTGGTTACGGCGCACGCCAGCCGCACATGCATGTGATGGTCGATCCGCTCCAGGACATGACGGTGGTCGATTACGGCAACGCGCCGAACGACATGATGAGTACGGAGCGCACGATCCATGCGGTCCGGTCCTTCGTTCGCCAAGCGGCTGAGGTTCAACATGAGGGTGGCAGCCGGGTCATTCCCTTCATCATCGGCGGCGATCATTCGCTGATGTATCCCGATGTTGCAGCGCTCACCGATGTTTATGGCAAAGGCAATGTCGGTGTTGTGCATTTTGATGCACACTACGATGCCGGCAAATACGGCATGGGCCATCTGATCAATCACGGGATGCCGGTCTACAGATTGATCGAAGAGGGCCTCGTTGAGGGCAAGAACTTCATCCAGGTCGCCCTGCGAGGCTACTATCCGGATGAAAAAGCGTTCGAATGGATGCGCGACAACGGCTTCCGCTATCACACCATGGCCGAAATTGAACGCCGCGGGTTCGATGCCGTCATGGAAGACGTGATCAAAGAGGCAAATGACGGCCCGGAATACATCTTTGTCTCCTTCGACATCGATACACTGGATCCGGCCTTCGTTCCCGGAACCGGAACACCGGAACCCGGTGGGCTTATGCCGCGCGAGGTGTTCCCGATCGTTCGACGGCTGTGCGCAGAATCGAATGTCGTCGGCTTCGAGCTTGTTGAGCTCGCTCCCTTGATGGACCCGACTTACGTCTCGGCACTGAACGCCAACCGGGTGATCCGGGAATGTCTGACCGGCATTGCCATGCGCAAACAAGGCCTTACCGAACCGCATTATCTCAGCCCGCTTACGGTCACGCATGGGCAAGGTGAGAACTGATCGCCGTCTCATGACCGGAGCTTTTCTGCTTGGGCTTTGGTGCGGCTCTGCCGTGGCAGAGCCTATGACCGTCACTTGGGATGAACTGCGGACAGACCGGCCATCATCCTGCAGCGCATTGCTGGAAAACTATCTGACTCAGCAGAAATGCACGCAGCAAGCGGCCTCCGCCCGACTGCTCTCACGCCAGTACGAAAAATGCGCGCCCGGATCGGCTGACCTTGACGGGAAAACCGTTCGCATTGCCGGATATGCACATCCACTGGAGTTTCAGTTCAAGGATGTGAAGGAGTTTCTGCTCATTCCGCCCCTTCGGCAGGATTGCACACATCCACCGCCGCCCCTGCCGGACCAGGTGATTTCGGTGCGTTTTCCAGACGGTTTGGACGTGAATGCCGACCCTGTCTGGGTGACAGGCGTGTTGCGGCGCGAACGGGCCAAGACACACCTGGCAACGGCAAACTACACGCTTCAGGCCACATCAGTGACACAGGCCACCATACCCGAAGTCAGCCCCAACAACTGAGATCTGTCTCACAAGACAACGCGACGACTAATTCCGTCCCGCGCCCGGGCCGCGACCGGCTTTAGCATGGCCGCGTATCAAGTCCGGGGAGGCGCCAAGTGGGTGTCGGGCGCACGGGCGCATTCTATTCCAAAGGCTGAGAGTAACGATCTCCGCCGTCCCGGCCCTGAGCCGGGACCTGTCGCCCGGACTTATCCGGCCGACCGGCGCCGGCGGTTGAGCCAATAGGCAACCGCGCCTGCCGCCGCCCCGCCTATAAACCGGAACGGGAACATGGCAAGGGCGCCTGCATCCTGGGAGATCGGTTGCGGCAACTGCAGCAAACCCACCGCAGTCTCAAACATCAGCGACAGGGCAGCGGCCGCAAACCCGGCGATCCAGAGCTTCACCGGTTGATCCGCGCGCCAGCCAAGGTAAATCCCGATCAACAGCGCAAACGGGTTCAAGAGCCCGGACAGCGTGAACAGATCGATCCATGTATCAGAAAGCGTCATCATGGCGCTGTCTTAGCGGCGCGGCCGCAAAAAAGCGAGTGCAATTGCGTCGCAGCCAAGCTTTTCCAGCCCGCGCGCAAACTGCCGAAAACTGGGCTAAAGCTTTACAAACGACCAAAAGCCGCTACGTACTTCATCCTACGCTCCTGCCTGGGTCCGTTTGATTGCCCGGCTCCAATGGAATCACAGCGCTTTAATGACCTTTCCTTCCGAAAATGCCAACCCAGATGAAACGATCGAGATGCTGGAGACCAGCGATCGGCGGCTTGGCATCATGTGTTCGCATTGCGCCCGGTTTCGCTATCTGAAACTGACCAACTACGCGCTGGAAGACACACTCTCCTCACTCACCAGATCCCTCAAGTGTTCCCGCTGCGGTTCGGAGGAGGTTGAGGCTGTCGCAGTTGAGCGGGATGATCAGACCGGCTACTGGCCGGCGGAACGCAGCTGACCAATCTCCTCTGCTTGCAGGATTGCAACACCCGAAAGGCATCTGTCGACCGGCCTCTTCCAGTGTCTTGTTGCGGCATTTTCATCGTGATATCGACGAAGCGCAATCTTTGAGAGGTTTTATGCGCGGAACTCGCGAGTCCCGGTAAACCCGGCTCGTTTCAGGACCTTCGACTTTCACCAGAAGGCTCCCAACCAGCCGGGACAACAAAAGCACCACACCGCATGCGCTTGCTGCGGTGACAGGTTTCTTTTGCTCAAAGACTGAAAATCAACACCAATGGACATTTCCAAAGCCGAACAGCGGGTGCTGCACCTGCTGGCTCAGGGCGGCTATATACTTGCCGAGAAGGACGAGGACGGCCGTATCTTGAAATACGAGACGATCACACGCGACGGCTGGTTATGGGGCGGCTGCTCGCAGCATCTCTTCCAGAAGCTGAAGTACCGGCGCCTTATCTCTTCCAAAAACAGCGGCCCCTACCGGATCACGAACCTCGGCCTCAAGCGGGTCAGGTCTCAGCTCGACAACCGGTAATCGCTCCCCTCACCGCCCCGGCCTCAGCGCCGGGGCCAATTCTCCAGCCCAAGGCAGGTCCCGGATCACATCCGGGACAGCCTGCCATCATTGATAAACCTGCTTAAAAGTCAGCCACAAGAGCTCAGAGCTCCTTCGGCACGTCCGGACGGTCTCCCATGAGGTAACGCGGTCCTCGGCCATGCCTGTTGGCAGCGTCTCCGGCATTATAGAGCTGACATTTTTTCATGGACAAGCAGCCACAGCCAATGCAGCCGTCCAGCTTGTCCCGCAACGCGGCAAGCCCCTCGATCCGGGCATCAAGGTGTTTTCGAAACTCCCGGCTGATCCGGGTCCAGTCGGCCTTGGTTGGCGCCCGGTTGTCTGGCAGCTTCTCCATTTGCGCCGCGATCTCGGAAATCGAAAACCCGAATTCCTGCGCCACCAGCACAAAGGACAGCCGCCGGATATCGGCCCGCATAAACCGGCGTTGCCCGCTCTCGGTCCGGACCGGCGCAACCAGGCCCTTGGTTTCATAAAACCGGATTGCGGAAACTGCCAATCCGGTCCGCTCTGCCAGCTCCCCGATGGAAAGCGTATCTGTGCCTTTCACAAGCCTCTCCAAAAAAATGATTTTTTGCTCTTGACCTCAACTTAACTTGAGGAATTATCTCTGGTGTCCATCACAAGTCAACGTGAAAGGACACACCATGTCAGGCGCATTTCTGGAACACGTGAATGTCACCGTGAGTGACCCGGAGGCCACCGCACAACGGCTGAAGGACTGGTTCGGTTGGGAGGTTCGCTGGAAGGGGGATAGCCTCGGAGGCGGCATCACCTACCACATCGGCAACGAGACAAGTTACATCGCAGCGTACAACCCGCCAAAAGAAACGGCTGCCATGCCGGGCGAAAGCTACGGTATCCGTGGCGGGCTCAATCACATCGCGGTCGTGGTCGACGATCTGGATGCCACCGAAGCCTTGATCAAGGCGGGGGGCTACGATACCAAGAACCACGCCGATTATGAGCCTGGCCACCGGTTTTACTTCGATGATGATGATGGAATCGAGTTCGAGGTGGTCAGCTATGCGGAGTGAACTTGACCGGCAAATGCTCGGACCATCGGTGCCGCGGGCGTTATCACCTGAAACCTACTCGGCCTTGCGGGCCGATGGGTTTCTCGAAGACGGACAGATCCGCCGTGATCTCGTTCCCCACCTGGTGAATTCTCAGACCATCCGGGCAAGATTTGGTGGCCATGGCCCTGCGGCCTTGGCCAGCTTGTTCGGCGCATTCTTCAAAAAGGTGCGCCGGATCTGACGTGCCGGGGCTGCCTGCTGACACTTGGCCAGCAAGCCAAGGCCCTTCACCTCTTGAGACTGTCACAGCTCCGTCGTTCAGAGCTGTGACCTCTCGCTTTGCTTGCTTGCCAGACCGCTTACCGCGGCGCCATTCGGATGGCACCATCGAGGCGGATGGTCTCGCCGTTGAGCATGTCGTTTTCGCAGATCGACTTGACCAGCTGGGCATATTCCGTCGCCCGGCCCAGACGGGATGGAAACGGCACTTGTTGCCCAAGCGAGTCCTGAACGTCTTGAGACAACCCGAGCAGCATCGGCGTTTCAAAGATCCCCGGCGCGATGGTCATGACCCGGATGCCAAGCTTGGACAGATCCCGGGCAACGGGCAACGTCATTCCGGCAACACCGGCTTTGGACGCAGCATAAGCCACCTGACCGATCTGGCCGTCAAAAGCTGCGACAGAGGCCGTGGAGACGATAACACCGCGTCCACCGTCAGCGGTCACCGGGTCCAGCGAGGACATGCCGGTCGACGCCAGTGCGATACACCGGAACGAGCCGATCAGGTTGACCGAGATGACCTTTTCAAACATGTCCATCGGGTGCGGTTCGCCGCGCGATGTTGTCTTGCCAACCGGCGCGATCCCGGCGCAATTGACCAGAATACGCTCCTGGCCGTGTGCGGCGCGGGCAGCTTCGAAGCCTGCTTCAACACTTGCCTGATCGGTCACGTCGACATCAGCAAAAACACCGCCGATTTCCTTCGCGACCTGTGCGCCCTGCTCACCATTGCGGTCGAACAAGCTCACCTTCACGCCCTCGGCCGCCAACATGCGTGCAGTGGCCGCACCAAGACCGGATGCGCCGCCGGTGACGACCGCTGCCATAGACTGATCCAGCTTCATCAAAGCCCTCCAATTCTCTAATCTATTGTTTTTCAATAGATTTATTTACTTTGATTGACGAAAACGTCAATTTGGAAGGCAAAGTGTCTGAGTTTAAACGGCCCGTCAAGCGGATTTGCGCTCAAAGACTGGGGAAGCAGCGCTAAGCCGGTGGCAGAGCTTCGGGTTATCTTGCCAGGACGGCAAGGTCGACCGGTCCGGAAACACCGCCCACGTTGCTGGATGGACGAATGTCGACGGCATCCCCGGAATAGCCTTGCGACCGGGCAAGATCCAGCGACATACAGTCGGTCAAGGCGCTGCTCTGCTGGGCCTTGTTTGCGTCTTCCAGCTTGGCGGCCCGATTGACGGCATCGCCGATTACAGTGAACTCCAGCCGGTTCTTTGACCCAATCACCCCAACGGTAACGGGTCCTGCGGCGACGGCGGTTCCGACCCTAAGGTCTGAAGGCCACCCCGCCGTTTTGAACCGGTCCTGGGCTTCCGTCATCGCCACAACAAGGGCTTGCGCTGCACGCAAGGCATCGGCTGCATAGGTTTCAGACGGTGACACGGCGCCAAAGGTTGCCAGAATGCCATCACCCAAAAACTTGTCTACCTGTCCGCCTTCCCGGGTGATCACCTCAACCGCAAGGTTCTGGTACTCGGCCAGAACCGCGAGCACCGTCTCAGGCGGTAGAACCGCCGATGTCGACGTGAAGGAGCGGATATCAGCGTAAAGGATCGCCGCATCCCGCAGGCTTCCCTCACCCGCTTCCAGAGCCTGGTGGGCTTCGGTGATGGATGACGCCACTTCCGGGGAAAAGAAACGTTTCAGATCCATGGCCGCGCTGTGATCCCGTGTTGCCTCAAACAACATCGACCTTCCGCGATAGAGCGCTGCGGACAGCAAAACCGTCACCGCCAGGATGACCATCGTCTTATCGAGCTCGGCCCCGAGCAAAATGCTGTTGCCGGTGAGGTATTCAACATAGTTGCGGGTGACCCGCATCCCGCCCATGTCGGAGAAAATCGCGTAGGCCACGAGCCCGATCCAACCGATGACGGCCACCATGCCGGTCGTCAAAACAAATCTCGGATCGAACCGCAGTGCCCGCAACCCGATGAACAGGAACACATACATCAAGGTTGGGGTCTTCAGATAAAATGTCGGATGCTGATCATACTGGATGTGGAAGGAGAAAATCAGTCCAACCAGAAGCGCCATGTCGACGCAAATCGAGATCAGCAAAAACCATTCGGGCAACTCGAATCGGTAGGAAAGCGCCAGACGGGTGACTGTGAACAGGAAGTAGGCGCCGAGTGCGATCGGTACGAAGTTAAATCCTGCAGACCCTTCTGCTCTCGGTGCGAGCAAATAGAGCGACGCAAAAAACAACACCAATGCCAGCTGAACCCAGCCGATCAGCCGCTCCGATGCGGCCTCCCGGGCACGGATTTCTGCTTGCACCCGATCAGGCAGGCCATCAATCGGCGGCCCACCGCGCAGGATGTATCTGATCGTTTCTCTGAGTCTTGCCATGAGCGGTCCGATTGTATCTGGCCTGAATGTTGCCGTTGGCAGTCAGGATGGCAAGCAGTGACCGCTGGATTGTGAGCTTATGTGATCGCTCATAGCGGCGAAGTGTGAGCACCAGCTGTCCGGAGACGGTCGACCGCCATGACCAGGTCGGCCTGACGTCGGCACCCGCATTTGGATAAAGCCGCCTTGATCTGATTTCGGACAGTGTGGATGCTCACTTCGCGGCTTTCTGCGATTTCTGCAGCTGTCATCCCTTCGGCCAGATAAAGCGCCGTGTCTGCTTCCATCTCACTCAATCCGAGTGCGTTCTGGATCATCTTGTTGACGTCCACGCGGCAGGTCTCTTGTCTGAGAGCAATTAGAAGTGCCGGGCCTTGCTGGTTGAAAACTTTGCCAAACGGAGCCCAATCCAGTTTGCTGAGGTCCACACCAGCGCTCTGGCATATCCAACGGTTTCCCTGCTCCGTCTCGAACGCCAGGCTGCGCACGGCAGAACCACAGCGCGCTGTTTGCGATCCTGTTTGCAGGGCAATTGCGTGGTGCACCTCTTCGCATGCAAACCGCAATTTGCCAGACAAGCCGGTTTTCATTACCTCACCCAATTGGAGCAAGCGTTCGGCTTCAGCGCTGGCATAATGGATCCGGCAGTTCGGATCTATGAGAACGAGTGCAGTTTGCGATCCGAGATTGTGCTGTCTCAAGGCCCAGTTTTCAAAGGACAATCCGGAGATCATCCTGTTAACTTCCAGAGACTGGCGCATGACCGGTGCAATGTTGGCGCACAAGGTCAACCAGGTGTCCTCATAACGGTCCTGATCCTTGGCGCGCATGTTGCCGCCAAAAACAAACGCCCGTCCTTTCTCGCGGAAGAGAAGAGTACCGCCACCGCAGTAAATATCCTCCATCGGACGCAGAAGGTCTGAATAAAACGCTGTCCGGATCATGTCGTTCGGATTGCAGAGATGAGCGGCTGGAACCACATCTCCGACGCGCATGTCATCAAAACGGACGGCGTATGGATTTTGAAGCTGATAGTGCTCTTGATAGAGCTTCAAGATGTCCGGATCATAGCCGGAGGCCACGGCCAAGGGAGCTGAATTGGTGTGCGTATCATAGCCGATAATCTGAGTGCACACCTGTGGTCCCACTGCCCTGCCCAAGGCATCAGCAACATCTTGCCAACGCCTTGGCTCCATCGCTGCCGCGATGACCAGATTGGACAAGTTTGCGAACTGCTCAACCGTGACAGACACCTGCCGTTCATCCCCTCATCACACACGTGACTGCCGCGATATTATCAATGACAATTATCCTATTGCATAGCCCATTTGGGTCATGCCGTCACATCTACAGTTGTATAAATTGAAGATGATCTCGTTGATCATGTAGCTGTTGAAGGGGCATTTCCCGAGGTTTCGTGGTCCCGGATTTCACTCGTGCTCCCACAGGCACGAAATCTGAAAAGTACGGATCACTTACTTGTAAATCATATTGAGAAGTTGGCGGCCTTTTTGGCCGCCATTTTTTTTCGGAAACGAACAATAAGAGCGCCTAAGTTTATGGGGCTAAAATCATACCCTGGCGGGCGACAAGCGTGCCTGGGTGGACTGCTTTTGCCGCAAGGCCGATTTCATCAAGAGCTTCGTCGGAGCGAGTCGGATCATGATGGAAGAGAACCGGTGTTTTGACGTTCGCAGTCTTTGCCAGTTCCACAGCCTTCTGCCAGGTCGAATGGCCCCATCCCTTGAACTTCTCATATTCGGCGTCGGTGTACATGGCATCATAGATCATGATATCTGCGCCTTCGACGAAGGCAGGCAGAGCGGCATCAACATCCGGATCGCCATGCTCATGGTCCGTGATGATGCATATGGACTTGCCTTTGAAATCAAATCGATAGCCGCAGGCTCCACCAGGATGATTCAACCGGATCGTCCGGATCACAAGCTCATCGCGGCGCGGCAGCACATCTCCTGCCCGGAACGTCTTGAACTCCACTGCTTTCAAGGTCTTGGCAGCCACCGGGAAAATCGGCGGCGACATGATGCGGCTGACGATATCCATCAGGCATGTGTCGTCCTGAAAGTGACCGGCCCAAGCAGTGACAGAAAAATTCGGATCATAGGCGGGCTTGAAGAATGGCAATCCGCAGATGTGATCCAAATGCGTGTGCGTAAACAGAAGATCGAAGGATCTGGTGCCAGCAGAGCACAGGTCCATTCCAAGGTTTCGGGCGCCGGAGCCGCAATCGATCAGAACCAGCGCATCTCCTGCCCGCAATTCAAAGCAGGAAGTTTCACCGCCATACCGCAGAGTCTTCTGGCCGGGTGTCGGTGTGGACCCGCGGACTCCCCAACAACGAAGCGAAAAATTCTCTGCCAACCTGCTACTCCCTACCCGCCACTGTTTCCTTGGCGGGCTTCAGCCAGATCCCGGGTCGTCCGTTCCAGACGCATCGCCAGGGTCCGCATCACCTCAAGAGAAATATCCGGAAACTCATTTAAAAGCTTTAAGAAATCGTCTTTGGATACCATCAGGACGTCCATGCTGCTGGCGGCAACCAGGGTTGCCGTCCGCGGAACGTCGCAGAGAATGGCGATCTCGCCGACGATCGAGTTCTCCGACACCTGGGCCACTTTTTTCTCCCCCGCAGGTGTGTTGACGAGAACGTCCGCGTCTCCGGACAAGATAATAAAGGCGCTGTCGCCCTCTTCACCTTGTGTGCAGAGGCGCTCACCGGTTTGAAACTCGGTCCGGTCGCTGATGAAAGCCAGCAAACGCAGTTTCGTGTCATCAATGCCGTGAAACAAAGGCACCTTACGCAGTGCTTCGACTTCGGTTTCCAGCGTCACATTTGTCTCCATGAGCCGGTTGATCGGCTCTTTTCGTGTTATTCCCCTTGGTACCGGCCTGTTCAGCCGAATGACTGCCTGTTCGGCTTATTATTATGTTTCACTCTCCGACAGCCGCCCCTGTTCCAGGGTGTAGCGATGCTCGAATTCAGCGGCGATATCTGCATTGGAAGTCCCGAACAGAAGCGTCCTTCCGGACAATATGCTCCTGAGGTTTTCGCGCAAGGCCTTGTCTTCTTCCGTCATGCCGGTCGCAACATCATCGAGGATGGTTGTCGGCGCGTTTTTCAGAAGGCCGCGAACAAGCGCGATCCGCCGGCGCTGGCCCGCGGACAGCCGCGACCCTGAAACGCCGACATGGAACCCAAAGCCTGCAAAAATGATCGGTTGGCGCAGACCCGTCTCTTCCACGATTGACCGGATAACGGCGTCGATGCGCCTGCGGGCGTCGCGCCGGTCGACACGTGGACGACCGAAGAGAAGATTGTCTTCAATCGTCAGCGGCGGCAGATAGACCTCCGGATCGAAGGCCAGGAACTCATCGTTGTCCTTGACGACGGTCTCCAGGAATTTCGAACGCGCTGCAATGATTTCGGCCTTGAGCTCATCCGTCATCACACCCAAGCGGTGGCGGGCCGGCACCAGTTTGAACGCGAGGCCCGTCAGCCGTGACTTGTCGTTGTCTGAGAGACCAGGCCGGGTTTGTCCAGACCGGGCAATCCGCACCATGCGCTCAAAGTCCGGCAGCTCCTCCTGCGTGATGAATGAATACGACCCAAGCAGGCCGCTGCTGCCCGACACGTTGGAGAAGAGCTCCAGCATGGTTTCTGCAATCTGGACCCCGATATCCTGTAGCTTTTTATCGAAACCGTTACTCGACAGGAAGCTTTTCACCACCGGCAAATCAGGTACTTGATCCATCGTGATGTCGGCATCGGACGGCACAGCAAAAAACAGGTTGTCAGCAAGGCTGGCGCTGGCATTAAAGGTGGACGGATCCCACAGCTCCACAAGGCCAGCGAGGGTCGGGTCGGCAGCAATCCGTGCGACCAGTTCCTTGCGGACATTCAAGATGCGCCCGGCGAACGTGTCGTTCATGGACGGATCAAAACGCGACTGAAGACCGAGACGGTAGATATCGGCATCCAGCTGGACCGCCCCCAGCAGCTCCAGTGCCTTCAAATCGAGCGCGTCGATATCGGTGACGCCGGCCTTTTTGAGATCATGCCAATCGGCGGCGAGGTCGTAAGATGGGTTTTTGGTTTCGGCGGCCTCGCTCAGACTGCGTTTATAGACCTTCAGTTGCTCACCCGTGCGCTCGACATTCGTCAACGGCCGGTGACGCAGACCGTAATAGAGGTTTTCGCGGATCGTCCCGGTCCACACATGTACCGCGCCACCGACATAGGCGATCTCGCGGCCAAGTGTGGAGTCCGTCAGCTTGTCCAGATCGTGTTCGCCAATATAGACCTTTCCGCTCAAGGGAGAGACCAATCCGGCCGCGAGCTGTAACACTTCCGCCCGTCCGGAACCATCCGGCCCCATCACCGCGCAAGCCGTTCCGTCCAACACCTTCAAGGTGATATCCGTCACCTCCTGGCCAGCCGCACCACCGGAGAACGTGACGCTTTCGAACTTCACGTCGCCTTTTAGATCAACGGTTTCATCATTGGTCAGCCGATCGGTGTCGTGAATGTCGGCGGGATCGAAGTTCTCGACGACGGTCTGATACTTGATGCCAACGTCAACCGTCATCTGGTAGTAGGCGAGCAGCTCTTTCCAGGGGCCCGCGAGGTCCTTGTAGGCCGCGATCACCGCGAGCAAAGCACCCATGCTGAGGTCGCCCTGGATCACAAGATAGCCGCCGATCATATAGAAAAAGAACGGCGTCAGCTGGTTCATGAAGTTATTGAGAAACTTAATGAAATACTTCCGGTTATAAATCTCGTACCGGATCTTGAAGTTCTCGTAGAGGCGGTCGGAGAGGTCTGCAGAATGCCAGGCGGATGCGTCGTTGGCATGAATTTCCGCAACACCCGTGATCCCCTCACCCACCTTGTCGGCAATGACCCGGATGTTTTTTACGCGCTTGCGGGAGAGCTCAGCCACCTTCCGCTGGAGGATCGGGATGATGTAGCCCTGCACCGGATATGAGGCGACGGCAGCCAAACCCAGCAGGGGATCCTGCATGAAAATAAAGCCGAGCTGCACAATCAGCATGCCGCCCTGGTAAGCGGGCAGAGCAAACGCCTCACCGACGAACCCGCCGACGTCTTCCACCTCTGACGTGATCATCGGAATGATCTCGCCGGAGCTCACCTTTCGAAAGTGCGGCAGCCGAAACCTGAGAACGCGCTGAAACAGTTCAAAGCGCAATCGGCGCAGCATCCGCTCGCCAAGCCGTCCCTTGTAGACGTTGAGGTAAAATTTCAGACCGTTGGAAACAACAACCAGAAACAGAAATATGCAGCACAAAAGGAACAGATACGGGATCTGGTCGAAGTCGAAACCGAAAAACGTCCGCGGAAAATTGTCCCCTTCCACGGCGTCATTGATGATCAGTTTCGGCAGTTCGAGAAGGATGTAAATGACGGGATAGGTCAGCACCGTGACCATGAGAATGTAGATTTGCTGACGTGAGCTGTACTTCCAAATGAAGCTAAAAAGGCTTTTTTCCATCAGCTTATCCGACTCGGTCCGGCACAACATTATGGCAGGCGCTTTGATGTGGATACATCAAAAAACATCAAATAAACGCGCCAACCCTGATCGGTCCCTGCAACTCAATCTTTAAATCTTTGAGCCGCTTCCTGTCGATAGTCATCCGATGATCTGATATCTGGACGTGACAACCGCGGCTCTTATGAGACATAAAGCCTGCGGGGCCGCATTACAATTCCAGGGGCAGTATGAGTTCCACGACACCGAAGATCCTGATTTACAGCCACGACTCGTTTGGGCTGGGACATCTCCGACGCTGCCGCGCAATTGCACAATCCCTCGTCGGTGACTTCAGCACCCTGTCTGTCCTGATCTTGTCCGGCTCGCCAATCATCGGCAGTTTTGAATTCCGCTCCCGCGTCGATTTCGTCCGTATTCCCGGTGTCATTAAACTGCGGAATGGCGAATACACGCCCCTTTCCCTGCACATCAATATCGATCAGACCCTCGCAATCCGCTCGTCAATCATTGAACACACAGCTGAGGTTTTTGATCCGGACATCTTTATTGTCGACAAGGAGCCAACAGGCCTGCGCGGTGAAGTGCTCGGCACCCTGGAAGCTTTGAAAAAAACGGATACACGCCTCGTGCTCGGTTTGCGCGACGTCATGGACGATCCGGAAACTCTCACCGAAGAATGGGATCGCAAGAACGTCTACCCGGCGCTGGAAGATCTCTACGACGAGATCTGGGTCTATGGGCCTGAGGGAATTTGTGATCCCCTCGACGGCATTGACGTGTCGCCAAAGATCACAGACAAGCTCCGCTACACCGGCTATCTGCGGCGCAGCTTGCCCAAATCGGCGGAAGACCAGCCTGCACCGGCGCCGTTTGAAGAAGAGCCTTATATCCTTGTGACACCCGGCGGCGGTGGCGACGGCGTGGAAATGGTTGATTGGGTCATGCGCGCCTATGAAGCGCGGCAACGCCCTCTGTTCCCTGCGCTGATTGTGCTTGGCCCGTTTATGCCCGCCGCGGCAGCGGCTGATTTCACCGAACGTGCTGAGCACCTTCGCGATGTGGAAGTTTTGCGGTTTACCCCGCAAATCGAACCGTACCTTGCGAATGCAACGGCCATTGTTGGCATGGGCGGCTACAACACCTTCTGCGAGATCCTCTCCTTCGACAAACCGACTTTGATGGTCCCGCGTGTCGTGCCACGCCGCGAACAGGCCATCCGGGCAGAGCGCGCCGAACAGAGTAATTTGTTGAAGGTTCTACCGATTGAGCGGTATCCGGATGTCGACCTGATGGCCGAAGCCTTGTCGGAGTTGCCGCAAATGGCACCACCCAGCACAGCCGGTGTCGACAATCTGCTTGGCGGTCTCGATGTCATCGGCCAACGAGTTGGAGACATTTTCGCTGAACGGCAGGAAACGCTTGCCCCCAAGCTGGTAAACTTCTAACCGCTGCCCACGCCCCGTTTTACCCCGTCGATCCGAAGTCAACCAAATGTCCCGAATTGCTGTTGTGATGAAAGGCTATCCACGCCTTTCCGAAACCTTTATTGCCCAGGAAATTCTTGGCCTGGAACGGCGGGGCATCGACTTTCTGATCGTCGCACTTCGCCAGCCGTACGACCCTTACATTCACGACCTGCACCGTCAGATCTCGGCGGAGGTCATGTACTTGCCGGAGTATGTGAAGGACGATCCGGCGCGTGTTGCCCGCGCGAAAAAGTGGGCCGAGGCGCAACCGACCTATGAAGCGGCGAAGGCCTTGTTCGATGCAGATTTCTCCCACGAAAGCAACGCCAACCGGCAGCGCCGCTGGGCGCAGGGCTGCGTATTTGCGCATGAACTGCCCGAGGACATAACCTGGATCCACACCCATTATCTGCACACACCCTGCTCGGCTTCGCGCTATGCGGCGCATCTGTCCGGCCGCCGCTGGTCCTTTTCCGCCCACGCCAAGGACATCTGGACCAGCCCGGAGTGGGATCTGCGCACGAAACTCGACGACGCAGAATGGGGTGTGACTTGTACCGGCGTCAACGCGAAGTACCTGAAAAGCCTTTGCAGCAATCCGGACAAGGTTGAGCTTGTTTATCACGGCCTGGATTTTTGCTGCTTTCCAATGCCGTCCGAGAAACCGTCCACCAAGGACGGCAGCGGTGCACCGGTTCAATTGATTTCCGTGGGCCGTGCGGTGGAAAAGAAAGGCTACAATGATCTATTGACAGCCCTTTCGAAACTGCCCGAAGACCTCAACTGGCATTTCACCCACATCGGCGGCGGCGCGCTCTCAGAAAAACTGAAGGAACGCGCGGACCGTCTGGGGTTGTCCGATAAGATCACCTGGCGCGGAGCGCAACCGCGTGAGGAAGTCATCAGCTCTTGCCAGAAGGCGGACCTTTTTGTTCTACCCTCCAAACTCACCAAATCCGGTGACCGGGACGGCATTCCGAACGTGCTGGTGGAAGCCCAATCGATGGGCATTTGCTGCCTGTCGACAAGCGTTTCGGCCATCCCTGAGCTGATTACCGATGGCGAGACAGGCCGCCTTGTGCCGCCCGCCGACCCCAAGACCCTTGCCAAGTCGCTGGAAGACCTGATTAAAAACCCGGGTGAGCGGGACCGGCTTGGCAAAGCCTCTGCCGAAAATGTCCGGACAAACTTTGCGACCGAGCCGGGCCTGGATCATCTGGCGGAGAAGTTCCGCAAACTGTTGTAGCAGCTCATGAGAATCGAGGTCTTGCGGTGAAGATCGCCTTCACAGCTCCAATGAAGCCGCTGGACGACCCAACCCCGTCCGGAGACCGCACCATGGGCCGTCTGATCGTGAAAGCGCTGGAGTTCGGCGGCCATGAGGTTCACACGGCAACCCGCTTCCAGGCCTGGCGCAAGAACGGCGGCGATGCCGAACTTTTGTCCGTCAAATCGGCAGCCCTGCAAGAAGCAGAGCGCGTTGGGGATGTTTGGGAGCAAGAAGGCTACCAGCCGGACATTTTTCTGACCTATCACCTCTATCACAAGGCTCCCGACTGGATCGGGCCAGCGCTGGCGGACCGGTTCAACATCCCCTTTGCGGTAATCGAGGCGAGCCGCGCACGCAAACGGCGCACAGGTCCCTGGGCGATCGGGTTTCAGGGCGCTGATGACGCCCTGACGCGTGCCGACGGGATCGCCGCACTTCATGACTGGGACCGGGACCGGCTGCTGCCTTTCTTCGAAGAAACCGGCACCGACCCGGCGCAGCGCCTGCGCACCGTTCTCCCCTTTCTGGATCTTTCGGCATTTGCAAAGCCCCAATCATCGCGGCCAGTGCCGGAACCACCTTTTAGACTGCTCACGGTCGGCATGATGCGCGAGGGCGACAAAACGGCGTCCTACGAAGTTCTGGCAGCGGCCCTCGGCCAGCTATCCGACTTGCCGTGGCATCTCACAATTGTTGGCGACGGCCCCAACCGCGACGCGATTTTGGGCCAGTTACCCAAGGACCGAATTGCCTGGCTGGGAGCCCTACCGCCCGAGCAGGTCATTGCCGAATACCCGAAGCACGACCTCTTCGTTTGGCCGGCGATCCGCGAGAGCTTCGGCTTTGTGCTTTTGGAAGCCCAGGCCTCCAGCCTTGGCGTTGTTGCCGGCGATGCGCTCGGTGTACCGGAAATCGTCGCAAACGGCACGACTGGCCTGCTCGCGCCCGAGGGAGACGCGCCAGCCTTTGCTGAAAGATTGCGCCAGCTGCTCACCGATCCGCAGCGCGTCCGGTCGTTTGGAGAAGCTGCAAGAGCCCGCATGTTTGCATTACATTCTCTGGATGCAGGTGCCCGCCGCCTTGACGCCTTTCTGAATTGCGCACTAGACCACTACAAACGCTTGTCCGATCAACCCAAGGATCGCTGATCATCATGTCGCTGACCGCTTTCATCTATGTCCAACATCTTCTGGGGACGGGCCATGTGGTCCGGGCAACGGCGATCGGCAAGAAACTCGCGGAACGCGGCGTTAACGTGACGCTCGCCTCCGGCAACCAGATCCCGCCGACACTGGATGTGGAAGGGCTGGAGGTTCTGGAACTTCCCGGCGCCAAGACGGCAAACGCGGAGTTTTCCCGTCTGATCACACTGGACGGCAAGGATCTGGATGATGAGTGGCGTGCCATGCGCACAGCCGAAACGCTGAATGCCTTCGCCGCCAAGCCCTACGATCTTCTCCTGACCGAGACTTATCCTTTCGGGCGCCGGCAATTCGAGTTCGAGCTCTCGGTTCTTATGGATACGGCCAAGGCGAGAGCCAACCCGCCAATCATCGCAAGCTCCATCCGCGACATTCTCGTACCCAAGCAGCAGCTCTGGAAAGAGGAATGGATGGCCGACAAGGCGCGCGATTATTTCGACAAGGTGCTGATTCACGCCGACCCGGATTTCATCACTCTGGCCGACAGCTTTCCGTTCGCCCACAAGATTGAGGATCTTCTGGCCTACACCGGCTATGTGGTTCGCGAAGGCGACCGGCCGGAGCCGCCGGAAGGCGACGGCGAGGACGAGGTTGTTGTCTCCTGTGGCGGCGGGGCCATGTCCGAAAGCCTCTTGAGCGCGGCCATTGATGCCCGTCCCCTGTCCCGGCGCGCCGAAGACTGCACTTGGCGGGTGCTCGCCGGTCACAATGTGCCGGAAGACGAGTTCCAGGCGTACAAGGCCCGTGCGGGCGAAGGGGTCATCGTGGAACGGGCCCGTCCCGATTTTCCGGGTCTTTTGAACCGGGCCCGGCTTTCCATCAGCCAGGGCGGCTACAACACCGTTCTGGATGTTCTGGAAGCCGGGGTTCCATCCGTGATCGTGCCGTTTGCGCTCGCAACGGAAACCGAACAGGAGCAGCGCGCGAAGGCGTTGGCCAACCATGGCCGCGTTGTCGTCGCCAGCGAGGACATGCTGACACCGGAACGCCTGGCTGCGGCCGCCGACGATGCGCTGGCCCTGCCGCGCAGTCACCACAAGGTGCTTCTGGGCGGCGCGGACCGCAGCGCGGACATTCTGATGGACTTGCTCAAGGCACGGGCGGCTTGACCATCACAGTGTGAACCGGTCACCTTTCGAAAGCATCGGCACCCAGTGGAGAACAGGTCATGGAATTGAGCAAGTTCAAGGCCTTGAACGATGTTGACAGCGTAAACGCCTATATCTCCGCCTTAGAAGCCTTCGACGGGATCGCCGAGCTTCAGGAACTCAAGGACCTTGCCCGCACCCGCGGCGGTGTCGCTGCAGGAAAATCCATTCTCGATGTCGGTTGCGGGTTCGGTCTGGAGACCCGGCGCCTTGCAGAAGCGGCCGGCGCCCAAGGTAGTGCTTGCGGCCTCGACAAGAGCGCCGACTTCATCAAGGAAGCGCAGCGGCGCGCCGAAGCTGGAGGTCAGTCAATCGACTATCAAACCGGCGATGCGGCCGCGCTGCCCTATGGCGACGGAAGCTTTGACTGTGCCCGCGCCGAACGGATCCTGATCTATCTGACCGATTTCAGGGCCGCGCTTTGCGAAATGCGCCGGGTTCTCAAACCCTCCGGAAAGATCGCCCTGATCGAACCGGATTTCTCCACCAACACGATCAACATCTCGGACCGGACGCTCGCCCGCCGCGTTCTGGACCATGAGATCGAGACCGCCGTTGAAAACAGCTTTTTGCCAGGACCGCTGGTTTTGGCGCTTAAAGATCTCGGTTTCGCTAACATCGAGATTTCCTCGCGCGCGCTAATCTTCCCGCAGGACCTGGCGGCCAGCTATTTCTCAAGCCTTGCCGTCAATGCTCTTAAGTCCAGCAAGATAACGACCAGCGAAAACGAGGCCTGGCAAACCGAACTTGATGACCTCAAGGCGCGGAATGCAATCTTTGCGACCATCAGCTATTTTCTGTTCACCGCCGATGCGCCGTGAGTCTACTTGGAAACCCTGTGACAGCTCCCTCTACACCCAGCGATCTTGATCGCTTCAAGGCATCTTTGACCGCTCACCTCGACTGGTTTGCCGACCGTGGCCAAAAGGTCCGGTTCTGGTGGCGCGACGATGATGCGATCGAGCCCACACCGCAGCTGGAAAAACTACTCTCCCTTGCCAATAACCATGATGTCGATGTCGCCCTTGCGGTGATCCCGAAACAGGCAACTGCAGCCCTGGCGGACCGGCTGAAAGACGAGCGCCACGCCCCGGTTCTGCAACATGGCTGGCAGCACAAGAATTTTCAGCGCAAGGATTTGGGCGAACGGGCCGCCGAACTGGGATTCCGCCGTGATCTTGAGGAACTCGGCGCTCAACTGACCGAAGGCAAGGCCAAGCTGGACGAGCTCTTTGGTGAGAAATTCATTCCCGCGATCGTCCCGCCCTGGAACCGGATCGCCCCGGACGTCTCACGCGCCCTGCCCGGCCTCGGTCTGCCGGGCCTGTCCACGTTTACCTGGCACAATTTCCCAAAGGCCCATCAGGTTCAGTGCCACGTCGACATCATCAAGTGGAAACGGGACGTCCGGTTCATCGGCTGGGGCAGTGCGTTGCGCAAGTTCGACCTGGAGCTCTGCCGCCGCCGCAACAACCCTGACGAGCCCCTCGGTCTCCTGACCCACCACCTTGTCCATGACGTGGGCTGCTGGGAATTTCTGCAAGAGTTCCTCACAATCGCCGCGCATCACCCGGGGGCAGAATGGCCTGAAGTGAAAGACCTGTTTGGCTGCACTCCTGTAGCTGATCCATCCAAAAGCACTGCCGCATGACCGACACGCTGTACCTGTTGAAACCCGGCTCTAGGGCGTGTCGCGTTTAATCGGAGGCATTTGACCGAGATGATTTTGGGTTCAGGTCAGGCGGGCTTTGTGCGGTGGTGCAAGTACCATAAACGAAGCCCAACGACGCCAGAACCAAAAAGCATCCGGCCCTTCGGGTGGTCGACCTCAGCCCATCGACGGCGTTGCACCGCTTGACCGATGCACCGCATCGCTCATCACGACGCGCCTCGCCGAGCGAACTCAGTACGACCATCAAATATTTCCGATTAAACGCGACCCGCCCTAAAGATCCGACCTATCCGGACATGACCTTCTACTGCTGGCACTGCGCCTTGATGGAAGGTGTTTTGACGTCCTTTCCGGATCTCGGCGCAGACTTGAATGTCAAACGCATCGCCTGGCCCCGCCAGAGAGTGGACCTCGTTGAGCTTCTCGGCGAAGACCACCAGAGCCTTCCGGTTCTGGTGCTGTCGGATGGCGGGTTCATCGACGACAAGGACGCCATCCTCGAACCCCTCACCAAGCGCCACGGCTATCCCTTCCGCCATCCTTGAAGCCTGGCTTTCGTCTGACCAGAGCTTTTTTTGCCGAAAGGAAACGGCATAGGTCACCGGGTCAAGCCCGGTGATGACGGAGCTGGTGGCGAGTTTCTAGCGACATGACCAACACTGAATATTCAGCCCATGATGGTTTTTCCCAAAACCCCACCACAGCCGTCATTGCCGGACTTGAGGAGCCTGTCCCGGGCTTGACCAGGTGGCAATCCATGCCGTTACAGCAGCAAGGAACAAAGGCTGTCCAGGGAATGTGGCAAACCAAGCGGCGATGGACGCTTAATTCTCACCCTGCCTATCGATTGAGATCCTTACCCAAATCAAACCATTCGGGATTGGTTGCTTCGATCAGCTCGATTTTCCAAGCACGTGACCAGTGTTTGATCGCCTTTTCACGCGAAATTGCCCGCTCAGCGGTCGCATGTTCTTCATACCAGACCAATCGCTTCACACTGTACTTCTGCGTGAACTTGGACCCGGTTCCCTGTTGATGCTGATATAGTCTACGGGACAAATTGTTGGTTACGCCCGTATACAGCGTCCCGTTTTTTTGGCCTGCCAGGATGTAAACCCAAAACCGCCTTATCCGTAGATAGAAAACGGCATAGATCACCGGGTCAAGCCCGGTGATGACGGAGGTTGTGGCGGGTTTCTTGCGAAAAAACCAACCGTGAATACTCACATAAAGTTTTATACACCCTAAAACCAACTTCCTTCGTCATTGCCCGGCTCGACCGGGCAATCCATGCCGTGACCTTTGCCATGAGGCCCGGACTTCCGAGCGGAAATGAACCGTCGTGCCCTCCGATCAAGGTCCGGGGAAGACGGAGCGTATGGAGAGACACTGTGCCAACAGTTCCTTCGTCATTGCCCGACTTGAGGAGCCTGCCCCCGGTTTGACCGGGTGGCAATCCATGCCGTAACGGCTGCTGGTATTTTTGGGCCTCACTCAGACACTCAGGAAATGCGATCAACCTGTCGGCATTTGGAGGGACGAAAGCGCCCCCAGCTTTATCAATCCATATCCCTACTCCGCGGCCTCGCCGTCCCTGCGCAGGATGGCGGCGTAGTCGCGTCTCAAAAGATTGAGTTTCGGGTCGATGTACGTCTTGCAGAACGGGCGCTCGGGGCCGTTCAGGTAGTAGTTCTGAAACCGCTCGTCAGACGGCTTGAAGGCGGACAAAGTGAACACCTTGGTGACTAGCGGTTCGTCAAAGTGCTTTTGAAGGTCGTGCAGGATTTGGGCAACGCGGACGCCGGTGCCCGCATCATAGGTATAGACAGCGCTGCGGTATTTGCCGCGCATCTTGTGGTGTGATGTTGCCGAATGGGTGCGCAGATGAACCTCGATCAGCACCTCCATCGGCAACGCTACTGGGTCAAAGGTGACTAAGACAGCTTCCGACCAGGCATGGTTGGGCGGGTCGGAGCGAACGAAGCCCTGCTCGACATTCGAAATCCCGGCAAGCGTCTGAAAAACGGCCTCGGTGCACCAGTGGCACCCGCCGCCGAGCCCGAGTTTCATCGAGGTCTCCCAAGTTTCTGCAATGGTTCCGTCTCCCGCATGACGGCCACTTTGCCGGGGAAAAGGAGAAATACAAAACGCCGTGACGAAGTTGCCCCCAATCCAGATCCTCGATTTTTGATTGAAGGCCTCTTGGCGCTCTCCGTCTACCGCCTTAAGCTCAGGATCCAACGCCGGAACTTCTCAACGGTAAATCACCACACCTGCAACGGAGCCTTCATGGCGCACAATCACGACCATGACCACGATCACGACCATTCCGAACTCTCGGAAATCGAGCTCCGGGTGCGGGCGCTGGAAACGCTTCTGACAGAAAAGGGATATGTTGACCCACCTGCGCTGGATGAGCTGATCGAGACCTACGAGACAAAGATCGGCCCAAAGAATGGCGCGCAGGTGGTTGCGAGAGCGTGGTCGGATCCGGCGTATCTGGAGCGCTTGCGCGCGGATGCGACCGCCGCGATTGCGGAGTTCGGCTTCACCGGCCGGCAGGGTGAACACATGATCGTGGTCGAAAACACGGCAAACACCCACAACATGGTCGTCTGCACCTTGTGCTCCTGTTATCCGTGGACGGTGCTCGGCCTGCCGCCGGTCTGGTACAAATCCGCGCCCTACCGCTCCCGCGCGGTGCGCGATCCGCGGGGCGTTCTTCAGGAATTCGGCGTCAGCCTGCCGGAGACCAAGGACATCCGGGTCTGGGACTCCACAGCCGAAATCCGCTACCTGGTGATCCCCGAACGCCCGTCTGGAACCGACGGCTGGTCCGAAGAGCAACTGGCAGAACTCGTCACCCGCGACAGCATGATCGGCACCGGGCTTGCCCTTCAGCCCTCCCAACTGGAGGCGGCCAAATGAACGGCGCTCAGGATCTTGGCGGACAGATGGGGTTCGGCCCGATCGAGCTGGAGGACAACGAACCAAACTTTCATGCCAAGTGGGAAGAGCGCGCCTTTGCGATCACGCTTGCCATGGGCGGGACCGGGAGTTGGAACATCGACACTTCACGCCATGCCCGCGAAACCCTGCCGCCGCCGATCTACCTCACCTCTAGCTATTACGAGATCTGGACACGGGGCCTTGAAAAGCTCTGTCTCGACAAGGAACTGATCACCGAAGCCGAGCTGAAGACCGGCCACATGGAAGTGCCGGCAAAACCTGTCAAACAGGTGCTTACGGCGGATAAAGTGGCTGCTGCCCTTGCCAGGGGCGGCCCAGCAGACAGGCCGGAACAGCAACCTGCCCGGTTCAAAGTCGGTGACAAGATCCGCACCAAACGGATGCACCCGGAAGGCCACACCCGCCTGCCCCGCTACGCGCGCGACGCCACTGGCGTCATCGAGGCCATGCACGGTGTGCACGTTTTCCCGGACGCCAACGCCCATGGGCACGGCGAACAGCCGACCTGGCTCTACGGGGTGCTGTTCAAGGGAACCGACATATGGGGACCGGACAGCGATCCGAGCCTCTCCCTGCGCATCGATCTGTGGGAGCCCTATCTTGACCTTGCCTGATCCCGTGCTTGCGACGCCGAAACTGCCGCTCGATCAGGACGGCGGCCCGGTCTTTTCCGAGCCTTGGGAAGCCCGTGTCTTTGCTATGACAGTGAAAGCGCATGAAAACGGAGTGTTTTCCTGGAGTGAATGGGCCGAGACGCTTGGCGCGGAGCTGGCAAAGGACGGCGATGGCGCTTGCCTTGGCTACTACGATCACTGGCTGAACGCTTTTGAAGCGCTGCTGAGCCGAAAAGGTGTCGCTGCGGCTGGACAGCTGCAAGGGTTGCGGGATGCCTGGGACCAGGCTGCGCGGGCCACGCCACATGGCGAACCCATCGAGCTGAAGAGGTGAGTGCCTTGGAACTGAAAGTCCCACCGCCGATCGTTTTCCTTGTCTGCCTCGGACTCCTTTACGCCGGACACATCGTCTTGCCGTTTGCCTCCGTCGCACCGCCGTTCAACACACCGATTGCTCTGATCATTATCTTGATCGGCGGCCTCCTGGGCGCCCAAGCTGTCCTGGCGTTTATAAAAGCCAAGACCACCGTGCATCCAATGCACCCGGAAGAAGCATCGGCTCTTGTGACCAGCGGATTTTACCGCATCAGCCGGAACCCGATGTATCTGGGACTTCTGCTGTTTCTGCTTGCAGCCGGGATCTATTGGGGCACCTTGACCCTGATTGTGGTCGGCCCTCTTTTCATCTGGTACATGACCGAGTTTCAGATCAAACCGGAAGAAACGCGGCTCGCAGACAAGTTCGGGGAAGACTATCTGGACTATCTCACCAAGGTCCGCCGCTGGATCTGATAAAGGCCGCAGGGATCCGCGGCCCGGTCAAATTGTTTAGAGCACGTCATGCTTCGGCGCGTTGATGGCGATGCGCTGGTGTTGAGAGTTTGCGCGCCGCCAGAAACTCAGCCACAGCAAAATCGGCAACGATCAATGCGATACCTGCAACGATGTACCAGCCTGTTGCCGTGAATGCCGCCGCAAACTCCAAAAGCACGATGGCACTTGCAAGCACCCATGCCGCATCCAGGGCAGCGAGAATATTGAGCCGTTGAGCCATTCGCGCCGTGTCACGGCTGGCCCAAAGAACAACCGCAGCAGTCGTCACCAAACCGGCCCCAAGGCCAAGTGCTCCGGTAAACAACCAGCTGCCGGAAGTGACGAACATCAATTCTGTCAAGACGCCCGGCAACATGATCAGGGCAAAGCCGCAGGCCGCGCAAAAAAGGGCATTGGCGGTCAAAACACGTTTTCCAAATTGTTCTGCAGTCATTTTTCAGGTCTCCTGTGAGCGTGTACGCCCCAAAGGATGCCGAAGCCGTGACTGATCTCAATTACCTTGGAGGTAATGGACAAGCCGCTGACATATCGGAATAGTCAGTCCATGACACAGACAGCCTCGAAGTTTCCCGAACTCCTGAAAACCTGGCGATCACGGCGGCGGCTCAGCCAACTTGACCTTGCTCTGGAAGCCGGGCTTTCCCAGCGGCACATCAGTTTTCTGGAAACCGGCCGGTCAAAACCCAGCCGGATGGCCATCTCGCAACTCGGTCTGGCGCTTGGCATGCCCGTCGCGGAGGTGGACACGATGCTGGTGTCTGCCGGATACGCCGCCCCCTCGATGGACCAGAGGTGGAGCGCAGAAACCCGTGCGGCAGTCCAGGCCTCCATCGATCATGTCCTGACAGGGCACGAACCTTTTCCTGCTTTCAGTGTCGACCGCATCTGGACGGTGCAAAAGGCCAATCACGCGGCGCAGACCTTTTTTGCATTTCTCGGAAATACCACCGAATTGAACATCCTGCGGGTCATTCTAAGCCCCGGGCCGGTCAGGGACCGCCTGCGCAATTGGACGGACAGCGCCCGGGCGCTAATGCGCATCGTCGAGATGGAAGCCGCCCGGCGGCCGAATGATCAGGAAGCCCAAGACCTCCTCAAGGACCTGTTGGACTTGCCAGGTGTCCGAGACGCGATGGAGGCGGTTCCAGATGGTCCGCCCGAGCCGGTTCTTGCCCTCAAGATCGGCGTTGACGGCGTGGAGCTCAGCCTGTTTTCCATGATCGCGACCATCGGAATGAGTTCCGATGCGGCTCTCGATGACATCCGCATCGAAACACTTTTACCGGCGGATGATGCGACACGATCCTGGTTTCTTGCGCGGGCTCACTGACCCGGTCATGAGCTACCTGCATAGAAGTGGCTCTTTTTGGCGAACGTATCAGCGGCAAACCGCATGAAGGTACGGATGCGGGCAACGTTCTTCAGCTCCGGGTGGGTCAACAGCCAGATATCGAGATAATGCTCCGGCTCCAGGCCTGGAACACGCATCAATTCGGGATCCGGATCGCCCATAAAGCATGGCATGTGGACCATGCCGAGGCCTGAGCGGGCGGCTGCGTGGGCCGCGATCATGTCGTCAGCCATGACACTCACATAGGCATTCGGAAATCGGGCGAGAATGCGCTTGGGCACGCTTTGCGAGGCCCATTTAAAGACGAGACATCCAATCTCGGCATTTGACGGATTGGCCGCAAGCGAATCTCCGAATTGGCGCGCATGGTCCCTTGAGATGTAATAGGTCCGCTTTTGACGGGTTGCGAGCCGGCCAAACAAGGCTTCGTCCGGCCTGTTGGTCACCCGGACCGCCACATCAGCCTCGCGCCGGTGAAGGCTCAGGATCTCGTTGGCCGCAATCATTTCCATCTGGATCCGGGGATGTTTCTCGGCAAAGGCCTTCATGATGTCAGCGAGCTGTACCTGGAACATCAACTGCGGCGCGGTGATGCGAAGCGGTCCTTCCAGTTCCGCGTCTTGCGCTGTGATGCTGGTATCAAGCGCCAGCATTTCGCGCTCCACACGTCCAGCAACATTCAAAGCCTCCTGCCCGGCGGCTGTCGGCAGGAACCCCTCGGGTATCCGCTCAAACAACCGCGTTCCAAGCTCTGCTTCCAGACTTGCAAGGCGCCGCGAAACGGTCGAATGGGTGACCTTCAAACCGCGCGCTGCTTTGGTGATGTTCCCGGCCTTGGCAATCGCCAGAACAAATTTCAGATCGTCCCACTTTTCCATAGTGTGCATTTTTGCACATGATGCGTCTGCAATTGAAGAATTTTTATCATGACCGATGGACCTTATGTTGTGCGTGTCGCAATCAACGGAGACTTTCTCATGACCACGCACGCCCTTGCCATGATCACAATCACTGACCGGGAACTCCTTGGCGCCTATCGCGAAAAGGCCCCCGCGGCCCTCGCCAGACATGGTGGCGCTCTGGTAACGGTTGATCCGGAACCGATCGTCCTTGAGTCCGCTGGAGACGCACCCAATGTCGCCGCGCTTTTGTCGTTTCCAGACGCGGATGCAGCAAAAGCATGGATCAACGACCCCGATCTCGCCGATGTGCATGCCCTGCGGAACGAGGGTGGCAGATCAACAATCGTCGTGATCCCGAACTAGAGAGCCTGGAAACAAGAAAGAAAAGCCGGGCATCTGCAATGACGCAGATGCCCGGCAGTCATCTCAGGAGGAATGCGTTTGTCAGGATGGGGCCACAATCGCACTTTTTTTGTTTTTCAGCTCAGGTCTAGTTTTTGCCTAATTTCCTGAGCCAGAGCTTTCATAGTCTTCAGCACATCCTGTTTCAGGTTGCTCGACATGAATGCAATGTTGTCTTCCGCCGTTTCAAGGTCCTGTGCTAGCCGGGCAAGGTCCGAACAAATCTCCTCGATCTCCGGATCAGCCGCACAGTTTTCCAAAACAATGGGCCAATCTTCGGGAAATAACGATTTGATCTGCTCCGCATATGACATGAGCCGCCGGAATCTCCTGTGTGGAGCAAGATCGCGGTGTACAACCCAAAAGACAAGTGACACACGGTGACATAAACCGTGACGCGAAACTGCCGCAGCGTCATTTTTGGTTGTTATTCAACGCTGTTTGATGCAAACTTACCGCTATAATGGCAAAACTCGACCCCACAATTGTTTCCAGTGAATTTCACGGTGACTCGGCGCAGGTACTGTCAGCTTTATCGGAGATCTTGGCGAGCGCCACCTTTTGGAACGCGGATCGACTCAAGAGTTTCCTGGAATATGTCGTCCTTGAAACCGTTCACGGGCGCGGCGATGGCATCCGGGGGAAAACCATCGCCCAGGATGTTTACGGGCGGCGTGCCGAGACGGACGGGGACCCCGAAAATGTTGTAAGGGTCGACGCACGCCGGCTCCGTCGGCGCCTTAGCGAATATTATGAGGATGAAGGCCGCGATGCGAAGGTGCGCATCCATATTGACAGCGGCGGATACACGCCGCGGTTCGAAACAGTCTCCGATGCAGAGGCTGCCGAAATCGATGAACCTTCATCCGCTCCCGGTCCTCCCCTCCCCGATCAACCGAAACACCACCGCACACTGCCATACTGGGTGGCAGGAGCAGCGCTCTTTATCGTGACTGCCTTCGGTGCAACGTTTTCCATCTATGGGTTTCATACCCATTCGAGCGAGATCAGCGCGTCTTCGGGCAGGTTGGTTGAAAGACAAGCCATTCTGGAGAAATCTCCGGCTGCGCTGCAAGCCGTCAATATGGCAGAGCAGGCGCGCGATCTCATTTTTCCGATATTCGACGTTGAGCGGCAGCGGCTGTCGCTCGGTTTTTTCAAAGAAGCTATCCGCCTCGACCCGGACTACGCGGGCGGGTATGCGGGCGCGGCCCAGACCACCGGGACGCTTGCTTTGTTGAGCCCGGCCGGCGATCAGAAGGAAACTCTCAAAACCCAAGCGCGCTCCTATGCAGAGAAGGCCGTGGCGCTGGATCCGACCGATCCCTGGTCGCAGTCTGCCGCCTCTTGGGCCGCCATGGCGAACGGGGACTATGCGGAAGCAAGCCGGCTGTCCACGCGGGCAAACGCGATGGCACCAACGGACCTTCATGTCCTGGAGATTTATGGCACGGTGGCCCTTGCAAACGGTGACTTCCAGCTGGCGCTGAACCTGTCGCGGCCACTCATTGAGGCTCAAGAGAAACTGCACCGCACCGCGAACCGGAACGTCTATGCAGTCGCGAATTTCTTTCTTGGCAACTACGCTGAGACCCTTCAGGCACTTAAGATAGCAGCCGAACAGGGGGAGCCCGTTAGCTCTGGCATGCTGGCCTTCAAGATTGCCGCGCACCAAGCCTTGGGCCATACCGAGACGGCTCAAAGACATGCCAAGATCCTGATGGACACTTGGCCCATTCCGATCGACGAGGTCATTGCGCGTTTCATGCGGGACCCAGCCCACCCGGACCGAGTGGCGGGCTACCTCAAGCAGGCCGGATGGTCACCTCCGGACTGAGAATGGGACCGTTTCTACTCGTTCCGAGCGGATTGCCAGATCGGCACCAGTCAATAAGTGGTCCTTTCCGCCGCGCGGCTCGTAGACGTTTCATGCTGAAGTATTTTGCAATCACGTTTGGCGCGCTCCTTCTACTCGGTGGTATCGGAACACTGCTCTGGTCCAACATGTCAAGGTTTCTGGAGCAGCCGCAATTCACACTGGTTGCGTCCCACGGCCCGATCGAAATCCGGCAATACAAATCAGCGGCCGCTGCAGAGGTCACAGTCATGGGTGACCGGGATGAAGCGGCCCGTGACGCGTTCCGGATCCTGTTCGGCTATATTTCAGGAAACAATGGAGCGACCGACAAGATTTCCATGACAGCACCCGTCATCCAAAGCCCTACGGATGCGGAGAGCTGGACTGTCGCGTTCTATCTGCCATCCGATTTTTCACCAGAAACTGCGCCGCAGCCGGAGGACACCAGGGTTTCCATAGTCCCGATTTCGGATGCGACCGTTGCGGCAATCCGGTTTTCCGGGAGATGGTCTCCGCAAAATCTGAAAGAGCATCAGGCAAGACTTGAAGCGTTCTTGCAAGAGGAAGGGCTCACGGCCTTGGGGCCGCCGACCTTTGCGTTTTTCAATGACCCGTTGACCCCGCCGCCCTTCCGGCGCAACGAGGTGCAGATCCGGATCTCCGGATAGCAGAAAAGCCGCCCCGTTCTCCAAGAGCGGCTCTCCTTTCTCAATACATGGGGTCCGGATCAGACGACCGGTTTAACCAGCCGCATACGCCAGGTCACGCTGCCCTTTTTGTCGGATGTCAGCCGGTAATCGTCCAGCACATCCCACTTGTTCGCATCATCCGTAGCATCCCACAGCTTCTCAATAAGCTTGTTGGCACCGGATTTCGGTTTGTTCGGCGAGTACATCGAAAGCGCGATCACGCCGTCGTCCTTGAGAAACGGCAGGTAACGCTCAACAACAGCCGCCGGATCTTCAGCAAAATGAAGAACCTCATTGAAGACGATGGCTGAGAACCGTTCATTTGCCTCCGGTTCAAAGGTGTGCATGTCGCCAGCGCGCAAGGACGCGATTTCCGGATCGACATTGGCAATCTTGAGAGACGCCGGAGACAGATCCATGCCGACGTAACGCTTGACGCCCATCGGCTGGAGCCGTTCATAGAGCAGCCCCTCACCGCAGCCGATGTCCAGCACCTCTTCAATCGAGTTGGTCAGGTTGAGCCACATGCCGATAATGCCGTACCGGCCGCTTTCGGGAAGTGATCGCAAAAAGGCCCAGCGCCCGGCGACGTATTCTTCATCCCAGCCTTCGGCGGTGCTCGCATTGTTCGACATGATTGCTCCATTGGACGAAGCGGACACGGCCGGCCCGCTACTTATTTTTTGATCTCGTGATCACTTATAGGGATCAGCCGCATCGCGCAAACCATCACCGAGGAAATTGAAGGCCAAAACCACAATGATGATCGGGATCACCGGTGCCATCAGCCAGGGATAGACCGTGACGACGGAAATGTTTTGCGCCTCGTTCAGAAGGACGCCCCAGGAGATGGCCGGTCTTCGAAGTCCGAGGTTGAGGAACGACAGAGCCGTCTCGCCAAGGATCATTGCCGGGATCGACAGGCTGGCCGAGGCTATGATGTGACTGGTGAAGCCAGGCAGAAGGTGACGAGTGATGACCCGCTTTGGCTTCGCCCCCATCATGACCGCCGCCTTGGCGTACTCTTCTTCGCGGAGAGACAGGAGCTTTGACCGGACGGCACGTGCTAGCCCCGGCCAATCGAGCAGTCCGAGGATAATCGTCAGGCCAAAATAGACCCAGACGGGGCTCCAGGTCACGGGCAAGGCAGCGGACAACGCCATCCAGAGTGGCAATTCCGGCAGAGAACGCATGATCTCGATCAACCGCTGAATGAGCGTGTCCGCGATGCCGCCGAAGTAGCCGGCAATGCCGCCAAAAAACAGCCCCAACACAATGGAGATCGTAACGCCAACCAAACCAATCGTCAGCGACAGCCGGGCACCGTAAACCAACCCTGAGAACTGGTCCCGGCCCAATCGATCGGTCCCAAGAAGAAATGCGGTACCGCCCTCTGCAGGACAAAACAGATGGACCGTGGCCGGGAACAAACCCCAGAACTCGTAATCATCGCCGGAACAGAAGAACCGGAGTGGCTGCACCTTATCCAGATCTGGAGCGTACTCCCACTGGAGCGTTTCCATGTTGATTTCAGATTTCAAACCGTAAACGAAGGGGCCAACAAACGAACCGTCATGGAAAAGATGCACCGGCTGCGGCGGGGCATAGAGGTGATAGCTGTCCCGCGTATCCGGCGCATAAGGCGCTATTATCTCTGCAAAGGGCACACAAAGGTAGAAAATCAAAAGGACAACGCCGGACCAAACAGCCAGTTTGTGGCGCTTGAACTTCCACCACATGATTTGCCACTGGGAGGCCTGGTAGAACTGCTCCTGCTCGGGGCTGAGTTCTTCGACGACAGCCGGATTGAACGGTTCGGGATCCACATAATGCTCGACTTCCCGCACCGGTGTCTTGTTCTTCAGGTCGTCGCTCATCACGAAGCCCTCCCGCCGAGACGAATTCTTGGGTCAAGCACGGCCAGCAGCAGATCAGAAATCAACATCCCGATCAGGGTCAGAACAGCCACAAAGAGAAGCACAAAACCGGCAAGGAACTGATCCTGCGATTGCAGCGCGGACAAGAGAACCGGGCCGACAGTCGGCAAGCTCATGACGACCGATACGATCACCGAGCCCGAGACGAGAGAGGGAATAAGATTGCCGATGTCTGCGATGAACGGATTGATGGCCATCCGCAACGGATATTTGATCAGAAGCTGGCCTTCTTTCAGGCCCTTTGCCCGGCCTGTTGTTACATACTGCTTGTGCAATTCATCGAGCAGGTTGGCCCTGAGGCGTCTGATCATACCTGCCGTCCCCGACGTCCCGATCACGATGGTCGGGACAATAAGGTGTGCGAGGACTGACATCGCCTTGTCGAAACTCCAGGGCTGGTCGATGTACTCCGGGGCCATCAACCCGCCGACAGCCAGGCCGAACCACTGATTGAAGAAATACAGGAGGATCAATGCGAGCAGAAAGTTTGGTGTGGCAAGGCCCACATATCCGATGAAGGTGAAACCATAATCGCCCCAAGAGTATTGGCGCGTCGCTGAGTAAATGCCGATTGGAAAGGACATCACGTAGACGAACAGAATGGTCGCGAAATTGAGCACAATTGTCAGCGGCAAAGTTGGTCCAACGACTTCCGCCACCGGCTTGTCAAATTCAAACGACCAGCCCCAGTTGCCCTGCAGCAACCCATCCAGCCCATGCGGCCCCGGCCAAAGACCCACCCAGATCAGGTACCGCTCGAAAAACGGACGATCGAGGGAAAACTCCTTGCGGAGGAACTCCAGCTTCGCAATAGACGATTGCTCGCCGGACGTTTTCAGCGCGGCGATCTGGTTTGAAATGTAATCGCCTGTCGGCAACTCGATGATGAAGAACACCAGAAAACTGATCACGAACAAGGTCGGAATCATCATCAAGATCCGGCGCACAATGTAATACAGCACCTAATTTCCCCTCAGCCTCGGAGCTTCTGCATCACGGCCCCGAAAAGTTCCGGGAGCCGGGCGACGCTGAAGATCCAAATGCCATACCGGCAGAAAGCCACACTGCCGGTTTTTGAGGCGGCGCGTTGACAACGGTGCTGCAACAACACCGCTGGCTCTCTTGCCGCCTACAACTATCGGACCAACGCTCTAATCCCGTGTTGTTCCTGCCCGTACCGGCTCCGGCGAACCGGCCCGGAATCTCGTAGCAAACCTTAGTCGTCCATGTAGAATTCATCCATGCGATGAATGCCGTAGTGTGCGCCCGGATCCCACCCGTAGATGCCTTCGAGCGGAACGTTCTTTACGTCCTTGATCACGACAGGTTGGCGCACGCCAGATACGAGGCCGATCCGGATGGTTTCATCCGCATGGATCTGCAGCATTTCCTGCCAGATTTTTTCGCGTTCTTCTGTCGTTTCGGACACTAGCCAGGCCTGATAAAGCTCCATCAACCGTTGTGCAGGCGCCCAATCCAACGGCTCCCCGCCTGTGCCCTTGGTTTCGTAGTGATCGCCCCAAGCATGCCAGGTCAGGCTCTCCGACTGAACAGGTGCCAGATCATTCGGGCTCATGTCCGCGGTCGGGATGCCATTTTCCATGCCCCACCAGACCGACATGACCAGATCGCCGGTGATGGCCCGCTCCCGCAGGTTGTCACGCTGGCTCGGCTTGGAAAACAATTTGACGCCGATTTCAGCCCAGTTTTCTGCAATGAGCTCCAACGCATCCAACTGGGTTTCATCTTCGCCGGATGTCTCCACAATAATCTCAAGTGGACGGCCATCGCTCATCAGCCGGATGCCGTCATCATCGCGCTCGGTCAGACCGATTTCATCGAGCAGTGCGTTGGCTTTATCGACATCGTATTCGGCCCACTTGGTGGTGAACTCCGGCTGATGCAGCGGGCTCCTGCTCAACACGGTGTCATTGCCTGGTGTTCCAAGACCAAAAAACAGCACCCGGTTCAAAAGCGTACGGTCAATACCGAGCGACAAGGCATGGCGGAACCGGGTATCGCGCATCAATTTCCGCCAAACAGGGTCCTTGACCGTGAGATTCGGCAGGATCGACATCTCCGAGCCTTTGGCGTTGGACCAAAGAGCCGTGATGTAGTCGTTCAGCTTCTCGCCCTTTTTCAGCACCGTGATGTCTGAGAAGTTGAGGTTCCGTGCCTGAAGATTGGTCTCCCCGGCCTGTGTCTTGGCCGGAATGAGCTTTCCGTCAGCAACCGTCATGATGATTTCGTCGATATAGGGAAGCTGCTGACCCGCGGAATCGACGCGGTGATAGAACGGGTTCCGAACGAGAATGAAACGAAGATCGCTTTTGTCGTCCCTGCGGATCCAGGGCTGAAGGCTGGGAAGGTCGACATTGCGCGCGCTGTACATGTCATCCTTCTTGTTGTGCAGCGGTGCCCAACTGCGGGCCTTTACCTTCTCAGCTTCCGCCGCGATGGTCTCCGGATCGCCGTACTTTTCATGGAATTGTTTCAGATAATGCGCAGGCCGGTAGATAAACGGCGGGCGGGCCTTGGCGAGCTCTGTCAGGAAGAGCGGGTTCGGCGCATCCCAGGTAAACCGGACGGTCGTCTCGTCAAGCACTTCGAACTTCGGTCCCTTGCCATCAGCCAGCAAGAACGGCGGCAGGCCCGACGGTGTCAGCTCCGGATTACTGACAACGTCTTCAAAATAATACCGGATGTCTTCCGCACCAAAAGGATGGCCATCGGACCATTTATGACCCTCTCGGGTGTGCAGCGTGAAGATACGACCCTCTTCCACATCAACGCTTTCGAGAAGGTCCGGTACCAGTTCCAAGTCTTCGTTGTACCCCATCAGGCGCGCATACCCCCACACGTTGATGAGGCGCACATCTTTGGATCGGCCGATCAGTGTGTTCAGCTTGCCGCCGTGTTCGCCAACGGTGCGCCCCTTGGCTTCAAGGTCCACGATCAACGGCTCGGACGGAACCCGTTCCGCCACAGGCGGAAGTTTGGTATCAAGGCCCGGAGTTTCCTTAAGATCCAATGCGGACGATGGCCCGGCCAGCGCAAAAGCGGCAAGAAAGGCCCCCCCACCAAGAATGCGTTTCAGTTTCATGCTGCAGTCCCCTCAAGTGCTCCGGCATTCTTAAGACCGGGTGCACAAACAAAATGTTCTGGTTCCATCTCGAAAAGCGACGGAACATCGTCATTGGTGACACGGAACGGCTCCGGCCACAGATGCGGTTCGGATGCGCGGTTGGCATCCAGCGCCGAAAAATCTAGCGGTGTGTCGAGATCCGGTTCCGGGACCGCAGACAACAAGGCCTTTGTGTATGGGTGAAGCGGATTGGAAACGACCTCGCGGGTTTCTCCGAGCTCCACCAACCGTCCACGGCACATTACGGCGATACGGTCGGCAATATAGTCGACGACTGCAAGGTTATGGCTGACAAACAAGTATGTCAGATTGAGATCGCGCTTCAGATCCTGAAGCAGGTTCAGGATCTGCGCCTGCACTGACACATCCAGAGCCGATGTCGGTTCATCGCACAGGATGAACTCCGGATTGAGCGCCAGCGCCCGGGCGATGCCAATCCGCTGCCGCTGACCACCAGAAAACGAATGCGGATAGCGCCGCAGAAACCGTGGATCGAGTCCCACGAGGCTTATAAGGCCGCGCACACGTTCTGCGCGCTCTTCCGCTGTGCCAATTCCGTGAACTTCAAACGGCTCCGTCAAAATGTCGTTGATGGTCATGCGTGGATTGAGGGACGAGAACGGATCCTGGAATATCAGCTGGACCCGCCGCCGGTAGTCCATCAGGTCTTCACCTTTGAGAGTGGCTATGTTTTCGAGCCCGTTACCCCGGTTATAGACAACCTCGCCATGCTCTAAATGAAGTGCACGCAGGATCGCCTTGGCGGCCGTGGTTTTGCCTGATCCAGATTCTCCGACAAGACCAAGACATTCGCCACGCTTGATGGTCATATTGATACAATCAAGCGCTTTGAGTGTCTTTGGTTTTCCGCCGAAGAATGATCCCTTGCGAAGCGTGAATTCCTTTGTCACGTTCCGCATTTCCATAAGAGTTTCGCCCGGTAGGACATCGCATTTCGGCCGGTTTTTTGTCAGATCGTCGGATTTCACCTCGATCGGCCGGATGGGAACCAGCCGCTCCGACTTGTCCATGTGAAACCCGGGAACCGCATTGAGAAGCGCCTTCAGGTAATCGTGCTGTGGGTTTCCGAAAAGCTGCTCAGCCGTGCCTTTTTCCATGATCCGGCCATGATAGATTACGGCGATCTCGTCGGCCATGTTGGCAACCACCCCGAAATCGTGGGTGATCATCAAAACCGACATCCGAAGTTCGGACTGCACATCCTTGATAAGTTTGAGAATTTCAGCCTGGATCGTCACATCCAATGCGGTGGTTGGCTCATCGGCAATCAACAGCGCCGGATTGCAGATCATCGCCATGGAGATCATGGCACGCTGGCGCAAACCGCCGGACAACTCGAACGGATATGTGTCCAGCGCTCTCGCAGGATCCGGAAACTGAACCAGACGCAACATTTCCTGGGTCAATTCGCGCGCTTCGGGCGCGGTGACATTGCGGTGGAGTTTAGCCGCCTCGCCGATCTGATCGCCAATCGTATGCAGCGGCGACAAAGAGGTCATAGGTTCCTGAAAAATAATCGCCACCCGGTTGCCACGCAGATGGCGCATCTGAGCACCCTTGCGGTCCAGCGCAGCAATGTCGACCGGCGGTTCTGCGCCTGTCGGATCGGACAGGATCACTTTTCCGGATGCCACCGAAGCGGACGGCGGCAGCAAACCCATGATGGTTTGGGAGATGACCGTCTTGCCGGAGCCCGATTCTCCAACAAGTGCAACGGTCTTGTTCTCCGGGACCACGAAGGAAACATCGTTGACCGCCTTGGTCCGTCCCTCGGCCGTATTAAACTCTACCGTCAATCCCTCGATGGAGAGAACATTCACCGTCAATTTCCTCCCGGGCAAAGGTTATTACACTGATGCTTACCCAGCCTGTGTTGCGAAACAAAGACAACCAAATTTACGCTGTATTAGCAACGCAATAATCCGGAAGCGGTGCTGTGATCTAGATCACGCCAACCTAATAATGCCTATCATATGCGCAACTTACACACACGTTACGAATTGAAGGCAATTACTCCGCTGCGGAAACCGGCGCTTCCGATGCTTCATCTACGGGCAAAACGTCGATTGCGGTTGGCGCCAGCCAGTATACTTCCATCCGCCCGGACCGGCCGCGCAGGTAATGTTCGCCGACCTGTGTCTGGCTGTGTTCATTCGGCAATCGGCATACGGTCTCTGCGCTTGCCAGAATTGTTATCTCCGGCTCACCGGCCACTTCGCGGCCCAAATGCTGCAGCCGTTCTGCAGCGTTCACTGTATCGCCGACCACCGTGTAGTTCCAGCGGTCCAGAGCGCCAACATTGCCAACCAGCACCGGTCCTGTGTGGATCCCGATCCGCATCCTCAGCGTCACGCCACCTTCGGCTTTGGCCGTTTCGTTTGCCTGCATTTGGGCGGCTGCAATGCGCCGGGCTGTCCGAACCGCTGCTTCTGCGTGATCCGGCTGGTCGTCCGGCGCGCCGAAGAAGGCCAGCATTCCATCACCCATGAATTTGTCGACCGTACCGCCTTCGCTTTCAACAGCTTCCACCAGAATCGCAAAATGCTGATTGAGAAGCGCGGCCGCTTGTTCCGCGCTCATGTTTTCAGAAAGAGCCGTGAAACCGACAATGTCCGTGAACAGGATCGTCAGCTCCGCCTTGCGGGCCTCGGCTGCCTTTTGCCCGCCAAGGCGCATGAGCTTGATGAACAATGACCGTGGAACGTAGGTGTTCATGGCCTTGAGGCCTTCCACCATCGCATTAAAGGCAGAGGCAACCTGATCCATCTCCACGACGCGGCTGCGCGGCAGTGGCTCAACGTCTTGCAGAGACAAGGTCGCAACCCGCTCGGACTGGCGCGCCAGATTGCGCAACGGGCGAGCTACGCGGCGCCCGATCCAGATCGCTACCAGAACGGAAATAACCAAGGCCCCTAGACCTACAAAGCCTGACCCCGCCAAGCGCCGGACCTCCCGCGAGACAGTCGCACCAAGGTAATATTGCCCAACGGTCAGAGGCTGATCACTGAAGCCGGGGACGACCCGGCGCATCATCAGATATTCATCGTCGGCTGCGTCGATGATCGAGACATCGATGCCAAGCTCCGAGGCGCGCTCAAACTCTTCGAGTTTTGTTTCATCGCCCATGGCGGCCAAGACCGGGTCACCAATTGTGTCCCATGACCCCGGTAGGTTTTCGGCAATGCTGCCGCCGGTCTGAATCCAGTCCGCGTCGGAGTGCATCAAGACGTCTCCGTTGCCATCGAGGATGAACACCGTGTTGTTGACGCCCTCATCCTGGCTGGCAACGATGATGGACAGGTTTTCCATCGTGGTTGCCGCCGTCAATACGGCAAACATTTCGCCATCATGAACAAGCGGCGCGGAGACGTTGGCAAAAAGCCCCACTTCATGCCGCATGATCGGGCCCCATGTCGGAGGGCTATCGGCCGAGAGCACCGGGACGACTTCGTCTCTCATGCCCGGCGGCGGCGCGTCCGAATTGATCCGCCACAGCTTGCCGTTTTTCGCCCGGTAGACCCCGAGACGGCGGCCGTCTGCATAGGTGATGGCAAGCGTGGTCAGGTCCGTGTTGGTCTGGAGCGCGATTGAAAAATCTTCGTAAATCCGGTTTCGGTCCTCGATCGACAAGGTGCCGTCTTCAAAGAAAGGCTTCAGGCCAATCACCGCATTCTCAACTGACTGGAAATGGGTGCGCACTTGGGTCTCAAGCGACTGCGTGCTCAAGATCGTCTTGTCGTTCAACAAGGAGAAGGTGTTCTGGAAATTCGCGGTCACTGAAAGGGCCAGGACCAATCCGATGGCCAAAGCCACAAACCCGCCGAAGCCGAGCCCGACAATCGTCGTCAGCTGAAGCCGGACACGCCGGGGTTTGCGAAAATTCAGCGCCATCTGGCTCCGTCCTGAGTTTGCCTAAAAATCGTAATGCCTGACAGTTGCCTTCAAATTAAGGCAGCCGCCGCGAAGAATACCATCCGATTGTTTCCCCTGCGGCTTCAGTCTTTTGCGGCCTGAAGTTCACGTAGCGCCAGATCCTGCAGGAGAATCACCGTTTTGGCATCCCGGATACGGCTATCGGACACCATCAGAAGCGCCTCTTCCAGTGGAACATGAAGCACTTCGATGTCCTCTCCTTCACTTTCCGCACCGCCGCCCTCGCCCGTACGCTGGCGCTCCTGATAGCTGCCGCGGAAATAGGACAAGACCTCCGTGATGGACCCGGGGCTCATTTGCAGATCGAAGAGATGCTCCAGCTCCGATACTTCAAAGCCGGTTTCTTCCATCAACTCCGCACGCATCCGCTCGTCTGGTCGCGCACCTTCAAGCAGGCCAGCCGGCGCCTCGATGAACGCTGCGGACCCATCAGTGAGCCAAACGGGCAAGCGGAATTGACGTGTTAGAAGAACACAGCCTGTTTCCGGATTGTGCAACAAGCACGCCGCGCCATGGCCCCGGTCATAGACCTCGCGGGTCTGCCGCTGCCAGGTCCCATCCCGGCGCCGGTAATCAAGCGTGTATTTGGTGACCTTGCCCCAATTGTCCGACAAAAGCTCTTCGTTCAGGATCTTGAGGAAGTCAGTCTCCTTCACCGGCGCGCTCATAGAGATCAACCCTCGTCTGTCAAACCAAGCTCAGCCAGGATCTCGGCGGTGTGTTCGCCAAGTGCAGGCGCTGCCCGCTCCAGAACAAGCGATCCATTCTTGAACCGGATTGGCGTCCGGACCGAAGTCACAGACCCGCCATCCACATCCGTTGCCGGCAAGTCGACTTTCATCTCCCGGTGATTGATCTGCTTGTCTTCAAAGACATCTTCTACCGAATTGATCGGACCAGCCGGAACACCCTCCATTTCCAGAGCTGCAAGGAGATCGTCCCGCGCCCGTGCCGCGGTCTCTTCTGTCAGGATTGCAACCAGTTCCGTTCTGGACGCAACCCGGGCGGCATTCGTGGCAAACTTCGGATCGTCTGCTAGCTCCGGTCGGCCCAGCACTCCGCACAAGCGCTTGTATTGCCCGTCATTGCCCACCGCGATGATGAGGTGGCCATCACTGGCAGAAAAGACCTGATACGGCACAATGTTGGGGTGCGCATTGCCCAAACGCTTTGGGGTTTTGCCGGTCACGAAATAGTTGAGCGCCTGATTTGCCAGAACACCGACCTGGGCGTCCAGAAGCGCCATGTCGACCCATTCACCCTCCCCGGTCTCATCACGGCGGCGGAGCGCGGCCAAAACGCCGATCACTCCGTAAAGACCAGTAAAGATATCCGCGAAGGCGACGCCAATCTTTTGCGGAGCGCCATCCGGATCGCCGGTCAGGTCCATGATGCCGCCCATACCCTGGATCATAAAGTCATATCCAGCACGATGGGCATAAGGTCCATCCTGACCAAAGCCAGTTACGGAGCAATAGATTAGCTTCGGATTGACCTTTGACAGGCTCTCATAATCAAGGCCGTATTTGGCCAGTCCGCCAACCTTGAAGTTTTCAACCAGCACATCGGCATCCGCCACCAGTCTGCGGACAATTTCCTGCCCTTCTTCGGTGCGGAAATCGACCGTAATCGACCGCTTGCCGCGGTTGCAGGAATGAAAATAAGCCGCATCGCCCGCCTCACCGCCCTCGGTGTTTAGGAACGGCGGGCCCCATCCTCGCGTATCGTCGCCCTGTGGCGCTTCGACCTTGATCACATCGGCGCCGAGATCAGAGAGGGTTTGGCCGATCCATGGGCCTGCCAGGATCCGGGCCAATTCAACGACTTTGATGCCTTTGAGCGGCGCTGTCATTTGGTATTTCCTTGATTGTCAGCGCGTCAGGCTTCGGAAGTCTTGCGGTAGATGAAATTCCGGTCTGCCTTGATGCCCTCAGGATTTGGCAGATGCTCAAAATTGGGAAGTTTGAGCTCCAGGCCGGTCAATATGTAACCGCCCACGGCCATCCGCTCGTCAATCATCGGCGCGAGCCAATGCACGGTGGCCAGATCCGTGGTCGGATCCCCGGATCCAATGTCGATATGTGCAAAAGACGCCTTGCCGCCGACCCGTGGCCCGCAGAAGGCCAGCGTGTCCCGAATGTCGCCCTGGATCATGTGCTCCGCGTCCGGGGCGCAACTCGGGTGGCAGGTCAAGGCATGATCGAAAACGAAAATCTCTTTGTTCGGATAGATTTCCCGCAGGTGATCGTATGTCCGGCCGTTGCCCAGCCCCAACTCCAAGATTGGCCCGTCAACCTCGTTCACTTTGTCTATAAGGGATTCAAGAATGATCTTCTGGGAGGTCATCCGGCGGATAAAACTGTCCAAGCGGCTCATGCAAAAAGTCCTGACTGTGCAAAGTGTTTGCACTGCATAGACCGGCAGGCGAGCAAGGTCAAAGCTGAACGGGCAGACTTGTTTGCGGCTGGACGCCTTGGTTCGGATACCGAGGCCTAAAGGAACGAAACGATACCGACTATGTTCGCGTCCATTTCGACTTGCCTGGCTTGAAGCTCGTCCACGTTGGCCTGCACTGCTCGCTGCTGCGTTGTTAACGTCGCCTGAGTGATCTGAATCTGCTGATCGACCAAGCCAGTAAGAACGTTACTGACCTTTGCCGCGAAGGTGTCAGCGGACAATGCCTTGTAGCCAACCTGTGTCTGAACACTCGCGACATTCAGGCCGGTCGCCTGAAACCGCATTCCCGCGAGGACAACTTCAGAAACCGGATAGACCTTTATCAGCGTAACGCCGTAAACTTGGAGCCCCCATGTTGATAGAACGATCTGACCACCAAGCATTCCGGAAAGGCTGATCTTCCCGACGAAACTGGTCTTAAACAATTTGGTGAACCAGTTGCTGTTGCCACTCGTGCTGCTGGAACTGTCGCCAGTGGTGTTGTCAGTACTGTCGCCCTGCACCGTTTCCGTTTTGTTATTGGCGAACAGCTCCATGTCGCCGGTTTTGTCGCCAGCGTTGAGCGTCAGCGTCTTGTTGGTGCCGCTCTTGAGGCTCATGATATCGCCGGACTGAACGTTCACGCTGCCGGTTGTTTCGTGCTCATAATCGCCATTGACTTGAAGATGGTGATCCCCGGTTTCGACGAACATGTTTTCTGCGGCCTTCAGAAGGAAATGCCCGTCACAGGCCATCAGAATGCCATGGCTGGACTGATCGCTGCTGCCTGCTGAATTTTTGAAGATGTTTTCGCTGCCCGTGCCCTGAGATTCGATGTGTTTTTGCGGATAGTAATGTTGTTGATCTGCAGGAACGTTCTGAGCTTGCTGCTCCAAGTCGCTATATCCGCCAAGCCGTAACATCGCACCAAGGTCGATGTTGTCGGCAACTTCCCCATCTTCTGTCGGCACTTTGGGCAGATAAAAGTAGACGTGCTTGGTGTTGTAATCGATCTGCGAGCCAGATCCTGAATCGTTTGTGTTTGCGTCAGACACCATACACCCCCCCAGCTAAGAATCAGCCCGCCGCAACGATGGCACAGGCATCGTTATGCGAGCAATCCAACGATTCAATACAGCCTATGTTTGCATTCAAGTTGGATAGATATTGGAAACATAACCTGGCCCAGAGAAAAATCCGGGCTAAAAACTGACACCGACCCGATAGGCGTGAAGTGCGGCTGGAACCGACGGCGCCGACGGAAACACTACGAGCTTTTCACGGCCAACAGTGGCTGTTGCCCCATCCCAAAACAATCATACTTGCGTATCCCGATTGGAACCTCGGGCTACAGAAACACTACAACGCCCTTTGTGTTGGCCTGTACATCACCGTTGTTCAGTTCAACCTGCTGGGCAGCAAGACGGATCGCGTTATCAGCGGCATTGATGTTCGTTTCCTGAATTTTGATACCAATCCCGTCGAGACTGGTCAGGTCACTGCGCAAGTTAGCGATACGGCTTTCGACCGACAATGCCTTATAGCCGACCTGGGTTTGGACACTTGCCATGTTAAGACCAGTTGCCTGAAACCGCATGCCGGCAAGTACAACTTCGGAAACCGGATAAACCTTGACGAGGGTTGCGAGATAAAGCTGGAGCCCCCAGGAGGACGTAACGATCTGCCCCGCTGCAAACGCGGAATAAGCCACATCGAGGCTGTAAGTCATCGTCAACCCCCAAGTGGTAATCGTATTATTTCCTTTCGTAGAGTCGGTTTTATTGCCCGACGTATTGTTGTTGTTGTCGCCCTGCACCGTTTCCGTCTTGTTGTTGGCGAGCAATTCCATATCGCCGGTTTTATCGCCTGCGTTGAGCGTCAGTGTCTTGTTGGTGCCGCTCTTGAGATTCATGATGTCGCCGGACTGAACATTCACGCTGCCGGTGGTGTCGTGCTCATAATCGCCATTGACCTGCAGATGGTGGTCCCCGGTTTCGACAAACATCTTTTCGGCAGCTTTCAAAAGAAAATGCCCGTCACAGGCCATCAGAATGCCGTGACTGGACTCGGTGCTGCTGCCGGCGGATTTCTTGAAGATGTTTTCGCTGCCAGCCCCTTGCGTATCGATATATTTTTGAGGGTAATAATGAAGCTCGTCTGCCGGAAGCTTGTGAGCTTGCTGCTCCAGATCGCAGTAGCCGCCGAGGCGTAACATTGCCCCAAGGTCGATGTTGTCGGCAACTTCCCCATCTTCTGTCGGCACTTTGGGCAGATAAAAGTAGACGTGCTTGGTGTTGTAATCGATCTGCGAGCCAGATCCTGAATCGTTTGTGTTTTCGTCTGACACCACACACCTCCCAGCAAAGGATCAGCCCGCGGAAACGATGGCACGGAGATCGTCACGTGGGCAATCCCATTATGCCATGCCGCTTATGTTTGATATGAAGATGGCCATGAAGGCATTGAAAATGAACCAGTATTACCAATTTTTAACATGCTGGATAACTGCCATCCATCGATATTTGGATGCAAGGCGATTGACGAACCGTTCCGAACCCTGCAAGCAGCGGCCCTGATTGCCTCTTACAGGCGAGACGCACGCGGAGACATGAATGCCATCTGAAACGCCGACAACCATCAAGCTGGAAGACTACCAGCCGCCGGCCTATCGCATTGAAACCGCAAACCTCAATGTTCTCCTGGACCCCACGGCTACGCTGGTCATTGCTGAGCTGAAAGTCGTCCGCCAACCGGATACGAAACCCGGCGCTCCTCTCATCCTGGATGGCGATAACCTCAAACTGTTGTCGATTGCGGTTGATGGCGCGCCTCTGCAGAGCAACGCGTATGACGTAACACCATCTGCGCTTGAGCTGACACCGCCAACCGGTGACACGTTCACACTGACCATAACCACCGAACTCAATCCGGATGCGAACACGCAATTGATGGGACTCTACAGGTCATCCGGAACCTACTGCACCCAGTGCGAAGCTGACGGGTTCCGCCGCATTACCTATTTTCCGGACCGCCCGGATGTCCTCAGTGTCTACACAGTCCGGCTGGAAGCCCCGCGCGATGCCTGCCCGGTCCTGCTTTCAAATGGAAACCTGATTAAGACGGGCTTGGTTCCAGACACCGATCGGCATTTTGCCATCTGGCACGACCCGCATCCCAAACCGGCCTATCTGTTTGCTTTGGTGGCGGGTGATCTTGCCAAGATCACGGACAACTTTACCACCGCGTCCGGCAACCCCGTCGAGCTCAACATCTTCGTTGAACATGGCAAGGAAGCGCTTTGCGACTGGGCCATGGATTCGCTCAAACGGTCCATGCGCTGGGATGAAGAGGCTTTCGGCCGCGAATATGATCTTGATGTCTTCAACATTGTTGCCGTGTCGGACTTCAACATGGGCGCGATGGAGAACAAGGGCCTCAACATCTTCAACGACAAGTACGTGCTTGCCGATCCGGAGACGGCCACCGATCAGGATTACGCCAATATCGAGGCCGTGATCGCCCACGAGTATTTTCACAACTGGACCGGCAACCGGATCACCTGCCGGGACTGGTTCCAGCTGTGCCTGAAGGAAGGCCTCACCGTTTTCCGGGACCAGGAGTTTTCAGCCGACATGCGCTCGCGCCCGGTGAAACGGATCGCGGATGTGAAGCTCTTGAAAATGCACCAGTTTCCTGAAGATGCCGGCCCGCTGGCCCATCCGGTGAGACCGCGCTCTTATCAGGAAATCAACAACTTCTACACCGCGACGATCTACGAAAAAGGGGCCGAAGTCGTCCGGATGCTGCAAACGCTACTTGGCGAAGACGGCTTCCGGTCCGGATTGGACCTGTACTTCGACCGGCACGACGGCGAAGCCACCACGATTGAAGCATTCCTGAAGTGTTTCGAAGATGCCACCGGCTCGGATCTGGACCAGTTTGCACTCTGGTACGAACAGGCCGGGACGCCGTTGGTATCGGTCAATACCGCCCACAACCCGAAAGACAACAGCTTCAAACTGACCCTCTCCCAGGAGATCCCGCCATTGCCGGGACAACAATCGGCAAAGGCGGCCGTGATCCCGCTGAGATTTGGCCTTCTTGGACCCGATGGTCAGGATCTTGAGATCACAACGGGGGACAGCACGAAGGTGACCGGCGACGTCATTCTTCTCAAAAGACCAGCCCAGACAATCACCTTCCAGAATGTGCCTGACGCCCCGAAGGTCTCCCTGTTACGCGGCTTCTCCGCCCCGGTCCGTCTCACCCAGGACCAGTCGGCTGACGACCTGGCGTTCCTTGCCAAGCACGACAGCGATCCCTACAACCGCTGGCAAGCCGTTCAGACGCTGGCCACTCAAACCCTTCTTGCGCGTACTGAAGCGGTTCGCCGCAAAGTGGCGTTTGCAAGCGCCGCAGATCTTGTCGCCGTTCTGCAAACCGTGCTGGAGGATGACCGTCTCGATCCTGCGCTCAAAGCCCAGGCACTGACGCTGCCGAGCGAAACAGACACTGCTCAGGACATCGGCAACAACGTTGATCCGGATGCTATTCATACTGCCCGCACCCGCCTGATTGCGGAAATCGCGGATGAGCTGCAACCCCTGCTGTTGCCATTAGCGCGGGATTACGCGAAAGACAGCGCCTTTTCCCCGGACGCAGCCTCGGCAGGAAAACGCGCTCTGTCCAACCGGGCCCTGCACTATCATGCCCACTCAAGCAATCCGGGCGCCGTTGCCCTGGTCAATGACCGGTTCGAAAACGCAAACAACATGACCGACAGGATCATGGCGCTGACCTTACTCGTGCACCACGGCTTTGAAGGCGCAATGGACGCCCTTCAAGCGTTCCGCTCCCGTCATGCGACCAGCGCCCTTGCCATGGACAAATGGTTCGCCGCACGCGCCACAGCCCCGCGCGATGAAACACTACAAGTGGTGCAGGATTTGATCGCCGACCCGCTTTATGAGCCCAGCAATCCGAACCGCGTCCGCGCCGTGCTGCACTCCTTTGCCACCGGGAACCCGACGCAGTTTTCACGCGCTGACGGCAAGGGTTTCAATCTTATTGCCGAATCAGTTCTGCAGATTGACAAAAGAAATCCGCAGGTCGCCTCGCGATTATTGACAAGCTTCCGCTCCTGGAGAGCTTTGGAGGGGCGGAGATCATCCCTTGCTGAATCTGCCCTCTTGAGGGTTTCTTCAAGCGAAGAACTGTCGAGAGACTGCCGTGACATTGTCGACAGGACATTGCAGTAAGTCTCTATATTTGGAAACGTTAACAAGAGCTCTGGTAAAAGCGCGCCTTGTTAACCATTTTCTTCTTCTGCGACTCTAGACAAATACTGACGATTTGATTCAAATGGAAGTGATTCGGAGCTCGGCTTCGGAGCGGCGGAATTGAGGCACACTTCCTATGTCAAGAGCATTTGCGGGCTCCGCTACCGGGCGGCGCAGCGCTAAGGATTCAGGACGTAAAACCAGCGCGGGCGCGCAAAGAGCGCTCTGGCGCAACTTCGTGTCTTCCGCCCATAATCACCTTGAACGCTCTGACAGCCTGATGCGGCGGCTGATCCCGGCTCTCGCCATCTTGTTTCTCGTTTTCCTTGCCATGTATCGGACAGGCGAACTTGTCGGGCAACACGAATCAGCCCGTTCAGACGCAGAGACCACCCTCAGCCTCATGGCGTCGGTTGTTGCAGCCCCCCTCAATGCATCCGGCAAAGACCTTCCGGCGGCGGGCTACCGGACGACGCTGAAGCGCATCCTTGCAGACAGCCTGCCCACCGGCGCGACCAGCAAGGGCCGCATTTTCCTGATCTCCGACACGAACGGCAAGATCGCAGCGTCCGCGCCGCTTCAACCTTCTCTGGAAGGCCGCCCGCTGACCGACCTCCTCGGCCCGGCACAACCCCTGACCGTGTTCGGCGAACGCGCAGGTGTCCTTTCCATTCCGGTGAACCTGACCGGCCGTGACGGCCCGGAGCCCGTGCTTGCTACCGTTCGCCATCTTGACGGTCAGCTTGGTATGATTGCGGTCGTGCAACCAGAGTCAGTCGTATTTGCAGACTGGCGCAGTGCACTTTCTGCGAATGTCACCTTGTATGTCGGCGTGTCGCTGGTGCTTCTGGCCATTATCTATGGATTTTTCAGCCAAGCCTCGCGGGCCGAACAGGCTGACGAGAACTATGCGGCGACCCGGGCCCGCATTGACACCGCCCTCACCCATGGCCGTTGCGGTCTCTTCGATTGGGATCTCTCCCGCGGGCGCATGTTCTGGTCCTCGTCTCTTTATGAACTCCTTGGCCGGGAACCCAAGGATGACATCTTGAGCTTTTCGGAAGTCTCCGACCTTACGCACCCGGATGACATCGACCTTCTCGGGCTTGCCGAACACCTCCTTGAAAGCGGCGAAACACTGGTCGACGAAACATTCCGCATGCGCCACGCCGACGGCAGCTGGATTTGGCTGCGGGCCCGCGGCGAAATCCAGGTCGATCCGGGCCGGGCCGAGCCGCACCTTATCGGTATTTGCCTCGACATAACCGAGCAGCATTTGCTTGCAGAGCAAAGCCAGATGGCGGACTTGCGCCTGCGCGATGCGATCGAGACCATCTCCGAGGCGTTTGTCCTTTGGAACACCCGCAACGAATTGGTGATTTGCAACTCCAACTATCAGTCCCTGCACAACCTGCCACCGAGCGCCGTCAAGCCCGGAACCCCCTACAAGGATGTTCTCGCCGCAGCCGAAAATGGCCCGGCGTCTCCGCAGCCGGTCCAACTCAGCAAGCGTCAGGGCGGACCGGAAGGATCATATGAAGCTCAGCTGGAAGATGGACGCTGGCTGCAAATCTCGGAACGCCGGACCAAGGACGGCGGCTTCGTTTCAGTGGGCACCGACATCACCGCGCTGAAGAAGCACGAAGAGCGCCTGACGGAATCTGAGAAGCGCTTGAAAGCAACGGTCACAGACCTGCAGCGGTCCCGCAAGATCCTGGAAGTCCAGACGCGCCAGCTTTCCGAAATGGCCGAGAAGTATCAGGAAGAAAAGACACGCGCAGAAGCCGCCAACCAGGCGAAGTCTGAATTCCTCGCCAATATCTCTCACGAGCTGCGGACACCGCTGAACGCCATCATCGGCTTTTCCGACATCATGACGCAGGAAATGTTCGGTCCGCTCGGCACAGACAGATATGCCGATTATTGCAAGGACATCTACTCTTCCGGCACCTACCTTTTGAATGTGATCAACGACATCCTCGACATGTCGAAGATCGAGGCCGGCCGGATGTCGATCGAAACCGAGGTGGTCAACGCCAGCGAGGCCGCAGAAGATGCAGCGCGGATCATCACGGGAGCCGCTTCTGAAAAGAACATCGTTATCTCTGCAGATGTCGCCGACAACCTCCATGTCGATGTCGACAAACGGGCATTGAAACAGGTGCTCCTCAATCTTCTCGCCAATGCTGTCAAGTTCACCCCGGACCATGGGACCGTGACATTGAAGGCCCGCCCGCGCGGCGACAAAGTCCGGTTTGAAGTGACCGATACCGGGATTGGTATTTCGGAGCGCGATATAGAGCGGTTGGCCAAGCCATTTGTTCAGGTGGAAAACCAGTTCACCAAGACCCACCAGGGGTCCGGACTGGGCCTTGCAATTGCCCGTTCCCTGGTGGAATTGCATGGCGGAAAACTTGCCATTGAATCTGAGGTCAAGAAAGGGACGGTCGTCAGCTTCTCGCTGCCACTGGCCCGCACCGACAGCACTCAGATCGCTCAGTCAGCCTGAGCCAAGCCATTTTTACCCGTCGCCCCGGATCTTCGCTGGCCTCACACGGTGAAACTGCCTCCTGCCGATAAAACTCCATATCGCAGTGCACAATTTTTCCACACAAGATATACTTAGCCCGACAAACAGTTTTCCCTTAATTTACAGAAGCAAACTCTTGTCTCATTCCCAAGTAATCACCTTCCCAAAACCAAAAAGCCGACTAAACTTCTGGTTTTATTTTCGTATTACACTATCCTATTTACACAAGATTCATCCATCGAAACAATGATCAGGAGCGTTCACCCTTTCGAATGAACACGCTTACGCTAGGTCATCAAGATGAATTCTCTTGTTAAATTCTTCAGTAATTTGAAATTTTCATACAAGGTTTGGAGCGGCTTCGCAGCGATTTTGCTTCTCACCTTGATTGTCGGAGGGGTTGCGACTTTCGCCATACTTGGATTGGCGGAAAGAACACAAGTGTCGGACAAGACCTCAGCGGCGATGGCCGGCCTAAACCAAGCTGCCAATGCGCGAGAAGCCTATCTCAAGGCGCCGAGCACTCGAAACGCGGAAGAAGCCACACAGAGGCTGGATGACCTTCGCGAGTTGGTTATGCCTTTGCACAAGGCTGTTGCGGACGGGACGCCGGCAACTGACAAGTTAGGTTCGGCCAGACAAAAGGTGGAGGAACTGGAGGGAACGTTCAAGCGCCTCACTTCGGCAATGTCTGCACAATTAGCAGCGCTTGAGACCGTGATGTCGACGAGCGCGAAGCTTTCAGACTTGACGCATCTTATCGGCGAAGCAGTCACCAAGGAACAACAGTCCGCTGTTGCAGCAGCTCAAGTCGCCAAGGCCACACAAGACGCCGCGCGCCTCTACGGGATTGCGGCAGCAGAAGTGGAAACACAAGCCAAATCCCTGGCGCCGCGTTTTGGCCACGGCGGTCAATACAAGGCCAAAGATCTGACCGACGACGTGATGGCTGAAATCAATGACGGCATTTCGAAAATGATTGCAGCCGCAGAACGTTTGGAAACTGCGAGCCTTGCAACACTGAAACCGGAAGACACCAAACTTCTCGCAGACAGTGCAAGGGCCTTCCCTGTCGCACTTTAAGATCTGCTTGGGGAAACCAATCTCTTTAACCGGGCAGGCAAGAAAAAGACCGTCGCTGACCTCGTCACCGTCCTTCAGGACGGCAGTCTGAATGCGCGGATTACAATCTATGAAACCTTCGGTGAGGAACTGGAAAATGCCACCGAAAACCAATCAAGATTGGCCGCATTGGCAGGCATCAGCCGGCAAGCAATCGCCCTCGCACAGGCCACAACGACGACCCGGGCGGGGACTGTGGAGTTTGCGACCGGCCTTGGCACTGTTACCGCGGACGAAATCCGCGACGTAGCGGATGAGTTTCAAACAATCTCCACAGCCATGGAGGAGGCTGGCGAGACCATTCCGGAAGCCACTGAAAGCATTTCTTCGGTTCGCGATGCGACGCTGGCTTTCGCTGATGCCTTCGATGAAATCGTAGCGGCGAAGGCAGAGCGGGACACGCTTCCGGCACAAATGCAGTCCTTGTCCAACGACGTCGGATCTGAAATCACGGCAATTGCAGCCGGTCAGTCCACACTGACACGCGCGGCGAGCCAAAACGCGCTGTATCAAATCGGCGTCGCGCTCGCCGTCGCGATCAGTGCTGGTTTTCTTCTGGTTTATGTCTTGAGCCTTGCCATTACACGGCCGATCGGCTCCCTCACTCAGGTGATGGCGCGTCTTGCAGGCGGTGAACGCGATATGGAGATCCCGGACACCGACCGTCTCGATGAAATCGGCGAAATGAGCCGGACCGTTGAAGTCTTTAAAACGAACGCACAAGAGCGCGCCCGCCTTCGGGCGGATCAGGAAGCAGATCAAAAAACGCGGCAAAGCCGCCAGCAACAGATCGACACCTTGATCAACGACTTCCGCGCAACGGCACAGGATCTTCTGGAGTCTGTCGGAGCAACAGCTGAAACGCTCGATCAGACGGCGCAAAACCTGACAGGGATTGCCCAGGACAGTGCGTCGAGCGCCAACAACACACTGACAGCCTCCAGCGATGCAGCACAAAACGTACAGACAGTTGCTTCAGCTGCAGAAGAACTGGCCGCATCCATCGGCGAAATTACCGTGCAGGTTTCCCGCACAACTCAAGTGGTTGCCAAGGCAACCGAAGGTACTCGGACCACAAATCAAAAAGTTGAAGGCTTATCTGCCTCTGCATCCAAGATTGGCGAGGTGGTCACTCTCATCCAAGCGATCGCCGAACAGACCAATCTGCTCGCGCTCAATGCAACCATCGAGGCGGCACGAGCTGGCGAAGCGGGCAAAGGTTTTGCCGTTGTCGCCGCCGAGGTCAAGGAACTGGCGACACAGACGTCAAAGGCGACTGAAGAAATCTCCTCGCAAATTGCTGCGATCCAGATTGCGACCCAGGAATCCGCCGATGCCATCGGCTCGATCACCGAGACCATGGACGAGGTCAACAGCTACACCAGTGCGATAGCAGCCGCAGTTGAGCAACAAGGCTCAGCTACCTCCGAGATCTCCCGGAACATCCAGCAAACCTCTGAAGGCACAAAGGTGGTGACGGACAACGTTACGGAACTGACCGAGGCGGTGACCCGGACCAATGCCTCGGCCGGCGAAGTTGTGACCGCATCAGATGATCTGAACACCAAGACCGAGGCCTTGAAACTGGCCGTTGACCGGTTTTTGGAGGACGTCGCCGCAGCATAAACCTCGTCGTGCTCAAGGCGCGTGTGACCATATCGACAGTCAAAAAACATCCCAGGCGTCACGCTTGGGATGTTTTTTTTGCCCCTTTTTCAGATGGAACCTCTGACAGGAAAGCGCGAATGGTTGTCAGGCTTTCCCAACCAATGAAGTCAGAATGTCCCGTGATCGCGTCCAGAGCAGCGACCCGCCCTCGTCCTCAAAGAAGTGCCGGTTCGCATGCTTGAGGCGGGATGCCATCAGTGCCCCGCCATCAGGCGAATGCACCGGGCTTGCATCCTTGCCGCCGTACCAAAGATCCACCGGACAGGTGATTGCGTCCCAAGTGAACGTCCATGGTCCCATCGCGGCAACCGTATCGAGGGCATAGCCGGCTGGCCTTTGCGCAAACCCGCGTTCCAGAGCGGATTTGAAGGCCGAGTGAAACGGTTCGGACAGATAGACCGCCTGATCCAACTCGGAACTGGTTGAGATGATGAACTCCAAAAAGCTATCCGGATCGAAAAAGCCTTCGAGCATTATGATCAATGCATCGGGATTGTGCTTGGCATCCCGAACCATCTGCTGAAGCTGGTCCGGCAAGCCACTGAAGAACTCCGGCCGGGACAGTTCGTCCTGCCCCGAGACAACTGCCAACCGACTGACCGGTCCGTCGGCCGAAAGCGCCAGTGCGAAAGGCACGCCCTGCGAGACGGCGGCAACAGGGATTGCACCAGCGCCGAGATATCCGATCATTTCGGCAAAATCATCAGCCACACTTTGCAGGGTTTTGCTGGGATCCGGGTCAGACCCGCCAAGGCCCGGCCGGTCGGGAGCAATCAGGCGAATGTTCAGTTCATCGAGACAATCAGCACCAAAGCCAAGCGACCCAGCAGTTCCTGCACCAGAAATGAACAGGATCGGCTGACCGGTCTCCGGCCCCCACTCGTACCAGGCCAGTCTGCGGCCGTTTTGCAAAGAAAGCTTCGCTGTGCGCTCCGGATTGCGGATCGCGTCAGATGTCGGGAAAGTCAATTGAAATACTCCGGGAAATACAAATGGTCGCGCAAATTGATAAATGCGCGAAGAGACTGAGGCCGCCGGACGATGCTGTCCCTACACCAGCGCACATGCGCAAACAAGCCTTAGGTGTGCCAGATGCAACCACCACTAAAAGGTATCTACAGGCCACCGTCGTGGATTTTTTATGGAACGAAGTTCGGCTTCCCGCGTTTGTTCAATGCATGACACTGAAAGGAGACATGATGACAGACCGTGAAAAACGCAAAGCTGAAATCAAAAAAGAAGCCGAGCGCATCAAGAAAGTCGCGGAAAACTCAAGCACCGGCGGTCAACTGGGGGGCACTTTCTTCGGTCAGGAACACGACGGCGGCATGAACGCTGGCCGCGGATAAAAATTTCCGCCCCTTTGCTCTCGCGCGCGGCACATGACCAGCGATCAAGCAAAGGGGCAATTACTTACTGCGATGTTGGCGCGGCCTCGATGATTTCGACCGGGCCAACTAGCCGTTCAAAGATAGCCCGGACGCCTTGCTGCATCTCATTCAACTCAGCCTCAAGGCGCTCAAAGGTCGGACTGCCCGAAGCTTGAAGCAGCAGATCGAGCACTCCGCGCGGAGCATCCGCAGGAACAAATTTCCCAGACAAAGCCAAGCGCAGGACCTGGGTTAGCCGGTGATAGAGCCGCAAGGCCTCCAAAAGGTTTCCGGCATCTCCACTGTCCAAAAAGCCCCCGTCCCGCAAGTTTTCCAAAGCCTGTTCGGTTCCTTGCGCCAGAACACTTCGGCTCTCATCTGCGTTTGCGAGCAGCAGGAACTGTGCCATGAACTCAATGTCGACCAGACCGCCGGCGACCTGTTTCAAGTCCCAGATGTCCTTGGTCCCCTTTTCCTTTTCAATTTTTGCCCGCATGGAGCGGACATCATCGGCCAGACTTTTCAGATCTCTTGGCTGAACTAAGGTCCCGCAGATGCTGTCCTGGATCTTTTTCTTGAAGGCATCGGAGGTCGATGCAATTACCCGCCCTCGCGTCAGGGCCATGTGTTCCCAGGTCCAAGCATCCTTTTCCTGATAAGCAAGGAAGCCGTCCAAGTTGGTGGCAAGCGGTCCCGCATTGCCGGACGGGCGCAGGCGGAAATCAACTTCATAGAGTGACCCTTCGGCTGTCGGTGCAGACAAGGCCGTGACCAGGCGCTGGGTCAGGCGCGTGTAATATTGGCTGATGGCGAGCGGGCGTTTTCCGTCAGACTGTTTGACGCCCTCAGGAGCTTCATAAAGCAGGATCAGGTCCAGATCAGAGGCTGCTGTCATTTCACGACCGCCGAGCTTGCCCATGGCAAGAACAGCCACCTCTCCGCCATGCACGGTTCCATGGGTCTCGCCAACATGGGCGATCACTTGCGTCATGATCCGGTCGACCACCACCTCGGCAAGACGCGCCAACGCAAAGCCCACCCGGTCCGCAGACAGCGTGTCGGAGATCAAGCGCAGACCGATGAGGAACTGCTGTTCCTGCGCAAAGATCCGAGCCCGATCAAGAGCCTCTTCATAGAACTGCGACTGCGACAGTGTCCGGTCCAAGCCTGACCGGAACTCGTCAACGCTTGGCATGGCTCCGAAAAACGCCGGGTCCAGAACCGCGTCCAGGACATGCACCCGTTTGGACACCGTGTCCGCCATGCGCGGCGCCGCGCCCATGGTTGTCGCGAGCAGTGTGAGAAGTTGCGGATTGGAGCGAAGCAGCGAAAAGAGCTGCACCCCGGCCGGCAGTTTGGCCATAAAACTGTCAAAGGCCCGGAGCGCTGCGTCCGCATTGTCTGTGGCAGCCAGCGAACTCAAAAGCGCCGGATGCATCTCTGTCAGACGTTCACGGGCCTTTGTCGAACGGGTACACGGATACCGTCCGAAATGCCACGCCTTGACGATGGCGGCTGCTTCAGCCGGTTGCTGGAAGCCGAGCTTTGACAGGGTCTCCAGCGTGTCCGGATCGTGATCATCGCCTGTGAACACCAGGTTGCCGGTCTCGGACGAAAGCCCCGGCTCATCTTCAAACAGCTCCGCATAGTGATGCTGAACGTTCTGGAAATGACCAAGCAGATCCGTTTTGAAAGCATCCAGCGTTTCGTATCCCATCAAGGACGCGATCCGGTTCAAACCTTCAGTGTCTTTGGGCAAGAGCTGGGTCTGCTCGTCGTTGAGCATCTGGATACGGTGTTCGACGGTTCTTAGGAACCGGTAGGCGCTGGTGAGTTCATCCCGTGCCTTTGGGCGGATCCAGTCGGCCTGGGTCAGCCCTTGCAACATGTCGAGAGTCCGGCGTCCGCGAAGCTCCGGGTTGCGCCCCCCGGCGATCAATTGTTGGGTTTGAACGAAAAACTCGACCTCGCGAATGCCGCCACGGCCAAGTTTGACGTTATGGCCAGCAACGGCAATTGCGCCATGGCCCTTGTGCATGTGGATCTGGCGCTTGATCGCTTGCACGTCCGCAATCGCTGCAAAATCGAGATATTTGCGCCAGATGAACGGCACAATTTCCTTCAAGAAAGCCTCACCGGCAGGAATGTCACCGGCACAAGGCCGTGCCTTTATGAGGGCCGCGCGCTCCCAGTTCTGCCCGAGGGACTCGTAATAAACGAGAGCAGCGGGAACCGACATGGCGAGCGGAGTGGCACCCGGGTCCGGCCGCAAACGCAGGTCTGTGCGAAACACATACCCGTCCGCCGTCCGGTCCTGCATGATTTTCACAAGACGCCGGGTCAGCCGCACAAACTCTACCGGGGCCTCGGCGGATCCGGCCATGGGCGCCTTGTCCGGCTCGTACAGCACAATCAGATCAATGTCGGAGGAGTAGTTCAGCTCACTTGCACCATGCTTGCCCATGGCGAGCACAATTAGGCCTGAGTCGACTTCCGGTTTTTCCGGATCCTTCGGCTCAAACTTGCCGCGCCGGGTCAAATCATTGAGGCAGAACCGGATTGACGCGGTCAGCGACGCATCGGCAAAGCCTGCAAGCGCATGAGTAACTTGATCAAGATCCATCGCACCGCCGATGTCGGCCAATCCGAGCGTCAAGGCCAGATCCTGTTTCAACAGGCGGAGCGCCCGTGTGATCCCTGCCTCATCTTCGGCGGTCGTTTCCCGGGCCGTTTCCAGCAAATCTGCAAGCCGCCGTTCAGGCGAATCGGTGAGGATGCTCAACAATCGCGCGGCATTGGCCGTCATGAGATCTCTGAGATACGGCGAGTTTCCAATGACGCCAAGCAGCATCCGCGCAAGATCGGGCTTGTCCTCAAGCAGCGCATTGACATCTGCACCAGCCTCGGGCTGGGCTAGGATATCGTTTAGGAAAAGCTGCGCGTGATCAGGGTCTGCAACGGGCGGGATGATCGAAATCCGCGCCATAAGCGGCTGGTGTTGCCCCTGCTCATTCCGGTTTTGGGTTTGCCCCGTCTGATTGCCCGCCGTGCCCATTGCTGCTCCCGCTGCTTCCCGGTCTGGCCCGGGTAAGATCGATCCGGGCGACAAGGCCCGGGTCCCCATTTGTGAGCTGCAACTCTCCACCATGCAAGCGGGCAACGGCCTTGACCAAGCTCAATCCCAAACCGGTTCCCGGCTCCGAGCGGCTTTCATCAAGACGGACAAACCGGTCTTTGACCCGATCCTGATCCTTTTCCGGGATTCCAGGGCCTGTGTCGGAGACATTTAACACCACCCGGCCCTCATGCTCGCTCGCAGAGATTCTAATCCGGAACTCTCCATCCTTTGGGCGTCCGTATTTCAGAGCATTCTCGATAAGGTTGACCAGCCCCTGGAACACCAGATCTTTTTGGCAGACCGCTTCGAGACCGCCGGACACTTGGGTCTCCAAAACGCCCCCTTCATCTTCAACCAGCGGCTCGTAGAGCTCTGACACTTCATTGATGAGGTTGTTGATATCAACGCGCTCCATAACCTCTCCAGGTGCCATGGATTCGATCCGCGCAATCCGCAACAGCGCGTTAAAGATCCTCAGCAAGTGATCGGTTTCGCTCAGCGTTTCTTCAAGCGCCTCTTTGTAGCGGTTTTGCCCTTCCGCCTGACGCAAGGCGGTTTCCACGCGGGTTTGCAAACGCGTCAGAGGCGTCTTCAGATCATGCGCGATGTTGTCGGTCACATCCTTCATGGACCGCATCAGAAGCTCGATCCGGTCGAGCATCGTATTCAGGCTAACGGCCAACCGGTCGAATTCATCATCATTGCCGGCAATCGGCAATCGTCCGGTCAGATCTCCGGTCATGATCGTGCGGCTGGTGTCCGTGATCTCGTCGATCCGCTTCATCACGCGCCGGCTGACAAAGAGCCAGGTGATCGCACCCATGACGACGACAACGATCAGCCACAAGCGAAGTGCATTGCCGAGAAGGTGAGAAAAGCGCAGCTGTTCGCCAAGGTCACGCCCAACCAGCAGGCGAAACCCGCCGCGCAGCTCAAAGGTCCGGACCATTGCCTGGCGTTGCGTATCCGGACTGTCCTGCCCAATGCGGGTGTAGTGAACGCGGCGGATACCGCCATCGGCCTCCTCCAGAACAGTTGTTGGCAGGCGGGCGATGTTGCCAACCAGGGCATTGCCCGAAAAATCAACAAGAAGGTAGAGGCTGGCGTCCGGATGGCGTGACCGCCGGTCGATGGTCTCCACCAGATCGCGCACACCGCCGCGTACATAAATATCCGACAGCCCCTTGAGTTCGGCGTCGATGGTCTGAACCACCTGTTCCGACATCAGGTGGTCGGTATTTTCGGAAATGTAGATGAGCAGGAAACCCGACAACAGCGTGAACACTGCGATGTACAGCAGTGACAGCTTGAACGCTGTTGTCCGGGTAAACCTAGTGAGCCGTGTCACGGATGGTGTATCCGGCACCGCGGATCGTATGGAGCAGCGGGACGTCGAACCCTTTGTCGATCTTGCCGCGCAAACGCGAGATGTGGACATCAATAACGTTTGTCTGAGGGTCAAAATGATACTCCCAGACATTTTCCAGGAGCATTGTCCGGGTCACAACCTGTCCCGCATGCTGCATCAGATATTCCAGCAAACGGAATTCGCGCGGTTGCAGCGGGATTTCCATGTCACCGCGACGGCAGGAGTGGGCCATCCTGTCCAGCGTCAGGTCGCCGACTGTGTAGGTGGTTTCTACTTGACTGGCAGATTTAGGCCGCCGCGCCAAAGCTTCGACGCGTGCCTGCAATTCTGTGAAAGCATAGGGTTTGGGCAGATAATCATCGCCCCCGGCCTTTAAACCCGTGACGCGGTCATCGACCTGACCGAGCGCTGACAGGATCAGAACCGGCGTATGATTGCCGCTCTTCCGCAGTTCCTCGATTACGGCGAGGCCATCGCGTTTGGGCAACATGCGATCGACGATCAGGATGTCGTAGTCGCGATCAAGCGCCATTTGCAGACCGGTCTCACCGTCGTCCGCCTTGTCCGCCCTGTGACCAAGCTCGCTCAAACCCTTCGCAAGGTAGTTGGCTGCTTCGTGGTCGTCTTCAATCACAAGAATCTGCAACATGGCTCTGTTTTACCGCGAGTGAGATAAGAAAGAAATGGGCTGGCAACAATGTGGATGTGAACACTGTTGCCAGCCATCAATTCGCAAGACCGGCCCGTCGGGGTTGGGGGCAGAGGGCAGACCGGTCTTGCTCTCAGATGCCGGTGCAGGACCGGCCCTGATCAGGCCAGGTTCATGGGCAGAGCCACAAACCGGGTGTTGTCGTTGCTTTCAACCCGGAACAAGACTGCCTTGCGGCCATCTTCTTCCGCCTTCTTCACCGCCTTGATAACGTCTTCCGGCGAGTTGACCGGCATGCCGGCAACTTCAAGGATCACATCACCGCGGCTCAAGCGCTTTTCGGAGGCCGGGCTGTCCGGATCAATGTCGGCGATCAGGACGCCGTTACCGTCAAGACCAGCATCTGCCTTGGACGTCAGGACAAGACCCATGTCGTCCAGGCTGGTTTTTTGCTGCTCCACGGCTTCCGGCTCGGCAGCAGCTTGCTGCTGATCCTGCAGGCGACCGAGGGTCACATCGATGTCCTGCTCCTTGCCATCGCGCCAAACGGTGATTTCCACTGAGGTATCCGGATCATATGCGGCGATGATCTTGGACAGATCACGCGGGCCATCGACCTTTGCACCTTCAACTTCGAGGATCGTGTCACCGGACCGCAGACCTGCCTTGGCGGCGGGGCTGCCTTCCTGGGCTTCAGAGACGATCGCGCCATGCGCTTCATCAAGACCAAGGCTTTCGGCAATGTCATCGGTCACGTTCTGGATCTGAACACCGAGCCAGCCGCGCACGACCGTGCCATCGTCCTTCAGTTCCATAATGACATCCTGAGCCGTGGAGGCCGGGATGGCGAATGCGATGCCGACGTTGCCGCCGGACGGCGAGAAGATCGCAGCGTTCACGCCGATGACCTCACCGTTCATGTTGAACGCCGGACCACCGGAGTTGCCACGGTTCACCGGAGCATCGATCTGGATGAAGTCGTCATAGGGACCTGCGCCGATGTCACGGCCACGTGCAGACACGATACCTGCGGTTACCGATCCACCGAGACCGAACGGGTTGCCGATGGCAACGGTCCACTCGCCAACTTCCGGCGCCTCGTCGGCAAAGTCGACATAGGTGAAATCCTTGCCGCCGTCGATTTTCAGAAGCGCAAGATCCGTGCGCTTGTCGGCTCCGATCAGGACGGCGTCATACTCTTCGCCTTCATGATCGATTACTGTGAATTCAGTGCCCTTGTCGATCACGTGCTGGTTCGTCACAACAAATCCATCAGCGGAGATAAAGAAACCGGAACCCTGGGACATGCCGTATTGCCGCGGCGTGGGGCGTTGCGGCCGGCCTTCTTCGCCGCCACGTTCGCCGAAGTCACGAAAGAAACGCTCGAACGGGTGCCCGTTTGGCAGATCCTCGAAGAAATCACGGAAGTTGTTGCCGCCGTTGAAATTCATCATCCGGGGCTCAGCAGCCTGTTTGACCTGCACACTGACAACAGCCGGGCTCACGGCTCCGACGACATCAGAGAAATCAGCAGGTGCGGCGTTATCGATACGGACTGGCGTTGCTTGCGCCAGTTGCGCCGGCACAATGGTCTGCACGGTCATGAGACCGGCCGCACCGAGTACGACTGCACCGGCCAGCAGTTTGGCGCGGCGAGACCGCAAAGGGGAGCTTGACCGACGATTTTCCATCTATTCTTCCTTTTTCGACAGTTTGACTGGAGGTCAATTCATTCAGGAACACGCGGGGTCGTGCGTTTCCTGGTCGAAACTGAAGATAGGAAAGGCTCCCTTACAGGCGCCTGTCGGATGGATTACGTTTTTGTAAGGTTGCTTGGGGCTCAGCCGGACAACAGCTTAAATATCTGACAAATCACGGAAAAAAGATTGGCGTATCACCGTTTTCCCACTTGGAAAACTTCGGCATGATGGCCGCGAACCTGTCGGATTTCTCGAAAGTCACCAGCCACGTTTTCAGGTTTTCCCAGTCTTGAGAATCGAACCAGTCGCGGTCCGCATTCGCAAACTGTCTGACGAAGGGCAGAATCGCAAAGTCTGCCAAACAAGGCCGCGCTCCAAACAGCCAAGCGGAGCCATCGAGCCGCCGGTCCAGCTCTTTCAGGAACTCAGAGGCCGCTGACCGCTCGGACGTCTTGTCCGCATCAGCATACCGCGTATCGTATTTGTATCGATCCAGATTGGTTTTAAACGGCCCGTCACAAGTTGCGATCAAGGTACGCATCTCGTTCAGACTCCCCGTTTCCGGTTTAAGCCAATTGTCCGGGTCAGATTGCTCCAATGCCCAGACCATGATGTCGAGGCTTTCATCAATCACCTGCGTACCCGACTTCAGGCACGGAACCGTTGCAGAAGGAGATGTTTCCAGAAATTCAGGTGCCTTGTCGCGCAGAACAATTTCCCGCAATTCCACGGTCAATCCGCTGGACATTAATGCGAGCCTTGCCCGCATCGCGTAAGGGCAGCGCCGGAAAGAATAGAGTATTGGCTGGTCGGTCATAACGTTCCCATCGCGCATCCGCTCTCCGCGGTCAAGCAGCCCGCGTATCTGCCCTTGGGGAACGCCTTGCTTAGATCTTTTTTTACAACTTCCAGCAATAATTGCTGTTGGTAGGATTTGTTATGGACGATTCGCTTCTTAAACTTGCAAAGGCAAGCTCTTCGCAGAAAAAGCACGAGTTGGCAGCTCATATGACCGGGCTGCTCGCGGTGCGTGATGACGCTACCACCTCCTCCGAAGAAACCAAGTTGCTGAATTCCATGCTGGAAGGCGTTTATACGTCTCTTGGCGACGACGCCAAGCAGGAGATGTCAGACAAGCTGGCAGACGTCTCTGCCATGTCCTCAACCCTTGCTGCAGCCCTTGCGAACGAGGAAATCCCGATCGCCCAGGCTGTTCTGGAGCGCTCCACCTCGCTTTCCGAAGCAGACATCGTCAAGCTGGCCCAAACCAAGGGCCAGGATTTTCTCCTCGCGCTCGCCAAACGCGATCACGTCAGTAAAGACGTGACCAAGATCCTGATTTCGCGCGGAGACAAGGACGTCAAGCAAACCGTTGCCTGCAATCTTGGCGCAGAGATCGAGATGCCGGAGTTTGAGGCATTGGTCAAAGACATGCCCAAACAGATGGGCGACCGGATCCGCCACCTGCGCAAGTCCAACGAAGAGCTTCTGGAAGACCTCTTCAAGGACGATGGTGAAATTGCCGCCGGCAGTGAACTTCAACGCCGCCCGTCCAAAATCAGCCCGAAAGCCTGGGTCATGGGCATCAAGATGGGCAAGACCACGCTCAACAAGGCTGTCTACCAGTGCAGTGTGGAACACAATCTCTTCGATGTGGTCGCCTTGCTTTCCTTCTTCTCCGGCATGCAGTTGAAGTATGTCCACAACCTTATGGTCCGGTTCGACAGCACCGGGATTGCGACCATCTGCCGGGCAACGGGCCTTGGTGCCAAGGAGTTCCAGGCAATCTGCAAGGAGCGTTGCAAGCATCTGAAGTTTCCGGAGAGCACCGGCAGCAAATGGCTGACCAATTACCACATGTTGGATGATACCGATGCCCGCCGGCTGTTGAACCTGATGAAAATCAAGCTCAAGGCAACCGAACGCGCCGAAGCTGCCTGACCTGCTTCAGTTCCAGTCTTCCTTTGCAGAGCATCTATATTGGCCGGTTCCGGGCGGTTAAGTTCCACTGCTTGCCCGCCAGCAATAGATAGTCGTAATTATTTTCATTGTTATTTATAATTACACCATTAACACTCGAGATTACTTAGGCTCCTTAGCGTTCTATAAACTCACGGCACGTTATTTATCCTACTCCCACAGTAGGCGTGCACCCAATGCTTGAAAAACTTATTGAACTTGCCAACAACACCACACCTGAAAAACGACACAAGCTCGCTCATCATGTAACCGAGCTCTTTATCAAAGGCGCCGACAGCTATCAGGTCGAAGAGATCGCCCTTTTCAATCTGCTGCTGGAAAATATGCTGCCGTTGATGGAGCAGCAGCAAAAGAAAAAGATCTCAGAAAAGCTGGCGCCCGTCCGCAAGGCCTCGCGCGGGTTGGCGGTATCGCTTGCGCGGGAGAAGATCGATATTGCCCGGCCCATGCTTACGACATCAGAAGCCCTTCAGAACGATGATATTCTCAAACTCGCCAAGACCATGGGCCAAGATCATTTGTTGGCGATCTCTCAAAGGCACCATCTGGAGTCCAACGTAACGGATGTCTTGCTGGAGCGCGGCGAGCAGCCAGTCAAACGTTCCGTTGCCGCCAACTCCGGTGCAGAGATTTCAAAGTGGGGAGCCCGTATCCTCGTTAAACTGGCCGAGAGCGATGAGACCATCCGCGATTCCATGATCGAACGATCGGACATCACGGAAGCTGATTTGGAAAAACTCATTAGCCACATGCCACCAAAGCAGCAAGACGTCATTCGAGGCTTGCGTCATCAGAACGAGGAGCTTGTCCACGAGCTCTTCCAGAAAGCCAGCCGGGCTGTCACTGCAACAACACTTCAGCGCAAGGCATCGCGCATCAACGCCAAGGTCATGCTCAAGGACATCCGGGACGAAGAATCGACCTTGGGCAAGGCAATCACCCAACTGGCATTGTCCAACAATCTGTTCGAGATCTGTTTCCTTATGTCCGAAATGGCCGGGCTTGAGCAGAAATATGTGACGAACATGCTTCTGCGCTACGACGCCGCCGGCGCAGCTGTTCTTTGCAAGGCACTTGATCTGACTGAGGCCGAGTACAGGGCGGTTTCGAAAGCAAGGACAGTTCAAAACAAGCAACCGGCAACCACTGTCGACAACTGGGTAGCAGATTATCAAACGCTGTCATCGCGCGACGCCCGTCGCTTGTTGTCGTTTATGAAAATCCGGCTGGCCACGCTTAGCGATGAAGCGGCGTAACTTGAAATGACATAGCAGCGCTCAGGCTTCAACTTCGCGGGTGACGACAGCAGCCCCGGCTTCCAGCGTCCTGTGAACGGGGCACTTGTCCGCGATCTCGAGCAATCGTGTCCGGGTTGCTGCATCGAGATCGCCCTCCAGCGTGATCAACCGCTCAAAACGGTCAATTTTGCCACCGCGGGTTTTCTGCTCCTCCGAACAGTCCTCGCATTCAGCGGCATGGACCTTGTCATGCAACACCGTCGTCCCGATCCGGTCGATGTCCAGCCCCTTCCGGTCGGCATACATGCGCAGCGTCATGACCGTACACGCACCAAGCGCTGCAGAGAGATACCCATAGGGCGACGGGCCGCTGTCAAAACCGCCATAGCTTTCCGGTTCGTCGGCAATCAGCCGGTGATGTCCACTGGCGACGAGTGCCTGAAACTTGCCCTGCCCCGTTTCGACGACTTCCACGCCGTCGCCTTTCGCACTGGCGTCCGGTTCAACAATCGGATCCAGATAGCCGCTGGACCATCCGGCAATAACTTTCGCTGCGTATTCGGCATCCTGACTGCGGGACAGCAGGTGATCGGCCTTATCCAGCGACACAAAGCTCTTTGGGTGCTTGGCGGCGAGAAAGATTTCGCCGGCATTGTCGATGCCGACCGTTTCGTCCAGCGGCGCATGCATGACCAGAAGTGCTTTTCCGAGTTCTGCTGTGTGCGAGAGCACAGCTTGGCGTTCCAGGTCTGCCAGAAACTCGCGCCGGATGGTGAAGGGCCGACCGGCAAGATCAACCTCTAGGGCGCCCTGCTCCTTAATATCATCGATCGCATGGGCAAAATTATGCACGACATGACCCGCTTCAGATGGGGCACCAATCGTGACGACCGCACGCACCTCGGGGATGTCTTTGGCGACAGACAGAACAGCCGCGCCGCCAAGCGAATGGCCGATAAGAAGCTGCGGAGCTTCGTAGTTCTTGCGCAGGAAATCCGCCGCGACCTTCAGGTCTTCGACATTGGAGGAAAACCCGGTTGAGGAAAAATCGCCGCCGCTGCCGCCAAGTCCGGTAAAGTCGAACCGCAAAACGGCAACGCCTTCTGCGCTCAACGCGCCGGCGATGTGTCGCGCGGCTGCGATGTCCTTCGAACAGGTGAAGCAATGGGCGAACAGCGCAAAGGCGCGGATGGGCCCAGCCGGCAGATCAAGCCGCGCGGCAAGGTGCGCGCCTTGCGATCCTTCAAATTCCAGTTTTTGTGCTTGTTGTGCCAACGCCCGGCCCTCCAGTCTTGTTTCCCTGCACAGGTAAGGAGAGCTTAAAGGCAAACAAGTCACGCCTTGGTGTCAAGGCCGTGACCAGTGCGTTCGCACAAGATGTTCCGAGCGAATGCCGTTCGGATCAGCTCTGATCTTTTGAAGACAGCAGCACTTTCAAGCGCTTTTCTTCTTCCGCAGACAATTTCGGCGCCGGCTGGTTTTCTCCCGCCGCAGCAGCTGTCGTTTGTCTGCGGCGCAGTGTGATGACAATGGCGGCAATCCCCGCGATCAAAGCAAGGGGCCCGGCGGCCCACAGAAAGAGCGTGTGCCAAGCAAACCGTGGCTTCAAAAGAACAAATTCGCCGTACCGGTCGACCAGGAAATCAATCACCTGCGCATCCGTGTCACCGGCGACCAGACGCTCGCGCACCAGAACCCGCAGGTCCTTGGCGAGCGGCGCGTCGCTGTCGTCGATTGACTGGTTCTGACAGACCATGCAGCGGAGCTCGGCCGACAAGGCCCGGGCCCGCGTCTCCAGCGCCGGGTCCTCCAGGATTTCATCCGGTGAGATGGCAAGCGCAGGCCCTGAAAGGACACACAAGACCAGCGAAAGACAGGCAAGGAGCCGTTTCATCGGGATCAGTCTCCTATTCCGCCGGAACGCTGGCAGTTTGTTTGCGTTTGGTAGCCGGTTTCGGAGCCCCAACCCGCAAGCGGCGGTCCGCCATGGAGAAGGCCGCGCCAAGCGCCATGATCACACAGCCGATCCAGATGAGCGTGATCAGCGGCTTGTAATAGGCACGGACATCCACCGCACCGTCATTGCGCCGTTCCCCTAGGGAGACATAGACCTGCGAAAAGCCAGTCGTATGAATTGCCGCTTCAGTGGTCGGCATCTGGCGCGCTGTATAGACCCGTTTGGACGGCTTCATCTCGGCAACGAATGCACCACCTTCACGAACCGTGAAGTGCCCGACCTCTTCAACGAAGTTTGGCCCGCGGCGCGGCACCGCGCCGTCAAAAGTCAGCTCATATCCAGAGACGTTCACCGTATCGCCGGGCCGCATTGTCCGGACCTGCTCTTCCTGGAACGCAGAGGATGTCACAATGCCAAGCACGGTGACGCCGATGCCGAAATGGGCGGTGGCAGTTCCCCAGGCAGAGCCTGGAAGACCATAGAGACGCGCAAAACCGCGTTTTGGACCGATTTCGAAGAACTTCACCCGTGTGACGATTTCGGAAATTGCCCCGGCCATTACCCAGACCGCCAGTCCGACACCGAGAGGGGCAAGAACCCGCTCCATGCCCCAGAGCCAGAAGGTGAACAGGGTCATCAGCAACGCAAGTCCGAACGCCGCATAGAGCCGCTGTGAGGCTGCCAGAAGATCCCCGCGTTTCCAGGCCAGGATTGGCCCGAACGGAACAGCCATCAGGAGCGGCACCATCAACGGTCCGAAGGTCAGATTGAAGAACGGTTCACCAACCGAAATCATTTCGCCGGTGATTGCGTCCAGCACCAGCGGATACAGCGTCCCGACCAGAACAGCGGCCGTGGCCGCCGTCAGGAAGAGGTTGTTGAGAACCAGTCCGCCTTCCCGGCTGATCGGGGCAAACAGGCCGCCCTGTTTCAGCATCGGTGCACGCCAGGCAAACAGCGACAGCGAGCCGCCGATAAAGAGGCACAGGAGCCCGAGAATAAACACGCCACGCGAGGGATCAGTGGCAAATGCATGAACAGATGTCAGCACACCCGAGCGGACCAGGAAGGCGCCCAGCAGCGACAGCGAGAACGTGAAGATCGCCAGAAGCACCGTCCAGACCTTCAACGCTTCCCGTTTTTCCATAACGATCGCGGAGTGGAGCAGCGCCGTGCCGGCAAGCCACGGCATAAAGGATGCATTTTCGACCGGATCCCAGAACCACCAGCCGCCCCAGCCGAGCTCGTAGTATGCCCAATAAGAGCCCATAGCGATGCCGAGTGTCAGGAAGCTCCAGGCCAGCAGTGTCCACGGCCGGACCCAACGAGCCCAGGCCGCGTCCGTACGTCCCAAAATGAGCGCAGCGACAGCAAAGGAGAAGGTGATCGAGAAACCGACATAGCCGACATAGAGCAACGGCGGGTGGATCGCCAGGCCAATATCCTGCAGGATCGGGTTGAGGTCGTTGCCTTCAATTGGCGGATTTTCATAACGGTTGAACGGGTTTGACGTTGCCAGCAGGAACAGCAGGAAACCGGCGGAAATCCAGCCCTGAACAGCCAGCGTGGTGGCTCTCAGATCATCCGGAAGATTGCCGCCAAATACCCCGACCAGAGCTCCGAAGAAGACCAGAATCAGCACCCAGAGCAACATGGAGCCTTCATGATTGCCCCAGACACCGGTGATCTTGAAAAGAAGCGGTTTTGCGGAGTGCGAGTTCTCATAAACGTTCACGACGGAAAAATCCGAAGCAACGTAAGCCACGGTCAGAACCGCAAACGACACAAGAACCAGAAAGAAGACGGTCACGGAGACCGGTGTGGCGACTGCCATGAGGCGGCCATCGCCTTTCAAGGCTCCCCATAACGGCACCACTGACACAACCAGTGTCAAAGCAAACGCCAATACCAGAGCGTAATGTCCGAGTTCGACCAACATTGTCCTGCGTCCCATCCCTCAGGTTATGTCTTTGGCTGCGTCATAGGCATTCAGCCTGACAGCATTAGTTGGCAGCGCCCTCTCCGCCCTGCCAATGGCCCTGATCCTTCAGAGCTTCCGCCACTTCTTTGGGCATGTAATTCTCATCGTGCTTGGCCAAGACGCTGTCGGCAACGAAAATCCCGCTTGGCGTCAATACGCCTTCGGTTACAACGCCCTGCCCTTCACGGAACAGATCCGGAAGAATGCCCTGATAAGTCACCGCCACAGAATGCGCGGTATCGGTCACGCGGAATTTCACGTTTGCGTCATCAGAGCGCTCGACAGACCCGTCTTCGACCAGTCCACCAAGCCGAATTCTCTGCCCTTCAGGGATTTGCTGGCTCGCAATATCGCTTGGGCTTTGAAAGAAAACGATTTGATCATTCAGCGCGAACAGGATCAATCCAAGTGCAAGCGCCAGAACGGCCCCCGCGGATCCGATCAGTGTAAAACGCCGTTGTTTCCGAGTCATTTTAGTTCCGTCTAACGTTGCCTGACAGCAAGCTCCCGCCCCTCAAGGATTTTGCCGCGTTGTCTATGACCCACTCAACCCCAGAGTGACTGCCGCGTCTTTGATCCTGGCCAATTCGGCCGGTCTTTCCGCGAAAATTTTTTCAGCGCGCCGATAGGTGTCGAACGCTTCGTCCCGTTTACCTAGGACCATATAGGCGCGCATCAACTGGCCCCATTCTGCAACAGTTCCGCCATTGGCATCAATCCGTGCGGCAAGGCCCTGGACCATGGTCGTGATCATCTTTTGGCGATCATCGTCACTCATCTCACCGGCAGCCTCGACATCGGCCTGACTTGGACCTCTCAGAGCTGGAAGCAGTTCTGGTGTCTCTCCGGTCAAACCAGCCAATTCCCGCCGCGCGACTGGCACCCATGCCGCCTGAGGATCAGCCCCTTCAAGAAGGGCCTGCCAAGCATTGATGGCCTCATCCCTCTTTCCTTCCTGGGTCAGCGCCAGAGCAAGAAAGAACCTCGGTTTCACTGCCGTCGGCTCCAGATCCACGGCCTGTTGAAAGGCCGTCCGCGCCAGTTCGGTAATGACACCCTCATTGGACACGGTCATGGCTTCACCCATGTCCGTCAGCCAGTCCGGTCTTGAACCGAGAATCCGGATCGCGTTGGAATAGGCACGTGCTGCGGAATCCGGCTGGCCCATCCGCATATAGACCGGTGCAATCACAGCCCAGCCCTGACCGTCTTCGGGGTCTTCCGCCAAGTGGCGTTCAACCCGGGCAACCAGCAGTTCGACCGGTTGCTCATCAGCGGGGGCCGACAAACGCGCAGCAAGTGGCTGGTCTTGAAGGTCGGGCGATCCGAGAGCGAGATATGTTCCAAGGGCAGCTGCCGGCAACGCCACGAGCGCAATGAGTTGAACGGATCGGATCCGAAGTTTCGAGACGGTTACCGGGCGTGACTCGTCCTTCCGGTCATGCACGGAGAGCAAGCGGCGCGCTGTTTCGGTACGGGCCGCTTCAGCCGCTTCTGCGTCGATCAGGCCGTCCGACAAGTCTCGATCAATTGCTGCCAATTGTTCTTTGTAAACAGCTGCATCAGCTTGCGCTGCGGCTTCCTCCACAGAGGACCGCGACCGCGTCAGCGGAACAAGAACAGAAAGGGCCGCCAGCGCGGTCAAAACCGAGATTAGGATCCAAAAAATCATGGATGCATATAGACAACCGAATGTGTCGAAATGCAAGTAAATGCGTGTGTGACTGGCGGTCGCGGCCTAAAACCTGCGAACTGCACTCAACGCGTCATCCAGAGCTTCGGAATCAAGCGCGTTTCAGGGCCTTGTTGATCAACCGGCGCTCCGGTGTAGCGGCGGCGGTTTCATCGCCTGCCCGCGTCTTGGCCTTTGCAAGCGCCGCATGGCGGCTGCGCCGCAATTGGTCGGCATACTCCGCACCGAAATAGATTTCCGACAACATGATCGCAACATCGGCGGCTGCCTGATGCGCTTCCAGTTGCGGGCTTTTTGCCTTGCCAAGATCGGTAATCAAAGATCTGGTCACAATTTCGAGTGTCTGCTCGACGGTCTGGCGCGTGCGTTTGCTGATATCATTGACTGCAAACGTCTCAGAGCCATGGCGCACCATGTTGACAACCCGCACAGCCCGTACTGCGTCATTGATTGCCGTCTGGTCCAAAATCAACTTGCCGTCATCATCCAGCTTTGGAACCTGCAGGGCACGGCGGACTGCCGTATGCGCATTGTGCAGTTCCCTGGTCACCACATCGGAAATGCTGCGTTTTGTGTCAGCCAGCCGGCTGTGCCACTTGCCCGTCACGGTCAAATCGACATCGCGCTCGATTCCCCGGACCAGCGAGTTGTAGTCGGAAAGCGCGTTTGAAAAAGCCACCGGATCGGGATTGTTGTTGCGGTGATCCACTGCAAGGATGTTCAGGCGTTCGGCCTCGCTCATCACCACATCAACAAAGGGGGCGAATTGCGACCCTGCGATCACTTTCGGATCGTCATCTCCGGCAAGCCGGCCTGCAAACGCACACAAGGCCGAAGGCTTGTCAGCGCGGTCGACAAGAGCGGCGGCGACCAGTGGAAGATGGTCCGGAAAACGCTCGGAACACTTATCAACCATGCGCAGGACATCGTGGTCCTGCTTTAAGCGCCGTTCGTTGATCCTGTCGGGCATGGCTTCCAGAAACGGCATGAGCCAACGCTCGGATGAGAAGACCTTGTGAATGTCGCGCAGCTCGGAAATGCCGCGCTCACCGCCAAGCTCGATCCCCATGCGGCGGTGTTCGCGGTCATCGATTTCACCGCGCCTCAAGGCTTCACCGATCGCGTCCGCAGACCGGGTTCTGAGGGCTTGTACCAAACCATCAACCCGTTCGCCGCTGACGGCGGCATTGCCCGCCTGCTCAAGCACGAGCTGAACGTCCGTCGGCATGACGTCCCGGCCGAGCCATTTCCAAACCTTGTTCAACATGCCGCGATGGATGCGGCCTTCCTGACGATTTGGAAGAAACTCGTCGATCAGGAAACCGTCGAGTGAGGTGAAGAACATCCGTTGAATTTGACCGCGCCGATGTTCATTGCCTTCTGTATCGAGAGGGTGTGTCGTCGGTTTTCGCAGGATTGCAAGGGCTGAGTTAAGCACCAACTCAATATTCGGATCCGCATCGGCCTGGGCCTTCGCACGCTCAAGATTGCGCACAAGCGCCTCAATCGCCTTCGGACTGAGGCTGCTAAGATAGGTCCTGATTTTAGCTTGTAGCTGGTCCAGCTGTGTCATTCACGAGATCTACGGCAGCCAATGTTTCTTTTGTGATGGTAAACGCCGAACCTTAAACAAGTATGTAGAAAACACGATGCCGTTACGCGACACGAATTGCCGCGAACACTTGCTATTTCAGGATTATTGAAAGAATTCAGAGGTGTGTTTCGGAAAGACTGCCCGGCTTTTAGCCGATAACCTTCCAGTCACCACGATCCATTTCACACGCTGTGCCGCGCGCCTGGAGAACACGGCCCTGGAGAACCATTTCATGGGTGAATTCGCGGCATTCGGTTTCATTCACGGAATAGACAGGCCCGGGAAGAACACGGCCACTGCGGCCCGTCCGGTCATTTTGCCAAGCAACCGACACACCAACACCGCGGGCACGCAGTGCCCGGTCCTGTGCCTGTTCCGCAGCTCGCCTGTCAGAGGGTTCCAGCGCTTCACCGAATTCATTGTTCACCAAAACGGAGATGGCGGCACTTGCTTCCGTGCCCGAGACGCTGCCCCTCGGATCGCCGAAAGACGACCCCCAACCACCAACACCATTTGCACCGGATGCGATGGAGCATCCTCCCAAAAGAGTGGCTGTGAGCAAACAAAGGGCGCTGCGCAATTTCATGCACCTAGTCTCCAAATCGGCTTTGTGGACCAAGTCCCCGGGAAGCGACTCAGTGGTAACGTGACTTTGTGGCCGAACTTGGCCACGATATAGAAACATTGCCTGTGACCTGCATCACATGTGATCACAGGCGATTTAAAAATCTGCAAACCATTCCGTTAGGGCATCAGCTATCGCCAAGCAAGGGCAGGATCAAACGCGCCCTCAATCCACCCATTGAAGACCGCCCGAGTTCCAGGCGTCCTCCGTAAAGCGCTGCCAAATCTGCAACAATCGAGAGGCCGAGCCCAGTTCCGGGGACCGTTTCGTCCAGGCGGCGGCCGCGCTTGACGGCTTCTGCACATTGCTCCTCAGACAAGCCCGGGCCATCATCCTCGACACGGATTTCGACCATCCCACGGGCGCTGGATGCGTCCGCGATGGGAGTTGCCGTCACCTGCACCGCAGATTTTGCCCATTTGCAGGCATTGTCGATGAGGTTGCCGGACATTTCCTCAAGGTCCTGCCCCTCGCCCCGGAACCGCAACTTGGCATCTTGAAGGCCATCAAGGCGCACATCCCGTTCCCGGTAAATTTTATTCATCGCCCGCACGAGCCTGTCCAAAACCGGCTGGACTTCGCAAGACACGCCAATCACCCGCCGTTGTGCCGCCATCCGGGCCCGTTCCAGATGATGCTGGATCTGGGTCGACATCACCTCGGTCTGTTCGATCACCTTCTCCGCCAGTGGGCCTTCCGATGCGCGGGCTTCATTGGAGATCACGGAAAGTGGCGTCTTGAGACCGTGTGCAAGGTTGCCGACATGGGTCCGGGCCCGCTCGACGATTTCCTTATTGGAGCCGATAAGCGAGTTCAGTTCCACAGCCAGCGGTGCGATCTCACGCGGCAAAGCCTCGTCGATCCGCTCTGCCTCCCCTTGGCGCACGGCGCTTAGCGAAGACCTCAATCGTACCAGAGGCATTAGCCCGACACGGACCTGGAGAAACGTGGCCAAAACCAGTCCAAGCCCTACGATGAGAAGCGTCAGTGCGGCGAGGCGTGCGAACTCGCGGATATCGGCCCAAAAGCCTGCGGTCGCAGCCCCAACAGCGATGACGTAAGGCGTCTCCCCAACGGCGATACGCTGTTGCATGACCCGGATTTCATCGCCTGTCGGTCCAGCAACAAAACCGGCTCCAGTATCGGCCTCCGCCAATGCAGGCACTGCGAGTGGATCTCCAACCAGAGATTCAGATGCATAGAGAACCGTTCCTGTATCTGCCTGGCGAACGGTCCAATACCAGCCGGACAGAGGCAAAGAAAACCGCGGATCGCCCAGATAAGTCGGCTGTTGGACCTGAGGCGTTGCGCGCAAAACGGTCTCGTCGCTTGTTTCCAGCATCTCCGAAACAAGCGCTTTGATATGGATTTCGAGCTGGGCATCAAACGAGCGCTCGCTGGCCCGTTGATAGAGGCTGACAAGAAACACACCCGCAATCGCAAGTGCCAGCGTCGACCATACGGCCGCCACCAGAACGAGACGGCCGGCAAGGGATCGCTGCGGCTTTACGGGCTTCGGAGCCGGTTCAGCTGCACCTTCCGCGCTGTCACTCGTCACGGGCCTCTCCCAGACGGTACCCGAGGCCGCGAATGGTTTCGATCATTTCAGCCCCGATCTTCTTGCGCAGACGGCCCACAAAAACCTCGACCGTATTGGAATCGCGGTCGAAATCCTGATCGTAGAGGTGCTCGGTCAACTCCGTCCGGGAAATAACTTTCCCCTGATGGTGCAGGAGGTAGGACAAGAGCCGGTATTCATGGGAGGTGAGCTTGATCGGCGAGCCATCCACCGTGACGCGGCCAGCTCTCAAGTCCAGCCGGACATTGCCGCAGGTGAGTTCGTTAGAGGCGTGGCCCGCAGCCCGGCGAACCAAAGCCCGAACGCGCGCCAGAACTTCTTCCATGTGAAAGGGCTTTGCGACGTAATCATCCGCACCGGCATCAATTCCGGCCACCTTGTCGGACCAGCGGTCACGGGCGGTGAGGATCAGAACAGGCATTGTCTTCCCGTCGCGGCGCCATTTTTCCAGGACAGAGAGGCCATCCAGCGTTGGAAGTCCAAGATCGAGCACAACCGCGTCATACGGTTCGGTGTCTCCGAGGAAATGTCCTTCTTCGCCGTCAAACGCGCTGTCTACCACATAGCCTGCCTCTTCCAGAGCGGTCACGAGTTGGCGGTTCAGGTCTTTGTCGTCTTCAACAATTAGCAGGCGCATGGGTCTTCATTTGCTGGCTGGGGGAACGTCGGGAGCTTGATAAGCTCAGGGTATACCGGTCAACGATTGGCGTTGACTGTGACATTGGTCACCTGTCCGTTCTTTAAAACAGACAACACATACACATATCCACCACCCTGGCGGCACAACTGCGCCTTGATGATTTCGCCACCGGCTTGACCGGCTACAGCGCCGAGCGGCTGCGCCTGGCCGCTGGCGACCACGGCACGCGCTTCGGCCTGCGACAAGCAGTTTGCGCTGGCAAGACCGGTCGCGGCAAAAAACAACAACAGGACGGTAGCAAAGACTTTCACAAGTCGAATCCTCATGACATCAGAAGTTGATGCGCAAGGTGTAACCAAACCAAGCTGAACGCAAGCTGAACCGTTTTTCAGATCACAGGGAAACAGTTCAACTTGCGCGCAGACTTAAAGGTATATCCGGTCAGTTCGCCAGGGTGAGTTCATCCGTCTGAAGATCGTCGTAACGCCCCTTGAAATGGTCAAACACCTGGAGTGTGCGCCGCGCGATCCCGGTCCAGCCGAAGACACGGCGGGCAAACCGAGCCCCTTCCACTGACAAGGTCTCCCGCACCCACGGATACTGCATGGGCATGTTCAACATGGCCGCAAATTCTTCCGGGCGTTTCGGATCGGCAACGAGTGCGTGGCGGCCAAACTCCAGCTGCTCAAACAGCCCCCCATGAATGGTCACCACCGTCGGTGTTCCGCAGGCCATGGCTTCCACAGCGGTCATGCCGAAGGGTTCGTACCGGGACGGCAGCGCAAAAATACCGGGCGCGCGGTAGAAATCGGCGAGGTCCTCATCGGCGACATATCCGCGCCAGCTGATCTTGTCCGAAACGCCCAACTCGGATGCCCGCTGTTTCCACTGACCCAAAAGCGCATTGTCGCTGTCAGAATTTGCACCTGCTGCCAGCACAAGCCGGGCCTCCGGCTGCATCTTCAAGAGGCTTGGGAGCGCCTCGATAATCAGGTCATAGCCCTTGTTCTCCGCAGCACGCCCGACAACGTAAATATCAGTCTCGCGAAGATCGTGCTTCTGCCGGACTGAGGCCACGCGTGACGGCGTTGCCGGTGTAAAGCGGGCCTCATCAATACCTGGCGGAATCATGGAAATATGATCCTTGGGCAGTTGATAGTGTTCGGCAATGAGATCGACCTGCTGTTCGGTCGTCGCAATCACATGGTCACAGTTGCGATAGAGCACAAATTCCTTCTGGATCCGCTCATCAAACCGGTATCCGGCCATCTCGGCGGCATCTGCGCCTTCCATGTCGTGCTGTTTCCACCAGCCAAGCGAGTGCGGTGTGTGGATGTGCGGGATCTGAAGTTCTTCGGCAATCTTCTGACCCGAAACACCGGCATCCCAGTAATGCGAGTTGATCACGTCATACTGCAGCCCGCGATGCCGGATCATGGCCAGCGCATTGGTGACAAAATCACCATACCAGTCGTGCATGTCCTCTTTGCGGATGAAGTCTTTGCCGCCGAAGGGAATCCGAACCACGCGCAGGTTGTCGTTGATGATGTCTTCGGCCGGCTGGTCTTCAAACTGACGGGTCATCACATCAACGCGGTAGCCAAGTCGCGCGAACCTTTTGGCCAGTTCCAGGACGAAAACCACTTGCCCGCCCGTGTCCGGCTTGCCGAGTTCCGGCGTTCCAGCCACGTAGCCGTGCAGGGAAATCATCAGAAGCGAACCAATGTTCTGCTTGTTCATGTCGTACCAACCTTTGTTGTGTTTCAAGTCTCCGTCTTTCCCAGGCAAATTCCTTTTGATTTAGCCGTGTGTTCTTGAGTTAAGTGTAAGGCTCAAACTAATTTTCAACGTCTGACTGTGGAATGGCATTGAATGCAGCCAATCCTTCCAGAACACCGGCCGCATGATGAGCTGCGGCGTGATAAGTCTTGTCTTTCGGCATCGCAGCCAACAGTTCCGGCCGGGCGTTGCCAACAGCTATGGCTTTGCCGGCAGCTTCAAACAGGGCCAGATCGTTCCCGGAGTCGCCCGCTGCAATCGTGTCTTGCAAGGCGATCCCGAGATGGTCTGCCAGATGGCGCATGGCAGCGTCCTTGCCCGCCTCTGGCGCCAGAATATCGAGATCGCTCTTGCCGGAAAAAATATGTTTGAAGGAAAACCCGGCGTCATTGAGGCGCTGGATGACCAGATCCGCCTGTTGCGGCCCCGGTACGGCGAAACTCGCCTTGCCCGGTGTCTGAAACACCGGCTCGTGCTGCGTGTAGCCCATCTTCAGGACGGTTTCACGGATTTGAACATCCGGCCAGGCATCGAACTGACGTGACCAGGAAGATAGCAATGTTCCTTGAAGCCGGATTTCTGTTCCCAAACCGGTGATCACAGCGTCCGGCGCAAAGGACTGCGGAAAATAGGACCTGAGCGTTTCATCCACACTGCCGGCCGGACGGCTGGAATTGAGCGCAATCTTGAGCCGGCCGCGGTGCCGTTCCAGAACCTGCCACAGCCGATCAAGTGCGGCCGGGTCACCCGTCAGCGTGTCATCGATGTCCGACACGAGTAGAAGCGGTTTCGCGTTGTCGTTTTCCGCGCGCACCTCAGGTTTCCTCTTCGGGAGCTAGATAGGTGGCGGTGTAAACCTGCTCTGCGGTGGCTTCGGTCACCGGACGGCTCAAGGTCTCAATTGTCAAATGACTGAGGCAAACGGCGGCGCTCTCGGTATAGAATCCAACGCCGCCTTCGGCAAAACTGTCGTCCACCAGCGACAGCACCACATACCCGTCGACGGAAAACTCGATATACATTCCGTGGGCGACCACCTCGACCTGCCATGGCCCATGCGCATTGCCACGAAAATGCGCTTCTTGCAGCGGCGCATAGCGGAAGGCGTGCTCGAATTCCGGTGTCGGGTTGGCGCCCCAGGCACGCATTTGTGCAATGCCGTTCACGAGATCCAGCGACAGGTAATACCCGTCCCCCTCCTCACTGACGCGCAAGACAAGCCCGGTCTTGCCCACACCTTCAAGCGTCAACTCGGCCCGCAATCGGAAATCCTGGTGGAGGCCGGGCATCAGAAAAGCTTCATACCCGCTCTTGCAGGACAGATGCAGCCCGTCTTCGCGATCAACGACTGTAGCATACGGATTGGCATAAAGCATCTTGCACTGGTAGGAGGCGGTGACGCTCTCGCTGCGCGTCACCAGATCGTTGAAGCCTGAAAAAGACTTCGCTTTCAACCGGCCCGCGGCATCAGTTACAAGCTCCTTCGGCGGCGGCAGCAGCTTCTTGACGCTCTCCCGGCCATAGACAACTTCCGTTTTTGAGAAGAAGTTGAACAGCAGCAAATCGCCACCGTTTTTGCAAATACGCCCCGCATAGTTTCCCGACGGCATCAAGACATTGTCGAAGAAGTTTTCATACGGCCCGCGGAGTTGATCGGAATACCAATAGTGGATTTTGGTGTCCTCACGGATCGAGCCCATGAGGTAATACCGGCCGTCCAGCTTGAAGAGGTTTGGCACCTCCACATCATCATACAAACCGGGACAGTGAAGCGGTGCTTCAAAAACGAATTGATCGGGCGCTTCCTCAACGGCGAGCGAAACACAGCCCCGGCGGATGATCGGCCCGTCCTTGATCCGGGCCGAAGCAAGAAGCAGCCGCTCTCTTGTTTCAGGGTCCTGAAAATAGAATGGATCGCGGAAGCTGACCCATTGCCGTCCCTCGTCAATCGAGCTCTCGTAATGCGGACCGGGCACCTCAATCGGGTAGGTTTTTGATGTCGACCGTTCCCAATGATAGAGGTCCTTGGATCGGGCAAGGCCAACACGCTGCACCCGGCCGTATTCGGACCGCGCCAGACCTGTGTAGAACATCCGCCAGCTGCCGGGCCGTTCGGGATCCGGCGTCACATGCATGGTCCACAGCATGTCATCGTCCCAATCGCCCGGTTCCCCGACGAACAGCGCATTTTTCACACGCCGCCAGGTCATCCCGTCCAGGCTCACGGCATGTGCAATGAAGTCGTGATTGGGCAGAACGAGATGAAAAAGATGAAATAGGCCGTCGTGATAGACCACATCGACATCGCCGATGTCGGATCTCAAGAAACCATGGGATGCATACATGCCCCGAGCGTACCCCGGCTGTTTTGATTTCTTCAAGTGTAGCCGGATTTTATTTTGCAACGCAACATGAAACAATGCTTGTTCTTTGAGACAGGAAAACCAGTTACCCTGGTCATGGATCAACTTCATCGCAAAAACGCATCGCCTCGCGGACAGACGCGCCACCGTTTGAAAGCGGTCCTAAAGGCCGGGATTGTTTGCGGCCTCGCAGGCGTGATGCAAATGGCAGCTGGCAGCGCGGCGCAGGCCTGTTCCGTGGCGCTGGTGTTGGCGATGGACAGTTCCGCCAGTGTCGACGCCCGGGAGCATCAACTCCAGATCAATGGCCTCGCAGATGCGTTTTTAGACCCGGATGTGGTCAACGCCATCGAAGTGGTCGGCGGAATATATGTCACCGCTTTCGAGTGGAGCGGCCGCTATCAACAGGTCGAGCAACTGAGCTGGCGGTTTATCAATAACGGCGCCACCGCGTCTGCCGCTTCCAACACTCTCCGGCAAGCCGGCCGCGGCTACACGGAGTTTCCGACCGCCCTCGGCTATGCTCTTGGGCACGCGGCTGTTTTGATGAAACGCGCGCCAGCCCATTGCCGCCGGAAGGTCATTGATGTCGCAGGTGATGGCATCAACAATGACGGGTTCGGCCCGGACAGCGCCTACAAGGCGTTCGATTTCGATGGTGTCACAGTCAACGGTCTGGTGGTCGCCGGACCGGATTCAGTGCCGGTCGACTACTACTATGCCGAGGTGATCCGCGGCCCCGGTGCATTTGTTGAAGTCGCCGGCACGTATGATGACTATGCCGAGGCGATGAAACGCAAGCTCATCCGCGAGATCATCGGCAATGGTCTGGCGTCGGCTGATTAGGTCAAGACCTCACACCACAGCTATGCTTGGCGGCGTCCTGCTTGTTCGATCAGCGCGTTCTCGAATTTGCTGCCGGACCATTTTTCTTCCAATGCCCGCAACATCAATTGTTTCTGGGTTTCTGGTGCGAGCCCGCCTACGGGCGGATCACGATCGAGGTTGGAGGGAAACGAATACCCCTCCGCACAGGCAGAAACCGTTGCTTCCAACGCCCGTATTTCAGCCACCCAAGACAGAACTTTGTCGAGCAGCACCGGATATAACGCGCAGCACATAGCAATCCGGTCTACGCTTTCCATGGCCCGGCCAAACGCGGAGGAGATTTGCAGAAGATTTGCCATGCGGTGGATGTTTGAACTCGTATTGGCCCCAGCAGCATGAAACAGTGCCGGGTTGAAAAACACCGCGTCCCCCTTCGACAGGGGGAGCTGAATATGGGCGTCTTCGAAGTAATCCTTAAACGCATCCAAGCGGTAAGCTGCGTATCCAGGCCCATAAAGCTGCGAAAACGGTAGAAGTTTCGTCGGTCCACTCTCGACCGGCATGTCGGTATGCGCGACAGCCCCCTGCAGCGTCATGACCGGTGAGAGGTCATGCACATGAGCCGGATAGCGTGCACACTCGGCGGCGGTCTGAAATCCGAGATGGAAATCCCGGTGGGCTTGTTGCGCAGAGCCACCAGGACGGACCAGATTGACCTGTGCCGTCATTTGATAGTTCGGGCCGAGCCAGGCTTCACAAACCGTATCAATCGCGTAATTTGCAAAATAGTCCGCAAAGACATCCGGAGCAGCCAGACACAGTTTTTGCAGCGAGTTCCAAATCCGGTCATTCGATCCAGCGGCAGCAAAATGGTCGGCACCTCCACCACTCTGCGCTTTTTCCTCCGCAATGATCTGATTGTAAACGTCTGTTGCCCGGTCAATCGGCCCCGTGTCGGGGAAAGCCCCTTCCAGAACAAGAACACCGGACAGATCCTTGAGCACTGCCGCCCACTCCGCCATGAGCCGGCGCCGGGTGCTCTCACCCTGAAGTGTATTTTGAAGGTCATTGATCCGATAGACGGGAACATTCTTCAAAACACGATCCGCATGTGGAACGTCGGCCATATCCAGCTGGCGGCCGGTTAACGCGACGAAGGCGTCCAAATCACAGCTTGTCTCATCGAAGTAACCGGTGGGGGTTATCTGCTGATCCATTGCGTCCTCCCTCTTCTGGATCTTTTGATGAGCTTACCAGTCAACGGACTTGCGAACGGACCAATTATCCATCAAGAATCCATCAAATGACACATCGCTTTCCAGTGAAGGAGATTGCACTTCAGTCCGGTTTGAGCACCGCGACCGTGGATCGTGTCCTGAACAACCGGGCCCATGTCAGTCCCCAGACGCGACGCCGAGTAGAAGATGCCGTCGAGGAGCTGATCCGGCAGGAGGGTCAACTGGCAGCCCGGGGCCGGCGGGTGTTTATCGACGTACTTGTCGAGGCCCCCAAACGGTTCAGCCGAGAAATCCAAATGGCAAGCGAGGCGGTTCTGAGCGAATTCAAACCCATCGCACTGCGCCCGAGGTTTCATGTGTTCGAAACCCTGAGCCCGCAAGATTGCGCTTTGGAACTGGAACGGATCGGCCGTCGGGGAAGTCAGGGTGTGTGCCTGAAAGCCCGTGACACCGGTCTCGTTCGTGCCGCGATCAACGCCCTGACGGATAGAGGTATTCCGGTAGTCACCGTCTTCACTGACAATCCTGGATCCAGGCGTCTGGCCTATGCCGGCCTGAACAACATCCGGGCCGGACAAACCGCCGCCTATCTCATGCACAACTGGCTTCCGGACGACGCAGAAGCTGTGCTTACCACACTGAGCCAGCACAGTTTCCAGGGAGAAGAACACCGCTACGAAGGGTTCAGCAAGCAGCTGCGCGCATTACGCCCCTCAATTCAGCTGCTGGATGCCAGCGGCGGTGGCGGACACAATCCGGCGACTGGAAAGGAAGTAGCAGAGCAGGTGGTCACCCAAAGAAGGATTGATGGCGTGTATTCCATGGGCGGAGGAAACCGGGCAATCCTTACCGCTTTGGGCGACATGGGCATCCAACCGTCCACTTTCATCGCCCATGATTTGGACGAGGACAATCTAGAACTGCTGGCTCAAAGCAGACTGTCAGTCGTGCTCTATCATGATCTGAAATGCGACATGCGGGCGGCGTTCCGGCAGTGTCTCGCCTTCCACGGGCTCGCGGAGGCGCCGTCCCAGCTGGAAAGTGATATCCAGATTGTCACCCCGATGAACCTGCCGGCAGATTATGCGTAAGCAACGCCTTGTTTCTAAGTATCCGGTTTGCCGTGGCCTTCCGCTTCCATGAGGCGATAAAAGTCTTTGAGGGTCGTGCCCGGCTCCGGCCGGAACTTTTCGCCGGTGTCCTTTACGTCCGCCATGCGGTCCAGCCGGAACATTCGGAAATCATTGCGCAATTCGCACCAGGCCACAAGCGTCCAGACCTTGCCCCAAAACCACAGTCCCAGCGGGCGGAGCACACGGTCCGAGGTCTGCCCCTTGGCGTCCGAATAGGAAATCGACAGGCGCTTGCGGTTGTCTGCGGCAAGCTCCAGAAAATCGATCAAGGCGCGGACGTCCTCGGTCATTTCCGGGGCAAAGGCGTGGATTTCGATCTCGTTCTGGCGCACGCGCATCCGCTCCGGGATGACAGCGTCGATCTTGACCATGGCCTCCTCGGCGGCGCGGGCCATGGCTGCCCCGCCCCAGGCCCGGATGATCCGGGCTCCGGCCAAAAGCGCTACAATTTCGTCGCGGGTGAACATGAGAGGTGGCAGATCATAGCCATCACGCAAAATATAACCGACCCCGGCCGCGCCCTCGATGGGCACGCCCGAGGCCTGAAGATCGGCGATATCGCGGTAGATGGTCCGCTCTGAGACTTCCAGCCATTCGGACAGCTGACGCGCCCGAACAAGGCGGCCGCCGCGCAGATACTGAACAATCTGAAACAGGCGGTCAGCGCGTCTCATGCGGTTGCCGCCTTAGCTGTTGACGGCGAACATGCCGATGGAATTGCCGTCCGGATCAATGCCGTAGGCAAACCGGCCTGCCGGAATCGGGATCGGATCGGAAATGACCTCGCCGCCCGCCTTGGCAAACCGCTCCATGGTTTCTTCCAAAGTGTCCGGGCAGGCAATGTGGATGGTCGGACCTGTGCCCTTGTCAGCCGGCTTGCCCGGGTAAAGATGCCCTGCAACTCCGTTTTCTTCGCTGGTCGGGAACATGGCAAAGGGATTTGGCCCCATATCAGTGACAAGGTTCAATTCTGTCTGGAAGACGTTGTTGTAGAAGACAATCGCCTTGTCCAGATCAGAAACGGGAATTTCCATCCAGACATTGAAATGTTGCGGTTTGAAAGTCATCGGAATGCTCCTGAATTGCGTTTACAGGAAGCACCCTATCAGCCCCCTCCTGACAGCTTCCTGTCAGGAGGTTTCAGGAATTTTTGCTCATCTCATGGAAGACCACGACCCGAAAATCGCTGAGGTTGTCAAAAATCGCTTAGAGCATCTTCAAAGACTGCTCAGGTTTTCCTTGAGCCATAGAAAAATCGCGCCGCGGCGTTGCCAGAGCCACACTAGAATGGCGCTGAGACTGGGGATACCGGTCAGAATCAAAGCCGCTAGGGCTCCGGACAGATCTTCCAGAAGTAGCCCGCTGCCGGTGAGAAGTGTCAGGATACCGACAAGGCCGGTGCCGTTTCGAAGGGAAATGGATCGTGCCAAAGCAGAACGCGTCGCAGGCCCGGGGATGCCATCAACGGCAAGAGGCGGATACGCCTTTTGAAAGTCTTTGACCGCTGCCTTGGTCTGAGCCCCAAAAAACCCGTCGATTGGCCCCGGATCAAAGCCGAGCATTTTCAAGGAGCGCTGCAGCTCCATGATATCGCTGCCGGGGGCTGGCGGTGCTGCGGCAGCCGAAAGACCATAGTCGCCGTGTTCCAGGAGCCGGGCTTCCGCCGTCCGGCGTTTGACCAGTCCCTTCAACCGCTGACCGCCGGCCGTCAGGCCCGTTTGCGCCAGAAGGCGGGCGGCCTCAGAGACCTTGCCCATTTTCAATTGCTGCGCCCAGCGCCAGGAGAGCGCCCGGCTGCCGAGATTGTAGACCACCGAGACACAGGCATCGAACTGGGTTTGCGGCAGGCCGGGAAGATCTTGTCGCACGGGCGGTGCATATTCCTCGTCCAGAAGTGTCAGCAGCAGCTTGTTGGCCTGATCACGCGAGATCCTGTCCCCGACCGCTAGCCCGCGGCCATGACGCTTGCGCCACCACCCGGCAAAGATCCGGCTGCGCATGGTGAAGCCATATCCAATGGTGACCACACCGGCGGGATCCAGATACCCCCGCGAAACATAGCCCTCATGTGCCGCCAGAAAGGCGAGCCCCTGATCGCTGACTTTCATGCGTTTCTCCCGGATTGGATGTTCAAGTCAAAGACGCGGTGATGTGTTTGCTGTGATCGCTCACGCTACAGGCGCAACGGGAAAGAAGCAGTGCACGGCAAGCCGCACAGTTCCGCCGGAAAAACCGCCGCCGTTCGCCGTAAGCCGGACAGCGGTATCGGCGTAAAACGCCGTTGGTCCGATAACGCCAAGATTGCTGCTGCCCGCAGCAATCCCTAAGGACCCGCCGAACTTGGACGACTCGCCTGATAATCCGCAGTCGTAGGACGATGCCCCGGTGACTGCGGTCACTGTGCGGGTGGAGACGCAAAAGACAACTGCCCGACTCGGGATGATCAGGCTCGTCTCGGCAAAGGCCCCGGACAGCGCGGACAGCTCTGCCTCGATCACCCGGTGTTCGCTTCGCGCCCCGAAGCCACCGCGCGCCAGAATGCGCGTTTCGGAGAGCGGACCATCCATCTCCCGCCAAGTCCCGGCGAGGAACTTCAGGTCCAGCGCCTCCGTCAGCACATGGATGGTGAGTCCGTCAAAGGGCGCATGAAACGCCCAGGCCCCATTGCGCCACTCGGCCAGCTCCCCGTCCCGGCCCGCCCAGTCTCCCGTGGCGCCCGGGGCTACAAGAAAGAGGTCCCCCTCATTGGCGGCAGGCGGCGCAGTCAGATCACGGGACTGCACCACCGGATGGCTGAGGGCATCGAGCGTCAGGAGCGCTTCATTGTGGGTGACATGCTTCTGAGCCTGGGCGGCCGCCAGAAGCGGGAGGGCAAGACGTAAGGTCTCAGACATGACGGACAGCCTTTCGCTCATAACCGCGCCCGGTGCGTTGGGAGAGCTGGGCAACGGCAAAATGGATTTCACCGAGCGTTCCGCCAAAGTCGGCAAGTTCCTCGGCGTTTGGATAAAGGACGGTCGGGCTGCCGGAGGTCAGCGTGCACAGAACCGCCCCCTGCTCTGTCAGGATGTCGATCGCGTAGGATTCAAATTCCTCGCCGAGCGGCACTTCGGACTGCTCCCAGCTGAGCCCGCTGCCCCGCGTCTGGCGGATCCAGGTGAGCACAATCCCCGCCCCTGTCCGCCGGGCCTTGAGGTGAACCGGGGCCAAGGGCCTGGCGGCGCGCTGCGCGCTCGCGTGGCTCACTGCCACCGCAGCCGAATCGCCTAGTGCCCGCCCCTCCGGCACGAAGCGGTAGTTGAGGATGAGGCCGGATTGATCGCTGGAGATTGGCACCAGCGGTGTCCTGTCTTCTGCGAGCAGCACCAAATCGGCACCCAAAGCAGCCCCGGTCACCATATCGGCTTCCGTCCCCCGTTGCCCCCGCAATAAAAAGCTGAGCCTGTAGGTCTTCGGCCCGGTCAGCTCGGCGGTGGCAAATTGCAGGATCTCCCAGCCTCCGGACTGACAGCGCACGGCCATCGCGTTCGCACCCGCCAGGACTTGCCTCTCGCTCCGGCTTTGCAGCTGGCCGTCAAGGAGCGTGACCTCCAGAGTGTTTGCGCGGTCAAACACCCACATCGGCCCGGTGCCAACGGCGCGGCCAGGGTTCCGATACTTGCAGGCGCGGGAATGCTCATCACAGCTGCAAAACCGGCCTCCGAGGCGCTACGCATCACCGTCAGTCCGCCCGGCCAGGGTTTGGAGTAGGCCGCAAGGCGCACGGCATCGTCAGGATCGCTGGCCGTGAGTTTTGGCAAGTCCAGAAACACGACATAAGGCGGGCTCAAGTCGGAATTCTGGTAGCCGCCGCCGGGGGCATCCGGACCGCCTGCTGCCGGGGACAGCTCCGCCGTCATCCGAACCGCCTCGATCCGGCGGATCCCGGTATCTTCAATGGAGGTCACGCGCACGGTGAGCGGCGGGTCAAATGTGGCGGCCGGCGTGCCGCTCAAGGCAATGACGTCGCCCGGCTCCAGATCAATCCGGTCAGGACCAACGGCAAACGACAGCCTTTCGCGTTCCGACCAGATCCGGTGAAGACGACGGTCTGCCGCTATGCTCAAGGGTTCGGGCATGGAGCATGCCGGCAGGATCTGCGTTTCCACCTGGCGGCTGCCGCCCTCCAGTCTGCGGGAGGCGGAGACCCGGCGGCGGAAATCGCTGACCGGATCATCTGCCCCGAAGCGGACTTCAGCGGAGAGTTCGCTCGCCTGTGCCCGTGTCCGCGAAAGCAGACTGTCCTCCGCCCCCGGATCGGCAAGGCCGTCCGCGTCAAGGGAGGTCACCGCTTCCGGCAGAACCGTCGAAAGCTCGATATGCGTGCCCCGGTCCGAGGCTTGACCTGAGAACGCTGTCAGCACGGGCTCCAGTACATCGCGGGCGCTGACAGGGCCGCTCAAGGTGTATCCATCGAGACCACCCGCAAGACCGAAGACCTTTACATCCTCGTCCGAGATCCCGTAGTCGGCGAGCATCGCCTTGCACAGGCCTTGAATGGAGATGCCGCCGAGCCGGCCCGACAACCAGTGCCCGAGCCGCCAGTTGCCCCCATCGGCCCAGACCTTGGAGAACATCGGAAAGGCCGGAAACGGGCGCGCGTCCCAGGTCCAGAGATAGATCCCGTCCGGATCCACCATCGGCCCGCCATAGACTTGAGACACGGGATTGTCGCCCGCATCAAATTCCGGATGGCTGTTCGACCACCAGCTGAGCGAGGCTTCGAGCGCCCGGCGCTGGCTGACATCATCGCGAAAGCCGCGCGAAAAGTACGGAAACGCACTTTCCGATGACTTCGGGTCGACGAAAACATTCGGCTGGTTGGCGCTCCGGTCGATGGCCGGAAAGCCAAGCTCGGTGAACCGGACAGGCTTGGATTGCGGCACCCAGCCGGTCGGGGCCGCGTCCTCAACTCCGCCAACCCGCTCGTAATGCAGATTTTGCCAAAAGCTCCAGATGTCCTTTGTGCGGTAGACCCAGGCCTTGTTGTAGGCCCCGTCCGTGATGGCGGTGCGGGTGCCTGTGGCCCGGTCCGCGCTGCTGGCATAGTACCAGTCGTAATATTCCCCGCCCTTGATGCCGCCGCGCAGGTTCGCGAGGTCATAGCCGCTGAAGCCACCGTCCGGATCGCCGTCGTCGCGCAGATCACTCAAGGGCAGATAGTTGTCGATGCCGATATAGTCGATCTCCGGCGACGCCCAGACCGTATCGAGCGGAAAGCGCAGTTCGGTATCAGAGACCTGATGCGCGCCATATTCGGACCAGTCCGCCGCATAGGAGATTTTGACGTCGCTGCCGACAAGCGCCCGGACATCTGACGCAAGCAAGCGCAGCTGATCCGCAAACGGATAACTGCCGCCACCGGCATGCGCGCGCGACAGGCCACGCATTTCCGTACCGACCAGAACGCTTTCCACCCCGCCTGCCGCCTTGGCGAGCGCCGCGCAATGCAGGATATGCCGGCGGAACGACCATTCATCCGGCCCGGAATAGGTGACAGTGCCGCTGCTGACGGAAAAATGCGCCGCCGAGGCCGTCCCGACGAAACTTGCAACATCCGCCGCAACCGGGCCCACCTGAACGATGCGTCCCCGCCATGGGTAAGGTGCCTGCTCGGCGCTACCATAAGGGTCCGGCAAACCGTTGCCCGGTGGCACGTCCATCATGATGAACGGATAAAGCAGGACCTCCAGACCGTGCGCCTTCAGATCCTGAATGGCCGCAATCACGCTGCTGTCGGACGGCGTGCCGCCATAGGCAGGCCGTCCGTCTATGCGTGACACCTCGTCGGCCTCGTCCCGTTCAAGACCTGCAACACGCCAGACATCGCCGACTGTGACCGTGCCATTGGCTTCCACCTTCGGCCGGATAGTGCACGTCCCGGCGCGCAGATCATCCCCGAACCAGGCGACAACCAGCGCAACGCGCTTGAGATTGGGGCACAGCGCCAGCAGTTCCTCGATGGACTCGGCCCAGTCAGAGGTGCTCGCGACCATATGGCGGTTGATGGGCCGTTGTTCGCCGGGACCCAGCACCTCGGACACCACACCCGGCGCATACGCAAATTCCCCCGCGCCTGGAATGATCGTGATCGCCCGGACCTGGGTTTCCAGCGGCTCGACCGGGCGGATCACCTCAAAACTCAATTGCGGCAAGCGGTTGCCGAAGGGCTCCAGATCCAGCCGTTCAAAGACGACATAGGCCGTGCCCCGGTAGGCGGGCGCCGTGTCCTGAAGTGCGGCAATCAGCGGATCGGGCATCTGATCATCCGACCCGTAATAGACCCGGAAGGTGATTTGCCGTGTGTCCAGCTCCTTGCCGTCCGCCCAGATCCGGCCGACCCGGGCGATTTTTCCTTCGCTCAGGCCCACGGCGAAATTGGCAAAATAACTGTAGGTGGTGACGGTCGCGGTGCTGCGGCTCCCGCCCGCCTTGCCGCCCTGCTCTTCCGTGGTGACAACTTCCTCAAAGTTGGTCGCCCAGATCAGCTGCCCTGCAAGGCGCACCCGGCCATAAACCTTCGGGATGGAAGCACCCTCGCTGGACGATTGCACGGACAGATCCGCCAGGCGGCTGCCTTCAATGTCCCGTGAGGCCCCTCCGCCGAACAGAGACTGGTCGATCAGATTCCCGGCAAGCGAGCCTGCCGCCTTGCCGATCACCCCGCCAAATCCGCCCAGACCAAAGGCGGCCCCGGCGGCCTTTCCGGCAGCTGCAAGCACGAGCGTTGCCATTAGTCATGTACCTCCGGGAAAGTGAAACTTGCTGCGATCCGCCGTTGCCAGCTTGGCACCAGCGGGCTTTCGATCACCCCCACCCGCTCATAGGCATGGATGAGACGGGGGGCGGCTTGAAGCGGTGCACTCAGGATGCCGACATGTTTGGCCGGCATGCCGTCCCGCCAGCGGAACACAAGAACGTCGCCGGGCTTTGCTGCCTCCAGCGCGATCTCCAAAAGCCAGCGCCGTCCGGCCTCAAGCAGCGTTTCGCGCCCGCCGGTCTCCGCCCAGTCCGCCGAATAGGGCGGCATCGCCTGTGGCTCGTCCCCATGAAGCGCGCGCCAGATGCCGCGCAGGAGACCCAGACAATCGCTGCCCGCCCCCCGGCAACTTGACTGATGGCGGTAGGGCGTGCCGATCCAGCGGCGCGCCTCAGCGAGCACCGCCTTCCTGCGCGTTTCGTCCCGGTCACTCGACACGGGCACTGCCATCGTTGAGCCCCGTGTTCCGGCTTGGATGGGACAAGGCGAAATCGCTCCCGGGCATATGAGGAAATCCCTGATAGTTCAGATGATTGGAAAATTTCGCCCGGCAGGTTTCCAGGTCCTTGGAACAACCCGCACGGACCTCGATTTCCGTTCCGGGCGAAAGCGCTTCGGGGGCAGGCTGAAACAGGGACAAAACAGACACGGCACCTTCCTGCCGGTGACTGGCAACCTCCGATGCAAATCCGGCAAGCGGCCCGGTCAGGACCTTGACCCGGCCCCGGCTGAACCAGCCATTTGCATAGACCTCCAGCCCGGTGATGCGAAGCCATTCGCGTTGGGCAACTGTCACCGTGGCCGTTGCCTGATAGGCCGGGTTGGTCATATCGACCTTGCACCGGCTGTCGCCAAGATCCGCATCGCAGATCCGGGCGAACACCCGCCCCTGCCGGCTTTCCAGCAGATGCGCCAGTCCCCGGAGCTCCGCCCGGAACACCGACCCTGCACGGCCAACCTCGCCGATGCGGGCGCGCCTCAGCAGAACATGATCCTATGACGCCTGCCAGTTGACCAGAAAGACCCGAACGTCCGCATTGTCCCAAAGTCCGGCTTCCAGATCCGTCTCCAAAAGCGCCGAGCTTTCCAGCGTTCCGGAGACATCCCCGCCCCCGGTGGCAAACTCTGGCCCATCGATCATCGCCGATGGTGAAAGGCCATTTTGCGGTTGGCAAACAACCCCTTCCACGCTCAAGGCCCGGTCGTGATCGGTAAACCCGAGCCGGACGCCATCTGCGCGCGTAACGATCCAGCAGGTCGCAAGAGTGGTGATCCGGCCCGCAAGATGCGCGGCCAGATTCTGTGGCAGAGTTTTCATGTCAGATCCGTGACTACCGTTGATCATTTTGTGGAGCAAACGCAACTAATGCGCTTGAAACAACAAGTATTTCTCGAACTAAACCACATGTTCACACTGATTAATATAGACTTCACAATTTATTTTCATGTTGAATTCAAATAAAATCAAATAAATACACAAGTATACGTTTTAAATTCTACGGAACCACTACGGTTCCGCAGCCGAAATTTTTCTAGACCGCACCAAATCATCAGGATATTTACCAACAAGATCACCTACTCCTGACGGATAATAGGATCGGGCAAAACTGTGCGGGCACTCACATCCGGATCTCGACCAAAGGGATCGAGGGAATGTCGCCGGCTTCAAAATGGGTCAGACTGAGGTCCAGGCGGTCGGTGTCGAACCGGACAGGAACGTCGAACAGGAAACCGGCTGTGACGGAATTCCCTACGGACGGCGCGGCGGAAAACACGATGTCTCCCGTCGACGAATCGACCTCAAAGTCTGTCCCGGCGGTCTGTTCTGCTCCGGCCACGGCTACCCGCACACTGCTTGCCACCGGCAATCGGATGGCCCGGCGATAGGCCAGATCACCGCTCCCGTAGGTCTTGATTAGCGGAAACCGGACCGTGCTGCCGTCTCCGTCCCCCAGTGATTGGTCCACGGGCTGAGGCGGGTTGCCCGCCATTGAACTCGCATGATCAAAAGGATCGCGCAGGCGGAAGCCGTAAAGCCGGCCGCACGCTTTCTCAAACAACGCGAGCACAGCCCTCAAGTCTTCAAGCGACCGGACTCCGGTTGCCGCATCATAACGGCGGCGGCTGTCAGCCCAGCGCGCATTGCGGGTCTCGTAGCCGGTCGCCAGCGGAACAATTTCGGTCCGCCGCTCGGGTCCACCGAGTGCTCCAAAGGCGATACTTCCCGGAAAACTCTCATTCAGAAAGGCGTCCATGAAAATCTCCGTCGCAAATTGGACTTTGATTGATCTGTCTCAAGGTGTTTGGAAACTGGCGGCGGCACCTTGGGGGCCTCTAAAGGAGGCAAAATAGAATGAGTCACGTTCCTCACGAACTGCATGAAGAATTCCCGGACGCGGCAGACGCGCTCCACACATTGAAGACCACCGATGCCCATTTCGCCCGTCTGGCCGAAGAGTATCACACCATCAACCGCGAAGTGCACCGCATCGAAACCGATGTGACACCTGCATCCGATGAAGTTCTTGAAGACCTGAAGAAGAAGCGTCTTCACCTGAAAGACCAGATTGCCGCCATGCTTGCGGCTGCGGCAAACGCCGGTTCCTGAGCCCCTCCTTTTCAGGCCGGTGTTAGAGCCCGCGTCGTCCCCGTCCGACGGCGCGGGCCACCATCGCCGAGACCTGAGCTTCTGACCGCCGGAAACTTTCGGCATCCTGCGCAGTCACATTTATCTGTACTGCCGGCATGGGGGACCGGCCGCCCTCCGCGGACCTGACCCCCAGGTGCCCATCCGCCCCTCTGGCAAGTGGCAAAATCGCCTCCGGACCGGCTTCGCCCATCAAGCCGGACACACCATTTCCCATATTGAACAGCGCCGGAGCGCCCACGACCCCGCCCTTGGCAAATGGGATAATTGTGTCGAAGAGGCTGCCTGCTGCCTTTTCCAGAGGCGCGAGCGCTGAGTTCAGCACCCGGGATGACGCGGACAGCGCGATCTTCTTGAAGACGCTTTCAAGCGATTTGCCATCCACAAGGGCCGACTTGAGACCGCCCACAAGACTGCGGGAAATGTTTTGGGCACTGCGGTCGATCTCCCTCATCTTCGTCCGGAACTCCTCGAGATCCGCCAGCGGGACATCAAGTTCCATGTCACGATCTGTCATGAGGTCTCCTTTGCTTGTGGTCGTCGGCACGGCCGCACGTTTCCGTGTCCGGATTGGTTCTGATCAGCTGCTCCAATTCGGATCGTTTGAGGTCATCCGCCGGGTGGCCAAGACCCAAAACAGCCTCAAGTTCCCGCGGCGTTGCCATCCAGAACTCAGACGGTGTCCAAGCCCAGCGCGTTGCAGTTATCCGCAAGAGATCCGCCCAGGGCAGCATTAAGATACTTCCGCCAGCAGTTCGTCGTCTTCCGTAGAGGTGACACCAAAGGCAGCCGTCAGGAGGTCAGCGGTGATCGCTGCAAATCCGGCAACACCGCCTGCCGCCTGCATCATTGCCACCTGATCATTCGTGACATCGTGGCCCGCCCCTCTCAAGCCAGCCCCCAACAAAACGATCATGTCGGATGCAGACAAGCTGTCCGGCGAAAACCGCTGCAGCAGAGTAGCAAGGCTCTTGCACTCATAGGCCGCTTCCAGCTCGGCCAGCGCGCCAAGCGTCAGAACCAGCGTCCATGTCCGGCCATCGAGTTGAGCGGAAATCTCTCCGCGGAACCTGTTTGGCATTATTCCCTCCCCGAATTGCATTCCTCAGACGGCGGTAAAGCTCACCTGCCCTGCTGAGGAGAGAGCCAACTCGAATGTCATCTCGCCGTCATGACGGCCCGCGTATTCCAGGCTGGTGATTTGAAACTGGCCCTCCAGCGTTCCGAAATCCGGAACGATAACCTGCCAGGGCCGGATCGCCCCGTCGAAAAAGAGCTGGCGAACGGCGGTGTCACTTTGCGCATCCCGGAATAGGCCAGAACCGGACAGGCTTGCCGCTCGTGTGCCAGCCCCTTCCAGAAGCTCGCGCCAGCGGCCCGCGCTGTCGGATGTGGTGATGTCGACAGTAGTGGCATTCAGCGCCACCTGCCGCGCCCGAAGGCCCGCCACGGTGACGAACGTGCCGTTCGATGCAGCATCCAGTTTCAAGAGTAGATCGCGTCCGCGCTGTGCGCCCATGGCGTTCTCCTGTCAGATGGTAATCTCAGGTAAGCGGCTCGGTGACCGCCCTTAAAGAACTCGATGCCCGATATCCCCGTCCGCCGCGCAGCTTGCGGCTGAGCACGCTCGTTATGGTGAGGTTCACAAGCCTGTTTCCGGTCAAAGATACCGGCCCTGTCATCAAGACCTCAGCCGCACGGCCTGCAGCTTGGGCAGCCTCATCGCGGCTGAGCTTGCGGGAGAACACGCTTAAGGCCAGTGAATGCACCATACCCTCGCCGATCTCTGTGAGCAGCGGCCGGGTCTCCATGCTTTCAAGAACAAGATACGGAAAGGCATCCGCGCGCGGCGGTGTTTCAAAAATACGGTCCGGCCCGAGCAAACCGGACAGGACGCCATCAGCTTTAAGCAGAGAAAACAACCCGGCCCGGAGCGCCGTTTGAACGCAAGAAAGGCTCATGTGGTTTCCTCCTCTGCCTCACACAGAAGTTCCCGTCTCCGGCCTGTTGGATCGCAGACCGACAAAACCCGGAAAACGCGGGTACCGGAAAGGACCCGCCAGCCGCCAGAAAATCCGGGAAAGGGCCGCAAGCGGATCTCCCAGGTTTTGGAACTTGCCGTCCGGCTCTCCGCAAAACGCTCGCTCTGGCTTTTCAGGCGAAGCGCGGCAAAGACAGATCCGGCAGCTTCATAGGTTGTCGTGATCTCCCCCGAAGCGGACCGCGTCTCCAGCGGCCGCTGCAGGACAACCGGCACACGGTAAGCCCCGGCCCTCATAAGAGCGGCACCCGGACAGTCGATAACAGCCGGTCGAGCCCTTGGGGCAGACTGGTAATCGCGAGGTCCGTTCCTGCCTCCCGGTGTTCGAACCAATGCCCGGCCAGAAGGCGAACCGCCTGCCGGAAATTTTCAGGAACATCGGCCGCCGACACGCCATATCCGGCTGTAAAGTCAATTTCCGCTGCCATCATGTCGGAGGCGGGAAGCCCGGCCCCAAGCTTGATTTTTACCCGTTCAGGCTGAGCAGAGCGGTCGAGCTGCCAATCAGAAGGCCCAAGCTGGGACGCATTGCCGTCGCGATCATAGACCGTGATCTGATCAACGGACTGCACCGGTGACACGGGCAACCGGACAATGCGGCCAACCGGCCAGCCATTCAGATAAAGTCGCCAGGATTGGGAAATCAGAGCGCGCCGGGTGGCTTGTTCAATATGCGTCCGCGCGGCCTTGAGAAAGCCTGAAAGGCTGCTGTCCTCTTCGCTGCCACTCAGCCTGAGATGCGCGCGCATTTCCTCGACTGCCACCGGTTCGGTGGCCGGATCATTCAAACGGATCGATGTCATGGGTGTTTCCCAAAAAAGAAGGCGCCGCAGGTCCAAAGGAGTGCGGCGCCAGTCTGGGGAGTACAAGTTAGTTTATTGTTTTATTTCGCTATTTCTCCGCCGCACCTCGCGAAAAAGCACAAGTTCGGGCATTGAAATGTCTTAAGAATTTTGCGCGCCCGCCGCACCTTGTTGCAATGGTTTCGGCACCGTTTTCGAGTAGGAAACCGGCACAATCGACATCACATGGCAAAAGACTTGGCCGGATCGGGACAACGACGGGACCGCAAAAACGGACGCGCTGCCCGGCATCTCAGCGCGCTTATACCCGGAGAACGGCGGCTGACATTGGTATTGGTTTGTGAATGGAAAGGCCGCGATCAGCCGTGGCCAGGAAGACACTAAGGCCGCTGTTGAGGCAGAGTTTAGACGGCTACTGGTGAAAAAACAGCCGCAGAAACCGATCCCCTATTGTTCTATTCAATTTACAAACAATAACAGCGGACGTTCGCAATACTTTGCATTAATGGCGGTTGTGCCGGACAAAGCGGCCATAAAGCATGGCTCAACTTAATGCTAAAACAACGATGCTAGTTTATAGCTGTATTGGCTTGCATCCAGAACGAAAATATGAAGGCTTTTTCGAAAGCGGCTGCAGCAGCTTCTTATGAATGTAACCCTCAGCAATTCCATCTTCATCAATATCAACTTTGGCCCAATTTCCTTGATATCCTAGTACGTGAACCATTCTTGCTACGCACATATGTCCAATCGGCTTCCCATTGGGGGTCTCTCTTAAATTAGCTGTTCCGGCTGTTACCCAAAAACGCTTTGCTGCAACCATTTCAATTTTTGACTTGGCATAGGTTTTAATCGATCCGTCTTTATTGAAAGCACCAATTGTGTTGCCTGCCAGCGGATTCATAAGGTCAGTGTCGAGCTTTATGTCACGTGCATCTGCGACTGCAAGGGCGCTTCTTTGCATCTCTGTTTTGTTTTGATACATTGTCCAGCTACCAGAGTTCATAAACTCTGTGGTTCCGTCCCAAGCTGGCGCTTCTGGGACCCAAAAATACTTGGCTAGGCCATTGTCCCTGACCGCTTTGCAGCGACTGCCTGGGGCATATATACCAATGTCAAATCTGCCCTGGACCTCATCATTCAAAATTCGAAAATAATCTAAAACATCTTTCTCTGGGTTCTTGTCTGCGTCTTCATCAACCCCGATGTATACGGCAGAGCCTTCGGGCTGATTTAACACTTCGGTCGCTCTCTGGAGAATAAATTTCGCATCTCTTTTGGCGGTGCTAGCTCTGTAACGGCCGCGTTTTCTGCCTTCGAATTGATAAACCATACAAATTGCAAATCCAAAATCTTGAAGCAAATCGCGCTCACGAACGGTGAGATTTTTGCAAGTTATACCTGCATTGTTTTCGTCAGAATAGTACCTAATTATTGTATCGACACCTTTGGATTGTAAGTTTTCCAAGAAACGTACGTCATCAACGGTGCATAGGTCTGGATGGTTTGGAAGGTGCCTATTATCAATTTCTTTTGGATTGGGAGTCTTGCCGCGATCTTGGTAAAAGCCGTTGGCTAAGTCAACGATGTGAATGTTGGAGTTTTCCGAGCCTGTCGCAGGTATTTTGCTTCCCAATAGAACTGAAGCGCTTAACCCGAACATGAATTCTCGTCGCCCGATATTCATAAAAATTCATCCTATTTTCAATTGCGTGAACTTGTTCCCAACGAATAAAGGTTGAAACATACCCTATTTTTCACGAGAGTTCACATGTTGGAATTTCCGTCAGTATACGAGTAATGCAATGTCTAACTTGGGCTCTGAGCCGACTTTTGCTGTATTGCGAACCAATGTCCGCTCCCACTGAAGTCACGGGGTTGAAAATCAAAATGGGCTAACACGGAGAACCGGGGCGCTCAAAAACTCGCCTCAACATGTCCAAACACACAAAGTACCAAAACCAACAGGGCAAACAAAAATATCAACGCATGCGGCAGATACACATTTCCCAGTCGCAACAACTTCACACTATATTTCCAACCATAACCAGGATCTTCCAGCGTTGAGTAAAAATGATCGTTGATCCGCGGCCCTGTATACAATTCCACAGGACCTGATTTCAGGTATTCTTCTATATTTTGAATTCGCAGAATTAGTATCTGCTGATACTTTTTCCATTGAGCCTCAGTTATCCAAAACATAACGGCCGCGAGAGCAGAAACTAAAAACAACCAAGCTGTTTGGCGATAAAAACCCGCTGCGATGAGCGCGAAACAAACAGTGATGCTCCAACGTTTAACCCCGTGTGAAATCTGATCAAACCGTCCTATTTCACCTTGTAGAAAATAATATTCTTGCAAAGCTTCTGCCCTTGGAGAGGCCTTCTCATTTGAAGTGTCTGCACTCATTCACGGCTCCCTTCGAGACCTAAAAAGTTTCGTCAGCAGTTTATGGATCGGCAGTCGATGCCGGCTATCCGGACCAACTTCCGTTCAAACGGGGTACACCCTTAACAATCGGCAAGGCTCTCTGGGGCAAGGCTCTCTGGGGCAACCTCCCCCAAGACCTCCCCGGATCCATTGACAACCACATAAAAAAAGCCCCACGGACTGCTTGGAAAGCTGCCAAGTACATAGAGATCCGACCAGGCTCCGCGCCTGTATTTTTTGATCCCCCTGATCAGATTTTCATTCCAGCTATCCATCTCGGCTTGATCTTTTGGCGCAGAGATCATCAAACGAATATCTGCACTGCATTGCAGCAGTTTCTCAAAGTCATCTTCCACTGCGCCCCAATCGCCCCATTCACTCTCACAGGCGAGCGGGACCGACAAAAGGGACGTACCCTTTAACTTGGCGCCCTTGGCATAGCCGACACCGTAGTTTCTCCAACACAGATCGAAGCCCCACTCACCCCAGTCTGAGCCGATCCCCACATCACCAGCGACGTAATACCCCTTGGCGTGCCCCAGTGCGGTAAGCGTTCGCCGGACCTCAGTGGTCCAGGTGGACCAACTTTCAACACCTGGACCAAGCCGGTTCGGAAGCGCCTGTAGGGCAGAACATATATCTGCGATATCGTCGGTCCGGTTCGCAATTTTCGTCAAAGGCGTGCCCCTCTAAATCCGGATATTATCCAGTCCGAGATCCGGAAGATCCTCCGGCTTGTCCTTGGCCAGGAGCTTCATCAGACCCGCGAGTCCATGGAGGCTGTCGACGGCCTGCAGCTGGGCCTCCAACCCGGCGCGCTCTTCTCTCGCACAATGCTTCAGCGCGAAAACTACGTTCTTCCGGGCCATCTCCAACGACTTGGAAAACAGCTCGGGATCCTTCCGGTAGACCTCAAGCGCAAAAACCTCAAAGACCATGTATCCCGGCTCGAGTTTGTTGGACATGTGCCCCCCACAAAAATTATTCATCGAATACGCAAACCTGATTGGCGCGCGACTGCAACCTATTGTCAATAAATAGGCTATAATTGCAATCATGAATAGAATATCAGCATCGTTAATGCTGGAGGTGGGGCACTCCGGTGTCCTCGCAGATGATCTTTTCCAGGTCTGCCTGGAGCCGCGGGTGCAGTTCGCCAAACGCGGCGGCCAATTCCTGCTGGAGCTTGGGTAGATCCTGTTCAAGCCTTTCCAGCCAGGAGATGCTGTATTCCGCGGACTTGTGGCGTTCCTGTCGAATGTCGGCCTTCGATCGGTCCTGGAAGTTTGCCAGCTGCACCTGCGCCAAGTGAAGACGTTTAAGAGCCACAATGAAGTTTTCCAGGCGGACGTCTTTTTGATCAATCATTGCATGATACCGCGCGGAGAAACCTTTTCCATTCGACCCGCCTACCGGAGATATGTGAACACAGATAATCCCAACAGGTTGGCTCTAACATGACGCATCGCTTTGCAACCACGCAAACAATTTTGGGTTGTTAATCTGAAAATTTGAGGCAATATACACCGATAAATTGAATAAAAAGTGCATAAGCACCACCATAGGTCGCAATCAGAGTGGAGTGTGTCACGTGTCCAGTGGGGGGAACGAGCCCGGCTCAAGGAGTTTGGCCTTACAACCAGTCATCGATCTCAACCATGCCAAGGAGCAGCTGCGGTTCAGGTGCCGGGAGGTCGGCCCCGACGCTCTGACCGATTTAGAGATCATAACTCTCCTTCTTGTACCGCTCTACAGGTGGGAACATGCGGAGACCATTGCGCAGCGATTGCTGAGCGAATTCCAATCGCTGCCCGAGTTGCTCAATGCACCGCGGCACCGGCTTTTGGAGTTTTCTGGTGTTGGGCCTGTGCTGGCCGACACGCTTTCTGCAATTCGGCAATGCATTGTCCGAAGTGCCCGCGCCGAGATCACCGAACGCCGTGTTTTGGACTGCTGGTCCGAAGTGATCGACTACATTCAGGCTACGATGGGCTATCTGGAGATTGAACAGTTCCGGTGCCTGTTCCTCAACAAGAAGCACGGGGTCATTGCCGATGAAGTGATGCAGGAAGGGACCGTCGACCACACGCCCGTTTATCCGAGGGAGCTGATGCGGCGCGCGCTCATACTCCAGGCCTCTGCCCTCATCCTGGTGCACAATCATCCATCCGGAGACCCCACTCCGTCCCGCCCCGATATCGAAATGACAGCCCAGCTCGTTGATATTGCAAAGCCCCTGGGGATCGAGATCAATGACCATATCATCGTTGCCCGCGGTTTGGCTGTGTCTTTCAAAGGAATGAACTTGTTATGACCAACCAGCCGATTATCTACTCCATCCCGCAGACGTCACGGCAGCACATTTGTTTTGCCGAAGACACCAAACCGCTGGGTGACTGGCCAGGCAAACCGGAAACGGATCGGAAAACCCTGCTCCATGTTCTGTGGCTGCGGTATGCCAAGGTCATGACGCGAGAGGAAATCGCAGTCAAACTAGACCTCCCGGTTACGAACGTGGGAACCTGTTTGACGGAGATACAGGCGGCACTGGATGAGGTCGATCCGGAGGACATCTGAGACAACTATCGTTGTTCCAGTTGATTAATCAAGAAAAGCACATATCCTCGCTCTTCCTCGGCTCATATCAGCGTATGTCGTTGCTGAACGGAGCAAACGTAAGCAACGGCGTGTAGGGTGCCCCAAGCTCCAGTGGGGAAGATGCTAGCTGGGCATCTCCGAGGCTTGCATCGTTTCTTGAGTATTTGCCGAAACGCGGTAGTTCGCGTCTGCATCATCGTTTGCAGTGTGCTAAAATAAGGGCACGTTTGGTGGGGAGAAACGTAATGGGCAGTGCGCAGGGACACCAGGTTGTCGAGCAGGCAGATGTAAATGACTTCTGGCGAGCTTTTCACCGCGATAACTGGGAGAAGCGCCCCGGCGTTTTCCACGGCGCTTTTTCCGATCCGGCCAATGCAGCGTGCGACATCGTACCTGCATTAAAAGCAGCGGCCAGCGCATGGCGCGCCGGCGAGTCGACAAATTTCGGCATCTGGATCAATGGTCGGCGGCCAGAGCTGGAGTATCAGCGCTTTTTCATTGCCGATGGCGATACCACCGTTGAAGACTATGTCGACCGCATCATCGCCGAACCGGATGTTGACGAGCTCTGCTTCACCCACTTCAATCTTCAAAGCTATAGTCCGATGCTGTGGTTTCGGGCACGGGATTTCCTTCATGGCCTGCTGCCGCTAACCGGCCTGCCGATGGACGAAATCGATCTCGATATCTTCACCGGCCGCTATGCCCGCACCCCGGGCGGAATTCATACCGACGCGGCAAGCACCTTCATGTGCGTGCTGCAAGGCACTAAACGCATGTATGTCTGGCCTGCCGACTATTTCGATGACAAGGACGTAGCAATCGCAGGAGAAGGCGCGGTGCGCACGATCGTCGACAGCGACTATGGCGCATTTATGGATGACGCTACTGAGCTCGTCGGCGGGCCCGGGGACGTCCTCTATTGGCCGTCGACGGCTTGGCACATCTCCGTACCGAACGTATCCGACGCGTTTTCCCTGGTTCTCAATATTGGTCTGTTCTTCAGTCAGAAGCCAGCGCCGATGTTTGGTTCGGTGTTCGACGAGCTGGTGGGCTCATATTTCGATGACCGTTTCCAGTGGGGCGACACCTACACTTTCTCCAGGGAACAGGCGCAGCAAATGGCAACTGGCTTGCCGGGGCAGGAGGCCGAAGCGGCGCGTTTACTGTCAGCACCCGGCATAGGCGAGATGGTTGAACACGCGATGGCCGAGCGCTGGCTGCAACGGGTTTCGGCTGGCGGCTTCCGGCGCATTCCACCGCGGTCGCGCGTGCCAGAGGATGCTGAGGAAATCAGTGTCAATCCACGTTTCCCCATTCTCTATCGCGCAACGGGTGAGCATCTCACAGTCGCGGCCAACGGCCACCTCCTGCAGGCGCCTAACACCGCAGCCCATCTCGCTGCTATCGCGCTATTGAATGACGGCGGCATTCATGAGATCCCAGACCTAGCGGAAAAGTGCGCCACGTCCGGGGATTTTGTCGATGCCGCAGCGCTGCGCAATTTCCTCATAGACCTGAAAAGCTGCCACCTCTAGCGCTCGCCGTAAAGAAAGGTGAGATTAATCCGGTTGTTCGTGAAGCCATTTGCAAAATACGTCGGCTGCGAGGCGTGGAACATCGCTGAATTGAATATAGTTGCCCGATTGAGACGGTACGGAATATCGATCTTTCGGGCGTTGGCAATCCGCTTGGCGATCTTGTCGGGGTCGTCATTGTAATCTTTGAAACCCCAGTCTCCCGGACTTTGCGCCTCGTACAACGTCAGTCCCCCGGTGCCCGGGCGGAGATTGGCCGCGTCAGGTGTCAACCAGACATTAATGTTGGTTTCCGAGAAATCGGCGTGGGCGCCAATCGCCGTGGCGCCTCCTACCAGCCGATAGGCCCAGATTTCGCGCAGCCGCAGCGCCCCGACGATAGCGTCGAACGTATCCTGCAGTTCTCCGATTATCTGATCCACCAACGGCGTCATCAAGCCCATGTCGCGATAGGCACCGATATAGTTGCGGCCCTTTTGGCTGTCGTTGTGCCAGATCGTCGACAGATTGAAATAACGGATCAAAATCGCCACCGCGTCCGCGGTGAGTAGGTCGTCGACCACCACATAATTGAAAGGCTCCGGCTTCTCAAAATACGCGTCGACTATACTGTTGATTTCGAGCGCCGGATTCACCGCTGGACCTGCCAGCCGCGGACAGGGCGCCAGATGTAGCATGCGACGATAGTAAGGTGCGAGCCGCGACAGGATATTGTCGGGCAGGTCCCAGTCGTCGGCCGCAATGGTGCCAGTGCGTTCCTCGGGATAGTCGCGCAACGCCTGCGCAAAGGAAAGCTCGACGGTTTGATAGTCTTCGTGCAGCTGGCCAGCATTGCACAGATGCGCAATCTGGTTGCGGTCGAGTTCTAGCCGTGACCGGCTGACAACGCCATAGTCGAGCATGCGGCTGAGCCTCTGCGGCACCGGACTGTTAAGTCCGGCGTCCATCCAGCCTTGGGCAGTTTTGTAGTCTCCGTCGAGCAAGTAGAGGCTACCGATGCGGAAACGGTTGTCGGCCTGCCCGGGGGCGTGACGCTCCATCGCCAAGGCGATTTCCAGCGCCTGCGCGCGTAAGCCGCGATCGAGGCAGATCTGCGCGGCGTTGTCGTAGGCGGCGCCGAAATAGGGGTTGCACCGGGCGCTTTGCAGGAATAGGTCGACCGCGGTGAGGCAATCGCCAAGTCCATGCAATGCGAGTGCCTTGATGAAGTAGGGCATGTGCCACAGCGGCAATGCCCTAATAGCTGGGTCGCAGGCATTGCTCGCGGCGGCGAAGTCGCCCTGATCAAGCAACGCCAGAGCCCTGGCCGCGGTGCGGTCGGCATGGTCGACACCGGTGACCATGTCCGCCGTGTCGGCCTCGGGAACGAGAGCTTGCAGGTCCAGTGTCATTCGCTTCTCCCTGATCGGCGATGATTGCAGCTAATTGACGGCGGTCTGGCCGGGCCAAAAGGCCGGCTGCTCAGACATAGACGGCCTTATATTGGCCGCGCATCCGCACCAGTGGCATCAACGCCGCTGGATCAGAGGAAGCCTCGTGGCGGCCTTCGATAAGGCCTTGCAACTCATCCCGGCGGAAATGACGGCGCTGTGTCCGTGGCATAAGATAGTGAAGTAGGTTGGGCACCCACAGCCACCCGCGCTCGGTCAGCTGATAAGCGTCCTCGTTGCGCATGATATAGCCAGCGCGCAGTAGCGCCTGTAGGCGAGCCGGGTATTCCGGATCCCGGTAACGCGCGACGACGTCAGCGCCGATGTGGCCACGGCGCGGCCAAGAAACCGCCTCGCGTTCGTCTCGCCGGTAGGTGGCGAAAATACCGATCGGCAGCACACCTTGCTGCAGCAGCTGGGCGTGCTCATGTTCCTGCAGGCCGAATGACCACATCCTGCCGTCGACGAAGGACTGAGCACCGCGGCCAAAACCGAGCACGTTGGCGTTGTCGAAGCCATAGAAATGGGCGCTGTAGGATTCATCATAGTTAAGGCTATGGCCATCGCGGGAGAATTTGCTGTAGCTCACTTGCGGTAGACCAGCTTCAACAAAGCATTTCTGTGCATCGGCATACTGCGCCAGCAGCGTCGCGGTATCAAGATCACGCAATCCTGTCTCGTAGAGGCATTGCAGAAATTTCGGCGACGCCTCAAGCTTCTCGAAGCGAAAGAGTTCGATACTTGTGGGCGCGATTACATCTAGGAGCGCTCTAATATCCGCCGCAAGATGGCCGCGGCCAAGGCCCGGCCAACCATAAATGAAATCGATGCAAACTTCATCGAAAAGGGCTTCGGCCCGACCCCTCAAAAGCCCCAAATCGGCCACACTGGGCTTCAAATTGAGGATTTCGCGGAAGGTTTCGTCCATCGTCTGGACACCGAAGGAAACGCGACGGAAACCGAAATTGCGGACTTCCTCCAGATAGCCCCTTCGGGACAGGGAGCGGCACTCGCCCTCAAAGGTCATTTCCGCGTCTGCTTCAAAGCGGAAGGTGTCGGTGAGCTTCGTCAGGATTCGCTCTATCATCGCCGGTGTGAGAACGCTGGCCGTGCCGCCGCCGAAGTAGAGCGCAGATATGCGTCTGCCAGTAAAGTGGAGCTGCGCAGCCGTTAGGTCAATCTCGGCGCAGATCTGATCAACGAAGCGATTGAGGACTTCCCGCCGCAAGTCTGTGGACTTGGCAAAACCGCAAAACTGGCAAAGTGAGGCACAGAATGGGACGTGCACATACACCGCTGTGCTCCCGCCCCATCCGGTGTCCGCCCTGCTGTCGCTCAGTGCTCTCAAGCAGGCGGTATTTCCCAAAAGTGCGGCGTTTGGATAGGCGTAGACTGTGTCCGTACTCAGTTCCCTGAACACGTGGGACGTTCCTTTCGGATAAAGCTGCTACTCAGCGCGGGGCGGTGTGTCGTCGCTCGGTGGCGTGCCGCCACCTGGCGGTGTGCCTTGTTCACCGCGCAATTGTTCGACGGCCTCACGCAGCGCCGGCCAGCGTTCCATCAGGACAGGGATGTTTTGATAACCGGGATAGCGGCGAAGCATGACCGGTGCTGCACGATGTGTCCAACCCATGACGGTGTCCCCCTTTGTTCGTTGGGCGAAATCAGATGACGTCCTTGCACATGATCCAGTTCACGCCAAACGGATCGAGCATTCCGAAATTCGCGCGTGTCGGAAACGCCTTGCGAATGTCCTCGAGGATTTCGTCCTGGCCGGAGAGCGCGCTGTTAGCAGAGGCCTCAATCTGAGAGTCCTCGATGGTGTCGCAGGATTTCGGGTCACCGAACAGTGTGATCGGATATTTGCGTTCTTCCTCAACCCGCTTGAGCAGTTTGAAGGTCTCGTCAATGTCCTCGACGACCATCGATACTGGGCCGAGCGCCTCGGTTCGGCGGGATAGACGGTACTCCTCCGCACGGAAAGCGCGATGTCGTTTCGGTGTCTCGTCGTCAGCGACCGATACCAACTTCAGAGACAGCACGTCCGGATAGAACATAAATCGGAAATCTAGGCCGAATTCCTTGGCTCGTCCTTGCATACCAAACCAGGCGGCGAAGCTTTCATCATGCAGGCCACGATGGGTCTGCATTTCTATGAACCCAAAGACCTCACGATAGAAATCGCTCGCATAATCCAGATCATAGACAAACACTTGCAGATGCTGAAGCTCAACAAAACGCACGAAATCGTGTGACATATTTACCCCCTAAGAAGAAATAAATACCAATATACAAATATTGATTGTAAAATGCCGCAGTGTCAATCTTATATTTACAAATTTATAAAACCTATTGTACGATAAAACACGCTATGTTGCGCCTTATAATTGCTGATTGTAAATTTCTCGCGGAGGTATTCATGGACGTCCAAACCTTTTCCCTAACGGGGGGAACCGAACTAATCGTTGAAATCAACGAACACAAAGACGGTATGGGAGCCACCACCATCCAATACCTGAAGTTCAGTGATGGAACCCTCGGCACAAAGACATGTACGTGTTCGTGCGCGAAAGACACCGCGAGCAAGACTTGCGACAGTTCCTCCACATCCGCCACATGTGATTGTACGGGCAGCAGTTGCACCATTGATTGTTAAGGTGACGGAAAAGCGTTGTACGAAGGGGTGTGGGGTCGATGCAGAGCCGTACGATTGCGGCTCTTATTTGCCTTCAAGATTTTTTGAAGGTTTCTGTGACGTTTTCTGATCTTTCTTGGTTTTGCGTGCATCAAATTGCTTCAGTCTTTTCTTTTCTTGCCATTGGTAAAGCCGGTACCTCAAATCCTCCATCGGTTCGTTTCCAATGTAAAAGAGAGTTAAAAACAAGGCGAAGAAAAGTGGAATTGATATCGCCAACCCGACCCCTGCGTCTGAAACAAGAAAAAGCGGCATCATCAGACAAGAAAAAAGAAAAACAAGACATAAAAATAGAAAATAAATTTCTTCATCTGGCGATATGTCGCTTCTACTAGGCCTCAGTGCTTTGAGGTCAAAAATAGATTCGCTCGCTAATCTTGAGGCGCCGAATAAGGCTTAGCTTCATCTTCCTTTCCGTGTGGAGCAAAGCCCGTCTCTGAAACGCATATTTCGTGTAATGACTTTTTAAGCCGAGCAATTGTGCCTTCTGTCAGATTAGGCGGACTGTCGGCATTAATTCCAGCGCTCGGGATAATCTTGAACCAGATGACCTCGTACCAAGATAGTTTTCGAAAAGCCCTGGTTAGCGTAATGTCAGTCTCAGCTCCACGCTCATTCAGATCTAGCTTGTAGGACCATCGGTCCGGTAAGTGTCCCCAGGCAAAACGGTGAGGAGGATCCCAATCTACAACGAACTGATCGTACGCAACACTTTGATTGGTATACGTTTTAAAGGGCACACCTGGGCGAATTATCTCGTGCTGGAACCTTTCTGAACGATTGTGTAGAAAATTGTGAAAATTTCCTGGATTGGAAATAAATTCCCATGCAGTTTCTATCTTGCATGGCACACGAACCAAAAATGTAACTTCGTTGTTTCGCTCTTCATTACTTTGCGATGCAAAGTGGTGAGATATGGCCCACGAGACTGTTCCGCCAAACACAAGCCCAACCAACAGCAAAAAAACATCCACGTCACCGGCTCCGTTATTTATACTTTTCCAGAACGCCAGGATCGCCGCCAGTGCTGCAAATGATGCATTGAGCTTGGCGACCAACTGCGAAGGTGCCGTGTTCACCCTCGCAGTAGCCGTTGTGACACCTACTGCAATACCTCATAGTTCCTCGTTGGCGGCGGAAGACGGCTTCACAGATGAAGCAATCAGCCCAATCACCGTTTTCAATTTTTTGCTTTCCCGATCTATCGTCAGCCATGACCGGCCCCATTTCTTGAATTAGCAGATCAAGACAAAGAATTGCATCTTAACGGCTCTCCGCTGAAAACCGGATGGCTTGGTTTTATAATCACGGAATACAGTGAAAATGCGCTTGCGCTTGCGCTTGCGCTTGCGCTTGCGCTTGAAACAAACCAAAGCATATTTAAAATTGCAATAGCAAAGCGCATATCGCGTGCGTTGATTGTTTCGTTTTTTAACAGAGGCATTTTCGGCATGGCACGATTGCAATTCACCGAAGAAGAAACGGCAGCAAGAATCGACGCGCTTTTGCGGGCTGATGATTACGGCCTAAGTCATTGGTCTTCCTACAACGGTGAACAAGTTACGTTCACTTACCGATTTGAAACCAGCAAGGCTGCTGATTTCCCATGGACAAACGTTGGAAACACTACCGGCTTTACGGAAGCAGAGAAATCGGCGATCCGGTCTGCCCTTCAGGAATACAACAAGCACATCAATATCAACTTTGTAGAGGATAACAGCAGCCAAGACGCTGTCCTCAGCTTTTACAAGGCAGATGATCTCTACACGGACCTGTCTGTGACCGGTGGCGGCCGCGGACGCGGAAGCTATTCAGGCGATGACTGGGATGGTGCCGCTGTATTCAACGCAAACCGGGATCTGTCTTCGCAGAGCGAGTTCGATTTGGTGCTTCATGAAATTGGTCATACCTTGGGTTTGAAGCACCCTGGCGACTACGATCGCGGCGGAAACAATCCGGCAGGACCATTTCTGCCTGCGGATGAAGACAACGAGCGATGGACAGTAATGTCCTACAATCCGGATCCATCCACTGATATCGAACCGGATCGGCTGAAATTCTATGACATAATGGCTCTTCAGCAGTTTTGGGGCACAAACAACGGCAACCAGGATAGCGCTCAGAACGTCATGCGCTTTTACAACACAAAAACGGAAACCCATTTTTACACAGCAAACGCCGACGAGCGCGATCAGGTCCTAGCTTATTTGGAAGATTACATATTTGAAGGAAATATGTTCGACACCAACGCCACTGCCGAAAGCGGCATTGCTGTCTATCGCTTCCTGAACCAATCCACTGGAACGCACTTTTATACCGCGGCGGAAGCGGAGCGCGACAGCGTCTTAGAGAACCTCCCCTCCTATCTCTTTGAAGGTGTGGCCTATCACGCGTATGAAACAGCGGATGCAGGCGAGACTGCTCTCTTCAGGTTTTACAATACGCAAAATGGAACCCACTTTTACACGGCCTCAGAAGCTGAGCGAGACTACGTCATTAACACGCTTGGTCACTTAAACTACGAGGGTGTCGCCTATTACGTCGATATGGCTTAGTTTGTGGGTGCCTGGACTGCGACAACCACATCGCGCGAACTAATAACCCTGCGCGATGGACCGTTGTCTATTGGTGAAACAGTCGGCTGGACGGCTCCGTTATTGTTGTATTCAGTTTACAAACAATAACAGCGGACATTCGCCGGACTTTGCGTCAATGGCCGATATGCGGACCTTTCGGACCTTTCGCCGAGTGGGAACAACGGCCCAAAGCGGGCATTCATTCTGGTTGCGGCGAATGACCGGGAGCAGCTAAGCGTCAATATTGAAAAGTCTTGCCTTTTTGACTACTCGGCTGCGACTACTCCGACCTCTTCGGCATAGTCATCCCATGCCACCCTAAGCTTTTCGAGCAGATCGGGCATCTCCACTGCAAGGTCGCGTGTTTCTCCAGGGTCCTCAACCACGTTGTAGAGCCGCCATACCCCGTCACCGTAGGGCGGGGTAACCAGCATTGCCTTGTAACCGCCCTGCCGCATCCACTTATCGCCATTCATTTCCCCACCGACAAACTCGTCAGGCTGATAGAGAACCTTAGAAGATCCGTTAAGCAATGGCTTCATCGTACGTCCACGCAGGGGTAGGATGGGACGGCCGTCTATGCTGTCTGGATATTCTACGCCTGTGAGATCCAATAGCGTCGGCAGGATGTCCCAGACATAAGCGAAGGCATGGGCCTTCGCACCTTCTGGAATACCGGGTCCAGATAAGATCAGCGGAACTCGAATGCCACCTTCTCCGACCGTTAGCTTGAACCGATCAATAGGGCCACTCGATGCGCTGGCGAAGCCGGGGCCGTAGGCGTAATTCGATCCGGGATGACCGAGGTTTTGGAAACTATGGTCGAATTTCGATACAAATTCGGGATCGTCAGCATCAGGGTAATCCGCTGAGTAGAAGGGGTTCGAGCCGTTGTCGGAGAGAAATACGATTATGGTGTTTTCAAGTTCCCCGATATCTCCAAGGAAATCCACAACCCGGCCGAAGTGATAATCCATCGCATCGACCATACCGGCGTAGATTTCCATCCCCCGCGCCTCCGTCGTGCGATCTTCCTCGCTGAGTTTGTTCCATGGTTCGATCATTGACAGGAAGTTTGGCGGCGGCGCGTTCTCTGGTACAAGACCGAGCGCTTTCGCGCTCGACCAGCGTTCCTCTCTTAGAGCCTCGTATCCGCGGTCGTAGCGACCAGAGTATTTCGAGAGCCATGGCTCCGGCACCTGCAGTGGATCATGAGGGGCGGTAAAGGCGAGGTAGCCGAAGAAGGGAACGCCGTCTCCGTGATTGCTCCTAATTGCTTCGATCAACAGGTCGACATAAGTTTGGCTGGAATAGAAATCTTCGGGAAGTGTCTCGATTAATTTGCCGTTCTCAGCATAGAGCGCGGGATCGTCCATCGGCAAGATGCCCAACCGATCGCCCCAGTGGCTGGCGCCACCGACAAGCAGCGTGAATGTACTATCAAACCCGCGGTCGAACGGAAGTGTCCCCTCTGAATGGCCTAGATGCCATTTGCCAGCCATGTAGGTGTGGTAACCGGCGGCGCCGAGAACTTCGGCTATGGAAGCCACGCGGTTATTCAGATGTCCTTCGTAGCCAGGTTGCCCAACCTGGTTGGGGGCTAGGATTTCGCCCATTGTTCCCAACCCCGCGATATGGTTGTCATTGCCAGACATGAGCATCGCGCGGGTCGGAGAGCAGGAGACCGAGGCATGGAAGTCCGTGAAAAGTATACCTTCCGCCGCCAGAGCCTCTAGATTTGGTGTCTCGATCTCTCCACCGTAGGGGCCGATGTCCGTCCATCCCAGATCATCAGCCATGACCAACAGGATGTTTGGCCTGTCGTCAGCGATCGCAGAGTCCGCTAGGCAGACCAAGGCGCAGAGCAGAATATTGATTGTTTGAAATCGGATTGACACCATAATCTCCTTTCCTGCCGCAGTCTTCTGGAGTGATGTGAGGATCGCGTGGAGTAGGCACCGTTGGCATTGATGTATATCAGAACTAATCGTTCGTTCTCTCTGCAGCGAACGACCGAATTCCGCCCGAGTTTCGAGCTCAGCGCACCGCACCGAAGGTCTTGGATGGAGCTCGGAGCCGACGTTTGCTGCATCGTGAACCAATGTCCGCTCCAACTCTACGGCCCTGACTTTTAGCGATCCCCGCGATCTTTCTCGATCCTTGAAAAGGCTTCACGCAGATACTTGATGTCCGCCCGTATCTCGGTGACCAGTGTTACCTGGTTGAGCCGGTCGGCTCGACGCTCCAGCTCCGATCGTTCCAGGTCAACAATCCGGCGCTCAAACTGGACCTGCAATGCCTTTATCTCGGCCTGCGTCGTCCGGACCTCAATCCATGCACCCGTTCCGGCAACGACCATGCCGACAATCGTCAGGATATTGCCGAGCGAAATATCTGCCCGGAACCTTGGCCGGCGATCTTGTGTGTCGCTCATATCAATTCCCCGTTTTCAAATCTGCCCGGTAGTTGTCATGCCAGGCGGTACATCGGCGGACGCGCGCATTGGCGCGGCCGAGCGCCTGGTCGGTCTTGATCAGGGCCACATCCAGCGGCTCGCCTTCGCGAACGCCCGAACGCTCTTTGCGCCGGCAGTCGCCCGGCAAGGCCGGATCCGGCCGCGCCTCCGCCGCCGCTTTGCCCAGCCGGTCGCCGGCCGAGTTCGCACGGTCCTCAACGGTTGCGCAGCCGCTCAAGAAGAGCGCGATCCACAACAGCATCCACGGTCGATTCATAGTCTTCCAACTCCTGTGCCTGTAGTGTCTGCAAGGCCTCGGCTTCCTGCAGCTGCCTTTGAAATTGAAAGTTTGCGGCTTCAAGGGCCGCAGCGCGGTCCTTGAGCACTTTCAGCTCCGCCTTAGCGGCCGACAGCTCCACCCGGGACACAAGCCCCTCCCTGGCGGCTTTCACCGCCCATCGCTTGTCGAGGACATGAAACCCATAAAGGCCAATCGCCAGAGCCAGAACCGCGAGCGCGATCGCCGCCCGGCGCCAGCCGATGGTTTGAGTGATGAAGGTTGAAACAGCCATCCAGATCATTCGGCATATCCCTTCGGTGGAATGTTTGGATCGGTGTCACGCATCCCCTGCCCGCCGATCGGCAGCTGTTTTGCCGCCGCATCGAGGCCGAAGGCGGCAACGCCAAACCCGAAGATTGGCAAGGCCAACAGCTCCGCCCACTGATAGGCGGTCGTCTCGCCACCCGTCAGCAGATCGAAGATGCAAAGCAGCATGAGAAAGCCGAATAGGGTGACGGCCACTTCCCGCTTGAAAGTCTTGGTCATTTTCACGATCTCCTAGCGGGTCGCAGCGAAGTCGGCAGGTGCGACACTGCCTGCGCGGAGCGCCGGATACTGGCGGAACGGGAAGGTTTTCGGCCATCGGTAGGCGATGAACTTGTCTTCCGGAAACGAGCTGATCGTCACAGCGTTTTGCTGATTGCCGCCCATCAGGTGCACCCGGCGGCGCTTGGCGTCATAGCCAACGACAATCCCCACATGCCCCGCTCTTGGAGACCAGCGGATAACCCCGATCGATGCGACGAGCGGCCCACCGGCATCAATCCCGAAGGTCTTCCAAGCCTGCGCCCAGAACGGGTTAGACGGCACCGGCTCATCTGGAAGGGTTTTCACGATCGCGGTTTCAACAGCATCGCCGCACCAGGGCAGTTTTGCCGGATCACCAAGAAAGCTGCCAAACCGCAACCAGGCCGACAAGGCCCGATTGTCCCGGCCTTCATGCAAGCCCATGCGCCGGTTCATCTCCAAAAGCCAGGGCGGCATGGTCTGCGTCGGAACATCCCGCGTCGGCACCCGGCGCCTTTGATCTGAACTGATGCGCAAGGCTTTCACCGTCGCAGCATCGGCAATGCCGGTCGGCTTGATGTGCCGCGCGATCTGAAAAGCCTTCAGTGCGGCCGTGGTCTCGTTTCCGATGACACCATCTTCGGTGATCTGCGCGCCATGAACGTTCAACCGCATCTGCAGCCAGGTTTCAAAAGTCATTTCAGCCTCCTGTCGGCTTTTTGAAAAACCATGAAAAAACCCGCCAAAAAGGCGGGTTATGAACACTCAATTATTGCAACGACCTACTCCGGCCCGTCGCCCGGATTGGAGCCAACGTTGTCCAGGTTCAGCCCGCTGCCACCGCCAGCTGCCCCATCAGCGCCGGCAGCTCCCGAGGTATCCTGTGCGCCGGTCGGTGTGCCGGGTGCGTTTTTCGATTTCCGGCTGTCTTTACCGGCACCGCCGCCAGGCTGCTTAAGCTCAAGAGCTGTTGTCGACCCACCGTTGCGATCCGCCTTGTGCGTGACCGTTACGATCCGGTAAGTGCCATCGACACCGGGGCGCGCCCCTTTGAGCGCAAACATCGCCTCAGCCTGCGCTTCCGGCGTCAAATCCAGCAGCACGTTGCCCTCTCCGCCTTCGCGTTCCGCTTCCCGCTTGCGGGCTTCTGCGATGTTCTTGGCCTGGGATTTCGTTGCCGCTTTCGAGCGAACAAAATTGACGGCCTCGGGCAGGCCACGATCAAGCTCAATATCCACCTCTTCGGTTTTGAATTCTGCGGCTTCCCGATCAAAATACTGAACCTTTGCCTTGGTAAAACTGCGTCTTCCGGCAAAAGGTGCAATGTCCCAATTGATGACATTGCCCGGCTGTTTTGCGCCCGCCTGGCCGGTCACAGTGGGCAATCCGGCCTCCGCGCCGCGCTTGGCGAAAACGGCCTTCGTGTTGCGGATTTTGAAGGTTGCACCAAGCTCCCGGGCGAGCCGTTGCCCGACGTGCAGGAAACTTTCACCATCGGCAGCCAGATAGGTGCGGGCGATCGATGCAAAAGCCGGGTCCACCTTGACATCAAGCCCGACCTTGCTGCCGAGCTTTTTCAGGAAATCGCCAATCGTGCCATCATCCTGATGGATCTGCATTGGCTGCTTGATCTTGCCGCGGCTGTCAAACCCCTTCGCAGACACCCGCAACAACCGGCCACCACCCCGCGATCCGCTTGAGCGAACGGTATCGACAACACCGCTGAACACCAGAACACCGTTCAGAAAAACGAGCAGAGATGCACCTTCCGACGGCAGGGCCAATTGCCCGCCCGTATCATCAAGGGTGAGCGCGCATGTGTCAGATGCGCTGCCCTCCTTGTCTGTAACAGTGATGTCAATCAGGAACGGGCGCATCGATATGGTCATATCCTGACCATTAACGAGCACCTTCCAGTGCGTTTTCCAATGAGCCACCTGGTCAGCTCCTACCCGAACAACGTGACGACTTCACGGGTCGCAAAAGGTTCTTCAAGAGGGAGATCCGGCACAATCACGCTGTCGCCCGGAACCAAGAGAACGCCTTTGGCCGCAAGCCCCGGATTGAGTTCCAGCATCTCTTCCAGCAGCTCTTGCCCGCGCACACCGTGGATGCGCCACAACAAAAGATCGGCGGGCAGATTGTCGCCTCTTACTTTGACCGTTTGCGGCATGACAATCAGTTCCTGAATGCATCGAACAGGTTCAGAAGCCCGGAAATCACGGACGATGCCTCATCGTTATCCGGCTGAACCTTCTTCAAGGTGATGGTGTATTTGACAGAAAAGCCGACACCATTGCGCAACAGATCCTGGTGCGTTTCGCTCATCTTGGTGATTGAAAAGGTACCCAGCCGGAACCCGTCCCCACGCATGACCGGAACACGTGCTCCGGACATGCGCATCTGGTGGGCTGTCTCCAGTTCGGTCAAGCCGCCGATTTTCGAAGGTATCAGCAGCCCTGACAGGGATATTTCGTCTTTGCCCTCACCTGTGAACTCCGAAGGCGCGAGCCCGCCGATTACGGGCTTCTCGGCAAGATCTGCTGTGCTGTTGCGGGTCACCTCGTCCGCATTGAACGGACGGGTGTCCATAGCCAATGTTCCGATCAGGTAGAGCATCAGGGCCCCGCTGTTTCGAAGTCGGCCTGAAGGCCTTGCATCTCTTGCTTCATCTGGCTGCCGAGTTGCTGAACAATCGCATCAGCGTTCGAGGCTTCATGCACGACAACCGAGATATCCATGTTGATTTGCGGCGGGTTCGGATTGGTAACGCGCACCTCCTGAACCCCGGACGGCTTTGTCGTCACGACCGGCTCACCGGACAATTTGACCGGCGGCGTTCCGAGCAATTTGACACCGCTGTTGCCACTCTGATCCCCATTGGCATTCAATCGTTTCTCAAGATCTCCGAGGACGTTGAAGGGTTTCATCGGGTGGAAGCGCGCGTCCGTCTCTTTCTTGTCGATGAGTTGCTGAGCGGCGTCAGGGCGCGTCGGCGGCCCTTGAACCGGACCAAGGTCCGGACCTGTCAGCGATTTCAGCCAGGACTTCGGAGATCCGACAGTGCTTTCAAGCCAACCGTTGAAGGCATCGCCCCGCCCTTGACCTTGTTTGACAAACGCCAAAAGGTCTTGCTCGTTCTGAGGGATGGAATCGATCAGCTGATAAGCGTTCCACAACGACAGAACACCACCCCAGCCCATGAGGCGCGGGCCAGAGGCGCCTTTGCCCGGCGCAGTCGCCCCCGGCTTCCCTACAGGCTTATGCTTGCCGCCAGGCGCACCAGCTGCCTTCTGGGGCAGATCCTTTGCCGATTTCCCAAGAGCACCTGTCGCGCTTGCAAGGGCTGCAACACTCGCAGCACTGCCCCCGAGTTTGACGAGCCGTCCCAAGAAGCGCAGCAATCCCCATGCAGGCTTGATCCCGGAGAGGAACAGAACCGCTTTTCCAACCGCCCTCACCGACCCGGCAATCAGCGCAAAGCCGACAGCAGCCGCACCCAATGTCGCGCCCCATCCAGCCAGGCTGGTGACCAGGGTCCCGGCACTGCCCGGGTCCAGCCCAAAGAACACTTCGATTTCGCCAACGGCCCAGCCGACATCAGCCCCAAAACTTCGAAGGTCTGCGCCCATCTGGCGGAACTTTTCAAAGCTGGCACCCATCCGCTCAACATCGGATGTCAGCTCATCGGCGCGGCCGAACACCGAATCCCACATGCTGTTAAAGGCATCCGCAACGTTGGTATCGCCTGTGAAGCCCAAACCGGTGACAAAACCCTGCGCCTTGGCTCCGATCGTATCGAACACCGTCACCCGGCTGTCGAGCGTGGCAAAGGTATCGGAGAGCTTCTCAGCGAAATCCGTGATCGGAGGGAGAACATTTGCGCCGAATTGCGCACCGAGGTTTGAGAACACGCGGCCGAGGCGCTTGAGTTTTTCTTCGCTGGTGTTGGCGAAGATCTCGAATGTCCTGTCAACCGAGCCGACATATTTGCTGGCATCACCCAGCTTTTCCAACCGGCCAACAATCTTGTCGATATTGTTGGCAATGGCTGCGGCATCGTCCTGGTATTCAAGACCAAAGAAGTCAATCAGCAAGCCGGACCGGCTCTGCGCATCCATTTTTTTGACGACCTGGAAGAACTCCTTCATCGCAACGACAGGCGTCTCGAAAAACTTCGCCTGCAGTTCCTTGGAGTACCCCTTGCCTGCAAAGCGATCCAGCGCTGCAACGGCCTTCTTGCTTTTGCTCAAGCCTGCCAGCTTTGCCATCATGGCGTTCATGCCGGTACCGGCCTTGGACGATTCTATGCCGATCTCATTCAGCGTAGCACCAAAGGCAGCCATTTCCTGACCGGTGATGCCAAAGGTCTTGGCAGATGCTGCCGTGCGCAGCAGGAAATCAATCAGGCTCTTTTCGGACGTGCCGGCACTGTCCGCCGTATAGTTGATGGAATCTGCCAGACCCTCAAGACCAGGCATATCCAGGGCAAAGGCGTTTTTGAGTTTTGACAGGCTGTTGGCGGTCTCTGTTGCCGCCATGTCGAATGCGATGCCGGCCTTGTTTCCAAGAACAACAAACCGCTCCAGCTCATTGTTTGCAATGCCAAACTGACCGGCCTGCGCATAGAGCTTGCCGATCTCTGTCGCGGCCATACCGCCCTTCATATTGGAAAGCCTAATGATCTGCTTTTCCACCCCGGCAAGTTCATGCGCGGTCAACGTTGTCTTCTTGGCAACATCCGCCATGACGGTTTCCAGCCGCAGCGCTCCGCCGATCGACTGGTCATATCCCTCCCGCACGCCAATGTAAGCCGCACCCATCGCAACGAGGTTGCGTGTGGCCCCCAGGACCGGCGCACTGATCCGTGCCTGCGTCGCGCCAAACCCGCGGCCCGCACGGTTCAACCGCCCAAGCTCACCCCTTGCATTCTTGGCCGGGCCTGAAATGCGATCATGCAAGGTCGCAATCAGGCTGCTCTTTTGAACGCTCATTCGGCGTTGCCCTTCATCCAGGTCATGACACGATGGATCGCCTCTTGCTCGCGCAGCGCTTCACTCATCGTGTAGCGGGCAACGTCAGCGCGCGGCGTTGAGGTGAAATGCGCGATCAGGACGGCGAGTTCCCGCCATCCTGCCTTTTCAAACTTGATCTCGGCCAGCTGGCTCCAGCTGGTTAGCCGTTTCCCAGCCAGGGTCCGGCTTTACGCAAAATCACGTTGTAATCCCGCGCCTTGATCTTGCGAAAATCGCCTTGAGTGATCCCGCAGCTGCGAGAAAGCGTTGCGACAACATGGGCGTTGGTACCGGTTGAGGTCTCCTCGGCGAGGATCATGTCGTCGATCGTCGGCTCATCAAACGTCAGGGTGCTGATCGTACCGCCCCCATCCTTTTGAATTGGCACAATGAGAGTATGGGAAAACTGGGCGCCCTCATCTACAGAGGTGGTCACAGCGGCGGTGTTTTGGTTCTGGTTCGAAGACATTCAGATGGTCTTTCAATGAAAAAAGGCAGGTCGAGGCCTACCGATTGCGGGATTGGTTTGGTGGGTTGGCCCGGTTAGGTTGGCAGCCCGGCCGCGCGCTTGTGCGGCGCTGTCAAGGAGATGCCGTCCTTGCGGATCTCGATCTCTTCTTCATCGGCATAAAACCGCTCAACACCATCGAGAGAGAATTCATAATGGGTGACCTCGGTGAAGACGTGCGCGGCGATCTGGGCCTCACCCGTGTCCAGATCCCCCATTGCCCATTCGTTCAAGACACCTTCGATAATGACCCTTGCAGGGATCACCTCATGGGTGTTGTGCTTCTTGTACGAACAGCCGAAGGTCCACCGGTCCGTTAGACCCAATACGCTGAAAAATTCATCGTCAGGCCCATAGGTGTCAAAGCCCGGGGCGAGCGGCTCAATCCTTGGCATGCTCGTGTCAATGGACATGGCACCACCGCCCGGGTTTCGATTGACCGTCATGAATTTGACAGGCGGCAGGGTGATTTTGGACACTTTCAACGGACGGCTCGATCCGGCACGCTCGGCAAGGCGCACATCCATCATTGTCAAAGTTAGTGCGGGATTCATTGTCTTTCCTTTGTTACTGGAGAGGACGAATTCTCATCGAGTGCTGATCAGGCGGCCTGGCTGAGGCGGGCGATGATGTCGTTGACAAGCCCCTCAACAGCCGGGCGGTAACGGCGGATCTCATGGCTGGCGAGTTTGAAGACCGGAGCCGGTTCAATGCCGATATCGACCTTCAACGAACCCAGACGGATTTTCTCAGGTGAGTTCTGATTGGCCTTGAACATCTGATCGCGGGGCGTGTAGCCGAGAATATTGTCTGCAGCCTTGTGATCGCGCAGCGCGAAGGCCAACGAATTGATCCACGCCTCAACACCGTCAGCGGTGATCCGCTTGCCCAGCTTCTCACGCGTGATCTGCATGAATTGGGTCACGATGTAGTCTGTGCCGCGGACCTGGTGCGCTTGTTCCCAAAGCTCGCCGGTCATCGCATTGTCGGTACCGATGAAACGATAACCGCCATCTGCGACCGCCCCGTCCACTCCGGCCTCGCCTTCGGCGACAATCGCCACGTTGGCGGCCAGCATTTGCTGACCTTCAACAGAGCCGTCCAACATCGAGAACGGGATCTTCCGGGACAAACCGGCCAGACCGAAAATCGGCTGGTTGGCAAACGGGTTGAACGGCAGCCCTTCATTCTCGTTGTCAACGCGCATCATGATGCCGGCGACCCGGGATCCCATCGGCCGGGTGACGATGTTCTCGCCTTCCCAAACACGGGCAGCGACACCGATCGGCATGACACGCTCCGACCCCATGGTTTCACGGGCATCGATCGCAAGGGCGCTGGATGTGTCATCGACATCCACCGGCGCAAAGGCCAGGATCTTGCCGAGATTGGCTTCAAGGGCCGCAACAACCGGGTTGGTCGTATCAAGATCAACGCGCCACGCAGTCCGTCCGGCCCGGACAATACGCGGTGTGCAATTGACTGCGGACGGTATGTCTGTGATCGAATTGACAACCTCGGCAATAGCCGCTGCAGTCGCAGCAACGTTCGCCCCCTCAGCAACACGAAACACCGTGATATCAGCACCAGCATTGACGCTGTTCAGCTGGTCGTTGATCCCCTGGACTTCCGCCCTGAGAAGCCCCGTTCCAAGGGCTTCGACCGCATCAGTATCGCTGCTGGAAAAACGCTTGGGATCATCAATCGGAAACTCCGTCGGCGAAGCGTCTTCAGATGTCTCAATGATCACGCATTTTGAAAAGTCCGCACCAAGCGCCGGTACCGGCTCGTCTTGCGGACGCGAAAACTGCATACCGAATGTCGGTGCACTCATGAGATTGTCTCCAGTTCACAGAAAGGCGCTTGCCCAAGGCGCAGCTGCGGGCACAAAAAAACCGCCATGCGGGCGGAGGGATGAAGGTCAGGACTGGTTGGAAGTTGGTCAGAGATCGTCTTGAAAGAGATCCCGCTTCAGATGCCAGTAGTATGCGTCCTGGCAGTGGCCCGGTTCGCGTAGGAGCCAATCGACAACCGCTACCCACCAGCTGCCCGGCAGGCCAAGCTTGCGGCCGCGATGAATCGCCAGCCGGTAGACATAAGCGGAGGTAGTCGTATCGCCCTCGCCGCCCGTCACTGCATTAAAAAGCCGGGACAAAGCCCGGCCAATCTGCATTGCGTGCCAGCGGAAAGTCACTGGATTTCTCCGGCCAAGACCTGGACTGCCCGTTCCGCCGTCAGGATGCCAATAGTCACGAGAAAATTCACGCCATCAATTGTGCTTTGAAGCTGGAGATTGACCGCGGACAGGCGCGGATCATCCACGATGCTGTACCAGTCATCAAGGACTGCCTTGACGGTTTCATTCTCGGTGCTGGTGTCTTTGCGCTTGTTGTTGATGGCGATGCGTTCTGCGCTCGTAAAGAGCATCTTGAATTCGACCGGGGACACTTCGCGGCGGCTTTCCGTTTCCGGTTCGGCTACGACCGGCTCCGGCGGATTGGTGAAAGTGTTGCCGTCATAGGCCGCACCTTGCACCGTATTCTCAGGGCACTCGACCCAGACCCAGTCGGCTGGATAGCGGCCGGACGGGTCCCAGGAAATGACTTCAACCGCAATCCCGCTGGCAATTCGTGCAAACTTCATTGTGTTCGTCCTTAGATCGGATTGAAGTAGATGATGACGGCACCGTCTCCGCCGTTGCCACCAGTAGCCCCGCCAGTGGTTCCGGCTCCCGCACCGCCGCCACCGCCATTGCCGCCATGGCCGCCGATTTGGGCCGCGCCACCACCGCCGCCAAAGCCGCCATTGCCGCCTTGCTGAAAGCTGCTGAAACCACCGCCGCCTGCACCGGTACCGCCATCGGCACCAAGCGTTTTGGAGCGCGCGCCACCGCCGCCGTCTATGTCATGGAGATCCCACCAGTCAGCGCTGTGACCAAACGGATCGGCATAGCCATACGTTGTGTCATAGGTGATCCCGCCTCGGGCGGTTAGGCCCGACGCTGCTGTTTCGGTAAATGCCGCACTGCGGCCGGGGAAATGACTGGACGCACCGGTGCCATTGTTGGACGGCCCGCCCCATCCGGACCCACCTTCACCAACGGCCTCGAACCCGTCAGATCTCGGGCCACCGGATGAGCCGCCACCAAGCACCACAGTTGCAGATCCAGCGCCTCCGGTGCGGTTGACATCGCCGCCCGTGGCCGTGCCACCCGCAGCACCAGCGGCTTTTCCGCCCTCTCCACCGTTTGCGACAAGGTTTAAGCCTTGAGCCGCGCAAACAACCGTCGTTGTTCCGCCGCTGTTGCCATCCACGTTATGGATCGCTCCAGGGCCACCCGCACCAACGGTTACGGATAGGACATCGCCAGCATCAACAGCTATTTCAGTTTCAGCCAGACCGCCCCCGGCTCCTGGGCGGCGCTGGCCACCGCCGCCACCTGGGCCGATAGCATAGACCTTGATTTTCCCGGTTTGGGGAGCGGTCCAACTGTATGCGCCGGCGGTCACGAACAGCTTTCTGCGCACAAAACCATTTGAGCCCGGACCAACCGGAGAGCCGCTTGCCAGGACACCGGCTCCGCCGCCGCTGCTGTTGAGCGCGGCGTTCTGCTTTGACGAATACTCCCGCATTGATCAGCCCTCCTTCTTTCCGATGAGTTGAACCGCGCAAGCCGCATCCGCTTCCACAAAGACCTTCCAGCCTTCGCCCAGGACAATCGGCTGAATGTGCAACCAACCGCCCGCCTCGACAGAAAACGCCGGGCGGATCTTGTGCGCATTTGTCGGCGCAGGACCGTCCGTCACATAGATCGCCGTAAAACCGATATCGGCGCCTGTGTCGTTGCAAATATTCAGGATGTACGTACCGGCGTTATCCGCAGGCACGCCTGATGCACCGGGCAAAGCGGTTTGCGTATCAGCGACCAACTCGGCCGCTGTGAGCGTTGAATAGTCAGCCATCGTGACCTCAGATCATTGCATGGAAAAGAAAGGGACCGGGCTTGCGCACGAAGTTTTGCGCCACCCAAACCTGCGTGGCGAACGTGTCGTCAGACAGTGTGATGGTCACGTTCGCGGTTTCGCTTACAATCAAGATGATCTCAACTTCCAAAGAAGTTGAAACCCCTTGCGCTGCCACCAGCTTCTCAGTAGCCGGATAAGACCCGATGGCAATCAAATCACCATCAGCGTCAAACAACCCGATTTCGCGGATCGTGAACGGCCCCGCCTCGTTGGGCACCACGGCACTGCACACCAGCCAATTTGGATTTTCCGGATCGACCGCAACGCTCTGGAGACCTGTTCGGTAAACCTCGTTGTTCAATGATGTCGCTGTCTCGACAGGGGTGATTTCAAACCCGCTGCCATCACCGAAAGCCATATGCGTCAAACTCAAGGGTGTCCCACCCTGTGCTGCGGACGCCGCCAGCTTGTTTTGGCCGGTGATTGTAGTGATAACGCTCATAAATTAGGTCTCCGGATGCAGGCGAATGGTTTGCTTCACCCGCGCCGCTGCTGCGACATAGGTGTGCGGCCGCATTTCAATTTCACGCGGCACAAACGGCGCAACTCGTGCCAGGTGGCGAACACGTATAAATGCGGCGATGAACGGACCATCAGATGCTGTTGTCCGGCGAAGCCGGATGGTCTCCAGCCGAGACCGGACGTTCTTGGCCCGCAACCCCGTCCGCACCAGCATGTCGCTGCTCTGAGAAGTCCAGGGCTCCTCCGGTTGGAGGTCCACGGTTAAGCGGAAACGATATGCAGACCCGCCATATTCAAACCACTCTTCGACCCTGGCACCCAGACCAAGCGCCTCGATCGCAGTTTCCACGGCATAGGCAGTGCCCTTGTAACGATGAACCTCAAAAGACGCCTTGATGACTGCGCGTTTGGTGGTGATAGGCCAAGCCGGTTCCCACTCGTCAACTGAATATTCCCAAGCGAGGATTGGCAGGAAGCTTTCCGGCGTTTTGTCAATGGAGTGGATCCGCCGGATGATATCGACGTCAATTCCTGAAATGCGGTTTGCATCGATCTGCGCAAGGGCGAATTCGACTGCCGTTGGATCAGGAATGAGGACCGGCGCATTCACGAAAGCACCTCAACCGTCACGACAACGCTGGTAACGCGGGCCAGTTGCTTGGGTTCTGGAATGACATCAGCAACATGGCTTCCTTCAACTTCAATCGTGATGTCAGCGTCTTCGACCAAGGCAACACCATTGCTGTCAGCAACGTGGACGGCCGCAGCAATGGCACTGTCGGAAACGATAAAGCCTATCTTGCGGCGGCTCTCCAGATAAGCCAAAAGCCGCTCTTCCGCTGCCGCCCGAATAACGTCGACTCCGGGGCCATACGGCACCTTGAGAACAGCAGTCACTTGGTAATCAAGACCGGTACACGCTTCGACAATCACCTTGTCAGTCAGGGGCCGAAGCTTTTGACGTCGGTCGATTGCTCGCGTCCTTTTCGGCGTGACGGCGTAGTTTATGATGCGCGCATCAAGAAAGTCAGCAACGCTATCCAGAACCTGATCAGTAGGGATCGCATCTCCCTGGTTGGAAGCAATGACCAGAAGCGCTTCACCATCACCGCAAAGCTCAGAATGTGGATCGAATACAGCGACATCTGACACATGCGGATGTGCGGCCAATCCGAAAAACTTATATGCACCCTCCGGCCCGGCTGTTGAAAGGGCTTCGACGGCAAGTTGCCGTCTCCGGCGCAGACTTTCATCTGACTCCATAACAGCATCTGTTGGGGGATTTGCGTCCGGATCGGCCGGAACCAAAACCTGACGAACCACGCCGAACTCGGCCGCCTTATGCTCAAGATCTGCGCCACCGGCAGACGCCAATAAGGTGCCGCGCACCGCGTCATTGACCATTGCAACATGGTTCAAGTCATAAGTCGTTGCATGTTCTTCGACGATCACCAACGGGTTGGCTTTAAGCCCACCGACTTGCCAAGGGATCTCCGCTTGATCAAACCTGTACTTCAGATCCGATATGCGGCCGGTTAGGGTTCCATCATGGTCCAGCGGCGTCAATGCATCTGGTACCGGAAGACGGGACAGATCAATATCAACAAACCTGTTCATCAAACCACCCGCACCAAACCATTTGCAAAGGAAACCGAAAAACCCAGAGTCCGCTCAACGGTGAAATCGCCAAACTGACCACGAGGGCGGTAATCAACCTCGATCAGCAGACTGGCGGTTCCAAGGCGAAGCTCCTCGGCAGTCCCATCAACCCCGACCCGATTGACTTTGAAACGGGGCTCATAAAGGTCAATTGCAGTCCCGATGAGCTGCCGAAACGCTGCGAACAAAGCTGGTGTCACCAAGCGTCCCAACAACTCGACAACGCCCGCACCAAAACTGCGGCTGGGGATCAACCGGCTGCCGATGCGGGTGGACAAAATGATCTCAACCGACTGAAAGGCTGATGCCAGGTTGTCGATCACTTGACCGGTTCTCCGGTCAATATCAGCCATCAGAACCCGCTTCAGGGACTGAAACGTCTTCTGGATCTGCCGACTTTTTTCTGCGGGATTTCGACTTTTCCGCAACCGGCTCGATGCGTCCAAGTCCCTGATCATAAAGGGCCTCGGAAGCGGTCAGTTTTACTCTTCGGTCATCAGGCACGCGCGTGCCGTTGACCCAGTCCACACCGGCGCGGACCCGGTATTCGATCTTGTCCATGATTTCTCCTAGTTTTAGACCGGTGGTCCTGGCGGCCCGGGTGGCGCCGTTACGTGGCCGTGGTCGTGGCCAACATTCTTGCCTTGAGCCTTCAAATGCCCCTGGTTGAAGTCGGCGTTCCCTTCGACAAGAACGTTTCCGACAACCTTCAAAAGACCGTCTTTCATGGAAATCTCGATACCCAACGCCTTGAACACATTTGCCAAAAGGTCTTCGCTTGGCGGGCCATTTTCACCACTGAAACCACCCCGTAGTAGGATCCCTTGATTGGGGTCGCCCCCAGGGTTCAGGACGCCTACGATCTGACCTTTGGAAAGTGGCACCCAGCTCAACGTCTGGCCGCCCGATTCAGGGTGGGGATACCATGGTGACAGATAGGGCTCGCCGTCCTCTTCACCGAGTTTCAGCCGATACCCTTTTCGGGCGTCAAGCTCCGCGATTGGCCCAACTTTCAGCGCATTACCAAAAGCCGTCTTGAGCATCTCAAGATCGGTTTTCATGGCCAGGATGACATCAAACACTTGATGGCTCCACCAGGACGGTTTCTCCATGACCAGGGATATCAAACACAGCCTCGGTCATTTCCGGTGTTGCTCGATCGACATCACCAGCAATCGGACCAAGACCAACGCCGAGAAGCTCGCGCATTGTTCGGCCAAGCCGCTCCTGCGCCAACTCCCAAGGCTCTGTCTCAGCCTTCAATTCATCGCGCATCAACGCTGCAATGCGCTGATCATCACCTGTGCCGGCGTCCAATAGAGCCAACAACCGGGCAAATGGCGCTTCTACCGGAACATCGTCCAGGCTGATTGGATCCGGTAAGAGGGTGCCCGTCAGTGCGATTTGCTGTGCAGCAACCGCCTGCCCCTTGTCATCGCTTTCACGGCGGCGATCAATCCGGACATCAGATTGGAACAGCCCGCGAAAAACATCAGCAGCCTCGTTTTCTGGATGAGACAACGCACTGATAACTTGCCGGCCAACAAGATCGAGATAGGTCTCCGCAGCGGCACTTGTGAACGGGATCCCGGATACGACAGAACGGATCATCTCTCCCGGATTGTCCGGGTCTTCTTCTTCGACCACCATCCGCTCAGTTATGCCGAACTCAATCCTTACCAGCAGCTCGCCATTTTCATAGAGCGCGCCAGGCATGCCAGAACCACCTTGAGCCTGATCGGTGTAAACGGCGATGAACCTACCCTCACCCGAAACCGACAAATTGCCGGCCGGGTCGGTGTCCACTGCCCCGATTTCGCTATCAAGCACATTGTCGCCAGCCAGTGTGCGCCCCTTCAAAGCCAGCACACAGGCCCGCCGAATAGCAATTCTGCAAAGGCTCATGCTTCACCAAGCTCCACGATAAGACGCACATGGTTGCGCGTGTCGACACTTAAAACGCTAAACTTCGGTGTGCCTGGACGATCCAGCGCCTGGACGAGATCCCGCTTTCTAAAGGGAAGATCTGGAAACTTTGCGCGATCGATACGAAGGACCGCACCACCGGAAGCGTGTTCGCTTTGAAAGTCCCTGGATGCACCGCCGCTGAACGACCGGCTTTCCTGGTCATGCGTTCGCAACACTGCAGAAATTTCAACAGCGGGGCGGTCCGGATCAGACCGACCGTCCTTGATGAAGGTAATGCGAAGGGTCTCGGCAAAGACGAGGTCAACCTCTGCCGTGACCGCGTCTCGCAAACCGTCGAACGGACTGCTCATGACAACCTTATGAGCCAGACTGTGCGTTAGTCAGTGCTTTGTTTGCCTCGTCCAGGAACTCCTGCGCTTTGGCCTTCGTCTCATCCGTCTTCGCAGCTGCAACAGCCTTCTCAGCTTGCTCCACTTTGGCTTTCAAAGCTGTGATGTTCTGGTCAGATTGCCCTGTTTTGGTCTTCCCGTTTTTGGTGGTCGATTGATTGGCCTTGGCCTTCGCCGCCCCTTTTTGGAAGGTCACACCGCGCGCTTTATAGTGCTCGACCTGTTCCTCGGTCAGCTGCTTTGGAAGATCCACAACCAGGTTCTTGGTTCCCGGCTTAACTGTCTTCGTTCCACCAAAGATCTTAACTGCTTGGGCAATTTCGCCCTTATGCGAAACTGAGTATTTCATGTCGCTCATCCTAAGGTTAAGAACGGCCCCACTGGAGCCGTTCTTCGAAGAAGGGTTAGGCGGCTTTTTGCAGAACTTCCGGCCGCGCGCACATGTAGAGCGGATAGGAGTACAACTCTCCTTTCACCCAGGATTGGCGATCCTTGTCCTCAATATTGAGGGCGTAGGTCTCTTGCCCCTTCGTATTTACGAAAGGCGCAAATTCATTTGCCGGTGACAGGTATTTCTTGAACACCCCGCGAGCCCCTCGAGGAAAGAACTTTGCCTCTCCCACCGGGATCGCAACTTCGCTGTTGTCATCTGTCCCGCGATAATTGTGGAACACAATGCCGCCGAACGGGAACGACTCAAAAGTGCGGTCAGCACGAAGATCGGCGGCAGCTGCCCAGTTTTCATAGGTTCGCTTGACAGCATCATGCTCGATGAGCTGGTCATACCATTCATCACCACAAAGAGCGTGAATGCTTGTTGCTGGAGTCATAGCGCCTTTGGCCGCCCGGACCATCTTCCGTTTGAGTTCCGCGCATTTCAGGCGGACCTTGGTCGATGCGGTACCGAGCTCGAAGTTGATTGGTGTTGGTTCGCTGATGCCAAATTCATCGAAGTAGTCGTAGATGATCGACGTGCCATCGGCATCAAGGAGCTTGCCCTGAAGGGCGCCGAGGCGGTGGAACTCGTGGGTAAGATCCATGTTGTCCCGGACTTCGCCCATGCGCTCGGCGTATTCGTTCATAACGACCTGAAGCTCGCTTTCGGTGCCAAAAGCCCGCATCCCAGCCACTTCTGAGACTGTCAAGGTGAAGGCATCCGTCAAACGCTGCGTGCGGAAATTACGAATGTTCGCCTTGTTGGCTGAGTTTTGGCGAGGCGCCTCACCATCCGTTGATGTCGGAATCAGGCTGAGGGTCTGGCCCTTCTTTTCAATGCCTATGTCACGCACATAGACACCTTTTTCCTCAAACAAACCAATCGTCGCAAGCAGCTGCGGAACATACTCGATTTCACGCACAGCCTCAGACAGCTCAATCATGCGGAACGCATCATTGTTGAAAATATCCATGGATGCCATGGGTGGGTCTCCTTAGCGAACAATGATGCCGAGAACTTCGAGCTCGGCATGCGCAGTTTCGATTTGAGCGGGCGTTGCACCTTCGGGCATCACCAGATCTTGCGATTTCACCTGGCTCAAGCGAACCAGAAGCGATTTTTCAGAAGTACCGGAAGCCGGATAGATCAGGATTGCTGCGACGCTCTCCGATCCGTCAGCTGCCCCCGGAGCCCACTGGACATAGTTCTTATTGGCCGTGACCTGCCCAAGAACTGTGTTGGCGAGATATGTTTGCTCGTTCGGCACAATGACCGTGCCGGTGTCACGGCTGTAACCGTGTTCACCTTCCATAATGATGCAGGAGCCAGGCCCTGCCTTTTCGGTGAGGACAGTCATCTAAACAGCTCCTTACTTGAAACGCTTGTTGGTATTTGCAACGGCAGTTGACCAAGCCGCTTTGGCTGGTGGCGCCTGGCCGCCAGGATTGCCCTGACCGCTTCCAAGAAGCCGTTCACGTTCGTAGGCTTCTTCATCGATGCCACCGCCTCCAGCAACATCACTGTTGGAAGTTTTCGCCGCGGTCGCCAAAGCCTTGATCGCCTGCTCTGCGGTCAACTCTGTTCGATAGGCAAACTCCTGTGCGAGCGCCTCTCGACCAGCAGCCTCTTCGCAACCGAGGATCGCCTGGATCCGAGCCGTTGCCTTCGCAACGGCATCGGAAACTTCATTGTCGGTGTCGGCGGATTTGCCGTCCGCCGGTTTTGGATCAGCCATATCTGTCTCCTTTTGGCCGGTTGTGGCAGCGGACGCCGCCGGTTCGGTGGCCTTGAGCGACCAACCGTTGCTCTTCGCTAGTTGTGTGAGGTCTTCCGGCGCGCCGGCATAGAATCTGTAATCGAATGACGCTGCGAGTTTTGCCGTTTCAGCATCAGCCTCATCTGCATATCCGGCCGCAACCGCCTCATCGGCGGTCATCCAGGTCGTGGCTTTCATGGCAGCACGAACGTCTTTTGCGTCATTGCCGGATCGTGCCGCATAGGTGTCCGCAAACGACTCTGCTGTTCGCTCTAAGGCTTGTTTTGAAACATCATGATCATCAGCTGTTCCGACTGTGATCGTTGCCGGGTCATGGATCATCATGAGAGCGCCGGACCGCATAACGATCTTGTCACCAGCCATGGCAATCAGGCTGGCAGAAGAGGCCGCAACGCCGTCGACAAAGACAGTGACGTCGCCCCCATGGACCTTCAAGGCGTTGTAGATGCTCCGGCCATCATCAACGTAGCCACCTCCGGAATTAAGGCGAACCGTTAGATCATTTTGGGAGCCGTGCTCAGCAAGTGCAGTGATCACTTCACGCGCTGTAAAGCCCTCATCCCACAGGTTTTCTCCAACGAACCCGTAAAGCACGAGTTCGCCGTTTTCGTAGACCGGCATGATTTGATTTCCTTGGTTAAACCCAGCGAATACTGCGGGCGCGACCGCGCTTTATGTTGCCTGACGCGCGATCGCATCCCGTCTGATATTCGGCGATCAGAGCGTCGAGTTTTGCGAGATTTGCCCGGTTGTAGGTAACCTCTTCACTGCCCAGTCGAATGATGAGCACGGATTTTCCGAGTGAGACGAGAAGCCGCTGTTTTTTGAGCGCCAACACCATGTCACAAGGCTTGGTGAGATCGACAAGCTCCCCGCCGATATCAATCATCGTGGAAACCGTCATGATTGCGGATCCTCTTGATCAGGTGCGGTTCCGCTCTTTGGCTCGTTCGCACCCCGTCCACGTCTTGCGTACGGCGAGTCCATGCCAGCATCAATGTATCGCCGGTGCAAATCTAACCGCTGATCGAACAGGTCCTCAGAATCTATTCCAAGATCAGCAGACTCCAGCTCCACGGAGCTTGTACCGTTTTCCAAACGTTCGGTGGCCGCTTTTGCGCTTTTGCCATCGTCAGCAGTCGGCTTCGCTGGGCCATGAAGGCTTGCCGGAAGGATAGCTTCACGATTGGCATCGAAGGCTCGGTAACCGTCTTTGAACGGGATGTTGCCGGTGAAAATCTCCTCGTCCAGCCAACCTTCATAGACCGGGCGTTCCACCGGAACAGCGCACCGATCGCGACGACGCTCGACCACCGGCCAAATCGAAGAGTTATCCATACGCACGGACGAGTAAGTCGCAGAACTATGGTCGAGTGTGAATGATCCGTGTGTGATGCCTATGGCCCGAGCCGTTATCCGCGAAAGATCGCTGGAAAGCGGAAAGTATTGGGGACCTGGTATGCCGGAGGTTTGGAACTTCAGTTCCTCGCCATGCACTAGCTGCGAGATCTGCGGACTGTCTCCAACCATGATCTCCTGTTCCGCCGCTGACTCCAAATTGCTTTTTAGATAATCGACATACTGCTCCGCGTAGTCGTCAGCGCCTTTGACATTTTCGCTCTTTAGCGTTTCCAACGCTTCAAACGCTTCCATTGTCGGCTTGTCGCTTGTGAGCGTAATGGCAAAAATGTTCTGTAAAATGGACGTTTGCAGCGTCACGTCATTGAGTTTCTCATGCTGGATGTGCGAGCGAAACGCTGATGCCAGCACGGAAATGCCTCTCACATCCAAGGCGTCCTGCGGGTCAAAGACATGCAAAACCGCTGCACGGCCTCTTCGATCGAATGCATCATAACGGGTCTTCGACGTGAACCCGTTTAGCCGCTCCTGGAACAGATAACCGATCGGCCGCCCGTTCTCGTCTTGATAGACACCCTGGAACAGATTTTCCGTCTCATTGGTGTCCTGCACCAGCCTGTGCGGCGGGATCAGGCATAGTTTGGTGCCGGTCTTGATCCCGTAACGACGACGAAAACTCGCAGGCATATACTCCAGAAGCCCGGTGACTTCGCCGTATGCCATGTTGTAACGCAGGGCAATGTCAGTCAGTTGGCTGAGAGAGAACTTGCCGCGAAAATCGACTTCTTTGGCACTCGCCCGGTAACGCGCCCAACGTTTTTTGACGATCTTCTTCCAGTCCAGGATCTGGTCATCAGACCACCCCATGCCGGTAAAATCTGGAGTTGGCGATAGTTTCAAACCGGTGCCAACGGTGTCCGCAATGACCTGATCGGCAGCACCTCGAAGCCGGCCCGAGTTCTTGATCAGGTCAAGAGCGAGAGCCGCGGACCTCTGCCAGGACGCGCGAATATCATCCCGGCTCTCGATCAGCGGGACCATACGCGATGCAATAACGCCCGAACTGGTGTCACGCATGTAGCGGGCGACAGGCCTTTGGCTTGCGCGAGCACGCAGAGGATTGCCCTGCGTATCGATCAGCCCGTTCGTTTTCGCCATTTGTTGCGCCTGGTGTCAGATTTCGGTTTTTGGGTCGGCTCTGGGGTCGCCTGCTCAGTCGGTTGGCTGAACAGGTCTTCCAAGTCGCCCTGTGCTTCTTCCGGATAGGTTTCGCGATCGCTTTCGTACTTGACCCACAACGCATCCGGCATATCGCGAACACCGAACCGGACGGCCGCAGCCTCCGCCTGGTTCATGGTGTCTAGTGCCTCGTTGGCTTGGGTGGGATCTTTTTCCCAGTTGTAAACGTCGAAACCGTCTTTGTTTTTCTTGGCAACCCGGCGCTCAGCAGTCAGCTGCCGGTAGTACTCATCGTCCAATCCCGACGGAAAGGACACATAACCAGTTTCGAGCGGATCTTCTTTCCGGCAGTTTCGATAAAGCGCCATCTTCATGACCGATGCGTTGAATGAATAGAAACGCTTCGACCACTTCAGGATCTTGCCGGTCTTTTTGTGCCGCTCCTTTTTGACCGGCATGATCAGCGGAGCGTTGTCAGAATTGTTCCCGCGAACCATCATCACCAGGCTCGCCGGGTGCTTCTTCACCCAATCCCAAACATCTTCTGTGTATGCGTTTCCGTCGATTCCAACCCGATCGACGGCGATCTTTCGGCCATAGGCGTTCGGCCATCTTTGCTTGATCAGCGCATCCAGCTTTTCCCGGCAAGCGTCTTCCGAAATGTGGCCGGGGAAAACGCCGTACTGGATCACATACCGCTCGCGGTTCCGTCCCCAACCGACTGCTTGCCATTCAACACGATCTTCCTGACAGTCAATGCCAATGGTAATGGCCAACGCCCCGGCTGGAATACGACCGCGGGGATAGTCTGATGTTGCACCACGGTCCCTGAGCTTCTCCCAAGGCGGTGCCTCACCCTGTGTTTGGTAGGCCTTGCCAACGGTGTCGTTTAAGAATGTCTGCTCGGAAGCTGGATCGCCTTTGGCCTTTATCCATGCGCGAGCAATTCGCTCAAACGTTTGTAGATAACTGTAGGCGCTCCAGATCCAAAACGAACGGTGGTGGCGCTTTGCCTTCGGGTTTTGTGCAACCCAATCAATTCCCTTTAGCATTTTCGGACGATGGTGCTCTTGGATCGCAGCGCCACAGTCTATGCAATGGAAACAAGCTTTCTCCGGATGATCCTCATCCAGATGGGCAAGCATATTCTCCCATTCCAACACCTGCATATGCCCGCAATGCGGACACGGCACATAAGGGAGTTCCTGACTGCCTTCTTCAAAGGATCGAGTGATCCGGCACCCCGGCATAACCAGCGGTGTCGAGATCTTGAATATCTTGGCAAATTCGAACGCTTGCGAGCGGCTATCTGCCTGGCTTTCCGGATCACCACCGGTGTTCGTTTCCCATTTGGCCAGGTCATCTTGGACCTGACGTTTCATAGAAACCTGAGACAGAGCGGAGGAGGAGTTTGCGCCCGAAATCTGGATTGCACCCCGACCGTCATTCCGCTCCTTGTAAAGAACACTGTCTGCGCCGTCTCCCCCACCAACCGGAAATAGAGCGCGCAGTGAAACCGAGTTGCGCAACATCGGCGCAAATTTCATCCGCGACCAGCGTTTCGCATTCCCTTCGGTGGGATGCGTCATCATGATGTCGCCGGGATCCAACTCCAACGATCCACAAATGAAGATGTTGGCGAGGACGGTGCCACCCAGCTGAGCGGACTTGGAAAGTGTTACAATCCTGCAGGGGTCATCAGGTGACAGAGCCCGGAGAATTTCATCAAAATAGACGAATATCTCTCGATTATAGGGGCCCGGGAACGGGCTTTCCCGCTCCGAAAAGGATACCTTCTCCTCAGCGTATTTAAGGTAATCGACCGGTGGCGCCGGTTTGACAACCACAGCAAATACCTTTTCCGCCAAACGCTCAGCGTTAGCGGTGTGAACAATCATAGAGGTCATGCCGACCTACTGCGCGATTTCTGTTTCAACGGTTGACGGAAGCTCTTCGGCTTCGCGTCGTGCCTGCTCCGCAGCTCTTTCCCGAACGCTCCGGAATTCACCGCGCAGCAAATGGAGAACATCACGTGCAGGCACCTCAAAGTTCTCCGCAATGGCATTCGCAAGGTCAGGCAAGGAGCCCTCGTAGGTCTGGATCATCTTGGACAAAAGACGCGCCATCTGCGCCTCGACCTTATCGGTTTCAGTGAACCGGCCTTTCCGTTTCTCGTCCTCTTCCGCTTCCTTGCGGCTTCGTATCTGAGCCTGGAACAGCTTCTCGTTTTTTAGACGTTCCTCGACTGTCGGAGCACGATCCCGATTGTCGGGCGACACTGTCGGAGCTTTCGGCGCCCCAAGCGGCAAAGCGTATGAGGCATTGTCTGACGCTGCCGCCGGCATAGTTTGCGGATCAAGCCGCGTGTCCAAGCCGTTCCCGAGCATCTGCGAGATGTCGAGCTTGAGCTGAAGTTGCCTAAGTGCCGGGCCGGTGCGAATTTTTGCGCGGCGCCCCTCTCCCTCAATCGCATCGCCCGAGAGCTTGCCCTCAGAGATGTATTGGGAAACGCGCCCGGCAGACACGTTGATCAGTTTCGCAAAGTCACCTTTGCTCATGAGTTCCGGTACGGCTTGTTCCACCGGCCCGCTCCTCAAGTTCTCAACTTTAGTTCTTTAGTCAGGACTTTAGACTTTAGGCTTCAAATTTAGGGTCAGACTGATGAAATCCCGGGAGCTTTTCGCCCGCAGCGGTAAGTCTAACGAGAACGGTCCCTAAGCAAATTCGCTACGTTTCTGTCTCAGCGCATAAAACGGCTGTTGATCACTGCTCAGTTATCAACTCTTAGAAACAGCGATTTATTCAACCAATACAGCTGAAAAGTTACAGACCAAGTAGATCTGGATCCGAGATCGACCGGCCCTCGGCGACGCCCATGCCATAAAAATGGATGAACGCATCGATCCCAACAACCGCAACATCCTGATTTACGCTGTAGTAGTCACCCTCAGAGAACAGATTTGACGGTCGCCGCCCTTCTTGGGAGCCACTCAAAAGATAGTGTTGGTATGCGGTGATTGCACCCGCAGTTACTGCCGCTTCAACATCCGAGTTCTGATCTAGGTAGTACTCTGTGTCAAACAGAGACACGGGATCTCTGCCCTCAAACATTCCGTGCAGAATGAAATGCTCTTTTCCAGACGAAAACGAACCCGCTTGCACCGCTGCCAATATGTCCTCGTTCTCGTTAAGGTAGAACTCTTCGTTGAAAGGAAAAGCCCCCAGACGCCCCTCAAAAATGCCCAACTGCAAGTAGTGAGCCAGGCCGGATTCAAAACCGCCACTCGTTCCCACCGCGCTAGCAACATCGCTGTACAGCGACAAATAGAAAGCCTCATCGAAGGACGCTCTTTCCGGCGGAGCGACCATAATCATCCCGTCGTTCGCGAGAACAAACTCGATATTCTCCAGTATGACAGACGTCCCATCATTGTCTTCGAGAACGATTTCACCAATCCTGTTAGTTGAAAGCGAAACATCAGCCAGATTGCTGGATATCGTGACAACATCAGTTCCCTTCTGACCGTCTAAACGGGCAATACCTGTTACGATGGTAAAGATATCATCGCCGTCAGTTACCGTGGACGTGGATTGGATTGCACCAATAAGAACAGCGGCTGACTCTGCAGCGTTTGTTGATTGAAACAATTGTCCGCCCGTGCGGCTAGCCAGTTCTTCCAAGTCTGAACGTGCGCTCGACCCACCCCCGATCAATACCGGCAGGATCTGAACCGATACAACAGAACCGTCATTCGCCGCCGGCGCCAGATCAATTGGAAGCGCTTGCTGTTGTGGGATCTGAACCCCGAGATCGTTGGCAAGCGTAATAACATCGTCCCGAAGTTCCGGATCCGCAGCAGGCTCGTCAGTAAAAACAATAATCTTGTTGGTTCCTGTCCGCCATGAGCCGATATCACCGCGCAATGCTGTTAATAGAGCGCCGTTCAACGGCTCCGCTCCTCCCCCCAGAATCGCAAGACCGTTGATCGCGTCGATTGCTGCGCTTTTGCGATCTGAGATGTTTGCTTGTTCCGTGAACGGCAGCACGATTTGGATGGAATCTGTATTGTTGAAAGTAACTATGCCTAACCGGCTTGCGACTGGAGCAGCGTCAGTTCCGAAAATTGCGTTGATCAGCTCAAGAGCAGATGACTTCACGCTGGCAAGATCATTGCCCATTGAACCGCTCAGATCGATTACGAGAGCAACGCTCTGACCCTGGCAGTCACTCACCTGCCAATCTGCTGGAATCCCCTGAGGGTTGCTCTTGTTTCCTAGATAGTTTCCCGGGGCATAAGGGTTTCCCTTCGATCCGGGATTGCCAGCCGAATTGTCAAACGTTCTCGAGTAGTCGGCCTTAACAAACATCTCCGCTTCGTCTGCCCGCCGATCTTCAAGCCCCGAAAACGGAACCAATTCACCATCTTTCCGACCGTTTCGAATTTCAGAAGCTTCAATAAGAAATGTATCGAAATTGCCCTCGAGCAGCGCCTGCCATGACCCGGGGCCATTTGCTCGAAGTGAACCCGCATTAAAAATCAACGATGCAACAGCATCGATTTGGTGCTGTTGCAGCGTGCATCCAATGGCGTCATGCGCGTTCGCAAGCAGCGTAAGTTCTGGCCCGACGATGCTTTCGATATCTTGACTCAATAAGTCCTCTGCCTGACTTAATGTAATTGTGTCTCCAGGCTGAACACCTCTTGTATGACCCCAGCCGATTGTCCAAACATTGCTATCGTCCAAGTACGCTACAAGTGCCGGCTGACCCTGAGGAAGTAAATTTCCATTAGAATCCAATCCCGTTTCAAATTGCTTTATGAAATTCGTGCCTTGTGCGGAAATAGAGTATGTGTTCAAGATGCCCTCCAATACGCTCAATTGCTAATGAAATGATCGTTCCGGAGAAATCAAACCGGCTAACAGCCTCGTTTGCAAAATGAAATCAGCGCTTGTTTACTGAATGCGCTTATTCCAAAATACAAAGACGAAAACGATCTAAAAAGACCTTAACAACATCTACGTCATTTCTACTAAAAATTGTCATTTCTTTTTAGTCAACCACTTTTTCGGTTGGTGTGAGTCCGCATGCTTGATTTTATCGCCCTCGCCTTCTGCTCATCACCCGAAAGCTTTGCCCGTTGCGCGCTTGATCTCGTGAACAACGCGGCGCGGCAACACCTTGCCGACCGTGGACTGCCACGCCTTGGCGCTTTCGCCCTTGATCATCTCCGCCGGGATAACCACCCCGGACCTTTGTTTCTCGATCGGGAATTTGGAACTTCCGACCCGAGCAAAAACTTGACCGCCAAGGCCCAGATCAACACGCGACGGGAAACGGCCGCCTTTCATGAACGTGCCGGTAAAGACTTGCCGCCGCCCGAACGGGGCAGCGCTCACGCCGCGCCGCGTTTCGCGGGCGGCAAAGTGTTTCAGGGCAACATCACCCCCAAACGCCTTGATCTGATATTCCAGATTGAACGCCGATGCCCGGATCGGTTTCATGGCCTGGCGGATCGTGCGCGCCTTCAGCCCGGTTTGCTTGGCCAGCGCCCGGCCTGCCTTCGTGCGGCCCTGACTGCCAGCCCGGTTCAATGCTCGTGATCCGATCTGCCGGATCATTTTGCCGGAGAGTTTCGACAAAGCGCGATCCAGATGATCTATTCCGGAGCTGTCTGACCAAGATATGTGCATGTCTCACCCCATTGACACCGCATCCGCGTATTGACTCCAAATGCAACCTTTGCTGATATGCCGCAGGGGCACCGGGGATCTCTTTTCTTTCAGATGGATATTCAGGTGATTGATTGATGGCCGCTGCAAAGCGACCTTGGTCCTTTTGAATGTGACGATGCTAATATGGTTGAGTTTTTTAATACGAGACTGGCCAGGTTCATCGGCTGGGTATTCGGATTTGCCGGCATTATCGCCACTTACATATCAGGGTGGTCATTGCTTGAGATCTTCGTCGGCGAACAAAACGCTGTCTCCGTCTGGCCGACCATTTATGTTCTGTTCTTGACGTTGATCATCATCCTGTTTGCGATTTTCCGGCAGCTCCAGACGATGCGAAAGGAAAAATACGCCAATATAACAGGCTACCTGCACAGCATCTCTCATCAACTCAGGGATCTTGAAACCTACATCGACGAATGGGGGCCCAAAGAACACGCCTCAATCGATCAGTACGAGATGTTTTTGGAACACGTACGGGAAAAGTTCTGCTCCATTCTGGACCAAATGTCCGTCACCTTCACATCATTGACCGGTACACGATGCCGGTCCTGTATCAAATTGATCTACTCACTCGTATCAGACGATGGCGAACAAAAGCTGTATTTCTACACGTTTCAGCGGGACACCGCTTCTGCCAGGTCGCTGCACGATCACGATCAAAAGCGCATAACGGCCAACCACGATCCACATGAGAAGAACCCGCAATTCGCGGCTATCTGCGATGATGCCAGCCCAGATCGTTGGCATTTCTTTTCAAACGACCTCCTGAAGGAGGACAACTTCAAGACCACGAGCATGACGGCTTATGACAGCCAGTATGGAAACCGCTGGAAGTACTCGATTTTCAACTTCTTGAACGGTCGAGGTTGGCCCCTGCCCTACAAAAGTTGTCTCACATGCGTCATTCGCCAGGGTCCAACAGTAAGCGGTCAGGTCCGCCCGGAAACCGTGATTGGCTTCTTGTCCGTAGACAGCGAATCCCGAAACGTTTTCAAAGAGACATGGGACAAGGAGATCGTTTTTTCAGTGGCAGACGCCCTGTACTGGCCACTGCGAAAGATACTGACAGTTCAACAAGTTGCCGAAACGTTAAAAAGCAACCCTCCTGGTTAGGATTTGAAAACTTATTGATGCCAAGATTAGAGTGTCTATATGAGACGGGGGTCAAACGATGAGTGAAGTTGAAAGCCCGGTGGAAACAATGGCGAACAGAAAGACCAGCGACAGCAACGAGAAATTGCAGCTCTCTGTCAAAAAGGCAGACTCTGCGTTCGGGATTGGTGCATTCGAAGTCAAGGTTGTTGGAGCTCCGGCCAATTCGTCAACGGTTGTTCTGACATCGCCAAGATCCTTCGCGTTTAAGAAAGCGGTTTCTGGCAACTGACCGCCACAGACCCATCGCTCCAGAACACTACTGCTGTCATCAGCGCTGGCCACTGACAGTCTTCCGTGCCTTCCGTAATCTTCTTGTGCCCGGTGTGGAATACTGCACGGTAAATCCTCGCCCATCCTGCCGCTGATATGATCCACCACACGTCACCCCACATGAAAAAACCCGCTCTGAAGCGGGCTTGATTTGGTTGCTGGGGCAGGATTCGAACCTGCGACCTTCAGGTTATGAGCCTGACGAGCTACCGGACTGCTCCACCCAGACAAAAACGAATGTGATGTTTTCCCATAGATGCCCTTCGCGCCAACTCCGCCCGATCCGGCGTCTTCGTTGGCTGGGTCCGCTGCTTGGTCGCTCTGTTTGGTGTGACGTCCAGGGGGACAGTCCAGGCCCATAGGATCCAGCGGGTCATCCTGCGGCAGACTATCCGTGAACCGCCTTCACCTTGTCAACCGCCACCTTCACCGCCATCTCGCGTCCGAACATGGGAACGAGCCCTTCGACAATCCCCTTCGCCTCATCGTATCCGGTCACCGTTCCCGTCACGCCGTCAAACTCATCGGCCAGCAATCCAAACACCGCGCCGATGTCGAAGTGTTTGACTTTGCTCAAATTTCCTTCCGTGATCGCATTCCAGCATTGCTCGACAATCACCCGCATTTGCGCCTTCGGCACGATGTGCGGCCGGTTTTCCTCATCGAACGACAGCACCTTTTCAACGCCGTCACAAACCACAACTTCACTTGTGGATTGTCCCTTGTACCGGTCAAGCGCAACGAACAGATAACGCGTACAGAGCGGCCGAGACTTGTCGAATTCATTGCGCGTGCGGCTGTTCTTACGCAGGACGGGAAGCATCGGCAGCCAGGCAATCAGCCCGGCCGCAGACAGGCTTTCGGCCGCCCGGCTCTCGCAATTGGGATTGGAGCGCACGACAATCCAGTCTATGCCCTGAACACCGACCAATGAGCGCAACAAATCATAGTTCACCTTCAAGGCGTCCGTGACGGGGATCCTGTGCAGCTTGCTCATTCGGCGGCCTCGTTTTTCTGGAGTTCAGCATGGGCATTTTCAATGCGGGCAAGCGCGGCATTCACCGCCTCGTCCAGGCTTTCATAGTTCTCGAACGGATCTGATGGAGCGGGCATGTAGATCCAATCCGGCAGATCCCGGTCCGCGCCGAACCAAGGCCAGCCGCGCCGCTCATGGAGCGCCTTCCAGGCGAGATAAAGCGCAGATCCCTTGGCCACCTTGTCGAAGGCCTGCAAGAGTTCCGCCAATTCCGGATCCGCCGGCGCGCCCTTGTGGCGGTTGCGCGCATCAAGGTGCAGCGTGTTGACCTTTGGCCAGCCATATTCGGCCGTGCGCCGGCGCCGCTCGGCCTCGGCCATCTCGCCGCCCGCGGCCAGAAGCTGCTGCAAATACCGGGTCGGCGGCGGGAAATGGCCATAGGGCTCGCGCATCAGATCGGCGAACCGCAATGCGCCCCAGGCCTTGCCGTAAGGCCGCGCCAAGACGCTCGATGCGCCGCTTGACCGCAAAGCCTTTTCGGAGAGCTTTTCCCGCAGGTAGACGGCAAAGGTGCAAAACATCTTGCGCCCGCTGGCCTTCACTTCGTGGACATAAACCGCCATCAGGCTGGCCGCCTTCTCCCGATCGGCCTCCGCAAGCGCAAACCATTCCTTTTCCGCCGCGTCTTCGCTGTCACTGACAAAGGTTGGCCAATCCTTGTGGGCTTTTTTCAAACGCCGTTTCCAGGTGTCCCGGGTCACGGTTTCAGCCTCCGGCGCATCCATGGGCTCGTTTTCGGACCTGGCCGCGCACTCACCTGCGCCATCACCCGTCTGGGCACCCCCGCTCGCGCGCGCTCTCTCACTTACTGGTTCTCTTACTGGTTCCCTTACAGGGTTAGTGTCCAAATTCTGGACACGGGATTGGCCGTTTTTTGGACACGGGATTTCCGCGTTTTTGGACACGGGCTCGGCTGAATTCCCGTGTCCAATTTCTGGACATGGCTTTGGCGGTTTTCCGCCGTTTTGGCAGACAGACCGTTTCACCGGAAACCCGTCTTCAAATGCCAAAAGATAGCGCGTGTTTTCCTGCTGATAGGTCTTTTCGTTGCGCGATTGAACCCGGTGAACAAGCCCTCGCTCCTCCAGTATCGTCAGGTGATTGTTGATACTGGACCGGCTCATTTCACAATCTTCGGCAAGCTGCCGCTGACTTGGAAAACAGCCATGATCGGGATTGTGCCGATCCGCCAGATGCCAAAGCACTATCTTGGTCGCCGGTTTCAAACTGCGCTGCTCTACAGCCCAATTTGTCGCCCTATGGCTCATTCAGCGCCCTCCATGGACATGCGCGGCAACGCAGACACTTCTGCCGGCTGATTGAGTTCGTCAGTTGGAAAATCAATTGCCAGGGTGATGGTCATCACCGGGCCGAAGCGGGCATCGATCAGGCCCTTACGGCGCAGCTCCATCAGCGCCATCCAGAGCGATATTGCGTTCAGCTCCAGGTGATCGGCCAGCTCGGCAAACACCAGCTGAAACGCACCGCCCACATGGCGCGCGGCCAGCGCCAGCAGCACCTGCCGCCGCAAACACGGATCCGGCCACACCAGCGCATCCGCCGCGCGCACGGCCCATTCTTCCGCCGCGGCGCTCATGAGGCCTCACTTTGCCAGAACGGCTTGAAATTCAGAGATAAATCTGGTTGGTTGCAGCGATTTTGGAGAACAACTTTATGAATTTTTTTAATTCGCTTTGGACACACATCCTCTGGCTGTGCGTCGCTTCTTTGTTTTTTGGGACTGTTAGCGGGATTGCGGTTTCTGTAATCATCGGCATCGATAACCTCAAAGATGCCTCCGAGGTGATCAGAAATGCAGTGCTTATTGCAGCGGCTGTAGGTGGTGCCCCTATTCTCATTTGGCGGGCGATCATCGCTGACCAACAGGCAAAGGCTGCCAAAACGCAAACCGAGTTGACCGAGCGCGGCCAAGACGTCGACCGTCATCAGAAGGGCGCGGAGCTGCTTGTCAGCGATCACCCATATGTCCGAATAGCCGGGATCCAAACGCTGCGCGGACTGGCCACTGCAAAGCCGGAGGAAAATTACCTGAATGTTCTGGAGCTTTTCTTTGCTTACATTCGTGAAAAGAACCGCCATTTGCGGCAAAAAACAGTCAAAAGCCCGAACCACCAGCCCCCATTTATGGATGAGGTCACCTACCAGGCGGTCACGACCATAACGTACCTCAGAAATACGGTTGATAGGATCGTCAGTTTGGAAGCGGGTTGGGCACCACATCTCAAAAACACTGATTTGCGAAAAGCGGACCTTGAAGGCGCCAATATGTCTGGCGTTGATTTTAGCGGAGCCGACCTCAGCGAGGCGAAATTGGAGACCGCCTGCCTTTCCAAGGCACTTTTGTTTAACGGCAAGCTTTCTAAGGCCCACCTCCACAGAGCCGACATGACCGGGACCTACTTGCATAAGGCTGTGCTTAAGGAGGCAGTCCTTATAGAAGCAATCCTCGCGAACGCCGATTGCAATGAGGCCGATTTTTCCGATGCTAAGATGGCAAAGGCCGATTTGACCGAGGGCAGCTTTCAAGAAGCAATTTTCAAGAATGCAAAGATGGCGGGGACCGTCTGTACCGGCGCGAAATTTGACGATGCAGATCTTAAAGCGGCAAATCTTGTCCGCGCAAATTTCTCGTTTGCGTTCATAACAAACGCAGATCTCTCTTACACAACAGCTCGGCACGCAAATTTCGGCGAAGCTGATTGTACCGGGTCCGTCCTTACCAGCGCAGACTTCACAGGAGCCAAACTGGCGGGCGTCAACCTCAGAGGCGTCGACCTCACTGGTGCCCTTCTCGCCGAGGCCGACCTTACCGGCGCCGACCTCACAAACGCGGACTTGACTGCGGCGGACCTCACTAACGCCAATTTCACCGGTGCAAATCTCTCCGGTTCGAACCTGAACCAAATAACCTTGAGTGCAGCCACCAATTTGACCGGTATATGGGCTAATCAAACGAACAAACCAACGAACGTCCGGCCAGAGGTGGCCGCCGCGATCACTTACGTCTAAGTGAAAGCTGTCAACCTTAACTGCAGAACAGATGGGCCAATAAGTTCTGACGCCTTTTTCCCACCGAAAGGCTTGAAATCCATGCCGGGCACCTGCCAGGTTGTGCAGAGACAAAGGAACAACTGAGTGATAGATCGCGACACCAAACCGGTAATTGTCATCGTCTGCTCGACCGCTGCAATTGTTTGTATGCTGCTCCTGCAAGTGTCCGAGGGAAGTTTCTCCATTTCGCTCGACAAGAGCTGCGTTGCCGCCGACTTCAATTGCTTTCTCTACAGTTGGCAAACACTGATTGCCGGGCTGCTGGCACTTGCCGGTGCCAGCGTGACCGTCTGGCAGATCCGAAAACAGATTGCACTTCAGACGGCGCTGGAAAACAAGCGCGACGTCGTTCAAACGATATATGAATTGAAGTGGTGTGGGGCCGCTGATAGAGCCTTGAAAATACTGCTTGATCCGCTCAAAACTCACCGATCCCATCTTAGCCGACAACCACCAAACTTCGAAGCTCTGAGGCCAGTATGGTTTCATCCGGTAGTGTTCCCAGAAACTATAGACCCGGACGTTCACACTTGGATGGAGCTGGTGAACAACTCCATTTCTAGTTATAATGAGTGGTTGGAACTCGTTGAGGGACCGGGTCCAGACATAGGAGAAATGACGCAATCGCTCAAAACAACCGTCGAACAGATAGAAAAGCTCAGTTCCAGAATAGATGAGGAATTGATGGAGCCGCGCTTTGAGGTGCTCCTGAAAGCTGGCTGGACCCAAAAACGAATTGCCGATCTGCTGCGTTATGAACTTTCGGAAACCGATGAAGAAAGTCATAATTGCCCCTCCACGCCTTCGTCTGAATAAGGCTTTAGCTGCGCGGCATATTTCAGCAAAACATCGCCATGGCAGGGCGCATCCAATGCGCACCAGCAGGCAACGTCCTTGCCGATGAGCTCATGAACGGGAAGCGTTGGAATCGTGAAAAACTCGAAACACTGGCACGCGTCTTCCGCGTCCATTTTCTGGCCCGGCATGCCGGGCAGATCCGCGCCGGCCTTGAACGGATTGCCCCATTTGGTGCTGCGGTCGATTTTCACCGCGCCTGGTGCGTCACACCGCCAAGGCCGGTCCCGCCGCATTTGAATTCGCTTCGGGCTCATGCCGCCTCCTTCAGCCAGAAAGGCTTGCTCTGACGGCCGAAACCTGCTCGGTTGCAGGAAGCAAAGGGACCAACTGAGTTATGAGCAACGGAAACAGGCGCGACTGGATACGCGCCGGAATTGTTGGCGGCGCCTTGCTTTTGATCACAATTGTGATCGACACCGGCGGCATCCCTTATGTCAGCGAAGCCGTTTGCAGGGAACCAGACGGTCGAAGCCTTTGGTGCTATGCCTACGCTTGGCAAACCTTGATCGCTGGCATAGTCGCATTTACTGGCGCGGCTATTACTGTCCGCCAAATGAGACATAGCCAGCGAAAAAAGGGAGTTTTGCGTGCAGTACAGGCAATAGGTCATGCCCAAGCGACTATTCGAAGCCTCCGCAGCAATCGAGCGAGCATAGAGGAAGTGTATCAACAGATAGGGGCCAACAGAACGCCCATACCTCGAGGCCATCTGGAATTCTTGTCGTGGGAAGGTACAAGTGTCCCACAAGATGTTGATCCCTATTTCCATGACATTGTTAGAGAAACTTGGGTGGTAATACAGACAGTCTTGAGACTTATAAAACAGGTTCAAACACCGCAAATACTCACATCTGAAGATGCAACTATGATTGAAGGCGCCCTTCGAAAAATCGACGAGACTATAGCGCAGCTTGAGAATGAGTTTATCGAGCCAATAGCAATGGACTTGCGGAGAGTCGGCTTTGTAATCTGGAAAGATACAAACGGTCTTTATCGATATGATAGGACCAGATTGCCCAGTCTTTAACTTGTTTCCGCCGTTATCTCTCCTGTGTTTTAAGTTATTCAGGTAGCCGCGCTCCCCCATCCCCTAAACCTCCCCCGCCAAAAACACCCAGGCGACCGGCAGGCTCGACACACAGCACCACCGACAGGCCCGCAGGCACCGCGCGATCTCCGCCCGGCGGCCAGCACCGGAAAGTCCTGGCAGCTGCATCAGGTAGACCAGCGCCCAAATGCCGGAAAAGGACGCGACAGCCGCCGACGCGGCCGGAAAAAGGAAAAACCAGGTCATCCGGCAGGCTCCATTAACGTTTGTCCCGAGGGGGTGTTCCCGTGAAACAGGCAGACGAAGTCGCGCGGATCGATCTGGTAGAACGCGCCCAGGATCACCACCGCATCGGCGGTCACATAGCCGTCCGCATGGCCGCGCTCGGCCCGGCCAATCGTGGACCTGGAAACGCCCGTCCGCTCTTCCACCTGGCGCAGCGACAAGGCCCGCTTTTCGCGCGCTGCCAGAAACGCCGCACCGAGTTTTTTCCGGTCAAGCGCGCTCATGACGAACCCCTTTCACCGGGATCTGGCGCGCGCCCGGCTTCGGCAGGCCGTTGTTCATGTCGGAGCGCAGGCCCGGCACCAGCGCGCGGCTGTCAGCCCCGGCATGCTCATCCACCCGGTGGCAAATGACCTCAAAGCCGCGCGCCTCCCAATAGGCCTCGATCTGCCGGGCAAGGCGGATGTCCCGCGCTGCGCTCTCTTCACTCTTCGACATGTCAGTCTCCTTTGAGCGGTCAGGCCGCGCGTATTTTTTTGGACACAACGGCCGTCAGGCGCCGCCGCAGCTCTTCCGGTTGGAAAGGCGCGATGCCCCCGCCAGCCGCCATGCCAGGGATCGAGCCAGCGACCGGGCCATAAACACGATCTGGACCGCGCTCGAAGGTTTCGGAAAGGTCGGCAACCAGAACCGGCGCGCCGTGTTTGGTGGCGCACCGCAGCCCGCACCACCGCGCCAGCTGGTCTTGTGTGGCCCGGCTGGAAAAACCGCCGCCGAGCGCGGCGCGCACCTTGTGCAGATCAACGCCTGTTGCGCCTGCAATCAGCTCTGCCGCCGCGCTGAATTTCACCGGACGGCCCGTTTGGCGCAGACGGTGCTGCGCGCGCGCCCACAAGAAGAGCCGCAGGTTTTGCCGGAAAGACATCATCACCGCGCCCGCTGCCGTCCGCCCGCGGCATTGGCCGCTGCCGGTGTGTGAAAGACGATCCGTTCGCGTGCGGGCGCATGCAGGCGCTCGCAGCACGCCGCGCAATAGCTCTGCCCGGTCCTGACCGGCGCACCGCAATAGAACTTGGTCTCAACGCCGGTGGCGCTGTCATTCCAGAGCGGCGCCCGGCACATCCCATTTTTCAGGTCAAACAACGTCACGCCGCCGCCCTTCCGGCCGGAGATCGGCGCGAGCGGCATTTTGGGCAAGGCCGCTGGTTTCGGCAGGGCAACCGGCCTGCGCGCCCGCGCCCGCGCGAGTGAGGCCGCGCGCTCTTGGGTCCGCCGCCGCTGGCGCGCATCGATCACCAGGCGGTCATCATCCAGCTTGTGCCGGTCGATCACGCCGCGCACATGGTTCGCGCCAATCGTGCCATAGGTGATCGACAACGCCTCGGCGATTTCCGGCACATTGCGTCCGCAGATCAAGAGATCCAGCACCGCTTCGCGCTTTTGGCTAACGGTCAGCGCATCCCAGGTGATCGGCTCGAAGGTTTCAGCCAGACTCATGAGCGGGCTCCTGTGGTTCAGAGGTTTGGGAAAGGCCGGGACCATCGCGCCGGTTGACTTCCGCGCGGAAGAACCGGCCAGCGGTTTCAAACAAGGCCGCTTCGGCAAGAAACTGAGCGCGCAAGGCGTCCAGCGTTTTTCTGTCGCCACCGGAGGCACTCCGCACGGAGGACGCGGTCAGGGAGATAGACGACAGGACTTTCTTGCGCGCCGCGTCGAACAGGAAGTCGGACAGACACCGCAGCGTCCCCTCGCCCATCTCAAGGACCTCCAGCGTGTCGAGCCCGGCGAGATAGCGGTCAATGCAGGCGGGATCGCGCTGCCAGTCTGCAAGCGTTGGAGGGGTTTTCATGACACCGCCCCCTCGACTTTTGCGCGAAGGTGTTTTTTGATGCAGGTGCAATTTTTTGGAGAATTGGCGTGGAATGGATCTTGTTGGCGGCTTGCCTCTATTTCGGCTGGCGATTTTTTTTCCGCAAAAAGAGCAACCAAACACAGGGTGCTGAACAGCACATCGCAAACACCGCGCACGACACCAGGATTCAAGGCTTTGCCGTGGAGACCCAAGCTCGGTCGGCCGAACTCACCCACTGCGTGACCAAAGAGGACTACGAAAGCCTGGTCGCCCCTTTCAAAGACTTGAAAAAGAACATCCGGAAAACGCATCAAAAGGCGAAGAGATTCCTTGCCGCAAATGATGAAAACACGAAAATCACCAAAGCGAAGGCAGAGAAGCTGCTGACCCTTCTCGCAGAAATAGAAGGGGCAAGCGAACAGGCGGCCAAAGCCCATACTGATATAGAGAATCTGGACATCAACAACGGCGTCTACTTTTCCGACGCCCTTGATCGTCAACGTGACAAGTTTGCAGAGTCTTTTGATACCCTTTACGGCGATATTGAAGAAACCAGCTCCGAAATCTTCACTAATGCGTTCATCCACTTTGACGAAACAGGCCAGCTTTCGCTCTACACACAGGGAAAGAGCGACGAGGAACGTGTCATACATGCGTTGGAAGCTATCTTGCGCGACAGGTAAGCTCATTCCGCCGCCTCCTGATCGAGCACCGAGCGCGCATGGGTCTGCAGGACGATCAGTGCCTCAATGGCCCGGCTGAGCTTGTCGGCGATTTCAAGATCTTCGATTTCCTGGCGGGTGATCTGGCCGTCATCGCTGAGCGCGCTGCAGATCGCCTCGGCCGCATCCGCACCGCGCTTGACCGCTACACCAACGGCCGATGGCCAATTGGTGATCGCCTCGCGCGAGCGCGGCAGCGGAACAAAAACCCCATTTGCCAACCGACAAAGCGTGCGCACGACCGCCGGGTCATCCCCGTCGATTGTCAGGTCCATCAAGACATCGACTGGAATGTGATCCCGGTCATGCGCGCTGGATGGTGATGCGTATTTGGACAACGTCTGCTGCCCGACACGCGTAGCACCTGCCGCTTCGTCTTGCCCCCCAATACCCCGCAGAAGGCGGCGGACAGCCGATTTCAGGCTTGCGCGATCATGCTCGGTGGTTGGCCGGAAGCTCATGGCGTAAACCCCTCGGATTTACGCGATGACGCGGTCCACGTTTTGGGAAATGATTGCGCCAGGTGTTCACGCTGCTCCGGCGTCAGCACAAAGCGCTCCAACGGTAACGGCCGCCCGAGTTCATGAGAAAATAGGAGAAGCTGAAAGATGTACCGAGCCGGAAAAAAACCGCCAGTTCCCGAATTGCTTGCCGCATACCGGAACCGGCGCACCGTTGTCGGGTCCACTTTTAGCCGCTCGGCAACGACTGCAACACCGCCCAATTCATTGATGACAGATGCTGCCGGTTCTAAATGCATGGGAGTTATCCGCTCATGACAATTCCAAATCGTCAGGCAGATATTGCATCAGATTTCGATTTTAGCAATATCCATAATGGAAATTATTGTGCGGAAATAGCAACAGACAGGTTGCTAGAAAGCGTGCATTATTCGCATGCTATGGCTACAGATAAACAAGACATCATTAAACAATGGCTGGCAAAAGTCATTGAAGAAAAAGAAGAAACGCAAGCCGGGCTTGCGAAGCTTCTCGGCCTTTCGACTTCACAAATAAACAAGACTGTTTCCGGTAGTCGAAACTTGAAAGCGGACGAGCTTTTGATTGTTGCCGCCTATTTTGACGCAGACCTCCCGATCATACCTGGCTATGGTCATGCACGCATTGCCAAACGGTCCAACGATAATTTGGAAGGGCAAATAGCCTTTTCCGACAGTGACGAAGACGAACTTTGGAACCTCGCTGAGCAGAAAGTTAAGGACGAAGAGAATAAACGCGGGATTAAATTTACGAACGAAGAATTCATTGACCGCATCATAAAGTTGTATAACACTCTATCACGTCGACACGAGTGATAGTTCTCTGAGTTATTAGCAGCCATGCAAAACACCGATTTTCCGGCACTTTCAACTGTAGCAACCGACAATGATGAAGACAGTTTGGTCGACTTAATTTTTCAAGCCTGTAAATTCGATTGCATAGACATCCTCGAATGGGAGTCCATCAAGAAGTTTGGGCACGATGAACTGCTGAAACTCGACCCGTTCCAAGAACGTTACATCGTCGAAACCTGCCGTGGCAAAGTTGCAAGGCGTGCCTTTCGCGCAGGTTATCGCCCGCCAGACACGGACCGCGTACAATGAGAAACGGTCTCGGCAAAGACTTTGTGGTGCGCGAAAACGTGGATATTATCGAACGCGGCGGCGCTGACGAAACAGCACAATACCTGCTTCGTTTATGGCAAACAGAGCTCGGCAAAATGCCAAACAACCGCGCCCTGAACGCACTGTCGCCGTTCTTGGTCGTGTTTGAAGACTTTTGCTATGATGGCGATACTCCAGACATTCTTTTCCACGGCGGCCAAACGCTGTTTGCAAAGCATTTCCCAGAGGCTGAAGAAGAGGTTGATTTAACACCGAAATCACTTCTCGGCACTCTATACCGGCAAAAGGTAAGTCAAGGCTATCAGGACGCGCTTCAAGGCGAGCCGGTTTTCGAGACAGTTGGAACTGGGAACCTGCTCGGCGCGCACAAACCTGAAATCATTTACGATCGGCTGATCCTCCGATTTGATAAAAAAATCGGCAGCTACCTTGTCAGCTACAGCATCAAGCGCGACGTGAGGTGGTTATCTGCAAAAGAAGATCCAGAAGATTTTCAAAAGAATTCCCCACACACGTCAGATTTCCACCTATCGTCGAAGGTGGATTCTTCCAGATTATTCCGTTCGGATGCGACTGCCTGAAACCATAGTCAGGGAACAATTGGCTGGCCACATGCTCTGGCGTCATCCACCCATAAAGGTAATCCGGCCGCCACTCGTCGAGCGCATCAATCTGTAAAATCCTAACCAAAGCACCTGCTAGCCCCGCGTTGCGATAAGGCTTTTCAACGAACAGATCACCGACATAGGCGACATTTCCGCGAATTCTCGACGCGAAGCAAGGCTGTTCGTCCGCCATTTCCGCCTCACCTTCATGGACGCCCGGGTAGCAACGGCGCCAATATCGCCGCCAATACTCCTCCAAAGACATGCCGGCCAAGCGATCGAGCCGCGCCGCTGCGCGCGCCACCAGTTCTCCACCAGGCGTCTCCACAAGGATCCAGAAGGCTTGTGACGGTGTATAGGTATTCTTTTCGGTACTGAAGTGCTCGGTAAGTGACGATTTTTCGGAAACGGAAATCCTCTTTTCAAGAAATTCGAAATCCACACCACGCCGCAGCAAAAAACCATTTTCATCCAACAAACGCTTCGAAATGCCCCACGCCTCGCGGAGCCGGTATGTGTCTAATGTCGCCATAAATCGCGACTGCCCTCTCAATAAATTGGTCGCCTAACCACTATCATCGCATTTTCTTGTTGTCATTGCCGTTGACAAACGGTGCGAATTTCGAACATATTTCCATTATGGAAGTTTCCATATTGGATAGATTGGAAAGTTCCCCAAGCCCGCCACCGGGGAAAAAAGCGGGCGACCGGCCCCAGAGCCGGCGCCCGCAGCCACCAGGAGAAGGGAGACAGACCATGCAAAACAAATTGCACCACCCAGTCTCCCCGATTGCCGAAAAAGACGTGCGCAGCTGCGTATTTCAATTTTTGATTGCGGGCTATTCTGATTTCTGCGCGGTAGCATTCCCGGTGAAAAACAACCGGGGGATGACACCATGACCGCCAGCATTCAAAACACCAACAGCGCCATAGCGATCCTGGAACGGACCATAGACGAATTCCAGAAATACCCGGATGCGCCCACGGTTTTGACCAAGGGCTTCCATCTGGCGACCTTGATGGACTCGGTGAAGAAATGCTTAGCGAGCCTCTCAGCCCAGGTGCGCTTTTATAACAGCGCCAAGGCGACCACACGCGCGATTGCCGTGCGCCGAGAAGACGGCGGCGACGACTATGTTTCCGGCCTCGACCTTGAGGCCCTGCGCCTGCCGCTACCGAACCTGGAACAGGATTTTGTCATCTATGGCAAGCCGGACGCGCTGCGCGCCGTCGCAACGGCCCTAGCAGGCCGCGGCTGGCCGTCAAACGGCCCGGCGCCCTTGCACGATCTCGCAACACAGCTCGCTAGAGAGGCGGTCAACGACCCAAAGGAGCCGGACCGATGCCAAGCACGGTAATCACGCCTCTCCACGCTGCTGCCCCCTTTCACCGGCTCCTGAGGGTCGGTTATCCTTCTGCGGCTCTTTGGACGCTGCTTGCAATTGGGAATTCAGCTCACGCGGCGTGCGGCAATGCGTTCAGGAAGCGCAAAGACGATATCCAAAAAGAGCCGCAGGAACCCGATGTATTCCCGGACCGCTTCTTGATCGCCAACACCTTCGTGGGCAGCAAGGTTTCCGTCGATCCGGATATGATGCGCCCAGTCGGCCAAACCTTGCGTAATGACGCCTTGATCCCGCAAATCGTTGATCCGGCTGATCAATTTTCGATTTTCGCCAGACTCGTCGAGTTTTTTCAAAGCAAGCTCCAGAACCGCCCGGCAGGTCGGCAAAACCATCTGCGGCGCCATGCGTTGATCGAACGCGGATTGCACACTTTGAAACAACTCTGTGACCTTCTCCGGCCATGCGGGATCAGAGTGCGGGGTTTTGACTGGCGGATGCACCTCGAGCACGGTCAGCAAACCAGAGCCCCCAAAAAGTTGCGGCTTCTTCGGGTCAGCGCTCGCAATGATATTTTCAATGTGAGCGGCCTCAGCCTCAAAAACAAACAAGCTCGGCCCACTACAGCGCGGGCAATGGGCCATGGCACCCCCGCGCGCCTTACCTTTCGGGGTGTCATGCATGTAGTGTCCCGGCATCCCGTGCCCCGCCATGCGCCGGGTTGCATCCGATTTTGCTTTCACCTCCTCAGGCGATTTTTGCGTGTGTTCAAATGCCGCAATGAAAGAGAAATCAACCAGTTGACCGCATCGGCCACACTGCTGCGTAACAACCATCATTTGAAACACCTCGGAGTTGTGCAGTGACGTACCTTCAACTCCATACCGAGATTCTTGCAAGTTTGCGAACAAACGCTGCAAATCCGATTGCACTTGATGCCGAGATCAGGGCGCTGCGCGGGAAAGCTGGAGATGGTCTGGTCATTCAGGCACTGATGCACAGTGCTGCTGAATACTACAGCGCCTGGGCTTTGCTGCACTTCCACACACAGTCTGCACTGGCTTTGGACAACAAGCCGCCGAAGGTCACAAATGGGGAGCCGGACCGATGCCAAGCACCGTAATCACGCCTCTCCAGGCTGCAGCCCCCTTTCTCTTGCTGCTCATCGCTGGTCTTTGCCTCGCCGCAACCTATTTAGCAGTCTCCCGCCACCAGAAATCTGGTGATCAAAGATCTTCCCGCATCCCGTCTTTCGGCAACTGGCCGGACGAGGACAACACCGACACAAGGCTCACCGGCGCCGGCTCGTTCCTCCCAGCCGCAAAAGATGCGCAGGTGACACTCGGCCCTGACTGCCCCTCGAGGGCGGCAGGGCCGCTTTTCTTTGACGGGAAGGACCGCCGGGCATGAGCAAATCTGCACAGCCCCCGGCGCACGTGGCGCGCATTCGCCTGACGATCAGGAAGGCCCTGATCGAACTGGAAAACGCGGCACACGATGCAAAAAGGCGTGGCGATACGCTTTTGGCGCGCGATGTTTGCGCGATCGCCAATGCCCTGAAAAACGCTGCCGAGCTGCGCCTCAATCCGCACGGCCCCATCGGTTCAGTCGGCGGACCGGGCCCGGCGAAGGTGAAGACACCCGCCGGGCATCCCACACATGAGGGCACAGCACCATGAACACGCGCGCCAAGTTCAAGCAGGTGGACGTTAAACGCGCGATCAAGGCCGTGGTCGATGCCGGGCAACCCGTGCAAGAGATCGAGATCACGTCCGAAGGCACGATCCGCATCATCGTCAACAACGACAACAGCCTTGCAAAGGGACCGGAGCCTGACCTCTAATGGCAGCCATGCCCAAACGCCGCCTTCCACACCTCCGCCGTGAGAAATCAAGACACGGCCGCGTCAAGTGGTTCTTCCGCCTTGGCGACGGCCCGCGCATTCGCTTGCCGGATGACTACGATCTCGATCCGGCCTCAGGCTTCATGCAGGCTTACCAGGCCGCACTGACCGGATCAGACGTTCCGAAAAAACCGCGATCACGATACCCGCAAAACACCCTCGGTTGGCTACTGGACCAGTATGAACAGAGCGCCAAATTCGCTGCACTGGCAAAAGCCACGCGGCAAAGTTACGGCTACCAAATAAAAGCGATCCGGGAAAAAAGCGGCAGCGTGCGATTGATCGATATCACGGAGCGCTCGATCCGCCGCGCGCGAGAGGCCAGAGCGGCTACGCCCAACGCGGCGAATGCGTTCTTGAAAGTCATGAAAGTCGCCTTTGCCTGGGGGATGGAATCCGGCCTTCTTGACGATGTCATCGACCGCGACCCGGCAAAAGAAGTCAAACGCATCGACATCAAGACCGAGGGTCACCACACCTGGACCGTCGAAGAAATCGAACGGTATGAAGCGCGTTGGCCTCTTGGCACGATGGAACGGTTGGCCCTGGATCTTTTGGCCTGCACGGGCTTGCGCCGGGAAGATGTCTACCAGATCGGCCGGCAGCACATCAAAGGCGGCGAAATCCATGTCCGCGCCAGTAAGACGGGCGGCTGGATCTATCTGCCTGTTCTGCCGGCGCTGCAGGAATCAATCGACGCCACCAAGACAGGCGAATTGACGCTGTTGCTCAACACAAAAGGGCAACCGCACTTGAACGCCAAGGCTTTCGGCAAGTGGTTTGGCAAGGCCTGCGAACGCGCGGAGGTGCCTGGCCGCGCGCACGGTATGCGCAAAGCCGCGGCAACACTGGTGGCCGAGCGCGGCGCAACGGTTCACCAGATGATGGCCATCTTCGGATGGGACAGCGAGCGCATGGCAATCCACTACACCCGCAAGGCAAACCGGAAGAAAATCAGCTTGGAACACGGCGAGCTTCTGGACAGAAAATGAACAGATTCCGCCGCACCCTGCGTCAAAATCCGCCGCACCTAAAGAAAAACCCCAAGGAAACTGCGGCGTCGCAGCCCTTGGGGACAGTCTGGGGAGGAACGACCCTCATCGTTCATGAACAGATGTGGGTCTGCTTGTTAAGACTTGCAAGGCAAGATAACGTGAGGCTTGCGTGAAAAGATTTATGCAGCGAACGTCAAAAGCTTAATTGCATCATAGTCCTGCACACCGCCGCCAACCCGTTTTGTGGTGTAGAACAGCACATAGGGCTTTGCGGAATATGGATCGCGCAGCAGGCGTACGCCCATCCGGTCGACCACCAAATAGCCGCGCCGGAAGTCGCCGAAGGCAACCGCGGGGGCGTCATTGGCAATGTCCGGCATGTCCTCAGCTTCCGTAATCGGGAAATTCAGCAAGGTCGCCGCCCCGTCCACACCGGCAGGCGGCTGCCACAGATAGGTCCCGTCGCCGTCCTTCAGCTTGCGGATTTCGCTCTGGGTCTTCCGGTTCATGACGAACCGGCCGTTTTGCCGGTAGCCGCTCTTCAAGGAATAGATGAGGTCGATCAACGTATCGCCAGCATCCGATGCCGGAAACGCTCCGGCCGCGCCGGTGGCCATCGTGCCAAGCGAGCCCCAGGCCCAGCTGTTCTCAGCAACACGCGGTGCCTGAAGGAAACCGAGCGGCTTGTTGACGCCATCACCATTGACAAAGGCCGCTCCCTCCTGCTCGGCAAAGGCGGCCTCCACCTCTTCTGCGATCCACTGATCCATGTCGACCGCCGCATCATCCAGCAGCGTCGATGTAGCTGCGGGCATCGCATAAAGCTCCATCGCCGGAAATGTCAGCTCCGCCAGTTGCGGGCTGTTCGTCTGCGGCCGGGCGGCGGTTTCACCAACCCATCCGGATTGCGGGCCGGTCACCGCGAAGGGCTTCTTGTAGGTCGAGGATGAGACCTGCCGGATGCCGGAAATGGCCCGGATGGGAGAAACTTGCGACAAGCGCCGCATGATCCCGGCTTCCGTTTCCTCCGGCACCAGATAGCCACCATCCGGATCAGATCCGGCCGACAGGGCTTTGACTTCCAGCGGACGCAAGGGCTGTTCCCGGCCGGACCGCACATAGGTCTCAAAGGCCGCTTTGTGTTCCAAGGCTGCCGATGTCATCTGCCGCTGGCCCTGCCTGCCGATCTGAGGACGGCGGCTTTTCAGGGTCAGATCGTCCAGACGTCTTTGTGTTGCATCGAGAGCCGCATCCAGCCGGTCGAGTTTTTCCAGCGACACAATATCCGCGCTGCCCCGGCTTTCAATTTCCGCTAGGCGCGCGTCGTTGACGGCCCGGTAGCTTTCAAAGGTCCGGAAGAACGCGTCGAAGGTCCGGGCAACGTCATCTCCGCCTGTTGCATCGGTGGTTGGAGCAGCCGGAACCGGCGGCAATCCACCAGGCATGTCCGCCTTGGTTTCCAGCGGCAGGTCATCGGGCGTCCAGTCTGAAAGTCTTGTCATTATGCATACTCCCTTGATCCAATGTGCGGTGTACGTGGGGTTGGCGTGTTCGAAGGCGATGTCAAAAGCCGGACCCGTGCCTCGTCGACTTGCGGGAAGGTGACGAGGGAAATCTCCCAAAGATCGATGTCTTGCAGGATTCGGCCCGATCCGCGGTGCGGTCTACGGGCGGTGCGCGCCTTGAAGCCGATGGAAAGCCCGGAAAGAGCCCCTGCCCGAATAAGGCTCGACGCCTCGAAGGCTGCAACAACGCCCGGGGCGAGTTCCCCTTCGGCCCATAGACCGTGTTTTGTTTCCATCAGCCGCGTCCAGCGTCCGAGTGGGCGTGCCGGATCGTGTTGCCACAACAGCGCAACACGTGCCGGCGGACGCTGGCGGAGGCTGCGCCTGAAGGCTCCGGGCAAAACCGTATCGCCAGCCCCGTCAGCCTTTCCGAAAACGCTGGCATAACCGGCAATCCGAACTGCGGCACCTGCCGTTCCGGCCATCAGGTCCGGTCCCCGTGAGAAGGTTTGACGTCTTCTCTCACCTGAATCGCCAAGTGATATAGACGGCCCGAAAAATCCCGAAAAACCGGCAAATGCTCGGTCCGGTGACCGGATGCCTTGACGCCAAACCGCTGAAGCAGCGTTGTTTTCGTGCCGCGGCGCGCACGGCTATGCGTTCTCCCGCTGTCCAGGGAGTTGCTTTGAAGGCTCATTCCGCCCTCCTTTCAAGATAAATTGGCCTTAAAGCGTTCCGAGCTCAGCGAGATAACGGTTCAGCCGGGCAACCTCGCTGACGAAGTCGGAAAACCGCTGATTGGAAATGGCAAGCTCGCGGATCAGCACAAGCCCGATCAGTGTGGCCGTTGCGGCCCACAGAAACAGCGCGAGATGGGCCAGATCCCCGCGCGCCATGACATGGGCTGTTAAGTCTTCAATCATCCTGCGCCTCCCCTAACGTGCCGCCCCGCGCGCCGTAGCCGACAGCCTGACGCTTTTCGTCGTCCGACAGGAACGAAGCCACACCGACGCGCCGCCACAGGGCCTCCCGCTCCGACGACAAGGCCTCGATCGCATCAAGATCCGGCTCCAGATGTAAACCTTGGCCGAAGGCTGGTCCCAGCCAGCTGGCAAGATGGCCCGCCGTCCGCCGCACCAGCGGCAGGACAGCCCCGCGCCAAAGCGCCCGGCCGGCCTCCTGATAATTGGCGTAGGTGTTGTCTCCCGGTATGCCGAGCAGCATGGGCGGCACCCCAAAAGCGAGTGCGATCTCCCGGGCGGCCTGGTTCTTGGCCTCTATGAAATCCATATCCTTCGGGGTCAGCCCCATCGGCTTCCAGTCGAGCCCGCCTTCCAGCAACAGGGGCCGGCCGGCGTTACGCGCGCCTTGATAGCCGTCTTCCAACTCGGCCTTTAGCCGGTCGAACTGATCGCTTGTCAGATTAAGCGCATCGCCGGCACCATAGATCAGCGCTCCGGAGGGCCGGGCGGCATTGTCGAGCAGCGCCTTGTTCCAGCTTGCCGCCGCATTGTGAATGTCGAGGGCCATCTGTGCAGCTTCAACCGGCGCGAATCCATAATGATCATTCAGTGGATGAAACAGCTTCAGATGCCGGAGGGGAGCTGCCTCTTCTCCGTCTTCCGCTTCTGCAGCCAGGCGCACGGTGCGGCCCGCGGCGGTGTAGTCGAAGGCCTCCGGCCAGCCATGCGGTCCCGGCACGACCTTCACCCTGTCCGGCCGGAGTGCATAAAGCTCCCGCGGGACACCATCCACCGGCACCTGCTCAAGATAGGCATTGCCGGAGACCAACAGGTAACCGTAAAGCGCCTCCAGAAAATCAGCGCCGGTTTCATGGGTATTCGGCCGGGCGAGCAGTGCCAGCAATGGATGTTCCGACAGCTCCCGATCGCCTTTAAAGAGCAGCAGAGGCACAGCGGCGGCCGTCTCCGACAGCAACCGGACCGCCCGGTGCACGACCGGGTTCTTTGCAAAACCTTCCTGGGCCAGAGCCGCATAGTCGCGCGGGCTCCAGACCGGCTGCGCCGTCCCCTGGATCGCGAGAAGAGGTCCGGTGCGGGAGGCTTTTTCCTCAAGTTCCGCTGCGGGATCTGCGCCCCAGAGTGATTCAAGTGCCTTTTTTAAGCGCATGAAATATCAATCCTTTCCGCGCCCGTTAAAGCGCCGAGTCAAGGCTTTGAGAAACCGATTCAGTGTCTTGGCAAACTGATTCAAACGCGCCGCTTCGCACGCCCAGCAAAGCTGTTATTCTTTACGCCTCCAGGAGGCAGGACGTGAGATGACCAATCAGAACGTGATTCAGATCGAACGCGGTTTTCCGGTCGCCCCCGCTGTTCTCTGGTCACTCTGGACCGAGGACCAACATCTGTCAGCCTGGTTCGGACCTCACGTCTCTTTAGAGCCAAGTGCGGGCGGTGCGTTCCGCGAAGTCTGGACCAACGATGGCCGCCAGACTGTCACCTCCGGCACCATCGTTACCTTCGATCCGCCCACGACCCTCGCCTGGACGTGGGCCGATGATGACTGGTCTGGGGCAACGCTCCTCACGCTGTCGATCGTTGCTGAACGCAACGGCGCGCGTCTCACCCTCATCCACAGCGGCTGGCACGATCTTGCAGAAAACGCGTCCGGTTCTCTGCGCGATGCCCACGCGTCCGGATGGACCATGCATCTGACCAACCTGGAACGCTATTGCCTGACGCTGCTCGGCAAGTGAGGCTTCTCTAAAGCCCACGCACCTTTGGTTCCGCCTTAGGGCCCAGCATCAGGTCCGAGACCGCCCAGACGAGGGCGTCCAACCGATCGGGGGAGCGCCTGCCGGAGAGACCGCCGGGGCCGAAATCGGCCATCTCGTCTTCGAGCTCGGGAAATGTGCCTGCATGGTGTACCTTGCCCTGGTCGTAGAGCATGGCGACGGGCTCGGCCCGGGAGAATTTTCCCCGGGTGGCCCGCACCTGTTTCACCGGCACGGACGGATCCGCGCTCGCAATCACTTGCGCGACCATGTCGCCGCCCTGGTTGACCTCGGCGATCAGGCAATCGGCCTTCA